>NZ_SMLB01000006.1 GCF_004349105.1 Jiangella aurantiaca
TGCCATGACCGGTCCGCATGCCACGGTGAACGGCCGGCCGCCGGAGCGTGCGTCGGCCGGCCGTTCACCGTGGCATGCGGACCGGTCATGGCATGTCCCTTCGTCGTGGACCACCTAGCGGCGCCGACTGGAGCCCGTGCTCATCCTGGGGCGGGCGGTACCTGTCCCGGCGTGGCTCCGAAGATCTCGACCACTATCACCAGAACGATCGCTGCCACCGCGATCGACAGGACGACGGCGGGTGTCGGGTAGCTCCAGAAGACGAGCGCGAGCGCGCCGGCGATCACGACGGCGATCTCCACGGCGCGCTTGTGGCCGTGGAGCCACGTGGCGACCGGCCCGGTGCGCCAGCCGCGCTGGTCGGCCCGGGCGCCCATCCCGGCGATGCCCCGTCGAAGCGCGACTGCCTGCGTCGACGGACCGGTGAGAAGGGCGACGAGAGCCACGATCAGCCCTACGACGAGCACGGTGCGCAGCGTGGTGCGCAGGAACGTCACGACCTGGTCGAAGACGGCCGCGGCGGCGTCGCTGTTCACGGTGGTGGGCAGTGACTCGAGGTAGAGCGGTCTCACAACGGCGAGGGCGATGCCGATCACCAGCATCGCGACCGCCGTCCCGGCGCCGGCGGCGACGAGCGCGCGACGCCGGTTGCGTGCGACGAGCACGCCTGCGGCGATGAGCGTGACCGCAAGGATCGGCAGCCAGGTGCCGAGCTGGTCGACGGCCCGGAACCCGCTCTTGGCGGTGGTGATCCCGTCGGACTGGAAGAGGACGAACTCGGCGTCGACGGCCGGGATCTGCCCGGCGAGCGTGAAGCCGGCCCCCACGAGCGCGTCCTTGACATGAGTGATCAGCGGTTCAAGCTGGATGCTGACGGTGTCGTCACGCACGACGAGCCCGCTGTCCGCGGTCCGGCCGGTCAGGACGGCGACCAGGCTGTCATGCGCGGTGCGGTTGGCCTCCTCCCAAGCCGTGGCGAAGGCGTCGCTCGCGACGATGGTGGCGATCTGGCCGTGCATCCAGTCCTCGACGCCTCCCGCGATCGGCTGGGCCAGGCCCTGCAGCGACGCCGTCACGCGCGGCCGGGCACCTTGCTCGGCGAGCAACTGCGCGGCCTCGTCGACGATCTGCGCCACGTCGAGCCGGGTGAAGATCTCGTTGGTGATCCGGTTCGTCACTGCCGCCTGGACGTCGGAGTCCTCGGCGAGCGGACCGACTGTATCGACGTATCTGTCGGTGTCGGTCACGACCGACTGCAACCACACGGCCGCCGTCGCCGGGATCAGCGTGAGACAACCGAGGGCGATCAGGACGACGGAGACGATCGAGCGCCAGCGGCCGCCGCTGCGTGGTTCGTCACCTGGCGCACGCTGGGCGCGCAGCGCTGCGACTTCGGCGCGTAGCCGCGCCACCTCGCCCTGCTCGGCGGAGTCCGGACCGGTGCCTGCCTGCATGTCGTTCACCGCCTTGTGACCCCATCCGGAGTCGAGAAGTCAACGACATGATCCGTGCGGAGAGAAGGGCCGCGGATCACCCGACGCGGGTGATCCGGCCGGGTCGCCACGAGAACTCGCCTGGGAACGTCGCGACGACGGTGGTGAGCCGGTCCGGGACGCCGCTGCGGCCGGCGCAGGCGATCCTGCGAGCGGTCATGTGCCACCCTTCCGGTGGGCTGTTGTGGGTGCTCGTCAGCCGGCACAGCATGTCGCTGCATGACATCGTCGTCGGAACGGCAGAGGTCTACGACTGGTCGTGCGCTCCACCGGGCGCCGGCGACGACGGCGGACGCCATGGCTGACCGGGGTGCCGGCCTGCTCATCGCCCGGACTATCCGTTCCAGCCGTCGTGGTGTTCTTCGCCGTCTCCTACTACCTGATCGAGCGGAACACACCGGGCGAGTTCGAAGGGCTGGCGACCCGGACCGACGCGTTGTTTTACACCGTCGTCACCTTGAGGACGGTCGGCTACGGCGACGTTCACGCCGCCGGCCAAGCCGCTCGGGCGGGGACGACGGTGCAGATCACTTTCGACCTGGTGGTCGTCGGCGCGCTGTTCGCTGTCGCTTCGGCGCAGATGGTCGACCGGCTGCGGGCGCACTCCGGCAGGGCAGACGGCCGGAGGTGATGCGCCGACGACCCGGTTGCGAGCCCTCGAGGTTCACCCCCTGTGGGTGAGGAGGAAGGGCGCACGTGTCGGCACCGTTGAGATCGGCCGCATCGTCGTGACGCGGACCGTTCGCACACGCCGTGCGATCAGACCGAAGGAGTCCCGATGGACGACTATCCGCTCATGAACCTGTTCCTCACGATGATCTGGTTCTTCCTCTTCGTCGCCTGGATCTCGATGCTGGTCTCGCTGCTGGGCGACATCTTCCGCAGCCGTGACCTGTCCGGCTGGGGCAAGGCGCTCTGGACGCTGCTCATCATCGTGCTGCCGATCCTCGGTGCGCTCATCTACATCGTCGCCCGCGGTGAGGGCATGACCGCCCGTACGCTCGAAGACTACGAACGTCGCGAGCGAGAGTTCGATTCTTATGTCCGCAGCGTCGCCGCCGACTCCCGTCCGAGCGGCGCGGACGAGTTGGCCAAGCTGGCCCGGCTCCGTGACGCCGGCACCATCACGACTACCGAGTTCGAAGGTCAGAAGGCGAAGCTGCTGGCGTGAGTGGCAGGGGAAAACGACGGTCCCGGGCCACCTGCCCCGCTGGGCCGGGGGCCCGGGTCAGTCGGGCAGCTTGCGCATTTCGACGACGCTCAGGCCCAGGTCGTCGAACCGCGCCAGGACGCCGCGCAACGCGGCCTGGTCACGGACGCGGCCGTAGATCGCCGTGCCTCCGGCCGGTCCCTCGACCACGTCGAATTCCGGAAACGCTGCACGGACCGTGTCAGAGACACGGCCCCCGATGAGAAACTCGTAGCGCATCCGCATGGTCCTTCGATGGGGTGTTCGCCTGATCCGAGACTCGCCCCTCGCGCGCCGAAGCGCCTCACCCCGGATGGGTGAACCGGGTTGCGGGGCCGGATCCGCCGCCCACGTCGATGGATATACCTAAAGCGGTCACAAGCGGACGAAGCATCCACTATGGTGGTTCGGGTGGTTGCCAGCGCTGGCAGTAGGGGGCGTGCGCGGGTACAGGAGGCGAAACTTCGGGTACCTCGTTTGCCGGCGAGCGCCGTGCCCCGAACCCGGCTCCTGGCCAAGGTCGACAGCGCCGCGGCCCGAGGGGTCGCCGTCACACTCGTGTCGGCGCCTGCGGGGGCCGGTAAGACCATGCTCCTGGCGCAGTGCTGGCGCTGGGTGCATCAGCGCGGCGATGCCGTCGCATGGCTCTCGCTGGACGACTACGACAACGACCCATTCGTCATGTGGTCGGGCATCCTGCGCGCCTGCGGGCGCGCGGTGCGCGGACTCGACCCACCGGCCGAGGTGCGCCTGGGCGCCCTGCGACCGCCGTCCGAGGCCGGGAACAGCGGGTTTCTCACAGCGTTCTTCGATGCACTCAGCTCTCTGCCCGGCACGCTGTGGATCATTCTGGACGACGTCCATGTGATCACCTCTGCTGCTGGCCTGGCCACCCTGGCGGCACTGATCAGGACCGAGGACCCACACGTACGGTTCATGCTGGGCAGCCGGTTCGATCCTCCGTTGCTCACCGCCCGGATGGTCATGGACGGGCAGGCGTGGGACCTGCGGGCCGCCGACCTGGCCTTCGACCATGCCGAGGCCGATCAGCTCCTGCGCAGTCACGCCATCGACGTCAGTGAGAGGGACCTCGCGCTGTTGCTGGCTCGCACGGAGGGCTGGGCGGCCGGCCTGCGCCTGGCGGCACTGTCCATGGCGTCGCAGGACGACGTGGGCGCGTACATCGCCGACTTCGCCGGTGACGACCGGCCTCTGTCGGACTATCTGGTCGCCGAGGTCCTCACCGCGCTGTCCGACGACACCGTCGACCTGCTCCTCGCCACGTCCGTAGCCGAGACGCTGACCCCCGAGCTGGCCAGCAAGCTGTCCGGGCGCCAGGATGCCGGAGCGGTCCTGGCCCGGCTGGCGCGGGACAACGCGCTCGTCTATCGGGTGGGACCGGCTCCTACGGCGTACCGGCTACATGGGTTGCTGCGCGGTTACCTGCTGGCCGAGGGGAGCAGACGAAACGCGGACGCGCAACGCCTGCACCACATCAAGGCTTCGGAGTGGTTCGCCGAACACCGCCTGCCGGCCCTCGCGCTCGACCATGCCGCTCAGGGTGGCGATTGGCAGCGCGTCGTCGATCTCATCGACACGCACGGCCTGCAGCTGCTGCTGGCCGGCGACGGGTCCTCCCTGTGTCGCATCGTCGACCTGCTGCCCGAGGGATGGCTCGCCAGGCCCGGGACGACATTGATCGCTGCCCTGGCGGCGTTGGAGAGCGGCGCGCTGGCCTCCGCGCGACGCCTCATCGACCACGTGGGACGGCGGCCGGAGGTTCACTCCGATCGTCGCCTCCAGCTGCTGCACACTACGGCGCTGCTCTACGAGGCCAGGCTGCGCGGCGACCGCAGCGACCGCCTGGCGGAGCTCATCGCGCTCAGCGACGTGCCGGTCTCGGGTGAGTCCGATCTGGCGCTGCTGGCCGCCGTCAACCGTGGCATCCTGCGGATCTGGCTCATGGAGTTCCAGCGCGCGAACGCCGACCTGGAGGCGGCGTTGCGGATGGCTCGGCGCGACGCGCGCGACGCTCTCGCGCTCGAGTGCATCTCCTACCTGGCGGTCTGCGCCGCCGCGCTCGGCGACTTCGACGCCGTCGAGCGGCGTGGGGACGAAGCGGTCGAGCTCGCGTCGCAGCGCGGGTGGTCGGCAACGGCGCGAATGGCGCCGGTCTACCTGCTCGCGGCGGGCGCGGCCTGGCAGCGGCTGGACAGCGAGGCCGCCGCGAAATACGTGTCGCTGGTCTCGACCATCGACGCGGACCTCGAGCCGGAGGTCGAGCTCTCGGCTCGGTTGCTCGACGCCTCGATCGCCTTCGAGACCGGCACCAACCGCCGCGACGCCGTCAGGAACATGCGCCAGGCATGGCCGCACGACAAGCCTCAGCTGCTGCCGGTGAGCATCGCCTACTTCTGCCTGAACGAACTGCAGATGGCGCTGTCGGTGGGCGACGGCTTCGCGACGGCGGAGGTCGTGGCCAGAGCCGAACGGCTGCTCGGTGAGACGGGCGACACGTTCGTCATGCGTGCGCTGGTGCACGCTCACCACGGCCGGAAAGCCGCGGCCCGCAACGTGCTCGCGCCGGTGCTCTCCGGCGCAGCGACCTGCGTCGTCGTGAACTGCGAGATCACGGCCTGGTTGCTGGCGGCACACTTCGCGGCGGAGTCCGACGAGCCGGCCCGTGCCCACGACGCGCTCCTGCAGGCCCTCGACCTCGCCGCGCCCCGGCGGATGTACCGGGAACTCATGGCTGCGTCTTCCCGGGTCAAGTCGCTGCTCGTTCGCGGCGAGGGGCGGTTCGGCGAGCACAAGAAGTTCGTCGGCGGCTTCCTCGCGGCCGCGACGGCGACACGAGGCGCGGACATCCTCCCTACCGTCTCCGGCGAGGCGCTGACCGCCCGCGAGCTCGATGTGCTCCGGGACCTCCCGTCCTTGCTGTCGCTGGAGGAGATCGCCGCCGCGCATGTGCTCAGCGTGAACACCGTCAAGACCCATCTGAAAGCGATATATAGAAAGTTCGACGTGAGTAACCGGCGTCAGGCCGTCGATCGGGCACGAGAGCTCGGCCTGCTCTAGCCGGGTCACCCGGTGCGGGTGAGGCGAAGTGGCCGGCTGATACGCATGGTGGAGCAACGACCAAGCTCGGACCAGGGGGTGGCCATGAGCTGTCGTCATGGGGGCTCGGCATGAGATGGGGGCCGGTCGAGGTTCTGATTCTCACGTTTCCGGGTGATCGTGTGGAGCCCGTTGCCGTCGAGGTGCTCAAGGACGTGATCGGCAAGGGCGACGTGACGCTGCTCGATCTGGTTCTGGCCACGCGGGAGCCGAACGGGGACCTGCGGGTGGTGGACTTCGACGAGGATCCCGCCGATTTCGGCTTCGGCGGACTCGAGGTGGTCGGCGGGCGCCTCGCGAACGACGAGGACATCGCCGTCGTCGCGGACGCCCTGGAGCCGGGGATGTCGTGTGCCCTGATCGTCTATGAGCACACCTGGGTGCGGCGGGTATCCGACGCGATCAGCACCGCCGGCGGACAGCTGGCCCTCCGGGCACGCATCCCGGCAGAGACCGCCGAGAGTGCGCTGGGCACGGACACAGAGGGCGACTGAGGCAGGGGAGGCAACGATGGACGGACGGTTCAAACGGCCCGGGTTGCTCGGCGGCGTCACACGGCCAGCGATCATCGACGGCACGGCGCGGGTGATCGCGAACGCACTCAACGGCACGACCGGGCGACGCCTGGCCACGCCGGCCGCAACGGATCCGGAGAGCACCCGCCGGGCTCGCTCCGCGCATTGGTGAGCGGCACAGCTCACCCCCTGCGTGTGAGGCGCCCGCCCGGCCCGAGCCGGACACTCTGGCATGAGATCGGCCTCGCATGGCGCGAATCCTGCGAGTTCGAGCGCCTACAAGACAGGAGACCGCTGTGTCCAGACGAAGAGACCGAACACGGCGCTCGCGGTCGAACCGGCGTCGGCTCATGGCCGTCTCGGGCATGGCCGCCACTGTCGCCGCTGTGCTCGTCCGATTTCGCAAGCGATCCGCCACCAGCAGCACGGACGTCGGCCCGGCCGAGAAGCGCTCATGGCCGACAAGGGCCCGTGCGGCCGTCTCCGCCGGCAAGGAGCGGATGGCGTCCGCGGCCGGGCGGCGGCGCCGCGAACACGACACCGTCGGTGGCGATGCCGGTCCTACCCCGGCCGAACCCGAGGTGTCCCGGGTCAACAGCTGACTGGGCTGCCCGGCCGCTGCTGACGTCCTCACCCGAACAGGGTGAGGACCAGCAAGGACTCGCCCGGCAAGAGTGTTCGCATGCCCAGCCTCGGCACGGCCACGGCTCGCGCCGTGCGAGCCGCCCGGGCGTGGGCGCGCTCGATCAGGCCACGGCGCCGCGAGTTGCGGGCGGACACGCTGGCGGCCGTCCCGAGCGCCGTCGGGAGCATCCCGGACGGCATGGCGTCGGCGGCCCTGATCGGCGTGAATCCGGTGTACGGGCTCTACGCGAGCATCGTCGGCCCGATCGTCGGCGGGCTGCTCTCGAGCACCCGGCTGATGGTGGTGGCCACGACCACTGCGGCCGCCCTGGCCGCCGCCTCCGCGGTGAGCACCGTCGACGGTGCGGATCGCCCGGCGGCGCTGTTCCTGCTCACGCTGATCGCCGGCGTGCTCATGATCCTGGCCGGCGTGTTCCGGCTGGGGCGCTACACCCGGTTCGTCTCGCACTCCGTCATGACCGGGTTCCTCACAGGCGTTGCGGTCAACATCCTCCTTGGCCAGCTCGGCGACCTGACCGGCGCGGCCGTCGACGGAGCGACCAATGTGGCCAAGGCGGCCGACCTCGTGCTTCATCCGGGCCGGATCGATGCGGCCACTCTCGGGGTCGGCATCGGCACGCTGGTGATCCTCGTCTCGCTGGCGCGAACCCGGTGGGCCGCGATGAGCGCGCTAGCGGCGCTCCTGCTACCCACCGCGGCCGTCATCGCCTTCGGCCTGGATACCGTGGAGCAGGTCCGCGACTCCGGTGACATTCCGCGCTCCATTCCGGTGCCCGCGCTGCCGGACCTCGGGTTGCTCTCGTTCGAGCTGGTGGCCGGCGCGGTCGCGGTGGCGATCATCGTCCTGGTCCAGGGCTCCGGAGTCGGTGAGCAGGCGGCCAATCCGGACGGGTCGCCGTCGAACATCGACCGCGACTTCCTCGCGCAGGGCGCGGCCAACGTCGTGACCGGTCTCTTCCGCGGTCAGCCGGTCGGCGGTTCAGTGAGCGGAACCGCCCTGAACGTCTCGATGGGTGCGCGGACGCGGTGGGCCGCGATCCTGTCCGGGGTGCTGCTGCTGCCGATCGTCGTGCTCTTCTCGGGACTGGTCGGCCTCGTTCCGATGGCGGTCCTGGCCGGCGTCCTGGTCTTCGCCGCGGTCGGTTCGATCAGGCCGGGCGGCATCGGCGACATCTGGCGCACGGGCCTCACCTCGCAGATCGGCCTGGTGACGACATTCGTCACGACCCTGTTCCTGCCCGTTGCGGTGGCCGTCGGCATCGGGGTGGCGCTCTCGTTGCTGCTGCAGCTGAACCAGGAGGCGATGGACCTCACGGTGGTCGAGTTGGTGCCGCGGGACGGCGTCCTGGTCGAGCGGCCGGCACCTCGCGTCCTTCCCAGCGGTCGTGTCACCGTGCTCGACGTCTACGGCAGCCTGCTGTACGCCGGGTCGCGCACCCTCGCGGCACGGCTGCCGGACCCGTCGGCCTCGCGCGATGCGGCCGTCGTGCTGCGGTTGCGCGGACGTACCGCGCTCGGCGCCACCTTCTACCGAGTGCTCGCCCGTTACGCGGGCCAGCTGGAGCGCAGCCATGGACGGCTGTACGTCTCCGGCCTCGACGACCGGCTGCAGGAGCAGTTGCGGCGCGTCGGTGCCGTCGATCTCACCGGGCCGGTGCGGGCGTACGGGGCCACGGAGGTGATCGGCGAGTCCACGGACGCGGCCGTGCGGGCCGCCGGTTCGTGGCTGATCCGCACTCGTGCCGCCAGCGCCGGTTCACCCGCATCGCGTGAAGATCCGCCGGCGTGAAAGGCCGACGATGACGCCACGCCGCAGCTCTCGGGGCGGCCGTCGGTGCGCTCAGTGGCTCGCTCGCCGACGCCGGCATCGACGACGACTTCATCAAGCAAACGCGGGACCAAGTGACACCGGGCACCTCAGCCCTCTTCGCCCTGACCAGCGAGGGAGTCGGTGACAAGGTCAAGGATGCCTTCGAGAGCCAGGGTCTGCACCCGACGCTCATCGCCACGAACCTGTCGCACGACCAGGAGAACGCGTTGCGTGAGGCGTTCGCGGAGTGAACCCTCGATCCTCGCCATGGTGTGCGCCGGCAGCGAGACCTCGGCGCCGGCGGAACCGGCGCCGCCGAACCTGCCGGCGCCGGATCTGAGCCGTCACGCGAGGGCGGGCAAACACTGGCCCGCAGGTCGTTCCTGAGGGGCCAGCGTCGGGCATCGACGACCGCATGTGCCACTCGGTATCCCGGACGGCTAGGCCGGCGACATCGGCTTCCGCTGCGCTGCACCGGTCCGACGTCGCACGCGGGGCGTCAGGGCATCGGCTCGGGACGGGGGCCGGGCTGCGGCGGCAGCCGCCTCGCCGCACGAGTGGCGCTGCGCGCGACCCCGGCGATCAGCGTCCCGATGACAAGCCCCACAGCAAGGATGATCAGAGCCGTCGCGAGCCGGGACCCGGCAGTCGCGTCCGACGTGAGCGGAATCAGCGCCGCGATCACCGTCGCGAGCCCGACGACCCAGCTGAGAAACCGGATCGGCTGCGGCGTCGTCAGGATCAGCACATGCGCCAGGCCGGTGGCGACGAGCGCGGCGAGAGCGGCACCGCCGGCGTACCCCCAGGTGCTCGCGTCGCCCCAGACACCGTGGCCCTCCGGGGCCAGGACCGGCACGTCGAAGACGCCGCGCGCGACGACGATCCCGAGCACGGCCGTCAAGGCGGCCACGAGGGCCGAGGCGCAGCCGCCGGCCCACAGGCGGCCGGCGTCGACAGTCGGCCGGGATCCGGCCGCCGATTGGCTACTCATGGCTCATGCCTCCTGACCGACTGACAGTGGCGTAGTGCTCGCCTCATGGTCGTCGGCATCAGCAATGAGAGCATCACCCACGGTGGGTGAGAAGCATGGCACCCGGTCAACTTGATGCTCGCAACCGTGCGGCCGCGACGTCGGGAGGGTTCGGGGCTCGCTCGGCGCCCGACCTCTGGCCGACGCCGTCCAGGTCCGTATCCGCCAAGGTGGGGCCCTTGACGGGGCTTGGTGGCGGGCGTAGCGTCGCGGCAAGATCGCGACGTGTCGCTCCGGACCTCGGCGGCAGCTCAGCTGCAGCGAGGGTCGTCCGGGCGAACAATGAACACGTCGTCTGTTCGTCCCTCGTTCGTGGCCGCCGGGGCTCGCGCCTCAGTGGCGGATGGGTCTTGGCCGGCCGCCATCAGCGGGCGGGCGCGGGCAGCGGGCGGCCAGCGGGGGACGCGCCCGAAGGCGGGCGGCCGGCCAAGACCTGATCGGTTCCGTACCAAGAGCACAGCCTGAAGGCGTCACGGGTCCGAGCCGGGAGCTTGCCCCGAGCTCAGCAGTGCCATCACCGCAGCACGTTCCGGTTCCGGCTGCAGCGGCGGAACCAGTCGCGACGCAGCCCAGAGCTCCGTCGACGCGCAGCAGCACCCGTCCGCCGTGCCAGCCGTCGGGAACGGTGAACGCGCGCCGGTACTCGCCCGTCGGGTTCTCGTCGGGGACCCGGGGTGGGTCAACGGGGAACGGGTAGCGCACGTTGGTCAAGCGGGGGAGGCGTATCCGTGCAGCTGCCAATGGCCGGGAACGGTGATGATGGCCCAGCCGGCCCCTTGGTCGGCGGGGTTCGCGCCGGGTGATGCCGGGGACGGTGACCACGCCAACCGCCAGTCGCCGTCCAGGGCGACGACCATGCACCGGTGGTCACCCGCGCTCGGGGCGGCAGAACGCCGCACGGGGGCGGATCTCTTCGAACGGTCGCGTCGGGGTGGGCGGCCGGAGACGGTGCGCCGGGTAGCGATGAGGTCGCGCTTTCGTCAGAGCATGCCGCCGTTCGGCCGCAACGCCAGTTCCCCTGGCGTCGGATCGAGGACACAGCATGCACAATACTTGCAGAGATCGGACACCATCGGGAGTCGCGAGGCAGGGGAATCATGGCGAAGGTCGGGATCGGAGACGTGGCGAAGGCCGCCGGAGTCAGCGAGGCGACGGTCAGCCGAGTCATCAACAACCGTGGCGTGGTCGCGCCTGAGACCCGCCGAGTGGTCGAGGACGCCATGCGCGCCGTCGGCTACTCACGCGTGTCGCTGGGCAACCTGGTGCTGCTGCTCACGCCGGGCCTGGAGGACCCGTTCTTCGCGAAGCTGGCCGATCGCATGTCGGCGGCGCTCGGCCTGCAGGGCTACCGGGCCGTGATCGCGTCGGCGCCGGTGGGCGGGACGCAGGAGCTCGACTACGTCTCGGCCATGGCCGACGCCGGGGTGCTGGCCACCGTCTTCATCTCCGCCAGCAACACCCTGGCCGACGTCGACCCGGCGGCCTACCGCCTGCTGGCCCAGCGGCGCATCCCGTTCATCTGCATCGACGGACCGGTCGCGGGGACGAACGCGCCAACGTTGTCGACGAACGACCTGCTCGCGGCAGAGCTGGCGGTCGACCACCTGTGGAACCTCGGTCACCGCCGGCTCGGCCTGATCGCCGGGCCGATCGGCAACCGGCCCAGCGACCTCCGGGTCCAGGGCTTCCTCGCGACGGTCGAGGCGAGGGGCGGGAGTCGCGACGATGCCGTCGTGATCCGGCACGAGTACAGCATCGAGGGTGGCACGTCGGCCACCGGGAAGCTGCTCGAGGCGGGCGTGACCGGCATCGTCGCCGCGAGCGACGAAATGGCCCTGGGTGCGATCCGGGCCGTGCGGCGGGCCGGCCTCGAGGTACCGCGCGACGTCTCGGTCGTCGGCTATGACGACGCGTTTCCGCTCGAGTTCCTCGACCCGCCGCTCACCACCGTCCGCCAGCCCATGGAACGGCTGGCCCAGGCGGTCGTCCCGGTGCTCACGCGGCTCGTCCAGGGCCGCCCCGTCGACACCAGCGAGCTGCTTTTCGACCCGGAGCTGATCGTCCGCGGCTCCACCGCGCCGCCGCCACCGTGACGTGTCCGATGACGGCCCATTGAAAGTTCTTGTCGGACACCGGACTTTGTGCTTACATATGCCGCATGACGGCAGAGCGGCTGGGCGTTCCCGGCATCGAGCGTGACCTTCCGGAGTTCCGATCGTCGGAGCCGGACCTCGAAGAGGGTTACGGCTGGGCCGTCCAGCGGGCGCTGAGCTGGGTGCGGGACGACGCCGCCATCGTCCCGTCGTACTGGGCCGGGCTCACGGACCGGCCGATGTTCTACTCCCGCGACGTCGCGCACCAGGCGCTCGGCGCCCACCTGCTGGGCCTGGACCGCGAGAACCAGGCGATGCTGCGGCATTTCGCGGAGTCGGCGACGCCGGCGCGCCGGTGGTACCCGCTGTGGGCGTTCCACTTCGACGGCCGTCCCGCGGAGATCGACTTCCACTCGGACGACGACTTCGTCAGGGAGATCCCCGCGCCGTTCGAGCTGGTCGAGAAGTGCCTGGAGCAGTACCGCTGGACGGGCGACGAGCGCTACCGCACCGACCCCGTCCTCACCGGCTTCTACCGGGCCGTGACGACCGACTTCGTCGCCCTGCACGACGTGCTCGGCACCGGCGTCGCCGGCGAGGCCGGCACCGGCGACATCTTCGCCGGCAGCCCTACCTACAACGAGGGGTCCGCCGCCCCGGGACTACAGGTCGCCGGCGACGGCATCGCCAGCCAGTGGGCGGCCGTGTCGGCGATCCGCGATGTGCTGCCCGGCAGTCCGCTCGCCGAGCACGCGGCCGCCGAGGCGGACCGCCTGGCCCGGCACTTCGCGGACGCCTGGTGGGTCGAGGAGCTGGGGCGGTACGCCACCGGTCTCTCGTCCGCCGGGCCGGTGACGGCGTTCGGCTACGAGCCGTCCTGGTTCCCGGCCGTCAAGGGCCTCGCCGAGTCCGGCCCGCGGGCGTCGGCGCACCTCGACTTCGTCTCACGTCAGCTCGAGATCGCCCCGCCGCCCAACATCGAGGCGTTCACCTACCTGCCCGAGGCGTACCTGCGCTACGGGCGCGACGACGAGGCGCTGCGGTGGATCCGCCACCTCATCGCCTCGCGCGCCGCCTATCCCGAGGTTTCGTACACGCTGGTGGCCCACCTGCTCACCGGCCTGACCGGCCTCGACGTCGCCGCCGACGGCACCGTCACGACCCGCAGCCACCTGACCGGGGGCTGGGTCGAGGTGGCCGGCATCCCGGTCCGCGACGCTCTCGTCAGCGTCCGGCACGACGGCGGCGACGCCGCCACCCTGCGCGTCACCGGGCCTCGCCCGGTCCGCTGGATCGCCGAGGTCGGCGGCGGGAGGGTCGAGCAGGTCGTCCACCCGGGAACCGAGGCCCACGCCGCCGTCTGACACCCCGCGCCGCAGTCGCACACCATCGAGAGTCAAGGAAGAGTCCGATGAAGAGAATCGTGCCCCTCGCCACCATGGCCACCGCGGCCGCGCTCGTGCTCACCGGATGCGGTGGCGCGGCCGACGAAGCCGGCGGCGGCGACGACACCACCATCACGTTCGCCCACTGGGGCAACACCCAGGAGGCCGACACCCTGAAGGCGATGGTCGCCGCCTTCGAGGAGGAGCACCCGGACGTCGACGTCGAGCTGAACTGGATCCAGAGCGACTACGAGCAGAAGCTCCAGGTGTCGATCGCCGGAGGGCAGGCGCCTACGGTCTCGCAGATCTCCAACACCTCCCTGGCCGGCTTCGCCAACGCCTACCAGGAGGTCGACGTCGACCCGAGCGCGTACTACTCGGAGAACATCCCGAACAGCATGATGATCGACGGCTCCTACTGGGCCGTGCCGTTCGTGGTGAAGACCAAGGTGATGGCCGTCAACGGCAACGTGTTCGACGCCGCGGGCGTTCCGCTGCCGCCGTCCGACACCCCGATGACGACGGACCAGTTCGCGCAGGTCGCCCAGCAGCTGACCTCGGGGGAGCCGCCGGAGAAGGTCTACGGCTCGGCCCGGCTCTGGTACGACGGCTGGCTGATCGCCGAGGGCGGCAGCTTCTACGACCAGACCGGCACGCAGTGCATGCTCGACAGCGACGTCGCCATCGAGACGGCCCGGTTCGTCATCGACGCGCAGGCGCCCGACGGGTACGCGCCCACGCAGATCGACGCCGAGGGCCAGGACATGTTCGACTGGCTCAGCATCGGCCGGCTGGCCATGCAGCCCGACTTCGGCCCCTGGGACATCGCCAAGCTCGTGGCCGTGACCGACTCGAAGCTGGCCATCGTGCCGGTGCCGGGCAACGGCGAGCCGATGGAGATCAACGGCCTGGGCATCTCGAAGGACGCCACACCCGAGGAGGCCGAGGCCGCCCGCACCTTCGCCGAGTTCATGAGCACGTCGCAGGCCGCCCAGGACCTGCTGACCACCACCGAGTCCTCGCTGGGCGTCCCGGTCGTCGAGGCGTCGATCGAGACGTTCAAGGCGGCGGCGCCGGAGCTCGACCTGCAGGCGTTCGTCGACGCCGTCGACCAGTCGCAGATCCAGCCGTCGGTGGCCAAGGACGCGCAGATCCGGTCCGACTTCAGCAACGCCCTGTACTCCCGGACCGCACTCGGCTCCGGCACCGAGGATCCGGCCGACGTGTTCCCCGAGCTCGACGAGCAGTGCCAGTCGACGCTGGACTCGCAGTAGGCGCGGGCACCGCGGACCGGAGCGGATCGAGATGAGCGAGATCATCACCGCCATCGAGCAGGTGCTCGGCCGCCTGGGCATGTCGCCGGACGTGCAACCCCTCGGCGCGTTCCTCGTCCTGCTGGCGGCGATCTACGTGCTCTTCCTCGGCCCGCTCTGGTTCGCGGTGCGCCGCCAGTGGGTGCACCGGTCCACAGCCGCGTTCTGGGTGTTCATCTCGCCCTGGGTGTTCGGGTTCCTGCTGTTCACCGTGGGGCCGATGGCCTACTCGCTGGTGCTGTCGTTCTTCGACTGGAACCTCATCGATCCGCCGTCGTTCACCGGTCTCGACAACTACACCGAGGCGGCGTCGGACCCGCTCGTGGCCAAGGCCGTGCAGGTGACGCTGACCTACGCCGCGCTGAGCGTGCCGTTGCAGGTGGCGCTGTCGCTGGGTGTGGCCCTGCTGATGAACGTCCGGGTCCGCGGCATCCACGTGTTCCGGACCATCTGGTACCTCCCCAGCCTGGTCACCGGCGTGGCGCAGGTCGTGCTCTTCCTGTGGGTGTTCAATCCCGGCTACGGCCTGCTCAACGGCGTGCTGCGGGTGTTCGGCATCGAGGGGCCGGCCTGGTTCGCCGACCCCGGCTGGGCGCTGCCTGCCGTGGTGATCATGAGCCTGTGGACGGTCGGCGGCAACATGGTGATCTACCTGGCCGGACTGCAGGACGTGCCGACCGAGCTGTACGAGGCGGCGCACCTGGACGGCGCCGGCGCGGTCCGCCGGTTCTGGAGCATCACGCTGCCGCAGATCAGCCCGGTGATCTTCTTCAACGTCATCACCGGCCTGATCGGCGCCATGCAGACCTTCACCCAGGGCTACGTCGTGACCCAGGCCGGCGGCGGGCCGTCGCACTCCCTGCTCTTCTTCGTCCTGTACCTCTACCAGAACGCGTTCGAGTACTTCCGGATGGGCTACGCCTCGGCGCTGGCCTGGATCCTGCTCGTGATGATCCTGCTGCTGACGGCGCTGATCTTCCGCGGCAGCGCCTTTTGGGTCTACTACGAGAGCACCCGACCGAAGGAGGCCCGTTTTGCCCGCGCCAAGTAGCGCCGGGACGGTCGCGGCGCCGGACACCCGGTCCGCCCGGGCATCCGCCCCGCGGCCGTCGCGCGGCCGTCGCGCGTCCCTGCGGGCCGGCGGCGGTCCCATGGCGCCGTCGCGGCTGCGCCAGACCGGCTCGCTGGTCGTGCTGGTCATCGGCTCGTTCGTGTTCGCGTACCCGTTCCTCTGGATGATCGCGACGTCGCTGCGCACCCGGCAGGGCGTCGCCGAGGCGGGCGTCTCGCTCTGGCCGGTGCAGTGGCACTTCCAGAACTACACCGACGGGCTGTCGTCGTTCCCGTTCTGGCAGTACCTCGGCAACTCACTGCTGACGACAATCCCGCCGGTGATCTTCACGGTGCTGTCGTCCTCCCTCGTCGGGTTCGCGTTCGCTCGGATCCCGGCCCGCGGCGCCGGCGTGATCTTCGGAATCGTGCTGGCCACCATGCTGCTCCCCGGCGAGGTCACGATCGTGCCGCAGTTCATCCTCTTCCGTGAGCTGGACATGATGGACACGCTGTATCCGCTGATCCTCCCCAGCCTGTTCGGCTCGGCGTTCTTCATCTTCCTGTTCCGGCAGTTCTACCTGCGGCTGCCGCAGTCGCTCACCGACGCCGCCATCGTCGACGGAGCCGGCTGGTTCCGCATCTGGTGGTCGATCTACCTGCCGCTCTCGCAGCCGATCATCGTCGCGGCGGCGGTGCTGCAGTTCATGAGCTCATGGAACAACTTCCTCACGCCGTCGATCTATTTGAGCTCGGAGCGGTGGAAGACGCTGCCGTTGGCGCTGGCCGGGTTCACGTCGGCCAACAGCACGGACACGTCGCTGCTCATGGCGACGTCGATCGTCGTCGTGCTGCCGTGCATCGTGATCTTCTTCCTCGCGCAGCGGCACATCGTCGGCGGCATCTCGTTCACGGGGTCGAAATGACGTCGGCGGAGATCATGGCGCCCTGGGCGCCCGGCGCGGCGCGTGACGCCCGGTTGGTGCCGGTCGCGGTGGCCACCGCCCGGGTCGAGATCGCACAAGGGCTGGACGAGCACACCCGCCCGGCGGTCGTCGAGTCCGACGACGGAGGTGTGCTCACGGTGACCGTGCGGCGGTCCGCGCCCGGCCCGGCCCGCGTGCTGGTCCGCCTGGCCGCACCGGACGCCGTCGTGCTGTGGCGGCCGAGCAGCGACCAGGAGCGGGTGCAGCTGCCGCCGGCCTGGGAGGCGGCCCGCGACGTCGGCCCGTTCAGCGGGACGGCGCTGGGCAGCCTGGTCGGGCGGCACGACCGCACGCTGCTGACGTACGGCGCCGTCGCCGGCGACCATCCCGTGCGGGTGCGGGCCGGCATGGTGGAGGAGACGGCCGAGTTCATGCTCGACGTCGATGCGGACCTCGCGGACGGGGCGCCGCTCACGCTGCACCTGGACCTCACCGGCGCCGCGTTCGTCGACGCCGTCGCCGACATCGGCCGGCGGCTGGGACTGACCCGTCGCGCTGTCGCCCTGGAGAACGAGCAGCCGGTGCTGTGCACCTGGTACTCGTTCCACCAGGATCTCGACGCCGCCGCGCTCGACCGCGAGCTCGAGCTGGCCGGCCGGCTGGGCTTCGGCACGCTGATCGTCGACGACGGCTGGCAGACCGCCGACGCCGAGCGCGGCTACGGTTCATGCGGCGACTGGCGGGTCGAGCCGGCCAAGGTGCCCGACGCGCGGGCTCTGGTCGAGCGGGCGCGGGCACTGGGGCTACGGACGATGTGGTGGATCGGGACCCCGTTCCTCGGCTACCGGTCGCAGGCCTACCGCGAGGCGGCCCTGGCGACGCTCTACGACGAGCCGGCCATGGAGGCCGCCGTCCTCGACCCGCGCTCGCCCCGGGCACGGCGCCACCTCGTCGGCCGCGTCACCGACCTCGTCCGGTCCTCCGGTGCGGACGGGCTGAAGCTGGACTTCCTGGAGCGGTTCGCGGCCGTGCCGCCGGCGCCGGGGCCCGCCGACGGCGACCGCCCGGACTCGTCGGCGGGAGCCCTGGCGCTACTCGCCGAGCTGGTCGACGCCGTTCACGCTGTGCGCCCTGAGGCGATGATCGAGTTCCGCGAGCCCTACGTCTCACCGGCCTCGATCCGCGCGGCCACGATGGTCAGGGTGGCCGACTGCCCGCTGAGCCCGGCGCAGAACAGGCGCGGCATCGTCAGCATGCGGGCGGCCACGTCCGGGGTGGCCGTCCACAGTGACCCGATCATGTGGTCGCAGGTGGACAGCCCGGAGCGCATCGCCCACCAGCTGCTCAGCGCGCTGTTCGGGGTGCCGCAGGTGTCGGTGCGGCTGGCCGGGCAGTCCGCGGAAGCACTCGAGGTGCTGTCGCACTGGCTGACGTTCTGGCGCCGGCACGCGCCGGTCCTGTTGCACGGCTCCCTCTCCGTCCGGGGCGTCGCCGACGGCTTCACCACCGTCGAGGCGGCCGGCGGCGAGACTGTCGTCACCGTGCGCTACGCCGACGTCGTCGTGCCCGTCCCGGCCGGCGACTGGTCCGAGTGGCACCTCGCCAACGGCGGTGAGGACGCCGTCGTGGTGGCCGCTGGACCCGAGACGGCGTGCGACGTGGAACTCTATGACTGCCGCGGCCGGCTCGCCGCCCGAGAGTCCGGGACCGGGTTGACCCTGCGAGCACTCCCGATACCGGCCGGCGGCCGAGGGCTGATCCGGCGGTTCTGACCCGCCGCTCGGCGCGGAAGCCGTGCTCGGAGCCGGCGGCCGAGCCCGATGGCGGCGAGCGGTCATGTTCCTCGGCGCCGGCATCCGGCGGTTGTCAGGTCACGAGGTCGCGCACCGTTCTGGTACGTCGTCTCGTCCAACCCGGATTGAGTGGGGTCGTAGTCGACCTCGCCGACGTCGTACATCGTGGTCATCCAGTGATAGAAGTTGTCGCCCCGATCCCGGAGCACCTGGTAGAGCCGCTGCATCATCCGGAGGCGCACATCGGTCATTTCCGGGTGGACGTAAACGTTGAGCAGTTCGTCGGGATCGGTGGCGAGGTCGTACAACTCGTTGGTCGAGTCAGGATTCACGACGAGCTTGAACCGGTCCTCGCGGAGCATGCGCTGCGGGTACGGGAAGTGGTGTCCGTGGAACTCGCAGACGATGTCGTCCGGCCAGGGGACGTCGCGTCCCTCGACGAACGGCACTAGGCTCCGTGAGTCGATCGCGGGCGACGTGTCGATCCCGGCGATGTCGAGGATCGTCGCTGTGCAGTCCAGCAGGCTCACGAACTCGGTGCGGACCTGGCCCTGCGGTGCCCCGGGGATCCGGATGATGCCTGGCGTGCGGTAGATGTCCTCGTACATCGCCGGGCCCTTGTCGTGTAGCCGGTGTGAGCCGGTGAACTCGCCGTGGTCGCTCGTGAAGAACACGGCGGTGTCGTCGACGAGCCCGAGCCGCTCCATGGCGTCCATGACCCGGCCGATCTGCTGGTCGATAAGCGTGACGTAGCCCCAGTAGACGGCGATGAGCTTGCGTGTCGCCTCGATCGGCATCGTGTCGAACGTCCAGTGGGCGCTGTAGTTGCGTTGCACCGGTGGTTTGCCGGCGAAGGTCTCGGCGATCGACCGGGGAAGTGGGACGACGTCCGGGTCGACCAGGTCGAAATAGGCGTCCGGGACGATGTACGGCAGGTGCGGTCCGAAGAAGCTGAGCTGGAGGAAGAACGGCGTGGCCTGGCGGGCGGCATCGTCGGCATACCGTTCGAGCAGTTCGATCGTCCGCGTCGCGAGGTAGTACTCGAACGTCGCCGCGACCGGTTGATGGAGCCGGGCTGCCAGCAGATTGCCCGGCCCGCCATTCGGCAGCGTGCCACGAATGCGATCGCTGATCTCGTACGGCGGCAGGTCGTGCTCACGCAGATACTCGAGGTAGTCCTGGTTCGTGACCGGGTTGTGCCAACCCGGCAGGTCGGGGCCGTCGAACCCGAACACTGCGGCGTTCTTCTCGGTACCGGCATGCCATTTGCCCACGAGCCCGGTGTTGTATCCGTGGTCGCGCAACGCTTCGGCGAACGTGAACGTCCCGTCGGGCAGATCCTCCAGGTAGCCGACATTGCGTTCATGGTTGGCCAGTACCCGGTGCCGGAACGGCGCCTGCCCGGTCAGCAGGCTGGCCCTCGCCGGAGTGCAGATCGCCGTCGGGGTGTACCAGCGGTCGAACCGGGTGCCCGTGCGCGCGAGTTCGTCGATCGCCGGAGTGGTCGCGATCGGGTTGCCGTAGGCCCCGATCGTGTCGGCGCGGTGCTGGTCGGTCATCAGGAAGAGGACGTTCCTCGGTTTCACGTGCGTCACTCACCAGCCGCGAGGAAGAGATCCCCGGTGTAGAAGTCCGCCGGGTCGACCGGATTCTCCAGCTTCCCGGCTTCGACGAAGTAGTCGACCATGCCGGTCAGCCACGTGTCGATGGTGCCGTCCTCGGTGAGCTGGTCGATCTCCTCGAGGGTCAGAACCTGCACGTTGCTCGCGTCGCCCTCGACCTGTGCGACGTCCAGGTCGTTGAACTCGGCCGTCAGCTCGATGGCCTCGTCCATGTTCTCGGCTCGGTAGGTCATCGCGTCTCGGAGTGCCTTGAGCACTCGGTCGACCTTCTCGCCTTCGTTGGCGACGACGTCATTGCCGGCCACGAACGCCGTGGGAAACGCGACGGTGTCCTCGAAGTCGGTGTTGTCCGCGAGTTCGACGAGGTCGGGTACCGACTGCTTGACGGTCGCCAGCGCCGGATACCAGAATCCGGCTCCGTCGACCTGCTTCGACGACAGGGCAGCGACGATGGCGGACGGCTCCATCGGCACGACCTCGATATCGTCCTTGGTCATGCCCGCCTCCTGAAGGGCGAGCGTCAGGATCATGTCGCCCGAGGTGCCCTCGGGCACGGCGACGATCTTGCCCCGGAGATCCTCGATCGATTCGTTGCCGGCCTGGGCGACGACGCGGTCGGCCTGGCCGAGGGTGTTCATCGCGACGATCTTGGCCTGGCCGGTTGCGGGCAACCAGAACGCGCCGGGCCCGATGTAGCCGAAGTCCAGGTCACCGGTGCCGAGCGCCTGGATCTGCAGCGGCCCGTTGGTGAACGACGACGTCGTCACGTCCAGTCCGTACTTCTCCCACAAGTCCTGGTCCTCGGCGATCGCCAGCAGACTCGTCCCGTTGAAGTCCGGGATGAAGCCGAACTCGACCTCGATGACGTCCTCCGAGGAATCGTCCGCACCATTGCCATCCGTCGTGGCGTCGTCACCGGAGCAGGCGGTGGCGAGCAGGGCGACCGCCAGCGTGGCCGTGGCGGTGCCGGCCAACCTTGGGGTGATTCGCATTGCAGTCCCTTCGTCGGGCTGGATCGTGCTCAGGACGACGCGTGACCGGCGGCAACACCGGGCGTCTGGTGGTACACCGAATGCCATACGCGGTTGCGCAGCTCACCGAATTCCGGGCTGAGCCGCACCTCTTCCGTGCGGGGGAAGGGCAGGTCGACGTCGACGATGTCGTAGATGCGTCCTGGCCGGGCGGCCATCACCACGACGCGATTCGCGAGGAAGACGGCCTCGTCGACGTCGTGGGTGATGAACATGACGGTGCGCTTCTCGCGGCTCCAGGTGCCGAGGAGCTGCTCCTGGAGCGTTACCCGGGTGAGCGCGTCGAGCGCGCCGAACGGCTCGTCCATGAGCAGGATCGACGGATTCACCGCATAGGCCCGCGCGATCGCGCAGCGTTGTTTCATGCCGCCTGAGAGCATCTTCGGCAGGGCATCGGCGAACTGGTCGAGTCCGACCATGTGGATGAAGTACTCGGCACGCTGACGTCGCTCGGCCGCGCGCAGGCCCGCGACCTTCAGACCGAACTCGATGTTCTTGCGCACGGTGAGCCACGGGAACAGTGCGTACTGCTGGAAGATCACGCCGCGCTCAGGGCCGGGTCCCCGGACGTCCTTGCCGTCGACGACGGCGTGGCCCGACGTCGGGGTCTCCAGCCCGGCGAGGATGTTCATGAGAGTCGACTTGCCGCAGCCGGAAGGACCGACGACCGTCACGAACTCGTTGTCGGCGATGTCGAGCGACACGCTCTCCAGCGCCACGAACTCCGAGTTCTTCAGGTCGAAGGTCTTGCGGACGCGCCGCACCGAGATCTTCGCGGTGTCTGTCGGTGTCGTGGTCATCGGCGCTCCTGCCATCCGGTGAGCTTGGTGTCCGCGAAGAGCAGCAGCCGGTCCATCACCAGGCCGAGTACGCCGATGACGACGATGCCGACGAAGATCGTCGCAGTGTCGTAGTAGTACTGGGCCTGCTGCATGCGGTACCCGAGGCCGGCCTGCGCCGCGAGCAGCTCGGCGGCAACCAGGGTCGCCCAGGCAGAGCCGAGGCCGACCCGCATCCCGACGAGGATGAACGGCGTTGATGCAGGCACGACGACCCTGAGGAAGATCGTGCCGTTCCTCGCACCGAGCACCCGCGCGGCGTTGATGAGCGTGCGATCCACGTTGACCACGCCCTGATAGGTCGAGATGACGCAGGCGAGGAAGGCGGCGAGGAAGATCACGAACACCTTCGGCAGCTCGCCGATGCCCATCAGGACCAGGACGACCGGAAGCAGGGCCAGCGGCGGGATGGTCCGGAAGAACTGGATCCACGGCTCGAACAGGCCGCGCGCGACGGTGTACCAGCCCATCAGGAACCCGACCGGGATGGCGACGGCCGAGCCGGCGATGAATCCGGCGAGGACGCGCGTCAGACTCGCGACGACGTCCTCCTGGAGGATCCCGTCGTTCCACAGTTCGATGGCCGTCTCGACAACCTCGGGCGGAGTCGGGAACTCGAAGCCGCTCACCGCGAGGGCCCACCAGATCGTGATGCCACCGACGATCGAGACGGCGTTGAGGATGCGCAGTCCGGTGCGTTTGCCTGGCCGGCGCTTGGTGGACCTCCCGCCCGGTGGCGAGGGTGGCTCCGCGGAGTCGGGCGGCTGCGTAGCGGTCGCGCGCGCGTCCTGTGCGGGTGGCTGGGACGCGGGATCGGCGGCCGAGGCCGCCGGGTTGCCGACGGCGCCGTTCCGCGACGTTCTAGGGGTCGAGGCTGTCACCACGTGCTCCTTTGCTGGGTGGCACCGTCGTCGGACTCCGCTGGTTCGGGATATCCGGCGAGGAGTGGGGACTGGTGGAAGATGGCGGCGAGCGCGCCCAGCGCGCCGTCGCTGTCGCGGAGCTGAGACCGCCGTACGACGAGGGGCTTCTCGGCTGGGATGGAGTACAGCTCGTACCGCAGCGCTGCCGCCGCCTGTTCGACGATGACAGGGGCGACGTGGACCACCTCGCCGCCGATGACCACTTCGTTCGGATTCAGCGCCATCGCCGCGGCGCCGAGGACACGACCGAGGGTCGTGCCGACGTCGCGCAGCACGGCGTCGGCCACCGGGTCGCCCTTGGTGACGGCCGCGGCGAGATCGTCCAGGTTCTCGACGTCGACGCCGCGAGCACGACAGCCGGCGAGGATCGCCGGGACGGATGCGACCGTCTCCAGGCAGCCCCGTTTGCCGCACCGGCACTGCGACCCGCCTGGGTTGGCGGTGACGTGCCCGAGTTCGCCGGCGTAGCCTCTGGCGCCAGTCACGAGTCGTCCCGCTACCACGAGTCCGCCGCCGACGCCGTCGGACAGCCGCACGTAGACGAGGTCGCTGACGGGCTCGGGTTCGTAGATGGCCTCGGCGAGGGCGGCCAGCCGGGTGTTGTTGTCGGCGACGACGGGCGTGCCGAACCGCCCGGCGAAGGCCAGGTCGACGCCTTCCGGTGCGGCCTGCGGCCGCCACGTCACCCGCGGTCCGCGGGCACCGGCGCCGGTGTACGGCCCGGGAACTCCGATCCCCACCGCCTGCAGGGCGCCGAGATGAACTCCGCGCGCCGTGCACAAGCCGTCGATCAGGTCGAAGGCCACCCCCAGGCGCACCGACCAGGGCGCGTCGTTGTGGTAGGGCTCGAGGCCGGCAGCGATGATTTCGTGCGCGGCGTCGGCAATCACCACGTGAACGCGTCGATGACCGAAGTCCACGCCCAGGAACTGTCCAGAGGCCGGATCCAGGGCCAGGCGCTCCGCTGGCCGGCCGCTTCCGCTCCGCGTGGCGGCGTCGGTGTCGGCGACGACGATCGCGCCACGCTGGAGGAGGCTGGCCGTGATCTCCGACAACGTCGTCCGTGAGAGTCCGACACGCTTGGACAGTTCGCCACGGCTCATGGCGCCGCCGGCACGGAGAGCGGCGAGAACGCGCTCCTCGTGGGTTCGGCGTACGAGCGCATGAGTCCCTGTCGTCATCGACATGCGGGCGACGCTAAATTCGCGGAATTTTTCCGTCAACAGTTCGACAGAAAAGCTGCCGACTTCTGTTCGTGCTACGTAAGAAAACGCGGGACGCCGACGGGGCGGAACACCAGGTGGCATCCCGCCCCGCCGGTCAGGTCTCTCCTTACGGCGCCCGGTTCGGTCGGTCCACGGCGTACGTCCGCACGTAGTCGAACTGGGCCGTGGCTCCGGCCGTGTTCATGGAGATGACGCCGATACGCAGGTCGGCGCGGCGCGGCAGCGTCCAGACCCCGCCCCAGTCCCACTTCTCGCCGTCGGTGCTCGAGGCCATCCGGACCTCGTACTCGGCGTTCGCGACATCCTCGCGGACGTACAGGCGGAACCACGTCGTCTCGGCGGGCGCGGCACCCCACATGGGCGAGGCGTACACGGCCGTCGGCGGCGTCGTCGTCGGGCGCGGGCCCTCGCGGGTGAACTCGACCTGGTCCGCCACGCTTCCCGGCCGGCGGGCGAGGCCCAGGTGCGAGTGCACGAGCTTGACGAACCGGTCGTCGTTCTCATAGAGGATGAGGCCGGCCTGCTGGTTGACGCGTGTGCCGTCGAAACGCAGCCTAGTCTCGACCATGTAGTCGCCGTCGGGCGCATCACGGAGCAGCACGGAGGCCGTGTTGCCTGCCAGGTAGAGCTCAGCGGCCTGGGTCGGGAAGACGAACGCGCCGTCCTCCACGCGAGCGCCGGGGGCCGGTCCGCGGACCCACGACCACGCCGAGCCCTCGGTTCCGGGTTCGAGAGCGCCGTCGAACTCGTCGGAGAAGTCGGCCAGCAGCCTGTCGGGCGCCGGCTCGTCGACGCGTTCCGTGACGGGGGAGGCCAGTCGCACCAGGCTGATGTTGTCGGCGTCGGCGACGCCGTCGGCGAACACGGCGACGGGCCCCGACGCCCGCGCCCCGGGAGGTGCGTCGACAGAGACGGTGGCCAGCGGCTCGAGGATGTTGTCGGCCGAGACGGCAGCGGTGAGCACGCCGCGGCGCCAGTCGAGCGTCATTACGTGCCAGGTGTCGTACCGGAACTCGTCCGGCAACGGTGCGGCGACCGTCTCGGTCCGCCGGTCCTTGGTGACCTCGACGCGCAGCTCACCCGCGGCGCGGTCGATCCATGCCGCCGCGCGGCTCCGGCGCGCCACACCGATGGCGAGCCCGGCGGCGGAATCCGTGTCGACGAGCCGCAGATCGGCCTGGGCTCGCAGGTCTCCGGTGCCATTGGCGCGACTGGTCAGGGTCGCGTCGTCGAGCCGGATGTGCCGACCGGTGTCGAGGTCGTTCGCGAGGCTGACATCGCCGTCGGGCACCCAGTGGTCCAGCGATGCGTCGGCGAACGTCGTCGTGACGAACCCGGAGGTGACCGGGGCGGGCCGTGGGCCTTCGGACGGGCCGGCGCCGGCGTTGACCACGGGCCACCCGTTGATCCAGTCCAGGCGGTCGATCATGAGCGGCCGCTTCGACAGCCGCAGCGTGCCGCCGCCAGGACCCGTGAACGGCGGGAAGTCGGCGTCGTCCCTGGGGATGGCGTGGTAGACCATCCAGTCCTGGCCCGCCAGGTCGGTGACCACGGAGTGGTGACCGGGCCCGGTGAACCGGTTTCCGTTGCTGGCCAGGACGATGCCGCCCTTAGACGACTCGGCCATGAGGTCGATACCGCGGTCGTCGACGAACGGGCCGCGCGGGTTGTCCCCACGCCCGACCTTCACGGTGTATCCGCTGCTCTCGCCCTCGCAGCAGCCAGCGTCGGAGTACATCAGGTAGTAGTACTCGCCGTGCCGCACGACATAGCCACCCTCCATGCGGCGGCCCTGCGCGACCTGAGTGACAGGGCCGATGAGTTCGGTGCCGTCGGCACTGAGCTCGGAGACGCAGATGAGGTCGTAGCTGCCCCAGTACAGATACAGCGTGCCGTCGTCATCGGTGAACAGCGACTGGTCGATGTTGCCGGTGGGACAGCCCTCCACGGGAGCCGACGGCACGATGAGCTCGTCGTGGTGCGTCCACGGACCGGTCGGCGTGGGTGCCATGGCCAGGGCGAGCCCACCGGTCGAGAGCCCGTAGGTCAGTAGGTACTCCCCGTTCACGTAGCGGATGTCGGGCGCCCAGGCTCGGGAGCTCGACTGCCATGTCGCTGGGGTGGCGCCCGGGATCACGTCACCGACGTAGGTCCAGTCGGCCAAGTCCTCCGAGCGCAGGATCGGAAGGATGTGCTCGCCCTGCTCACCGATGCTGTTGAAGATCGGGTTCTGCGTGCCGTAGGCGTACCAGGCCCCGTCCTTGCCGCGGATCACGGCAGGGTCGGGGAAGGTGTCGACGACTCCCGCGCTCACCGGGTTCGTGTACGTCGGCTCCCCGTGGGCGGGTGACGATGGACTCCGTTCCTGGTTCGACGCCTGCGCTGGCACTATGCCCGCAGAAACCAGGCAGGTCGCGGCCAGGGCCACAGCGGTCCGGGTTCGTGCTGATCGCCATCTCATGATGAACTCCTTCGCCGTTGAAGATCACCGCGCCGGTGACCGGACCGGTCATTGAAGCCGACGGAAGTCATCGATCCAGGCGTAGCCCGGTGTCGCCAGCGCCTGGCCGCGGTGCTGGACCGTCAGCGGGGCGAACACGCTGTTGAGCAGCCAGGGTGCCTTCGTGGGGCTCCAGTCGGCCGTCATCGAGGGGATCTGTCGGAAGCCATACGTCGCCACGGCGAGCCGGCCCGTGCTCCTCAGCAGCCCCATAACGTCGCGCAGCAAGTGCTTCTTGGACTCGAACCATGGGCTCAGCGCGAGCAGGTCGTTCCACTTGTGAGAAGGGAAGGGGTCCTCGATCGCCTCGCCGATGACCTCCCACACCTGAGTCTCAGGGGCATAGCCGTAGCGCTGCGCAAAGGCGGCCGGGATTCGGTCGGTCATGTGCTGTTGCCAGTACCAGACCAGGGAGAACTCCGTCGCCAGGAAGGTCTGGTCGGGACGGAGCCGCGGAATGGTGTAGTCCAGGAAGTCCTGGATACGGGCCTCGTCGGGAACGTGCGGATGGAGATCGACGCCCTCGATCTCAGGCGTGTCGCGCACGAAGGTGAGGTACCGTTCGACGGCGGCGGTGCGGTTCTGGCGTAGGTCCAGCCGGTTCAGTGCCCCCATGTATAGGTGGGTGGGGCAATCCGCGCCGCAGAGGTCGGCCCTGGCCTCGATGACGTGGCGCGCGACGGTCTCGTAGAACTGGTTGAGCCGCTCGTCCCGCTCGGAGGGCATGCTCTCGATGAACGGCTCGTTGCCGATGGTGACGATTTCGACCGTTCCGAGCACGAGCGGCAGCACGCGGTCCAGTCGCGCGAGCTCGGCGGCCATCGCCGCGCTGCCCGGCGAGGGGAAGGAGGTGCCGGCCTTGGGGAACTTCAGGCTCAGCACGGTCCGGAATCCACGGTCGTGGGCCTCGCGGATTCCCCGGAGGGTGGCACTCTGTGCCGGCGGAACCTCGTCGGCCTCAGGCATGGTGTAGAAGCCGCGCACCCAGCTGGCGCGCGCCTCTCGCAGCTCTCGATGATTCAGCTGGTCGAGGTTCTCGTTGTAGTTGGCGCCGAGCGCGCCCAGCGCGGGGAGCTGCTTGCTCTGGCCGCCATTCTCGCCGGCCGCCGGAGCGACGCCAGCGGGAGAGAGCGCGAGCGCCGCGGTGACCGCACCGGCGACGATGCTCCGGGCGATGAGGCGATGACGTGGCACGAGCTGGCTCCTCATCTGTGAGTGGGCGTCATTGCAGGACCGGCGGCCGCATGAAAGGGTCAACCGCTGATCGCGCGACCCCGGCGGCGCTGGACGTAGAGGCGGTTGTTCGTCGGGCCGGTCCACTCCATCCGCACGATGCCGGCGACGGCGGCTTCGTCGATGCGCGACGGATCGGACCAGTAGCCGAAGTTCGGATTCCGGAAGAAGGTCGCCCACACCCGGCCGCCGTGGTCCACGAAGAAGTTGTTGTGACCCGCGCCGACACCGGCGGTCCAGCGCTTCGAATACGGGCCTTCGAGGCGGTCCGAGACGGCGACGACCGCGTCGTACTGGTACTGCGTGCGGCCGGGGCCAGGCGGGTCGTATGCGTACCGCACACTGCCGCCGGGGCTGACCGACGTGCGGTCCCACGCAGCGTGCAGCAGGTAGTACTTCCCGCCGTGCCTGAACACGTACGCGCCTTCCAGATACGGCTCGGGGGCGTACGGCGCCTGCTGGAACCTCGGGAGGTTCGTCGTCGGGACGATGTCCTCCATGTCGTCCTGGAACTCCGCGTACAGGTCGTTGTGCAGCACGAGCCACGCGTCGTCGCCCTCGGTGTAGAGACTGCCGTCGATGTGGTGGTAGGCGCCGGGCTCGATGAACGCGGGCCCGCCGACGATCGGGTCACCGAAGGGCTTGTCGACGTTGCCCTCGATCAGCCGGTACGGTCCCTCGATCCCACCCTCGCTCACCAGCAGGAACGACCCGACCTTCCGCGAGTGGTCGCCCATGCACGCCGCGATGTACCAGGTGCCGCGGAAGTAGTGCACCTCCGGGGCCCAGACCTGACCGCGCTTGCCGAACCGGTCGTCGTACCAGTACTCCTGCCACGGTGCGACGACCGTGCGTCCGGGGCGGTTCTCCCCGACGAACTCCGGCGACCACACCTTGCCCCGCTCGGCGTCGGCGCGGATCCCGGTCGTGTCGACGAGCCGCCACGGTCCCCGCAGGGACGGGGCCACCCACACGAAGATGCCGTCGTTCCACGGCGCCGCCCGGTCGAGCTCGGGCACGCGGCTGGTGCCCGTGGCGACGTACACGGGACGACCGTCGACGACGAAGCAATTGACATAGGTGTCCCGCATCCAGACCCGGCCGCTCGCCTCGTCACGGGGACGCAGCTCGAGCGACAGGATGAAGGAGTTGTCCTCACGTGGCCACAGGTCCAGCCGAGTGTCCGCGAGGCCATAGGGGTCGAGTTCCGGCCAGTTCGACGGGTATGGCCCATTCGGCGAGGCCTGCGCCGGAGCCGACTGCGTGGCATGTGCAGGAAGCGCCACGGTTGCCAACGAGCCGGCCGCACCGACCAGAAAAGACCGTCGGTTCCAGGTGAATCCGTTGTGAAAGCCATTCATCGATCACTCCTGCTTCGACGCGCAGCGCGCGGAAAGGGACGACGTCTCGACGAAGCTAGGCAGGCGAGGTTTTTCCGTCCAGACTCCGGCAGAAAGACTCCTGAAATCGTCCGAAACCTGTGCGATATGGCGAGGTCGTTGGTGATCGACGTGACGATCGGCCGCTCGTGTGGCCTGCGTGTTCGAATGGCGGCGATCGTGGCGATGGCGATGACGTCGGCGCGCACCATGACAGGGTCAGGCCGAACCTCCGATCGAGAGCGCCCCTGAGAGTGCGGCTCTACCCGAACTACTGGCATAGCCGAACGAGCGGACGATCAGAGGCTTCGGCAAGTAGCACGTACTTGCAGGAGCGTCGGAAGGAGCTGGGGCGATGAGCCGGTACCGGAAGTGGCGCGACACCGACCACCTCGAGCGTGCTGTGGAGACCGCTGGTGGTCCGGAGATCTTCGACGACGAGGTTCGGCAGCTACACGACCAGGCTCGCGGCTGGCGGCTCGCAGAGCGACGCAAACGTCGAGGGCTGACGCAGGCCCAGGTCGCCGAGCAGATGGGCACCTCGGTGTCCAGGGTGTCGCAGATCGAGAAGGGCGAAGTCTCAACCCGAGACGTCATGGACCGCTAGGTCGCCGCCCGCGGCTGAACCCTCAACCTCGTCGCTGACTTCGGCGACGAGCAGCTGAACGTCGGCCTATAAGCCGCCACCGCCAGCCCCTTCGCCTTCATCCAGCCTTCCGACGAGATGCGCTCATGTTTCATGTCGGAGCGGCAAGAGCACATCGGGCACCTGATCTGGGGGAAGTCTTGGCGCATCTTGCGTCCTTCGCGGCGATATGACGCACTCCAGGCGCACGCGCGGATCGCGGAGGATGAGGATGGTCGCGCCTACGATCTCGCATCTCGTGCCGAGCCGGTCATGACGGGCTGAGCTTGCGCCGGGGCAGGTCGCGGTGGCCACCATAAGGGATGGCCACAATGGCGCGGCACCGCGGTCGGATGCTGCGGGTGCTCGTGGTGTTTCTGCTGATCGGCGGAGTGGTGGTCGGGATGTTGTGGTGGCTGCAGCGGGAGCTGATCTACTTCCCTGACGCGTCGTCCGTGCCGACGGCCGGTGAGGTGATCGAGGGAGCGCGCGACGTCACGCTGTACACCGCGGATGGGCTCGAGCTGGGTGCGTGGTTCGCACCGGCGGCGTCCGGGCCCGCAGTGTCCGGGCCGGCAGTGGCCGGCTATCGGATGGCGGTTCTGGTCGTGCCGGGCAACGGCGGGAACCGAGCCGGCCGGGCCGGTCTGGCGGAGGAGCTGCGGCGTCGCGGGCTCGCCGTACTTCTGATGGACTATCGCGGGTACGGCGGCAATCCGGGCAGCCCGAGCGAGGAGGGCCTGGCGCGCGACGCGATGGCCGCCGTGGAGACGCTGGAGGACTTGGGCTACCCGGCCGAGCGCACGATCTACTTCGGGGAGTCGCTGGGCAGCGGCGTCGTGGCGGCGCTGCAGGCGCTGCGGCCGCCGGCCGGGATGCTGCTGCGGTCGCCGTTCCCCGAGCTCGCGGATGTCGGGTCCCGACACTACCCATGGCTGCCGGTGCGGCTGCTGCTGCGCGACCGGTTCCGCGTGGTGGAGCACCTCGCAGGCAGCGAGGTGCCGGTAACCGTGGTGTACGGCGACCGGGACTCGGTCGTGCCCCCAGACCTCAGCGCACGGGTGGCTGACAAGGCGCCGGCGCTATCCGAGCGGGTGGTGATCGCGGGAGCGGACCACAACGACGCCGTGATGTTCGGGCCTCGCGTGGCGGCGGCGGTGGCACGTCTGGCAGACAAGGTCGGCTGAGCTTCGCCAGCAGTCGGCGCGGCTCCACCATCCCCGGCCGCTCGGCGACCGAGGCCAGGACGTCTGCTCGCGGCGGTGAGACGCGCCGCTGCCGGTGCGTCGGCGATCAACCCTCAAGCGCGCTGTCATGCGATGAGCGTGCGCCAGTTCGTCCCGCACGTTTAGAGGTTGCCCAGGCACGCAGCAACTGGCGTTGCCGAGTGAGAGCATGACCACGTGGCTGAGTGAACGGCGAAGTGGACGCCTCCGTGGAAGCGGAGCGAGGCTGGTGACGACATCGCAGTCCGACGAGGGGAACACACAGGTCGCATCCGCCTCGGCCTGGATGCAAGAGGCACTCCTCGCCTGGTCCGAAGACGAATTCAAGAAGGTCTCCGCGCTTGCCCCGCTTGGTGTCGAGCACCTCGGCAAGGCCGTGTTGTGGCGGACGGCGCCCACCTTGCTGGTGCCGTTGAGTCGTGACGCAGAGCCGGCCTTGTTCGCGCTCGCCACGAAACCGGACCTCGACGACCCGCGACTGAAGACCATCGGTCTGTCGGGTGTTTTCGAACGCCTCATTGAACTTCTTCCCGACTTCCCGATCGACGACAAGGCAAGGAAGCGGATGGTCGGCGTCCGCAACGGTGCAATGCACGTAGGCACCGTTAGCACTTCCCGTCACGTATTGCTGGACTCGCTCGCGGTCTGCCACACCCTCCTAGAGCACCTTGAGCATGACCTTGGCGTGTTCTACGGAGAGCACCTGAGAAGTGCACAAGGGCTGATGGACCAGAAGCGCACGGAGGTCGGTCACAGGGTTGCGGCGAAGCGCGCGAAGGCGGCCCGCGACCTGGCTACCTCGAGGAACGGATGGGCCACCGTTTCGACGAATGGTCGGCGCGATCATCGACGCGGTCACGGCGAGCGGACTGACGTACATGATGGGTGAGACCAGCTACTACTATCCGTCGTCGGTCTTCTGCCGGAGCAAGCTCGCGGCCGGGGAGTTCGGCCGGGTCTTCTACGCCGAGGGCGACTACGTCCACGACATGGACCAAGGGCTTCTACCGGGCCCACCAGTACTCCGGTGGGGAGAACTGGAAGCGGACGGCCAGCTTCCCACCGATGCTGTATCCGACCCACGCGGTTGGAAACGCCTTGTCGGTGACCGGCGGGCATGCCGTCTCGGTGTCGTGCATCGGTGTGCCCGACGATCGCGGCGACGGCGTGTTCGACCGGGACGTCAGCCTCTGGGGAAACGACATCAGCAACGCCACCGCACTGTACGAGCTGTCCGACGGTGGAATTCTGCGGACGAACGAGTTTCGCCGGGTCGGCTACCCGGCCCATACACGGGAGTCGCGGCTGCGGGTCTTCGGCACCGACGGCAGCTTCGAGCAGACCGCGACGGCCAGTGTGTGGCAGACGCGCAACGGGGTCGTCGACGTCAGCGATGTGCTGAAGTCGCGCAGATCCGTCTCGCTGGACGACCCGGAACTGGCCGACATCGATCCCGCGCTGCGCGAGGCATTCGTTTCCGGGTGCGCGGAAGTGCACGAGACGGAGCGCAAGCGGCTTCCGGCGACGTTCTCCGGCCTGCCGAACGGCCACGAGGGTTCACACCATTTCCTCGCCGACGACTTCGTCCGTGCGGTCGTCGACCGTACGGCGCCGCCGATCGATGCATGGACGGCAGCCAGGTACACGCTGCCGGGGATCATCGCGCACGAGTCGGCCAAGCAGGGAGGCATCCGGCTGGATGTGCCCGACTTCGGTCCTGATGCTTGACGATCTCCAGGCCTGAACACCACCCCGACCGCTCCATGAGAAAGGGCCCAGCCTTGACCACCTTGAACCACTCCGCCGGCGGTTCGGCGATGACTTTGCTGACAGCCGTCTTCACCCCGTTCGGCCCGGACGGCAGTCTGGACCTGGACGTCGTCGTCGACCAAGCCGACGCCATCTCGCACTGGGGCTCACGCGGCGTGTACGTGGGCGGCACGGCCGGTGAGGGCGCGTCGATGACCACGGCCGAGCGGATGGCTCTTCTGGAGCGGTGGTGCGAGGTCGCGGCCGGCCGGTTCGACGTCATCGCGCACGTCGGGCACACCAGCCTGGCCGAAGCGCGCGACCTGGCCGCGCACGCCCGGCATGCCGGTGCGCACGCGATCTCGGCCGTGCCGCCCTACTTCCACCGACCGGCGGACGCCGCCGCCGTCGCCGACTTCTTCGCACGGGTGACGCAGGCTCGATGCGCTCGGGCTCCTCGCGGTCGCGCCGAGCCGATGACCGTCCGGCCCAACGTCCTGGTCATCCAGGCCGACCAGTTCCGCTGGAACTGCACCGGCGCGGCCGCCAACCCCGACGTCGAGACTCCGATGTGACGGATACCTGTGGCGGGAGCGCTCGTAGATGCGTGCTCGACGACGTACCTGACGTTCACGACCCGGCGGGCAAATTCCGCAAGGCGACTACGCGCTTAGGGAGCGCAGACGAGATCGGGCGACTTGAACCCTCACCAACATTTCCGCTGGTGAGGGGCATCCTTCAGCGTGTCCGAGGAGGGAGTTGTCCATATTCCCCCCGCGCGCGGTCCTCACGTTGTGCGCCTGACCCGGACTTTCCGCATGACTGACGTCGATACCTCAACCGTCGCGCTGCCGCTGGTCAGTGGCCGCGCCGGGGAGGGGGTTCCAGTGGTGCTCGGGGACCTTCGGATCGTAGGCACCACGCGGGTGGGTGTCCTGCAGCCGCAGCGTCCACTGCAGCATCAGCCAGGTGAGTTTCTCCCGGAGCCGTGCGTGCCGCGGATCGTCGAATAGGTCGACGACCTCGGTGGGGTCGGCGCGCAGGTCGTAGAGCTCGCCCTCGCCGGTGCTGTGGACGACGAGCTTGTGGTCGCCGCGGCGCACCATGCGTGAGGCGCCGCTCTGGGTAACCGTGTTCAGCTCGTCGAAGGTCCGTCCCTTGTAGGGGAAGTGCAGAGGCGGCCGTTCGTCCGGCCCGTAGGTCAGGCCGCCGTACCCACGCTCGGCGTAGATCGACGAGAACACGTCCGACGGCGCCGGCTCGCCGCGCAGCAGCGGCTCCAGGCTGCGTCCCTGCACGCCGTCAGGGATGGGGACGCCGACGATCTCGCAAACGGTGGGCAGCACGTCGACGAGCGAGACGAGCTCGTCGCGGACCTGGCCGGACCGCACGCCGTCACCGTGGAAGATCATGGGGATGCGCATGAGGACCTCGGGCAGGCCGGCGCCCTTACGCTGCAGCCCGTACTCGCCGACGTAGTCGCCGTGGTCGCTGAGCAGCACCACCAGCAGGGGACCGTGGAGCGCGGACCGGGCATGGTCGACGAGCCGCCGGATCTGGTCGTCGATCAGCCGGAGCATGCCGCAGTAGTTCGCCCGGTAGCGCCGCCAGTGCTCGTCGTAGTCCGGGCGCTTCTCCTCGATCAGCCGCTGCAGCCAGAGCCAGTGGCCGCCCTTCGCGCGGGCCGCCTCGGCGCCGTGCGCGCGGGGCGGCACGTCCTCCTCGGCGAACATGCTGAAGTACGGCTCCGGCACCTGGTACGGGTTGTGCGGCTCGGGCATCGACACCCACAGGAACTGCGGCTCGTCCCCGGCGGAGTCCAGCGCGTCGAGGGCCCGGTCGACGATGCGGTGCGGCAGCTGGCACTCCAGCGGGAACGGCGTCGGCGCCATGGCGACGCCGTGGTCGAGCTCGTCGAGCCAGGCGTCGAAGGCCCGCTGCTCGTCCGTCTCGGCCGGCCCGGCGGTGTGGTAGTAGGGCCCCGCCCAGAAGTCGAAGTCGTCGGGGCCGCGGTGCATGTGCGGCTTGCCGGAGAAGCTGAGCCGGTAGCCCGCCGAGCGCAGCACGTCGAGCAGGTCGTGGTCGTAGTACGCGTGCTCGGCGTTGCTGTTCTGCGTCACCTTGTGGCTCGACGGGAACCGGCCGGTCAGCAGGCTGGTCCGCGCCGGAACACAGGCCGGCGAGCTGGTGTACGCGCCGGGGAAGCGCAGGCCGTCGCCGGCCAGGCCGTCGGTGTACGGCATGGTGTCCAGCTCGAACCCCGATCCGGCGGTGAACCCGGCGCGGTGCTGGTCGGTCATGATCAGCAGGACGTGCGGGCGTCGCGCGGCGGTCACGGCCGCTCTCCGCGGACGATCGCGGCGACGTCCTCGGCCGGGATCTTCGGCTTGCGGTTCTCGTCGCAGATGCCGTTGATCTCCTGCCGGGTGTCGGTCAGCTGGGTGTAGCAGAAGCCGGAGAGGTGGGGGGATTCGCGCACCGCGCTCACCACCGCCTCGAACCGGCGGCGGAAGTCGTCCTCGTCCTCGGCGCCGGAGTAGCCCCACGCGCCGTCCACGGTGGCGCCGGTGGCGAAGGAGATGCCGCCGAACTCGGTGACCATGACAGGGCGCGGCTCGCCGTCGGCCGCCCCGGCCAGCAGCATACGGTGCCCCGTCGGCCCGATGCCGCCGAGCATCTCACGCAGCCGTGCCGGGTCGCTGTAGCGCTCGCGCAGCACGTCGCCCGAGGCCTCGTAGTCGTGGAAGGTCCACAGGTCGGAGTCGGTGTGCTCCCAGCCGTCGTTGGAGAGCACCGGCCGGGTCGGGTCCAGTGCGCGCGTCAGCCGGGCCAGCCCGCTGGCGAAGGCCTGCTGGGCGGGGTCGTGCGCGACCTGGTGGATGCCCCACGACTCGTTGAGCGGTACCCAGGTCACCACGCACGGGTGCGAGCGGTCGCGGCGCACGAGGTCGGCCCACTCGTGCGTGAGCCGGCGCACCGCCGTCGCGTTGAACGCGTAGGCGGCCGCGGTCTCGCCCCAGATCATCAATCCGAGCCGGTCGCACCAGTACAGGAACCGGGGGTCCTCGACCTTCTGGTGGATGCGGGCGGCGTTGAAGCCCAGTGAGCGGATCAGCTCCACCTCCGCACGCAGCGCATCGAGGTCAGGTGCCGTGAAGTGCGACGTCGGCCAGTAGCCCTGCTCGAGCACCGAGCGCATGACGACGGGCCGGTCGTTGAGCAGGAACCGGCCGTGCGCCAGTCCGACGCTGCGCAGGCCCAGGTAGGACGTCACGGTGTCGACGGCCGTGCCGGAGTCGGTGACGGTCACGACGGCGTCGACCAGCGCCGGGTGGTCCGGCGACCAGAGCAGCCGGCGCTGTCCCTGGCCGTTGGCCAGCGCCGGGACGGTGATGACGGCGTCGGCCCGGTCGGCTTCGACGGTCAGGCGGTGACGGGCGACCGGTTCGCCGTCGTGGGTCAGCTCGACGTCCACCTCGACGGGACGGGCCGGCCGGCGGTTCAGCTCGAGCTCCAGCCGGACGGTGCCTACGGTGAGGTCGGTGCTCCACGCGAGGTCTGTGACGTGCAGCCGCGGCACGGCCTCGAGCCAGACCGTGCGCCAGATGCCGGTGGTGCGGTGGTACCAGATGGCGTGCGGCTCCGGGAGCCAGTCCTGCTTCCCGCGCGGGACGGTGAGGTCGTGCGGGTCGTCCTCGGCGCGGATGACCACGACGTGCGTCGCGCTCCCGGCGTCGACGGCATGCGTGACCGGCACTGTGAACGGGGTCTGGCCGCCCTCGTGCCGGCCGACGTGCACGCCGTCGAACCATACGTCCGCCGTGTGGTCCACGGCACCGAAGTGCAGCAGCAGCGTGTCACCCTGCCGCCCGAGGCCGGAAGCGGCCAGGTCGTCCGCCGTCACCTCGATGCGGTACCAGACGACGGGGTGGTAGCCGGTGTCGCCGATGCCCGAGGCGGGGGACTCCGGTGCGAACGGCAGCCGGATCCGTCGCGTGAACACCTCCGCGCGGTCGTGCCAGTGCTCGTCGAGCCCCTCGTCGTGGTCGTCGTAGGCGAAGCCGCACTCGCGATCCAGGGCCTGGTGGTCCGGGCGGAGGAGCTGAGGACGGGGATGGGTCCCGTCTTGCGCGCCGGCGGAGATCATGGGTCCTTCCTGGGACAGGTCATTTGATGCCGGTCGTGGCGATGCCGCGGACGAGATAGCGCTGGCCGAACAGGAACACCACGAAGACCGGGAGCAGCGACACCACCGACATCGCGAACATTGCGCCCCACGAGGAGCTCGACGCGGAGTCGACGAACGATCGCAGCGCCACCGGGACGGTGTAGACGCTCGGGTCGGTCAGGTAGATGAGCTGGCTGAAGAAGTCGTTCCACGTCCAGATGAACGTGAAGATCGCGGTGGTCGCCAGGGCTGGCGTCATCAGCGGCAGGATGATGCGCAGATAGATCCTGGCGTGCCCGGCCCCGTCGATGCGCGCGGCCTCGTCCAGCTCCCGGGGGAGGCCGCGGATGAACTGCACCATGAGGAAGACGAAGAACGCGTCGGTTGCCAGCAGCTTCGGCAGCACCAGCGGGACGAACGTGTTCGTCAGCTCGAGCTGGCTGAACACGATGTACTGCGGCACGATGATCACGTGGATCGGCAGCATGATCGTCATCAGCATGATGGCGAAGAACAGCCGCCGGCGCCGGAACTCCAGCCGCGCGAACGCGTAGGCCGCCATCGAGCATGACACCAGGTTGCCGACGATGCAGCCCACGGCTACGAGCAGCGAGTTCAGCACGTACCGGCTGAACGGCTGGCCCAGCGCGTCCCAGCCGTCCTCGTAGTTGCTCAAGTCGACGTCGGTGAGCAGCAGCCCGGCCTGGGTGAAGATCTGCTCGTCCGGCCGCAGCGAGCTCACGACCATCCACAGCAGCGGGTAGAGCATCACCAGCGCAACGGCGGTGAGCAGGACGTGTTTGCCGGCGCGGACGGCGACGCGGCGGCGGTGGCGCTCAGTCATCGTAGAAGACCCAGTACTTGGAGACGGCGAAGTTGATCGCGGTGAACGCGGCCACGAGGGCGAGCAGCAGCCAGGCCATCGCGGCGGCGTAGCCCATGTCGAAGTTCCGGAAGCCCTGCAGGTACAGGTAGAGCGAGTAGAACATCGTGGAGTCCGATGGCCCGCCGTCGCCGCCGGAGATGACGAAGGCGTCGGTGAAGGCCTGGAAGGCGCCGATGACCTGCAGCACCAGGTTGAAGAAGATGATCGGCGTGAGCAGCGGCAGCGTGACGGAGCGGAACTGGCGGAACCGCGAGGCGCCGTCGACGGAGGCGGCCTCGTAGTACATGTTCGGGATCTGCCGGAGGCCGGCGAGAAAGATGATCATCGGCGCGCCGAACGTCCAGACGTTCAGCGTCATGATCGTGCCGAGGGCCGTCGACGGGTCGGAGATCCAGCTCCGGCCCTCGATGCTCCCGAATCCGAGCACCTGGTTGACCAGGCCGTCGTGGCCGAACATCTGCCGCCAGAGCACCGCGATCGCGACCGAGCCGCCGAGCAGCGAGGGCAGGTAGTACGCCGATCGGTACAGCGCGAGGCCGCGCATGCCCTGGTTGAGCAGCACCGCCAGCCCGAGCGACAGCAGCAGTTGCAGCGGGACGGAGATGGCGACGTAGCGGGAGGTGACCCACAGCGCGTTGTGCATCCGCGGGTCCTGGAACAGCCGCTGGTAGTTGTCCAGGCCGATCCAGCTGGGCGCTTGCAGGAGGTTGTACTCGGTGAAGGACAGCCACAGCGACGCGGCCATCGGGACGATCGTGATGACCAGCAGGCCGGTGATCCAGGGTGCGAGGAAGACCCAGGACGCCCGCTCGTCCGCCTTGCTCCGCGCGGTCGCGGGACCGTGCGGAGCAGGCTGGCGGCGCAACCGGGCGAGCTCACCCAGTGCCGACATCAGAATCCTTCGAGCACGCGGTCGGCTTCGGAGAAGAACTGCTCGGATGCGGCGCCGATGTCGGTGGAGCCGAAGGCGATGTCCTCGCCCAGCTTGGTGAACAGCGCCAGCAGCTCGCCGTAGCCGCGCGGCCAGGGCCCCGGCGGCGGTCCGACTCGGTCGTCGCCGAGCGACTCGACGTAGGCGATGGCCTTGCCCTCAGGCGTGGCTGGGTCGGTGTCGAGCTGGTCGCGGGCCTCCTGCGACGGCGGCACGCCGAGGTTCAGCCCGATGGTCTGGATCGCCTGGGGGTCGTTGACCAGGTAGTCGATGAGCTCGGCCGCCTCTTCGGGGTGCTCCGACGTCGAGGAGATCGACCAGAAGTCCAGTGCCTTGAGGAACTGGCCGGGGTCGCCGCCCTCGGTCGTCGGCATGGGCTGCAGCTCGAGCGGGTGCTCGTTGAGGGCCTGGAAGAACATGATCTGCTGGACGAAGACGTAGGTCGACGGCGCGAGGCCCTGGGTGAGCACGGACGTCTCGAAGGTGTCGGAGTCGGCGGTGATGTCGGCCGGCGGCGCACCACCCTCGTCGCGCATCGACTGCCAGTACGTCCACCAGTCCTCGAGCACGGACCGGTCGAACGCGAGCCCGGTGCCGTCCTCGGTGAACAGCTCCGAGCCGTGCTGGCGGACCCACACCTCGAAGGCCTGCAGCTGCCCGCCCATGTCGGAGGAGCCGTAGAAGCCGGGGTTGGCCTGGCCGATGGCCTTGGCCCACTCGGCGTACTGGTCCCACGTCCACTCCGGCGACGGCGGCTCGGCGCCGAGCGTCGCGAGCAGTTCGGGGTCGATCAGCAGGGCGTGCGAGATGACGCTCTGTGGCACGCCGAAGTACTCGTCGTTCAGGACGCCGCTCTCTTGGACGTCCTCGTCGAGGCCGTCGACGACGATGGTGTCGCCCACCAGGTCGTCCAGCGGCTGCAGGGCGCTGCGGCCGGCGTAGTCGGCGAAGTAGCTCATGGACATGCGGGTGACGTCGGGGCCGGACCGGCCGGCGGTCTCGGTGGCCAGCCGGTCGAAGTAGTCGGCGAAGGCCGCACGGCTCACCTCGACGGTGACGTCGGGATTGTCCTGCTGGTACTGGTCGAGCGCCTCCTCGAGTGCGGCGTGCAGAGGGTCGCCGCCGTACCAACCGACGCGCAGTGTGATCGAGCCATCGCCTTCGGCGTTGTCCGAGCCGCCGCCGCACGCGGCGAGCAGCAGGCTCGCCGCCGCAGCCGTGGCGGCGTGGGTCAGCCAGCGCCTGGGCCGAAGCTTGCCAGTAGACACGTGCATCACTCCTGATCTCGTCGTCGAACTCGGGGATGGGGCTCGCGGTCAGCCGGGATGGCTGCGGCCCTCGAGGCGGGTGACCTCCTGGATGCCGGCGTTGGCGCGCAGGCCGGTGGCGTAGTGCCAGCCGTCGAGCGCACCCGGCTGGGTGAAATCGATCCGGTTCTGGGCCGAGGCGGTCATGATCTGCGCCCAGCCCAGCCCGCGGTCGACCCAGATGCCGATCGCGTTGCCGTCGAGCACGAACGCCCAGCGGTCGCCGGGATCGAGTGGCGCCGAGCCGCAGCAGGCGTTGGTGAGCTGCCCGTCGATCCGGAAGTCGATGCCGTGTTGGCCTCGGATCCCGGTCCAGGCCACGACATAGTTGCGTTCGTCCTTCACCAGGCCGACGAACTGGGAGTCCGGGACCTTGCCGTTGTTCGCGAACCGGCCGTGCTCGACGATGACGACTGCCCGGTCGCTCTGCGGACCGGACTCGTGCGCGACGAGCCCGTGGTAGGCGCCGGGCCCCGTGGCCTGGAGCCGGCCGCCGCCGAAGCTCAGCTGGGGTGCCGCCTCGGTCGCGGACGGCCGGATCACCGTGTACTCGGCGCTGGCGTCGGTGTCGAAGGTGTCGTCGACGCCGACCTCGGGGTAGGCCTCGGGGTCGAAGCCGACCGTCGAGTTCGCGATGGCTTGGATGGCGTGCCCGGCCCAGCTCGCGGTGGCGGTGAAGACGGCGGTCTGCCCGGTGGTGACGGGCGCGGCTGAGCGTACGTCGAACGCGACGTGCCGTGCCTCGCCCGGCTCGAGGGCGGCGATGCGGGTCGGCTCGGCGCGGGTCGCCGTCCAGCCGTCCGGCGCCGCCAGCGCGACGGCGACGTTGCGCGCCGTCGCGTGGGTGTCGTTGACGACCGAGACGACGACCGTGCCGGTGCCGGTGGCCGGCGAGATCGCCGCCGGCGCCTGGTACACGGAGAGGCGGTCGTCGACGGCGTCCGGCTCGGGCCGCTCGTCCGGGACGAGGATCCGGCCAGCCAGCAGCGCTGGCGGGATGCCGTGCTTGCCCGAGCGCGCCCCGAACAGCGACAGCCCGCCGCCGTCGGAGGCGAAGCGTAGCGTGACAGTCTCGGCGCCGCGCAACTGCCGGGCGTCGACCGGGATGGCGACGCGGTAGCCGGAACGGTTGCCGAAGTCACCCGGCACCGAGCCCCGGGACCGGCCGGCCAGCGCCGTCGGTCCGTTGGGGTCGTCGGGCAGCGTGATGGCCGGCAGCGCCCTGCCGTCCACCGACACGGTGAGCGCGGTGGGGTAGCGGCGCGCGCTGGTCACGTGGTTGGGGTCGTAGACGCCCGGGGCCTGGGCGGCCGCGACCTCGGCGACCAGCGTCGCTTCACGCACCGCGCCGGTGCGGACATCCTCCGGCACCTCGACTTCGTACTCGAAGTACCCGAGGCCATATCCGGTGACCCAGTCGGCGCCGCCGGTGGTCAGGGCCAGCGCGCCGCCGGTCCACTCCTGCGCCACGACGTCGCCGGGGGAGAAGCCGGGCTCACCGTCGGGGCCCGGGGTGTCGAAGGTGAGATAGTTCTCGGCGACGGTCTCGCCGCCGGCCTCGAGCCAGACCCACACGTAGCCGTTGCGCAGCCCTTCGGGTGCGGTGACGGAGACGGTGCCGGCCTCGATCGAGGTGTAGCGCGTCGGCTCGACCGGCCGGGAGCCGCCGCCCGCGTCGGCGACCCAGCGGCCCGCGTCGTCGTAGCCGCCGACCTGCCAGCGCAGCTCGGCGCCTGAGAGGTCCTCGTCGCTGAAGTGGCTGATCTTGACCGGCACGCTGATGGTGTCGCCACGTTCGACCGTGCGCGCGCCGCGCCCCATGAGCGAGACGGCGTCGTCGCCCTGGAGCATCTCGATTGTCCGGGCCCGGCCGAGGTGGTCGACGAACTCGGGCGAGTTGGGCTGCCGGTCGAACCGGAACGGGCTGTGGATCTCCTGCTCGGTCTCCGCGAGCTGCACGCCGACGTACCCGTTGAGCTTGGGATAGGCGCGGAACAGGCTGACGACGTGCGGGAACTGGCCCCACCGGATGGAGAACTCGGAGTTGAGCCACGGCTGCCCGGACTGGGCGCCGCTGTTGAAGTTCCATGTCGAGCCGGGTGCAACCTGCGGCGCGAACCGGTCGAGGAGCGCCTTCCAGTCGGCGTAGGTGTCCAGGTAGTAGTGGAAGTCGTTGAGGTCGGTGTCGCCCAGGTGGCCGTTGTTGCAGCAGGCGGAGTTGTCGACGACGAGCCGCGACGCGTCGAGGTCGCGGGTGAGCTGGACCATCCGGCGCACGTACGGGAACGCCTGCTCGGGGATCGGGTCCTGGAACGGCCGCTCGTTGATGCCCCACGACTCGTTGAAGACGTTCCAGATGACGATCGACGGGTGGTTGTGGTCACGCTGCAGCGCGTTGCGCAGCAGTCCCTCGAACAGCGGCTCCGCCTGGGGGTGCCCCAGGGAGTGCCAGCCGGCGTTGGGCAGGTCGTACCAGATCATCAGACCGAGCTTGTCCGCCCAGTGGTAGTACGCCGGCTCGTTCACCTTGAGGTGGTGCCGCACGACGTTGAACCCGAGGTCCTTGGCGTTCCGGAGGTCGAGCAGCATCGAGCCGCGGCCGGGGTCCTCCTCGGTGCCCGTATGCAGATCCGGCCCGGCGGTGACGCCGGTGTAGGTGTAGATGCCCCAGGGGTTGTAGCCCTGGTCGAGGACGCCTCGAACGTAGATCGGCCGGTTGTTGAGATGGATGTACTGGTACTGCCCGTCGCGTCCGGGCGCCCACTGCCGGTCGATGGTGCGCATCCCGAACGAGGTGCGGATGCCGTCGGCGTCACCCAGCCGGAAGTCCGCGGTGTAGAGCGCGGGGTCATCGGGCTCCCACAGGTGCGGGTCCTCGATCGGCAGGCGGGCCGTGCCCGTGCCGTCCGTGAGCGGGACGTCGACGGTACCGACCGGGTTCCCGTCAGGGTCCGTGACGGTGACGGTGGCGGACGTTCCGCCGGTGGCCTCGACGTCGATGCGCGCGGCCGCGGTGGTGGGCGTGCGGCTGTCGCCCTCCCAGGTCATCTCGGGGGTCACCTGCGTCTGCGTGAGCCGGACGTCCTCGTAGGGCTCGATCCACACCGACTGCCAGATACCGCCGATGTCGCTGAACCAGCCGGTGTTCTCGCCGTCGGGCTCGCCGGTCTGCTTGCCCTGCGGGTAGGGGGAGTCGGGAGTGGTCGGTGGCGCGACGACGCGGATGGTCAGCGTGTGCGTGCTGCCCGGCTCAAGTGCGCCCAGGTCGGCGCTGATCTCGGTGTAGCCGTCACCCGAGTAGGGCAGTACCGGTTGGCCGTCGAGCCACACCGCCGCGCCCCAGTCTGCCGCGCCGATGCGCAGGCGGACGTTCTGGCCGGCGAAGTCCTCGGGCACGGTGAACGAGCGCTGGTACCAGACGGTGCCGCGGTAACGGGAGAAGGCGCTGCGGAAGACCTCCGAGGTGGCCAGTTCCTCCTCGCCCCAGGCGGCCAGCGACTGGTAGCCGAACGGCACCCGGATCGCCTTGTCGAACTCGTGGGCCGGGTCGAACCAGCCCTGGCTCTCACCGACGTCGTCGGGGTCGAAGCCGAACGACCAAGTGCCGTTCAGCGACTGCCAGAGGTCGCCGGTGAACGGGCGGCGGTCGGCGTCGGGGCGCGGGTACTCCGCCCGGGCCGGCTCGGTGTCGCGGGCCAGCTCGAGGGTGACCGAGCGCCCCACTGTCGTCGAGGCGAAGGCGTAGCCCTCCTTGGCCGCGACCACGAGGGCGCTGCTCTCGGGCACGCCGGTCAGGACGAAGGTGCCGTTGGCCGACGTGGTGGCGAACACGTCGGTGCCCGAGGCGTGGACGCTGGCGCCCTCGACGGAGGCGCCGGTCTCGGCGTCGACGACGCGGCCGCGGACGTCCATGGCGGGTGCGGTGGTGGGCGCGGCGACGCGCGCCGGGACGGCATCGGCCGCCGTGCGGGCGACGGCGGGCACGGTCGTAGTGAGCAGCGCGCAGATGGCGAGGAGCGCGGCGGCGAACGTCGAACGCTTCGTTGCGGCTCGGGTCGGCATGGGCGGCACAGTAGCCATGCCGGCGGGGTGAGCGCAAGAGATGAGTTTGACGTTGTACGTTCTGACGATAGGACTATCTATGCAGTCCAGGGCCATGTAGCTGCAGGTAGGTGGTAGGATGCGTGCAACGTTAAACTGAGGTGTTCCGGTCGCCGGGATGCTCTGGGAGGATGTCTCTGTGCTTGATCCCTCGACGCAGCGTCCCGCCGTCGGCATCCGCGACGTGGCGGCGCTGGCGCGGGTGTCGCCCACGACGGTGTCGAACGTGCTGTCCGGAAACCGGCGAGTCAGCGCGGCCACCCGCGAACGGGTGCACTGGGCCATCGACCAGCTCGGGTATCGCCCCAACCTGTCCGCTCGCAACCTGCGGGTCCGCCGCGCCGGCCTCATCGCCGTCGCCGTGCCCGAGATCGGCGTGCCCTACTTCGCGGAGCTGATCGGCCACGTCGTCCAGGCCGCCCGCGAACGCGACTACACCGTCCTCATCGACCAGACCGAGGGCCGCCTCGAGGCGGAGCGGTTCGTGCTGAGCGGCATGAACCCGGGCATGGTCGACGGCATCCTCTTCAGCCCGCTCGGCATCGAGCGCGTGGAGTATGAGAACCGCCGCGACTCCACACCGCTGGTGCTGCTGGGTGAGCGTATCTCCGGGGGCGGCGTCGACCACGTCGCCATCGACAACGTTGCCGCCGCGGCCGACGCCACGCGGTACCTCATCGAGCGCGGCGGCCGGCGCATCGCCGCCATCGGACACCAGGAGCGCGAGGGCGGCGGCACAGCGCCGCAACGCACACGGGGGTACCGGCAGGCGCTCGATGCCGCCGGCATGTCTTACGACCCGGGTCTCGTCGTCCCCACCAGCAAGTACCACCGCCGCGACGGCGCGCTGGCCATGGCGGCCCTGCTCGACCGTGGGACCCGGCCCGACGCCGTCTTCTGCTACTCCGACCTGGTCGCTCTCGGCGCGATCCACACGCTGCGCGAGCGCGGACTCCGGGTGCCCGAGGACGTCGCGGTCATCGGCATCGACGACATCGACGAGGGCCGCTACAGCACGCCCACCCTGACCACGATCACCCCCGACAAGGTCGCCATCGCCCGCACCGCGCTCGAGCTGCTCTTCGACCGCATCGCCGACGGCTCACGCGAACCGCGTCAGATCGTGGTCCCGCACAGCCTGACGGTCCGGCGCAGTGCCTGACCGACTAGGGACCAGCCCGGCTCAGGAACGTCTCCGTGTCGCGCTCGTGCTGCCGTCAACGACCGTGCTGATGTCATGGCCGAGCTGCTTGCCAGCCTCGACGAGCCAGCCGACGCCGATCGGCAGGCTGTCGACGAGCATGGGCACATCCACACCGCGATCACTGCCGCGGATTCGACCGCCAAGGCGGAGATCTATCGCCTCTGAACCTGCGGTTGACCTACCAGCCAGAGGACCGGCTCGTCCGAGCGGACCACATTCCGCCTTGGAGCGTGGGGCTCTGGTGAGTACGAGGGGGAACTTGCCCACCTGGCCTCACCCTCGGAACCACCCTTGACTTGGATCGATAGGTGTTGCGTATCAGCGATTACGGAGATTTCGCAGGCCTTGCTTGGGGTCACCATGTCCACTCGTCCGCATCCCGCCATCATCGACACGGTCCGACCTTCTATCCGCGGTGCAGCGGCACGAACGGGTCCTCGAAGCCGCTGGCGGACAGCAGCTCGCCCGTAATAGCAGCGGATCATGGCAGCCTCACACAGGTCAGGGAGAACAGTGGGTGTGCGAGTCGGAGGCGGCCGTCCTCGACGGCTCTTTGGCGTTCGGAAAGGGGAACGGCGCCGGGTGGGCAGGGGCGCAGGCGGCGATGTGCGGATGCGCCAAGGTGCTGACCCGCGCGAGCGGTGCCCGGCCGGTCGCCAGCGGACAGAGCTCGATCAGTACCGGCAGGGTGTCGGTGAGGTGTCGTTGACGACGGCGAGGGCGAGCCGGCCGCCGTCGGGGGAGTGGACCGCCAGGGCGTCGAGGTACGGCACATGCTGTTCAGAGGTGCCGAGGTCCGCCGGAGTCGGCTTGGTAATGGATGAGGTCGAACCGCGGGTCGGTGTAGACCCGGCCGGCGACGGCTCAGTCCCCAGAAGTGGGCTGGCCGCGCCGACAGAGTCACGGACGACGATGTGCCTGCCGAGGGTGACGTGCTGGCTGACCCCGTCCTCGTGCCGATGCAGTGCCTGGCGTACGGCGGTGCGGCCCAGCTCGCGGTGAGGCACGTGGACAGTTGTCAGGCCCGGGAGCAGCTCGCCAGCCAGCGTGATGTCGTCGTAACCGGCTACTGACACGTCCTCTGGGACCCGCCGGCCGCATTTCGCGCAATGCCTGCATCGCTCTCGCGGCCACCATGTCGGTCCCGGCGAGGATCAATTCAGAACGCACTGTTCGAGTAGCCGCCTTGTTCGAGTAACCGTCCCCTCGCTCTGGCAGGCATATGTAGGCCTGTGGGCCCGTGCCGGTCCCCGTCCCTGCCGAGAAGGAGTTCCGTATGCGCACTCGAACAGTTGCCGTGGCGACGGCGTCCGCCCTGACAGTCGCACTTGGCTCGTCTTTGCTCGCGGCCGGCGCCGAGCCCGGCACCGGCCCCGGCAATGGTCCCGGCAGCGGGACGTCTGCGGCCTCGTTGTTCGGCGGGAGTCTGCCGCTGAGCACGGAGCCGGTGACGACCACGGTCGCGCCTGGCGTCACCGTCACCGCGCTGGAGCTCGGCCGCAAGGACGCTGACGACGTCTGGACGGTGCATGTCTACCTGCCCGGCTCTCCCGACGGCCCGCTGGCCACCGCCAATACGGCACTGGGTGAGCGGGCCATCGCCGACCGGGTCTTCGCCGCCGTCGCCGCGGCGGGGTTCGAGCCGCGGCTGCAGGCCGTCGAACGGCCGGAATTCGCCGACTACCCTGGTGGGCTGCTCGGCTGGACGGTGCGGGTGGGCCGGTACCCAACCGAGGCCGAGGCGCGTAGCACGCTGAACCGGCTCCGCGCCGCGGGCTTCACCGGTGGAACCCGCTACACCGCGCAGGACGGCACGGACCCGCGAGCCCCGCAGCGAGTCCACGTCATGCGCATCGACTTCGACGAGTTCAGCGGCACGGTCGACACCGACTTCGGTCCGGCCCTCAACGGCACCGAGACGCTGACGGACCTCATCGACGCCACCGGAGCGCTTGCCGGCGTGAACGCACAGTGGTTCTACAACAAGGCACCCGGCGGGCTCTACGTCGTGGACGGGAAGCTGATCGGGTCGGCCACCCAAGGCCGCGGCGCGGTTCGGATCGAGCGCGGCGGGCGGCGGCTGGACGTCGACGCGTACACGGCGAGCGTCACGGTGCACGTCCGGGGCGCGTCGATGCCGGTCGACGGGGTGAACCGGTTGCCGGGTGAGATCTGGAACTGCGGTGGCCTCGGCGGCGACCAGCCGACCGAACATCCGCAGCACGACCTCAAGTGCACTGACGACAGTGAGCTCGTGCGGTTCACCCCGGACTGGGGGCCTGCCACGCCGGCAGGCCCGGGCGTGGAGGCTGTGCTCGACGCCCGCGGCACGGTGCTCGCAGTCCACGAGACTCGCGGCACCACGTTCCCGGCGGGCGGCTCGACGTTGCAGGCCACAGGCGAGCTTGCCGATCGGCTGCGGGCGGGCGTCGCGGTCGGCGACCGGTTGAGGATCGTCGAGGACGTGCGCGACAGCCGCGGCCGCCGGGTGCCGCTGACGCGCGACACCACGATCCTTCAGGTGGGGCCGACGCTCGTCGACGACGGCGAGGTGTTCGTGAACGGGTATGCCGACGGGCTGGTCCGGGAGGGTGCGGACCAGACGTTCACGTACAACTGGGCGGTACGGTCGAACCCCCGCTCGATGATCGGCATGGACGGTGAAGGCCGGCTGATGTTGGTCGTGGTCGACGGCCGGCAGGCCGGCGTCAGCGAAGGCCTGAGTGTGGAGGCGGCTGCCGAGCTCATGCACCTGCTCGGGGCCGAGGAAGCGATGAACCTCGACGGTGGAGGCTCCAGCGTCATGGCCACAGCTGAGGACGGCATCCTCAACCGCCCCTCGGACGCAAGCGGTCAGCGATCTCTCGGCAACGTGGTGCTCGTCCGTCCCTGAGCCATGATCCCGGGTCACGGCCAGTTGGTGCCCGGATCTGGCGGACACCACAGGCCTGGATCATTGGGCATTCCGGCGCGGTCGGGAAGTTGATTCACCTGCGTCGGCCGTCTCCGCGGGGCGGCCGACACGCCGTTTGCCATCGTGCCTTTCCGTGCCCAGGCCTTGCGGCGGTCCGTACTTGGCGTGGACAGGAGAAGCGCCAATGGATGACCAGCGGTCCGTAGAGATCCTCACCGGCCTGGTGAACGAGTGCCGGTCGGCGTGGCTCGACATGGCAGCCTCTTGGACCGCGGTCGACGACGACGCCGGCGCGGTGCTGCCCGCCCTCGGGTCGTGGACGCAACACATCATCTACGCCGCCGAGGCGGTGGGCGTACTGTTCGCCAACGGCTACGGGCACGCCGCACATCCGCTCCTGCGGCAGATCCTCGAACACTCCGTGGCAACGGCCATCGTGGCGAAGAATCCCGCCCGCTATGAGGACTACTTCCGCCACCCCTGGGCGGGCCTGGGCCGCGTACAAGAAGCGCGTGCGGCCGCGGGCTTGGACCAGTACCCGGACGTCGCGGAGTTCCTCGCCGCAGCCGAGGAACCGACCTCGCAACACACTGGCTCCAAGACGCGGTTCGCATCGCTTGGCGACGACGGGCAGCGGCTCTACGCGTCGTGGCTCGACGAGACCCAGCAGGTCGCCGCGGACCGGCTGATCGCCGCCGCGGATTCGCCGGAACGGACGCTCGCCGCCGTCCGGTCCACGTCCCGCGGCGCCGCGGACGTCGAGCTGCTCAGCGCCCGGGTCGGCGTACGTCCCATGCCGGCCGACGGCGAGCCGATCGTCGGCCCGGTCGCCGCGGTGCCCGGCCTCTACGTGGCGGTGCTGCACTCCGCAGTCACGCTCGCCCCGGCCGTGGGCCGCCTGGTCGCGCGGAAGCTGGTCGACGGCGCCGTCGCGCCGGAGCTGGCGGGCTGCAGCCTCGACCGCTTCTAGAGGCTGGTCTGCGCGGCGCGCATCTCCGCCAGCAGCTCCTTGCTGCCGATGTGATCGACGACCCCGCCTCTTGGAGACGCCGGTTCAGCCGCGACGTCGTCGAGGATGGCGAAGAGGCCCTGCTCGAGGAAGACAGGGGCGTCGAGGACGAGCCGCCGCCCACGAGGCTGCCCGGCGGCGGATCTCGACTCGCCGCCACCGCTTCCTCAGCCCAGCCGCCCGCTCGGGGCTATGGACCACAGTCGTCGTCTGCCAGCCGGGACGTTCAGGTCGGCCGGACCGCCTGCGGGCCGTCCTCAGACTCCGCCGGTTTCTGGACGCGCCGCCGACGAGCGGAGCGCCAGACGTAGACGAGCGAGAGGACGATGAGCGCCCAGAAGACCAGAGACGCCGGCCGGGTGAAGAAGATGGTCCAGTCGCCGTGGGTGATGGTCATGGCGCGGCGGAAGTTCGTTTCCGCCATCGGCCCGAGGATGAGCCCGAGCACCAGCGGCGACACCGGGAACTCGTGGGTGACCATGACGTAGCCCAGGATCCCGAAGACGATGGTGACGGACACGTCGGCGATCCGGTTGTTGATCGCGTACGAGCCAACCATGCAGAACAACAGGATCACGGGGACGAGAACCTGGTTGGGAACCCGGACGACGTGAACGAACAACCGCGCCGCCAACGTCCCCAGCAGGAGGATCATGACGTTGGCGACGATGAAGCTGGCGAAGATCGTGTAAACCAGCGACGACTGGCTACCGGTGAACAAGTCCGGCCCCGGCATCAACCCATGGATCAGGAGCCCACCAAGAAGCACCGCGGTGCCGGCTTCACCGGGAATGCCGAGTGTGAACGTCGGAATCATCGACCCACCGACGACGGCGTTGTTCGCCGACTCCGAGGCAGCCACGCCCTGTGGGTTGCCCTCGCCGAACGGGATCCGGCCTTTCGGCCGGCGCCTCGCTTCGGAGTACGAGAGGAAGGCGCCGATGTCGGTTCCCGTACCCGGGATGGCTCCGATGCCGCTGCCGATGAGCGATCCCCGCACCAGCGTGCCGGAACTCGACCGCAGATCGTCCGCCGAGACGAGCGTACGACCGGAGATCCGCGGCCGCTCCGTGACGCCGCTGGATTCGCGCACCATGACCAGCGCCTGGGTGATGCCGAACACCCCGATGAGCACCGGGATGAGGGAGATCCCGCCGTAAAGCGCCTGCGAGCCGAACGTCAGCCGCAACTGCCCAGCGATCGGGTCGAGGCCGACCATGCCGACCACGAGACCGATCAACCCGGCAATGTAGCCCTTGAGCAGCGACTTACCCGCGACCGCGGCGATGATTGTCAAACCATAGATCGCGAGCACGAAGAACTCGGGAGCCTGGAAGTTGAGCGCGAACCGGGCGATGACCGGCGCGAGAACACTCATCAGCAACGCCGAGACGAGACCGCCGACCGCGGACGCGAACATGGCCATGCTCAGGGCCTCACCGGCCCGGCCCTTGCGCGTCATCGGATATCCGTCGAGGAGGGTGGCGGCCGACGCCGGAGTCCCCGGAACGTTCAGCAGGATCGCCGGAATCGAGCCGCCAGCGATGCCACCGGCGAAGACGCCCATGAGCACGGCCAGACCGGTCGCCGGCTCCATCAAGAACGTGAACGGTAGGAACAGGGCCATCGCCATCGTGGCCGTCAGCCCGGGCAGCGCCCCCACGACCATCCCGGCCACCACCGCACCGGCGAGCGCAGCGATCAGGTGAGGGCTGGAGAACAGTGTCCCGAAGCCACCGAGAAGGGACGAGAAGATCTCCATGTCAGCCTCCGAGGAACACGTCGATCGGGCCCGCAGGCAGCGGGACGGCGAACAGCCGCCCGAAGAAGATCATCACGACCCAGGTGATGACCACCGCGCCCCCGAGGCTCGTCCACCATCGGCGCGCCCCGGCCAGCAGGCCACCGGCGAACGCCAGACCCGTGAAGGTGACGAAGAAGCCGATCTGCTCCAACAGCAGGCCCGCAGCGGTCAAGGTTGCCACGGTCGCGATAACCCGGACGGGAAACACCGATGGCGCGCCCTCGCCCGGGGGCGCTGTGGAACGCAGCGTCTGGAACACGAGCGCGATCGCCGCCGCGGCGCAGAGAAGCGCGACCAGGATCGGGATCGCGGCGGGACCAGGCTCCCCACCCGCTCCCTCCCGGTATCCGCGCACGTCGACAGCGATGGCCACCGCGGCACCGAGTAGCAGGACCGCCATGCCCAGCGGCACCGTCAGCGGTCGGCCGGCCGCGTCGGCACGAACCACGGCGGCCGGCTGCTCGGGGGTCCCTCGACCAATGTCTCCGGCCATGGGCTACTCGCTCTCACGCAGCAGGTCGACGTAAAGGTCACGGGCGTCCTCGAAGAACGCCTGGAACTCTGCGGTCTCCATCACCCGAATGCCGAAGCTGTTGTTCTCCATGACGTCGGCGAACGTGTCCTCCTCAGCCATCTCCACGAACGCGTCGTTGAGTGTCGCCACGATCTCCGGGTCCATGCCGGCCGGCCCAGCGATCCCCCGGAACGTACCGATCTCCACGTCGTAGCCCTGCTCGACGAAGGTCGGCACGTTCGGCAGCGCCTCGAGTCGTTCGGCCAGGGCAACACCGAGTAGCTTCATCTCGCCGGCCTCGACCTGAGGATGGACCTCACCGACGGAGAACGCCATCGCGTCGAGTGTTCCGCCGAGCACCGCCTGGGTAGCCGACGCGGCTCCGTCGTACGGCACGTGAGTCAGCTCGATGTCGGCGGCCCGTTCGATCGCGGTCGTGGCGAGGTCCCACGCGAGACCTGGCCCGGAGTTGCCGACCGAGATCGCTCCAGGATCCGCCTTCGCGTCGGCGATGAACTCCTCGAAGGTGTCCCAGGGCGCGTCCGCCCGCACGGCGAGCGCCGCGGGATCCTCGTTGAGCAGCGTGATGAGTGTGAAGTCGTCCAGGCCGAAGTCGTACAGCCCCTGTTCGTCCAGGAACCCGATCTCAGGCGACACCATCGTGAGCGTGTAACCGTCCGGTTGCGTCGCGTGCGCGATCTCGCCCCAGCCGACCGCGCCGGAGCTGCCGGGCTTGTTCACGACGTTGATGGGCCTCCCGAGGTGGTCCTCAGCTGTCTGTGCGAAGGCCCGCATCATCACGTCGGTGCCGCCGCCGGCACTCCAGGCCACAACGGCCGTGATCGGTTTGGTCGGGAAGTCCGACTCCCCGCCGGCACCGCTTCCGCCCGTTGCCGTATCGGCACAAGCCGACAACAGCAGACAGGCCGCGGCGGCCAAAATGAACTTCGTACGCATGGTGATCCCTTCGTCATTGGAGGCTTGGGATGCGTTTGGGACGGTGATCAGACGAGGCCGGCACCGCACAGGTGGACGGAAGCGCGCTGAAGGCCACAGCGGTACGACGCGCCCGACGACGCAGCCCAGTGGGTGTGACTCGGCCGTCTGCGCCTGGCTGTGATCTGGACCATGGTTCCGCTGAGCGCGACCGCGCGGCTGCGCCGGGTCAGTCTCATGGTCTGCTCCGATGCCTTGGCTAACGGGGGGACAGGAGACGCACGGCTCACCCGAGTTCTCGCCGAGGCCCTGGCCGACGGTCCGGTGTCCATGGAGTCTCGCCTCGACTTCACGCTGACGACGCTGTTGGCCGGCTTCGAGGCGCTGCTGCCCGCACGGTGACGCCGTCGCGTGCGCCGAGCACCCCGCGGCGGCGCAGCCGGTCTTGCAGCTGCGGCACGTCGAGCGCCGCGACCGTCGTGCCGCCGTCTGCGGCCAGCGCCGCCGCGACACCGGCGGCCTCGCCGGTCGCGAAGCAGGTGCCGGTGATGCGCACCGAGCCGTTGCCCTCGTGGGTCGACGACACGCACCGGCCGGCCACCAGCACGTTGTCGAGGTCGCGCGGCACGAGGCAGCCGAAGGGGAGGTCGTAGGACGAGGCGATGGTGTCGGCGTGCTCCAGTCCGGGTGCGTTCGCGTCGTGGATGTCGATCGGGAACGCGCCGGTGCCGATGCTGTCGGGGTGACGGCGCCCCGACACGACGTCGTCGCGGGTGAGCGTGGCCAGTCCGACGACGCGGCGCGACTCGCGCACGCCCAGCCGGTCGGCCACCGCTGCGAGGTAGGCGTCGCGGCCGCCCGGCACCAGCCGCCGGAACCAGCGCACGACCTCGAGGACCTGTGTCGACAGCCGCAGGTACGCCGCGCCGGCGTCGAGCCCGGCGCCGGGCCACGGCACCCGCGTGACGTTGAGGACGGCCTCGCCGCGCCGCGGCCAGCCGGCCAGGTGCAACTCGGTGCGGCGCAGCTCCAGCAGGCCCTGGCGGTGGCCGGTCTCGAGCAGCGTCCCGAAGCCCCACAGGTTGACGCACTCGTCGTCCGGCGACCCGACGGCGTTGCCCGGCCGCAGGTCGTCCGGGTGATCCGCGGCGTAGGCGAGCAGCGCCGCGAAGTCGACGCCGCCGAGCTTGAGCAGCAGTGACGCCGGCTGCCGGTGCGGCACGTCGTCGTGTACCGCCGCGCCGGCCAGCGCGGCCAGCACCGCGTCGCCGCTGGCATCGACGAACATCCGCGCGGTGATGCGCCGCCGCCCGTCGGGCGCCTCGACGTCGAGGCCGCGGACCCGGCGCCCGTCAGTGTCCACTGCGACCACCGGGCAGTGCAGCAGCACCTGGACCCCGGCGTCGGCCAGCAGTGTCGCCTCGGCCATCGCCAGCTCGGCGTGGTTCACCGGCGTGCGGGTGGCGGTATAGCCGACGTCGTCCGGGATGTGACCCGGGGTGCCGCCGTACTGGCGCAGGCGGTCGACGATGCGCTGGCCGACGCCGCCGACCACCTGGTCGCCGCGGACGTCGTGGAAGCCGGCGCTGTGCTCCAGCAGCTGCCAGGCCAGCGTGCCGCCGACGTGGCCGGAGGCCTCCGCCAGTACGGTGCGGGCGCCGGACTCCGCGGCGGCGACCGCGGCCGCGACGCCGGCCGATCCGGCGCCGGCCACGACGACGTCGGCGTCCAGGGCGGACGTGGGGTCGGTCATGCGAGCGTCCTCTCCAGTCGTCATCCCTTCACACTCCCCGACGTGATGCCCTTCTCGAACAGCCGCTGCAGCAGCGAGAAGATCACGACGATCGGCAGCGTCACCAGGGTGCCGAGCGCCATGATGGCGCCCCAGCGGATGTCGAACGACGTCACGTAGCCGGCGATGGCCACCGGCACGGTCATGGTGTCGCCCTGGGTGAGCACGCTGGCGAACAGGTACTCGTCCCAGGACAGGATGAACACGAACAGCGCGGTCGTGGCCAGGCCGGTCCGCAGCAACGGCACGGTGATCAGCGCGAACGCCCGCAGCTGGCTGCAGCCGTCGACAAGCGCGGCCTCCTCCAGCTCACGCGGCACTGACTCGACGAACGACTTCATCAGCCAGATCGCCAGCGGCAGCGTCGTGGCCAGGTGCGCGACGACGAGGCCGCTGAGGTTGCCGACCAGCCCGAGCACCGAGAGCATGAGATACACCGGCACCAGCAGCAGGATCGCCGGGAACAGGTACGCCACGACCAGGCTGCCCAGCAGCGTTCGGCGGCCGGGGAAGTCGAACCGGGTCAGCGCGTACGCGGCCAGCGTGCCGATGGTGACCGCGATCAGCGTGGTCGCGACCGAGACGGTGAAGCTGTTGGCGAACCAACGCAGCACGTCGCTGCCGGCGAAAACCTCCTCGTACCACCGGCCGGTCCAGCCGCGCGGCATCACCTGCGGCGGCTTCTGGAACAGCTCCGCCGGCGGCCGGAACGAGCTCAGCACCATCCAGACGATCGGCCCGCAGGCGAACAGCACGATCAGGGCGAGGGCGACGACCCGCCAGACGCGGCCCGCGGTCGTCGTCAGGGTGCTGCCGGCAGTGGTGGTGGCGCTCATGCGGCCCTCCGAAGCTTGCGGACGACCACGACGACCGCGGCCAGCGCGAACAGCGTCAGGCCGGTGACGGTGGCGACCGCGGCCGCGTAGCCGAGCCGGAACTCGCCCATGACGATCTTGTAGATGTAGGTGGGGATGATGTCGCTGGAGTTGACCGGTCCGCCGCGGGTGGTCAGCCAGATCAGCTCGAAGTACATGAGCGTCCAGATGCCACGCAGCGCGACCAGCGCGATCACCGCGCCGCGCAGGTTCGGCAGCGTGATGCTCCAGAACTCGCGCAGCGGCCCGGCGCCGTCGACCTTCGCGGCCTCGTACTGCTGCTGGTCGATGCCCTGCAGGGAGGCCCAGAAGACCAGCATCGCGAACGGGAACCCGCGCCAGACGTTGATGACGATGACCGTCCACAACGACGCCGACTCCATGCCCAGCGGGCTGGTGCCGTCGGGCACGACGCCGAGACTCTGCAAGCCCGAGCCGAGGATGCCGTAGCTGCCGTCGAGCATCCACGTCCAGATGAGCGCGCTGGCGATGACCGGCACGACGTAGGGCAGCAGGAGCAACTGGCGGATCCAGCGCATGCCCTTCCACGGCTGGTCGATCAGCAGCGCCGCCAGCAGGCCCAGGCCCAGCTGCCCGGCCAGGCAGGCGACGGTCCAGAGCAGGGTGCGCCCGACGGTGCTGCGCAGCGTCTCGTCGCCGGCCAACTCGCGCAGGTTGGCCAGCCCGACGTACTCGGTGCGGCCGGTGAGCAGGTCGACGGAGAAGAAGGTCGTGCGGATGTTCTCGAAGATCGGGTAGGCCAGCACGGCGAGGAAGAGCAGTGTCGCCGGCAGCGCGAACATGATGCCGAGGCGTCGCTCCCGGGCCCGGATCGAGCCGTGCCGCCGCTGCCTGCGAGGCACGGCGCGCGCCGGCGGTGCCGTCGACGTCGTCGTCATGGGCGTCTCCTCGTGGCGGAGGTCGGATCGGGTCATTGCTGGCGGACGAGACGGCGCAGGTCGGCGTCGATGGCGTCGACGGCCTCGGCCGCGGTGATGCGCCCGGCGGCGGCGGACTGCAGATGGTCGCCGATGAACGTGGTCGCCTCGATCTGGCCGGCCAGCGGGTTCAGACCGGCCTCCATGCCGTAGCGGTACCAGCGCGGGAGCTCGACCTCGCGGATGGTCTCGATCTCGGCCGCGAACCGCTGGACCATCGGGTGGGACCGGTAGGTCGGCGAGTCCGCGGCGCTCTGTGTCGCAGGCAGCGCGAAGACCGGCCGGGTGTTCGTGCGCTCTGCCACCAGCTCGGGCTGCAGCAGGCAGCCGACGACGTCCTTCGCGGCGGCCTCGCGGCGCGGGTTGCTGGCGCCGATCATGTAGTAGTAGCCGCCGCCGAGGATCCCGCCGGGCTCGTCACCGGTCTCCGGCGTGGGCAGCGGGAAGGAGCTGATCTCGTCGAGCAGGTCAGGGTTCTGCTCGGCGGCCATGCCGACCACGGCGCCGAAGTCCATGACCATCGCCAGGTCGCCGTCGGCGAACGCGGTGCGGAACTCGTTCCAGCCCCAGGTCCGCGCCTCCGGCGGCGAGGCCGCGTCATAGAGATCGAGCATGTACTGGGTCGCCTCGACGGCCGCCTCGCGGTCGCGGTCGAAGGCGTACTCGCCGGTGTCAGGGTCGAACGTGTACACGCCGTTGGCGTAGAGGAACTGGTAGTACGTCTGCGGCGCCACCAGCGCCGAGCCCAGCGGCACGGCGAACCCGCGGGTCTCGCCGTCGACACGATCGACCGCCCGGGCCACGTCCAGCAGTTCGTCCCACGACGTCGGGACCTCGACGCCGGCGGCTTCGAACAGATCCTTGCGGTACCAGACCTCCTGGTGCAGCGCCCAGTCCGGCACACCCCACACGTGGTCGTCCTTGGTGGCCGCGTGCAGGAACGACGCGATGAAGTCGTAGCGGCCGTGCTCGTCGATGACGTCGTCGACCGGAGTGAGGTAGCCGCCGGCCTCGCCGAAGGAGATGGCCCCTTCGATGGTGTTCATGATGTCCGGTCCCTGGCCGCCGCGGAACGCCGTGACCATGCGGGCGTACATGCTGTCGAACGGCACCGCCTCGAACTCGATGCTGACGTCGTCCAGCTCTGCCACGCACGAGCGCGCCTGCTCCTCGATGACGCCGGCCTGCGCGTCGACGGTGAGATTGGTCCAGAACCGAAGCTCGATCGGCCCGCTCTCCGACGTCGGGTTGTTGTTGCCGACCTGCGGGCTGGGCGGACTGCATGCGGCCGCGATCAGGACCACGGTGCCGCTGAGCGCCAGTGCGCAGGCGGACCGGGTCAGTCTGCTCATCGTGTGACTCCGATGCTCGGGTGAACGGCGAGGGCGGCGACGTACGGCACGCCCCGAATTCAGGTCTCCGTCTCGTGGACGGCAGATGTCACCGGTGACACGACTTTGAAGCCATGGCGGCGATCTGTCAAGGCCGGCCCGAGGGAGTGGTCCGGACGGTCGAGCGGCCGCCACCCTCGTCATATCAGTGAAATAGCAGGTCACGACGAATACTGCGCCTGTGGCATTGACAAGTGCCGTGCTTCCCGGTGACCATGGCAGCGATGTCACCGGTGACATTCATCGCTCTGATCCATGCTCGACGAGAGGACCCGCCTCCATGTCGTTGAATCTCCACGGCGTCATCCCGCCGCTGGTCACGCCGTTCGACAGCGACGAGAACGTCGACGTCGACCTGCTGCGCGCCGAGGTGCGTCACCACCTCGACGCCGGTGTGCCGGGACTGTGCGTCACGGGCAGCACCGGTGACGGCCAGATGCTGTCGGCCGAGGCATCGGTGGCCGTCGCCCGGGCCGCGGTCGAGGAGGCGGCTGGAGCGGTGCCCGTCATCGCCGGCATCATCCGCGATTCCACCGCCGAGGTCATCCGCTACGGGCTGGCGCTCAAGGAGACCGGTGTCGACGCGCTGCAGGTCACCCCGGTCCACTACCTCTTCCAGCCCGACGAGGCGACCACCGTCGACTACTACCGGCGCATCGCCGAGGCCACCGGGCTGCCGATCGTCGTCTACAACGTCATCCCGTACGCGCTCATCCCGGCGCCGACGGTCCTGCGGGTGCTGAACGAGATCCCGTCCGTCGTCGCCGTCAAGCAGTCCGGCGGCAACATCCACCAGCTCGCCGACCTCCTGCACGCCGACCCCGCGGGCGGCACCGTCCTGACCGCCGTCGACGACCTGCTGTACCCCGCGTACCTGCTCGGCGCGAAGGGCGCCATCAGCGCCACGTTGACTGTGGTGCCCGAGCTGGCCGTGGCGCAGTGGGACGCCGTCCAGGCCGGCGACCACCGGACGGCGCTGGCGATCCACAACAAGCTGCTGCCGGTCTGGCGATCCATCGACGGGCCCAACATGACCGTCCGCATCAAGGCGGCGCTGCGGCTGCAGGGCCGCGACGGCGGCCTCGGCGCGAGCCCGCTGACCCCCGTCGGCGATGCCGAGCGCGAGGCCATCGCGACGGCGCTGACGGCGGCCGGGGTCGCGGTCGTCTGAGCGAGCCGGCCCGGTCCGGTGCGCCGGTACGATCCGGTGATCATCGGGCCGGACGGTCCCGCTCACGGCAGGTACTGGAGGTCCCATGGCCAGCATCCGGCAAGTGGCAGAGCACGCGGGCGTGTCCACCGCGACCGTCGCGCGGGTCCTGTCCGGGCGCATCACGGTGAGCCCCGAGCTCACCGAGCGGGTGCGCCAAGCCGTCGACGAGCTGAACTACGTGCCCAACGATGTCGCACGCAGCCTGTCGCGGGGGCGGACGAACATGCTCGGCCTGCTGGTCTCCGACATCGGCAACCCGTTCGCCGCCCAGGTGGCCCGCGGCCTCGAGGACGAGGCGGCCCGGCTCGGCTACCAGGTGCTGGTCGGCAGTTCCGACTTCGAGCTGGAGCGCGAGACCCGGCTGCTGGACTCCTTCGCGGCCAAGACGGTCGACGCCGTCGCGCTGGTGTCGGCGCGCGGCTCGACGCCGGCCATGGCGCGGCTGGCCCGCACCGGGCTGCCGGTCGTCTACATCGACCGGCGGCCCGACGGCGACACCGCGGCGCCGCTGGTGCGCACCGACAACGAGACGGCGGCGCGGCAGGCGGTCGGCCACCTCATCGAACTGGGTCACCGCGACCTCGCGATGATCTCCGGTCCGTCCTGGTTGCCGACGGCGTCGGCCCGGCTGCGCGGGTTCCGGGCGGCGTGCGCCGAGCACGGGCTCACCGTACGCCGCGAGTGCGTCCGCGAGGGCCACCTCGGCGTCGAGGGCGGCGTCCGGGCGATGCGCGACCTGCTCGACCTCCCCGAGCGGCCGACCGCCGTGTTCTCCTTCAACAACCTCAGCGCCGTCGGCGCCCTGCGGGCCCTGCGTGAGCGGGGCGTCACGGTGCCGCGCGACATCTCGCTCGTGACGTTCGACGACATGGACCTGTTCCCGTTCGTCGACCCGCCGATCACCGCCATCGCGCAGCCGGCGTACGAGATCGGGGTCGAGGCCGGCCGCACGCTGCTGGCCATGCTCTCCGGCGCCGCCGTCGTGCCGCGCGAGGTCGTCCTGCCCACCGAGTTCCGGATCCGCTCGTCCTGCGCGGAGCCGCCGCACCGAGAGAAGGTCTGATCATCAAGAAGCTGCTGAACGACCCGGCCGACTTTGTCGACGAGGCCCTGGAAGGGCTGCTGCTGGCGCACCCCGGACACTTCGCGGCCGACGAGCAGAACCCGCGCGTGCTGGTCCGCAGCGGCGGCACGCCCGCCGGCCAGGTGGGCATCGTGACCGGTGGCGGCTCGGGTCATCTCCCGCTCTTCCTCGGCTACGTCGGACCCGGCCTGGCCAGCGCGGTCGCTGTCGGGAACGTGTTCTCGGCACAGTCTTCCGACGCCGCGCTGGCCGCCATCCGGGCCGCCGACAGCGGCGCCGGCGTCCTCGTGCTGATCGGCAACTACACCGGCGACCGGCTGAACTTCGAGCTGGCCGCCGACCTCGCCGAGGCCGAGGGGCGCACGGTGCGCATCGTCCGTGCCGCTGACGACGTCGCCTCGGCGCCGCCGGAGCGGGCCGGCGACCGTCGCGGCGTCGCCGGCATCGTGTTCGCCTACTCCTGCGTTGGCGCGGCCGCGGCACGCGGCGACGCGCTCGAGGACGTCGTCGCCGTCGCGGAGCGGACCATCGCCGCAACCCGCACCATGGGCGTCGGCCTGTCCGCCACCGTCCTGCCGACGACCGGCCGGCCGTCGTTCGAGATCGGCGCCGACGAGATGGAGATCGGCATCGGCATCCACGGCGAGCCGGGCCGGGTCCGGGGACCGTTGCGTCCCGCCGACGACGTCGCCGACGACCTGCTCGACAGCGTGGCGGCCGAGCTCGGCCTGGTCGCGGGATCGCGGGTGGCCGTCCTGATCAACGGGCTGGGCGCCACGTCGCCGGAGGAGCTGTACATCCTTGCGCGGCGGGTGCACCACCGTCTGGCCGCGCTGGACGTCGAGGTGCACCGCACGCTGGTCGGTGAGTTCGCCACCAGCATGGAGATGGCCGGCGCCTCCATCAGCGTCCTCGCCCTGGACAACGAGCTCACCGCCCTGCTCGACGCCCCGGCCGACTCCCCGCTCGTCCCGAGGGGGTTGTGATGCGTGCTGCCGACACCGCCGCCTGGATCGCGGCCGCCTGCGACCGGATGGCCGACGCCAAGGACGAGCTCACCGAGCTGGACGCCGCCGCCGGTGACGGCGACCTCGGGGTCACGGTCGCGGCCGGTGCCGCCGGAGTGGCCGCCGCGGTGCGCGGAGTCGGCCCCGACGCCGACGTGGCCGGCGTGCTGCGCGCGGCCGGCGCCGCATTCGCGCGCGGCAACCCGTCGTCGTTCGCCGCGCTGGTCGGCGGCGGGCTGGTGGCGGCCGCACGGGCCACCGGTGACGCCGTCGCGTTCGACCCGGCCACGGTACGCGCGCTCGTCGCCGCCGCGACGTCGACCATCGCCGAACGCGGCGGCTCCGCGCCGGGCGAGCGCACCGTCCTCGACGTCCTCGTCCCGCTGGGCGACGCGCTGGCGGCGTCGCCGTCCGTGCCCCTCGCCGAGCTCGTCGCCACCGCGAGCGCCGGCGTCGAGGCCACGACCACCATGGTTCCGGCGCGCGGCCGCGCCGCCTGGGTCGGCGAGCGCGGCCTCGGCGTCCCCGACGGCGGCGCCACCGCCGTCCTGCGGTTCCTGCAGGCGCTGCAGAGCACCCGAAGTGAACAAACGGTCTAGCGAGGTGTCCGCCGCCATTGGTCGGTGACGATGGGTCGTCGCTGATGTTGACGATCTGGGATGGACAACCGGTGCGATGTCGGATGGGTCGTCTCCGCCGTCAGCGTGCCGATGAATGGGCGGCCGCATACGGCAACCAGGCCCGGGTACGCCCTTGGCCGTGGAGAGGGTCGGCTCGGAGTCGCGGGATACCCGGCCTTCTCCGATGATCTGTCGGTGGCGGGCGGCGATCCCGGGCTCCAACCGGGGCGGACGCTGCTGGCTTGGCGGCGGACGTGCCTGGCGCTGGCGGTGGCGACGGCCGTGGCGACGCGGTTCCTGGCGGAGTAGGCGGAGCGGGCCGCCGTGCTCGTGGGCTCGTCGCCTTGGCCTACGTCACGGCTGCCCGCCGGTACCGTCGCGTGCACGTCCCACTCCGCACGTCGAACACCCTCGATCGCGATGTAGACGAGCACGGATCTCGGCTTCATCCGTGCGACCAACTCGTTGCTCACCAGCTTTGGCGCGGCCGCTCCGGGGATCAGCGCGGCGCCGATGACGAGGTGGGCCTTCTTGACCTGTTCCTCGATGGCGAGCTTCGACGAGGTGAGGCCGTGCACGCGGGTGTCGTAGCGTCAGAAGGACATCCGCAGCTTGTCGAGGTCGGTGTCGAGGAGCGTCACGTCGGCGCCCATGCCGAAGGCGATGTTGGCGGCGTTCTGGCCCGAGGCGCCCGCACCGATGATCACGACCTTCGCCTGGGCGACGCCGCCGAGCAGGACGCCGCAGCCGCCCTGCGCTCTCATCAGGCAGGCGCGCGGCCCGCCGGCGCCGGGCGTCCGGCCGATCCTGCCAGGCCTGAGTGCGTGCGGCAGGTGCGGCGCGCCAGGCGTGATGCCTGGCGCGCCGCGTCTGCCGGTGGGTCCGGTGATTCAGCTGAGCGCGTCGATCAGATCCAGCAGCGCTTCCTTGAGCGTGGCCTGGCCGGCAGAGTCGTCGACTCGGCTGACGGCGTTGTTCAGCTGATTCAACGCCGAAGCGGTCTCTCCCTTGTCGGCCAGCTTCTCGGCCTTGTCAACAGCCTGTCGGACCTTGTCGGCGGTCTTGGCATCGATGTCGGCGGCCCGGACCACCTGGTCGAGGTTGGCAAGCACCACGGCGAAGCTCGGCGCCGCGACCAGCTCGGACATCAGCTGGGAGTTGAACTGGTCCAGCTGTACCTCGGAGGCCGCCTCGATTTCGTTCGCGGTCAGCTGCTCGTTCGCCAACAGCCCGTACGTGTCGAAGCCACGGGCGATCTCGGTGCCGTAGATGTAGCCGTTGTACCAGTAGGTCGACCACAAGCCACCGAGATTGAGCCCAGAAGGGTTCGGGGAATTGATCGGGCCACGGTCGAAGAAGGCGATCTCGACCGGGTTCGCGGTATCGGTGAAGTCGACGACCGAGATGCCGCCCTGGTACCAGGCCTGTACGTAGATGTCGCGATTGGGGACTGGGATGACGGACGAGTTGTGCGCCACGCAGTTCTCCTGCGACGTCTGCGCCGCGGGCATCTTGTAGTAGCTCGCGAACTCCATCTTCCCGTCGACGATGTCGAACAGTGCGTCGGCACCCCACTCCGGCAGGTCGGTCACCCGGCAGCGGGCGGCGGTGCCGCCACCCCACTCGTCGGTGAACATGACCTTGGTGCCGTCGTTGCTGAACTGGGCCGAGTGCCAGTAGGAGAAGTTCGGGTCGGAGACCGCGTCCAGGCGCACCGGGTGCACTGGGTCGGAGATGTCCAGCAGGATGCCGTTGCCCTGGCAGGCGGCGGCGAGCAGCCCGACCTCCGGGAACGCGCTGACGTCGTGGCAGGTGTTGGTGTTGGGCAGCGGTGAGTAGGGCGTACCGGACGGGTGCAGAGCGCCAGGAAGGGTGTTCTGCAGGCCGTTGAAGGCGCCCGTGGCGGGGTCGGTGAAGATCCGCGGTTGGCTGACGACCTCGGCCTCTTCGGGAGCGTCCAACGGGACCTTGATGACGTCGATGCGCCACTGCGTCGGGTTGCCGCTGGTCACCGGTGCCTGAGTGAGAGCAGCGTTCTCGCACCCCGGCAGCTCCAGCGGCGACCGCACCCCTGCGGTGCCCGAGTTGTAGATGTAGAGGTTGTGCGGGTCGTCCGGGTCGGTGACCAGCGTGTGGGTGTGCGAGCCGCGGCAGAGCTGCACGCCAGGCAGCTGGACCGGGTTGTCGAGGTCACTGATGTCGAAGATGCGCACGCCGCGGAACCGCTCCGGGTTCACCGCGCCGGGTGCGCCCTGCGTGCCGCAGTCGATGCGCCCACGCGTCTCCTCGACCGAGATGAAGAGCAGGTCTCCGAACACCGAAGGGTCACCCTGGCCGCCCGGGCAGACGAACGAGCTGCGCAGGACCGGGTTGGTCTGGTCGGAGATGTCGTAGATCTGGAAGCCGTTGAAGCTGCCGACGATCGCGTGGTCGCCGGTGAATGCCAGGTCGGAGTTGACGAACCCGAAGTTGCCCGGCGGGGCGTCGAACGGTGCTACCCGCGGGTCGTTGTCGAGCAGGTCAAGGTTGCTGCTGGCTTCTGACCAGGGGAAATACCCCGGCTCGAGGCCGACCCGAGGGTCGTCGTCCTGCGCGGAAGCCGCCGCGGGGAGAAGGCCGCCGAGCAGGACCATGGCCCCGATGACCATGACGCTGCGGCGGCGCCTGATGCGCGGTTTCCGTGTGGGAACTGCTGGCTTCATTGCCACGGGCTCTCCACCTCCGAAGTACCGATCCGGGCATAAGCTGCGAAGGCCTACTATTCTCTGATTCCAGACATTTGGGGAGATCACTGTCGATGTTGATCGCTCGCCGAACGCTCATCGCCGTGCTGGCGGTCGGCGTCGCCGCGGGGTGTACGTCCGACGACGAGGCGGACCCACCTCCGGTCGTCCAGCTCGGCGCGCCGGGCGAGACGGGCACACCGCTCACCGACGGCGAGGTCTCTGGGCTGGACCAGCCCGAGCACACCGATGCGGACGTCGCTTTCGTCCATGGCATGATCCAGCATCACGCGCAGGCGTTGGTCATGACCGACCTCGTGGCAGACCGCGCCGGTAGCGACGACCTCTCCCTGATGGCCGAGCGCATGGACGTCTCCCAGCGCGACGAGATCGCCCTGCTGGAAGAGTGGCTGGTAAACCGGGGCGAGGACGTCCCCGACGCGTCCGGCGAGCACGGTCAGCACGGTCAGCACGGTCAGCACGGCGAGGATGGCCAGTCGATGCCCGGCATGCTCACCGACGCTGACCTGGCCCGGCTGGAGGCCGCAACCGGCCGGGACTTCGACGAGCTGTTCCTTCTGTACATGATCCGCCACCACGAGGGCGCATTGGTCATGGTCGGCGAGCTGCTCTCCGGCGGTGAAGGCGGCCAGGAGTCCGCGCTGTTCCAGCTCGCCCAGCACATCGACTCCGACCAGAGCATCGAGATCGCCCGGATGAAGAGCCTGCTGGCAGAGATAGCGGCATCCCCGGGCTCTTGAGCGACCGGCTACTCAGGCTCAGACCTCGCGTTTCGCGCCGAGGCACTCGATCAGGTTGCAGGCCGCGGCAGAGGTCGGCAGACCCATCTGCCACGCGGGCGGCCGCTGCATCGAGCATCGCCGGCTTCTCGGGCGTGAACAGCCAGACCTCGAGGTTCCGTCGTACCCGCCGTCGGCGCACCCGTCCGTGACCCACTTCAGCAGGTCGAACCGCGCCACGGTCAGGTAGTCAGGTGCACGTCCCATCAGTCTCCCCTGGGGTCCGTGACGGTCCGCAGGTCATCCTGACATTGATCCGTTCAAGGCATCACGTTGCCTCCGACTTCGTGTCGAGGATCGGGCGCTGCACAGCTGGCGTCTCGCTGCGGCCGGATACGAGCGATGGGAAGGCTCGCGCGACGCGACGTCGAGAACGTACCTGAGGAATAGCCACCCTGCAGGGGTTGCCGCAGGGGCGCTCACCGGCAGAGGGCGCGCGGACCATCAGGCTAGTTGAACCATCACCAACATTTCCGCTGGTGAAGCGTATATTCCAGAGTGTCCGAGGAGGGATTTGCCCACCTGGACTCACCCTTCGGGTCACCCTTGACCTGGCTCGATGACCTCGCGGGATGCGCCTTGTGCACGTTGCCTCGTACACAGCCGTCGACGGCGAGGGGTGTCCGTGACTGGGTCAGCGGCCATGGCCCAGGCGAGGACGGGACGGCGCGCACGAACCCGCCGGCCGGCGTGCACGACCCCGGCATGCCCACAGGCCGTTGTTCACCTGGCTGGCGCCGCGCCTTGGTGCTCCGCCGGTCAGGGGGCGGGGCGCACCGGAGTGGACAGCGCCTGGCCGATGCGGGCCAGCACGGCTGCCGGCGCCATGCCGTAGTTGTAGAAGTCCACCGCGTCGGCGCCGCATGCGGCGGCTGCCTGCAGCTTGGCAGTGAGGTCGGCGGCGTCCGGACTGTCGGGCGGGCCGGGGCGCAGCACGACGCGTAGCGGGACGTGTGCGCCCAGCGTCCTGGCGTACGAGCGGACGTCGGCCTCGAACCGGAGTGGATCGCGGACGTAGGCGAGGACGGCGTAACCATCGACGGCGCCGGCGAGGGCGGCGGGGTCGATGCCGAGCTGCCAGGCCTGGGCGGCGGCGGCGGGGCCCTCGGGTCGTCCGTCGTCGTAGCCGAGGGCGGCACCGGTGAGGTCGAGGAAGATCAGCGATCCGCCGCCCCGCTGGACGGCGGACCGGACATGATGGACCAGGTCGGTGACGATGGCGATGCGTGCGGCGACAGCCCGTTCGAGGTCGGCGCCTACGACGTCGCAGAGTGCGTCCAGGCGGGTGGGGGAGCCCGGCCGCTCATGCGCCACCACCGCGTCCACGTGCGTGCGGACGGCGGTGGCGAGCCGGTCGGGGTCTGCCCCGGCGCTTCCCATGCCCCTGCGGCACCGGTCACAGAAGCAGATTCCGAGCAGGATCCGTTCAGCGGCGGGCAGGTCGGCGAAGTAGCGCTCGTGGTGGTCGCCGTGGGTGAACGGCAGGAAACCGAGCGCCTCGGCGACCACCGGTACGCCGGCGCCGGTGACCGTGCTGGCCAGCGCCGCGGCGTACGACGCAACGTCGGGGTGCGCCGGGCAGAGGTTGGACCGCAGCCGGTCGCCGAACGCCGTCTGCATCGTGACCTCGGGGTGGGCCGTGCCGAGCGTCGAGTTGTGCAGGAACACCGTCCAGCCGGAGACCGGGACCCCCGAGCTCAGCAGAGCCTTCACCGCAGCACGTTCCAGTTCCGGCTGCAGCGGCGGAACCAGTCGCGACGCAGCCCAGAGCTCCGGGTCCGGGTCGAGGAACACGCCGTCGTCGCGGTAGACCAGCCGGCCGTCACGACGGCGGGGGCAGAAGTCCCGGGCCCGGTGGTAGGCCAGCGCCACCGTCAGTTCGTCGACGCCGAGCTTCGTCATTGTCTCGACGACGTGGTCCACACCCTCGTCGACCAGGTCGGACGGGAAGGTGTACAGCGATGTCCTCACGAATGGCCCCTCTCGACACGGATCCGCCGGTACGTTACCGGGACGTGAAACCTGGTCCGTCTATATTGACAGGTTGACCGGTCAAGTTGCATCGTGTCCGGCATGAACCGACTCCAGCGCATCGCCGCACCGATCATCGCGCTCACCGTCGCAGCGGCCGCGGCCGCCTGCGGGTCCTCCGGGGACGAGTCGTCCACGACGGGCGGCGACGAGAGTTTCGTCATCGGGTTCGACGCCTACTGGCTGGGCAACAGCTGGTCGCAGCAGCTCCAGGCCGAATTCGAAGCCGCCGCTGAGCAGTACGACACGATCGACGACGTCATCTACACGCAGTCGGACAACGACGTGCAGCGCCAGATCTCCAACGTCGAGTCGATGATGGCGCAAGGCGTGGACGCGATCGTCCTCACCCCGATTTCGCCGGACGCCGTCGTGCCGGTGATCAGGCGCGCCGAAGACGCCGGCATCAGGGTGGTCCTGGCCGGCAACCCGGCAGCCGAGCCCGTGTACACGGCGATGGTCAACGTCGACGACCACGAGTTCGGCCGCGCCGGCGCCGAATGGCTGGTCGAGAAGCTGGGCGGCCAAGGCAGCATCTTCGTCCTCAACGGGCTGGCCGGCAACCCGACCAGCGAGGCCCGGTTCGCCGGCGCCAAGGAGGTGTTCGACCAGAACCCGGGCATCGAGATCGTCGCGACGGCGAACGCCGACTGGGACCAGGCCGCTGCGCGGACCACTGTCGACAGCCTGCTCGCCGCGCATCCCGACGTCGACGGCGTGTGGTCGCAGGGCGGTTCCATGACCATGGGTGCCATCGAGGCGTTCGAGGCCGCCGGTCACCAGCTCGTGCCGATGACTGGCGAGGACAGCAACGCGCTGCTGAAGAAGTGGACGGAGCTCATCGCGGCGGGCGACGCCGGGTTCGACTCCATCGGCGTGTCCAAGCCCACGTGGCTGACGGCGCAGGCGCTGGACGTCGCGATGGAGGCGCTGGCCGGCGAGGAGGTCGAGCAGGACCAGATCATCGAGCCGTCGCTCATCACCGCCGACAACCTGGAGGAGTACGTCCGGCCCGACTTGCCCGACAGCTTCTGGTCCAACACGCGCATGACCGACGACCAGATCATGCGGCTGTTCGAGGGCTGATCCGGTCGTGGACACCGTGCTGCTGGAGTGCCGCGGCCTCACCAAGGCGTTCGGCGCGACCCGTGCGATCGGCGACGTGTCGTTCACGGCACGGGCCGGCCGGGTCCTGGCGCTGGTCGGTGAGAACGGCGCCGGGAAGTCGACCTTGATGAACATGATCGCCGGCTCGGTCGCGCCGGACCGCGGTGAGGTCGCCGTCGGTGGCGAGCCGCTGCGGGGCGGGCCGGCCGCACACGCGGCGGCCGGCATCGCGATGGTCCATCAGGAGCTGAGCCTCTTTCCGAACCTCACCGTCGCGGAGAACGTCCTCCTGGGCCGGGAGCCCCGTGGCTGGCTGGGCATCGACGACGGCCGGCTGGTGCGCCGAGTGGGTGCACTGCTCGACGACCTCGAGCTGGACATCGCGCCGTCCGCGCCGGTGTCCCGGCTGTCGCCGGGCCAGCGGCAGCTGGTCGAGATCGCCAAGGCGGTCGCCGTGGCGCCGCGTGTGCTCATCCTGGACGAGCCGACGTCGTCGCTGGAGAACCCGCAGGTCGATCTGTTGTATCGCATCACCCGCAGGCTGACCGACGGCGGTGCCGCGGTGGTCCTCGTCTCCCACCGGCTCGATGAACTGTTCCGGTTCTGCGACGACGTCGTCGTGTTGCGCGGCGGCGTGAAGGTGGCGGAGAGCCGGATGAGCGACGTCACCCGCGACGGCCTGATCAGCGCGATGGTGGGCCGCGACGTCACGCAGCTGTATCCGCCGCGCGGACGCGGCGACGGGACGCCGGTGGCCGGCCTGCGCGGTGTCAGCGGCGACGGCCTGCACGACGTGACCTTCACCGCGCGGGCGGGCGCGATCGCGGGTGTGGCCGGACTGGAAGGACACGGCCAGGCGCTCGTCGCGGAGATCCTCGCCGGGGCACGCGCGCCACGGGCCGGGACGGTGACGATCGACGGGAACCCGGTCCGGCTGCGCAGCCCGCGCGCGGCGGTCGGCCGGGGCATCGGGTACGTGCCCCCGGAGCGGCGCACCGAGGGGCTTCTGTTCGGCCTCGGCGTCGACGAGAACGTGACGGTCGTCGCGGGGCGGGCCGTCAACGGCGGCTGGCTGCGCCGGCCGAAGCGCGAGGCCGCGGCCGTCGACCGGGTCGTCCGCCGGCTTCGCCTGACGGCGTCATCGCAGCGCCAGCCGGTCAGTGAGCTGTCGGGCGGCAACCAGCAGAAGACGCTGTTCGGCCGGTGGATGCTGCATCCCGCGCTGCGAGTCCTCGTCCTCAACGATCCGACCCGCGGCGTCGACGTCGGCGCCCGCGCGGAGATCTACGGACTGCTGCGGGAGTTGGCCGATCGGGGCGTCGCGATCGTGCTGGTGTCCACCGACATGCAGGAACTGCTGGGGCTGGCCGACGAGATCACCGTGATGTACGACGGCCGGGTGACCGGCGTCCTCGATGGAGCGTCAGCGACGGAGGAGCAGGTCATGCGGTTGGCAGTAGGGGAGGCGGCATGACGGTGATGCGGTTGCCGCTGGGCGCGAGCACCCGGTCCAGTCTGCGGGCCGGGTGGGGCCTCTGGGCGCTCGCGGTGCTGACGACCGCTGGGGCTGCCATCGCGCTCCCCGCCTTCCGGACGCCGACCAGCATGACGTCGCTGATGGCGTCGCTGGCGCCACTGCTCCTGGTGGCGACCGGGCAGGCCGTGGTCGTCCTGCTGGGTGGCATCGACCTGTCGGTCGGCGCCGTGCTGGGACTGGCGACGGTACTCGTGGCGACAACGGAGTCGGTGCCGGTGGCCGTGGCGCTCGCGCTGCTCGCCGGCTTGGCCGCGGGCGCGGCCAATGGCCTGGGCGTGCTGGCTGGCGTCAACCCACTGATCATGACGTTCGCGGCCGGTGGCATCGTCCAGGGCATCGCGCTGTTGCGGCTCAGTGCGCCGGGCGGCGCGGTGCCTGGCGCCGTCATCGACGCAGTCACCTGGCAGGCCGGCACTGTCCCTGTCGCCTTCATGGCGGCGGTGGGGGTGCTGGCACTCGTGTGGTTCGCGACCACTCAGGCGCGTTGGGGCCGGCTGCTCCAAGCCGCCGGCTTCGCCTCTGACAACGCTCGGCGGCTGGGCCTGCCGGTCGGCCGGGTGACGCTGCTGGCGTACTCCGCGGCAGGGCTACTCGCGGCATTCGCCGGGCTGGCGGTCATCGCGCGGACCTACTCCGGCGACGCGTTGTCGGGGACGCCGTTCGTCCTGGACTCGGTGACCGCGGTGCTGGTGGCAGGCATCGCCCTGACCGGGGGCCGGGGATCGGTGCTCGCGGTGTTGCCGGCGGCGGTCCTGCTCGGCGTGGTGGACCAGGTCATCAGGCTGACCGGGACGAACACCAACTACCAGTTCGTGCTGAAGGGACTGATCCTCATCGCCGCGATGTGGCTCTACCAGGCGGCCCGGCGACGGGAGCGCCCATGACGACCGCCGGCCTGCCGGCGCGACGCCACCGGCTCGACCCGCATCTCGCGGTGAGCTATGCCCTGGCCGCGGTCTGCCTGGTGCTTCTTGGAACGACGACATCGCGTGGCTTCGACCCCGACCGCATCCTCGGGCTGCTCGGCAATCAGGCCGCGCTCGGCATCGTCGCGCTCGGGCAGACGCTCGTCCTCCTGGTGCGCGGACTGGACCTGTCAGTCGGCTCCGTGATCAGCCTCTCGACGGTCGTGACGGCAGCCGTCATGGACGGCAACCCGGACCGGATCGCCGTGGCGGTGGCCGCGACGGTGGCGCTCGGCGCGGTGGTCGGGTTGGCCAACGGCCTGCTCGTGGCCTATGCGGGCATCGCCCCGCTGCTGGTCACACTGGCGGTCGGAACCATCGTGCAGGGTGCCACGTACGTGTACACCAACGGGCAGCCGCGGGGCGGTATCGCCGGCGGCTTCCGGGGGCTGGCCGACGACCGGATCGCCGGCACACCCTTGCCGTGGTCGCTCCTGTTGTGGCTGGGCGTGTGGGGAATCGTGGCGCTCACGCTGTATCGCACCGTCGCCGGGCGGAGGTACTACGCCGTCGGCGCCAATCCGCGGGCTGCCTGGCTGTCCGGGGTGCCGACGACGCGGCACAGCGTGGTCGCCTATATCGCGTCCGGCGTCCTCGCCTCGGTGGCCGGCCTGCACCTGGCCGCCTACACCGGCTCGCCGTCGCTGACCGTCGGGACTTCCTACACTCTGATGTCGATCGCGGCGGCGGTGATCGGGGGCGTCGCCCTCACCGGAGGCGGTGGCGGACCCACCGGCACGTTCGCCGGTGTTCTTGTCCTGGTGTTTCTCGGCACAGTGCTCGAGACGATGGACGTGCCGGCTGCGGTGCAGCTGATCGTCCAGGGTGGTGTCGTGATCGTGATGATGCTGGTGAACAGGCGGCTCGATCCCGCCCGAAGGAGCAGAGCATGACCGACTGGGCCGGCCTGACCTGGCCGGAGGTGGCCGAGGCCGTCGAACGGCAGCCGGTCGCGCTGCTGCCGTTCGGCGCCGTCGAGGAGCACGGGCCGCACCTGCCGCTGGGGACCGACGTCCTGGCAGCGGACGGGCTCGCGGAACGGCTGGCCAACACGGCAGGCCTGCTCCGGTTGCCCACCGTTCCGTATGGGCAGGTGTGGTCGCTGGAGCACTTCCCGGGCAGCCTGTCCGTGCGTGATGAGACACTCGTGGCGCTCGTGACGGATCTCGCCGGCGGCTTGAGCCGGGCCGGCGTCCGCGGCATCGTGCTCTTCAGCGCCCATCTCGGCAACGCCGCCGCCCTGCGCAAGGCGGCCCGCACACTTGCGGAGACCGGTGGCCTGCCGGCCATCGCTCTGACATACCCCGGACTGGCCGAGGTGGCGAAGGAGGTGCGCGAGAGCGCCGACAGCCACCCGTCGATCATGCACGCCGACGAGATCGAGACGTCGGTCCTGCTGGCGCTCGCGCCCGACCACGTCCGGATGGACCGGGCGGTCACCGAGTACCCGGTCTACCCGCAGGACTTCGACGCGGCACCGGTTCGGTGGGACACCGTCTCGCGCAGCGGCGTCTTCGGCGACGCGACCGCGGCCACACCCGGCAAGGGTGAGCGGGTCGTGGACCACGTTGTCCGGACCGCCGCCGACCTGATCGCCGGCTGGCGGAAGCGGGTGGGCGTATGAGCCGAGACGATCCTGACGCGCGCACCGGAACCGGCGCCGAGCTGCCGGTCAGCCGGCTCACACCGCTGTCACCGAGCAGCGGCGTGCCGCGTTACCGCCAGATCGCCGACCAGATCGCGGCGCTGCTGACCGAGCTCGGCGCCGGCGTGCGGCTGCCGTCGGAGCACGAGATCGCCAGCCACCTCGCCGTGAGCCGGGCGACCTCAACGCAGGCGCTGCGTGAGTTGCAGAGCCGCGGCCTCGTGTCGCGCATCCAAGGACGCGGCACGTTCTCCTCCGGCCCGCCGGCGGTACGGACGGCGGCCGCGCAGCGGTTGCCGTCGTTCAGCGACGACCTGCGCCGGGCCGGGCACACGACGGGTGAGCGGGTGCTCCGTTGCGAGCGAGCACCGGCGTCGAGCGCCGGTGATGCGGCCCCGGTGCGGCTCGGGGTATCCGGCGACGCGCTGCTGTGGCGGGTGGAGCGGGTCATCGTGAGCGACAGTGTCCCGGTGGCGCACGTGACTTCGTGGCTGCCGGAACGCCGCTACCCGCGGATGGACGCGGACGCCGTCGGCAGTGGCTCGCTGTACGAGTATCTCGAGCGCACGTACGGGGCGGACGCCCGGCCCGACCGCGCCGACGAGGAGTGGGCGGCGGTGCAGGCACCGCGCGAAACCGCGAAGCTGCTGGAGCTACCGCGCCACGCTCCGGTCATGCGGGTGTTCCGGCTGGCGATGCTGGGTGGCGGCGAGCCGGCTGAATACGGCGTGTCGTACGTGCGCGGCGACAGCTTCGTGGTGGCGTTGCGCGTCTCCGCCGACGCCGGGCTACGGCTGTCGCCCCGGCTGCGGACGGAGCCGTCCGCGTGAGCCCGCTGGCGGTGGGCATCGACGTCGGCACGACCAGCGTGAAGGTCCTGGCGCTGGACGCCGCCGGCGACGTGGTGGCCGTGGCCTCGGCTGCGCACGGCATCCTCGACCGTGCCGGTGTGGTCGAGGCGTCCCCAGCGCGATGGTGGGAGTCGACGACAGCGGCCCTGGCGGCGTTGGCGGACCGGCTGGGCGGCCTCGAGGCCGTCGAGGTCGTCGGGCTGAGCGGCAACATGAGCTCGGTGGTCCTCGTCGACAACAGAGGAGCGCCCGTCCGGGACGCCGTGCTGCTGGCCGACCCGCGTGGCGCCGGCCAGCTCGCCGCCCTGCCCACCGAGGTCCGTGACGCACTCACGTCGGCCACGCACAATCCGCTGACCACGGTCTTCTCCCTCGCCACGCTGTTGTGGCTGCGCGACGCGGAACCGGCGTCGCTGGACGAGGCCGCGGCCTGGCTCAGCGCGAAGGACTACGTCCGGCTCCGCCTGACCGGCGAGCTCGCGACAGAGATCACCGACGCCGCCAACAGCCTCCTGGTGCGCGCCGGCACGGGTGGCTGGGACGGCGACCTGATCGCGGCCGTGGGCCTCGACAACGGGATGTTCCCGCCCATCGTCGACAGCTCGGCCGTCGCCGGGCGCGTTCGGCCCGGGACGGCGCTGCGGACTGGAACACCCGTGGTCGCTGGGACGGGGGACATGGCCGCGGCCGCCCTGGGCGCTGGCGACCCGTCGCCCGGGCAGCTGCTGGTGTCACTCGGCACGTCGGTGACGGCGATCGCCCACCTCGGTGCCGAGCCGTTCGCGCCGGAGTGGTCGGGCCGGCTGACCTACCATCCGCTGCCGGCCGGCGACGGCGCATTCGCTCTCGCGTCGCTGCTGACCGGCGGGTTGGCCGTCAACTGGCTGCGCTCGCTTGCCGGAACCGCTGCGCTGTCCGCAGCCGCCGGGCGGCCCGATCCGGAGGACCCGCTCGTGTTCCTTCCGCAGCTCGCGGGCGGTGGCACGCCGGATTTCGTCGGCGCGCTGCGCGGCACGTTGTTCGGCGTCCGGCCGTCGACCACCGGTGCTGACATCGCCCAGGCCGTGTACGAGGCGGTCGCCTTCGAGCTGGCCGCCGTGGCCGACCTGCTGGGCGAGGCACACGTCCGCCAACTGCTGCTCACCGGTGGCGGCGCGAATCTGCCTGCGTGGACGTCGGTCATCACCGACGTCCTCAACCGGCCCTCGCGCACCCTGGCCACGCCCGACGCGTCGGCCATCGGCGCCGCCCGGCTGGCCTGGCGGGCGCTCGGGCACGACTGCCCGGCCGGGCTCGCGGCGGTGCGGCAGGACCCCCGGCCGGAACACGCCGCGGCTTGGGCGCACCGGCGGGCCCACTACGAGCGGGCGCGCCGGGCCGCTGTCTCGTACTACCTGTCCGACGAACAGAGAAGGTGATCCCTCATCATCCGCACGGTTACCGGTGACATCCGTCCCGACCAGCTGGGCTTCACGTACGCGCACGAGCACCTCGTGGCGTCGCCGCCGGCATGGATGGCCGAACGCGATCCCGACCTCGTCATCCTCGACGAGGAGAAGGCGGTCGCGGAGACCCTGCTCGCCCGCGACGTCGGCGTCGAGGCGATGTACGAGGCGTCGGCCTGGGACTACGGACGCGACCCGCTGGCGCTGCGGCGGATCTCCGAACGTACCGGGGTGCGGATCATCGGCTGCGCCGGGTTCAACAAGGGCCGCTGGTTCGACGACCTGCTGGCCGACTGGTCCGTGGACCGGCTCGAGGAGCAGATCGTCGCTGACATCACGACCGGCATGGATGGTACCGACGTGCGTGCGGGCGTCATCAAGTTCGGCACCGGCTACAACCACATCTCGCCGGTGGAGGAGCGCGTGCTCCGGGCCGCCGCACGTGCGCATCGCCGCACCGGCGCGCCGCTGCACGGGCACACGGAGACCGGGACGATGGTGCCAGAGCAGCTGGCGCTGCTGCGCGAGGAGGGCGTGGACACCCGCCGGGTCGGCTTCGTCCACGTCACCCGCAACCCGGACCCGTGGCTGCACCGGGAGATCGCCAAGACCGGTGCCTACCTGTGCTACGACGGCTTCTCGAAGATCAAATATCTCCCGGAGAGCGTCCGCATCGACCTGCTGATCCACCTGATCGAGGCCGGCTACGAGCGGCAGGTGGTGATCGGCGGCGACCTGGCCCGGCGAACCGACCTGACGACGTATACCGGCGGCCCGGGACTCGGCTACATCGCCGGCCCCTGGCTGCGCCGCTTCCGCACCGAGTTGGCTGAGCGGGGTTACGAGGAGGCGCGGGTGAAGGAGATCGTCCAACGGCTGTTCATCGACAACCCCGCCACCTATTTCGACATGGTCCCGTCCTACTAGCCGATTGGGCAGGCGAAATGATCACGTTACCTATGGGTCCGTTCGCTTGCCCAGGCATGCATGCGTGGTGGAGCGGGAGTACGCCTGGTGATGTGGCGTCGTCGCGCTGACGGTGCCTGGTCCTCGACGGCCGGTCCAGGTGTCGTTCGGGGAGCATGCCGGGCCACTCCGGGCCAGGGCGGCCGGTGATCAGGTGGCGTTCCGTCGCGAATCGGCGGGCCTGATGCACCTGATCGTTTCGTGTCCGCATGGTGGAGGGTTTTCAGGTGCACCCCTGGCGCTGTCGTCGTGTACGTCACCTGATCGTCCCGGGCGCGGGGATCAGGTGACAGTGACATGGGGACGGTGGAATGCCCGATTTCGCCGACGCGAACCGGGTGTCGCGCGCCCCGGACGGTGATCGGGCCGCCCGGCTCCGGGCAGGCCGCCGGCAGGTCCCGGACTCGCGCTCGTGAGATGCGTGCTCGACGAGGTACCTGAGGCTCAGGGCTCGGCGGGCGATTCCGCGTCGGCACCACGCGCTCAGGGAGCGGCACACGAGGACCAGATGACCTGCCCCTCACTCACATTTCCGCTGGTGAGAGGGATACTTCTGAGCGTCCGAGGAGGACTTGCCCACCTGGACTCACCCTCCACACCACGCTTGAACTGGAGCGATGAGCCGCCGCATCAGCTGATCCTCGGCACCGCGTGCGCGGTCTACGTCGTCGGGCGCGTGTGAGGCAGCAGGGCCGGCCGGAGCAGTTAGGAGGTCTCGTAGGCGAGGTAGTGGCGCTGCGTGATGATGTGGTCGGCCACGTACTTGGCGTCGTGCCAGACCCCCCAGATGAAGCTCGAACCGCGGCGCGAGAGCCACGGTAGCCCGAGGTAGTACACGCCGGGCTCGGACGAGACGCCACGTCGGTGCGCCGGCTTGCCGTCGTCGTCGAACGCGTCCACCTGCAGCCAGCTGTAGTCGAGCGCGAAGCCGGTGGCCCAGATGATCGACGTGATGCCCGCGGCGGCGAGGTCGAGGTCGCGAACGGGGTCGATCAGGCAGTCCGGGTCGGGCCCCAGCACTCGTGCCTCAGGCTCCTCGGGGAGATCGAGGCCGTTGCGCGCGACGTAGGCATCGGCCGCGTCGAGCAGCGACAGGTAGTTCGCATCGCCGTCGGCGATGTTGTCGGCGAGGTCCGGGGCGAAGCGCAGAACGCCATCATCGAAGGACGTCGTGCGGCCGACGAGGGTGACGCCGCGCGCGGCGAGGGCTCGGAAGTCGACGGTGTGACCCCCGTGTGCGCCGCTGACGGCGATCGTGACGTGTTCCGCGCCCAGGGGAGGGGTCTGGGCGTCCCACATGCCCAGCACGCCGAGCCACCAGACGAAGTCGCGTCCGCGATACCTGCGCGGGGGGCGGTCGTGCGGGCCGACGGAGAGGTAGACGCGCCGCCCGGACCGCTGGAGCTCGTCGACGATCTGCGCCCCTGACGATCCCGCTCCGACGACCAGGACGGCACCGTCGGGCAGCTGCGCCGGGTTGCGGTAGCCGCTGGAGTGGAGCTGCAGCAGTCCCGCGCCGTCGGGAACCAGTGGCGGGAAGACCGGGCGCTGGAACGGCCCGGTCGCGGCGACGACGAAGCGTGCGTCAACGACGCCGTCCGACGTCTCGGCGCGGAAACCGGCCCGGCCTGCGATCCTGCGTACGGACGTCACCTCCACTCCGCATCGGATCGGCGCGGCGATCTTCTCCGCGTATGCGACGAAGTAGTCGGCGACCTGCTCTTTCGAGGCGAAGGCGTTCGGATCGAGGTCGAGGAACTCCAGCCCGGGAAAGCGGTCGTGCCAAGCGGGTCCGTTCGCGACGAGGGAGTCCCACCGTTCCGAGCGCCACCGCTCAGCGATGCGGTGCCGCTCCAGGACGAGGTGGGGTACGCCACCTTCGCGCAGGTGCTCGCTCATCGCCAGCCCGGCCTGGCCGCCCCCGACGACGAGGACTTCGACCTCTTCGCTCGACATATCAACCTCCGCACCGAACGGCGATGTTCCTGTGTCGTGACGGTCACGCTTGCGTCACATGAATCCTCATCGGGTGGCAGTACACCTGTCCAACAGATGTTCCAGGCCTTCTGCATCTGATGTACTGATGCAGTGGCCTGCGAGGCGCCCATGGGTCAGTGACATGAGCAGGCGTCCGCGGCGGCCGTCGACTCGGTGGTGTGGCAGTGCGACGACCGTGGCGCCGGCACGTCGAGGGCCGGGTTCTGGTCGAAGAACCCGACCGGCTTCATCACGAACCCCGTGTGGTCGACCGGCATGATCGGCCAGTCCTCGGGCCGCGGGAAGTGGGTGAGCCCGAAGGTGTGCCACAACACCAGGTCCTGGCCGTCCAGGTCTCGGTCGGCCCGGATCCACGTGTCGATGCCGGTGGTGCCGGGGTTCTGGTTGACGTACTGCCCGGACGGGTAGCGCTCGGCGTCGTGCTGCGCCGTGACCCACAGATGCCGGGTGGTGAACGCCGCCCGCTTGGCGATCGACGACGACGGGTCGGCGAGCAGCGTGGGCTGCCCCTCCGGGATGAGCGCGTAGCCGACCGGCTGCCCCATCCGGTTCCGGCGCTCGGGGTTCACCACGTGCCAGGTCCGCCCGACGCTGCCGTCGGCCGTCCGGGCGCCTTCGGACTCACGGCGGATGCGCGTGGCTCTGCGGGTGAAGGCGTTGCCGTACGGGTTCTCCGGCCCGACCGGCACCCGGACGGCGTCGACCTCGTCGACGGCGTTCCCCACGCCGTCGACCATCATGTCCAGCCGCGCGGAGAACAGGTGCTGGTGGAACGGCGCTCCCACGCCCGGGGCGATCTCCGAGGCCCACGGGTACAGCGAGCCGTCGGCGCGCGGCCCGGGGTAGGCCGACGCGAACACGACGCCGGTGGCCTTGCAGTCCAGTTCGATGGTGCCGTCGAGGTAGAGGTACCAGTAGAACCCGTAGTCGTAGTTGCCCACGGTGATGAAGAACGAGATCACCAGCCGGCGCTGCCGGCGCGTGGAGCTGGAGCCGTTGTACATGTCTGTGTGCTTCCACAGCACGCCGACGTCCTCCTCGTGCATGCAGATCGCGTTGCGGATCGTCCTGGGGTTGCCGTCGTCGTCGGCGATGACGGCGTCGAAGTAGTGGATCTCGCCCAGGCAGTCGCAGCCGAGCTCGAGCGAGTTGGCCTCCTTGCCGAGCGAGTACTCCCCGGCGTCGAAGTAGTTCTGCCAGAACCGGACGGGGGAGGGGTCGCCGTAGGGGACCACCATCTCGGCCACCGAGGCGCGGTAGACGATCGGGCGCAGCCGGCCGCCGTCCTCGAAGCCGATCTGATGGAGGGTGAGCCCCTCGACCTGGTCGAACCCGATCCGGAACTGCCAGTTCTCCCAGCGCACGATGTTGCCGTCGACCGTGAACGACGGGCCCTCGGGCTGGCTGATCTCGATCGGCTTCTGGGTGTCGCGCACCGGGCGGTTCTCGGCGCGCAGTTCGAAGTCGGCCCGCTCAGCCGGCAGCGGGAAGATGCCGTCGTCGATCAGCTCGACCACGTCGCCGGTGATCAGGTCGACATAGGCGACGACGCCGTCGATGGGGTGCGCCCACACGTTGTCGCTGCCGTCGAGCTGCAGGAAGGACAGACACCGCACCAGCCGGCGGCCGTCCTCGCCCGGGATGTCGAAGCAGCCGGCGCTGAGCGCTGAGACGCGGATCCGCTCCGGCTCGTCGAGTCCTCGGCGGGCCATCGCCGCACGCCAGCCCGGGTCCTGCCAGAGGATCTTCTCGACGAGCTGGAACTCCTCACCCATGATCGGCGGCTGGCCCTCGGCGGTGACGTCGACGTCGCGCCGCGAGACGACCTTGTCATGGGTGAGTGAGGCGACCACCTCCGAGACGGCGCCGGTGTCGCGGTCCAGCAGGGTGGTGCGGACGCACCGGTTCCAGGGGTCGTCCTCCTGCCACGAGAGCACCTCGTGTTTCGGCGGCTCCACGAGCATGACCAGCGGGAAGCGCGTGGCGGGACCGATCAGGCCGGCTCGGTCGAGGATGTCGCGGTTGTGGGCGATCTCCTCGGCGGTGAGGCGGTCGAGCGGGTGAGCGGTCACGAAACGGTCCCTTCTGGAGTGACGGACGGTGTGGCGGGGACCGCCGCGGCGGTCACGGCGCGGCGGACCAGGGCGCCGCGGACGTAGCCGGCGACGCCGAGGACGAGCAGACCGGCGAGCGTGCCCAGCGTGAGTACCTGGAACTGCAGGTGGCTGACGCCCCAGATCTCCTGGAAGTCGTAGTCGAGGCCGAAGAGGGCTTCCAGCGTGCCGGGGAAGACGGCGACCCAGGAGCCGAGCAGCACCCAGGCGAAGGCGACGGCACCCAGCGCCGCGTACCCGCGGTCGGACACCGGCACCTTGAACGGCCGCTTCACGTGGGGGTACGCCGTGCGGAGCCGGACCGCGGCCGGGATCACGATCAGGTAGCTGAGCAGGAACGTCGAGATCGAGATGATGAGGACGACGGTGAACAGCGCCGCGCTGCTGCCTGTCACCTGCATCGCGGCCACCATGAAGGTCGTCGAGACGACGCCGGACAGCAGGTTGACGCGGACCGGGGTGCCGAGACGGGGGTGGAAACGGCCGAAGAAGCCGCCGAAGAAGGCGCCGTCCGCCGCGGCGATGGCCTGCATGCGGTCGGAGATGATCATCCACGCGGCGCCCTGGCTCATCAGGATGTACACGAACCCGATCGCGGTGACGGTGCCGAGCGCGTCCGCGGCCGGACCGTACACCGTGAACACCACGCCGACGGCCTCGAGCAGCCCGGAGATGCCGGTGATGTCGTCCTTCGGCACCACCAGCAGGATGGCCAGCACGGGCAGGATGTAGCAGAGCGCTGCGGCCGTCGAGGAGCGCGCGATCGAGATCGGCACGTCGCGGGCCGGGTTCTCCATCTCCTCCGCGGCGCTGTTGGACGACTCGAAGCCGAGGAAGGCGAACAACAGGACCGGGGCGAGGCCGAGCAGTCCCGCCAGGGTGGGGCTGAAGTCGCCGGCGTGGAGGCCCTCGACGCCGTGCTGGGCCGCGTAGACGACGGTGGTGAGCACGAAGAAGGCGAGCAGCGCGAGCTTGAGGATCGCGCCGCTGGTCGGCAGCCACTTGCCCTTGCGCAGGCTCACCACGGCGGCGAGCACTGTGCACCAGATGAAGACGATCTTGAAGATGTAGTCGGCCGCGGAGCCGTGGGGCAGGCCGACGAGATAGGTGTTCACCGTCTCCGCGGCGAGGAAGGCCATCGAGCCGCCGACCCAGATCGGCTGGGTGACCCAGGTGAGGAGCGCGGCGATCGCGCCCGCGACGCGGCCGAACGCGTTGCGGACCCAGGTGTAGGCGCCGCCCTCCTCGCTGAAGGCCGCGCCCACCTCGGCGAAGAGCAGCGCGTATGGGATGACGAAGGCGACGGCGAGGATCGCCGACCAGGTGAGCGCCTCGGCACCGAAGACGGAGACCTGGCCGAGGGTCTCGAGGCTGATGACCGCGGCGATGATCAGGAACAGGATGTCGAACCGCTTGAGTGCCTTCTGCAGATGACCCGTCTGCTCGTCGAGCAGCTCAGTGCGCTGGTGATCACTCATGGTCCCGGTGCCTTCCGGTAGCGGGCGGGGCGGCCCCCGACTATTCTTTGAGATTGGCATCAAATAATGGTGTGGTGTGCAGCACATGACCAGAGGCGGCTTCATGGCTTTTCTTGATGACCTGCATTGAAATCGCTGACATGGCCAGACCCCGTAACCAGACCGCACGCCGCCGCCAGCTCGTCGAGGCCGCGGCTCGGGTCATCGCCGAACGCGGCCTCACCGGCCTGCGGATCAAGGACGTCGCCGACGCGGCCGGGCTGTCGGCGGGCTCGGTGTCCTACTACTTCCCCGACCTGGACGACCTGCTGCTGGACGTCCATCACCATGCCGTGGACCGGTACTACTGGTTGCGGATGAAGGCCATCGAGGATGCCGCGGACGCACGCGACAAGCTGGTCCGGCTCGTCGAACAGGGAATCCCCGACGACGCCGCGGACGTGATGGGCCTGGTGCTCTACGAGCTGCACCTCAACGCGTCGCGCGACAAGGCGCATTCGGTGCTGATGTCCGGCCTGTACGACCGCGAGGTCTCGCTCTACGCGACGGTTCTCGCGCTCGGCGTGACCAGCGGTGTCTTCGCCCCCATCGACGATCTGCGCGGCGTCGCGATGAACGCGGTGGCCCTCGAGGACGCCTACGGCCTGCACATCGTCGGGCGCAACCAGTCGGTGGCGCCCAAGGAGGCGAGGAGGCTCGTGCGGGCGTATCTGTCCACGGTCACCGGCTGCGACCTCGAAGCCCGGCTGATCGAGTGAGCACGAAACGCTCGACGCCCCCGAGCGGGTTGGGCGACGATGCTCGGGTGTCCGACCTGGGCTTCACATTGGTGCAGCTGCGCTACTTCGCCGCTGCCGCCGAGCTCGGCAGCATGACCAGCGCCGCCCGCGAGCTGATGGTGTCGCAGTCCGCGGTGTCGACCGCCGTGGCTCAGCTGGAGAAGGAGCTCGGCGTCCAGCTGCTGCTGCGCCATCACGCGCGCGGGTTGAGTCTCACCGCGGCGGGGGAGGAGTTCCTGCGCGAACTGCGCGGCTACCTCGCCCACACCGAGGAGCTGGCCGAGGTGGCCCGGACGGCCGGCCAGACCCTGGTCGGCCGGCTGGCCATCGGGTGCTTCGCGACGCTCGGGCCGTTCCAGCTGCCTCGCCTGCTGCGGGCGTGCGAGCGGGACCACCCCAACGTCCAGGTGTCCGTGCTCGAGGCGGAGCACGCCGCGCTCAAGCAGGCGCTGCGGGCGGGCCGGTGCGAGCTGGCGCTGATGTACGGCTACGACCTCGACGACGACATCGAGTCGGTGCGTGTGGGCACGGCTCCAGCCTACGTGCTGGTCGCACAGGACCACGCCCTCGCCCGCCGGAAGAAGGTCCGGCTCGCCGAGCTCGCGGACGAGCCGATGGTGCTGCTGGACCTGCCACATAGCGGCGACTACCTCGCACACCTCGTGGAGTCGGCCGGGGTCACCCCGCAGGTGCGGCACCGCACGGCCGGGTTCGAGACGGTGCGGGCGCTGGTGGCCAACGGGCTGGGCTGGTCGGTGCTCAACCAGCGGCCGGCGTCGTCCATGACCTACGACGGCAAGAAGGTCGTCGAGCTGGAGATCCGCGACCAGCTGGAGCCGCTGGAGGTCGTGCTTGCCTGGATGAGAGGCGTTCGCCTGACCCGGCGTGCGCAGGCCTTCATCAGGTCCGCCGGTCGCGTGGCGCGCGAGCGCTGACGTCGCCGGTCGAGCCGCTGCATCGATCCAGCCGATGCCTTGCGCCGGCTTTCTGTCGTTGTCGCGCCGACGGGACGACGACAGACTGCGGGCAGCAGCCCGCACCCTGGAGGGACCCGCCATGACCGTGACCGTCGCGCTGACGCAGATGGCCTGCACCGATCGGCAGGCCGAGAACCTGCGCCGTGCCGAGCGACTGGTCCGCGCCGCGGCTGCCCAGGGCGCGGAGCTGGTGCTCCTGCAGGAGCTGTTCGCGGGGCCGCACTTCTGCCAGGAGAAGGACACCGTCCACTTCCGGCGGGGCTGCGAGCTGGATCGGTCGCCCGTGGTCGCGAGGATGGAGTCGCTGGCCCGCGAGCTCGGCGTGGTGCTTCCCGTCAGCTTCTATGAGCGCACGCCGGGCGGTCTGTTCAACTCCGTCGTGGTCATCGACGCCGACGGAAGCCGGCTCGGGGTCCACCGCAAGTCGCACGTGCCGAACGACCCGGGGTACTTCGAGAAGTTCTACTTCGCCGACGGCGACACCGGCTTCCGCGTCTGGGACACCGCGGTCGGCCGCATCGGCGTGGGGATCTGCTGGGACCAGTGGTTCCCGGAGGCGGCCCGGGTGATGACACTCCAGGGTGCCCAGCTGCTGCTCTACCCGACGGCGATCGGTAGCGACCCGCTGTATCGCGGTGGCAGTCCGATGGCGCAGTGGCAGCGCTGCATGCAAGGCCACGCCGCTGCCAACTTCGTCCCCGTGGTGGCCAGCAACCGGGTCGGTGAGGAGCACACCCGTGGCGGAGGGCGCTGGAGTTTCTCGGCCGCTCCTTCGTCGCCGACCACCACGGCGAGGTGCTGGTCCAGGCCGACGAGCGGAGCGAAGCCGTGCTGATCGCCCGGCTCGACCTGGAGCAGGCGGACCGCGAGCGCCGGATGTGGGGTCTTCTGGGCGACCGGCGGCCGGACCTGTACGAGTCGCTGACCGCGGGCTGACCCCTCGAGCCTGAGGGCTACCAGGCCTCGTGTACCGGGACGCCGTCGACGAACGTGGCCCGGACCCGCAGGGACGACAGGTCTCGCGCGTCGACGGCGAAGGGGTCGCCGTCCAGCACCACCAGGTCTGCGGCCTTGCCGATGGTGAGCGTGCCGCTCTCGTGTTCCAGCCGGTTCGCGCGCGCCGCTCCGGCGGTGTAGCCGTGGACGGCGGCCCGGACGCCGACCGCCTCGGCGGCCAGCAGCGGCACCGTCTGGGCGTGCTCGTCGGCGGCGTGCACGTCGGCCAGGGGAGCGGTCCGGTTGACCGCGACGTGGATGCCCCACACCGGGTCCGGGCTGGAGACCGGCCAGTCCGATCCCATCGCCAGCGGCACACCCGCCCGGGCCAGGCTACCGAAGGCGAAGTGCCGCGCCCGCTGATCCTCGGTGAGGAAGGGCAGCTTGGTCGCCACCAGCACCGTGTCCTGACGCGCCCACAGCGGCTGGACGTTGGCGATCACGCCGAGCCGCGTCATCCGCGCGATGTCGCCGCGGTCGATGAGGTCGATGTGCGCGATCTGATGCCGTGGGTCCCAACCCGCCGGGACCGTACCGGCCGCCTCGAGGGCATCGAGGCACTCGCGGACGGCGCGGTCGCCGACGGCGTGCAGGTGCAGGTCGAACCGCTCCGCGACCAGCGCCGCGACGACGGCCTCGAGCTCCTCGGGCGGGATGAAGCTCAGACCCGTCTCGCCGTCCAGGCCGCGGTACGGCGAGAGCAGCGCGGCGGTGTGGTTCTCGCAGACCCCGTCCTGCATGATCTTGACCGCCGTGGCCGTGAACCGCCCGGCGGACACGCGTCGCCGGCGGTCGCGCAGCAGCTCGAGCTGGCCCGGCCCGCCGTCGCGCCGCCACCACAGGGCACCGGTCACCTTGGCGGTGAGCCGGCCGGACTCCGCGGCGGACACGTAGGTGTCGTACGAGTCGTCGAACACCTCGGCGGTCCCGACGGCGGCGTCCTGCCACGCGGTGATGCCGAGCCGATGCAGCTCGGCCTGGGCCGTCATCAGCGCCTCGCTCAGACGTCGCGCATCCGGGCCGGGCAGGAGCGAGGTCACCAGACCGGCCGCGGCCTCGAACAACACGCCCGTCGGCTCGCCACCGGGCCCGCGCTGGATCCGGCCGCCCACGGGGTCGGGGGTGGTGGCGGTGATGCCGGCTCGGCGCAGCGCTTCGGAGTTCACCCACACGCTGTGGACGTCGTGGCTGGTCAGCACGGCGGGCCGGTCGGGGACCAGCTGGTCGAGGACGTCGCGGTGCGGGAAGCCGCCGGCGAAGACGTCGCCGTACCAGCCGGACCCCTGGATCCAAGTCGGCTCCGGATGGTCCGCGACGTACGACGCGATGAGCGTCCGGTACTCCGCTGCACCGTGCACCCCGGACAGGTCGCACCCGAGCAGCTGCAGACCGGCCGCGACGGCATGGACGTGCGCGTCCTGGAAGCCGGGAAGCAGGGCGGCGCCCTCGAGGTCGACGACCTCCGTGCCGGGACCTCGCAGCTCGTGCGCAGCGGCGCCCACCGCGACGATCCGCCCGGACCGGACCGCCAAGGCCGACGCCGGGTCGGTGCCGTCCATCGGGTGCACGGCCCCGCCATGGAAGATCCAGTCCGCATGCTCAGCGTCGACCACGCCGCGTCTCCTTCGCATCCGATGCTCGCAGGTACGGTCAGGCCACTATCGGGCTGGTCGTCGTGCCGAGGAAGGGCTCACGGCATGCCGATCGTCGATGCGCTGTATCGCCTCGGCGCATCGCTACCCGGCGACGTCGGCAGCCGGCGGATCGTACAGCTCGGGACGCACTCCTTCCCACAGCGGCGCCGAGCTCCGGTCCGCCGCCGCGATCCCGGCGGCCAGGTCCAGGTCGGCGAGGAGCAGGTGCTCGTCGCCGGCGCCGTCGCCACTGCGCGGTGCCGCCGCGACGACCCGGCCGCCGGGATCGAGCACCCGGCTCCCCCCGAGGGGGTCGGAGCCGCGGGTGCCGCCGGACTGGTTGGCCATCAGCCACCACTGCCCGCTGGCGAGTGCCTGGGCCGGGTGCAGCAGGTCCCACCAGTGCGCGGCGTCGGTCTCGTAGGCCGACACCGAGACCACGATCCGGGCGCCGCGGTCGCGCAGCGCCCGGGAGTAGCCGGGGTGGTCACCGTCGAAGCAGACGCTCATCCCGACACGTCCCCACGGCGTGCCGACGACGGTCACGGTCCCTCCCGCGGCGAAGAGCTTCGCCTCCCCGGTCGTGGGGTAGAGGTGCACCTTCCGGTGCGTCGCCACCCGGTCCCCGTCCGGGGAGTAGACCGGCGAGGTGTTGTAGACGGCGTCGGCCGCCTGCTCCGGGACGCTGCCGGCGAAGAGCCAGAGACGGTGCCGGGACGCGAGGTCGCGCAGCCGCGCGTCGCGGGGCCCGTCGAGCGGCTCCGCGGCCGCCTCGACGTCGGCCGCGAGCGTGCGGACGTCGTACCCGGACGGCCACAGCTCCGGCAGGATCACGAGCTGCGCACCTTGCTCGGCCAGGGCGGCGACGAGGCGCGTCGCGGTGCGCAGATTCTCGGTCGGCCGGCCGGGCGCCGGGTGCCATTGAGCGATGCCGACCCGCGCGCGAGGGAGGAGCATGACGCGAGCATGGCATGAACAACAGCGGGGGCCTCCGCCTGCAGCATCTGTTTTGTTGATGACTGGTGCCAAGATTCTGCGCTTTCGTGTCGTTCCAAACGCCGCCACACTGCTGCGAACGGCATGCGCCGCATCACGTGCACGTTCCCGAGGAGGCCGCTTCCATGGCTGAGCCCAGCAGCGTCGACTCGTTCGAGGTCGAGCGACGGACGATCGACCACATCCCGGAGACCGAGCGACACGGCAAGGCGCGGAACCTGTTCACCATCTGGTTCGGCTCCAACATCATGCTGTTGACCGTCGCGACCGGCACCGTCGCGACCGCGGTGTACGGGCTCCCGGTGTGGGCTGCCCTGCTCTCCCTGGTGCTCGGCAACGTGGCCGGTGGCGTGGTGATGGCGCTGCACGCGGCCCAGGGGCCGCAGATGGGCGTGCCGCAGATGTTGCAGACGCGGGCCCAGTTCGGCTCCTTCGGCAGCCTGCTGGTGGTCGTGCTGGTGGTCTTCATGTACGTGGGGTTCTTCGCCTCGAACATGGTGCTCGGCGGCCAGGCGGTCGCCAGCCTCTTCGACGCGCCCGAGACGCTGTCCATCGTCGCGATCGGCCTGTTGAGCGTGGCGGGCGCCGCCGTCGGCTACCGGCTGATCCACGGTTTGGCGTCAATCATGAGCCTGGTCGCGGGCGTGACCCTGGCACTGGCGTTCGTCTGGGGCCTCGTGGTCAACGGCCACCCGGCCGGCACGCTCTCGGCCGGTGAGTTCACCTGGCTGGGATTCATGGGCACGCTGTCGCTCGCGGCCCTGTGGCAGATCGCCTACGCCCCGTACGTCTCCGACTACACCCGCTACATGCCGCGTGACACCGGCGTCCGCCCGGCGTTCTGGGCCACCTACGGTGGTGCCGTGCTCGGTTCGCTGTTCCCGATGGTGCTCGGGGCGCTGGTCGGTGCGGCCTTCCCGCTCGCCGACACCGTCGCCGGCCTCGGCTCGTTCACCTCCGGCATCGGCACCCTGGTGATCGCCGTGTTCGCCGTCGGCATCGCCTGTACCAACTCGATGAACCTCTACTGCGGCGCGTTGTCGGCGATCACGGTGGGCCAGACGATCTTCCCGCGGTGGGTCCCACGTGCCGGCGTCCGGGCGCTGGTCGCGACGGTGTTGTTCCTCAGCGCGCTGGTGATGGCCCTGGCCGGGAAGGACAACTTCCTGGTCAACTTCACCAACTTCATGCTGCTCCTGCTGTGTGTGCTGGTGCCGTGGACGGCGGTCAACCTGGTCGACTACTACGCCATCCGGCACGGCGACTACGACATCGACTCGCTGTTCCGTCGCGACGGCGGCGTGTACGGCACCTACAACCCGATCGCCATCGCCTGCTACTTCCTCGGCATCGCCGTGCAGATCCCGTTCCTGAGCACCACGCTCTACACCGGCCCGCTCGCCGAGCGGATCGGCGGCGTCGACATCTCCTGGATCGTCGGGCTCGCCGTGATCTGCCCGCTGTACTACCTGTGGATGCGCAGAGCGGGACGGCTCCAGGTCCGCACCCCGGTGCCCGTGACCGAGCCGGCTCTCGGCGGAGGTGAGGTGGCGTGACGTCCACGGGGCACACGGCCGAGCAGTGGCACAAGATCGCGGCGGCGACGACGTTCCGCGACCGGCTGTGGATCGGCGGCGAGTTCGTCGACGCGCGTTCGGAACGGCGGCGGCCCACGGTCGACCCCGCCACCGGCCGGGTGCTGGCCGAAGTGGCCGACGGCGACGAGCAGGACGTCGACCGCGCGGTGGCCGCGGCGCGAGCGGCCTTCGCCGACCGCCGCTGGGCCGGACGGGCGCCGGCCGCCCGCAAGAAAGTGCTGCTCCGCCTGGCCGACCTGATCCGCGCGAACGCCGACGAGCTCGCGGTCCTGGACAGCCTCGACGCCGGCAAGCTGATCGCCGACACCTCCGCCGTCGACGTCCCCGGCACCGCGGCGATCCTGCAGTGGTACGCCGAGACCGCCGACAAGACCTACGGCGAGATCGCACCCACGGGCTCCGGCGACCTCGCCCTGGTCAGCCGCGAGCCGCTGGGTGTGGTGGCGGCGGTCGTGCCGTGGAACTACCCGCTCGAGATGGCGATGTGGAAACTCGCGCCCGCCCTCGTCACGGGGAACGCGGTCGTCCTCAAACCGGCCGAGGAGTCGCCGCTCTCCGCGCTGCGGCTGGCCGAACTCGCCGACCAGGCCGGGCTACCGCCGGGCGTGCTCAACGTCGTCACCGGCGACGGGCCGGTCGCCGGGAAGGCGCTCGGCCTGCACCCTGACGTCGACGCCGTCACCTTCACCGGCTCCACCCCTGTCGGCAAGCTGTTCCTCGAGTACGCCGGCCGGTCCAACATGAAGCAGGTCTGGCTCGAGTGCGGCGGCAAGAGCGCCAACGTGGTGCTGGACTGCAACGCCGACCTCGACGCCGTCGCCAACGGCGTGTGCTTCGGCATCTTCACCAACGCCGGGCAGGTCTGCTCAGCCAACTCCCGGCTCGTCGTGCACCGGTCGGTGAAGGACGAGCTCCTGGCCGAGGTCGTGAAGCGCGCCGCGAAGATCCGGCCCGGCGACCCGCTCGACCCGGCCACCGTCATGGGACCGCTGGTCAGCGAGCGGCAGGCCGACCGCGTCCGGGAGTACATCGAGATCGGCCGCGGCGAGGGGCTGTTGCGCCTCGGCGACGACGCCGTCGACGGCGCACCGACCACGGCGTACGTCGGCCCCGCCGTCTTCGACGACGTGCCGCCGACCGCTCGCATCGCCCGTGAGGAGATCTTCGGCCCGGTCCTCGCCGTGATCGGCGTGGACTCCGAGGAGGAGGCCGTCGCCGTGGCGAACGACTCCCCGTTCGGCCTGGCCGCCTCGGTGTGGAGCGACGACCTGCGCCAGGCACACCGGGTCGCGGGCCTGCTGCGGGCCGGGACCGTCTCGGTGAACACCGTCGACGCGCTGGACGTGACCACGCCGTTCGGCGGATTCGGCCAGTCCGGGTTCGGCCGGGACCTGTCGTTGCACGCCATGGAGAAGTTCACCGCACTGAAGACCACCTGGGTGAAGTACGGATGACCGAGCACTACGACTACGTCGTCGTCGGCGGCGGCACCGCCGGCTCGCTGCTGGCCGCCCGGCTCTCCGAGGACCCCGGCCGCACGGTCGCCCTCGTGGAGTGGGGTCCCGACGACCGCGGCGAGCCCCGCGCACGGGCGCTGCGCCGGTGGGCGGAGATGCTCGAGGGCGAGCACGACCTCGACTACCGCAGCGTCCCCCAGGAGCGCGGCAACTCCGCCATCCGCCACGCCCGCCTACGCATCCTCGGCGGTTGCTCCACCGCGAACACCATGATCTCCTGGCGGCCGCTGCCGGCCGACCTGGAGGAATGGGTCACGCTCGGTGCACAGGGGTGGGACCCCGCGACGGTGCTGCCCTACTACGACAAGCTCGAGGTGCCGATCCAGCCGGTCGCGCCCCGCGACCGCAACCCCTACGTCGCCGACGTCGTCGCCACGGCCGCCGCGGCCCTCGGCCTGCCGGTCCAGGACCGCTGGAACGACGGCCGGCTCGACGAGGTGGCGCACGGCGCCGGGTTCTTCGAGGTCGGCTACACCCCGGAGACCAACCAGCGCGGGGCGACGTCGATCCACTACCTGCATCCGGCGTGGGACCGCCCCAACCTGTCCGTGCTCACCGGCCTGCGCGCGGTCCGGGTCGTGGTCGAGGCCGGCCGCGCGGCGGGCGTCGAGTGCCGCGACGACGGTGGCGCGACGTCGGTCATCCGCTGCGGTCGCGAGATCGTTGTCAGCTGCGGGGGCATCGACTCACCGCGGCTGCTGCAACTGTCCGGTATCGGGCCCAAGCGGATCCTCGACGACGCCGGCGTCGAGGTCGTCGTCGACCTGCCCGGCGTGGGGGAGAACCTGCAGGACCACGCCGAGGGCCTGGTCGTGTGGGAGTCGGTCGAGCCCCCACCGGACATCTGCGCGAGCGGCTGGGACGCGGGCGCCATGCTGAGCGTCGAAGGCGACCCCCGCCAGCCGGACGTGCTCATGCACTTCCCGGTCCAGGCGTGGGCCGTCCACGCCGAGAACTACGGCGTCCGGCTGCCGGAGAACATCGTCTCGATCGCTCCGAACGTCGCCAAGCCGGCCAGCCGTGGCCGGGTCGCGATCGTCTCGGCCGACCCCGACGACCCGCCGCTGCTGGACCCGCGCTACTTCACCGACGCCGACGGCCACGACGAGCGGATCCTGCTCGCCGGGGTCCGGGCGGCCCGCCGGATCGCCGAGCAGGAGCCGTTCCGCTCTCATCTCGTCCGCGAGGTGTTCCCCGGACCGGAGGTCGTCACCGACGAACAGCTCTCCGCGATCGCGCGCGCGACCCACCAGACCGTCTACCACGTCAGCGGCACGTGCCGGATGGGCGCCGACGACGACCCCATGGCCGTCCTCGACCCGCAGCTGCGGGTGCGGGGTGTCGAGGGTCTGCGCGTCGCCGACGCCTCGGTGTTCCCCACCATCCCGTCGGTGAACCCGGTGGTCACGGTGATGCTGGTCGCCGAACGGGCGGCCGACCTGATCCGCGGTGCCAGCTGAGCCCGGCGAAGAGGAGGACGATTCGATGAGCCAGCGGATCACGACGGGCGGGCACGTCCGCATCCGGCCGTTCAACACCAGGGTCACCTATCCCGAGCAGAACCTGGACAACGACCTGTGCCAGGCCGTCGTGGCCGGCAACACCGTGTACGTCCGGGGCCAGATCGGGCAGGACCTCGACACCAGCGAGTCGGTCGGAATCGGCGACGTGGAGGCGCAGACAGAACGGGCGATGGCCAACATCGACCTGCTCCTGACCGAGGCCGGGAGCCGGATGGAGCACCTGGTCAAGCTCACCGTCTACATCGTCGACCCCCGCTACCGCGAGACCGTCTACCGCACCATCGGCCGGTGGACGAAGGACGTCCACCCGATCTCGACCGGCCTGGTCGTCTCGGCGCTCGCCAGGCCCGAGTGGCTGGTCGAGGTCGACGCCGTCGCCGTGATCCCGGAGGGGGAGCGGTGACGTTCTCCGTGCTCGGAACCGACGGCGTCGCCGTCGGCATCGCGATCAGCTCGTCCAGCCCCGCGGTGGCGGCGCGCTGCGTCCATCTCCGGGCCGGGGTCGGCGGAGCCGCATCCCAGAACGTCACCGACCCTCGCCTCGGCACCCAACTGCTCGACGCCCTCGAAAGCGGCCTGGCGCCGGAGCAGGCGCTGGTCGAGGTGGTCGCCGGCACACCCGAGGCCGATCACCGCCAGCTCACCGTGCTGGACCTCACCGGCGCCTCCGCGGTGTTCTCCGGCGCGCACGCGCTCGGCGTGGTGGGGGAGCGGCGCGGCCGGTCGGTCGTCTCGGCGGGCAACCTGCTGGCGGCGCCGAAGGTCATCGACGCCGCGGTGCAGGGCTTCGAGTCCGCGGAGGGCGACCTGGAACTGCGGCTGCTCGCCGCGCTCGAGGCCGGTCTCGCGGCCGGTGGGGAGGCCGGCCCGTTGCACTCCGCGGGACTGTCCGTGGTCCGCAAGGTGCCGTGGCGGGAGACCGACCTGCGGGTCGACTGGAGCGACGAACCGATCCGTGAGCTGCGGCGTCTGGTGGAGCTCTGGCTTCCCCAACGCGACGACTACGTGATTCGGGCGCTGCGGCCGTCGGACGCCCCCAGCTACGGGGTGCCGGGGGACGAGTGATGGTCAAGCAGGTGGTCGCCGACGCCGTCGCCGGCCGGCACGACCGGCTCGTCGCGCTGTCCGAGCGGCTCCACGCCCATCCGGAGACGGCGTGGGAGGAGCGCGACGCGGCCCGCTGGGTCGGTGCGGCACTCGCCGAGGCCGGGTTCGACGTGGCGACGGAGTACCTCGGGTTCGAGACCGCGTTCCTGGCCACCGCGGGCTCCGGCCCGTTCCGGCTCGGGATCTGCGCGGAGTACGACGCCCTGCCGGGGCTCGGACACGCCTGCGGGCACAACCTGATCGCCGCCACCTCGGTGGGCGCCGCCGCCGCGCTGGCCCCGTACGCCGACGAGCTGGGGCTGAGGATCGAGGTCTACGGAACCCCGGCCGAGGAGGGCGGCGGCGGCAAGATCGAGCTGCTCGACCGCGGCGCCTTCGCCGGCCTCGACCTGGCCATGATGGCGCATCCGGCTCCGGTGGACGTCGCCGAGGCGCGCCCGTTCGCGGTGTCGCACAGTCACGTCTCGTACCACGGCAAGGCGGCCCACGCCGCGGCGTACCCGGAGCAGGGCGTGAACGCGGCCGACGCCTTCACCGTCGCCCAGGTGGCGATCGGGCTGCTGCGTCAGCAGCTCCCGAACACCGTGCGGGTGCACGGGGTCGTGACCCGTGGCGGCGAGGCTCCCAACGCGATCCCGGAGCGCACCGAGGGCCGCTGGTACGTCCGCGCCGAGTCGCTGGCCGAGCTCGCCGAGGTGGAGCCGAGCGTGCGGCGGTGCTTCGAGGCGGGCGCGCTGGCGACCGGCTGCGAGCTCGAAATCGTCCCGGAGAGCCAGCCCTACGCCGAGTTCCGTGCGGACGAGGCGGCGCTGGCTGCGTACCGGCGCAACGCCGAGGCCCTCGGGCGGCGGTTCGCGACCGGTGGCATGGCGGCGCGGATGAACAGGGCCTCGACCGACATGGGCAACGTCTCGCAGGTCGTGCCGGCGATCCACCCCTACGTCGGCATCGACTCGCTGCCGGCGCTGAACCACCAGAAGGAGTTCGCCGCCCAGTGCGTGGGCGCCGCGGCGGAGCGGGCCATCCGCGACGCCGCCACCGCACTGGCGTGGACGGCGATCGACGTCGTGAGCGCGCGGGGAGCGGACCGATGACGCTGCCGGATGCGCCACCGACCCGCTTGGAACGCGACTTCCTGGGCGAGCGGCCGATCCCGGACGCCGCCTACTGGGGCGTGCACACCGCCCGGGCGCAGGAGAACTTCCCGATCAGCGGGGTGCCGCTGCACCGGCATCGGCGGCTGGTGGCCGCACTGGGCGTGGTCAAGCAGGCGGCGGGCCGGGCCAACCACGAGCTCGGCCTGCTCGACGACGACGTCGCCCGGGCGATCGACGAGGCCTGCGCCGAGGTGCGCGCGGGCACGCTGGACCAGCACTTCGTCGTCGACGTGATCCAGGGCGGCGCCGGCACGTCGACCAACATGAACGCCAACGAGGTGATCGCCAACCGCGCGCTGGAGCTGCTCGGATCCGGCCGTGGCGACTACGGCCGGGTGAATCCCAACGACCACGTCAACCTCAGCCAGAGCACCAACGACAGCTACCCGACGGCCCTACGGATCGCGCTGTCAGAGGAGCTCTCCCGGCTGGGGCTGACCGTGCGGCGGCTGGCGGACGCGTTCACTGCGAAGGCCCAGGAGTTCGCCGGGATCCCGAAGGTCGGGCGCACCCAGCTGCAGGACGCCGTGCCGATGACGGTCGGGCAGGAGTTCGCCGCGTGGGCGGCGACCATGCGCGAGGAGCTGCCCCGGCTGGAGGACTCGCGCCGGCTGCTGCACGAGGTAAACCTGGCCGGCACCGCCATCGGCACCCAGATCACGACGGTGCCCGGTTACCGCGAGGCCGTGCTCCGGCACCTGGTGACGCTGACCGGCCTGCCGTTGGTCTCGGCCGACGACCTGATCGAGGCGACCTCGGACGTCGGGTGCTTCGTCCAGGTATCGGCGATGCTCAAGCGCACCGCGGTGAAGGTCTCGAAGATCTGCAACGACCTGCGGCTCCTGTCGTCGGGACCGCAGGCGGGACTGGGCGAGCTGCGGCTGCCGGCGCGCCAGGCGGGGTCGAGCATCATGCCGGGCAAGGTGAACCCGGTGATCCCCGAGGTGGTCAACCAGGTCGCGTTCGCGGTCGTGGGCAACGACGTCACGATCACCATGGCGGCCGAGGCCGGACAGCTGCAGCTGAACGCGTTCGAACCGGTGATCGCGCACCGGCTGCTCGAGGGCATCGACTGGACGGCGCGGGCCCTGGACGTGCTGCGTCACCTGTGTGTCGAGGGCATCGAGGCCGACTGCGACCGCCTGGCCGTCCTCACCGGCAGCAGCGTCGGCGTCGTCACCGCCCTGACACCGCACATCGGGTACGCCACCGCCGCTGCCGTCGCCCGCCAGGCACTCGCCGGTGAGGGCACCGTCCGGGACCTGGTGCTCGCCCTGGGCGTGCTCACCGGTGACCAGCTCGACCAGCTCCTGCACGTCGACCGGCTGACCTGCGCTTCGGGCGACGTGTGAGTCTCGCCGCCCTGTCGTCACGGCGCTCGACGAATTCCGATCTGCGCCTGCGATCGACCCAGTTCATCGGCGGTGGAGATCTTCCTACCGCGGGAGTGGTGCCACAGGCCGGTGTGGCTGATGCGGGCGCGATGAAACGAACTCGGCCATCAGTGCTCCATGGAATACCGATGCGCCGAAGGTGAGCAGACAGGCGTCGAGGACGCCTCGGCGTAGCCTGACCGGCTACATCGAGTTCTACAACGAGCCCGACTGGCTGCACCACATCCAGCAAGTGATCTCCGGCCGGGAACCCCGAGTGCAGCCGGAGGAGCTGTATCAGTGGTACGTGCCGTACTACGAGGCAGCGAACGTGGTCAACGCGGAACTTGACGCAAGCGCTCGTATCAAGGTCGGTGGCCCGACGCTGGCGAGCTTCGACAATGAACCGTGGATCGCGACGTTCCTCGATGGCTACGCGGCTGATATCAACCCCGACAAGCGCCTCGACTTCGTCTCCTGGCACGCGTACGGGTTCTTCGACAGGGACAACGGCTACCGCTTCGAGCAATACAAGGAAAACCCGAGCGTGGTAGCCACGCAGCGCGCCCGGCTCTACGCAATGCTGAAGGAGCGGGACATCACCGAGCACATCCCGGCCTTTGTCACCGAGACGGGGATCTACCCGGGCGGGCTCGTCGACGAGCGGAACAACATGAACGACTGGCTCCGACAGGCCGCCGGTGTCGCTTCTCTCCACTACTGGTATGCCGACCAGCCGATGACGATTCCGTTCCACTGGACGGTGCGCCACGGAACCGCACGGCGCAAGGATCAGCTCGTCACGCTCCGCGGTGAGGGTGAGACCACCCCGCCCGACACGTTCACGCCGTACGGCAACCTGATGGTGATGCAGTCGATGATGAAGGACACGCGGGTGTCGGCCACGTCCGACAGCCTTGTGAACGGTCAGGGCGTGTACGCGATGGCCAGCAAGGACGCCTCGGGAGCGTCGGTGATGGTGTGGAACTACCAGACGTTCCGGGGCGGCGAGACCGCCTTCGAGGCCACGCTGGACATGACGAACCTCCCCGCAGACCTCCGGGACGGCGCCGTTCGCAAGCAGGTGTTCCTCATCGACTCGCAGACGAGCAACTACTGGGCGAATCCCGCGACCGCGAACCTGCAGCGGGTGGACGACCAGCTGCTGGACCTCGGCGCCTCGTACAGCAAGGTCCTCCAGCTCGACCCGAACGCGATCCACCTGATCCTCTTGGAGCCGGCGACCAAGGACCACTGCAAGGACGGCGGCTGGCGCGACTTCGAGTTCAGGAACCAGGGCCAGTGCGTTCGCTTCGTGACCACAGGCCAGGACAGCAGGGGCTGAAACACCGAGCCGGGCGCGACCGCGCCTCCCGTCGAGGCTCCTCACCCTCCGCTTCGGCGGATCGGGTGGGGAGCCTCGCCGCGTTCCGGGATCAGGTACATCGAGAAACGTGCGGCCGGCGGTGTCGTCGACGAGCCAGCGGGCAGCGAGCCGTCCGACGGCGGCGCCTCGCCCTCGGCCAGCGCCGGCCTCACCGGACCGCCCCTGACTGCGGGGCGGTCACTTGCGCGCCTTCTCCTTGCCGTCCTTGCCGCCCGCCTTCGTCAAGAGCGCCGCGATGGCGGACTCCTGCGGCACGTCGATCTGGCCGATCGTCCTCATGCGCCTTCTGCCCTCCTTCTCGAGGAGCTTGCGCTCGCTAGCGGGTCCCAGCCAGGTGGGCGAATTGTGGGTTCGTCGTGCGCGAGGACGCGATCCTCGAGCGCCTGGATGAGTGGATCGCGTCCTTCACCAACGCTGAGTGGCTGGCGGCCGGTCAGGAGGCGGCGCGCGGCGAGAACCCGGCCGCCGCAGCGTTGCATGAGCGGATCAAGGAGCTGGACCGCAAGATCGAGAACCTCCTCGGCGCGATCGAAAACGCCCCGGAGAGCGCCGCCCTCCTCGCCAAGAAGCTCTCGCAGCGCACCAGTGAACGGGACGAAGCAGGTGCAAAGCTCAAGCGCCTGACAACGGCCACTCAGCTCACTGTGGCCGACATCACGACGATCCTCGACCAGCTCGGCGGCATCGTGAAGGCCCTGAAGGGTGCGACAGCCGAGGAACGCGCCGAGATCTACGAGGCGTTGGCCTTGAAAGTGACCTACGAACCAGAACCGCGCCTGGTCACAGTAGAAGTTGACCAAGCGCGGGGGGTTTGGATGTGTCCGAGGGGGGACTTGAACCCCCACCCCCTTGACGGGGACTAGCACCTCAAGCTAGCGCGTCTGCCTATTCCGCCACCCGGACTTGCGGCGCTTCGTGGAGCGCCAGCGGCTGCGTAACCATACCAAACTCGCGGGGTCCTCTGTCCAACCAGGGGCCGCCCGGCTCGCCGACACGTCCGGGAAGGAGTTCGGCGGGATCACCCTCCGGCCGTCATGATCATGTCTATGCTCGATCCCAACGCCTCGCGCAGGGGAGGGCGGGGCTGCGACCACGAGGAATCGAGGTGGCAGATGGCCGCGCCGGCGCCGGGACCAGGGGTAGACGGACCGGCGTCGGCCGCCTTGCTGAAGGCGGGCCGTTTCTTCAGCCGCTGGGACGAGTCCGACGACGGCCGGGTCGTGTTCCGGGAGGGCGGCCGGCAGGGCGACGTGTTCTATCGGGACCGGTGGAGCCACGACAAGGTCGTCCGGTCGACCCACGGAGTCAACTGCACGGGGTCGTGCTCGTGGAAGGTGTACGTCAAGGACGGCATCATCACGTGGGAGACCCAGCAGACCGATTATCCGTCGGTCGGCCCGGACCGGCCCGAGTACGAGCCGCGGGGCTGCCCGCGGGGCGCGGCGTTCTCCTGGTACACCTACTCGCCGACCCGCGTGCGGTACCCGTACGTGCGCGGCGTCCTGCTCGAGATGTATCGCGAGGCCCGCCGGCGCCTCGGCGACCCCGTCCTGGCCTGGGCCGAGATCACCGGCGACGACGAGAAGCGCCGGCGCTACCAGCGGGCACGGGGCAAGGGCGGGCTGGTCCGCGCCAGCTGGGACGAGGCGATCGAGATCGCCGCCGCGGCGCACGTGCACACGATCAAGGAGTACGGGCCGGACCGCTGCGCCGGCTTCTCGCCCATCCCGGCGATGTCGATGGTGTCGCACGCCGTCGGGACGCGGTTCATGCAGCTCATCGGCGGCGTGATGACGTCCTTCTACGATTGGTACGCCGACCTCCCGGTGGCCAGCCCGCAGGTCTTCGGCGACCAGACGGACGTGCCGGAGTCGGGGGACTGGTGGGACGCGACGTACCTGATGATGTGGGGCTCGAACGTCCCGGTCACGCGGACGCCCGACGCGCACTGGATGGCCGAGGTCCGCTACCGCGGCACGAAGGTCGTCACCGTCAGCCCCGACTACGCCGACAACACGAAGTTCGCCGACGAGTGGCTGCCGGCCCAGGCGGGCACCGATGCCGCACTGGCGATGGCCATGGGCCACGTCGTGCTCAAGGAGCACTTCGTCGACAAGACCACACCGTTCTTCGCCGACTACATTCGCACCTACACCGACCTGCCGATGCTCATCCGGCTCGAGCCGCACGACGGCGACGGCGACAGCGGCGGGCTCGTGCCGGGCAAGTTCTTGACGGCGGCGGACCTCGGACACGCCGCCGACGAAGACGCATGGAAGACCGTCGTCCTGGACGAGGGCACCGGTGAGCCGGTCGTCCCGAACGGCTCGATCGGCTTCCGGTACGCCGAGTCCGGTAAGGGCCGCTGGAACCTCGACCTCGACGGGGTGACCCCCGCGCTCACCATGGCCGGCGCCCCGGGCGCCGAAGACGAGGTGGTCGAGGTGCTGCTGCCGGCCTTCACCGCACCGGACGGTTCCGGCGACGTGCTGCGCCGCGGCGTGCCGGTTCGCCGGGTCGGCGGCCACCTGGTGACGACGGTGCTCGACCTCATGCTCGCCCAGTACGGCGTGCAGAGAGCAGGCCTGCCGGGGGAGTGGCCGACCGGCTACGACGACGCCGCGACGCCGTACACGCCGGCGTGGCAGGCGGAGATCACCAGCGTCCCGGCGGAGCAGTGCATCCGCATCGCCCGCGAGTTCGCCACCAACGCCGAGGAGTCCGGCGGCCGCTCGGTGATCATCCTCGGCGCCGGCGTCTGCCAGTGGTTCCACGGCGACGCGACGTACCGCGCCATCCTCGCGTTGCTGATCCTCACCGGCTGCATGGGCCGCAACGGCGGCGGCTGGGCGCACTACGTCGGCCAGGAGAAGTGCCGCCCCGTCACCGGTTGGATCTCGCTGGCCAACGCGCTGGACTGGTCCCGCCCACCGCGCACCATGATCGGGACGGCGTACTGGTACATGCACACCGGCCAGTGGCGGAACGACGGCTACTCGACGGCGTCGCTCGCCTCACCGCTGAGTACGACCCGGGCCGACGAGAACGGACAGCACACCGCCGACGCCATCGCCCTGTCCGCGCGGATCGGCTGGATGCCGTTCTACCCCCAGTTCGACGTCAACCCCCTGCAGGTCGCCGAGGACGCCGTCGCCGCCGTCAACGCCGGCACGGCCCCTGACGCCGCGACCTACGTCGCCGAAGCGCTCCACGACGGCCGCCTCACGGCCGCCATCGAGGACGTCGACGCGCCGCGGAACTGGCCGCGGACGCTGGTGCTGTGGCGGTCGAACCTCATGGGGTCGTCGGCGAAGGGCAACGAGTACTTCCTCAAGCACCTGCTCGGCACCCACTCGAACGTCATGGGTACGGAGAACCCAGCTGCGCCGCGTCCCGAACACGTCCGCTGGCACGACGAGGCGCCGGAGGGCAAGCTCGACCTGCTGCTGTCGGCGGACTTCCGCATGACGTCGACGACGCTGCTCTCCGACGTCGTGCTGCCGGCCGCCACCTGGTACGAGAAGCACGACCTCTCGTCGACGGACATGCACCCGTTCGTGCACGCGTTCACCCCGGCCATCGACCCGCCGTGGGAGGCGAAGACCGACTTCGACGCGTTCCACCTGCTGGCCCGCAAGCTCTCCGACCTGGCACGAACCCACCTGGGAACACGTCGCGACCTCGTCAGCGTCCCGCTCCAGCACGACACCCCGGGCGAGACGGCCCAGCCCGGCGGCCGTGTCACCGACTGGCGCTCCAGCGGCCGACCCGGCACACCCGGCCGCACCATGCCGGTCTTCACCGTCGTCGAGCGCGACTACACCGCCATCGCGGACAAGCTGGCCGCCGTCGGCCCGCTCGCCGACACCCTCGGTTTCACCGTCAAGAACGTCACCTACCGGCTGGAGGAGCAGACCATCCGGCTCGCACGAAGCAACGGCGTCATGCTCGGCGGGGCGGCGGACGGGCGCCCGGCCATCGACACCGACGAGAAGCTGGCCCAGGCGATCCTCACCTACTCGGGGACGACGAACGGCGAGCTGGCCGTCCAGGGCTTCCGCACGCTGGAGGAACGCGTCGGCAAGCCGCTGGCCGACCTCGCCGAGGGCTCGGAAGAACGCAGGATCAGCTTCGCCGACACTCAGACCGCGCCGGTCCCCGTCATCACCTCGCCGGAGTGGTCCGGCTCGGAGACCGGCGGTCGCCGGTACGCGCCGTTCACCGTCAACATCGAGCGGCTCAAGCCGTTCCACACGCTCACTGGCCGCATGCACTTCTACCTCGACCACGACTGGATGCTGGAATACGGCGAGGCGCTGCCGATCTACCGTCCGCCGCTGGACCTGCACCGCCTCTTCGGCGAGCCGAGGCTGGGCCCCGACGGCTCCAGCCAGGTCACCGTCCGCTACCTGACCCCGCACTCGAAGTGGTCGATCCACTCCGAGTACCAGGACAACCTGCTGATGCTGTCGCTGTCGCGCGGCGGCCCGGTGGTGTGGATGAGCCCGGCCGACGCCGGTGCCATCGACGTCAGCGACAACGACTGGGTCGAGTGCGTCAACGCCAACGGCGTCTTCGTCGGGCGGGCCATCGTCTCGCACCGGATGCCGGCCGGCGTCGTCTACGTGTACCACGCGCAGGAGCGCACCATCGACGTCCCGAAGTCCGAGGCGACCGGGCGGCGCGGCGGCATCCACAACTCCGTCACCCGGCTGCTGGTGAAGCCGACTCACCTGATCGGCGGCTACGCCCAATTGTCGTACACGTTCAACTACTTCGGCCCGACGGGGAACCAGCGCGACATGGTCTCGACCATTCGCAAGCGGTCCCAGGAGGTGACGTACTGATGCGGGTGCTGGCGCAGCTGGCGATGGTGATGAACCTCGACAAGTGCATCGGGTGCCACACCTGCTCGGTCACCTGCAAGCAGGCGTGGACCAATCGGGCCGGCACGGAGTACGTCTGGTTCAACAACGTCGAGACCCGGCCGGGCCAGGGCTACCCCCGACGCTACGAGGACCAGGACCGCTGGCGCGGCGGCTGGACGCTGAACAAGCGGGGCAACCTCGAGCTGCGCACCGGTGGGCGGCTGCGGCGGCTGCTCGGCATCTTCGCCAGCCCGGTGCAGCCGGAGCTGGCCGACTACTACGAGCCGTGGACCTACGACTACCGCACGCTCACCGAGGCCCCGCTGGGCGACGACTTCCCGGTCGCGCGGCCGAAGTCGCTGATCACCGGCGAGGACACCAAGGTCACGTGGTCGGCGAACTGGGACGACAACCTCGGCGGCACCAGCCAGCTCGGCCACCTCGACCCCGTCGTCGAGAAGGTGCGGCGCGAGTCGGAGGAGAAGATCCGCTTCGAGTTCGAGCGGACGTTCATGTTCTACCTGCCGCGCATCTGCGAGCACTGCCTGAACCCGTCGTGTATGGCCTCGTGCCCGTCCGGCGCCATCTACAAGCGCAGCGAGGACGGCATTGTGCTGGTCGACCAGGACCGCTGCCGCGGCTGGCGGCAGTGCGTCACCGGCTGCCCGTACAAGAAGATCTACTTCAACCACCGCTCCGGCAAGGCGGAGAAGTGCACGTTCTGCTACCCGCGGGTCGAGGTCGGGCTGCCGACGGTGTGCTCGGAGACCTGCGTGGGGCGGCTGCGCTACCTCGGCCTGTTCCTGTACGACGCCGACGCCGTCACCGCGGCCGCGTCGACGCCCGATCCGCAGGACCTCTACGAGGCGCAGCTGGACCTCATGCTCGACCCGTCGGACCCCGCGGTGGTCGCGGCGGCGCGGGCGGACGGGATCCCGGACGACTGGATCGACGCGGCCCGGCGCTCGCCCGTCTATGCGCTGGCCAAGACGTACCGCGTCGCGCTGCCGCTGCACCCGGAGTATCGGACGATGCCGATGGTCTGGTACGTGCCGCCACTGTCGCCGGTGGTCGACCTGCTGTCGTCGCAGGGCCACGACGCCGAGGACCGCGCGACGCTGTTCGGCGCGATCGAGGCGCTGCGGATCCCGGTCGAGTACCTCGCCGAGCTGTTCACCGCCGGCCGGACGTCGACGGTGACGGCGGTGCTGCGCAAGCTCGCCGCCATGCGGGCCTACATGCGCGACGTGACGCTCGGCCGCGACCCCGACCCGTCCATCCCGGCGTCGGTCGGGATGACCGAGGAGTCGCTGTACGAGATGTACCGGCTGATGGCGATCGCCAAGTACGACGAGCGCTACGTCATCCCGACCGCTCACGCCGAGCAGGCACACGACCTCGAGGAGATCGGCTGTGCGCTCGACGTCGAGGATGGCCCCGGCATGTACGAGTCCGGCCCGTTCGGCGAGGCCAGCGGGCGGCCGGTGCCGGTCGCCGTCGAGACGTTCCACGCATTGCGGCAGCGGCAGACCAGCGACGCGCCGCCGGGCGACCTGCACGGCAGGGTCAACCTGCTCAACTGGGACGGCAACGGCCGGCCGGAGGGCCTGTTTCCGCCGCCGAAGGACGCTGCGTCGTGATCGGCCGCCGACGGGACCGCGCCGCCGACCATCGGGTCGTGCACCAGGTCGCCTCGTGGTGCCTGGACTACCCGGAAGCCACGCTGAGGAAGCGGCTCCCGCTTCTGGGCCGGGCTTTGGCCGAGCAGCCGCAGTCGGACGCCGTCGCGCACCTCGGGGTGCTGGTCGAGCACCTGGCCGGGCGGCCGCTCGCGGACCTGCAGCGCGACTACGTCGACGTCTTCGACCTGAGCCGGGACCGGGCGCTGCACCTGTCGTACTGGACCGACGGCGACACCCGGCGGCGCGGCGAGGTGCTGGCTCGGTTCAAGGCCGCCTACCGGGCCAGCGGGTTCGTCGTCGACCTGCACGGGGAACTGCCCGACCACCTGCCGACCGTGCTGGAGTTCGCCGCGATCGCCGACCCCGCCGCCGGCGCCGCGCTGCTCCAGGAGTACCGGCCGAGCCTCGAGCTGCTCCGGTTCGCGCTGCTCGACCTCGGCACGCCGTACGCCGACGGGGTCGCCGCCGTCTGCGCGACGTTGCCGGGGGAGTCGCCGCCGGACCGCGCCGCCGTCCACGCCCAGGCCGGTCCGCCGCCGGTCGAGACCGTCGGTCTGGAGACGGTGCAGCTGGAGCCGTACAGGAGCCGGCCGTGAACACCGTCCTGTGGGGTGTGCTGCCGTACCTCATGGTGGTCGTGCTGGTCGCCGGGTCCATCTGGCGCTACCGGTACGACAAGTTCGGCTGGACGACGCGGTCGTCGCAGCTCTACGAGTCGAGGCTGCTGCGCATCGGGTCGCCGCTGTTCCATTTCGGCATCCTGGTCGTGATCATCGGGCACGTCGGCGGGCTGGTGGTCCCGGAGTCGTGGACCGAGGCGGCAGGCGTCAGCGAGGGGCTGTACCACTTCAACGCGCTGCTGTTCGGCGGGATCGCCGGCGTCTGCACGCTGGCCGGCATCGCGATCCTGATCTACCGACGACGACGGACCGGGCCGGTCTTCATGGCCACCACCCGCAACGACAAGGCGATGTACGTCGTACTTGGAGCCGCGATCGCGCTGGGCCTGTGGACGACGCTGGTCAGCGTCGGCGCCGGGTCGGAGGCGCATGACTACCGTGAGTCGGTGTCGCCGTGGTTCCGGTCGCTGTTCGTGCTGCAGCCCGACGTCGACTCGATGGCCGCCGCGCCGGTGGAGTTCCACGTCCACACGCTGGTCGGCATGCTGCTGTTCGCGATCTGGCCGTTCACCCGGCTGGTGCACGCGTTCACCGCGCCCGTCCACTACCTGTTCCGGCCGTACATCGTCTACCGCAGCCGCGACGCCGGGCGGCGGCCGACCGCCGGTCCGCGGCGCCGCGGCTGGGAGCCCGTCGGCAGCCGCGACCGGGACCGCTGAGGGAGGCGCCGATGACCACCGACGACGTCCGGCGGGGCCAGACCCGCAACCTGGTGCTGGCGACCGTCGCGTTCGCCGTCAGCTTCTGGGCGTGGAACATGGTGGCGCCGCTCGGTGTGCGCTACACCGGCGAGCTCGACCTATCGGCCGGGCAGAAGTCGCTGCTGGTGGCGACGCCCGTGCTGGTGGGGTCGGTCGGCCGGATCCTGGCCGGCGCGCTCACCGACCGGGTCGGCGGCCGGCTGATGTTCCCCGTTCTCATGGTGGCGTCGGCGCCGTTCGTGCTGCTCGTGGCGGCGGCCGGCGAGGCGGAGTCGTACGCGCTACTGCTGGTGTTCGGGTTCTTCCTCGGCCTCGCCGGCACGACGTTCGCCGTCGGCATCCCGTTCGTCAACGCCTGGTACGAGCAGTCGCGGCGGGGCTTCGCGACCGGCGTGTTCGGCGCCGGGATGGGCGGGACGGCGTTGTCAGCGTTCTTCACGCCACGGTTCGTCGACTGGTTCGGCTACGTCGCGACGCACGTCATCGTGGCGGCCGCGCTGGTGGCGATGGCGGCGGTGTGCTGGGCGCTCATGCGGGACGCGCCGACGTGGGCGCCGAACGCCGCGCCCGTGGTGCCGAAGCTGGCGGCGGCGGTCCGGCTGCCGGTGACGTGGCAGATGTCGTTCCTGTACGCGGTCGCGTTCGGCGGGTTCGTCGCGTTCTCGACCTACCTGCCGACCTACCTCAATGACATCTACGACTTCGACCTGACGGCGGCCGGGACCCGTACCGCCGGCTTCGCGCTGGCCGCCGTCGTCGCGCGGCCGGTCGGCGGAGTGCTGTCCGACCGTATCGGCCCGCGGTCGGTCGTCGCGATCTCGCTGGCCGGCACCGTCGTGCTGGCGATCGTCGTCGCGTTCCAGCCGCCGGTCGAGGTGCCGGCCGGGATCGCGTTCGTCGCGCTCGCGTTCTTCCTCGGCCTCGGCACCGGCGGCGTGTTCGCCTGGGTCGCCACGCTGGCGCCGCCGGAGCGGGTCGGCACCGTCACCGGCGTCGTCGGCGCGGCGGGCGGGCTCGGCGGGTTCTTCCCGCCACTGGTCATGGGCGCCACGTACGAGCTGCTGCTGGCCGGCTACGGGGTGGGGCTGACGCTGCTGGCGATCACGGCCGCCGGTGCGCTGGCGTTCACGCTGCTCGGGGTGCGGGCGCGGACCCCGGCGCGGTCCTGAGCGCGGGACGGCGCCGCCCGGTTCGTCGTGGGCGGCGCCGTCGTCTTCCCTAGGGGGGCCGGGCAGACCGGCGATGAGAGGGGGCCGGAGGCCTCCTCGACATCGTCGGTGCAAGGCGTCGAGCTAGGGCGACCGTGGCTGCGGCCATGCCCGGGCCGACGACGCTCGAGGGCCTGGGAGAGCTCAGCAGTACGGCGGAGCGGAGCCGACGTTCGTCACGTAACGGGCCGACACCCACTGGCCGCCGCCGTCGCCGGTCAGCTGGTACCAGCGCCGGTTGCCGTCGATGCTCTGCGAGTCGACCTTGCAGACGATCGACAGGGTCGCGCCGCGCGGGGCGGAGCTGACCTTGGTGTTGGACGTGTGCGGGCCACTGCGCACGGCGAGCGACGTCGACGACGACACCCGGCCGGTGTACTCGTGGCCGTCGCCACAGAAGCGCGGCGCGGCGCCGATGTTGGCGACGTAGCGGGCACTCACCCAGCGGCCGTTCGCCAGCTTGTACCAGAGGCTGTTCCCGCTGACCGTCGGGCCGTACACCTTGCACTGGATGGTGATGGTGGCGCCCTTGGCGTAAGAGCCGACCTTCGGGGCGTACGAGGTGGGCGCGCTGCGGACGTTCACGCCCGTGGTGACGCGGCCCTTGTAGGTCGTGGCGGCCTCAGCGGGCGTAGTGGTGGCGAGCAGGGCGAGCGGAACGATGGTGGCCGTGGCGAGCGCGATCGCCGCCCGCCGGAGCCGGTGCCGGATGATCATGGTGGACCTCCTGACGTCGCCGCACGCGGCCCCCGTGGCCGGGTATCGGCTCTCACCATCAATCACTCCTCAGCGTGGCGATCGGTTGCACGCGGCGGGAAGAATCTGCGTGATTTGCCTTGTCGCGTCGGCGCAGGTCAGTGGACGTACCGTTACTTAGTGCGACAAGGCGGTCACGGACGCGGCGTTGATCATGGAGAAATCGGGCTTCCCAGCCGCTGGGAAGCCCGATTTCTCCATGATCAACTCGGGTGGCCGGTCGCGTGGACGGTGAGCCGGCGCGGTCAGGGTGGGTCGGCGGGTAGGCCGAGAAGGGGCAGCAGTTCGGGGTCGATGAACGAGCTGAGGTGCGTGACCAGCCCGTCCCGGATGCTCAGCACATTCACCGCGCTCAGCCGGAACATGCCGTCCGAAGGATCGCGCCGGTAGCAGGCGAACCCGGGCTGGCCGTTGAACCAGGCCGGCCGCAGCTTCCACGGCGTCTCGAACACCCGCTCGGCGAGGAACCGGCCGACATCGGCGCGGCCGTCGAACCAGGCGGGCAGCGGCGGCATGGTGAACCGGGCGTCCTCGGCCAGCAGTGCGAGCAGCGCCGGCACGTCGGCCCGCTCCCAGGCGGCGACGAACGCGTCGACAAGCTCCCGCCGGCCCTCCGCTCCGAGCGCGGACAGCTCGTCACGCTGGCTGACGGCGGGCAGGCGGTCGCCGACGGAGGCACGGGCGCGCTGCAGCGCGCTGTTCACCGACGCGGGCGTGGTGTCGAGCAGGTCGGCCACCTCCGCCGCGGAGTACCGCAGCACGTCGCGCAGGATCAGGACGGCCCGCTGCGTCGCCGGCAGGTGCTGCAGCGCCGCGACGAACGCCAGCTCGACGCCCTCGCGCTCGACGTACGCCTCGGCGGGATCCCACCCGCCGGCCGGAACGTCGCCGGCGGTCGGGAAGGGCTCCAGCCAGACCGGTCCGAGCACCGGCTCGCCCAGGTCTGAGGTGTCGCGGCGGGCCGGGCCGTGGTCAGGGGAGACCAGCCGTCGTGGCCGTTTCGAGTGCAGCCGCAGACTCGCGTGCGTCGCGATGCGGTACAGCCAGGTGCGCAGCGAGCTGCGGCCGGCGAACCCGCCCAGCCCGCGCCACGCGCTGAGCAGCGACTCCTGCACGGCGTCCTCGGCGTCCTGCACGGAGCCGAGCATCCGGTAGCAGTGCGCCGTCAGCTCCCGCCGGTACGGCCCGACCAGCTGGTCGAACGCCGTCGAGTCGCCGTCGCGGGCGGCCGCCAGCAGTCCGGCCTCGTCCAGCCGGTCCGGCACCTCCATGCTCCGGAGGGTAGCGGGACGGCAGGCGGCGTCGCAGTGCTGGCCGGGCCGGACGGCGGAGGCGTGACCGTGGTGACCGGCGCCGCACAGGCGGTCACTCGTGTGCTGCCAACGATCGCTGAGCCCGCAGCCGCCCAGCGTCGGGAGCATCGTCACGGTCACGGGACCTCGCATGGGTCGGCAACCCTCCGCCGATCCGGCCCGTGCCCCTATGACGCGCGCCGGTGCCGTCCGGTTCACACGATCGCTTGACATTTTGTGGCGCAGCCCATACTTTCCTGTATAGTTAATTAACTGGAGGGGAAAATGACGGTCGACGCCGATCCGCTCACCGCCACGTTCGCCGCGCTCGCCGATCCGACCCGCCGCGCCATCCTGGCCCGGCTGACCAGGGGCGAGGCCACCGTCGGCCAGCTGGCGGAGCCGTTCGACGTGTCGCTGCCGGCCATCTCCAAGCACGTGAAGGTGCTGCAGAAGGCCGGTTTGATCGAGCAGACGCGACGGGCGCAGTGGCGGTCCTGCCGGTTGCGGCCGGAGCCGCTGCGCGACCTCGCCACGTGGATGGAGCAGTACCGCGACTTCTTGGGCGACAGCCTCGACCGGCTGGACCAGTACCTGACGGACCTGCAGAAGGGAGATCGGTCATGACCCGACGCGAGCTGGGCGACGCCGCCACCACCGTCGTCGCCGAGGGATCGGAACTGCTCATCGAGCGCGTGTTCGCCGCGCCGCGCGAGCTGGTCTGGGCCGCCATGACGACGGCGGAGCATCTGGCGCAGTGGATCGGCCCGCACGGCACCACCACCGAGGTCGTCGAGCTGGACGTCCGGCCCGGCGGCCGGTGGAAGTGGATCAACCGGTACGACGGCGGCGAGATCGCGTTCCTGGGGGAGTTCCTCGAGGTCGACCCGCCGAAACGGCTGGTGCGGACGACGGCGCCGGACATGGAGCCGGCCGGCGGGCCGCCCGCCGTCGAGACCATCACGTTCGAGGAGGTCGACGGCGGCACCCGGGTGTACTGGCTGACGAGGTTCCCGTCGCCGGAGGTGCTCGACTACGCCGTCGACTCCGGCATGATCAAGGGCATCCTCGAGCAGTTCGACCGGCTGGCGGGGCTGCTGGCTCCGGGCAGTTGGTCGCCGGCCGCGAGGTCTGACGTCAGTCCCCGATGAATTGACGGCGCCGCAGCGCGCGGGGGAGCGTGGCGGCGACGGCGACGGTGGCCAGCGTGCCGCCCGCTCCGGCGACGACCAACGTCACCGGCGCCGACGTCGCGTCCAGCAGCAGGCCGCCGGCCACGTACGACAGGCCGGCGGACAGGCCGATCGCGCCGTAGAGGTTGCCGAACACCCGGCCGAGCATCGCGTCCGGCACCAGCCGGGGCAGCAGCGTGTTGGTCGCGACGTCCATCGCGGCGATGCCGAGGCCGCGCACCGTCTGCAGCACGAACGCCGCCGCGACCGCCCACGCCAGCCCCGTCAGCAGGTTCCCGACGCTGCTGACGGCGAAGCCGGCGACCAGCAGCCACAGCATCGATGCCTGCGCCGACCATCGGGCGAGCAGTGCGTAGCCGGCGAACAGCCCGATGCCGACGGCGGCCAGCAGCGCCGCGCTCGCGGAGTCGCCGGCGGCGAAGGTGTCCTTGGACAGCACGACCAGCGCGACGTCGTCGATGCCGTTGAACGCCACGACCGCGCAGAAGCCGAGCCCGATGATCCGCAGCGCCGGCTCCCGCCACAGGTGGGCCACACCGTCGCGGGCGCCGCGCAGCAGGCCGCCGGCGGGCACCTCGGAACCGGCTGACGGCGACGGTGGCAGTGCCGGCAACCGGACCAGCAGCAGCGCCGACAGCAGGAACGTCGCCGCGTCGACCAGCAGCACACCACGCACGCCGACGAGCGGGAACAGCGCCGCCGCGACCAGCGGGCCGGCCGCCTCGCCGCCGTTCGTCGCCAGCCCGAGTGCGGAGTTCGCGGCCGCCTGATCGCGCGGCGACACGAGCGTCGCGACCGCGGCCCGCGACGCCGGCAGGAAGACGTGCCCCGCCACCGCCCGCACGCCGACCAGCGCCAGCAACAGCGGCAACGGCGGCAGCGACAGTGCGATCGCGGCCAGCAGCCCGGCCTGCACCAGCTCGCAGCCGATCATCACCCGGCGCCGGTCCCACCGGTCGCTCACCGCGCCGGCCAGCGGGCTGAGCAGTGCCGGCGCGAGGTCGCCGACGAGCAGGAGCAGCGCGACGGCGAGCGCCTGGCCCGCGGTATCCGCGACGTGCAGCATCAGCGCGACCAGGCTGAGCGAGTCGCCGAGGAAGGAGATCGTGCGCGCGGCGAACAGCGACCGGAACGCCGGGTCGCGCCGCAGCGGGCTCCCGGCGTCCATTCGCGTCACGACCATGAGGATGGTCCATCGCGCGACGCCCGCTCAAGGCGGTTACCGGCGGCGGGCGAAACCGACCAGGGTGGCGACCAGACCGAGCACGGCAAGGACGGCGACGAGCGCGAACGCGGTGTGGAAGCCGTCGAGACCGGATCCGGCGACGAGCACGGCCGACACCGTCGCGACGCCCGCCGCGCCGCCGATCTCGCGCATGGTCTCGACCAGACCGGACGCCAGCCCGGACGCCGCCCGCGACACGCCGGACAGCGCGCCGATCTGCACCGCCGGCCCGCAGAGCCCGAAGCCGACACCGGCCAGCAGGAACGCCGGCAGCACGTCGGTCGCATAGGTGGCGTCCGCGGGCACCCGCGCCAACCAGAGCGCGCCGACGGTGAGCAGCGACAGGCCGATGACCAGCGGCGCCCGCACGCCGGCCCGCGCGACCAGCCGCTCACCGGCCATGGCCGCGACGACGATGGTGACCGTCGTGGCCAGCCAGGCCAGCCCGGTCGTCGCCGGCGAATAGCCCAGGACCTGCTGCATCAACAGCGATCCGATGAAGATGAACGCCAGCAGCGCGCCGAACGCCAGGAACCCGGTGATGTTCGCGGCGACGAGCGGCCGGTTCCGCAGCGTCGACGGCGGCACGAGCGGGTCGGCGCTCCGGCGCTCGATCTGGACGAACGCCGCCAGCAGCGCGGCGGCGGCCGCGAACAGCGCCAGCGTCGACCCGGCCAGCCAGCCGTGGCCGGCGGCGTGGTGCAGCGCGTAGACGAACAGCAGCAGGGCGCCGGTCACCGTGGCCGCGCCGGCGACGTCGAGCCGGCCGGTACGCTCGCCGGCCCGGTCGGTGGTGAGGAACACCGTGGCCAGCGCGATGAGTACCACCCCGACCGGGACGTTGAGCAGGAACGCCCAGCGCCAGCCCGGGCCGGCGGTCAGCAGGCCGCTCAGCACCACGCCGAGCGCCCCGGCCGCGCCGTCCACGGCACCGACCAGCGCGAGCGCGCGGTGCCGGTCGCGTCCCTCGGGGAACGTGACGGCCAACAGCGAGAGGGCGGCCGGCACAGTGAGCGCGGCGCCGAGCCCTTGCGCGCCGCGAGCCGCGATCAGCAGGCCGGCGCCGTGGGCGGCGCCGGCAGCCAGCGACGCCCCGGCGAACACGGCGAGTCCGGCGACGAGGACCCGCCGGCGGCCCAGCCGGTCCGCCAGCCGGCCGCCGAGCAGCAGGAAGCCGCCGAGCAGCAGGCCGTATGCGACGACGACCCACTGCAGGGTGCCGTAGCCGGCGCCGAGGTCGCGCTGGATGGACGGCAGCGCCACGTTCACGATGGCGGTGTCCAGACCCACCATCGCCGTGGCGGCGCAGGTCAGCGCGAGTACGAGCGCCGGCCTGCTCCGCCGGGTGGTCGCGGTGTCGGTGGAGGTCCTGGGCAGGGTCTCGGTGTGCGACATCGTCGTTCCTTCGTTCAGGGGGTCCGTCGCCCCACCGACGAAGAAGCCGGCCGCGGATCGACATTCGCGGAGAAGAAATTCGAAGAACTTGCGTTCCCGCAGGTCAGAGCTCGTCCAACCGACCGGCCAGATAGCGGCGGTCGGCCTCGGACGGCGCCAGCCGCAGCGCGTCCTCGTACGCCTCGCGGGCCTCGGCAGTGCGGCCGTCCCGCCGGAGCAGGTCGGCGCGGGTCGCGGGCAGCAGGTGGTACCCGTCCAGCCGCCCGGAGCCCGCGAGCTCGTCCACCAGCGCGAGGCCGGCCGCGATGCCGTCGGCCATCGCGACCGCCACGGCCCGGTTGAGCTCCACCACCGGCGACGGCGCCAGTCGGCCGAGCTCCGCGTAGAGTGCCGCGATCTGCGGCCAGTCGGTGCCGGCCGGGTCAGTGGCGGTGGCGTGGCAGGCGGCGATCGCGGCCTGCACCTGGTATGGCCCGCGGCGGCGCATCGCCAGCGCCTGGTCGAGGACGGCGACGCCCTCGTCGATCAGCCCGCCGTCCCACCGGGACCGGTCCTGCCGCTCCAGCGGGACGAGGACGCCGTCGTCGATCCGCGTCGCCCGGCGAGCCTCGTGCAGCAGCATGAGCGCGAGCAGGCCGCGCGGCTCCGGCTCGTCCGGCAGCAGCCGGGCCAGGACCCGGGCGAGGTGGATCGCCTCCGCGGCCAGCGCGCGGCGCCCGTCCTGCTCGTCGTACCCCTCGTTGAAGATCAGGTACAGCACCGCCAGGACCGCGGCGAGCCGTTCGGGCAGCAGCTCGGCCGGCGGAACGCGGTATGGGATGCCGGCGTCGGCGATCTTGCGCTTCGCCCGGACGATGCGCTGCGCCATCGCCGGCTCGGCGGTGAGGAACGCCCGGGCGATCTCGGCGGTGCTCAGCCCGGCGAGTGTCCGCAGCGTCAGGGCGACCCTGGCCTCGAACGGCAGGGCCGGGTGGCAGCAGGTGAAGATCAGCCGGAGCCGCTCGTCCGGGATCTCCTCTGCCGTCGGCTCGTCCGGCTCCCGCGCCAGCACGGCCAGCTGGCGCAGCTTCGCCCGTCCGGCGGTGTCGCGGCGCAGCCGGTCGGTCGCGCGGTGCCGCGCGGTCGTGGTGAGCCAGGCACCCGGCCGGCTCGGGATGCCGTCGCGCGGCCACGCCGTCAGCGCGGTCGCGAACGCCTCCTGCGCGCAGTCCTCCGCCAGGTCCCAGTCGCGGGTCAGGCCGATCAGGGTGGCGACGACCTGTCCCCACTCCTCCCGATATGCCGCGTCGACCGCGGCGCGCACGGCGTCGAGGTCCGCGGTCATTCCCAGACCGGGCGGATCTCGACGCTGCCCCATTGGGCGTACGGGTGGCCGGCGGCGATGGCGATCGCCTCGTCGAGGTCGGCGCAGTCGACGACCACGACGCCGCCGACGAAGTCCTTGGTCTCGGCGAACGGCCCGTCCGACACCAGCGTCTCGCCGTTCCGGAACCGCACCGTCGTGGCGCTGGCGGTCGGCCGCAACCGGGCGCCGAACACCTCGGCGCCGCGGCGCGCCAGGTCGGCTTCCCACGCCTGGTGCACCGGGTCGGCGTCCATCTCCTCGGTGCTCGGCGATCTCGTTTCGTCGTCGCAGATCAGCAGCATGTACTTCATGGTGGAGAGTCTGGCACCGCGCGCCGACAGTACAGAGGGTCAGCGCTCGGTGAGTCGGACGACCGGGTACTGGCGCTCGCTCTTGGCCTGGTACTTCGCGAACCGCGGGTTGGCGGCGACGATGCGCTGCCACGCCTCGTCCCGGTCGGCGCCGTCGAGCGTATGCGGCGTGACCGGCCGCGGCTGCTCGCCGGGCAGCTCCACCGCCGCGCGGTCCGGGTGCGCCGTCAGGTTGAGGTACCAGTTCGGGTCCGCGCTCCCGCCGCCCGAGGCGACGACCAGTCGTGCCCCCTCGCCGTCGGCGTACCACGCGATCGGCGTCTGGTACGGCTGCCCGCTCCGGCGCCCGTCGGTGTGCAGGATGAGGACGTCCATGCCCATCATCCGGCCGTGGCCCTTGCGGCGGATCTTGTCGACCGTCCTGGTGTTCATCCGCCGCTGGAACCACAGCGACAGGCGGCCGGGGGTGCCCTTCGGGCGGGTCTGCTTGGCGGTCTCGTTGTCCATGGCGATCACGCTAGAAGCGCGAGCACCTGGGCCGCTTCTCGATTCCTGACCGATCTCGGCGGCATGCTGGGAACGTACGCATCATGCCTTATCCGGTTGCCCGATAGGGAAGTGTGCGGAACTATAGGGACGGTGACCACCGGAACGCTCTACTCCGCCGACGAGGTCGCCGCCATGCTCGGCCTGCACGTCCGCACCGTCCGCGGCTACGTGCGCGACGGCCGGCTGCCCGCGGTGCGCATCGGCAAGCAGTACCGCATCGCCGCCGAGGACGTCGACGCGCTCACCGGCGGCCGCACGGCCGCGGGACACGCCCGCCCGCGGGCCGTGGCGCCGCGGGTGGAGGTGTCGGCCGTCGTGCAGGTCGACGGCGTCGACCGGCCGGCGATGGACCGCCTGACCACCCTCGTGACGGCCGCGGCCGCCAGCCGGCCCGGCGACTCCGCCCGCCTGCACGTCCAGACCGTCTACGACCCGCGGCGCCAGAGCCTGAAGATCGTGGCCATCGGCAGCGCCGACGACACCGCAGCGCTGCTCGGCCTCGTCGGCACGTTCACGGAGTCGGAACTGACGAACGGAGACCCTCGATGACCACCGACGTGCAGGCGCTGCGGACCAGGCTCCGCACGGACCTCGCCGCCGCGATGAAAGCCCGCCGGCCCGAGGTGGTCACGGCGTTGCGGACCGCGCTCGCCGCCGTCGACAACGCCGAGGCCGTCGACCTCCCCCAGGACCTGGCGGCGGCGAACAGCGAACACGTCGCCGGCGCCAACGCCGGGCTCGGCGCGGCCGAGGCGGAGCGCCGCGAGCTGTCCGTCGGCGACGTGCGGGCGATCCTGCGATCGCAGGTGGCGGAGCGGCGCACCGAGGCCGACCGCTACGACGCCCACGGGCGGCACGACGCCGCGGACCGGCTCCGCCGCGAGGCGGACGCGCTGGGCCTGTACCTGGCCTGACGATCGGCCGGCCGGCCGCTCGCGAGCCGGAGCGCTGATCGATCGAGACCGCGTAACGTGGGGTCATGGCGGACAGCGAGAGCGCCGTGACGACGCCCGGCGACCTGGCCGGGCGGCTCGACGCCGCGGGATATCTGGCCGACGAAGGGCTGGCGACGGCCGCGTTCCTGGCGCTGCGGATGGGCCGGCCGCTGTTCCTCGAGGGCGAGGCCGGAGTGGGCAAGACCTCGCTCGCCCAAGCGCTGGCCGAGGTGCTCGGCGCGCCGCTCATCCGGCTGCAGTGCTACGAGGGAGTCGACGCCGCGCAGGCGCTGTACGACTGGGACTTCCCGCGCCAGCTGCTCCACCTGCGCGCCGCCGAGGCGGCCGGCGTCACCGACGTCGACCGGCTGGAGCACGAGCTGTACGACCGCCGGTTCCTGCTGGCCCGGCCGCTGCTGCGGGCGCTGGAGACGACGCCGTCGGTGCTGCTGGTCGACGAGGTCGACCGCGCCGACGACGAGTTCGAGGCGTTCCTGCTGGAGGTGCTGTCCGACTTCACCATCTCGATCCCGGAGCTGGGCACCGTCCGCGCCGAGACGCCGCCGGTCGTCGTCGTGACCAGCAACCGCACCCGCGAGGTGCACGACGCGCTCAAGCGGCGCTGCCTGTACCACTGGCTGGCGCACCCGACGTTCGAGCGCGAGGTCGCGGTCATCCGGCGGCGGCTGCCCGGCGTGAGCGAACGGCTGGCCGAAGACGTCGCCCACGCGGTGCAGCGGCTGCGCACCGCCGACCTGCTGAAACCGCCCGGGCTGGCGGAGTCGATCGACTGGGTGACGGCGCTGACGGCGCTCGGCGCGACGGAACTGTCGCCCGACCTCGCCACCCGCACGCTCGGCGCCGTCCTCAAGTACCAGGAGGACACCGAGCGGATCATGGGCGAGGTCGCGGAGCTGGTCGGCCGGCCATGACCATCGATCCGGCCCGTGACGTCCTCGGGTTCGCCCGGCGGCTCGCGGCGGACGGCGTCGACGTCCCGCCGACGCGGGTGCACGCGATGTTCGAGGCGCTCGACGTGCTGGGCGCCGGCTCGCTGCGATCGGTCTACTGGGCCGGGCGGGTGACGCTGTGCGGGTCGCCGGAGGACGTCGAGCGGTACGACCGCGTGTTCGCCGCCTACTTCGGCCGCCGGCCCGGCCGCCCGGCGCGGCGGGTCACCGTCCCGCCGGTCACCCGGCTGGTCGCCCTGCCGGTCGACGCGGGCGACGGCGCCCGCGACGGCGACGAGGCCGATCCGGACCGGCAGTGGGTCGCCACCTCCAGCCGCGTCGAGGTGCTCCGGCACCGCGACGTGTCAACGCTCGGCCCGGCGGACCGCGCCGAGGTCGGCCGCTACGTCAGCGCGCTGCTGCCGGCCGCCCCCGACCGCACCACCCGCCGGCTGCGCCCGTCGCCGTCGGGGCCGGTCGACGCCCGCCGCACGGTCCGCAGCATGCTGCGCCACGGCGGCGAGCCGGTCGACCTTCGGCGGCACCGGCACGGACGGCGGCAGCGGCGGCTGGTCTTCCTCATCGACGTCAGTGGATCGATGGCGCCGTACGCCGAGACCCTGCTGCGCTTCGCCCACGCCGCCTGCCGGGTCCGTCCCGGGACGGAGGTGTTCACCGTCGGGACCCGGCTCACGCGGGTCACGCGTGAGCTGCGCCGACGCGAGCCGGCGGCGGCGCTGGCGGCGGCATCGTCGGCCATCGACGACTGGAGCGGCGGTACCCGGCTGGGCGACGAGCTGAAGGAGTTCCTCGACCGCTGGGGGCAGCGCGGGACCGCCCGTGGCGCCGTCGTCGTCATCGGCAGCGACGGCTGGGAGCGCGGCGACCCGGCGTTGCTCGCCACCCAGATGGCCCGGCTGGCGCGGCTGGCCCGGCGCATCGTCTGGGTGAATCCGCACCGGGGATATCACGGATACAGTCCTAGTACCGGCGGCATGCGGGCCGCGCTCCCGTACGTCGACCGGCTCGTGGCCGGCCACTCGCTCGGCGCGATGGAGGAGCTGGCCGGGCTGCTCGGCGGACGCGACCCGCGGGAGCGGGTACGACTCGTCTGGGGGATCGCCGGGCGCCGACCGCGAGGTCCCAGCCGGGGGCGGGTCCCGCAAGGAAAAGGGGAGGCGTGACGGTGCAAGACGTCATGCGGGAGCTGGTGACCGCCGTCCGCGACGGCGAGCGGACCGGGCTGGTCACCGTCGTCAGCACGTTCCAGTCCGCGCCCCGCCAGCCCGGCGCGTCGATGGCCGTCACCCACGCCGGCGAGGCGGTCGGCAGCGTCTCCGGCGGCTGCATCGAGGGCGCCGTGTACGAGCTGGCGCAGGAGGTCATGGCCGGCCGGCCGCCGGTGCTGCAGCGCTACGGCGTCAGCGACGACGACGCGTTCGCGGTCGGGCTGACCTGCGGCGGGATCATTGACGTGTTCGTCGAGGCGGTGGACCGCGAGACGTTCCCGTCGCTCGTGGAGGTCGCGGAGAGTGTCGAGGCGTCCTCGCCGGTCGCGGTCGCGACCGTGGTCGCCGGGCCGGGGCAGATCGGCGCGCACCTGGTCGTCTGGCCCGACCACACGGCCGGGACCCTCGGCGGGCAGCGGCTCGACGACGCCGTCGCCGACGACGCCCGCGGCATGCTCGACCAGGGCATGACCGGTATCCGCCGCTACGGCGCCTCCGGCGAACGGCGGCTGGACGACCTCCAGGTGTTCGTGCAGTCGTTCGCGCCGCGGCCGCGGATGCTGGTCTTCGGGGCCATCGACTTCGCCGCGGCGCTGGTCCGGGTCGGCCGGTTCCTCGGTTACCACGTGACGGTGTGCGATGCCAGGCCGGTGTTCGCGACGTCGCGCCGGTTCCCCGACGCCGACGAGGTCGTGGTCCAGTGGCCGCACGACTACCTCGCATCGACGACCGTCGATTCGCGGACCGTGATCTGCGTGCTCACCCACGACCCCAAGTTCGACGTGCCGCTGCTGGCCGCCGCGGTCCGCACGCCGGCCGCGTACATCGGGGTCATGGGCTCGCGGCGCACTCACGACGACCGGCTGGCCCGGCTGCGGTCGGAGGGTTTGACCGATGCGGAGCTGGCGCGGCTGGCGTCGCCGCTGGGCCTGGACATCGGCGCCCGGACGCCGGAGGAGACGGCGGTGTCGATCGCCGCCGAGATCATCGCGTCGCGGTGGGGCGGTTCGGGCCGTCGGCTGCGCGACACCAACGGGCCGATCCACCGTGAACCGCTCGCGGCGGATGTCGGCTGAGGCCGCGGGCCACGTCGCCGGGCTCATCCTCGCGGCGGGCTCCGGCTCCCGGTACGGCGCGCCGAAGGCGCTGGTCGAGTACGAGGGGGAGCGGCTGGTCGACCGCGCGGCGCGGCTGCTGTCCGGTGGCGGCTGCTCGCCGGTGGTCGTGGTGTCCGGCGCGGTTCCCCTGACCGTGCCCGGCACGATCGTCGTGCACAACCCCGACTGGGCGACCGGGATGGGGTCGTCGCTGCGCGCCGGGCTGCGGGCACTGAGCTGGTCGGCGGCGGAGGCGGTGGTCGTCGCCCTGGTCGACCAGCCCTGGGTTGGGGTGGAGGCGGTGACGCGGCTCCGTGCGGCGTGGTCGTCGTCGGCTGGCGGGGTGTCGGTCGCGGTGGCGACCTACGACGGTGTGCGTGGCAACCCCGTCCTGCTGTCCCGAGGCGTCTGGGACGAGGTCGCGGCGCTGGCCGAGGGCGACGTCGGCGCTCGTCCATTCCTGGCGGCCCACCCCGACCTGGTGATCCCCGTCGACTGCACCGGCACCGGCACCCCATTCGACGTCGACACTCCCGCCGACCTCTAGCCGTGAAGCTGCGGTCGGGCCATCACCACGCTTCCTCGAGCGTCAACACGATTGCAGGCGTGGTGCGCTCCAGAGAACGTGGTGACATGCCCCGGATCGTCGTCACCCATCACGGCGGCTCACGTGAGAAGCGCCCGCGGACCGGATCGGAGAGCCCGGAACTTCCGGAGCGGGACGTGGGGCGAGTGGGGGAGCGGCGGCGGCCAGGGCGGAGAGGGCCGACGTGAAGCACTCCATCGGGGGCTGGACGAGGCCGGCGCCGACCTGGCCCGTCCCGGCGACCCGGCCGGCGATCCCGGTGTTGATCTGTGGCAACACGCCGGTCCGGGTCACCAGCGTGACGTCGATGCCGGTCGGTGCGCCGCGGAACTCCAGGATCGGGATCGCGTACGCCGGGTTCTCGCCGATGGTGATCTCGTACATCAGCCGGCTGGTCGCCAACGCGTCCGGCACCGACCCGCCGACGAACCGGACGATCGCCGGCGCGGCGGCCATCGCGAACCCGCCCAGCCCGATCGTCTCGGTGATCGCGGAGTCGCCGATGTCCGGGTTCGCGTCGTCGGGGCCGAACGCGCCCAGGTAGAGGCCCTCAGGCGTACTCGCCGGCGCCGTGAACCACCGCCCGCCGGTCCCGGACACCTGGATGCCGAAGTCGGTGCCGTTGCGGGCCATCGTGGTGACGACGGTGCAACCGGGGAGGTCCGCGGCCGCCGAGGTCTGCAGCTTCCCGGCCGGCATGACGAGGTTGAGGAAGAAGTGGTCGTTCCCGCCGACGAACTCCGCCACCGCCGCGACGTCCGACGACGGCGCGCCGCCATCGACCAGCGCGGGCAGCAGGTCGCGCAGCAGCATCAGCGTGCCGGCGCGGTTGCGGTTGTGGCCCTCGTCGCCCATCTGGACCATCTGCGCGATGATCCCTTTGACGTCGATCCGCTCGCGCCGGCGGACGGCCGCCTGCAGCAGCGGCCCCAGGACGGACGCCATCCAGCGCAGCCGGTCGACGACGTCCGGCCCATACGCGCCGTAGCGCAGCACCGTCCCGAGGCCCTCGTTCAGCGAGCACCACGCCGTGCGCCCGGTGGCCTCGTCGCGCAGTTCGAACAGCCACATCGACGGCGACACGACCCCGGCCATCGGGCCGACACCGCCGCTGTCGTGACACGGCGCCCATTCCACCCCGTCGCCCGCGGCCAGCAGAGCTTCAGCCGAGGACGGCGTCGCGGCCAGGCCCTCGAACAGTGCCGCACCGATCAGCGCGCCACGCAGCGGCCCGGACGCCCGCTCCCACGTGATCGGTGGCCCGGCGTGCAGGAACTGCCCGGACTCGAGCCCGAGCACCTCGCGGGCCGGACGGACGTCGACGAGGTCGGCGCCCGCGGCGAGCATCCGGGACAGCGCCAGCGCGTTCGCGTCCGGCCGCCGCGGGTCGGCGAGCACCCTGGCGAGGTGGTCCTCCGTCCCGGCCACCGGCGGCCGCCAGTCGACCGTCGTCACCGGCACCGCCTGGGCAGCCAGCGCGTTCGCGAACAGGTCGACGCCGGCGCTGACGACGCGCGGCTCCTCACGCAGCAGATCAGTCACCGCCACCCCCGTTCACCAGCGCGATCGCCGCCCGGGCGGCCGCGGCGTTGGACAGGTGCACTGACGCCCCGGCGTCGCGCAGCGCCCGCGCCTGCTCCTCCAGCCCCTGCGGGTCGTCGGCGGAGCCGATCAGCGCGACGACGACGGCGAGGTCACGGCCGCGCGCCCCGGCGACGTTGCGGGCCCGGACAATCGCCTGCGCCAGCTCGGCGGCCGGATCCGGGTGCGCGCCATGGCCCAGCACGACGTCGAGCAGGACGACGCCACACGATGGGTCGCGGGCCTCGGCCAGCAGCCGCTCGATCCGCAGCGAGTTGTCGATCATCGGGTGCGGCCGGCCGCGGGTCATCTCGTCGTCGCCGAAGTCGATCATCGTGTGCCCCTTGGACGGCAGCCCCGGCTCGAGCGCCCACGACGGCTCCAGCGGGATGTTCGAGAGCACCGGCCCGAGCGCCGCGCTGACCAGCAGCATCGCCTCGTCGCAGAGCGTGCCGCCGGCGAACAGGCCGCGGACGTGCGGGTACGGACCGGCGACCGGCGCCGTCGACGGCCACGACCGCGGCGCGCGCCACTCGGCGCCGGCGGTGGTCACGACGGTCTGCGCGACGGCGGTGAGGTCTGGCCGGCCAGGTCCGAGCAGCGCGAGGACGACCGGTTTGCCGAGCTTCTCGGCCCGCTCCCGGACGGAGTCGGCCACCTCCGGCGCGGGCGGTTTGCTCACCACGACCACGACCTCGGTCGCGTCGTCGTCGGCCAGCAGGTCCAACGCCGCCAGGGTCGACGCGCCGCCGACCGCGGCGGACAGGTCGCGCCCGCCGACGCCGAGGCAGTGGCTGATGCCGACGCCCGCGCCGTCGAGCAGGCCGAGCAGTTGCTGTGCGCCGGTCCCGGACGCCGCGACGATGCCGACCGGCCCCGGCCGCACGACGTTCGCGAACCCGAAGCCGACGCCGCCGACCACTGCCGTCCCGCAGTCCGGCCCCATGACCAGCAGACCGCGCTCGTGAGCCTCCTGCTTGAGCCGGACCTCCTGCTCGACCGGCACGTTGTCGGAGAACACGACGACGTGCAGGCCGTGCTGCAGCGCGTCCATCGCGTCGGAGAACGCGTACGGCCCCGGCGTGGAGACGAACGCGACGGTGGCGCCGTCGCGGCGGGCGGCCGAGCCGACGGTGCGCGGCGCGGCCGCGGCGCCGAAACCACCCGCCCCGGAGTCCTCGGACGAGCGGGCGGCCAGCGCCGACTCCACGCGGGCCAGCGCCCGGCCGAGTGCGGCGTCGTCGTCCGCCGTCACGCCGATGACCAGGTCGTTCGGGCTCGCCGTGGGCACGTCGAAGCCCATGCCGCCGAGCAGGTCGAGGTTGAGCTGGGTGGCCATCGCGACGAGCGCGCCGCCGACCCCCTCCTCGCCCTGGACCGCCTGGCTGACCTGCATCAATGTCACTGAGTCGTGGTAGGTGCCGGCGCGCACCTCGACGTGTCTGATCACCGCGCGGTCCCCGCGAGCGCAGCCAGCGCGACCCGCGCGCCCAGCCGCAGCGCCGCCCCTGACGTGTGGCCGACGGCGAGCAGCCGCCGCTCGGCCACGCCGACGTCGCCGCGGTCCGCGCCGAGCGCGGCCAGGTACGCGGTGAGCTGCGGGACGGCCAGCCCGCGGGCCGCGTAGTGCAGCAGACCGGCGGAGACGGCGGTGGTCCGGTGCAGTGGCCCGGCGGCCTCGACGGCGGCGGCCAGCCGTTTCGCGGCGCGCGGTCCGGCGGCGGTGGCGACCACCAGCGCGCCGGCGAGCACGTCGTCGCCGGCCGGGGTCAGGCCGGGGCCGAGCCCCAGCAGCCCGCCGACCGCGTCGGCGAGCTCGTCGTCGTCACCGCAGAGCAGCGCCAGGCCGAGCCGCCCGGCGGCAGCGACGACCCCACCGTCGAGCCCGGGCCGGTCCACCTGTCCGGCGGTGCGCTGACGGGCCAGCGCCACGTCGCCGATGACGGCCGGCCGCGTCCGCCACCAGCGCCCGACGGTGACGACGGCGCCGTCGGACTCGTCGCCGATGCGCACCTCGCCCTCGCCCACCAGCGCCGGGTGACCGGGCCGGAGCCCGGACACCGGCCACGGCGTGACGACGGCGCACGGCAGACGCACGGCGGCCGGGCCGGTGAGGCACAGCAGCACCGGCCCGGCGCCGTGGTCGACCAGGACGGCGGTCAGCGTGCGGGTGGCGGCCACGACCTCCCCGGTGAGCCGTGGACCCCCCACGAGGGCGGCGACGGCGGTGCTCGCGGCGCCCGGCAGGACCTGCCGTGACGCGTCACCCGGCCACGGCCGGATGGCCCGGACCCCGGTCGGGACCGTCGGTGCCGGCACTCGCGACCTCCGTTCCGTCCAAGATCACCTGAACTGGGACTGCCACGAACGTAGCGGGGACCGCTACCGTCATCGCATGGGCAAACTTGCCAACGATCCGGCCCCGGGTTCGCCGGAGTTGCCAGCGGCCGGCGGCAAGTGGTCGTCGCGCGCCGTGGCAGGGTTGACGGTGCGCAAGGCGATGGAGATCCCCGCGTTGGCCGGCGCGCGGCTGCTGGCGGGGGAGGACGGCCTGGACCGCGTCGTCCAGCGCGCCAACATCATGGAGGTGCCGGACATCCTGCCGTGGGTGAAGCCGCACGAGCTGCTGCTCACGACCGGATACCCCCTGCGCAACACCCCGCAGGGCCTGCCCGGCCTCGTCGCCGAGCTGGACGCGCGCGGGCTGGCCGCGCTCGGCGTCAAGCTGCATCGCTACCTCGACGCGCTGCCGGAGGAGATGGTCCACGAGGCTGATCGGCTCGGCCTGCCGCTGTTGCTGCTGCCCGACGCCGTCGGGTTCGACGACATCCTCAACCAGGTGCTCACCGGCGTGCTGAACAAGCAGGCGGCGGCGCTGGAACGGTCCTGGGAGGTGCACCACGCGCTGCTGTCGGTGGTGCTCGAGGGGGGCGGGCTGACCGAGCTGGTCACGAAGACGGCCGCGGTGCTCGGGGTGCCGGTCATGGTGACGACGGCTGACGGGCGGGTGCTGGCCGAGGGCGGCAACGTCGACGACCTCGGGTCATGGCGGCACACGCCGTGCTTCGACACGTCCGGCCGGTTCCGCACCGAGTATGAGCCCGGCGGCGTCCATTCCCATGTGGACGTGCCCGGCTGGCACGCCGTCGTGTCGATCGTCGCCGGCCGGGTCGACCACGGGCGCATCGTCGCGTTCGCCCGGCACCGCGCCCTCGACGACGCCGACGTCAACGTGCTGGAGCGGGCCGCGACGGTCGCCGCGCTGGCGGTGAACAAGCAACTCGCCGTCACCGCCGTCGAGAGCAAGTACCGCGGCGACTTCCTGCGCGACGTGCTGTCCGGCCGGGCCGGCGATCGGGAGCGGATCGTGGCGCACTGCGAGTCGCTCGGCTGGGACGTCGGCCGCGACCTCGTCGTCGTCGTGGCCGAACTGGACCCGGAGAGCGGGCCGGCCGCGTCGTCGGGGCTGCAGCTGCGGCCGGTGCAGGAGCGGTTCACCGTGGCGTGGCAGTCGGTCGTGCAGCGGCGGGACCCGAAGGCCGCCGTCGTGGGCTTCGCGCAGGAGGTGGTCGCGCTGCTGCCGGTGGGGCCCCGGGCAGCCGACCCGGAATCCGCCGTCCGCGACGTCGTCCGCCAGGTCGCCGGCGACGGTGGCGGCGGCCGGCGCTCGTTCTCCACCGGCGTCAGCCGCGTCGTCGACGACCCCTCGCGCCTGCCGGTCGGGTACGAGCAGGCCCGCCGCGCTGTCGACGTCGGGCGGCAGATGAACGGCCGCGGGTCGTTGGCACATTTCGACAGCCTGGGCTCGTTCCGGCTGCTCAGCCAGATCGAGGACCGCGAGGAGCTGCGCGGCTTCGTCCGCGAGACCCTGCACGGCCTCGCCGCCGAGGACGACCCCGAGATGGAGGACCTGCGGCACACGCTCAAGGTGCTGCTCGACACCAACCTCAACGTCGCCGAGGCGGCCCGGCAGCTGCACTTCCACTACAACACGCTGCGCTACCGCATCAGCAAGCTGGAACGCATGCTCGGCCCGTTCACCACCGACCCCGAGCTGCGGCTGGACCTCGCGCTGGCGCTCAAGGTGCTGCAGATGCGCGGGCTCAGCTGAGCGCAGACGCGCACCACCCGCACGTCCGGAAGGTGGTCGCGCGCGCCGGCCGAAGCCGGGTCAGCCGAGTGCGCCTGCGTCGACGCTCGCCGGCAGGCCGAACCGGGGGTAGAGGGTGTCGTCCATGAAACGCGTGACGCGGGCGACGCGGTCGCCGTCGAGGGTGAGGACCACCAGGCCGGCGGGTGCGGCGTCGAGGTAGAGGCCGAACGCGGGCTGGCCGTTCGCCCTGGTCGGCAGGCACGTGTACCGCCGGCCGGCCCGCCAGTCCGCGCTGGCGCGGAGGAACCCGGCGATCGCCGCCGCCCCGAGGTACTGGTGCGGCGCCGGCGGCATGGCCAGCCAGGCGTCGTCGGTGAGCAGGGCAATGACGGCCTCGACGTCGTCGGCGACGAAGGCGGCCGTGAACCGCCCCGTGAGGTCGCGTTCGGCCGCCGAGCCCGCGGGCGGCGCCGGTCGGCGCGGGCCCGGCGTCGTCGTCCGCAGCGTCGAGCGGGCCCGCTGCAGCGTCCCCTTCACCGCCGTCGTCGTCGTGTCCAGCATGTCCGCCGCCTCCGCGAGCGGGAAGCCGAGCACGTCGCACAGCACCAGCGCGGCGGTCTGCCGCGGCGGCAGCTGCTGCAGCGCCTCGACGAAGGCCAGCTCGACCTGCTCGCGCCGCAGGTAGGCCGGCTCGGGGAGCATCGCGTCCGGGCACGGCTGCACCCAGGGGACCTCGTGGTGACGGCTCGGCTCGGGTGCCTCGAACGGCGGGACCGGGGCGAGCGGCGGCCGACGCCCGGCGTCGCGGATCGCGTTGAGGCAGCGGTGTGTCGCGATGCGGTACAGCCAGCCGCGCACCGACGCTCGCTCCTCGAACTCCGGCAGCCCACGCCACGCCGCCAGCAGCGTCTCCTGCACCGCGTCCTCGGCATCGGGGAGCCGGCCGAGCAGCCGGTAGCAATGCAGCTGCAGCTCCCGCCGGTACGGGTCGACGAGCTCGGCGAACGCGTCGTGGTCGCCTGTCCGCGCGCGGGTGAGGAGCACCGAGGTCACCGTCGCATCGTCGCACGACCGTTCCGATCCAGGCGGCGCCGGTGTCAGTACGTCGGAAAGGATCCATCGAGAAGGGAACGATCATGACTCGTGCCGCCCTGGACGTCGCGCTCGCCTACCACCACGCGTGGGCGGGCGGCGACTTGGACGCCGCGCTGCGCTACATCGCCGACGACGTCGTCTGCGAGGCCCCGCCCGGCGTGCTGGAGGGGATCGACGCCTACCGGGCGTTCCTCGAGCCGTACGTGTCGCAGCTGGTCAGCGCCTCGCTGATCGCCGCGTTCGGCGACGACGAGACGGCCCTCGTCATGTACGACTCGGTGACGCAGTTGGTGGCGCGGGCGCCCGGCGCGGAGTGCGTCCGCGTCGCCGATGGCCGCATCGTCCGCAGCTGGTTCGTCTTCGATCGGGCGCCGTTCATGGCCGCCCGGGCGGCCATGGTCGGATCACGGGATGCCCAAGGCTCCGCTCCCTGACGACGTCAGCGCATTCCTCACCCGGCCCAACCCGGCCGTCATGGCGACGCTAGGACCGGCCGGGCCGGTCAGCGTCGCGACCTGGTACCTGTGGGAGGACGGCCGGGTGCTGGTCAACCTCGACGAGGGCCGCCGCTGAGCTCCGCATCGCTCAGCGGAGGCCGACGGCGTCGTGGCGCCAGAAGATCTCCGGATAGACGAGGGTGCCGGTCATCCACGGCTCGTACGTGCTGAGCGTCCGGACCTGGAACGCGGCGTCGGGGATTCGCAACGACGGCTTGCGGAACCCGAGCGGCTCGCCGGGCCGGAACCCGAACCTCGGGTAGTAGCCCGGCGAGCCCTCCAGGAACACCGCCGGCGCGCCCTGTTCGTCGGCCAGCGCGAGGCCGCGGGCGATCAGGGCGCTGCCGATGCCGTTCTTCTGATGCTCCGGCAGCACCCCGATGGGGCTCAGCACCAGCACGTCGACCAGCCGCTCGGGTGCATCGAGGATGCCGCGGGTGAACAGCACGTGCCCGACGATGTCGCCGTCCTCGACGGCCACGAGTGAGAGGCCGCTGGTGGGCGTGAGGAGGCCGCGGAGGTCGTCGGCGAGGGTGGCGACATGCTCGCCGTCGTCGCCGAACGCCTCGCGGTGCACGTGGTGGACGGCTGCGTGGTCGGCGGGTTCCTCCGGGCGCAGCTCCATGGCGGTCACCGTAGGCGGAGGTGCCGGCGGGCCGCACGGCAATTTCCGGCCGGGCGGACCTTGGCACGGCTGCCGTGGTGCTTGGCACGGCTGAGCGTCGCTGGCGCGCTCGGTTCGTCCGCATCGGAGCGACGCCCAGGCGTGCCAAGCCATGTAGGGGCGTGCTCGTAGCGGTCGCTGTGACATCCCTGCTCCATCATCCCGCGATGGCACGCTGGTGCCCGCGGATCCGGCGGATACCCGCGAAACAGGCGGATAGCGCCCCGATTCCGCCGGCAAGCGTTGGTTTCGCGGGTATCAGCCGGAAATCCGGGCAACGTCGCCACTCCGGTGCAGGAGATCGTCGACGACCTGCGTGGTGAGCGATGACCGTCTACGTGGAGACGTCGGCGGCGGCGAAGCTGCTGATCGAGGAGGCGGAGTCCGCGGCCCTGGCGGACTACCTGGACGGGCAGCAGGCCGCCGGCTTGCCGCTGATGTCGAGCATGCTGCTGGAGACCGAGCTGCGCCGCCTCGCCACGCGCACCGGGATCGGACAGGAGCGCGTCAGCGACCGAACCGGCGGTGTGACGGGGCCGACAGCGTGCCGCTCACGAGCGCGCCCGGCGCCGCTGATAGGCTCGCACCTGAAACCGACGTCCTTTAAGTCCCGTCCCGTGAGGCGGGGAAGGAGGTCCTGCGAAGCATGTCTCGCGACCTGTCCGGCGCCCGCGAGGTGCTCGACGGCGACGACGTCGCCCGGGCCCTGACGCGTATCGCCCACGAGGTGGTGGAGCGCAACAAGGGCGCCGCCGACCTCGTCCTCCTCGGCATCCCCAAACGCGGCGTCCCGCTCGCGTACCGGCTTGCCGAACGCATCTCCGCGGTAGAAGGCACCGAGGTCCCCGTCGGGGCACTCGACGTCACGATGTACCGCGACGACCTGCGGCTGCGGCCCGCCCGCGCCCTGGAGCACACGGACATCCCGCCCGGCGGGATCGACGACCGCATCGTGGTGCTGGTCGACGACGTCCTGTTCTCCGGGCGCACGATCCGGGCCGCGCTCACGGCGCTCGAGGACATCGGGCGGCCGCGCGCCGTCCGCCTCGTCGTCCTCGTCGACCGCGGGCACCGGCAGCTGCCGATCCGCGCCGACCACGTCGGCAAGAACATCCCGACGTCGCTGGTCGAGAGCGTGAAGGTCCGGCTCGCCGAGACCGACGGCCACGACGGCGTCCTCCTCGACAAGCCGGCCCCGCAGACCACGGAGGTGCTGCCGTGATCCGTCACCTCCTGTCCGCCGGCGATCTGTCGCTCGACGACGCCACGCTCGTGCTCGACACCGCGGACGAGATGGCCCGGCTCACCGAGGGCCGCGCGGTGAAGAAGCTGCCGACGCTGCGCGGACGCACCGTGGTCAACCTCTTCTTCGAGGACTCCACCCGCACCCGCACGTCCTTCGAGCTGGCGGCGAAGCGCCTGTCCGCCGACGTCATCAACTTCTCCGCCAAGGGGTCCAGCCTGTCCAAGGGCGAGAGCCTCAAGGACACCGCGCTGACGCTCGAGGCGATGGGCGCCGACGGCGTCGTCGTGCGGCACTCCGCCAGCGGCGCGCCGTACCGGCTGGCGACGTCGGGCTGGATCAACGCCTGCGTGGTCAACGCCGGCGACGGCACCCATGAGCACCCCACCCAGGCACTGCTCGACGCGTTCACCATGCGGCGGCACCTGGGCGAGCTGGCCGGCAAGCAGATCGTCATCGTCGGCGACGTCCTGCACAGCCGGGTCGCGCGCAGCAACGTCCTGCTGCTGGCGACGCTCGGCGCGAAGGTCACGCTGGTCGCGCCGCCGACGCTGCTGCCCAACGGCGTCGAGCACTGGCCCTGCGCGACGAGCTACGACCTCGACGACGCGCTGACCGGCGCCGACGCCGTCATGATGCTCCGCGTGCAGAAGGAGCGCATGAACGCCGCGTTCTTCCCGTCGGCCCGCGAGTACAGCCGCCGCTACGGCCTCGACGCCCGCCGCCAGGCGCTGATGCCGCCCGAGGCGCTGGTCCTGCACCCCGGCCCGATGAACCGCGGCATGGAGATCACCGCCGACGTCGCCGACAGCGCCCGCTCGGTCATCGTCGAGCAGGTCACCAACGGCGTCTACGTCCGCATGGCCGTGCTGTATCTGATGCTCGCCGGCAACGCGACCACGGAGGAGGCGGCATGACCACCACGCTGATCACGAACGCGCGCGTCCTCGGCGGGGAGGCGCAGGACATCCTGATCGACGACGGCGTCATCGTCGCGCTCGGCGCCGACGCGGCCACCCACGCCATAGTCGCGAACGCCACGACCATCGACGCCACCGGGCTCATCGCGCTGCCCGGCCTTGTCGACCTGCACACACACCTGCGCGAACCCGGGCGCGAGGACGCCGAGACGGTCGAGACGGGCACCCGGGCCGCGGCCAGGGGCGGGTTCACCGCCGTCCACGCGATGGCCAACACCGACCCCGTCGCCGACACCGCCGGCGTCGTCGAGCAGGTCTGGCGGCTGGGCCGAGAGGCCGGGCACGCCGACGTCCGCCCGGTCGGCGCCGTCACCGTCGGGCTGAGGGGCGAGCGGCTGGCCGAGCTCGGCGCCATGGCCGAGTCCGCCGCCGGTGTGCGGGTCTTCTCCGACGACGGCGTCTGCGTGCACGACGCGATGCTGATGCGCCGCGCGCTGGAGTACGTCAAGGCCTTCGACGGCGTCATCGCCCAGCACGCACAGGAGCCGCGGCTCACCGAGGGCGCGCAGATGAACGAGGGCGAGCTGTCCGGCCGGCTCGGGCTGCGCGGCTGGCCGAGCGTCGCCGAGGAGGCCATCGTCGCCCGCGACGTGCTGCTGGCCGCGCACGTCGGCTCGCGAGTGCACATCTGCCACCTCTCGACGAAGGGATCGGTCGAGATCGTCCGGCTGGCCAAGGAACGCGGGCTGCCGGTGACGGCCGAGGTCACGCCGCACCACCTGCTGCTCACCGACGAGCTGGTGGCCGGCTACGACCCGCGCTACAAGGTCAACCCGCCGCTGCGCTCCGCCGCCGACGTCGCGGCGCTGCGCGAGGCGCTGGCCGACGGCACCATCGACATCGTCGCCACCGACCACGCGCCGCACCCGGTCGAGGCGAAGGACTGCGAGTGGGACGTCGCCGCGTTCGGCATGCTGGGGCTGGAGACGGCGCTGTCGGTCGTCCAGCACACCATGGTCGACACCGGGCTGCTCGACTGGGCCGGCGTCGCCGACCGGATGTCGTTCGCGCCGGCCCGCATCGGCCGCAGCGACACCGGCGGCCAGCCGCACGGCCGGCCCATCGCGGCGGGCGAGCCGGCCAACCTCACCCTCGTCGACCCGAGCACCACCACCACGATCGACCCGTCGGCATCGGCGTCGCTGTCGCGGAACACACCGTACGAGGGGATGAAGCTGCCGGGCACCGTCGTCGCGACATTCCTGCGCGGCCGGCTCACGCACGACACAACTGGGGGACACGCATGACGACGAACGCACCGGCGCTGCTCGTGCTCGAGGACGGCCGGACGTTCCGCGGCCGCTCGTACGGCGCGCCCGGCGAGACGTTCGGCGAGGCCGTCTTCTCCACCGGCATGACCGGCTACCAGGAGACGCTGACCGACCCGTCCTACCACCGCCAGGTCGTCGTGCAGACGGCGCCGCACATCGGCAACACCGGGGTCAACGACGACGACCCCGAGTCCGGCCGCATCTGGGTCGCCGGCTACGTCGTCCGCGACCCCGCCCGCCGCGCGTCGTCGTGGCGGTCGCGGCGCAGCCTCGACGACGAGCTGGCCGCTCAGGGCGTCGTCGGCATCAGCGGCATCGACACCCGCGCGCTCACCCGCCACCTGCGCGAACGCGGCGCCATGCGGGTCGGCATCTCCACCGTCGAGACCGACGCCGACGCGCTGCGGCAGCGGGTGCTCGACAGCCCGGAGATGCTCGGCGCCGACCTCGCCGCCGAGGTCAGCACCAAGGAGCCGTACGTCGTCCCGGCCGACGGCGAGCGCCGGTTCACCGTCGTCGCGCTCGACCTCGGCATCAAGTCGATGACGCCGCGGCGCATGGCCGAGCGCGGCATCGAGGTGCACGTGCTCCCGGCGACGGCGGGCATCGACGACGTGCTCAGCCGCGAGCCGGACGGGCTGTTCCTGTCCAACGGACCGGGCGACCCCGCGACGGCGGACGGCCCGATGCATGTCGTCCGGGCGGCGCTGGAGCGCGACCTGCCGTTCTTCGGCATCTGCTTCGGCAACCAGGTGTTCGCCCGCGCCCTCGGCTTCGGCACCTACAAGCTCGGCTACGGCCACCGCGGCATCAACCAGCCGGTCCAGGACCGCGGCACCGGCAAGGTCGAGGTGACGGCGCACAACCACGGCTTCGCGGTCGACGCGCCGCTGGACGGCCCGACGGAGACGCCGTACGGCGCCGCCGAGGTCAGCCACGTCTGCCTCAACGACGACGTCGTCGAGGGGCTTGCGCTGCGCGACCAGCGGGGCGACCTCAAGGCCTTCTCCGTCCAGTACCACCCGGAGGCCGCGGCCGGCCCGCACGACGCCGCCTACCTGTTCGACCGGTTCACCGACGTGATGTCGGCGGCACCGTCCGCCGCGAAGGAGGTCTGATGCCCAGGCGCACGGACATCGACAGCGTCCTGGTCATCGGCTCCGGGCCGATCGTCATCGGCCAGGCGTGCGAGTTCGACTACTCCGGGACGCAGGCCTGCCGGGTGCTGCGGGCCGAGGGCCTGCGGGTGATCCTGGTCAACAGCAACCCGGCGACGATCATGACCGACCCCGACATCGCTGACGCCACCTACGTCGAGCCGATCACCCCGGAGTTCGTCGAGAAGGTCATCGCGCTGGAGCGGCCCGACGCGCTGCTGGCGACGCTGGGCGGGCAGACGGCGCTGAACACGGCCGTCGCGCTGCACGAGCGCGGTGTGCTGGAGCGGTTCGGGGTCGAGCTGATCGGTGCCTCCATCGACGCCATCGAGCGGGGCGAGAACCGCGAGTCGTTCAAGAAGATCGTCGAGGAGGTCGGCGGCGAGACCGCGCGGTCGGAGATCTGCCACTCGATGGACGACTGCTTCGCGGCCGTCGAGAAGCTGGGCTACCCGGTCGTCGTCCGCCCCTCGTTCACCATGGGCGGCGCCGGCTCCGGCATGGCCTTCGACGAGGAGGATCTGCGCCGCATCGCCGGCGCCGGCCTCGACGCGTCGCCGACCACCGAGGTGCTCCTCGAGGAGTCGATCCTCGGCTGGAAGGAGTACGAGCTCGAGGTCATGCGCGACGGCGCCGACAACGTGGTCATCGTCTGCTCGATCGAGAACGTCGACCCGATGGGCGTGCACACCGGCGACTCCGTCACCGTCGCCCCGGCCCTGACCCTGACCGACCGCGAGTACCAGGTCATGCGCGACCAGGCCATCGCGATCATCCGGGCGGTCGGCGTCGACACCGGCGGCTGCAACATCCAGTTCGCCGTCGACCCCGACGACGGCCGGCTCATCGTCATCGAGATGAACCCGCGGGTCTCCCGCTCCAGCGCCCTGGCCAGCAAGGCGACCGGCTTCCCGATCGCCAAGATCGCCGCGAAGGTCGCTCTGGGGTACACGCTGGACGAGATCCCGAACGACATCACGGGGGAGACCCCGGCCTCGTTCGAGCCGACGCTGGACTACGTCGTCGTCAAGGCGCCGCGGTTCGCGTTCGAGAAGTTCCCGGCCGCCGACTCCACGCTGACCACGCACATGAAGAGCGTGGGCGAGGCGATGGCCATCGGCCGCAACTTCACCGAGGCGCTGCAGAAGGCGCTGCGGTCGCTGGAGAAGTCCGACGGCGCGCTGGACTTCGCCTCCGAGCCTGGTGACGCGAAGGAGCTCACCGAACGCGTCAGCCGCCCCTATGACGGCCGGCTGCGCGATGTCGTCGACGCCCTCCGCGCCGGCGCCACCGTCGACGACCTCTATGCCGCCACCCGCATCGACCCGTGGTTCCTCGACCAGCTGCTGCTGCTCACCGAGGTCGCCGACGACGTCCGCAAGGCGCCGCAGCTCACGCCCGACGTCCTGCGTGAGGCCAAGCGGCACGGCTTCTCCGACGTGCAGCTGGCGGCGCTGCGGGGCACGTCCGCCGAGGTCGTCCGGGGGGTCCGGCACGCGCTGGGCATCCGGCCGGTGTTCAAGACGGTCGACACCTGCGCCGCGGAGTTCGCCGCCAAGACGCCGTACCACTACTCCTCCTACGACGAGGAGACCGAGGTCAGCGCGCGCGAGCGCGAGGCCGTCATCATCCTCGGCAGCGGCCCGAACCGTATCGGCCAGGGCATCGAGTTCGACTACTCCTGCGTGCACGCCGCGATGGCGCTGCACGAGGCCGGCTACGAGACCGTCATGGTCAACTGCAACCCGGAGACGGTCTCGACCGACTACGACACCTCCGACCGGCTCTACTTCGAGCCGCTGACGCTGGAGGACGTGCTCGAGGTCGTGCACGCCGAGCGGCAGGCCGGCCCGGTCGCCGGGGTCATCGTCCAGCTGGGCGGGCAGACGCCGCTGGGGCTGGCGGCCGCGCTGGCCGAGGCCGGCGTCCCGATCGTGGGCACGTCCCCGACCGCGATCGACCTGGCCGAGGATCGCGGCTCGTTCGGGCGGGTGCTGGGCGAGGCCGGGCTACCGGCGCCGAAGCACGGCACGGCCAGCTCGTTCGAGCAGGCCCGCGAGATCGCGCACACCATCGGCTACCCGGTGCTGGTACGGCCGTCCTACGTGCTCGGCGGGCGGGGCATGGAGATCGTCTACGACGACGCCACGTTGGCCGACTACATCGGCCGGGCCACCGAGGCCTCGCCCGAGCACCCGGTGCTGGTCGACCGGTTCCTCGACGACGCCGTCGAGATCGACGTCGACGCGCTGTTCGACGGCGACGAGCTGTACCTCGGCGGCGTCATGGAGCACATCGAGGAGGCCGGCATCCACTCCGGCGACTCCGCGTGCGCACTCCCGCCCATCACGCTCGGCCGCGACGAGCTGACCCGCATCAAGGCCTCGACCGAGGCGATCGCCCGCGGCGTCGGCGTGCGCGGCCTGCTGAACGTGCAGTACGCGCTGGCCGGCGACGTCCTCTACGTGCTCGAGGCCAACCCACGCGCGTCGCGGACGGTGCCGTTCGTGTCCAAGGCGACCGGCGTGCCGCTGGCCAAGGCCGCCGCCCGGGTCATGCTCGGCGCGACGATCGGCCAGTTGCGGGCCGAGGGACTGCTGCCCGCCGCCGGTGACGCCGTCGACCTGCCCGCCGACGCCCCGGTCGCGGTGAAGGAGGCGGTCATGCCGTTCAACCGCTTCCGCACGCCCGACGGCCGCACCGTCGACACCCTGCTCGGCCCGGAGATGCGCTCCACCGGCGAGGTCATGGGCATCGACGAGCAGTTCGGCACCGCGTTCGCCAAGTCCCAGTCCGCCGCGTTCGGCGCGCTGCCGACGTCCGGCACGGTGTTCGTCTCGCTGGCCAACCGCGACAAGCGGCACATGATCTTCCCGGTCAAGCGGCTGGCCGACCTCGGCTTCACGATCCTGGCCACCGCCGGGACGGCCGAGGTGCTGCGCCGCAACGGCGTGACGGCCGAGGTGGTGCGCAAGCGGTGGGTCGGCCACGAGCCCGACGGCACCCCGACGATCATCGGCCGTATCCTCGCCGGCGACGTCGACCTCATCATCAACACCCCCAGCGGAACCACCACCGGCGGCAGCCCGCGCGCCGACGGCTACGAGATCCGCCGCGCCGCCATCCAGGGCAACATCCCGTGCATCACCACCACGCAGGGGCTGGCCGCGGCGGTGCAGGGCATCGAATCGCTGCGCGCGGAGTCGGTCGGCGTCCGGTCGCTGCAGTCCTGGGCCGACCGCTGATGCCCCGCCGGCCCCTCCCGCCCCGTCCCGAAAAGTTGATCTTGGAGTTTCCGGGGTATTCATCGGACATTCCGGGCGGCAACTCCACGGTTACTCCAAGATCAACGGGGGAGGGGGCGGCGTGACGGCGTACGACGTGCTGTTCCGGCGGGTGCTGTCGAAGCTCGACGCCGAGACCGCGCACAAGGGCGCGTTCGCCGCGATGCGACTGGCCGCCCGGGTGCCGGGGCTGGCGGCGTACGGACGGCGCAAGCTCGGCCCACCCTCGGCAGGCGCCGTCGAGGCCTTCGGCCTGCACTTCCCGGGACCGCTGGGCCTGGCCGCCGGGTTCGACAAGAACGCCGTCGGCATCGACAGCCTGGCCGCACTGGGCTTCGCGTTCGTCGAGGTCGGGACGGTCACCGGACGGCCGCAGCCGGGCAACCCGCGGCCGCGGCTGCACCGCCTGGTCGCCGACCGCGCCGTCGTCAACCGCATGGGCTTCAACAACGACGGCGCCGCGGTGGTGGCCGCCCGGCTGGGGAAGCGGCGCCGGCGCCGGAACGCGCTGCCGGTCGTCGTCGGCGTCAACATCGGCAAGTCCAAGGCGGTGCCCGAGGCCGAGGCGATCGCCGACTACGAGGCCAGCACCCGGCTGCTCGCCCCGTACGCCGACTACCTGGTGGTCAACGTCAGCTCGCCGAATACGCCCGGCCTGCGCGACCTGCAGGCTGTGGAGAAGCTGCGGCCGCTGCTCACCGCCGTCCGGGCGCAGGCCGACGCCGTCACGACCCGCCGGGTGCCGCTGCTGGTGAAGATCGCCCCCGACCTCGGCGACGACGACGTCCTCGCGGTCGCGAAGCTGGCGCTCGAGCTGGAGCTGGACGGCATCATCGCGACGAACACCACCATCGGCCGCGACGGCCTGCGCTCCACGCCGCTCGCGGTCGAGCGGGCCGGCGCCGGCGGGCTGTCCGGGGCGCCGCTCGCGGCGCGGTCGCTGGAGGTGCTGCGACTCCTGCGTGGCGCCGTGGGGGAGCGGCTCACGCTGGTCGCGGCCGGCGGCGTCACGACCGCCGGGGACGCGTACGAGCGGCTGCGGGCCGGCGCCACGCTGGTCCAGGCGTACACCGCGTTCATCTACGGCGGCCCGCTCTGGCCGGCCCGCGTGCAGCGCGAGCTGGCGCGGTTGATCGAGGAGGATCGTTGATGGAGCCCTTCGGGCGGCGGCTGCACGCCGCGATGAAGGCCCGCGGGCCGTTCTGCGCCGGCGTCGACCCGCACCCGGGTCTGCTCACCGCCTGGGGCCTGGCCGACGACGTCGCCGGGCTGGAGCGGTTCGCCCGCACGGCCGTCGAGGCGCTGGGCGAGACCGTCGCGGTGCTCAAGCCGCAGTCGGCGTTCTTCGAGCGGCACGGGTCGCGCGGCGTCGCGGTGCTGGAGCGGGTGATCGCCGACGCGAAGGGCGCCGGCGCGCTGGTGCTGCTGGACGTCAAGCGCGGCGACATCGGCTCGACGATGCAGGCCTACGCCGACGCCTACTGCGACCCGGCGTCGCCGCTGTGCGCCGACGCCGTCACCGTCTCGCCGTACCTGGGCTTCGAGTCGCTGCGCCCGGTGCTCGACACCGCGGCGGCACACGGCAACGGCGTGTTCGTGCTCGCGCTGACGTCCAACCCGGAGGGCCCCGAGGTGCAGCACGCCCGCGCCGCCGACGGCCGCACCGTCGCCGGGACCATGCTGGACCATGTTCGTGCCGCCAACGCCGCCGCGCTGGCCGCCGGTGACGCACTGGGCGGCGTCGGGGTGGTCGTCGGCGCCACGACCGGTGGATCCGGCGAGGATCTCGCCGTCGGGGGGCCGCTGCTGGCGCCCGGCATCGGCGCTCAGGGCGCTACCGTCGCGGACCTCGCGACGGTGTTCGGAGCGGCTTTGCCGCAGGTCGTGCCATCGGCGTCGCGAGAGGTCCTGTCCGCCGGACCGGACCCGCGGGCACTCCGCGAGGCAGCGGCCCGGACCATCGAGGACGTCCGTGACCTGCTGTTTCGTGCCTCCGCCGGTGCCTGACCGGCACGAATCCAGGGACTTCCGGCGCGACACGCGGGGGACGTCGTACCGTGGATTCGTCCGGACAGGTACGGTGGATTGCGTTGCTGACCTGGTGGTTCACTCGCTAGGTTCCTGAAACAAGGCCGCCGAAGCGGTGGTCGGACCCACATCCACACAACGACACAACAGAGGTGACCCGCTCGTGGCGCTCCCTAACCTGACTCCCGAACAGCGCGCGGCCGCTCTCGAGAAGGCTGCCGAAGCTCGCCGGGAGCGTGCGGAGGTCAAGAACCGCCTGAAGAACGCCGGAGCCCGTCTCGGCGACGTGCTCAAGGAAGGCGAGAAGAATGAGGTCATCGGCAAGATGAAGGTTTCCGCCCTCCTCGAGTCGATGCCCGGCGTCGGTAAGGTCCGCGCCAAGCAGATCATGGAGGAGATCGGCATCGCCGAGACCCGTCGCGTCCGTGGCCTGGGTGCCAACCAGTCGGCGGCTCTGATCGAGCGTTTCGGCGGTTGAGCCTGCACACGTCCCATCCGCGGTCGGCCCCGCGGGTCATCGTCCTGTCGGGGCCGACGGCGGTCGGAAAAACCACCGTCGTCAAGAAGCTGCGCGCCGCTCACCCGGAGTTGTGGATCTCGGTGTCCACGACGACCCGGCCGCCGCGGCCGCGAGAGATCGACGGCGAGCATTACCACTTCGTCGACGACGCCACGTTCGACAAGATGATCGAGCAGGGCGAGTTCCTCGAGTGGGCCGTGGTGCACAAGCGGGCGAAGTACGGCACGCCCAGGGGGCCGGTCGAGCGCGCGCTCGCCGCCGGCCACTCAGTGCTGCTCGAGATCGACCTGCAGGGCGCCCGGCAAGTCAGGGAGACCATCCCCGACGCGCTGTTCGTGTTCCTCGCGCCGCCGAGCTGGGACGAGCTGGTCCGCCGGCTCATCGGCCGGGGCACCGAGACCGAGGCCGAGCGCGAGCGCCGGCTGACGACCGCGCGCGAGGAGCTGGCCGCGGAGGCCGAGTTCGACGTCACGCTGGTGAACACGGACGTCGAGACGGTTTGCGAAGAGTTGGTAGCCTTGATGCGTACACCCCACTTGACGAGCCCGGAGGCATGAGCGTGTCCGGTACCCAAGGCGTTGCCGAGGGCATCACTTTCCCACCCATCGACGACCTGCTGGCCAAGACCGACTCCAAGTACGGCCTGGTCATCTACGCGGCCAAGCGGGCGCGCCAGATCAACGCCTACTACTCGCAGCTGGGCGAGGGCCTGCTCGAGTACGTCGGGCCGCTCGTCGAGACCCACGTGCAGGAGAAGCCGCTGTCCATCGCGCTGCGCGAGATCGACGCGGGCCTGTTGACGGCCGAGCACATCGACCCGAACGACATCGACGCCGAGCTGCCGGTCGCCCCGGCCGCCACGGCTGACGAGCCCGCGGCCGAGCAGCAGAGCTGACGGCCGGCGGCCGGTTGATGGCTGATGGCTGATGGCTGAGATCGTCCTCGGCGTCGGGGGTGGCATCGCCGCCTACAAGATCGCCGAGGTGCTGCGCCGGCTCACCGAGTCCGGCCACGGCGTCACCGTCCTACCCACCAGGTCGGCCCTCCGCTTCGTCGGGGAGCCGACCTGGGCCGCGTTGTCGGGCCGTCCGGTGCGCACGGAGGTCTTCGACGACGTCCACGAGGTCCCGCACGTCCGCATCGGCCGGCACGCCGACCTCGTGCTGGTCGCCCCGGCCACGGCCGACCTGATGGCCAAGGCCGCCGCCGGGCTGGCCGACGACCTCCTGACGTCGACGCTGCTCACCGCGCGCGGGCCGGTGATCTTCGTACCGGCCATGCACACCGAGATGTGGGAGCACCCGGCCACCGTCGCCAATGTCGAGACGCTGCGCAAGCGCGGCGCGCTCGTCGTCGAGCCCGCCGTCGGCCGGCTCACCGGCGCCGACACCGGCAAGGGCCGGCTGCCAGAGCCCGCCGACATCTTCGCCTACGTCACCGACGTGCTGAGCCGCGGCGGCGCTGGGCCCGACCTCACCGGCCGGCACGTCGTCGTCTCCGCCGGCGGCACCCGCGAGCACCTCGACCCCGTCCGGTTCCTGGGCAACCGCTCGTCCGGCCGGCAGGGCTACGCGCTGGCCCGGGCCGCGGCCGCGCGCGGTGCCCGCGTCACGCTGGTGGCGGCGAACGTGACGCTGCCCGACCCCGCCGGCGCCGACATCGTGCGGGTCGGTTCCGCGGCGCAGCTGTACGACGCCATGGTGGAGGCCGCGGCCGGCGCCGACGCCGTCGTCATGGCCGCCGCCGTCGCCGACTTCCGGCCGGCCGCCTACACCGACACGAAGATCAAGAAGTCGGCCGACGGGTCGACCCCGGTCATCGAGCTGGAACGCACCACCGACATCCTCGCCCACCTGGCCGCGCACCGGCCCAGCCCGCGGCAGGTCGTCGTCGGGTTCGCCGCCGAGACCGGCGACGCGTCCGGCAGCGTGCTCGACCACGGCCGCGCCAAGCTCGCCGCCAAGGGCTGCGACCTGCTGGTGGTCAACGAAGTGGGCGCCGACCGCGGGTTCGAGTCCGAGAACAACGCCGCGGTCGTGCTGGGCGCCGACGGCAGCTCCGTGACCGTCGAGAGCGGTCCCAAGTCCGCCCTCGCGCACGTCGTCTGGGACCTCGTCCGCGCCCGCCTCTGATCGGCGGGTGCGCCCGTGTCTCAGGATGCGGGTGAAAACCGTCCAGTGCGTGGACGTTCGCAGGCCGGGTCCGCGACATTACCCTACAGTTGGGCTGCCTGGGTGTAGTCCGCGTCATGAGAGGGGGCATGGGTTGTCTCTACGTCTGTTCACGTCCGAATCCGTCACCGAGGGTCATCCGGACAAGATCTGTGACCAGATCAGTGACGCCGTGCTCGACGCGCTGCTGAAGGACGACCCCAACAGCCGCGTCGCGGTCGAGTCGATGGTGACCACCGGCCTGGTCCACGTGGCCGGCGAGGTGACCACACAGGGCTACGCCGACATCCCTGGCATCGTGCGCGACACCATCCTCGGCATCGGATACGACTCGTCGACCAAGGGCTTCGACGGCTACTCCTGCGGCGTGTCGGTGTCCATCGGCTCGCAGTCGCAGGACATCGCGCAGGGTGTGGACTCCGCGTACGAGCATCGCGTCGAGGGCGACCTCGACCCGCTGGACCTGCAGGGGGCGGGCGACCAGGGGCTGATGTTCGGCTACGCGAGCGACGAGACGCCGGAGCTGATGCCGCTGCCGATCATCGTCGCGCACCGGCTGGCGCAGCGGCTGGCCGAGGTGCGCCGGTCCGGCGCGGTGCCGTACCTGCGTCCGGACGGCAAGACGCAGGTCACCATCGAGTACGACGGCGACCGCCCGGTCCGCCTCGACACCGTCGTCGTGTCGACGCAGCACGCGGCCAACATCGACCTCGACCAGCTGCTCACCCCTGACATCACCAACCAGGTGGTCAAGCCGGTGCTCGAGACGTTCGAGCTCGACGAGCACGACTTCCGGCTGCTGGTGAACCCGACCGGCCGGTTCGAGATCGGCGGCCCGATGGGCGACGCCGGCCTCACCGGACGGAAGATCATCATCGACACCTACGGCGGCATGGCCCGGCATGGCGGCGGCGCGTTCAGCGGTAAGGACCCGTCGAAGGTGGACCGCTCCGGCGCCTACGCCATGCGCTGGGTGGCGAAGAACGTCGTCGCGGCCGGGCTCGCCCGCCGCTGCGAGGTGCAGGTGGCCTACGCCATCGGCAAGGCTGAGCCGGTGGGCCTGTTCCTGGAGTGCTTCGGTACCGAGCGGGTGCCGGTGGAGCGCATCGAGAACGCCGTCACCGAGGTCTTCGACCTGCGTCCCGCCGCGATCATCCGCGACCTCGACCTCAAGCGGCCCATCTATGCCCAGACGGCCGCCTACGGTCACTTCGGCCGCGAGCTGCCCGACTTCACGTGGGAGCGCACCGACCGCGTCGATGCGCTGCAGGCGGCCGCCGGCTGATCGGCCGAGGCCGAGCGATGCCCGGCCGGATCCGTCCTGTGGACAACCGCGGGCCGGGTCCGCCAGTGCGGTAGAAACGGTCTGTGAGCGCATCCGAGCAGGCCGAGCCCGATCAGCTGGCGCTGGTCGCCGCGCCCGGCCGGCGCCGGTTCCGAACCCGCGCGCCCGAGCCGGTCGCGGAGGAGCGGCCGGTGGCCGCCGTGCTGGTCGACGTCGGCCTGCCGCATCTGGACCGGCCGTTCGACTACCTCGTGCCGGTCTCCATGGCCGACGACGCCGTCGTGGGCGCCCGCGTGTCGGTGCGGTTCGCCGGCACCGATCAGGACGGCTTCGTCGTTGCCCGGAAGGACTCCAGCGACCACGAGGGAAAGCTCGCGCGGCTGCGCCGGGTGGTCTCGCCCGAGCCGGTGCTGGCGCCCGAGATCGCGATGCTGGCCCGCACCGTCGCCGACCGCTACGCCGGCACCGTCTCCGACGTCCTGCGCCTCGCCGTCCCGCCCCGGCACGCCACCGCCGAGAAGGCCGCGTCGCCCGACCCGCCGGTTCCGCCGGCCCGGCCCGACCCCGGCGGCTGGGCCCAGCACGTCGACGGCGTCGCGCTGCTCGACGCGCTGGCCGCCGGGGGAGCGCCGCGCGCCGTCTGGAACCCCGGCCCGGCAGCCGACTGGCCCGACCTCGTGGCCCGGCTGGTCGCCACGACACTGTCCGGCGGACGGGGCGCGCTGGTGGTGGTGCCCGACGGCCGCGACGTCGCACTGGCGTCGTCGGCGCTGACGGAGCTGCTGGGCGAGGGCCAGCACGTCGAGCTGGAGGCCGACGCCGGGCCGTCCACCCGGTACAAGCGCTGGCTGTCGGTGCGCCGGGGCGCCGTGCGGGCCGTCATCGGGACCCGGTCGGCGGCGTTCGCGCCCGTGCACGACCTCGGGCTGGTGGTCCTCTGGGACGACGGCGACGACCTGCACGCCGAGCCGCGGGCGCCGTACCCGCATGCGCGCGAGGTGCTGCTGCTGCGCGCCCACCAGGCCGGCGCGGCCGCCGTCGTCGGGGGGTTCGCGCGCACCGCCGAGGCCGAGCAGCTGCTGGCCACCGGCTGGGCGCGGCCGGTGACTCCGTCGCGGCAGGCGGTCCGGGCCGCGTCGCCGCACGTGCACGCCAGCGGTGACGACCACGAGCAGGCCCGCGACGAGGCCGCCCGCACCGCCCGGCTGCCGTCGCTGGCCTGGCGGACGGCGCGGGCCGGGCTCGCGCGCGGCCCGGTGCTGGTGCAGGTGCCGCGGGCCGGATACCTGCCCGGCGTCGCCTGCGCCCGCTGCCGCACGCCGGCGCGCTGCGCGGCCTGTTCCGGGCCCCTGGTGCTCGGCCAGGCCGACCGGCCGCCGCGATGCGCTTGGTGCGCGACGACGTACCCGTCGTGGCGGTGCGGGGAGTGCGGGCACGGCACGCTGCGGGCGACGGTCGTCGGCGTACGGCGGACGGCGGAGGAGCTCGGCCGCGCGTTCGCGGGCGTGCCCGTGCTGCTGTCACGCGGCGACGCCGTGCGAGATACTGTCGGCGCGGAGCCGGCGCTGGTGGTGGCGACGCCCGGCGCTGAGCCGGTCGCTGATGGTGGCTACACGGCGGCGCTGCTGCTGGACGGCACCGCGCTGCTGGCCCGGACCGGCCTGCGCGCCGCCGAGGAGGCGCTGCGCCGCTGGCTGCGCGCGGCCGCGCTGGTCCGTCCCGGGACGATGGGCGGGGAGATCGTCGTGGTCGCGGACTCCTCCGCGCCGGCCGTCCAGGCGCTGGTCCGCTGGGACCCGGCCGGCTTCGCCACGCGCGAACTGGCCGAGCGTTCGGCGCTCCACCTGCCGCCCGCCGCGCGCGTCGCCGAGCTCACCGGTGCCGCCGCCGACGTCGACGACCTCCTCATGCACGCCGAGCTCCCGCCCGACGCCGAGGTCATCGGCCCGGTGCCGGTCGACGACGGCGCACGGGCGATGGTCCGCGCGCCCCGGGCGGCGGGGACGGCGCTCGCGGCGGCGCTGCGGGCGGCGGCCGGCATCCGCTCCGCCCGCCGCACCGGCGGCTCCGTCCGCGTCCGCATCGACCCCGTCGACTTCGGCTGACGCTCAACTCCATGATCATCAAGGATTCGACCCTCTATGGTGTGGTGGATCCTTGATGATCACGGGATCGCGGCGACGGCCCTCGGGCCAGACCCCCTACTCGAGACGCGACGCGAGGTCCACGTAGTACGCGACGGCGTCGGCCGGCAGACCGTCGAACACCAGGCGACCGTCGTCGAAGACCAGCACGCGGTCCATCGCCAGGACGGCGTCGAGGTCGTGCGTGACCAGCACGACCCGCTGCGGCACCTCGGCCAGCAGCGCCAGCACCTTCCGGGTGTTGCGCAGGTCGAGCAGCGTCGTCGGCTCGTCGCACACGAGCACCTTCGGGTCCGTCACCAGCACCGAGCAGAGCGCCAGCAGCTGCTTCTGCCCGCCGGACAGCAGGTGCGCAGGATGGTCGGCGTGCCCGGCCAGCCCGAAGCGCTCCAGCGCCTCCGCCACCCGCGCTTCAACCGCCGACCGCGGCAGGTCCCGCAGCCCGAAGGCGACGTCCTCGGCGACCGTCGGCATGAGGATCTGCGCGTCCGGGTCGGTGAACACGAAGCCCACCGACCGCCGCACCTCGGCCCCGGACCGCCGCGTCGACAGCCCGTCCACCGTCACCGACCCTGACGACGGCAGCACCAGGCCGTTGAGCAGCCGCGCGAACGTCGACTTGCCCGACCCGTTCGCCCCGATCACGCCGACCCGCTGCTCCGTCAGCGTCACCGTCACGTCGCGCAGGACGGTGCGGTCGCCGTACCGGTGCGTGACGGCGTCGACCTCGATCACAGCGACGACGCGGCGAACGTGTCGCAGGCCGCGATGTCGCCGGTCTCGAGACCCGTCCTGAACCACGCCTGCCGCTGGTCGCTGGAGCCGTGTGTCCACGACTCCGGCGTGATGGTGCCCTGGAACCGCTCCTGGATGTAGTCGTCGCCGACGGTTCCGGCGGCGGCCAGCGCGTCGGTGATGTCCTGGTCGGTCAGCTCGGTGATCAGCGGCTGGCCGGTCTCGTCCTCGGCGGTGGTGGCGTGGTGCGCCCACATGCCGGCGTAGCAGTCGGCCTGCAGCTCGAGGCGGACGGCGTCGGAGTCGGGCCCGGACTGGGTGCGGACCCGCTGCATCTGACCGGTGAGGTTCTGCACATGGTGACCGTACTCGTGGGCCAGCACGTACGCCTCGGCGAACTGGCCGCTCGGCCCGCCGTACGTGGTGCGCAGCTGGTCGAAGAACCCGAGGTCAAGGTAGACCTGCTGGTCACCGGGGCAGTAGAACGGCCCCACCTGCGACGACGCCGTGCCGCATCGGGTGGTGACCGCGGAGGTGAAGAACGTCGTCGTCGACGGGCTGTACTGCTCGCCGGCGGCGGCGAAGTAGTCCTCCCAGAACGCCTGGACCGAGTTCACGTAGAGCACGAACCGGCAGTCGGGGTTCTCGTCGATGTCCGCGACCACCTGGCACTCACGCTCCAGCTCGCCCTCGGACCCCGGCTCGGCCTGGATCTGCGGCGTGCCGCCGTCGCCGCCGAGGACGTCGGCCGGGTTGGTGCCCGTCAGCAGCGCGAGCAACGCGAGGATGACCACCCCGATGCCTCCACCGGCCGCCGCCGTGCGGCCGGCCGGGCGCCGGCCACGCTGGTCGGACACCTGGGAAGGATCCAGGCGTGCCCGCCGGTTGAACTTCATGGCCGATTCACCTCACGCGTAGACTGCTCACCATGATGCCCGTGGCGGACTGATCGTGCTGGACCGATCGCCCACCCCATCCCAGGCCACGGAGAGTTCACCCTGACATGATCACCGCTCACCAGCTAGAAGTGCGCGCAGGCGCGCAGGTGCTTCTCGAAGACGCCAGCTTCCGCATCGGTCCCGGCGACAAGGTCGGCCTCGTCGGCCGCAACGGCGCCGGCAAGACCACGCTCACCCGCATCCTGGCCGACGAGGGCCAGCCCGCCGCCGGCTCGGTGGTGCGCAACGGCCCGATCGGCTACCTGCCGCAGGACCCGCGAGCCGGCGACCCCGAGATCGTCGCCCGCGACCGCATCCTGAGCGCCCGCGGGCTCGACGTCGTCGTCGCGGGCATGCGCAAGGCCGAGAAGCAGATGGCCTCCAGCGATCCCGACGAGCACGAGCGCGGCATGCGCCGCTACGCCCGGCTCGAGGCCGAGTTCCTGGCGGCCGGCGGGTACGCCGTCGAGAGCGAGGCGGCCACCATCGCCGCCAGCCTCGGGCTGCCCGACCGCGTGCTCGCGCAGCCGCTGAAGACGCTCTCCGGCGGCCAGCGGCGCCGGGTCGAACTGGCCCGCATCCTGTTCTCCGACGCCGACACGCTGCTCCTGGACGAGCCGACGAACCACCTGGACGCCGACTCCATCGTCTGGCTGCGCGACTTCCTGCGGGCCTACAAGGGCGGCCTGGTGGTCATCAGCCACGACGTCGCGCTGCTCGACAAGACCGTCAACCGGGTCTTCCACCTCGACGCCAACCGCGCCGCCCTCGACGTCTACAACATCGGCTGGACGGCGTACCTCGCCCAGCGCGAGACCGATGAGCGACGCCGGCACCGCGAGCGGGCGAACGCGGAGAAGAAGGCCGCCGCGCTCAAGGCGCAGGCCGACCGCATGCGCTACAAGGCCACCAAGGCCACCGCGGCGCAGAACATGGACCGCAGGGCGCAGCGGCTGCTGGCCGGCCTCGAGGAGCAGCGGCGCCAGGACAAGGTGGCCAAGCTGCGCTTCCCCGACCCCGCGCCGTGTGGCAAGACGCCGCTCACGGCGTCCGGCCTGTCGAAGTCGTACGGGTCGCTGGAGGTCTTCACCGACGTCGATCTCGCCATCGACCGCGGCAGCCGGGTTGTCATCCTGGGCCTCAACGGCGCCGGGAAGACGACGCTGCTGCGGCTGCTGGCCGGCGTCGAAGAGGCCGACACCGGCACCGTCGAGCCCGGGCACGGGCTGCGGCTGGGCTACTACGCCCAGGAGCACGAGACGCTCGACACCTCGCGCACGGTGCTCGAAAACCTCCGCAGCGCCGCTCCGGACCTCCCGGAGCTCGAGGCGCGCCGGGTGCTCGGCTCGTTCCTGTTCTCCGGCGACGCCGTCGACAAGCCCGCCGCCGTGCTGTCCGGCGGTGAGAAGACCCGGCTGGCGCTGGCCTCGCTGGTCGTGTCCAGCGCGAACGTGCTGTTGCTGGACGAGCCGACGAACAACCTCGACCCCGCCTCCCGCGAGGAGGTGCTGGCCGCGTTGCGCGGGTTCGCCGGCGCGATCGTCCTCGTGACCCACGACGAAGGCGCCGTCGAGGCGCTCGGCCCGGAGCGGGTCGTGTTGCTTCCGGACGGAGTCGAAGATCTGTGGAACCCTGACTATGCGGAGCTCGTCTCACTCGCATAGGAGAGGTCGATCCACCCTGCGCTTTTTCGTTCCCTGGAGGCACGATCCGGCCTTCGACTGGCGAAAAAGCGTAATGGAGCGGATCATTGTCCTCTGTCATGCAGGACAACGAAACGGGAGGACGCGTGGCCGAGAAGTTGGTAAAAGGCGCGCGGATCAGTGGGGGGCAGCGTGACAAGCTCGCCTCTGACCTGAAGAAGAAGTACGAAGGTGGTCGGAGCATCCGCGAGCTCGCCACTGAAACCGGGCGTTCCTACGGGTTCGTCCACCGGGTTCTGTCCGAGTCCGGAGTCAACCTACGAGGCCGCGGAGGGGCCACACGAGGCAAGGCGAAGAAGCAGGCCTGAACCAGCCCCAGTTGGTCGAGATGCCGGAGGAGGGTGGCCTCCAGCAGCTCGATCACCCCGACACACGCTTCGTCACCCACTGCGCGGTCCCCGGCGCGCACGCCTCCCCAGGCGATGCGGCGGCGAATCACCGAGTCAGCCCGGCCGGTGAATCGTTCGGCGGATTCTCGAGTCGTCGTACTCGAACCCGAGGGGCCTTCTTTCCGATCAGTTGATCTTGGTCAGAGGTGAAGAGAGCCGATCGGCAAGTCCGACATATCGGACAGCCTTAAACGGTCGCACTCCGCACTGTTGATCTTGATTCACGCCATTGCCCGAGTAATCGGTGTGCTTTCACGCAGAGTGACGTGAAGGCAGTGTCGATGCCCGTTCGCGTCTTTTGCGCGAGGGAGGCCATCGGGCGCTTCAGCATGCCCGGAAACGCCGCCATCGGCCGGCCGGACGACGCTCCGGCCGACGTTCGGTGCGTTCCGGTACGGACCGGTCTGTAACGTTGCGTGACGGATCGGGGAACGGCCGCCCGTGCCGCGGGGCGCCGATTCGATCACGGTGCGTGACGATCCGCGCGTGGCCGCGGCACGCGCGGTCGGCTCGCCTCTGAGCGAACGGGGGAAGAACCGTCGGCTGGGCGACGTTGTCGGCGGCGGGTCGCATGATGGTCGGCAACAGACGCGAGGAGGTCGACGCCGGTGTCGATGGGGATGGGTCACGCCTGGCGCGCATCGAGGTCGTTCTCGAGCGACCAGTCGGTCACGCACCAGCGGCTGGCCCGCGGCACGGTCAAGCGGATCGCCGGGTACGGCCGGCCCTACCGTTTCCAGCTGACCGTCTTCCTCGCCACCACCATCGCCGCGGCGGCGTCCGCGGCCGCCGTCCCGCTGCTGCTGAAGGTGCTCATCGACAGCGGCGTCAGCGCCGGCGACCGCGCGGTCGTCGTCTGGGCCGCGCTCGCGGTGGCCGGGCTGGCCGTCGTCGACGTCGTGCTCGGGCTGCTCGGCCGGTGGATGTCCGCCCGCGTCGGCGAGGGGCTCATCTTCGACCTGCGCCGCCAGGTCTTCGACCACGTGCAGCGCCAGCCGGTCGCGTTCTTCACCCGGACGCAGACCGGCTCGCTGGTGTCGCGGCTCAACAGTGACGTCATCGGCGCCCAGCAGGCGTTCACGGGCACGCTCTCGCAGGTCGTCAGCAACTTCGTGACGCTGGTGCTGGCGCTCGGCGCGATGATCGTGCTGTCGTGGCAGATCACCCTGATCGTGCTGGTACTGGTGCCGCTGTTCCTCCTGCCCGCCCGGTTCATCGGCCGGAAGCTGGCCGACATCAGCCGCGAGGCCATGCAGCTCAACGCCGCGATGAGCCAGACCATGACGGAGCGGTTCAACGTGTCCGGCGCGCTGCTGGTGAAGATCTTCGGCCGCTACCAGAACGAGAACGCCGACTTCGGGCAGGCCGCCGGCCGGGTCCGCGACATCGGCGTCGTCCAGGCGCTCTACGCGCGCTACTTCTTCCTCGGCCTCACCTTCCTCGCCTCGCTGGCCACCGCGGTCGTCTACGGCGTGGGCGGCTGGCTGGCCGTCGGCGGCACCCTCGAGGTCGGCACGCTGGTGGCGCTGGCCGCGCTGCTGACCCGCCTGTACGGGCCGCTGACCGCGCTCTCGAACGTCCAGGTCGACATCATGACGGCACTTGTCAGCTTCGAGCGGGTCTTCGAGGTGCTCGACCTGCGGCCGATGGTCCGGGACGCCCCCGGTGCCCGCCCGCTGCCGGCCGGCGACGAGCAGCTGTCGGTGGAGTTCGACGACGTCCACTTCGCCTACCCGGGCGCCGACGACGTCTCACTGGCCTCGCTCGAAGCGGTGGCCCGGCCGATGACGGCGTCGCCCGAGCCGGTGCTCGAGGGTGTCTCGTTCGACGTCGCGCCCGGCCAGCTCGTGGCGCTGGTCGGCCCGTCCGGCGCCGGCAAGTCGACCATCACGCACCTGGTGTCGCGGCTCTACGACCCCACGTCGGGCGTGGTGCGGGTCGGCGGCCACGACCTGCGCGACGTCACGCTCGAGTCCCTGCACGAGGCCGTGGGCGTGGTCACCCAGGACGCGCACATGTTCCACGACACCATTCGCTACAACCTCGCCTACGCCCGCCCCGGCGCCACCGACGACGATCTGTGGGCGGCGCTCGAGGCGGCGCAGATCGCCGGGCTGGTCCGCTCGCTGCCCGAGGGCCTCGACACCGTCGTCGGCGACCGCGGCTACCGGCTGTCCGGTGGCGAGAAGCAGCGGCTGGCGATCGCCCGGCTGCTGCTCAAGGCGCCCCGCGTGGTGGTGCTGGACGAGGCGACGGCGCACCTGGACTCCGAGTCGGAGCTGGCCGTCCAGCGGGCCCTCGAGACCGCGCTGGCCGGCCGCACGTCACTGGTCATCGCGCACCGGCTGTCGACCATTCGCGGCGCCGACGTCATCCTCGTCGTCGACGACGGCCGCATCGTCGAGCGCGGCACCCACGAGCAGCTGCTGGCCGCCGGCGGCACCTACGCCGAGCTCTACCGCACCCAGTTCGCCCTGCAGGACGTCTCCACCCGCACCGCCTGACCGCCCTGGAGTTGATCACGTTGAGTTGGGGTGATCACGCTCACCCAGGAACGCAGGCCTGGGGATGCGGTAGGACGCCTGGTGATCAGAGGGAGCGGATCGAGCCGCCGTCGACGGCGATCACCGAGCCGGTGAGGTACGACGCGGCGGGGGAGAGGGCGAACGCGGCCACCCGGCCGAACTCCTCGGGCCGGCCGTAGCGACGCAGCGGGATGGTCTTCTCCGCGGCCGCCTTGACCTCCTCCGGGTCGCGGCCGGACATCGTGGCCAGCTCGCGGAGCCGGTCGGTCTCGATGCTGCCGGGGAGCAGGCCGACCGTCCGCACGCCGTCGGGCCCGAGCTCGTCGGCCAGCTGCTTGATCACCATCGCGAGGCCGGGCCGCAGCCCGTTTGAGGCCGCGAGGCCGGCGATCGGCGCCTTCACCGAGCTGGACAGCACGAACGCCAGCGCGCCGCCGCCGGACAGCTGGGCGGCGACCACCCGCGCGAGCCGCACGGCGCCGAGGAAGACGCTGTCGAACGCGGCCCGCCATTGATCGTCGGTGATCTCGGTGACGGGGCCGGCGGGCGGCCCGCCGACGCTGACGAGGGCGCCGTCGAGCCGGCCGAACCGGTCGAGCGCGGCGGCCACCAGCCGGTCCGGCGTGTCCGGGTCGGCGTTGTCGGCCGCCACGCCGACGACGGAGGCGGTGCCGAGCTCGTCCACCGCCGCGTCGACCGCATCCTGCGAGCGCGACGTGACGACGAGCCGGGCGCCGTCGGCGACCAGGGCCTCCGCCCCGGCCCGGCCGAGCCCGCGCGTGCCGCCGGTGACGATGTAGACGCGATCCTTGAGGCCGAGATCCATGGTCGATGATGGTAGCCACCAAAGCCGACCCGGGCGGCGGCGAGCACCACGACGGAAAGGAAACTGGTGGTCAGGCGTGGCCGGTGGCCGGTCCGGGCAGCTCCGCGAGCAGGTAGGCGGCCGTCACCAGCGGGATGTGGCTCAGCGCCTGCGGGAAGTTGCCGACCATGCGGCCGATGCGCGGGTCGTACTCCTCCGCCAGGAGCCCGAGGTCGTTGCGCAGGCTCAGCAGGTGCTCGAACAGCTCGCGCGCCCGTTCCGTCCGCCCGGTCAGGTGCAGCGCCTCGACCAGCCAGAACGAGCAGGCCAGGAACGCGCCCTCGTCGCCGGGCAGGCCGTCGACGTCGTGCTCGGTGCGGTAGCGCAGCACCAGCCCGGTGTCGGTGCACAGCTCCTTCGCGACGGCGTCGACGGTCCCGACGACGCGCGGGTCGTCGGGGGGCAGGAAGCCGACGATCGGGATCTGCAGCAGCGCGGCGTCGAGCGCCGGGTGGCCGTAGGACTGGGTGAACGTGTTGCGCTCGGCGTCGTAGCCGTGCTTGAGGACGTCGTCCATGATGGTCGCACGCAGCGCCTTCCACCGGTCGGGCTGCCCGCTGACGCCGTCGCCCTGCAGGGCGTCGACGGCGCGGTCGGCGGCCACCCAGGCCATGACCTTGGAGTGGACGAAGTGCCGGCGCGGCCCGCGGACCTCCCAGATGCCCTCGTCGGGCTGGGTCCACGCGCCCTCGAGGTGCTGCAGCAGCTTCTCCTGCAGCGCCCACACGTGCCGTTCCAGCGGCAGTCCGTGCTGGCGGGCACGGGCCAGCGTGTCGATGACCTCGCCGTAGACGTCGATCTGCAGCTGCTCGGCGGCGGCGTTGCCCACCCGCACCGGGCCGGACGCCTCGTAGCCGGGCAGCCAGTCGATCTCGTACTCCTGCAGCCGACGCTCGCCGCTGATGCCGTACATGATCTGCAGGTCGCCGGGGTCGCCGCCGATGGCCCGGATCAGCCAGTCGCGCCATGCCCGCGCCTCGTCGACGTACCCGCTGCGGATCAGCGCGTCCAGCGTGAACGCGGAGTCGCGCAGCCAGCAGTACCGGTAGTCCCAGTTGCGCACGCCGCCGATGCCCTCGGGCAGCGATGTCGTCGGCGCCGCGACGATGCCGCCGGTGGGCTGGTACGTCAGCGCCTTGAGGGTGATCAGCGAGCGCATGACGGCGTCATGGTACGGGCCGTCGTAGGTGCACTGGGCCGCCCAGTCGTTCCAGAACTTCTCCGTGGCGTCCAGCGCCTCGAAGGCGTCGACGGGTGACTCGGGCGGGTCGTGCGACGGGCCCCACGCCAGCACGAAGCTGATGCGGTCGCCCTCGCCGATGGTGAAGTCGGAGTGCGTCGTCAGCGCCCGGCCGTACGTCGGCACCTCGCAGTGCAGCGCGACGGAGTCGGGACCGGCCACGCCGACGATCAGGCCGTCCTTGCGGTGCACCCACGGCACCGAGCGGCCGTAGTCGAACCGCAGCCGCAACTCGCTGTGCATCGGGACCCGCCCCGACAGCCCCTCGACGATGCGAACGACGTCGTGCTGACCTGTGCTCTCAGGCATGAAGTCGATGACCTTGACGCTGCCGTTCGGGGTGTCCCAGACGTGCTCGAGGATGAGGGTGTCGCCGCGGTACCAGCGCCGGTCGGCCTGGCCGGCGCCGATCGGGGCGATCCGCCAGAACCCGTGCTTGGCCGTACCGAGCAGCGACGCGAAGCAGGCGGAGGAGTCGAACCGGGGCAGGCAGAGCCAGTCGATGGTGCCGTCACGGTCGACGAGCGCCGCGGTGTGGAGGTCGCCGATGATGCCGTGGTCCTCGATGAGACCCGTCATCTACCCATGTCTACCCGACGGACTGAGTTCGTGCCTGTGACTCCCTGCCGGTGTCGTCGTGTGTCTCGTCACGTCCACGCGCCTCGGCTCGGATGAGCAGCACGAACCCGCCGACGCCCACGACGGCGAACAGGAACCACTGGATGGCATAGGACAGGTGCGGCCCGGACTCAGTCGCGGGCGCGTCGATCAGCTGCAGCGACGTCGAGGGCTCCGGGTTCTGGGTGATCAGCTCGCCCCAGGCGCCGTAGAGCGGGTAGGGGAGATCGGCGGCGATCGCCTCGACATCGACGAACCGCACCGACCCCGACGACGGGTCGACGTCGTGGCCGGTCTCGCTGGATCGGACCCGTGCGGTGACGGTCACCTCGCCGTCCGGCGGTGGCGGCAGCTCGATCTCGTCGTCGTCGCGGCCGTCGGCGGCGACGAACCCGCGGTCGACCAGCAGCGCCGTGCCGTCGTCACCGACCAGCGGAGTCAGGGCGTGGACGCCGCGAGTGCCGTCGACCGGGCGCAGCCGCAGCCGGAGCTCGTTGTCGACGTCCCAGTGCCCGGTGACCTCGACGGTGCGCCACTTGTCGTGGTCGGCCAGCGGCTGCCCGGGGGGTGCGAGCTGCGCGGCCGGTACCGGGTCGTCGCCGACGTTGGCCTCGATGACGGCGTTGCGGTCCTGCCGCTGCTCGTTGCGGTCGAGCTGCCAGAGCCCGAGCCTGACGCACAACAGCACCAGCAGCACGCCGGCGAGTGTCAGCAGGAGCCAGCGGCGAATCATTTGCGCCCTCGGCGGAAAAGCGTGCCTCGGTCGGTCGCCAGGAACCTGTACACCCCACTGACGGTACGCCGACGGCGTGTGGTCCGGCCCGCCGGGGCTTAGGCTTGAACGGTGCTGGTTGACCGATATGGACGCGTGGCCACCGACCTGCGGGTCTCGCTGACCGACCGGTGCAACCTGCGCTGCACCTACTGCATGCCCGAGGAGGGGCTGGCCTGGCTGCCGCGCCAGGACGTCCTCACCGACGACGAGGTGGTGCGGCTGGTCCGCATCGCCGTCGAGCGGCTGGGCGTGCGCGAGGTCCGGTTCACCGGCGGCGAGCCGCTGCTGCGCCGCGGCCTGGTCGACATCGTCGCCGCCTGTGCCCGGCTGGAACCGCGGCCGGAACTGTCGCTCACGACGAACGCCGTCGGGCTGGCCCGGGTGGCCGGCGCGCTGGCCGAGGCGGGGCTCGACCGCGTCAACGGCTCGCTCGACACCCTGCGGCCGGACCGGTTCGAGACGCTGACCCACCGGCGCCGGCTCGACGACGTGCTGGCCGGGCTGGCCGCGGCGCGCGAGGCCGGGCTCGATCCTATCAAGATCAACACGGTCCTCATGCGCGGCATCAACGACGACGAGGCGCCCGAGCTGCTCGCCTGGGCGCTCGAGCACGACTACGAGCTGCGGTTCATCGAGCAGATGCCGCTCGACGCGCAGCACGGCTGGGACCGCGCCACCATGGTGACCGCCGAGGAGATCCTCGCGTCGCTCCAGTCGGTGTTCTCACTCACCCCGCAGGGCGACGTCGAGCGCGGCAGCGCGCCGGCCGAGACCTGGCTGGTCGGCGGCGGCCCGGCCCGCGTCGGCGTCATCGCGTCGGTGACCCGCCCGTTCTGCGGCAGCTGCGACCGCACCCGGCTCACCGCCGAAGGCCAGGTGCGTAACTGCCTGTTCGCGCGGGAGGAGTCCGACCTGCGCGGCGCCATGCGCGGCGGCGCTGACGACGCCGAACTGGCGCGCCGCTGGGAGATGGCGATGGCCGGCAAAGCGGCTGGTCACGGCATCGATGACCCCGGGTTTCTACAGCCGTCGCGGCCGATGTCCGCGATCGGCGGCTGATTCCGTCGAAACCACCGGTGAACTGCGGCGATCGGCCGTTGATCAGCAGCGAGAGGCGGCGACTCGGCCGGAAGATGAGGACGACGCCGGGCAGCCACGGGGGAAGCCGCCCGACGTCGCCGGTACGCAACGCACCGACGGGGGAATACGGAACGTGCGCCTGGGGAGTATTGCACGTTCCACAACGACTTCGGAAGGCCCTGTCAATGTTCGATTCGATCTTTGGCCACCGGGGCCTCCGGAAGCTCCAGTCGCGGCGGCGGGACCACCGGTGAGAGGGCACTGTGGCGCGGCTGGCGGGTCGCGTTGGCGATGACCACCGCGATGTACGGCAGCACGACCGCACCCAGGATGAACACGATGCGCAGCCAGCCCTGGCTGATGACGGCCAGGGGCAGGCACGCGAGGCGGATGCCCATCATGATGAGGTACCGGCGTTGCCGGCTGGCGAGGTCGTCACTGCGCGGCGCCGCGGCCGTCGTGACCGACGGCACAGGATCGCTGCGACGCGCGCCGTGACCGTTCACCCTTCCACGGTAGGCCAGAATCGTGCGATCAAGTGCAGCCGGGCCGCCCAATGCGCCGGCGACTGGAGGGAGAGCGTCATGAACCGCACCTATCGGGTGACCGAGATCGTCGGCACGTCCACTGAGGGAATCGACGCGGCGGTGCGCAACGGCATCGGCCGAGCCGCTCAGACCCTGCGCCATCTGGACTGGTTCGAGGTCACGGAGGTCCGCGGTCAGATCGTCGACGGCGAGGTCCAGCATTTCCAGGTCGGGATGAAGGTCGGCTTCCGGCTCGAGGACGCCTGACGGTAGCGTCGGCGCGGACGCACGAGACGCCCTAGCAGGAGGAGACAAGGACGTGGGTCGGTCCGTACTGGTGACCGGTGGCAATCGTGGCATCGGCCTGGCCATCGCGCGCTCGTTCGCGCAGGCCGGTGACGACGTCACCATCACCTACCGCAGCGGCGAGCCGCCCGAGGGGCTGGCCGGGGTGCGCTGCGACGTCACCGACAGCGAGTCGGTCGACGCGGCGTTCACCGAGGTCGAGGCCGCGCAGGGGCCGGTCGAGGTGCTGGTCGCCAATGCCGGCATCACCCGCGACACGCTGCTGCTGCGGATGAGCGAGTCCGACTTCACCGACGTCCTCGACACCAACCTGACCGGCGCGTTCCGGGTCGCTAAGCGGGCCGCCAAGGGCATGTTGCGGGCCCGGAAGGGCCGCGTCGTGTTCATCTCCAGCGTCGTCGGTCTGCTCGGTTCGCCGGGGCAGATGAACTACGCCGCCAGCAAGGCCGGCCTGGTCGGACTGGCCCGGTCGATGGCGCGCGAGCTGGGCAGCCGCAACATCACCGCCAACGTCGTCGCGCCGGGGTTCGTCGAGTCGGCCATGACCGCCGAGCTCACCGACGAGCGGCGCAAGGAAATCCTCGACGGCATCCCGCTGGGCCGCTACGCCAGCGCCGACGAGGTGGCGCGGGTGGTGCGCTGGGTGGCCAGCGACGACGCGGCGTACGTGACGGGAGCCGTCATTCCGGTGGACGGCGGATTGGGGATGGGTCACTGATGGGCATTCTGGAGGGCAAGCGGATCCTGGTCACCGGGGTCCTGACGGAGGCATCGTTCGCGTTCCACGTGGCGCGGCTCGCGCAGCAGGAGGGCGCCACCGTCGTGCTCACCGGGTTCGGCCGGATGAGCCTGGTGGAGCGCATCGCCAAACGGCTGCCGTCGACGCCGCCCGTGATCGAGCTGGACGTGCAGAACACCGAGCACCTCGACACCCTGGCCGCCCGGGTCAAGGAGCACGTCGACGGCCTCGACGGCGTCGTCCACTCGATCGGCTTCGCCCCGGCGACGGCGCTCGGCGGGAGCTTTCTGGAGACGCCGTTCGAGGACGTCTCGACCGCTGTCCACGTGTCGACGTACTCGCTGAAGTCGCTGACCATGGCCACGCTGCCGCTGATGCCCGACGGCGGCTCCGTCGTCGGCCTCGACTTCGACGCGCAGGTGGCCTGGCCCGGCTACGACTGGATGGGCGTGGCGAAGGCCGGCATGGAGGCGACGGCGCGGTACCTCGCCAAGTACCTGGGCGAGAAGAACATCCGGGTCAACCTCATCTCCGCCGGGCCCGTGAAGACGATGGCGGCGCGGTCGATCCCCGGGTTCTCCGACTTCGAGGGCGTGTGGAACGAGCGCGCGCCGCTGGGCTGGGACCTGTCCGACCCCGAGCCGGGCGCGCGCGGCGTCGTCGCGTTGCTGTCCGACTGGTTCCCTAAGACGACCGGTGAGGTCATCCACGTCGACGGCGGTGTGCACGCGGTGGGCGCGTGATCCCGGCCGGCCGCGACGGTTCGGTCCGGCTGGGTGGGCTGGTCCTGCGGGACCACTGGTTCGACGCCCCGCTGGACCATGCCGGTGCGCCGGGCGGGGAGACGATTCCGCTGTACGCGCGCGAGGTCGTGTCTGCGGAGCGGGCCGCCGACGGGTCCGACCGCGAGCAGCCGTGGCTGCTGTTCCTCCAGGGCGGCCCAGGCGGGAAGGCGACCCGGCCGCCCGGCGCGTCAGGCTGGATGGGCCGGGCGGTCAAGGACTTCCGGGTGCTGCTGCTCGACCAGCGCGGCACCGGCCGGTCGACGCCCGCGACGGCGGCGACGCTGGCCCGGCGCGGCGACGCGGCCGCGCAGGCGGAGTACCTGGCGCATTTCCGGGCCGACGCGATCGTGGCCGACTCCGAGCTGATCCGCCGTCAGCTGGTCGGCGACGACGGGCGCTGGCACGTGCTCGGCCAGTCCTACGGCGGGTTCTGCTCGCTGACCTACCTGTCGTTCGCACCCGAGGGTCTGGCGTCGGTGATGCTGACCGGCGGCCTCGCCCCGGTCGCCGTCGGCGCCGACGACGTCTACGCCGCCACCTATCGCACCGTCGAGCGGAAGAACGAGCGGTTCCACGCCGCGTACCCGTGGGCCCGCGCGCGGCTGGAGGAGGTGGCCGCGTTCGTCCGTGCCAACGAGGTCGTGCTGCCGGACGGGTCGCGGCTCACCGTCCCGCGGCTGCAGGCGCTGGGGCACGGGCTGGGCGCGAGCTCGGCGATCCCCGGGATCGCCTACCTGCTGGAGGAGGCGTTCGCCGCCGACGGCGTGCTGTCCGACACTTTCCTCGTCGGGGCATGGCAGGCGCTGTCGTTCGCGAGCCAGCCGCTGTACGCCGTCCTGCACGAGGCCTGCTACGCCCATAACGCCTCGACCCAGTGGTCGGCGCAGCGGGTAGGCGCCGGGCTGCCGCAGTTCTCGCCCGACGCGGACCCGCTGCTGCTCACCGGCGAGATGATCTACCCCTGGATGTTCGAGCACGACCCCGCGCTGGTCCCGCTGCGCGAGACGGCCGAGCTGCTCGCCGAGCGGTCGTGGGGTCCGCTCTACGATCTCGACCGGCTGGCCGCCAACGACGTCCCGGTCGTTGCCGCCCTCTACACCGAGGACATGTACGTCGACGCCGGCCTGTCCCGCGACACCGTGGCGCGGGTCCGCGGCCTGCGCGCGTGGGAGACCAACGCCCACGAGCACGACGGCCTGCGCGAGACCGAGGACGTCGTCGACCGGCTGATCCGGATGAACCGAGGAGAGCGCTGACTGCGGACAGAGGCGACCGAGCCGAGCTGTGCCGGCGACAGCAGGAGGCGCTCCAGGTGGCCGAGCGCCCGCCGGCGGCGGGTGGGGTGCGGTCGTGCGGCGACCCGGCGGTCAGTGCGTCCGCTCCGTCGCCAGCTCGATGAGCTGCGACAGCGCCTTGCGGCCGACGTCGGTGACGTCGGCGGCGTCGAGGGTGGCGCGGGCGTCCGCGACCAGGTCGGTGACCAGCGCCTCGACCCGGGCCAGCGCGCCGGTGCCGACCAGCACGCCGCGCAGCGCCGTCACCCCGTCGAGGTCCAGCCCGGGGTCGCCGAGCAGCGACCCGACCATCGCGGCCTCCTCCACCGATGCCCGCTCCAGGGCGTACGCGATGAGCAGCGTCCGCTTGCCCTCGCGCAGGTCGTCGCCGGTGGGCTTGCCGGTCTGCGCGGGGTCGCCGAACACGCCGAGCACGTCGTCGCGGAGCTGGAACGCCTCGCCGAGGGCCGCGCCGAACCGCCGGTACGACGCCAGCACCGGATCCGGCGCCCCGGCCAGCGCACCGCCGATGACCAGCGGATGCTCGACGGAGTAGCGCGCGGACTTGTAGCGGATCACCGTCCGGGCGCGGTCAGCTTGACCCCCCGGCAGCCCGCCGCCGCTGACCTGCTCGAGCATGTCGAGGTACTGGCCGCCGCCGACCTCGGTGCGCATGCGGTCGAACACCGCCCGCGCGGCCCGCAGCCGGTCGCCGTCGACGACGGCGTGGTCGAACAGCTCGGCGCTCCATGCCAGGAGCATGTCGCCGAGCAGGATCGCCGCGGCCGTGCCGAACGCGTCCGGGTCGCCCTGCCAGCCGGAGTCGCGGTGCAGCGTTGCGAACCGGCGGTGGACGGACGGCAGCCCGCGGCGGGTGTCGGAGCCGTCGATGAGATCGTCGTGGACCAGCGCCGAGGCCTGGAACAGCTCCAGCGCCGCCCCGACGGTCACCAGCGCGTCGTCCGCCGGGTCGCCGCCGGCTGCCCGCCAGCCCCAGTAGCAGAACGTCGGGCGCAGCCGCTTGCCGCCGGACAGGAACGCCGCCGAGGCGTCGACCAGCGGCAGCGTCTGCGGGCTGGCCTCGCCCAGCAGTTGGCGCTGGGTGTCGAGGAACGCGTCGAGGGCCTCCTGGACGCGAGGCCGCAGGAGGCCGACCGGGTCGTCGGGGCCCGCGAGGGGCGCAAGGTTCACCACGCCTGCAAGGCTAGGGGTGCCGGTCGCGTCCGGCCCGGCCAGGGCGGCCTCCAGGTCGTCGACGATCGCGTGCGCCGACGACGTGATCGTCTCGCGGGCGCCGGTGTTCTGCCCGTTGGCCAGGACGAAGATTCGCGCGCGCGCAGGTCGTCCTAACGCCGAAGATCGCCAGCTGCCCGACCGCTGAGACGATCTGTCCGAAACCCGGACGTGGTCGGTACGCTGAGCGAATGGCTCTGGGACTTCCGTCGACGATGCCCGGCGGTGCGCGCACCATCCGGGAGCTGTTGGCCGCCGGCGGGAGATCGTTCTCGTTCGAGTTCTTCCCCCCGAAGAGCGAGCAGGGCGAGATCACGTTCTGGCAGACCATGCGCGAGCTCGAGCGGCTGCAACCGACGTTCGTCTCGGTCACGTACGGCGCCGGCGGCACCACGCGCGACAAGACGGTGCGCATCACCGAGGGCGTCGCCCGCGACACCACGCTCACCGTCGTCGGCCACCTCGCCGCGGTCAGCCACTCGGTCGCCGAGCTGCGCAACGTCATCGGCCAGTACGCGGACGCCGGGGTGCGCAACTTTCTCGCGTTGCGCGGCGACCCGCCGGGCAATCCGCGGGGCGAGTGGGTCAAGCATCCGGAGGGCTTCGAGTTCGCCGAGGACCTGGTCCGGCTGATCCGCGCCCACGGCGACTTCTGCGTCGGCGTGGCCGCGTTCCCGGACAAGCACCCGCGCTCGCCCGACCTCGAGACCGACGCCCGGTTCCTGGCCCGCAAGTTCCAGGCCGGCGCCGACTACGCCATCACCCAGATGTTCTTCCACGCCGACGACTACCTGCGGCTGCGCGACCGCGTCGCGGCGGCCGGCGGAGAGGCGCCGATCATCCCGGGCATCATGCCGGTGACGAACCTGCGGCAGATCCAGCGCTTCGCCGAGCTCACGGCCGCCGACTTCCCGGCTCCACTGGCGCAGCGGCTGCTCGCCGTCGAGGACGACCCCGAGGCCGTGCGCGCGATCGGCGTCGAGGTGGCGACCGAGTTGTGCGAGCGGCTGCTCGCCGAGGGCGTCCCCGGGTTGCACTTCATCACGCTGAACAAGTCGACGGCGACGCGCGAGATCTACCAGAACCTCGGGGTCGGCGCCCTGTCCTGAGAGTCGTCAGGCGTCAGGCCCGGCCGATCCGGTCGGTGACGATCGCGGCCGACAGCGCGACCAGTGGGATGCCCGGGCCGGGGTGCGCGCCCGCGCCGGCCAGGTAGAGGCCGCGGACCCGGGTGACGTTGGCCGGGCGGCGGAAGATCGCGGTGACGCGGCCGGCGGCGGCGCCGTGGACGGCGCTCGGGGCGACGTGCTCCACGCGGCCGTCGGGCGTGTCGTAGGTGATCGTGGCCGGGCCGCCATCAGCCGGGAAGCGGACAGACGGGGTGGAGCCAGGTTCCGCGTCTGCCGGGAGCGGCGTGACGACGGTGCGGACGGCGCCGGGCGCGGGCTCGCGGTGGTCCCGTCGGCGCCGGAAGAGGCCGCGGCGGTCGTCGGCGATCCCGCCGGGCAGCAGCCGCGGTGATGCCGTCCACACGACGGCGTCGGCGTGCACCGTCTCGCCGCCGGCCAGCACCACGCCAGTGACCCGTTTGCCGTCCAGCGCCGGGCCGGCCGCCGGCGCGTCGTAGCGGAACGTCGCGCCGCGCTCCGTCGCCCGCGCCGCCAGCACGCCGACCAGCCGCGTCAGCCCGTCGGGCACCGTCCACACCCCGAACGTCTGCTCCAGGTACGGCAGCACGGTGAGCGCGGCGGGCGCCGTCGCCGGGTCCGCGCCGTGGCGGGTCGCGTACGACCCCAGCACCGCCCGCAGCCGCGGCTCCCGCAGTGACGCGGCGACGTCGCGCAGCGTCTCGCCGGACGGAGCGGGCTTGGCGCCGGCGTGCCCGAGCACGAGCGGCCGCAGCTCCCGCCAGGACCGGTCGCCGTGCGCGACGACGGCGTCCCACTGCGCGCCCGTGCCGGCGCCGAACGCCTGGTCGAGGGCACGCCGGGTGCCGGACGGGCTGGCGTTCGGGACGCTGACCCCAGTGCCGTCGGCGAACACCCAGCGGGCCGCGGGGTCGACCGGGACGACGTCGAGCTCGCGCTCCAGCGGCCGGCCGGTCTTGCGGAACAGGTCGCGCAGGACCGCCGGCAGTGTGAACGGCTGCGGAGGGAAGACCAGCTGGCCGCCCGGCGCCGGACCGGACTCTAGCACCGTCACGTCGTGGCCGAAGTCGGCGAGGGCGAGGGCGGAACAGAGCCCGGCCAGGCCGGCGCCCACGACGACGACGCGCGCCATGTGCCGTCAGGCGGTGACGTCGACGGGGGTGCCGCCGGTGACCCGGACCAGCTCGTCGAACGTCGTCGGGAAGACGGTGTGCGGGTGGCCGGCGGCGGCCCAGACCCGGTCGTACTTGGCCAGCCAGACATCGACCAGCGTGCGCACCGGCGCCGGGTGGCCGACCGGCGCGACGCCGCCGATGGGCTGGCCGGTGTGCGTGCGGACGAACGCGGGGTCGGCCCGCCCGACGGTGGCGGCCCCGGCCGCGCGGGCCAGCGCCGCGACGTCTGCCCGGTGGGCGCCGCTGGTGAGAACGAGCAGGGGAGCGCCGTCGCAGTCGAAGATCAGCGAGTTGGCGATCGCGCCGACCTCGCAGCCGAGCTGTTCGGCCGCAGCTGCGGCGGTCGGCGCGGAGTCGGTGAGGGCGACGACCTCGGGGCTTGCGCCCGCCGCCGCGAGCGCCGCCCGGACACGCTGGACGTTCGGGTGGGCGAGGACCTTGTCGGCACTGTCAGAGCTGGTCACAGGGGTCGACCCTACCGCCTTCGCCGTCGTCCTCGAGACGTTGTCGGTGCCGGGGTGTACATTGCTCAGTGAGGTCGAACAGTCGTTCGAACATGATGCGGAGGCGGCCATGACTGTCGAGGTTCAGGAGTTCAGCAGGGTTGCGGGCGGCCACGGTCTGCCGGCCCGGCGGACGCGGCCGCCCCTGGGTCACGCCACCCTCGATCTCATCGAGCACGCGCGCCTGTGCCTCGCCGAGGCGGCGTCGGCCGGCCACGCGGGCGACCGGTTCGCCGCGGCGCACCTGGCGGCGCTGCGGGCCGCGGCCGCTGTGCTGGCGGCGAAGGCCCGGCCGGCCCAGACCGGAAAGGGCCGCGGCCGGCGCGGGCACGGGCCGCGCAACGTGTGGGAGCTGCTGCCCGGGGTCGCGCCCGAGCTGGCCGAGTGGGCCGCGTTCTTCGGCGCCAATGCCGGCAAGCGGGCCGCCGCGCAGGCCGGGCTGCCCGGCGCGGTCACCCCGCGCGAGGCCGACGACCTGCTCCGCGAGGCCGACACTTTCCTCGGGCTGGTCTGCGTCCTGCTCGGGCTGCCGTACCAGGAGCCGCTCGACGGCCCGGTCGTGGCGCTGGTCCCCGGCGCGGCCTGACAGCCGACGCGGCGTGGGCCGCCGGCGCCGGTCGGCATCGCCGGTCCGGGAAGCCCTGGGGCGGCCGCTGCGTTACAGAGGTTGTTTGGTCTTGTCTGTCCGATGTCGGGAGTGCCGCCATGCCGAGCCGCAGTGAGCTGTACGAGCTCGTCGAGGAGCCGTCCGGGCTGGAATCGCCCGTTCTGGTCTACTGGTTCGACGGTTTCGTGGACGCGGGCCGGGCCGGCGGCGGTCTCGTCGACCACCTGCTCGCGACCCTCGACACCGAGGTGGTGGCCCGCTTCGACGTCGACTCGCTGATCGACTACCGCTCCCGCCGCCCCGAGATGCGATTCGCGGACGGCGCGTTCCAGGACTACGACGCGCCGGAGCTGACGCTGCGGCTGGTCCGCGACGACGTCGGCTCGCCGTTCCTGCTGCTGTCCGGCCCCGAGCCCGACATGCGGTGGGAGGCGTTCGTCTCCGCGGTCACCGACCTCATCGAGCGGCTCGGCGTACGGCTGTCCATCGGGGTGCACGGCATCCCGAACCCGGTGCCGCACACCCGACCGCTGAGCGTGCTCACCCACGCCAACCGGCCCGGCCTCCTCGACGACGCAGCGCTGGTCGATGTCGAGCTGCGCGTGCCCGGCAACGTCGCATCGCTATTGGAGTACCGCCTGGGCCAGACCGGCCACGACGCCATCGGCCTGGTCGCCCGCGTCCCGCACTACCTCGCCGAGTCCGAGTACCCGCAGTCGTCGCTGACGCTGCTGCGCGCGCTGAGCGCCACCACGGGTCTGCTGCTGCCGTCCGGCGAGCTGGCCGAGGCCGCCCGCCGCACCGACGAGCTGGTCCGCGAGCAGGTCGAGGGCAACGACCAGGTCGCCAAGGTCGTCCACGCGCTGGAGAACCAGTACGACGCCTTCGCCGGCGGCGACACCCGCGGCAGCCTCATCGCCGAGCAGCGGGCCGTGCCCAGCGCCGACGAGATCGGCGCCGAACTCGAGCAGTTCCTCGCCGACCTCGACGACCGCGCCGACTCCGAAGACGAGGACCCCGGCGACCGCTAGCCGCAGTCGCGCTTGGGCGGGCGGTTCGCCGGCCGCTACTCCGAGTCGGACGGGCGGCGCATGCGGTTGGTGATGTTGTCGAACAGCTTGCCGCCCGCGTCGCCGACGCCGCTCAGGATGTCGCGCAGGGTGCTGATCAGCGGGTCGGAGGTCCGGTTCCACGACTCCTGGTAGGACTTCGCGGCGTTGCGGACCTCCTGGTTGATGGAGGCGTCGTGGTCGTCGGAGCGGCGCGGGTAGTCGCCGGCGAGGATGCGGCTGTACTCGCCGGACGCCGCCCACCGGTCCAGCTCGGCCAGCCGGACCACGGCCTGCGGGTGGGTGCGGCCCATGAGGCTCATCAGCTTGATCAGGCCGTCGCGGGCGTCCTCGCCGGCGTCGTACTCGCGGGCCTGCTGCAGGAACGCGTCGATGTCCATCTCGGCGAGACGGGAGCCTCCGGCCATCTTCATCAACGAGCGCTTCGCGGCCTCGGGATCCTGCGACGACAGCAGTCCGGCGCGGTCGGCGGACAGCTCGGACTTGCGCTGCCACTCCTCGAGTGCGAACACGATGGCGCGCAGCCCGACGTAGCCGAGCGGGATCCACGCGACCCGCAGCGCGAGCCGGGTCAGCATGAGCAGCAGCGTGCGGTAGACGGCGTGCCCGGACAGGATGTGCCCGACCTCGTGGCCGATGGCGACCCGCCGCTCCTCGGCGTCGAGCAGGTCGAACAGCCCGGTGGTGAGGACGATGAACGGCCGGTCGGTGCCGATGGCCATGGCCCGCGGCTGCGGGTCCTGGACGATGTAGAGCTCGGGCCGCTCGACGTCGAGGATGTGGGCGGCGTCGACGACGTCCTGGTAGACGTCGCGGAACTGGGTCTCGCCGACCCGGACCGCGCTGGACAGGAAGTGCAGCCGCAGGCTCCGCTCGTTGAACAGGCCGGACATCTTCCGTAGCAGGGTGTCGAACCCGCGCAGCGACCGCATGGCGACCAGCGCGCCGCGGTCGGCCGGGTGCTCGTACGCGCGCGAACTGAGGTCGGGGAAGCGGACTCGGCTGCGGTCGGGCTCAGTCGTCATACAGCCATCGTAGACTGCCCTATTGACAATGCACATACTCGGTATACAAGCTGTGCTCCCACAGAGTCCGGAGCCCGAGAGGGAGCACGTACGTGGGCGTCACGCGCCGCATCGTCCTGCCGACGATCAAGATTTTGCTGCTGGCCGTCATCGCGGTGGCCGCGGTCCGCCTCGCGTTCGGAGGCGACGACGAGTCGACGGCCGACGACGACCCGGCGGTCCCGTCCGTCGACATCGTCCAGCCGGAGGTCCCGGCGAGCATCGGCACCGTCGTCAACACCGTCGAGGTCGACGCGGTCATCACGGCCGACGCGCCGACGCCGGTCCGCGCGACCGACGGGGGCGAGGTGACGGTGTTCCTGGCCGACCCCGGCGACATCGTCGAGGAGGGCGACCCGCTGCTCGAAGTCGTGTTCGAGGAGGAGGGCGAGCCCACCACCGAGACCGACGACGAGGGCAACGAGGTCGAGGTGCCGGGCGAGCCGGTCCGCCGGTTCCGCACCATCGAGGCGCCCGCCGCCGGCACCGTCGGCGAGTACGACGTGCTCGTCGGCGAGACGGTCGCAGTCGGCGACACCGTCGGCAGCATCGCCACCGGTGGCTTCACGGTGTCCGGCGCGCTGTCGGCGGAGCAGCAGTACCGGCTGGTCAGCGGCCCGACGTCGGCCGAGGTGCAGGCCCGCGGCGGCCCGGCCCCGTTCGCCTGCACAGAGCTGCGCACCGGCCGCTCGGCCTCAGGCGACGGCGGAGGCGGCGAGAACGGCGGGGACGGCGGCGCCGTACCGCCGCAGGACCCGATGGCGCCGCCGGACCAGGGCGGCGGCTCCAGCACCGCCGTCTCGTGCACCGTCCCACCCGACGTCACCGTGTTCGACGGGCTGGCCGCGACAATGGTGATCGAGGCCGGGCGGGCCGAGAACGTACTGGTCGTTCCGGTGACGGCGGTCGAGGGCGCGTTCGAGTCCGGCAACGTGTGGAAGGTCGGCCCCGACGGTGAGCCGGTGGAGACGCCGGTGACGCTCGGCCTCACCGACGGTGAGCTGGTCGAGATCCGCGAGGGCCTGGCCGAGGGCGACGCCGTCCTCGAGTTCGTCCCCGGCGGCGCACCGGACGAGGAGATGGTCGGTCCCGAGATGGTGGGCGAGGCCGGATGAGCCTCATCGAGCTCGACGGCGTCGGCCGGACGGTGATCCTGCCCGACGGCGAGCGCCTGGAGATCCTGCGCGACGTCACGCTCGCCGTCGAGGTGGGCGAGCACGTCTCGATCGTCGGCCGGTCCGGGTCGGGCAAGTCGACGCTGCTCAACCTCATGGGCCTGCTCGACACACCGACCGAGGGGGAGTACCGGCTGGACGGCCGGGCTACCAGCGGGCTGTCGCAGCGGCAACGGGCGCGGCTGCGCGGCGCCGGGTTCGGCTTCGTGTTCCAGCAGTTCAACCTGCTGCCCGGCCGCACCGCGCTGCAGAACGTCGCCGCGCCGCTGCTGTACTGCGGCGGCCGCGACTTCTGGCGCCGGAACCGGCTGGCCGCCGACATGCTAGAGCGGGTCGGCTTGGGCGAGCGCGCCGACACCATGCCGGAGAAGCTGTCCGGTGGCGAGCAGCAGCGGGTCGCCATCGCCCGCAGCCTGATCCGCTCGCCGCGCGTCATCCTGTGCGACGAGCCCACCGGCGCGCTGGACGTGCAGACCGGCACCGAGATCATGGACCTGCTCGACGCCGTCGCGGCGGAGTCCGGCGCGACGCTGGTCACCATCACGCACGACACGATGGTCGCCGCGCGGGCGCACCGGCACTATCGCCTCGACGCCGGCGTGCTCGGCCCGCTGGACCCGGCCGTGCTGGTCCCGCCCCGTCAGGTGATCGCGTCGTGACGGGACTGGTCGCGGCGTTCGCCGAGGCGTGGGACGAGGTCCGCATCCACAAGGTCCGCGTCATCGTGTCGCTGATCGGCGTGCTGATCGCCGTCGCCGCGATGACGGTGATCACGGCGCTGGGCGACATGGCCCGCCAGGCCAACGCCGAGCACTCCGAGCGCACCAGCGGCCGCCCGGCGACGCTGCAGGTCAGCGCCTGGACGATGGACGGCTCGATGCTCCCGGCCGAGACGCTCACCGATGCCTACGCCGAGCTGGTCGAGCGCCACTCGGTCGCGTACTCGTCGGTCCTGAGCAACACCGAGCTGCGGTTCCGGCTCGCCGACGGCACCGAGCCGGTGTGGACCACGTACATCGACCGCTCGTACGGCGAGATGCACCGCATCGAGCCGGAGCAGGGCCGCTGGTTCACCGCCGCCGACGAGCGCCGGTTCGCCCCCGCGGTCGTCGTCAACGAGGCGTTCCACCAGCGGATGGGCGAGCCGGACCTGCGCACCAACCCGACGGTGGTGATCGGCGGCGAGCGGCCGGTGCGGGCCACGGTCATCGGCGTCACGCCGAACGCCTACAGCGACGAGATGCCGTCGGCGTACCTGCTCCACGCGCACCAGGCGCAGTGGGGCATCCAGGGCCTCTACCCGATCCCGCCGATGCTGGAGCTATGGGTCCCGCCGGAGAGCGCCGAGGAGCTGACCGGCGTGCTCACCTCCGACCTCGCCGGCCTGCTCGGCGACGACCTGCAGATCGACGTGTACCGGATCGACCCGTCCGACTTCGACGTCATCGACGGCCAGCTGCAGTGGGTGATCCGCGGCGTCAGCGTCATCGCGCTGGGGATGGGCGCGCTGGGCCTGGTGAACATCGCGCTGGTGACGGTCCGGTACCGGGTCCGCGAGATCGGCGTGCGGCGCAGCTTCGGCGCGACGTCGGGCCGGGTGTTCTTCTCGGTGATGATGGAAAGCGTGTTCGCGACGGCGGTCGCCGGCCTGGCCGGGGTCGTGCTGGCCGTCGCCATCGTCGAGAACGTGCCGATCGAGGAGCTGATCGGCGGCAGCGTCACCGACGTGCCGCCGTTCCCCGTCCGGGCCGCGGTCGAAGGGCTGGTCGCGGCGACCCTGGTCGGGGCCCTGGCCGGGATCATCCCCGCCACGGTCGCCGTCCGCGTCAAGGTGATCGACGCGATCCGCTTCTGACGGCGCTACCCGACGGCGACCACCGTGACGCTGGACGTGGCGGCGTAGCCGACCAGCCCGAGGTGCGGCACGCCCGCCTGGAGGCCGGTCCACCCGACCGTCACGTCGGAGGGCTCGCCGGCCCGGCCGGGCAGCGGGTCGGGTGCGACCGTCGCGTTGCCGGCGGCGTCCGCCCCGACGGCGAAGTTCCGCAGGCTGAAGTCGACCACCGACCCGTCCGGGCTGGAGAACATGTGCACCAGCACCTGGTACGTCCCCGGCTCGGGCGCCATCACGTCGACCCGTTCGGAGGCCGCGCCGGTCGCACCGTTCACCGGCAGCTCCGCGCCGTCGGGACCGTAGACGTACATGTCGTAGTCGGCTGACTCCTCCGCCGCGACCAGATCGAACCGGGCGAGCGACGTGCCCTCCGGGATCTCGAACGACACCAGCCGGGATGACGCGTTGCCTTCCGGGTCCGGCCCCTCGCCAGGCGTCAGCGACCCGTCCGTGACCTCGCCCGGCACCAGGCCGCGCAGCGTGAGGTCGACGTCGCCGGTCGTCGACGTCGTCACCGGGTAGGTCACCGAGCCGGCCGCGCCGGTACCGGTCACCTCGGCCGGCGCGGCGACGGCGACCGGGCGGGCCACGATCGGGCTGCGCACCGTCGTCCCGGCGCCGCTCCAGGTCAGTATGCCGTGCGCGTACTCATCCAGCGCCGCGCGCGTCCGCGTGAGGGTGACCTCGAACGTCTTGCTCTGCCCGGGCCGGCCGAAGTGCAGCACCGACGGCGTGACCCGCGCGGTGAAGCCGGGCACGTCGATGCCGGCCCGGTAGAGCCCCGGGATGACGGCGGTGACGGTGCGGGTGATCGTCTGCCGGCCGGCGAGCGCGCCGATTGCGATGGACGGCTGATTGAGCTCGGACGGGTCGATCGGCTCGACGCCTGGGACGCCGGTATCCTCGCCGGCGCCCTCCATGAACGCCAGCCAGTCGCGGACGCCGGACTCGTACACCAGGCCGGGGTCGAGGAACCGGGCCGGATCGACGTGCCCGGCACCGGCGTGGAACCGGTCGCGGTCGGGCTCATCCGATGCCACGACGAGGTCGTACGCGGTCGTCATCATCGCCGACTTGATCGCGGGCGCCGACCACTCGGGGTGCTCGGCCCTGATCAGCGCCGCCAGCCCGGCGATGTGCGGCGCCGCCATCGACGTCCCGGAGAGGAAGTCGTAGTCGTTCCCGTGGTGCGGTCCGGGCGCGACCGCCGCGAGCACGTCGACGCCCGGCGCGGAGATGTCCGGCTTGAGCAGGTCGCCGCCGTTGGCCAGCGCCGGGCCGCGGGAGGAGAACCCGGCCAGCACGGGCTTCGGCGTCGGCGGCAGGTCGGTCTGGTCGCCGACCAGCAGCGCCGCGGTGGCGCCGTCCGTTGCCGCATACTCCCTGATCACCGCGGCGTCGGCCGCGCCGACGTGCGTGGTCGGGATGACGTGGAAGTCGGCGTTCAGCGTCTCGGCGGGGTCGAGATTGCCGAGCACCGTCCCGAGGCCGCCGGCCCGCTGCACCTCGGCCGACTTCGCGACACGGTCGTAGACGCCGCGGTCGCAGATCACCACCGCGCCGGCCGCCCGCGCGCCGTCCAGCGACGACGGCGCGCACAGCGCCGCCTCCTCCGGGTCGACGCCGGACGCTGCGATGTCGCGCGCGTAGACCAGCGGTGTCTGCTCCGGGACGCCGGCGTCGCTGATCATGGAGCCGCGGAAGCGCCGGCCGTCGCCCACCTCGACGGTGCCCTCGTAGACCTGGTGCGTGCTGGCCGCGACGGTGGTGACCCACGGGCTGTTGTGGGCGACGGTCGACTCGTCCGGCCCGGAGTTCCCGGCCGACGCGGCTATGAAGACGTTCGCCGACGCCGCGGAGAGGAAGGCCAGCTCGACCGGGTCGACAAGCGTGTCGGTGGCGCCGGAGATCGAGTAGTTGATGACGTCGACGCCGTCGAGGATCGCCTGGTCGATGGCGGCGACGGAGTCGGACGGGTAGCAGCCGCCGGTCGCCTCGTCGTCGTCCTGCCAGCACACCTTGTACGCCGCGATGGACGCGCCCGGCGCCATGCCCGATCCGTCGCCGAAGTCACGCCCGTTCACCGACATCGGCACGCCGTGGTTCCCGGCCGCCGTGCCGGCGGTGTGGCTGCCGTGGCCGTCGACGTCACGCGTGGAGAGGTGTTCGCTCGGGTCGCGGTGCTCCGGCGGGACGTTGGCGACGAAGCCGTCGTCGTAGTAGCGGGCCGACACGAGCTTGCCGTTGCACAGGCCGGCGGTCCAGTTCTCGCCGGTCTCGCACTCGCCGGTGAACGTGTCGCCGTTCGCCTTCAACACCGCCGTGCCGGTGTCGGACGTCCGGTAGGCGGTGCCGATCTCGCCGGTGGGTCCGCCGGCGAGCTCCGGCCCGGCGAACGACGCGCTCTCCGGCCAGATGCCGGTGTCGATGACGCCGACGACGACGCCGCTCCCGGCCTCGGCCGTCCCGCCCAGCTGCGACCAGAGGCCGTCGTCGCCGGTCAGGCCGAGGAACTCCGGCGACGCGACGGTGTCGACGGCGCGTGGCTCGTCCGGGACGACGGCGAGCACCTGCGGGTCGGCGGCCAGCTCGGCGGCCTGCGCCGCGGAGAGCTCGGCGGCGAACCCGTTCACCGCGACCGTGTACTGGTACAGCGGCTCGGCACCGACGTCGGCGGCCAGCGCCCGCTGCCGCTCGCCGAGGTGCGCCCGATAGTCGCGGACCGCGCGGTCGCCGGCCCGCAGCCGCTCGCCGTCGCCGGGAGCCGTCGCCGCCAAGCCCCGCACCCCGCCGTCGTAGGTGGCCGCCGGATCGCCGGTCAGCACGACGACGTAGGAGCCGTCGGCGTAGTGCCGCGGCGCCGGCGCGGCCAGGTCGCCGGACGCGGACGGTGCGGCGCCGGCGACGGCGACGGCGCTCGAGGCGGCGGCCGCGACGACGCCGGCCAGCGCGAGGGCCAGGCGGGGGCTGGGGATCGGGTTCGGCACGGGCGTCCTCCGGTGGGCTTGGGGCCGGGACGATGGTGGTCGCCCGGGTGACGGCGGTCAACGCGTTTCGTCCGCTTCGGTCCGTTCGGACGAGGCGGCCCGGCGTGCCCGTGACATTCGTCATGGGCCGCCCCCGCGTCCGTCATCGAGGCCCGTGACATCACCCACCGGATCAGGCCGCGTGCCCCGGCCACGATGGGGTCATGGAAGGGATCGAACCATTTCCGGTGACCCGAGGAGGGGACGTGGCTGAGGTCGTCGAGGTCTCGGACGTGCGCCGCAGCTACGGCGACTACGAGGCCGTTCGGGGCGTCACGTTCTCCGTCGCGCGCGGCGAGCTGTTCGCGCTGCTCGGCACGAACGGCGCCGGCAAGACGTCCACCCTGGAGGTGGTCGAGGGACTGGCCCGGCCCAGTGGCGGCCGGATCCGGGTGCTCGGCCACGACCCCTACGCCGGCCGCGCCTCCGTCCGGCCGCGGATCGGCGTCATGCTCCAGCAGGGCGGGTTCCCGGCCGACCTCACCGTGACGGAGACCGCGGCGATGTGGGCGGGGACGCTCACCGCGCCGCGACCGGTCGCCGAGGCGCTGGAACTCGTCGATCTCACCCACCGCGCCGGTGTCACCGTCAAACAGCTCTCCGGTGGTGAGAAGCGCCGCCTCGACCTCGCGCTCGCCGTTCTGGGCCGGCCGGAGGTGCTGTTCCTCGACGAGCCGACCACCGGGCTGGACCCGGAGAGCCGCCGCAACACCTGGGCGCTGGTCCGCACGCTGCTCGACGACGGCGTCACCGTGCTGCTGACCACCCACTATCTCGACGAGGCCGAGGAGCTGGCCGACCGGCTGGCGATCATGCACCGGGGCCGGCTCGTCCGCACCGGCACGGTCGCCGAGGTGGTCGCCTCGCAGCCGGCGACGGTGTCGTTCGCGCTGCCGCCGTCGGTGCCCCGGGAACGGCTGCCGGAGCTGGCCGGCGCGCTCGTCGTCGACGACGGCAACCGGGTCGAGGTGCACACGGACACCATGCAGGCGACGCTGACCGGCCTGCTGCTGTGGGCCCGCGACCACGACGTCGAGCTGCGCGAGCTGTCGGCGCGGCCGGCGTCGCTGGAGCAGGCATTCCTGGCGGTGGCCTCCTCCCCGGAGGAGCGAGACGTGGAGGTGGCTGCATGAGGGCGTTGACGACGACCGGAGCGCCGCGGCGGGTCCGTGCCATCGCGACGGCCGAGCTCCGGCTCCTGGTGCGCAACCGCACGGCGATGTTCACCGCGCTGGCGCTGCCGCTGATCACCGTCGCCGGGCTGAGCGCGATCGGGTTCGGCGAGAACGGCGACCTGCCCCTAGGCGCGCTGGTCGTGACGATGCTGGCCGGCTTCACCCTGCTGTACGTCGTCTACTACAACCTCGTGTCAGCGTACGTAGCCCGGCGCGAGGACCTGGTGCTCAAGCGGCTGCGGGTCGGCGAGCTGACCGACGCGGAGATCCTGGCCGGCACGGCGCTGCCGTCGGTCGTCGTGGCGGTCACGCAGGTCGTGCTGACCGCTGTCGTCGCGGCGCTGGCGCTCGGCCTGGACATGCCGGCGAACGCGCTGCTGGTGGTCGTGGCCGTCGTCGGTGGCGTGGTGATGTTCGTGCTGCTGGCCGCGGCCTCGACGGCGTTCACCCGCAACGTCGAGATGGCGCAGGTCAGCACGTTGCCGGTGCTGTTCCTCTGCATGGGCAGCCTGATCTTCTCCGGCGTCGTGGTCCCCGCGGACTCGGTGCCGGACGCGGTGCAGGATGTCTTCCAGTTCGTCCCGCTGACTCCCGTGCTCGACCTCCTCCAGCTCGGGCTGACCGGGCGGACGGCGGACGGCGACACCGTCGGGTTCGGCGCGAGCTTCTCAGCGGCGGCCTTCCCGCTGATCATCATGGGATTGTGGATCGTCAACGGCATCGCGGCCCTGCGCCGGTGGTTCCGGTGGGAGCCACGTACCTGATCGGGCGCCGTGACAAGCTGATGTCCGTGTCGATGGTCACCCGGTGGTGGGAGGAGCGCAGCGCGCTGCAGCGCTTCGACCTCTACACCCGCGGGACCCTGTACTCGATGCTCGCGGCGGAGCCACTGGTTGCGTTGTTCATCGCGTCGTCCAGTGAAGACCTCGCGTCGCCCGCCGCGGTCGCCGCCTTCGCCGTCGTCGTCGCCGGGCACGCGGCGATCGGCGCCGTCGTCCTCCGGGCCGGGATGGAGTGGTATCTCGGCCGCGGCCCGTGGCCGTATCGCTGGACGGTGGCGCTGCTGCTGGTGACGGCGTGCGCGGTGGCCGCGGCGGTGGTGGCCTTCGGCTGGGACGGGCCGCCGGAGCCGGGCGTCATCACCGGTGGGGTCACCGCCCAGCTGGCGATCCTCATGGTCCTCGGATTCACCGTCGGGGCGCTGGCCCCGCGGCTGGACAGCCGGCGGCTGGTGGTGCTGGCGGTCGGGATCGCGGCGGGCCTGGCCGCGGCCGGGTTCCTGAGCGGCTGGCCGCGGCCCAGCGCTATCGCGGCGGGGATCTCGGCGCTGTTCGCCTACCTCGGTGGCTGGTCGGCGTTCCGGGCGTCGGTGTGGATGCTGGGTGTCGTGTTCGAGCTGGACCGGTCGCGGCAGGTACAGGCCGACCTCGCCGTCGCCGAGGAACGGCTGCGGTTCGCCCGCGACCTGCACGACATCCTGGGCCGCAATCTCTCCGTCATCGCCGTCAAGAGCGAGCTGGCCGCCGCGCTGGCTCGGCGTGGCCGCGACGAGGCGGGGGAGGAGATGATGGCCGTCCGCGACATCGCCCAGGAGTCGCTGCGCGAGGTCCGCGACGTCGTCCGCGGCTACCGCGAGGTCGACCTGACGACCGAGCTGGCCGGCGCCCGCTCCGTCCTGCGCTCGGCCGGCGTCGCCACCCGCGTCGTCGGCGAGGTTTCGCCGCTGTCGGCGGAGGTGCAGGCGGTGCTCGGCTGGGTCGCCCGCGAGGGCACGACGAACGTGCTGCGGCACAGCTCGGCGTCGACCTGCGTCATCACCGTCGGGCGGTCCGACGGGAGCGTGACGCTGACCATGGAGAACGACGGCGTGCGGGCGGCGTCCGACGGGCGCGGCTCGGGGCCTGGGTCCGGGCTGTCCGGGCTGGCGGAGCGGCTGGGCGACCTCGGCGGGTCGTTGTCGGCCGACCGGCTCGACGGCGACCGGTTCCTGCTGTCCGCCCGGGTGCCGTCTGGGGTGATGCCGTGATCCGCGTCCTGCTGGCCGACGACGAGAACCTCATCCGGTCCGCGCTGCGGGCGCTGCTGTCGCTGGAGGACGGCATCGAGGTGGTCGCCGAGGCCGCCACCGCCGACGAGGCGCTGGCGATGGCCCGATCCTCTGCGCCTGACGTGGCCGTGCTGGACCTGCAGCTGCCGGACCGTGACGGGATCTCGCTGGCGGCCGACCTGCACGCCCAGGTGCCCGGCTGCCGGACGATGATCGTCACCAGCCACGGGCGGCCCGGGTACCTCAAGCGGGCGCTGGCCGGGGGAGTGGGCGGCTTCCTGCCCAAGACGGTGTCGGCCTCGGTGCTGGCCCAGGTCGTCCGCACCGTCCACGACGGCGGCCGGTACGTCGACCCGGAGCTGGCCGCCGAGGCGATCAGCGCCGGCGACAGCCCGCTGACGGCGCGGGAGGCGGACGTGCTCGAACTGGCCGCCGAGGGCGCGCCGGTCGAGGAGATCGCCCGTCGGGCCGCGCTGACGCCGGGTACGGTGCGCAACTATCTGTCGTCGGCGGCGTCGAAGCTCGGGGCGGCGAATCGGCACGAGGCCGTGCATGTCGCTCGTCGGCATGGGTGGATCTAGGGTCCAGCCCCGCCCCTACTCAACATGATCAACCAGAGCGATCAGGCGGCGGCGAGCGGGTCGGTGGGGATCACCGGCGGGGGAGCGGGCGACAGCTCGGGGTCGTCGACGGCGAAGGTGCGGACGGGCCCGGGCGGGGTGGACGCCGTCTCGAATCGGACCGTGACCCGGCCGCGTCCGGACCCCCACACCCAGCCGGCACCGTGCACCGCGTGGACGACGTCCATGCCGGGCGACCAGCCGCGGCGCTCGTGCAGGACCTCCTCGACCTGGTCGGCGGGGTCGTCGGCCGCCTCGGCCCGCTCCGAGACGAACAGGTCGTCCTGCACCCAGTCGGACAGCCCCGACACGCCGACCCCGAGCAGCCGGACTCCGCCCGTGGTGTCGACGTCGTCCAGCAGGCGGGTCGCCACCCGGGAGAGCACGCGGACGTCGTCGGTCGGCGCGGGGAGGGTGGCCGAGCGGGACAGCGTGGTGAAGTCGTGCAGCCGCGTCTTCAGCGTGATGGTCCGCCCGGACAGCCCGGCCTCGACCAGCCGCGCCGCCACCCGCTCGGCCAGCCGGGCGACGATCGCCGCCAGCAGCGCCGGGTCGGTGAGGTCGCGGTCGAAGGTGTCCTCGACGCTGACGGACTTCGACTCGCGCTCGGCGCTGACCGGCCGGTCGTCCTGCGCGAGCGACAGCCGGTGCAGGGAACGGCCGTGCGCCTCGCCGAGCAGGTCGACGAGGTCGGATTCCGTGATGCGGGCGAGGTCGCCGACGGTCTTCACGCCGAACCGGGCCAGCCGGGCGGCCGTCGCCGGGCCGACGCCGGGCAGCGCGCGGATCGGCAGCGGGTGCAGCAGCTCGAGCTCCGTCCCCGGCTCGACGACGACCAGACCGTCGGGCTTGGCCTGCTCGGAGGCGATCTTCGCCATCAGCTTGGACCCGGCGACGCCGACGGAGGCGGTCACGCCGGTCTCATCGACGATCGTCGATCTCAGCTCAGCGGCCAGCGTCCGCACCTCGGCCACGGACGAGGGCACGCCGCCGGCACGACCGGCGAGGTCGACGAACGCCTCGTCCAGCGACAGCGGCTCGACCACCGGCGACAGTGCCCGCAGCCGCGCCATGACCACCGCGCTGACCGCGCGGTAGACGGCGAACCGGCCGGACAGGTAGGCGGCGTGCGGGCAGCGCGACCGGGCCTCGCTCATCGACATGGCCGACCGGACGCCGGATGTGCGCGCCTCGTAGGACGCCGTCGACACCACGCCGCGCGGCCCGAGCCCGCCCACGATGACCGGCTTGCCCCGCAGCGACGGCTTGTCGCGCTGCTCGACCGAGGCGAAGAATGCGTCCAGGTCGAGATGGAGGACGCGCATCCCCCGATCGTCGCACGCCGCACCGACACCCGGTGGCTGCGGTACGGTTGCGCCGCGACCGGAGTTCACGCCGGAGTGAGAGAAGGTTCCGATGACCGCGATCGTCGTGGGCTATGTCCCCAAGTCCGAGGGCCGCGCGGCACTGCGCCGGGCCGCCGAGGAGGCGCGGCTGCGCGGGGCCAGGCTGATCGTCGTCAACTCCGCCCGGGGCGGGCGTGAGTTCGACGACGACGACGCCATCCGCGCCGACGCCGAGCTGGCCACCGTCAGCCAGCAGCTGAAGGACGCCGGCATCGAGGCCGAGGTGCGCCAGCTGGTGCGCGGCATGGACGTGGCCGAGGACCTCATCGCGGTGGCCGAGGAGAACGCGGCCGACTTCATCGTCATCGGCCTGCGCCGCCGAAGTCCCGTAGGAAAACTGATCTTGGGAAGCAACGCCCAGCGTATCCTGTTGGACGCACCGTGCCCTGTCCTGGCCGTCAAGGCCGAGGACGTGGACTGAGAAGGGTTCCGCGAACGTGACCACGCTGTACCTGGCCGGCACTCCCGAGGCCGACGCGCTGCTAGCTCGTGACCCGTTCGCGCTGCTCACCGGCATGTTACTGGACCAGCAGGTGCCCATGGAGAAGGCCTTCTCCGGCCCGGCCGTCATCGCCGAGCGCATGGGCGTCGACCACCTCGACCCCGCGGCCATCGCCGCGTACGACCCCGAGGCGTTCGCCGAGATCTTCTCCCGCACCCCGGCCGTCCACCGATTCCCGGGGTCCATGGCCGAGCGGGTGCAGAAGGTGGCCGCGTACGTCGCCGAGCACTACGGCAACGATGCGGCGAACATCTGGGCCGACGCCGGCACCGGCACCGAGCTGCTGAAGCGGCTCAAGGCGCTGCCCGGGTTCGGTGAGCAGAAGGCCAAGATCATGGTCGCGCTGCTGGGCAAGCAGATCGGCGTGCGGCCCGAAGGCTGGCGCGAGGCGGCCGGCGACTACGGCGCCGAGGGCGCCACCCGGTCGGTGGCCGACGTCGTCGACGCCGACACGCTGGCCCAGGTCCGGGCGACGAAGCGGGAGATCAAGCGTGCGGCGAAGGCCTAGCGGCGATGCGACCGGCTGACGCCCAGCGCCTGCTCGGTGCGCTGGCCGGGGTCGACGCGCCCGTGGGGTTCGCGGTCTTCGACGAGGAACACCGGTACCTGGCCATCAACGCCGCCCTGGCGGAGCGGTCCGGCAAGAGCATCGCCGATCACCTCGGACGGACGCCGGCCGAGGTGCTGCCGCCGGAGCTGGCCGCGCACACCGACGAGATGATCGAGCGCGTCCTGCGCACCGGCGAGTCGGTCGAGGCCGAGGAGCCGGCCGTCTCCGGGCGCACCGACACCTATCACCTGCACTCGTCCTGGTACCTGGTCGACGAGGGCCGCGGCCGCGAGGTCGCCATGTTCGTCGTCGACGACACGTCGCACCAGCGCGCCATCTCGTCGCTGCGCCGCAGCCGGGCCCGCAACGCGCGGCTGCTCGAGGTGTCCGACGTGCTGTCGCGGGCGGTGACGGTGCGCGAGGTCGCCGACGGCGCCGCCGCCATCGGCCGGCGCAACGTCCAGGCGCTGCGGACCGCCGTCACGCTCATCGGGCCCAACGGCCGCCCGTACCCCGTCACCACCGGGATCGGCGAGAGAGAGGCCGTCGCCGTCTGGCCGCACCAGGCCGTCACGCCCACCGACGAGGTGCTGCGCAGCGGCTGGCCCATGTTCCTCGGCAGCCGCGACCGCGCCCGCGCCGCCGCGCCCGGCGACCCCGTCTTCGGCGACTTCCTCGACCGCACCGACGAGCGCGCCTGGGCGGTGCTGCCGCTGGCCGGCGAGGACGGCTGCGTCGGCGCCGTCCGGTTCTCCTTCGCCACGGAGCAGGAGTTCGACTCCGACCAGTGCCGGTTCCTGCGCGCCGTCGCCCAGCAGTGCTCGCTGGCCTTCGCCCGGGCCCGGCTGTTCGAGCGGGAGCGGACGGCGGCAGTGTCGCTCAGCCAGGGGCTGCTGCCGCGCCGGCTCCCGACGGTGGCCGGCATCGATCTGGCGGCCCGCAGCCGCACCGACGTCGGCGAGCACTCCGTCGGCGGCGACTGGTACGACGCGCTGGTGATGCCCGACGGCGAGCTGGCCCTGGTGGTCGGCGACGTCATGGGTCACGGCGTCACGGCCGCCAGCGCGATGGGGCAGATGCGGGCGGCGCTGCGGGCGCTGGCGCTCACCGACCCCGATCCCGCGGCGGTGCTCGGCGGGCTGGACCGCCTGGTCGAGCGCGACGACGCCGTCGAGATGGTCACCGTCGTCTACGCCCTGGTCGACCCGATCAACGGGACGGTCCGGGTCGGCGACGCCGGCCACCTGCCCCTGATCCGCATCCCCGAGGTCGGCGCCGTCGAGTTGGTCGACGCCGGCGCCGGCACCACGCCGATCGGCGTCACCGAGCCGCGCAGCACCCAGTCCGTGCGGCTCTGGCCGGGTGACGTGCTCATCGCGTTCACCGACGGGCTGATCGAGAGCCGGCTGCGTTCGCTCGAGGAAGGCTTCGCCCAGCTGCTGCGTTGCCTGGAGGAACAGCGCGGCGTGCCGCTCGAGCAGATGCTCGACGCGGTCGTCCGTTGCATGCAGATCGACGGCGCCGCCGACGATCAGACGATTCTCGCGCTACGGTGGGCCGGGCGATGAGAACCGTCGGTGTGGGCGGCGGCCTTTCGGGATGAACGGGACCGTGCTGCTGTGCCACAATGATGTGTTGCCGTCGCCACCTCGCGTACTGCGCTGCCCCTAACCAAAGACATCGAGAGGTCGTACGTGTCGTCGAGCTCGTCCAGCACCAAGAACGCCCGGATCCTGGAGCTGCCGTCCGTCCAGGCGCTCGTGATCCAGGGACGGAAGTCGGGCTCGGTCACCGCCGAGGACGTCCGGGTCGCATGCGGTGCGGCCAACCTGGCGATGAAAGAGAGCCGGTTCGTCGTCGAGCATTTGAAGTCGACCGGTATTACCGTCGAGGTAGCGGCAGCGGACTCCCGCAGTCCGCGCAAGCGTGTCGCCGCGGCGACGTCCACCCGTTCCACGGCGGTGGCGACCGCGGCAGCCAACAAGACCGAGCCGGCGGCCAGGAAGGGCGAGGGATCTGTGAAAACGGCGGTGAAGAAGGCGAAAGCCGACGTCCACGACACGGCCGGTGCCGGCGCTACCGAGGAGCCCGCCGCGGCGGCGCCCAAGGGCCGGGGCCGCAAGAAGGCCGCCAAGACGGCCGAGGCGCCGGCCAAGGAACCCGGCGCAGTCGGCCCCGACGGCGAGCCCGACCTCGGCGACCTCGCCGCCGAGGAGGCCCGGGTCGAGGACGAGGGCTTCATCCTCTCCGAGGACGACGACACCGACGAGCCGGAGCAGCAGGTCGCCGTCGCCGGCGCCACTGCCGACCCGGTCAAGGACTACCTCAAGCAGATCGGCAAGGTGCCGCTGCTGAACGCCGGCGAGGAGGTCGAGCTCGCCAAGCGCATCGAGGCCGGCCTGTTCGCCGAGGAGAAGCTGGCCAACGAGGGCGACACCATGCCGGCCAAGCTCCGCAACGAGATGGAGTGGATCGCCGAGGACGGCCGCCGCGCCAAGAACCACCTGCTCGAGGCCAACCTCCGTCTGGTCGTCTCGCTGGCCAAGCGCTACACCGGCCGCGGCATGCTCTTCCTCGACCTCATCCAGGAGGGCAACCTCGGCCTCATCCGTGCGGTCGAGAAGTTCGACTACACCAAGGGCTTCAAGTTCTCCACCTACGCCACCTGGTGGATCCGGCAGGCCATCACCCGCGCCATGGCCGACCAGGCCCGCACCATCCGCATCCCGGTGCACATGGTCGAGGTCATCAACAAGCTGGCCCGGGTGCAGCGGCAGATGCTGCAGGACCTCGGCCGCGAGCCGACCCCGGAAGAGCTGGCCACTGAGCTGGACATGACCCCCGAGAAGGTGGTCGAGGTCCAGAAGTACGGCCGCGAGCCCATCTCCCTGCACACGCCGCTCGGCGAGGACGGCGACAGCGAGTTCGGCGACCTCATCGAGGACTCCGAGGCCATCGTCCCGGCCGAGGCGGTCTCGTTCACGCTGCTGCAGGAGCAGCTGCACGCCGTCCTCGACACCCTGTCCGAGCGCGAGGCCGGCGTCGTCTCCATGCGGTTCGGCCTCACCGACGGCCAGCCGAAGACGCTCGACGAGATCGGCAAGGTCTACGGGGTCACGCGGGAGCGCATCCGGCAGATCGAGTCCAAGACGATGTCCAAGCTGCGCCACCCGTCGCGGTCCCAGGTACTGCGCGACTACCTCGACTGAGCCGTGAGGTTGATCTTGGAGTAACGGTGGAGATGCGGTCCGATTCGCCCGATTGATTCCACAGTTACTCCAAGATCAACTCAGCGTCGCCCGGATGTCCGCACGGATGCCCGGCTGTTCGGGGACCAGTGGCAGAATCGACCGATGACCCGCATCCTCGTGCCCTACCACCTCGACGAGCACCGGCCCGGCCTCGACGTGCCGTTCGAGCCGGGGGTGACGGTGACGCGCGAACTGGCCGGTGACGACGTCTGGGCGCGGCTGGCCGGGCTGTACGACGAGGTCGCCGACGTCGTGGCGGCCGACGTGCGGGGCGGCGAGGTGCCGCTGGTGATGTCCGGCGACTGCATGGTGTCGCAGGCGGTCGTCGCCGGGGTCGAACGGGCCCACGACGGCGCGCCGCCGTCGGTCGTCTGGTTCGACGCGCACGGCGACGTCCAGACGCTGGAGACGACGACGTCCGGGTACCTCGGCGGGATGCCGCTGCGCATGCTGGCCGGTTACCGGCCGGAGCTGCTCGCCGACGGGCTCGGGCTGGCGCCGGTCCCGGAGGACCGCATCGTGCTGGTCGACGGGCGCGACCTGGACCCGCCGGAGCGCGACTACCTGGCCGCGTCGGAGATCCGGCAGGTCTTCACGGCCGAGCTGCACTCGTCCCGGGTTCCGGACGGCCCGGTCTACCTGCACGTCGATCTGGACGTGATCGACGGCGCGCAGCTGCCGGGCCTGCTGTTCCCGGTCCCGGGCGGGCCGTCGGCGAGCGAGGTCGGCCAGGCCGTCCGCCGCGTGCTCGACACCGGACGGGTCGCGGCCGTCGGCCTCGGCTGCACCTGGCACGACGGCCAGGGCGCGGCCGCGCGCGTCCGCGGCGCGCTGCCGTTCTGACGGCCACCGCCCACCTGGTGTTGATCTTGGAGTTGTTCGGCCATCTATCGGACATTTCACCCCGCAAATGCCGAACAACTCCAAGATCAACGCGCGGGAGAGCCTCGTCTCGCAGGCGGCGGGCGTGCATAGACTGGGGAGATGTCGTCCTCGGGTCAGATCACGCCCCGTCGATCCGTGCCGCCGGCCCTGGCGGGCACCGTCTCGGTGTTCGTCCTCGTGCTGCTCATGTGGGCCGAGGAGATCGTCGACGCGTTCCCGGGCGTGAATCTCGACCAGTACGGCATCCAGCCGCAGGACCCCGAGGGCCTCGTCGGCATCGCCGCGGCGCCGTTCCTGCACGGCGGGTTCGGCCACCTCATCGCCAACACCGGCGCGTTCCTGGTGCTGGGCTGCCTCATCGCCATGACGACGCGGCGGTTCTGGCCGGTGACGATCGGCGTGGCGCTGGTCGGCGGGTTCGCGACGTGGCTCGCGGCCGCGCCCAACACCGTGCACATCGGCGCCAGCGGACTGGTCTACGGCTACGCCGCGTTCCTGGTGGCGTGGGGCGTGTTCAGCCGGCGGGCGCTGGCCATCGTGGTCGCGGTCGTCGTGGTGCTGATGTACGGCGGCATCGTGGTGGGCGTGCTGCCCGGCCAGCCCGGCATCTCCTGGCAGGGACACCTGTTCGGCGCGCTGGCCGGTGTGCTCATGGCGTGGCTGCTGCGGGGGAGCGGCGCTCGTCAGCGCGCGTGAACCGCATGTCCATCCAGTGCCGCCACTCGCCGGCGTCGTCGCGGCGGTCCCAGCGCGCGGCCATGCTCGCGCCGTCGCCGGCCACGATCAGCCGCGCCCGCGACGCCGGCCCGGTCAGCGTCACCACCCCGGCCTCGTCGGCCCGCACGGTCATCGTGCCGGTCTCGCCGTCGCTGTCGTAGGCGCGCGCGACGACGGCGTCGCCCTCGGCGCCGAACACCTCCAGCGCCTGGTACCGCCGTCCGTCGATCGTCACGTCGACGTGGTGCACCAGGAAGTACCGACCGGGCAGCCACTCGTAGACGTCGCTGCCCTCGATCCGCACGACGGGGTCGTCCACCGTCTCGCCCTCCGAGCGCCAGGCACCCGTCAGCGCGTCCAGTTTCTCGATCACGACCGCTCCCCAAGCTAGGCTGTGTAAGCAACTTCTTACACAGACTACTGGGAGGGACGTGGACGACGCACTGCGCGCGGTCGCAGACCCGACCCGCCGGGCGATCATGGAGCTGGTGCGCGACGGCGAGCGCTCGGCCGGCGACATCGCGGCGGGCTTCCCGGCGATGAGCCGCCCGGCCGTGTCCCAGCACCTCAAGGTGCTCGCCGACGCAGGGCTGGTGGACGTGCGCCGCGACGGCAATCGGCGACTCTACGCGCTGCGGCCGGAAGGGCTGGCCGACGCGGCCGGGTTCATCGAGCGCATGTGGTCGTTGCAGCTGCGGCGGCTCAAGAAGGCGGTGGCAGCCGACCGCGAGGTCTGACGCCAGTCCCCGATGTTGAGTGGAGAACGAAGGATCGAGCAGGCCATCCGCATCGACGCGCCGCCGGAACGGGTGTGGGCGTACCTCACCGATGCGACCAGACTGGCGCGGTGGTGGGGCAGGGCGCAGGCCGACCCGCGTCCCGGTGGCCTCCTGCGCGTCGCGATGGACGGCGGGCCCGAACCGTGACCCTCCGCCACGGTGGTCTGCCGGCGACGCTGCGCGGCGAGACCACCGACGGCTGGCTGATCGTGCTCCGTCGCCTGGCGGAAGAGGCGGCCGCAGGCCACTAGGAGATGGCTCGGCCGCCTCGCGAAGGAGGCGGCCGGCGGCGTCTAGGAAGAGCGGAAGATCAGTCCGTCACGGGGGTGGACTGGGGCTGGAGGCGGTCGGTCTCGTCGTGCCACTCCACAGCGATGGGGCGGAGCTTGGCCTCGTGCCGGCGGCCGTGGTGGCCGCAGAACAGCAGCTCGCCCTCGTTCAGGACGACGCGGATGTACGCCTGGGCGCCGCAGCTGTCGCAGCGGTCGGCGGCCTTCAGCGGGCTGGTAGCGAGAGCCGTAGTAGTCACGTCGCCTACCTTCCTGATCGTTGGTCCACCGAAGGATCCGGTGGTGTCGTGCATCCGTACCAACATGTAATCACCCCCAGACGTTCCCGCATCTCCAGCGTGGGGTGGTTCGCTCTCCGCGTAATCGGCCCAGCTGTGACGGTGGTCACCTGATCGACTCGTCAACACGTTCGGACGTGGTGATCTCCGCGCGCCTGCGCCGGTTCTGCTGGCCCGAGGGCTTACGCTGGCACAGCATGTGCTCATCAGCAGGAGGGAACCGCGACGTGACCGCCGAGCGCGCCGACGCCGTGACCACCGGTGGCGACTACACCGCCCGCCACCTGTCGGTGCTGGAAGGGCTGGAGGCGGTCCGCAAGCGCCCGGGCATGTACATCGGCTCGACCGACGCCCGCGGCCTCATGCACTGCCTCTGGGAGATCATCGACAACGCCGTCGACGAGGCGCTGGGCGGGTTCTGCGACCGCGTCGAGGTCGTCCTGCACGCCGACGGCTCGGCCTCGGTCAGCGACAACGGCCGTGGCATCCCGGTCGACATCCACACCAAGTCCGGGCTGTCCGGCGTCGAGGTCGTCTACACCAAGCTGCACGCCGGCGGGAAGTTCGGCGGCGGGTCGTACGCTGCCACCGGCGGCCTGCACGGCGTCGGCGCCAGCGTGGTCAACGCGCTCTCGGTCCGGCTCGACGTCGAGGTCGACCGCAACGGCCGCACGCACGCCATGTCGTTCCGCCGCGGCGAGCCCGGCGTCTGGGACGGCGACGGCCCGGCCGCCGCGTTCGCGCCGTTCACCGACCACTCCGAGCTGCGCATCACCGGCCGGGTGGCCAAGCGGGTCACCGGCACCCGGGTCCGCTTCTACGCCGACCGCCAGATCTTCCTGCGCGAAGCCGCGTACTCGTGGGACGACCTCGTCTCCCGCGCCCGGCAGACGTCGTACCTGGTCCCCGGCCTGCAGCTGGTGATCCGCGACGAGCGTGGCGACGAGATCGCCGAGGAGACGTTCCGGCACGACGGCGGCATCAGCGAGTTCGTCGAGTTCCTCAGCCCGGGCGCGCCGGTCACCGACGTCCTGCGGCTCACCGGCGAGCAGACCTTCCGCGAGACCGTCCCCGTCCTCGACGACGACGGCCAGCTGGTCAGCAAAGACACCGAGCGTGTCTGCCAGGTCGACGTCGCGCTGCGGTGGGACACCGGCTACGACACCGTCGGCCGCTCGTTCGTCAATGTCGTCGCCACCCCGAAGGGCGGCACGCACGTCACCGGGTTCGAGCAGGGCCTGCTCAAGGCGCTGCGCGACCAGGTCAAGGTGAACGCCCGGCGGCTCAAGGCCGGCAACGACAAGATCGAGAAGGACGACGTGCTCGAGGGCCTCACCTCGGTGGTCACCGTCCGGCTCGACGAGCCGCAGTTCGAGGGCCAGACCAAGGAGGTCCTCGGCACCGCGGCCGTCCGCGCCATCGTGGCGAACGTGGTCGAGCGCGAGCTCAAGAGCGTCCTGACCTCCACCAAGCGCAACGACAAGTCGCAGGCCGCCGCGCTGCTGGAGAAGGTCGTCCAGGCCGCCAAGGCCAGGGTCGCAGCCCGGCTGCACAAGGAGACCGTCCGCCGCAAGAACGCACTCGAGACCAGCTCGTTGCCGACCAAGCTGGTCGACTGCCGGTCCAACAGCCTGGAGCGCTCCGAGCTCTTCATCGTCGAGGGCGACTCCGCGCTCGGCACCGGCCGCTCCGCCCGCGACGCCGAGTACCAGGCGCTGCTGCCCATCCGCGGCAAGATCCTCAACGTGCAGAAGGCGTCCGTCGCCGACATGCTGAAGAACGCCGAGTGCGCCGCCATCATCCAGGTGCTCGGCGCCGGCAGCGGCCGCACGTTCGACATCGATCAGTCCCGCTACGGCCGGGTCATCCTGATGACCGACGCCGATGTCGACGGCGCGCACATCCGCACGCTGCTGATCACGCTCTTCTACCGGTACATGCGCCCGTACGTCGAGGCCGGCCGGCTGTTCGCCGCGATGCCGCCGCTGCACCGCATCGAGCTGGCCAACCCGAAGAAGGGCCAGGACAAGTACATCTACACCTACACCGACGCCGATCTCGACCGCACGCTGCGCGATCTCGCCCGCAAGGGGGTCCGGGTCAAGGAGACCCCGCAGCGCTACAAGGGCCTCGGCGAGATGGACCCCGACCAGCTGGCCGAGACGACGATGGATCCCCGGCACCGGCGGCTGCGGCGCATCAACGCCAAGGACGCCGAGCAGTCCGAGCGCGTGTTCGAACTGCTCATGGGCAACGACGTCGCGCCGCGCAAGGAGTTCATCATCGCGGGCGCCGCCGAGCTGGACCGCGCCCGCATCGACGCCTGATCGCTGGGAGATTCCTCACCTCACCGGCCGGAATACCGGCGCGGCGACGCTGGTGACGGCGAATCCGGTGGTCCGCGCGTCCCGCCGGCGGTCCGGAGGCGACCCTCCGGACCGATAGGGTGAGGGCGACGCACGAGCAGCGGGGGAGGGACGACGCATGGTCACCGCGCCCCGGACCGTGCTCCGGAACCTCGTCGCCGCGCTGCTCGCCGCCGGCCTCGTCGTGCTGGCGGCCGCCATGGTCACCGGGGGCGGCGACACCGTCCGTGGCCTCGGCCCGGCCATCCACCCGGCCGCGGAGATCACTCCCAACTCGCTGCCACGCGCCGACGACGACCAGCACCCGCTCGACGAGGTCGCGCGGCACACTCCCGACGACGGCGCCACCTCGGCCGGCGACCACGCCGGCCCTGACTCCGCGGCCGTCGTCGGCGACGCCGCGCCCGGCGGTGCCGCCCGCACCGGTACGGACCGGGTCCACGACACCACTGCGCGGCACGCGGCGTCCGCTCCCACAGGCACGGTCGACGGCCGCGCGCCACCTGAACCCGGCGCCCGCTGACCGTCCCGTCCGTGTGAATGTGCCCCTGCGACCCTCCGCAGGCGGCACGATCGAAGGGCTTCCCGTGTCGACCGTCCGTGAGAGCCGCTCATGATGCTGGCCCTGATCGCCGCGCACTTCGCCGCCGCGGCGCTGGCGCCTGCCCTCGTGTCCTGGCTGCGCCGCCGTGCGCTGCTGCTCCTGGCCGTCGTCCCCGCCGCCGGGTTCGTCTGGGCCGCCGCGATGACCGGCGAGGTCCGGCACGGCGACGCCGTCGAGCAGCGGATCCGCTGGGTCGAGACGCTCGGCCTGGAGCTGTCGTTCCGCCTCACCACGCTCACCTGGGTGATGACGCTGCTGGTCACCGGCGTGGGGGCGCTGGTGCTGGCGTACTGTGCGGCCTACTTCCGGCGCGACGACGCCGGACTGCCACGGTTCGCGGGGCTGCTGACGGCGTTCGCCGGGGCGATGCTCGGGCTGGTCATCGCCGACGACCTGCTGGTGCTGTACGTGTTCTGGGAGCTCACGACCGTCCTGTCGTACCTGCTCATCGGGCACAACCCCGAGCGCAAGGCGAACCGCCGGGCGGCGATGCAGGCGCTCATGGTGACGACGTTCGGCGGGTTGGCCATGCTGGTCGGCGTCATCGTCATCGGGCAGGCGGCCGGGACGTACCGGATCTCCGAGGTGCTGGCGAACCCGCCCGGCGGCGACGCCGTCACCGTCGCCGTCGTCCTGGTGCTGATCGGGGCGGTGTCGAAGTCGGCGCTGATCCCGTTCCATTTCTGGCTGCCGGGCGCGATGGCCGCGCCGACCCCTGTCAGCGCCTACCTGCACGCCGCCGCCATGGTGAAGGCCGGCGTGTACCTGGTCGCGCTGTTCGCGCCGGCGTTCGCCGGGCTGCTGCCGTGGCGGCCGCTGCTGCTGACGCTCGGTGTGTTGACGATGCTGCTGGGCGGGTTGCGGGCGCTGCGGCAGACCGACCTCAAGCTGCTGCTGGCGTATGGGACGGTGAGCCAGCTCGGCTTCCTCGTCGTGCTGGTCGGCGCCGGCACGCGGGCGGCGGCCATGGGCGGCGTCGCGATGCTGGTGGCGCACGCGCTGTTCAAGGCGGCGCTGTTCCTGGTGGTCGGCCTGGTCGACCGCGCCACCGGCACCCGCGACCTGCGTGAGCTGTCCGGGCTGGGCCGCCGGCTGCCGGTGCTCATGGTGACGTCGGTGCTGGCGGCGGCGTCGATGGCGGCCATCCCACCGCTGGCCGGGTTCGTCGCCAAGGAGACCGCGTACGCCGCGGCCGTCGACATCGCCGAGACCGGCGACGGTACCGGCGTCGGGACGATGGCCGGCTGGGCGCTGGTCGCCGGACTGGCCGTCGGCTCGGCGCTGACCGCCGCGTACAGCATCCGGTTCGTCTGGGGCGCGTTCGCCGTCAAGCCGGGTGTGCCGCCGATCGCCGCGTCCGAGTGCCGGTTCCCGACCGCCGGGTTCTCCGCCGCGCCGGTGGTGCTGGCGGCCGCCGGGCTGGCGCTGGGCTTCCTCGGCCCGGCCGAGACCGAGCTGCTGGAGCCGTACGCCGCGCTGTTCCCCGAGGGCGCGCACGAGCCGGAGCTGAGCCTGTGGCACGGCGTCAACACGGCGTTGCTGCTGTCGATCGCGTCGGTCCTGGCCGGCATCGTCCTGTTCCGCTGGCGCAATCGGGTCGACCGGTGGCAAGGCCGGCTGGTGGCCGGCGGCGACGCCGAGGTGGCCTACCGGGCGATCATGCGCGGCGTCGACCGGCTCGCCGTCGAGGTCACGGGCGCCACGCAGCGCGGCTCGCTGCCCAGCTACCTCGCCGTCATCTTCCTGGTGGTGGTCGCGGTGCCGGGTGGGGTGCTGGTGGCCGGGCAGCCGTGGACAGACGCCTCCGGCGGAGTCGGTGTGCGGGCGTGGGACAACGTCGGGCAGGCCGTGGTCGGCGCGATCATGATCGCCTCGGCGGTGCTGGCCGCGCGGTCGCGGCGCCGGCTCAAGGCGGTGCTGCTGGCCGGCGGCACCGGCTACGGCATGGCGATGCTCTTCATCCTGCATGGCGCGCCGGACCTCGCGCTGACCCAGGTGCTCGTCGAGACCGTGACGCTGGTGATCTTCGTGCTGGTGCTGCGTCGACTGCCGACGTACTTCTCCGACCGGCCGCTGACCAAGTCGCGCTGGTGGCGCATGGGCCTCGGGATCGCCGTCGGCCTGGTGATGGCCGGGCTGGCGCTGGCCGCGGCGGGCGCCCGGACCGCCGAGCCCGTCTCCGACGGTTTCGCAGAGCCGGCCGTGTCGTACGGCGGCGGGCACAACATCGTCAACGTGACGCTGGTCGACATCCGGGCGTGGGACACCATGGGCGAGATCTCCGTCCTCGTCGTCGCCGCGACCGGCGTGGCCAGCCTGATCTTCCTCATCACCAGCCGGAACGGGCGGTGGCGGCCGGACGACGCGATCGCCAGCGCGCCCACGTCGCCCGATCGCCTTCCGCACCGCAACCTGTGGCTGCGGGCCGGCCGCACCGTCGCGCCGGAGGGCCGCTCGATCATGTTCGAGGTGGTCACCCGGCTGGCGTTCCACGTGGTCATCGTCTTCTCGATCTACCTGCTGTTCGTCGGGCACAACGAGCCGGGAGGCGGGTTCGCCGGGGGTCTGGTGGCCGGGCTCGCGCTGATGGTCCGTTACCTCGCCGGAGGCCGGCACGAGCTGAACGAGGCCGCCCCGGTCGACGCCGGCCTGGTGCTGGGCATCGGGCTGTTCATCGCGACCGGCAGCGGGCTGGTGCCGCTGGCCTTCGGCGGCGACGTCCTGCAGAGCGCCGTGGTCGACTTCGAGCTGCCGCTGGTCGGGCACGTGCACTTCGTGACGTCGCTGTTCTTCGACGTCGGCGTGTACCTCGTCGTGGTCGGGCTGATGCTCGACGTGCTGCGCAGCCTCGGCGGCGGCGTCGACAAGCAGGCCGGCGACGACGCCGAGCCGGGCGAGACCATCGAGTCCGCGGAGGAGGCGTCTACTGCGGCCCGCCGCGAGGCGTCAGGGGGTAATCAGTGAGCGCGAACCTGGTCCTCGTCGTCGTGGTCGGCGTGCTGTTCGCCGCCGGCGTCTACCTGCTGCTCGAGCGCAGCCTGACCCGCGTGCTGGTCGGTGTGATCCTCATCGGCAACGGCGTCAACACGCTCTTCATGGTGGCGTCCGGGCCGGCCGGGCGGGCGCCGATCGTTGGCCAGGGCGACGTCGACGACATGAGCGACCCGCTGCCGCAGGCGCTGGTGCTCACCGCCATCGTCATCACCCTCGGGGTGACGGCGTTCCTGCTGGCCATGGCGTACCGGGCCTGGCAGCTCAACGGCCACGACGACGTCCAGGACGACGTCGAGGACGCCGCGATCCGCCGCCGCGCCGAGCGCGACGAGGTGTCGTCCAGCTACGACGACAGCGCCGGCGGCACGATGGACGAGGAGGGCAGCGATGACGCAGCCGAGTCGTCCGAAGCAGCGGCGGCCGGCGTCGGGCCCGAGGGTGAGCGCCGATGAACGCGTCCGTACTCGTCCCGCTGCCCGTCGTGCTGCCGCTGCTCGGCGCCGGGCTGGCGCTCGCGCTGGGCCGGTCCGCTCGGGCGCAGCGGGTGGTCAGCGTCGTCGTCCTCGCCCTGATGGTGATCATCGCGGCGGTCCTACTGGCGCACGCCGACGCCGACGGCCCGCAGGTCATGCACGTCGGCGGCTGGCCCGCCCCGATCGGGATCTCGTTGGTGGCCGACCGGCTGTCCGCCCTGATGCTGCTGGTGTCGGTGGTCGTGGCGCTGTGCGTCCTGGTGTACTCGCTGAGTCAGGGCCTGGTGGAGTACGGGCCGGACACCCCGCTGTCGATCTACCACCCGACGTTCCTGATCCTGGTCGCGGGCGTGTCGAACGCGTTCCTCTCCGGCGACCTGTTCAACCTCTACGTCGGCTTCGAGATCCTGCTCGCGGCGTCGTACGTGCTGCTCACGCTGGGCGGCACGGCCGACCGGATCCGGGCCGGCAGCACGTACGTCGTCGTCAGCCTGGCGTCGTCGATCGTGTTCCTGACGGCGCTGGCGCTGGTCTACGCCGCCACGGGCACCGTCAGCCTGGCGCAGCTGGCCGGGCGCCTGGACGAGCTTCCGTCCGGGGTGGCCCTGCTGCTGCAGCTCATGCTGCTGACGGCGTTCGCGATCAAGGCCGCGGTGTTTCCGCTGTCGGCGTGGCTGCCGGACAGTTACCCGACGGCGCCGGCGCCGGTGACCGCGGTCTTCGCCGGCCTGCTGACGAAGGTCGGTGTCTACGCGATCATCCGGACGCAGACGCTGCTGTTCCCGGACAGCCCGCTGTCGGACCTGCTGCTGTGGGCGGCGCTGCTGACCATGGTGATCGGCATCCTCGGCGCCGTGGCGCAGGACGACCTCAAGCGAATGCTGTCGTTCACGCTGGTCAGCCACATCGGCTACATGGTCTTCGGGGTGGCGCTGGCCAGCGACGACGGCCTCTCGGGCGCCATCTACTACGTCGTGCACCACATCGTCATCCAGACCAACCTGTTCCTCGTCGCCGGGCTGATCGAGCGGCGCGGCGGCAGCACGTCGCTGGAACGGCTGGGTGGCCTGGCGCGGCTGTCGCCGGTGCTGGCGCTGCTGTTCTTCGTCCCGGCGATGAACCTGGCCGGCATCCCGCCGTTCTCCGGGTTCCTCGGCAAGCTGGGCCTCATGCAGGCCGGCGTCGACGACGGCGACCGGCTGGCGTACGTGCTGGTCGGGGGGAGCGTCGTCACCAGCCTGCTGACGCTGTACGCGATGGCGAAGGCGTGGAACCGGGCGTTCTGGCAGCCGCCGGCGGCGGAGCCGGACGGTGCGGCCGGGCCGACCACCGATCTGCACCGCAAACCGCTGCGCACCGACGCGCCGGTCTCCAGCCGGGTGGCTGCGGTCGCCCTGCGGGCCGGGATGGCCGGACCGGCCGCCGTCCTGCTGCTGGTCGGCGTCGCGATGACGGTGTTCGCCGGGCCGCTGTTCGGGCTCACCGACCGCGCCGCCGCCGACCTGCGCGAACGCGCCCCATACATCGAGGCCGTCCTGCCGGGAGGTGCACCATGAGCCGTACCGCGTCGAACGACGTGCCGGGCGACGTGCCGGTGCGGCGCCACGGCGTGCAGTGGCCGATGCTGATCGGGCTGACCGTCGTCTGGGTGCTGTTATGGGGCGGCCTGACGGTCGCGAACGTGCTGTCCGGGCTCGTCGTGGCCGTGATCGTCACGCTGGTGTTCCCGCTGCCGCCGATCGTGTTCAGCGGCCGGCTGCGGGTGCGCGGGCTGGCCGTGCTGATCGGCTGGTTCGTCGTCGAGCTGGTCGTCGCCAGCGTGCAGGTCTCCGGCCAGGCGCTGCGGATCGGCCGGCGGCCGCTGAACGCCGTCATCGAGGTCGACCTGCGCAGCCATTCCGACCTCTACCTGACCCTCACCGCCGAGCTGCTGTCGCTCGTCCCCGGCAGCCTCGTCGTCGAGGTCCGCCGCTCGACGTCGACGCTGTTCCTGCACGTCCTGGGCGTGCGCGACGACGCCGACGTCGAGGAGGCCCGGCGGCGGGCGCTGCGGCAGGAGGAGCGGGTCATGCGTGCGCTGGCGTCGGACGAGGAACTGGCCCCATATCTGTCCGAGGTGGTGGGCCGATGACCGTCGTGATCTGGGTGTGCGCGGCCATGCTGAGCGTTGCCGCCGTCCTGGTGCTGGCCCGGATGACCATCGGCCCGACGATGCTCAACCGGGTCGTCGCGATGGACGTTCTGATCGCGATCGTCGTCGCCGGCCTCGGCCTGGAGGCGGCGCTGAACCGGCACGCCACCACGTTGCCGATCCTGGTCGTGCTCTCGCTGGTCGGCTTCGTCGGCTCGGTCAGCGTCGCCCGTTTCGCCGCCCACGACGACAAGGGGGAGGGCTCGTGAACTGGTTCGACGTCGTCTCCGCCGCGTGCCTGGTGACCGGGTGCGCGCTGTCCCTGATCGCCGCCGTCGGCCTGATCCGGTTCCCCGACCTGCTCAGCCGCATGCACGCCGGCACCAAGCCGCAGGTGTTCGGCCTGCTGCTCATCCTCGTCGGCATCGGCCTGCGGCTGCGCGACTGGAGCGACGTCGGCATGCTGCTCGCCGTGGCGATGTTCCAGCTGCTGACGGCGCCGGTGGCGGCGCACATGGTCGGCCGGGCCGCGTACCGGCGAGGTGCGGTGCGTCGCGACACGCTGCTGGTGGACGAGCTGACGCCGGTGCTGGAGGCCGAGCGGCGCGACTGACGCCGCCGCCCCTCGGCTGGTCGAGATGGCTACCTTCTCGGCTCGTACCTCATCGCCACCGCCCCCGAGCCGAGCTCCATCCGGCTCACGAGCTTCAAGTCGACATGCTTCGACAGCCCTGCGAACAACGTCGGCCCGTGGCCCGCGAGCCTGGGATGCACCACGAACTCGTACTCATCGATCAATCCCAGCTCGGTCAACGCCAGCGGGAGCTTCACGCCTCCGACGAACAGTCCCTTGCCCGACTCCCGCTTCAGCCGCTGAACGGCCTTGCCCAGATCCCCGCGCACGAGTTCCGCGTTCCAATCAACCCGCTCCAGGGTGCTCGACACGACGTACTTCTGTGCCGCGTCGATCGTCCGGGCGAAGGGTTCCATCCATTCAGGTCTCGCTCCCGTCGGCGCCGGCGGCCGCCACGCTGATTCCATCATTTCGTAAGTCACCCGGCCGAAGAGAAGGGCATCGGCCTGGTCGAGGTTCTCGACCGCGTGACGATGCAAGTCTTCGTCCGCGGGGATCGCGCGATGATCGCAGCACCCGTCCAATGTGACGTTGATGGAATACCGAAGGGGTCGCATTTCGCAAGAGTACGGCCGATGGGATGTCGGCGATGTGCCGCTACAACAGTTGGCTCGCTCAGAGCGGGCGGGTGTAGTAGCGGACGGACTTGCCCTTGCCGATCAGCTCGGCCGAACCCACCGGCGTGAACCCCATCGACGTGTGCAGGGCGTCGGAGGCGGGGTTCGGCGGATCGAGGTTGACCTCGGCGCACAGCATCGTCTGGCCCTCCGCGCGGGCGGCCGCGATGACGTCCTCGTAGAGCGCCCGCGCCAGCCCCTGCCCACGCGCGGCCGGCGCCACCACGACGCGGTCGACGTAGGCGAAGCGCGGGTAGCGCTCCTTGAACCAGTCGAAGTTCTGGCTGGACCGGACCGTGTCCTGGTCGAACGCGATGACCATGGCGGTGAGGTCGTCGGTGACGCGGACCCTCCAGGCGACCTTCAGCAGTTCGCGGAACTCGTCAGCCGTCTGCTCGGACAGCTCCAGGGCGTGGTCGTTGTTCAGCTGGAGCAGCGAGGCTTCGTCGGCCTCGGCGGGGGCACGGAACGTGTGTGGCACCCGTCGAGCCTAACCGCGGACCTGCGGGAAGACGCGGCGCAGTCCTGGGGTTGCCGTTGTCATGGCGATCGACGTGGGACGCGCCGGCGTGTGGGTCGGCGCGCGGAACTGGCCCGACGACACCGCCGAGGTGGCGGACGCGTTCGCGGAGCTGGAGACGCTCGGGTACGGCGCGGCCTGGCTGGGCCGCGCCGAGGCGGACCTCGTCAGACCCGAGCAGATCCTCGCCGCCACGACGACCTTGATAGCGGCGACCGGCATCGTCAACGTCTGGACGGAGCCCGCCGACGAGGTGGCCGCGGCGTTCCACCGGGTCGACGGCGCGTACCCCGACCGGCTGCTGCTGGGCATCGGCGCCGGCCACGCGAAGTTCGTCGAGCAGCGCGGCCAGCAGTACCAGCGTCCGTACAGCAAGGTCGTCGAGTACCTCGACCAGCTCGACGCGGCGGGGATCCCGGCGACGAAGCGCGCCGTCGCGGCGCTCGGGCCGCGGACGATCCGGCTCGCCGGGGAGCGCAGCCTCGGCGCGCACCCGTACCTCGTCACGCCCGACCACACCCGTCTGGCCCGCGACGTCCTCGGCGACGGGCCGCTGCTGGCGCCGGAGCAGAAGGTCGTCCTGTCGACCGACGAGGACGAGGTGCTGCGCATCGCCGGCCGGGTGGTCGCGTACTATCTCGGCCTGCCGAACTACGTGAACAACCTGCGCCGCCTCGGCTTCACCGACGACGACCTGAGCGGCTCGGGCAGCCGCCGGCTGGTGGAGGGGCTGGTCGCCTGGGGCGACCCCGAGACGATCGCCGCCCGGATCGCCCAGCACCACGTCGCCGGCGCCGACCACGTCTGCGTCCAGGTGCTCACCGGCCGGCCCGGCCTCCCGCGTGCGGAGTGGCGTGCGCTCGCGCCGGCGCTGATGGGGTAGTCAGGGCCGGAGCCTCAGGCGAGCTGCGTGAGGCGGCCTGTGTCGACGTCGTAGAGGAAGCCGCCGACGGGGACGCCCGGCGGGAGGAAGGGCCACGAGCGGATCTTCTGCACGTCCTCGGCGAGGGTGGCCTTCTGGTCCCTGATCAGCTGAAAGTCGAGGCTGCGCACGTCGATGCCGGACGACTGCTCGATCGCCGCGACGACCTCGTCGGACGTCGCGCTGGCCATCTTGCACTTCGTGTGCGCCACCACCATGATCCGCGTCACGCCGAGCAGATGGGTTGCGAGCGCCAGGGTGCGCAGCACGTCGGTGGTGACGCGGGCGCCGGCGTTGCGCATGATTTTCGCGTCGCCCGGCTTCAGGCCGAGCATGTCCAGCGGCTCGATGCGGGAGTCCATGCACGTGACGACCGCCAGCCCGCGTGCGGCCACCGGCTCGAGGCCGGCTAGCGCGAACCGGGCGGCGTAGTCGTCGTTGCCGGCCAGGACGTCGGCGAACTCCTCGGGCTGCATCGGGCTCCTCTCACCGCGGAACAGGGACATCGGCACGGTACGCGATCGGTGTGACGGGCGGTTTACCGCACGACTCCGGACGGGGCGGCTGCTGCTCCTCGGCGCGGACGGCGACCGTCCAGGTTCGCCCGTCCCGGTGCTCGACGACGGCGCGCCAGGCCGTGTCGGCGACGGACACCACCGACGACACGGCGAGGTCGTCCAGCCCGGTGTCGCCGAGTACCCGGCGGACGGCGGCCTCGGCGGACTGGCCGGGCCGGTCGAACGTACTGCGCCCGCGGTACCCGTCGTCGAGGAAGCGGCCTGCGCGCGCCTCCTCGACCAGCAGCAACGCCAGCTTGTCGTCCATCCGCCCGTACGCGACGCCGTGCGGCAGCAGCACCGCCGTCGGCGCGAACCGGTGGCCACCGAGATGCGTCGTCTCCCAGACCCGGCCGAGCACGTCGTCGCGCAGATCGGCGACCAGCTGGCGGCCCTTCGCGGCGCAGCACAGGTCGCGCCGGCCGTTCGTGCAGACCAGCAGCAGCGGCTCGTCCTCGTGGCGCAGTTCCGGCCGAGCGGCCAGCAACCCGTCGACGTCGCCCGAGCGCAGCGCCGCCCACGGCAGCGACCGCAGCACGTCGACGGAGGTCAGCCAGCCGCCGAGCAGGAACGTCGCACCAGGTGTCGTGCCGGCCAGCCAGACGCGGCGCGCGGCGGGGTAGTGGGTGTCGGGGTGCCACCGCGGCCGGCGGACGAGTGCGACGCGGCCGCCGTGCTCACCAGCGGCGGCGTCGAGTGAAGCCCCGAGCGCGGCGTCGAGGTGCGACTGCGTCAGCGCCTTCGCGCCCCACGGACCCGGCTGCTCGACGACCAGCCACCAGGCCGCGACGGGCGCCGTCCCGGCCAGCGGTTCGGCCAGCTCACGGCCGAGGTCCGAGCAGAGCGTCACCCCTCCACGGTACGGGTCCGGTGCCGCAGCAGCAGTACCGCACCCACCGCGGCGGCCGCCGCGCACACAGCGGCGCCGGTGAACGTCGCCTGCAGCTGCTCGACGATCGCCTGCCGGACGGCGTCGTCGTACGGGCCGCAGTCGGTGGGGGAGTCGGGGCACAGGACGGCCGGCGACTCGATGTCGGCCTGGACGGAGTACAGCCGCCGTAGGCCGATCGCGGTCAGCGCGGACAGACCGGCCAGCATGCCGACCATCCGGGCGACGACGAGCAGTGCGCTGGCCACGCCGTGGGTCGCGCCCGGCGCCGCGGCCAGCAGCGCGGCGTTCACCGGGGCGATCGCCAGCCCGAACCCGAGCCCGGCCGCCACCAGCACCGCGTCGTCGCCGATGCCGTCGAGGGAGCCCACGCCCCACGTCGCCATCACCGCGAGCCCGGCCGTGCCCAGCGCCATGCCGGCGCCGGCCAGCAGGGCGGAGCCGTACCGGCGCAGCAGCCAGCCGCCGAGCATGGCGCCGACCGGCAGTGCGACCAGGAACCGCAGCAGCACCAGCGCGGCGTCCAGCTGGTCGGCGCCGTCGAGGACGGTGCGGGCCAGGATCGGCACGTCGACGACGACGGCGACCAGCGACGCGCCGACGAACAGGCTCACGACGAGCGCGCCCCACGCCGGCCGGGCCCGGACGGCGTCGGGCGGGACGAGGGGGGTGGCGGCCCGGCGCTGCCGCCAGCCGAACGCCACCAGCGCGACCGCGGAACCGGCCAGCAGCCACGGCCCGGACGGCGCCATCAGCTCGACGGCGGGGTCGGCGACGGCGAACGTCAGCACGATCCCGCCGAGCGCGACGCCGAGCAGCAGCGCGCCGGGCAGGTCCGCCGCGCGCAGCACCGCCGGGGTGCGGCGCAGCGGCAGAAGCGGCCGGCGGGCGGTCAGCTCCCGGGCGACGAACAGCACCACCAGCACGAACGCGGCCAGCGCGAGCGGTGTCGTCCACTCACGACCATCGAGCCGGGGGACCAGCAGCTCGCCCCACCGGACGCTCTGCTCCAGCGACGCGGGGCGCGTGACGGCGACGCCGGCGCAGGCCAGCGCGCCCAGCCCGAGGACCGCGCCGAGGACGTCGAACCGCCCTGGCGGCGCCTCCGCCTCGGCCTCGGCGACCTCGGCGACCTCGGCGGCCGTGGCCCGTCGCCGCCCGGCAGCGGTCCCGGCGAACAGCACGGCGCCGACCACGAAGTTCACCCAGAAGATCGCCCGCCAGTCCGCCACCGCGAGCACCGCCGCGCCGAACAGCGGCCCCAGCACCGACCCCAGCTCCTGCACCGCGCCGACCAGCCCGAGCGGCACCCCCCGGCGCTCGGGCGGCCACAGGTCGGCGACCAGCGCCAGCGTCACCGGGACCAGCGCGCCGCCGCCCGCGCCCTGCAGGAACCGGCCGACCACGGCGCCCGCGACGCCGTCGGCCGACGCCGTCAGCAGCGACCCGGCCGTGAATACGAGCAGCGAGCCGGTCAGTACCGGCAGCCGCCCGGTCACGTCCGACACCCGCCCGACCAGCGGCAGCACGACCACGTAGCCGAGCAGGAACATCGAGACCAGGGGAGCGGCGCGCTGGAGTTCGTCGACGTCCAGCCCGACGCCCACCATCATGTCCGGCAGCGCCAGGACGATGACGTAGGTGTCGGCGGCGGCCAGTAGGACGCCGACGACGCCGAGGACGAGCGCGGCGCGGCCGGTCCGCTCAGCTCTCCGGAGCACTGATCTCGGCGGGCTCGTCGTACTTGTCGAGTCGGACGGTGTAGGTCTGCTCGTCGCCGTCGTCGTAGAACGGGCCGGTCAGCGTGGCCTGGCGTAGCTGGCCGGTCTCGGCGTCGAGCGCCCACACGGCCTGGACCTCGGCGGACGGGTCGGCGATGGTGAGGACCTCGCCGACCAGCTCGCCCGGCAGCACCGACTCGACCTGGTCGTAGACGTCGCCGTCGACGCGCACCTGCTCGCCGGCCGTGATGTCGGTGCCGGACGTGAGCAGCCGGCTGACGCCGTGGTCGGGGTCGATCAGCAGGCCGGGGTCGCCGAAACCGAGCTCCTCGGCGTCGACCTCGTCGAATCCGCTGGTCAGCGGCAGCTGCGCCCACAGCTTCCCGTCGACGGAGACGACCTTGATGGTCGCGGGCAAGGCGCCCGCGCGGATGCGGATCTCGCCCTCGAACGACGACGGCGGCACCGCGACGCCCTCGCCGCCGACGACGACCGTCCCGTCGTCGGGGAGGTCCTCGCCCTCGAGCACGAAGGTGACGCTGGACGCCTCGTTGAGCAGGTCGGCGGCAGCCTCGAGCTGCGCCTGCGGGTCGCCCTCGGGCGTGCCCCCGTCGCCGTCGCCGTCGCCGTCGTCGCTGCACGCGGTCAGGGCCAGCGTGGCGGCGACGAGCGCGGCGGGTAGGCAGCGGCGAGCGACGTGGCGCATGACGGCAGTCTGCCAGCCTTTCCATGCCACGTGACCCACGACACCCGACCTGGACATCGACTGCTCTCCTCACGTTCGGTGCGCGGCCACGATGCGGGCTGGCGGCTGTGATTTCGCTGAGAGTTCGCGAAATATCGATACGCGACGGTTGCGTATCGCTCGGGGCGGGTCTAGCGTCGTCCGCGAGAACCGATACGGCACGGATGCGTATCGAAAGAGCACAATGCAGGGAAGGACCCGCCATCGTGGACCAAGCGACGATCCACAACCGGCGATGGAGCATCCTCGGCGTCCTCGTCGTGAGCCTGCTCGTCGTCGTGCTCGACAACACGGTGCTCAACGTCGCGCTCCGAACGATCCAGGACGACCTCTCGGCCACCCAGAGCGAGCTGGAGTGGGCGATCAACTCCTACACCCTCGTCTTCGCCGGACTGCTGTTCACGTTCGGCCTGCTCGGCGACCGGTTCGGCCGCCGGCGCATGCTCATGCTCGGCCTGCTGCTGTTCGGCATCGCCTCGGCCGTCTCCGCCTACGCGTCGTCACCCGAGCAGCTCATCGCCGCCCGGGCGTTCATGGGCGTCGGCGCGGCCGCGGTCATGCCGGCCACGCTCGCGATCATCACCAACGTCTTCGAGCCGGAGGAGCGCGGCCGGGCCATCGGCATCTGGGTCGCCTCCGTCGGCATCTCCGTCGTGCTGGGGCCGGTCCTGGGCGGCGCGCTGCTGGAGCGGTTCTGGTGGGGGTCGGTGTTCCTCATCAACGTGCCGGTGGTGGTCATCGGGCTGGCGCTGATCGCGTGGCTGGTACCGGAGTCGCGCAACCCCGAGCCCGGCCGGCTGGACCCGGGTGGCGTGCTGCTGTCGATCATCGGCCTGACCCTGCTGGTCTACGGCATCATCGAGGGCGGCGAGCGAGCCACTGTCACCGACCCGCTGGTCTGGGGCTCGACGCTGGGCGGTCTGGCCGTGCTGGTGCTGTTCATCTGGTTCGAGCGGCGCTCCACGCACCCCGCGCTGGACGTCGGGCTGTTCCGGAATCCGGTGTTCTCCGCGTCGGTGACGACGATCGGGCTGGTGTTCTTCGCCATGCTCGGGACGTTCTTCTTCATGACGTTCTACCTGCAGATCGTCCGCGGGTACACGCCGCTGGAGGCCGGCCTGATGTTCCTGCCGTTCGCGGTGGCGCAGACCGTCTTCTCGACGTTCTCGTCGACGGCGGTCCGCCGGTGGGGCATCCGCGCCGTCACCGCGACCGGCCTGAGCCTGGTCGCGTTGAGCCTGCTTGCGATGGGGTTCATCGACGAGACCACCCCGCTGTGGTTCCTGCTCGCCGCGTTCTTCGTCCAGGGCGCCGGCATCGCCAACGTCATGCCGCCCGCCACGACCGCCGTCATGGCCGCCGTCCCGCGCGAGAAGGCCGGCGTCGGCTCCGCCGTCAACAACACGATGCGGCAGGTCGGCGGCGCGCTCGGGGTCGCCGTCCTGGGTGCGGCGCTGTCGGCGCGCTACCGCTCCGGCGTCGAGGAGGCCGTCGGCGTGCTGCCGGAAGGGGTGCGGCACGCGGCCGCCGAGTCGCTCGGCACCACGATGATGGCGGCCGAGCAGGCCGGTGTCGTCGCGCAGGTGCGTGGCCCGGCGTTCGCCGCCTTCCTCAGCGGCGTGCACTGGGTAGCCTTCTTGGGAGCCGCGGTCGCGGGGCTGAGCGTGGTCGTCGTCGCGGTGTTCCTGCCCGGGCGGTCGCGCGGCCCGGCGCCGTCGGAGGTGGCAGGGGCACCGGAGGCACCGGAGCCGGAGACAGCGAGGACGTGACCTGACATGACGGAGATCGCTCCGGTGGAGCAGCGCCGCGCCGGGCGGCCGCGCAGCGAGGACGCGGACCGGGCGATCATCGAGGCGACCCTCGACCTGCTGGCGGACTACGGCATCGCCGGCACCACGATCGAGGGCATCGCCGCCCGGGCCGGCGTCGGCAAGACCACCATCTACCGGCGGTGGAAGGGCCTGGAGAGCCTCATCTGCGACGCCGTCGCCGAGCTCAAGGGCCCGCTGCCGGCGCTGCCAGGGACGTCCATCCGCGACGACATGCTGGTGCTCTTCGAAGCGGCCGCCCGCAGTCGCGAGTCGGCGCGCAACCGCAAGGTGTACGCGTGCTTCATCGGCGAGATGACCCGCTACCCGGCACTGGACGCCCAGTACCGCGAGTCGGTCATCAAGCCGCGCCGCGCGCTGACGCAGACGGCCCTCCAGCGCGCGGTCGAGCGGGGCGAGCTCCGTGACGATCTCGACCTCGACGTGATGGCCGAGATCGTCACGGCGCCGACCCTGCACTGGATGCTGCACAACCCCGACCGCAGCCCGACCCGTGAGCAGCTGGAGCAGTTCCTCGACGGCGTGCTTCACGGCGTCGCCAAGCGCTGAACGACTCCCGGCCGTCGCGCGTGGGTGGAGCCATCAACAGGATTTCTGCAGCGTCGACACGATTACAGGCGTAGTGCGACATGAGTTTTCGTGGTGAACCTGATGCCCATACCGCAGCGGACCCGAACACCAGCGGGCATGGGAGCCGGGGCCGGCGAACGTTGCTACTCCAGCTCCAACGTTCCCTGTTCGCCGTCAGCGACTGGAGTCGGCGCAGGACCGTCGTCGCCCGGGGAACCGCCGAGGGGTCCACCGACCGCGGCGATCGGCTGCGCCACCGCGATACCCGACCCATCTCGCCGCCCGACATCCGAAGGCAGCTCGATCGGCACACCGCTCGCGGCCGCCCCCAAGGGCGGTGCCGCCCCGGCCCACGCCAGCAGCAGCGTGTCCTCGCCCTTGAGGAACCGGTGGCAGCGCACGCCGCCCGTCGCCCGGCCCTTCGCCGGATACTCCGAGTACGGCGTCACCTTGACCGCGCCCGGCTGGGTCCCGGGCAGCGCCGTCGACGACCCCGACACGGTGACCACGGCACCGGCCCGGGACGCGTCGACCGCGCCGAAGAACGTCACCTTCGCGCCGGGCCCGAGCTTGATCCCGGCGATGCCCCCGCCCGCCCGGCCCTGCGGCCGGACCGCCGACGCCGAGAAGCGCAGCAGCTGGGCGTCCGTCGTGATGAACACGAGGTCCTCGTCGCCGGTGCGCAGCTCGACGGCGCCGACGACGCGGTCGCCGTCGTCGAGGCGGATGACGTCGTAGGCGTCCTTGCCGGGGTGGTCCGGGACGACCCGCTTGACGACTCCGCGCTCGGTCCCGAGCGCCAGCCCGGGCGACTCCGCGGAGAACGTCGTCAGCGCCAGCGCCCGCTCACCGGCGTCGAGCTCGATGAACTCCTTGAGCGCCGCACCGCCGGCCAACGTCAGCGCCGCCGTCGGCGGGAGTGCCGGCAGGTCGAGCACGGACAGCCGCAGGATCCGGCCGGCCGACGTGACGACGCCGACCTGGCCGCGCGCCGTCGACGCGGCCACCGACACGACGACGTCGTGCTTGGACCGTTTGTCGCCGTGGACCAGCGGCTCCTCACCGGCGGTGCGGGCCAGCAGGCCGGACGACGACAGCAGCACCTGGCACGGGTCGTCGGCGATCTCGAGCGAGGCGGCGCCGGCCCGCGTGGTGACCGCGCCGGACTCCTCCAGCAGGACGGTGCGCCGCGGCGTCGCGTGCTTGGCGGCGATCTCGGCGAGCTCGTCGGAGACCGCCTGCCGCAGCAGCGCCTCGTTCTCCAGCAGCGCGGTCAGCTCGGCGATGGTGCGGCGGAGGTCCTCGCCCTCCTTCTCCAGCTCCAGCCGGTCGTACCGGGTGAGCCGGCGCAGCGGGGTGTCGAGGATGTAACGGGCCTGGATGTCGGACAGGTCGAAGACGGCCATCAATCGCTCGCGGGCCGCCGAAGCGTCGTCCGACGACCGGATCACCGCGATGACCTCGTCGATGTCGAGCAGCGCGATCATCAGGCCGTCGACGAGGTGCAGCCGGTCGGCGGCCTTTGTGCGGCGGAACTCGCTGCGTCGCCGGACGACGTCGAGGCGGTGCGCGATGAAGACCTGGAGCAGCTCCTTCAGGCCCAGCGTGCGCGGCTGGCCGTCGACCAGCGCGACGTTGTTGATGGAGAAGGAGTCCTCGAGCGGGGTGAGGCGGTACAGCTCTTCCAGCACCGCCTCTGGAACGAACCCGCTCTTCAGCTCGATGACGAGGCGCAGCGTGGTGTTGCGGTCGGTGTAGTCCACGACGTCGGCGACGCCCTGCAGCTTCTTGTTGCGGACCAGCTCGACGATGCGCTCACGCACCCGCTCCGGGCCGACCATGTACGGCAGCTCGGTGATGACGATGCCCTTGCGGCGGGCGGTGATGTTCTCGATCCGGGCGGTCGCGCGGGTCTTGAACGCGCCGCGGCCGGTCTCGTACGCCTCGCGGACGCCGTCGAGCCCGATGATGCGCCCGCCGCTGGGGAGGTCGGGCCCGGGGACGAACCGCATGAGGTCGTCCAGCGAGGCGTCCGGGTTGGTCAGCAGGTGCCGCGTGGCGTCGATCACTTCGCCGAGGTTGTGCGGCGCCATGTTCGTGGCCATGCCGACGGCGATGCCGGTGGCGCCGTTGACCAGCAGGTTCGGGAACGCCGCCGGCAGCACCTCGGGCTGCTCGAACTGGCCGTCGTAGTTCGGCACCATGTCGACGACGTTCTCGTCGAGCGACCGGACCAGCAGCATGGCCGGCTCGCTCATGCGGCACTCTGTGTACCTGTAGGCCGCCGGTCCTGCGTCGAGCGAGCCGAAGTTCCCGTGCCCGTCGACCAGCGGCACCCGCATGGCCCACGGCTGCGCCATGCGGACCAGCGTGTCGTAGATGGCGCCGTCGCCGTGCGGGTGCAGCTTGCCCATCACGTCGCCGACGACGCGGCCGCACTTGACGTGCGGGCGGTCGGGGCGCAGGCCCATCTCGTTCATCTGGAACAGGATCCGGCGCTGCACCGGCTTCAGCCCGTCGCGGGCGTCCGGGATGGCGCGGGAGTAGATGACGGAGTAGGCGTACTCGAGGAAGCTGCCCCGCATCTCCTCCGAGACGTCGACGTCGAGGATGACCTCGTCGAAGTCCTCGGGCGGGGGTGTGGTGGTCCGGCGTGCCATGCCGACCATTGTCGCCCCGCCGAGGCCGTGCTCCGTGCAGCGACCCGCACGGCGAGGTGGTCAGGACGAGAATTCGAGCGAGATCGCGAAGATGGCCGCCACCGAGGGCACGACGACGAGGGCGCCGGCGAGGACGGGGTAGCGCTCGAGGACGGGGACGGCGTACGGGTAGCGGCGGGCCAGGGCGCGCGGCGAGGCGAGCCGGCCGAGCTTGTGGGTCTCGACGCCGAGGGTGGCGATGAGCCGGCGCATGTCGTCCTCGACCCAGCGGCTGCCCTTCATCCGGGCGATGCGCCGGCCGCCGCGGTCGAGGACGTACAGGTGGGCGAGGCTGCGGCTGTTCTTGTGGGTGCGCGGGAGCGCCGCGGTGACGATCGACCCGACGGCGTCGCGCGGGACGCGGCGGGTGCGGACGAGGCCGGTGACGGCGAGCTCCGACGGCGTGACGGTGATCGCGGCGCGCCGGAACCAGGCCGGCCCGATGCTCGACGCCAGCGCGATGACGATGAGCGACACGACGGCGCCGAACCCGCCGCCGCGGAACAGCAGCGCCGCGAGGAGCACGACGATCGGCAGCAGCGACCACTTGACGGTGCTCAGGTAGCGGCGCAGCGACGGCCGCAGCACGAGCGCGGCTCCGGGCAGGGGTCCGGGCACGGCCAGCATCATAGGTGCGGTCGGGTCAATCCGACAGGGCCGTGACCAGGACCCGCGCGCCCGGCCTGGGTGCCATGAGGGGAACGGGCGGGTCTGGCCACCTCACCAGCTGGCTGGGGCGGCGAAGATCGCCGATGATCATCACTGTCCACAACCCCCAGATACGTTCACCGACGGCCAGTACGGTGCTGATCGTTGTTCACCGCGGCGGCTCACAGACGAGGCCGACCCACGGACCGCATCCCTGCTGATCATGCGCCCGGATGGCACCTCACCCGCGGGAGGGCCGTGACCGGGACCCGTACGCACGCCATGTGGCGTTCAGGCGAGTGAGGTGTCCTCGCGACAGGTCAGGACCCTGGATGATGCCCGCGAAACCGGCGGATGCCCGCACCGCGGACGGATGGAGCCACATCAGATCACAGTGGCTGCGATGATCACCGCGATGATGATCACCAGGACAACGATTCCCCCGGCGACGCCGAACGCGAACCTGAACGGGTGCCGCTCGATCCACGGCACGATCCCGGGGTAGCGCCGCGCCAGCTCGGCGGCCGTCACCGGCCGGTCGGCCGTCATCGCCGGCAGCCCGAGATGCTCCACCAGGCGGTCGAGATCCGCGGTCGGGTAGTTGACGCCGTGGATGCGCAGCAGCGGACGCTCGTCGCGGTCCAGAAGGAAGACCGTGTCGTTCAGCGGGGCGCGCGGAGCGACCAGCATGGCCCGCACCACCGACGCCGCCTGAGAGCGGTCCACCCGCTTATGAGTGACGAACCCGCGGACGGCGATCTCCGACGGCGTGACGACGATCCGTGAGCGCAGCAGGTGGCCGGCGATCGGCACGACGACCAGGGCGGCGACGCCCAGCCCGATCAGCACGCCCGGCCACCCGGCGCCGGCACCGGAGACGACGGCGATCGCGACGAACAGGACGACGGGCACCAGGGCCCAGGGCCGGTGCCGGACGGTCGGCCGCAGGACGAGCTCGGGCATGGGCGCCGAGCCTATCGGCCGTCGGTCCGGGCCCGCGGGGGCACGGCCTCGGGCGCGCCGACCGTGGTCTTGGCGGCCGGCAGCCTGACGATGAACCGGGCGCCCGGCGCGGCGTCCTCGACCACCAGCGTGCCGCCGTGCACGACGACGATCTCCCGGGCGATGGCCAGCCCCAGGCCGGACCCGCCCGCGTCGCGGTCGCGGGCGTCGTCGAGGCGGGTGAACCGCTCGAAGATCCGCACCCGGTCCGCCTCGGGCACGCCGGCGCCGTCGTCGGCCACCGCCACCCGCGCGGAGCCACCGCCCCCGGACACCGACACCGTCACCTGCGACGACGCGTGCCGGACGGCGTTGTCGACCAGGTTGCGCAGCACCCGGGAGAGCGAGTCGCGGTGTGCGCGCGTGAACACGCCGCCGTCGTCGGCCACCCGCACGGGCACCCGGCCGCCGCGGACGCCGTCAGCGACCTCCAGCGCCAGTTCGCCCAGGTCGACCAGTTCCTCGCGGCGGACCGGGCGTGGGCTGTCCAGGTGCGCGAGCACCAGCAGGTCGTCGACCAGCCGGGCCATCCGCTCGACCTCGACCAGCGCCTCGCGGGCGGTGTCGTGCGGGTCGACGGCGTCGGGGTGCGCCAGCGCGACCTCGAGCTCGGTCCGCAGCGCCGCGATCGGGCTGCGCAGCTCGTGGGCGGCGTCGGCGACGAACGCGCGCTGCCGGGCCGCCGCCGCGTCCAGCCGGCCGAGCATGTCGTTGAGGGTCACTGCGAGCCGGCTGAGCTCGTCGCCGCCGGCCGGGACCGGCAGCCGGTGCCCGCCGCCGGCGCCGGTGATCTCCTCGGCGCCGCCGCGCAGCCGGTCGACGGGGCGCAGCGCGCGGACGATGACCAGCCAGCTCAGCACCGCCAGCGCGGCCGTGACGGTGAGGCCGCCGACGGTCACGCCGATCTTCGCGAAGTGGACGCTGCGCTGCTGCTCCTCGAGCGAGACGGCGACGATGACGATCCGCGGCTCGCCGGCGGCGTCGGTGGGCACGCCGACGACGCGCAGCGGCTCCGGCTGGCCGAGCCGGGTGCCGTCGAGGTCGATCGCCTCGCCGGCCCGGACGGCGGCGAGGTCGTCGCCTGCGACGACGGGGGTGAGGCGGTCGCCGCCGGGCGTGGACGCGACCACGCGGTCGTCGGCGTCGAGGACCTGTGCGACGACGGCGCCGAAGCCGGGCAGCGGGTCGGGCAGCCGGCCGGACTCGACCAGCGTCGCGATGTCCTCGCCCTGCCGCCGCGCGGTCTCGTCCAGCGCGCCGAGCAGCGCCCGGTCCAGCGCGACGATCAGCAGGATGCCGCCGATGCCCAGGCCCACCGCCGCCATCGCGGTGGCCGCCAGGGTGAGCCGGGCCCGCAGGCTCATCCGGCCGAACACGGACACGTCAGCCGCCGTCGCCACTCAGCCGGTAGCCGGCGCCGCGCACCGTCTGCAGCGCGGCCCGGCCGAACGGGGTGTCGATCTTGCGCCGCAGATACCCGACGTAGACCTCGACGACGTTCGGGTCGCCGTCGTAGTGGGCGTCCCAGACGTGCTCGAGGATGTCGCGCTTCGAGACGACCTCGTCGGCGCGGCGCATGAGGAACTCCAGCACGCCGAACTCGCGGGGCGTCAGCGTGATCTCGGCGCCGCCGCGGCGCACCGTCTTCGCGCCCGGGTCGAGCTCGAGGTCGCCGGCGGTCAGGACGGCGGGCCGGGCCGGCGCGCCGCGGCGCAGCAACGCCCGCAGCCGGGCCACCAGCACGACGTACGAGAACGGCTTGGTGAGGTAGTCGTCGGCGCCGACGTCGAGGCCGTCGGCCTGGTCGTACTCGCCGTCCTTCGCCGACAGCATGAGGATGGGCACCCAGTTGCCCTCGGCCCGCAGCGTCTGGCAGATGCGGTAGCCCGACAGCGACGGCAGCATGATGTCGAGCACGATGACGTCGTAGGTGTTCTCGCGGGCCAGATGCAGGCCGTCGAGGCCGTCGTGGGCCAGCTCGACGGAGAACCCCTCCGCCGACAGCCCGCGGTGCAGCGCGCGGGCCAGCCCGCGCTCGTCCTCGACCACCAGCACCCGCATGTCGTCAAGGATGCCCTGCCCGCGACGGCGCCGGGCGGCGGCTCTCAGGGATCTCACAGCGACGGCGAGGCAACCTTGGTGTCATCGGGGTGACACCCGACGCACCGAGACGCACCGAGCACGTCAGGAGACGACATGCCGAACTCCCTTCTCAGCACCCCGGCCAGGCGGTGGGCGACCGGGGCCACGGTCGCGACCGTGGTCGTCGGCGCGGCCGTGGCCGGTCCGCTGATCGCCGGTGCCGACTCCGAACTGCCCGACCGCACGGCCGCCGAGCTGCTCGTCGACCTCGCGGGCCTGGAAGTCCAGCCGTTCGCCGGCACCGTCGTGCAGTCCGCCGACGTCGGCCTGCCCGAGCTGCCCAGCGGCGGCACCACGTCGCTGCCGACGGCCGTGCTGTCCCTGCTCAACGGGTCCTCGACGGCCCGCATCTGGTACACCGACGGCGACACGTACCGGTTCGCCTTGCAGGACGACCAGGCCGAGTCCGACCTGCTGCGCAACGGCCAGGACGTCTGGTTCTGGAGCAGCGAGGCAGCCACCGCGTCGCATGCGGTCCTCCCCGAGGACGCCGAGGACGACGGCGGCCACGGCCCGTTCGGCGGCGAGAGCCCGTTCGGCGGCGAGAGCCCGTTCGGCGGTGAGGGCATGCCGGAGGATCTGCCGACGAACATCCCGACGGAGGCCGCGTCGCTGGCGCTGGGGCTGATCGAGCCGTCCACCCAGGTCGACGTCGACGGCACCGCCACGGTCGCCGGCCGAGCCGCATACGAGCTGGTGCTGCGGCCCAAGGACGAGCAGTCGCTGATCGGCTCGATCCGCCTGGCCATCGACGGCGAGACGTCCATGCCGCTGCGCGTGCAGATCGTCGCCCGCGACGCCGCCGAGCCGTCGTTCGAGGTCGGCTTCTCGTCGGTCTCCTTCGACGAGCCCGACGCGTCGACGTACGAGTTCACCCCGCCGCCCGGCACCACGGTCGAGGAGATCCAGCCCGACGAACTCGGCGACGCCGCCGCGGAGCACCACCCGCGGCCGGGTGTCGGCCCCGACGGCGACCTCGGCGTGGAGCCGTCCGACATGTCGGTGGTCGGCTCCGGCTGGAGCAGCGTCTTCGTGCTCCGCGGCGTCGACCTCGACGCGCTCACCGCCGGCCTCGAGGGCGACGCGGCGGCCATGGCCGACGCGTTCCTCGCCGAACTGCAGGACGTCAGCGGCCCGTACGGCACCGGCCGGGCCATGATTAGCGACCTGTTCACCGTCCTCCTCCTCGACGACGGCCGCATGCTGGCCGGCGCCGTCCCGCTGGAGGTCCTCGAAGAGGCCGCGCAGGACCCCGCCGCCGCGTTGTAGCGGCACCGCGCGACGCATGGGCGGGGGAGGCCGCCGCGGGACGACCCGCGGCGGCCTCCGCGTGTTTCCGGCCGAGTGCAGACATTGCCGATGATCAGGTGATCTTGTCGGCACTTCGTGCCCATGCCCCGGAAACGTGTGGTGCCTAAGTTGCCTGCAACGTGTCCGCACGGGTGACGTGCGTCACCCGCCCCGCGTGAGGAGGCCTCCGTGGCACTCGGCTGGAAGGTGGTCTACGACGGCAAGACACCGCCACCGGGGGCGGTGGTCCGGCCGGACGAGCGGCTCTCGTGGGGCCGGACGGTCGGCCTGGGCGCGCAGCATGTGGTCGCGATGTTCGGCGCGACGTTCGTGTTCCCGATCATCATGGGGCTGAACCCCCAGCTGGCCATCATGATGAGCGGCGTCGCGACGATCTGCTTCCTGCTCATCGTCAAGGGCGCCGTGCCGAGTTACCTGGGCACCAGTGCGTCCTTCGTCGGCGGTGTGGTGGCGATCCGCGCGCAGGAGGGCGACTCGGCCGACGTCACGGGCGCGATCCTGGTGGCCGGCGTCGTGCTGGCGCTGTGCGGCCTGTTGATCCACTACCTCGGCTCCGGCGTCCTCCACACGGTGCTGCCCCCAGTCGTCACGGGTGCCGTGGTCATGCTCATCGGGTTCAACCTGGCGCCGGTCGTCGCGGACGTCTACTGGCCGCAGGACCAGTGGATCGCGCTCATCGTGATGACCGTCGTGATCCTGATGGCGGTGGGGCTGAGAGGATTCTTCGGCCGCATCGCGATCTTCGTCGGCCTGGTGTTCGGGTACGCGCTGTCGTGGGTGTTCGACCGGCTGTTCGGCCAGATCACCTCGCCCGACGGCACCGGCGAGGTGGTCACGCGGGACCGGGTGAACTTCGATAGCCTGCGCGAGGCCGACTGGTTCGGCTTCCCGGACGAGACATTCGTCAACGCCGAGGGCACCGAGGTCGCAGGCTGGCACCTGCCGAGCTTCAGCATCACGTTCATCCTGCTGGTGCTGCCCGCCGTCATCGCGCTCGTCGCGGAGAACACCGGCCACGTCAAGGCGGTCGCGGAGATGACCGAGCGCGACCTCGATCCGGTCATGGGCAAGGCGATCGCCGCCGACGGTGTGGGCACCGTCATCGCGACCTCCGTCGGCGGCTCGCCGACCACGACGTACGCGGAGAACATCGGCGTCATGGCCGCCACCCGGGTGTACTCGACGGCGGCCTACTACGTGGCGGCGCTGGTGGCGATCCTCTTCGGGTTCTCGCCGAAGTTCGGCGCGCTGGTGGCGGGCACGCCGGGCGGGGTGCTCGGCGGCATCACCGTCGTGCTCTACGGCATGATCGGCCTGCTCGGCGCCCGCATCTGGATCGAGAACCGGGTCGACTTCTCGAATCCGGTCAACCTCGTGCCGGTGTCGGCGGGCATCATCATCGCGATCGGCGACACGTCGCTGGAGATCACCGACGACTTCGTCCTGTCCGGCATCGCGCTCGGGACCATCGTCACCGTGGTGGCCTACCACCTGGCCCGGGCCGTCGCGCCGCCGCACCTGCGCGAGCCCGGCGGCGGCGCCGTCGTCACCGTCGGTGAACCGGGCGTGATGCGGGAGGACGGCGCGGCGGACGACGAGCCCCCGAGCGAAACGCGGCGGGACGAGAGAGGATGATGCCGTGAAGCCAGCGGGGTTCACCTACCACCGGCCGGCCACCGTCGACGACGCCGTCGCGGTGCTGGCCGAGGTGGGCCCTGCCGGCAAGGTGCTGGCCGGCGGGCAGAGCCTGGTGCCGCTGCTGAACATGCGGCTGGCCGCGCCGGAGCACCTGGTCGACGTCAACCGGCTCTCCGACCTCGCCTACGTGCGGGCCGACGGCGACGGCGTCACCGTCGGCGCGCTGGCCCGTCACGCCGACGTCGAGCGCGACGAGGCCGCGTACGCCGTCCTGCCGCTGCTGCGCGACACGCTGCGGCACGTCGCCCACCCGACCATCCGCAACCGCGGCACGACGGTCGGCAGCATCGCGCACGCCGACCCGGCCGGCGAGCTCACCGCGGTGCTGGCGCTGCTGGCGGGGACGGTCACGCTCCGCTCGGCGGCCGGCGAGCGCACCGTCACCGCCGCCGACTTCTTCACCGGACCCATGTCCACCTGCGCCGGCGCGGCCGAGCTGGTCACGTCCGTGACGTTCCCGGTACCGGAGGGCCGTACCGGGACCGTCTGGACGGAGGTGGCCCGGCGGCACGGCGACTACGCCGTCTGCGGAACAGGAGTGGTGGTGACACTGGACGACGACCTGCGGGTCGCCGGTGCCAGAGCGGCGTACGTCTCGGTGGGGCCGGAGCCGGTGGTGCTCGACCTCACCGAGGCGGTCGCGGGGGAGATGCACGACGCCGCGGACTGGCCGGCGGCCGGACGCCTGGCCGCCGGCCGGCTGGACCCCGACGACGACATCCACGCCACGGCCGCCTACCGCACGCGCCTGGCGGAGGTGCTGACGACGCGGGCGCTGCGCGAGGCGGCCGGCCGGGCGGCGGGAGCGACGACTGCGGCCCGCCGCGAGGCGTCAGGGGGCGATCAGTGAGCCCCGCCGAGGAGCTGTACGAGGTCACGCTGGTGGTCAACGGCGTGCCGCGGTCGGCGACGGTGCCGGCCAGGCGGCTGCTGTCGGACTTCCTGCGCCACGATCTCGAGCTGACCGGCACGCACGTCGGCTGCGAGCACGGCGTCTGCGGCGCCTGCACCGTGCTGGTCGACGGCCGGCCGATCCGGTCCTGCCTGCAGTTCGCCGTCACCGTCGACGGCGCCGAGGTCACCACCGTCGAGGGCTGCACCCGCCCGGACGGCGAGCTGGGCCCCGTCCAGCAGGCGTTCCGCGACTGCCACGGCCTGCAGTGCGGCTTCTGCACGCCCGGCTTCGTCACGACCGTCACCGCGTACCTGGAGGAGAACCCGGCACCGACGACGGAGCAGGCGCGCGAGGCGATCGCCGGCAACCTGTGCCGCTGCACCGGCTACCAGAACATCGTCGCGTCGGTGCTGCGCGCGGCCGAGCTGCGGCAGACGCCGGCCGAGGAGGCGAGCCGATGACGACGAAGGCGTTCGGCGAGCCGATCGCGCGGCTGGAGGACCCGCGGCTGCTCACCGGACAGGGCCGGTTCCTCGACGACATCGGGCACCGCGCGCTGGCCGCGGCGTTCGTCCGCAGCCCACACGCGCACGCCCGCATCGCCGCCATCGACGTCACCGACGCGGTCGGCGTCGACGGGCTGGTGGCGATCTACACCCACGACGACCTCGACGGCCGGGCCGGCGAGCCGCTGCCGCTGCTCATCCCGCACGAGGCGCTGACCCACGGCCGCACCGGGTACGCGCTGGCCAAGGACGAGGTCAACCACGTCGGCGAGCCGATCGTCATGGTCGTCGCCACCGACCGGTACGTCGCCGAGGACGTCTGCGCCCGGATCCGGGTCGAGTACGAGTTCCTGCCGCCTGTGGTCGGCATCGAGGCGGCCCGTGCCGCGGAGCTGCTGGTACACGACGACGTCCCCGGCAACGTCTCGGCCCACATGGTCCAGGAGAACGGCGACGTCGACGCCGCGTTGGCCGCCGCCCCGCACGTCCTCGAGCTGGACCTCGACATCGAGCGCAGCGCGTCCACCCCGCTGGAGGGGAAGGGCGTGCACGCGCGCTGGGACGCCGACGACGCCAGCCTGCGGGTGTACACGTCCACGCAGGCGTCGACGTCGGTGCGGGCGGCGCTGGCCGCGCGGCTGGAGCTGCCGCTGGACCGCGTGGAGGTCATAGCGCCCGACGTCGGCGGCGGCTTCGGCGTGAAGATCGTGCACCCGTGGCCGGAGGAGGTCATGGTCCCCTGGGCGGCGATCCGGCTCGGCCGCGAGGTCAAGTGGACCGAGGACCGCCGCGAACACTTCGTCGGCGCCACCCATGAGCGCGGCCAGTTGCAGCACGTCAAGGTCGGGTTCGACGACGACGGCCGGCTGCTCGGCCTCGACGTCACCGTCTGGCACGACAACGGCGCCTACACGCCGTACGGCATCATCGTCCCGATCGTCACGACGACGCAGCTGCTCGGGCCGTACAAGCCGGGCGCGTACCGGGCGGAGTTCTTCAGCCTCTACACCAACACCGTCACCGTGACGCCGTACCGCGGCGCCGGCCGGCCGCAAGGCTGCTTCGCGATGGAGCGCACGATGGACGCCATCGCGGCCTACCTCGGGTTGGACCGGACGGTGGTGCGCGAGCGCAACTTCATCCGGCCCGACGAGATGCCCTACGACCACGGGCTGATCTTCCAGGACGGCCGGCCGCTGATCTACGACTCCGGCGACTACCCGGCAACGCTGGACAAGTTGAAGAAGCTGATCGGCTGGGAGGAGTTCGAGGCGTTCCGGGCCGAGGCGCGGGCGGCCGGGCGGCGGGTCGGCATCGGCATCGCCTGCTACGTCGAGGGCACCGGCGTCGGGCCCTACGAGGGCGGCTGGGTCAAGGTCGAGACCGACGGGACGGTGGTCGCGGCGACCGGACTGACCACTCAGGGCCAGGGTCACCGGACGGTGTTCGCGCAGGTCGTGGCCGAGGAGCTGGGCGTGCCCGTCGACCGTGTCACCGTCACGACCGGGGACACCCGGCGGTTCGGCTACGCCGTCGGCACGTTCGCCTCACGGGCGGCCGTCATGAGCGGCAATGCGCTGGCGTCGGCCGCCCGCAAGGTGCGTCAGAAGGCGCTGCGGGTCGCCGGCGAGGCACTGGAGGCCGACCCGCGCGACCTCGAGATCGTCGACGGCGTGGTGCGGGTGATCGGGTCGCCGTCCGGGGCACCGGGCGGGAGCATCCCGCTGGCCACGGTCGCCGTCCTCGCCAACCCGCTGCGCTACGCGTTCGACCGCGAGGCCGAGCGGGCCACCCAGTTCGGCGGCCCGGTCGACATCTCCAAGCCGCCGGTGGCCGAGGGCGACTCGCCCGGGCTGGAGGACACCGGGTTCTACTCGCCGCCGCGGTCGACCTTCGCCAACGGCATGCACGCGGCCATCGTCGAGACCGACCCCGACACCGCCGAGATCAGCATCCTTCGCTACTGCGTCGTCCACGACTGCGGCACGCTGATCAACCCGCGCATCGTCGAGGGCCAGATCCACGGCGGCGTCGCCCAGGGCGTCGGGGGAGCGCTGTACGAGCGGATGGTCTACGACGACGCCGGTCAGCTGCTGAACGCGTCGTTCATGGACTTCCTCATGCCGTACGCGACCGAGGTGCCGGTCATCGAGACCGACCACCTGGAGACGCCGTCGCCGCTGAACCCGCTCGGCATCAAGGGCGCGGGCGAGGCCGGCGTGATCCCCGGCTCCGCGGTGCTGGCGTCGGCGATCTCCGACGCCGAGGGGTTCGCGATCACCCGGATGCCGATCTCGCCGTCGGACCTGTACTCGCTCCGTCTGGAAAGGCAGCCGCGATGAAGGTGACCGGAACCGCCGTCCTGCACGCCCCGCGCGACGAGGTGTGGAAGGCGCTGAACGACCCCGCCGTCCTGGTGCGGACCATCCCCGGCTGCCACCGGCTGGAGGAGGCCGGGCCGGACCGGTACAAGATGACGGTCACCGCCGGCGTCGGCTCGATCAAGGGCACCTACGCCGGTGACGTCGCACTGCACGACCAGCAGGAGCCGGCCTCGTTCGTCATGACGGCGTCCGGCGCCGGCGCGCCGGGCACGGTGAGCGCCGACGTCCGGGTGAGGTTGACGGAGGACGGCTCCGGGACCACGCGCCTGGACTACGACGCCGACGCCATCGTCGGCGGCATGATCGGCGGCGTCGGACAGCGGATGCTCGCCGGCGTCGCGAAGAAGACGGCGGGCGAGTTCTTCGCCGCGGTGGACGACGTGCTGACGGGCGCTGCTGCGGCTCCGGCCGCCGCGGTTCCGGAGCGGGCCGCGGGGAGCAGCGCGGAGCCGCAGGTGCCTGTCGCCAGCGCTCCCGGCGTGTACGAGGCGCCGCTTCCGGCGCGCGTCTCCGCCGCCGCACCCGCCGACTTCATGCGCGGCGTCCTGGTGGGCGCGGCGGTCGCCCTGGCCGGTGTCGCCCTCGGCGGCTGGCTGGCCGGCCGTTCCCGGCCTCGTTGATCTTGGAGTAATGCGGCCATCTATCGGGCAAAGCGGACTGCAATGGCCGAACAACTCCAAGATCAACGTCGAGGGCCGGGTCGGGCCGGCGATACGCTGAACCAGGCCCATGAGGAGGTGGCGGCATGCGAGCGTTCACCGTGGCCGCGGTCCAGGTGCGGCCGCTGGCCGAGCCGCTGACCGCGCAGAGCATCAAGGCGAACATCGAGCACGCGCTCGACTATGTCGAACGCTGCGCCGGCGACACCGGCGCGGAGCTGATCGTGCTGCCTGAGTCGGTGACCACCGGCTTTACCCCGGCGCTGCCGGCCGAGGAGCTGTGGGACCTGGTCACAGACCTGCCCGGCGCGCTGGCCGAGCCGTTCCAGGAGACCGCCCGCCGGCTCGGCGTCCACCTGGCTTGGGGGACGTACGAGCGCGGGGCCGACCGTGGCGTGGTGCACAACTCCGCGGTACTGGCCGGCCCGGACGGCGAGATCGCCGGCGTCTACCGCAAGACGCATCCGTTCTGCACCGAACTGGCTTCGCGCGGCGGCTGGGTCACGCCCGGCGACGAGGTCTGCGTCGTCGACACCGGCCTCGGCCGCATCGGCATGATCATCTGCTTCGACGGCGACTACCCGGAGCTGTCGCGGATCACCGCCGTCCGCGGCGCCGAGGTGATCCTGCGCCCGTCGGCGCTGCTGCGCTCGGCCGACCTGTGGGAGCTCACCAACCGGGCCCGCGCCTACGACAACCACGTCTTCGTGGTCGGCGCCAACGCGACCGGCGTCGACCCGGCCGGCGTGCTCTACTTCGGCAACTCGATGATCGTCACCCCGATCGCCGAGGTCGTCGCGCGGGCGGCCAGCCACGAGTGCTGGGTCTCCGCCCGGCTGGACCCGGACGCGGCGCTGCGTTCCCTCACGCCGGGGTCCAGCATCGAGCAGAGCTTCGACCACCTGGCGGATCGCAACCTGGAACTGATCCGGCGGCACACCGACGAGCTCACCCGCCCGGCTGCCAGCCCCTTCCGCCCATGAGTCCGAGGATCTAGTGTGAGCTTCATCACATTTGATCTTGGGGGCATCATGGAACTCCAGCCGAGCATCGGCGTGGGCGCCGGTGACCTGCAGCACGCCGTCCGTGCGGAAACAGCGCGCATCCTCAGGGAGACGAAGGGCGACGCGCTCGCCCAGAGCAAGCTCCTCCTCGGGCGGATCCGCGACCTCGACCTGATCACCGAGGCCGAGGTCGACTCTCTCTACCGGCTGGCGGAGATCGAGCACGAGGCGGCGGCGGAGCGGACGGACGCGGGCCGGGCATACTTGGAATCGCGCGCCATCTACAACGACCTGCTCGCTCGCGGTGGGGCCAGCCCCGTCGCGCTCGTGCTGGCGTCGTCGTCGGTCGGCTCCTACACGATCACCGGGAGCCCCGACCGCTCCGGCGGCGTCGTCTTCAAGAAGAACACCGGCGCCTGGGAGAGCCGGGGGCAGAAGATCGGTGCGCTCGTCGGCGCCAACTGGGGCCCGGCGGGTGCGGCGATCGGCGGCGCCATCGGTGGTGCCGTCGGCGCCGCCGTCGACGGGTGCCTCGACTGACGCGCGATCAGCCGCGCCGGACCGGCCAGACGATCTCGGTCTCGAGCTTGGCCGGGTCGCTCACCTGGGACGGGTCGTTGAGGTAGACGTCGTACGGTGCGCCGTTCGAGGTCAGGCCCTGGGCCTCGATCCACGCCTCGACCTCGCGGTAGGCGAGGCCCAGCTCCTCGTACGGGCCGACGTGGCGGGTGAGGGCGGCCAGCCCGCCGGGCGCCCGGCGGAGGCTGAATCCGTCCGGCGCCTCGGACACCCCGGCCACCGGCACGCACGCCTCGATCGTCCAGGCGTCGTCGGCCATGTCGAGGTAGACCATGCGCGGCGGACCGTCAGGCCGCCCGCCGGCCGCCGCGATGGCCTCGTAGAGCCGGTGGTAGGCGACGGCGCTGGTCTCTGAGAGCGAATCCGGCGTCGTCGGGTACGTGGTGCCGAGGACGTCGGCGGGCGCGGTGTCGCGGGTGGTGATCTGGTAGGCCATGACGGCTCCCTTCCGGATGAAGGTCTCGACACGGTTGAGCATGTGCCGATGACGGTCGATGCGCCGTTCGAGCACCACGCGGTAGGCGTCGAGGAGGTCGCGGACGCGGTCCGGATCGGGCTCGGCCAGCACCTCCCTGATCGACGCCAGCGGCATGTCGAGCGAGCGCAGGGTGGCGATGACCCGAGCCGTCGCCGCCTGGTCCGGCCTGTAGTACCGGTAGCCGGAGTCAGGGTCGACGTAGGCGGGGCGCAGCAGACCGGTCTCGTCGTAGATCCGCAGCGCCTTGATGCTCAGCCAGCACAGCCGGGAGAACCGGCCGATCGGCAGCAGCTCGTCCATCGCCACCTCCTTTCACCCTTCGGAGCCTGGAGTCTTCCCTTGGGGACGAGTCAAGCACTCAGCGCAGCTTCGGCACGACCTCCAGCGCGAGCCGCTCGAACCGGTCGACGTCGGCGGCCAGCGGCCAGCCGACGACGAACTCGGTGAAGCCGGCCGGCGCGTACCGGTCGACCAGCTCCTCCAGCGTCGCCGGCCCGGTGAGCGCGTCGGTGGCGGCCCACAGCAGCACCGACTTGCGGATCGCCGACGGGTCGCGGCCGGCCGCGGCGGCGAACTCGTCGACCCGGCGGCTCCAGTCGGTGGCGAGCGCGACGTTGTCGTCGAGGCTCGCGTCGGGGCGGCCATTGGTGTTCCACACGTCGGCCCGCTCGGCGGCCACCCGCAACACCGTCGGCGCCTGGCCGCCGACGATGAGCGGCGGGCGCGGCCGCTGCATGGCGGCCGGGTCGGTGGGCAGGTCGCGGACGGTGTACCAGTCGCCATCGAACGTGTACGGGCCGCCGTCGCGGCGCAGCACCTCGTCGAGGACCCGGACGTACTCGGGGTAGCGGGCGACCCGCTCCTTGACCGTCCACGGCGTCGTGCCGGTGGCGTGGTGGTCGGACTCCATGATGCCGGCGCCGATGCCCAGCTCCAGCCGGCCGCCGGACAGCTGGTCGACGGTGAGCGCCTCCTTCGCCAGCACAGCCGGCGGGCGCAGGATCGGGTTGCTCACCAGCGTGCCGACCCGGACGGTCGACGTCGTCAGCGCGGCCGCGGCGGTCATCGTCCAGCCGTCCAGCCAGGGCGGCTCGGTGGCGAAGATGTTGCCGATGTGGTCGGGAAGGAACAGCTGGTCGAAGCCGAGCTCCTCGACCCGGCGGAACCGGTCGAGCAGCGTGGGCGCGCCGGCGTCGGGCAGGACCAGGACGCCGAAACGGCGGGGGTGCGTCGTCATGTCCTCGATCGTCGGCGTCACGCTTGCCGAAGATCAAGTACTGACTATATTGTCAGGTACTCACGAAAAAGTCAGTACAGGAGCGTGCGCGATGGCCCGGAACCGGCCTTACACCTGCGGACTCGACGCCGCCATCGACGTCGTCGGCGGCAAGTGGAAGGCGACCGTGTTGTGGATGCTGGAGGACCAGGGGCCGCTGCGCTTCGGCGAGCTGCGGCGGCAGATTCCGGCGGTCACCGAGAAGATGCTCATCCAGCAGTTGCGCGAACTGGAGGCCGACGGCTTGGTGCATCGCGAGGCGTACCATCAGGTGCCGCCGAAGGTCGAGTACTCGCTCACCGACTACGGCCGCACGCTCGAAGTGGCGTTGCGGCCGCTCGGTGAGTGGGGACACGCCAACATGGCCCGCATCGAGGCGACCCACGCCTGACCGCCGGCGATCACGCCATCCTCGTCCGGGCGTAGGCCGCCACGGCGTTGCGCTGATAGGCCGCCAGGCCGGGACTGATCTGGTCGAACAGTCGCCGCACCTGCTCGTCCTCGGCACAGAGCTGTCCGAGGCACGTGAACAACTCGGCCGTCGTGAGTCCATACCGTGTCGCCATCTGGTGGTACCACTCGACCTCGTCCAGCACGGTGGGGTCGTCGGCACGGGTGTCCGCGACCATGAGCCCGGCCAGGCGGACCATCCGGTCGGCCAGGTCGCGCTCCTCAGCATCGAGACCTTCGGGCCAGTTCTGCCGGTCGCCGGTGTCGGCGAGCGGCGTGGCGAACCCATCCAGCAGGCGTTCGGGTCGATTGATCCCTGGCATCTCCATCGCGCCGCCTCCTCGTGACACGCCGATCCCGTTCAGTACTTCCACCGCTGGTTCGCCCCGCCCCACCAGTCCCACTGCTGGATGGCGGCGCCGTCGGCCTCGGAGAAGCCCGCCACCTCGATGACCTTCCCGCTGTGCTTGGCGGTCAGCTTGACCTCGCCGAAGCCGTACACCTCGGGGAGGAACTTCTGGTTGTCGCCACCCCACCAGTCCCACTGGATGATGCGCGCGCCGTTGTCCGTCGACAATCCGGCGACGTCGAGCACCTTGCCGCTGTGCTTCGCCCGGATTCGGACGTAGCCGCCGCCGACCGGATCCATGGACCAGAGTTGGTTCCAGCCGCCCCACCAGGTCCACTGCTGTGCCGGTGCACCGCTGGCCGTCGAGATGCCGGTGACGTCGATGACCTTGTTGTCGGTGTGCTTGGCGAACAGCGCCCGAGCCGGTGACCGGGCGAACGTCACGGCGTACACCCACTCGTCGGCGCTGCCGTTGTGGCTGGCCGAGAAGCCCATGTGGGTGTAGTCGGGGTCCTCGATGCGCTGGCGGTGCGGTGCGCTGACGTTGATCCACCAGTTGACCGGTGCGTCGCCGTTGAGCTGCGCACCGCCCCAGTAGAGGATCTCACCGGTACGCCCGTTCTCCGGCGCCCACCCGCCGGCCGCGGCCGCGTCGGTGATGCGCTTCTGGGCGGTGGTCTGGTTGTCCGAGCTCAGGTGCGCGTCCCGGTTGGGCGTCTGGTAGATCCAGGGATTCGCCGCCATGTCGGAGGTATGGCGATTGGCCGCCTCGGACAGCCGCGCGTCCACGAACACCGGCAGACGGCCCAGTGCCGCCCGGTGCTGGTTGATGCGCTTCTGGATGCCGACCCCGGCCAGAGCGACACCACCGACGAGGTCGAAGATTCCCACAGGCATGGTCCGCCTCCCCCCAGGGCACAGGACCCACACCGCGGACGCGCGAGTCGACGTCCCCCCAACGTTGATCGACTACGTTGTCGTCGAGCATCCTCCGGCCCCGAGACGCCGTCAAGACCCATCGCCGCCGCGGAACGCGCTGAGCAGCGCCGACAGCGCGACCAGCAGCGCGACCACACGAATCGCGCCGGCGAGCGCGTACGGCGCCCGCAGCCCGAACGCGTGCGCGACGACACCGCCGAGCAGCGCCCCGAACGGGATGAAGCCCCACCCCACCAGCCGGTGGACACCCATCACCCGGCCCAGCAGCTCGGCCGGCACCAGGCGCTGCCGCAGGCCGATGCTCACCAGGTTCCACAGCGTGACGCCGAGCCCAGTGATCGCCAGCAGTGCCCCGAGCACGACGGCGTCAGGGCTCAGGCCCATCGCGGCCACGGCGCCGGCGTTCACGGCCAGGGCGGTGAGTAGCACAGCCCGGTCGCCGAGCCGGCGCAGCAGCCACGGACCGGCCACGCCGCCGGCCAGACTGCCGATCGCCGCGGTCGCCAGCAGCACGCCGAACCCGCGCGCCGACACGCCCAGCTCCTCCGTCGCCAGCAGCACGAGCGTCGCGTTGCCGAGCTGGAAGCAGAACGTGTTCACCGCGGCCAGCAGCGTCAGCGTGCGCAGCAGCCGGTGCGCGGCCAGCCAGCGCAGCCCGGCCCCGATCTCGGACCGCAGCGACGACGGCGCATGCCGCGGCTCCGCCCGGCCCGCCGAGGGTGCCCGCCGGACCAGCGTCGCCAGCAGCGCCGCCGCGACCGCCAGCACGACCGCGTCGGCGCCGAACGGCAGCCCGACGGCGACGGCGAACAGCAGGCTGCCCGCCGGCGGGCCGATGAACTGCTGCCCGGCGACCACGACGGTCTGCTGGTAACCGTTGGCCGACGGCAGCCGGTCCGGCCCGGCCAGCGACGGCAGCAGCGCCTGCGCCGCCGTCCCGGCCACCACCTGGCACGCGCCCAGCCCGAACGCGAGCGCCGCCAGC
>NZ_SMLB01000070.1 GCF_004349105.1 Jiangella aurantiaca
GACCACCAGCACCGACAGCGCGTCCGGTGTCGGCAACGGCCTGCATGCCGACACCGGCACCTGGACGTTCGCCGGCGACGTCCCACGCGTCTTCGGCGACCACGTCCGCCACTCCGTGCCCCTCTACGACATCGGCCACGACCTCGTCTGCGACCTGGCCACGTCCTTCCTCGGCCGCGACGGACGAGGCGTCGGCTACGAGCTCGGCTGCGCCACCGGCGAGCTGCTCCACCGTCTCGCCACCCACTCCCCCGTCCACGCCGCCGCCCGCTGGATCGGCGTCGACCGCGAAGAAGGCATGACCACCGCCGCGCGCGAACGCTGCGCCGGCCTCGGCAACGTCGAGCTCGTCCACGGCGACCTGACCACCCTGGACTACGAGGCCTGCGACTTCGTCGTCGCCTACCTCACCCTGCACTTCATCCCCATCGACCAGCGAGTCCCCGTCATCCGCCGCCTTCACGACGCCCTCCGGCCCGGCGGCGCGCTCTTCCTGTTCGAGAAGGTCCTCGCCGCGAACGCCCAGCTCGAGGACCTGTTCACCACGCTGCACTACCGATGGAAGCGCGGTGCCGGCCTCAGCCCCGAGGAGATCCTCAACAAGAAAGACAGCCTCGTCGGCATCCTCAAGCCCACCACCAGCGACGACAACGTCGCGATGCTGCACGCCGGCGGCTTCACCACCACCGCCACCGCCCTGAAGCACCTGTGCTTCGAAGGCTTCGTCGCCGTCAAGTGAGGGTCAGGTCGCCTCTCCACGAGGGCCCGCGGGCGGTGCCGCTGACCGAGGTCCTGCTGCCCGCCGCGGTGCAGCTGTGCGCCGGCGGCCTGCGCCGGCTCGCCGCCGGCATGAACCCGTCACTGGGCGTGATGCCGGGCATGGCGGCGGAAGCGCTCGCCGAGATCACCGTGCGCGGCCTTCTCGACGCCGAGCCCGACCGGCCGGCATGGGCGGTGACCGACGGCGCCACGGTCCTCGCGTCCGCCGGCGCGACGGTCACGACACTCACGCCCGACGACCCCCGCTACACGCTCATGCCGCCGCGCTCGGTAACACTCACCAGATCGGCGCTCCACAACGCACCCGGCTCGGTCGCAGCGTGCTTCCCGCTGCTGGTGGACCAGGCCCGGCAAGTGGCCGACCGGCTCGGTAGACCGTGGACAGACTCACGGAGACGTCCGCCGCAGCCATCCGGTCGTGCAGGTCCTGGGCCGAGATGAAGTCGGCACAGTCAGACAGCATGCCGAGGACCGCGGCGCGCTGCCGTGTCCGGCGCAGTCCGGCTCCCTCCGTCACCGCCTCGACCATCGGCATCCCTCCAGCAGTCCACCGCCGAGCAATGCCCAATAGATGAACATGATTACCATGTCTACTTGCTTCGGGATCCGGCCTGCCCGCTGGTGACGCCGGGCTCGTCGGCCGCGGCCACCACGCCGGCGATCAACGGCTCAACGCGTGAGCCGGTCCATGACGAAGGTGCCCTCGCGCCGGTAGGGCTCGCCGAGCACGGCGCCGGAGTGCGAGGCGAGACCGTTGGTCAGCGCCAGCGCGGTGAAGAACTGCCGCTGTCCCTCGGCGCCGAGCGTCTCCAGCTCACCGTCGGTCCAGGCCGGGATGACCGACTTCAGCACCTCTGGCGTGGTGTGCTCGAGCCAGTGCTGAGCGCTGAAGGCGTTCTGCGACGACAGTTCCTGCAGCGCCTTGAGCTTCTTGTCGAGCACGTCACTGATCTCGACGACGCAGTTCGCGTGCTCGGGCGTCATGTAGTAGATGGTCGGGATCGGGTGCGGGTCGTGGCCGCCGCATTCCTCGATGCGCCAGTCGCGGCCGGCGACGGCGAGCGCCTCGGCGTAGAGGATGGCGATGACCCGGCGGTCGGGGTCGAGGTCGTGCTGGGCGTGCTGCGGGTCCTGCATGATGATGACGTCGGGCTTGGTTCGGCGGATGAGCTCGACGACCTTGACCTTGGTCGCGGAGGTGAGGTCCACCTCGCCGAACGACACGTCGAGGAAGTCCACACCGCTGACCCCCAGGATGTCCGCGGCGCGCGAGACCTGGGGCTTGCTCTCCTCACGGCACATGAGGACGGCCGCGTTGACCGTCTCTCCTGCGGCGACCGCCTTGGCGATGGCGCCGCCGCACTCGACGATCTCGAGGCCGTAGCTCGCGAGCATGAGGACGTTGGTCATGGGCGTGTCCCTTCTGTCGGTGCCGTTGCCGTCAGGACCGGCGTAGGCGTGGGTTGATGCGCTGCTCGAGGGCGTAGCCGAGCAGGGCGAATCCGAGGGCGGAGAGCATGATGAGCAGGCCGGGCGGGAGCACCCACCATTTCCAGGCCGGGGTGAGGAACGCGCCGCGCGCCTGGGCCCAGTAGAGCGTCGAGCCCCAGCTCTCCTGGAGCGGGTCGCCGAGGCCGAGGAAGCTGAGTGACGACTCCAGCAGGATCGCGCCGCTGGTGGCCGCGACGAACTCGCCGATGGCGAGCAGCAACGTCTTGGGCAGGACGTGACGCCAGATGACGTAGCCGTGCCCGGCGCCCATCGAGCGCGCGGCGACGATGTAGTCGCGCTTGGCCAGCGACAGCACCTGCGAGCGGATCACCCGGGCGGTTGGCGCCCAGATGAGGATCGCGATGATGATGACGGTGTTGACGATGCTGCGCCCGAGGTACGCGGCCAGCACGATGAGCAGCGGCAGGAACGGCAGGATCAGCACGACGTCGACGCCGCGCATGGCCACCGCGCCCAGGCGCGGGAGGTAGCCGCCGATCAGCCCGACGATCGTCCCGATCACCATGGCGGCCGCCGCGGCGACGATGCCGACGGTCAGCGACACCCGCGTGCCGTAGATCAGCTCGCTGAGCAGGTCCTGCCCGACGTCGTTGGTGCCGAGCAGATGATCGGCCGACGGCGGCGAGAACGGCACTCCCGCCCGCTCCGTGGGGTCGTACGGGGCGAGCACGGGCGCCAGTACGGCCACGGTGACCAGCACCAGCACGATGACACCGCCGACGACGCCGAGCACTCGGGTGCGGTCGCGCGAGACCCGGCTGCGGCGCAGAACGTTCGCCGGCTCCGGTGTGGACTCCGTGATCACGGGGGCGGTCATACGCGGGTCCTCGGGTCCAGGCGCGGGTACAGCGAGTCGGCGAGCAGGTTGGCCAGCAGCACGGCGATCGTGAAGACGAGGAAGGTGCCCTGCATGACCGGGTAGTCGCGGGCGGAGACCGCGTCGTACATCAGCCGGCCCAGGCCAGGATAGGAGAACACCGTCTCGATGACGACAGTGCCGCCGAACGCCCAGCCCAGCCGCAGCGCCAGCACCGTCGTCACCGGGAGCAGTGCGGTGCGGACGACGTGATGCAGCATTACCGCGCGCGGGCGCAGTCCCTTGGCCTGGGCGGTACGGATGTAGTCCTCCCCCAGGACCGACAGCGTCGAGTACCGCATCGACAGGTACACCGCCGGGATGCTGAGGATCGACAGCGTCAGCACCGGCAGCACGGCGTGCTCGGCCACGTCTGCGGCCCATGCCAGGCCGGACAGCTCCACGCCGGGCGTCGTCGCTCCGAACGACGGCAGCCAGCCCAGCGACACCGAGAACAGTGCGATGAACAGCATGCCGAGCCAGAACTGCGGCGTGGACTCGAGCGCGATCATGAAGCTGAGCGAGCCGACGTCCCACCTGCTCCCCCGCCGCCACGCGGCGAAGGCCCCGAGCGCGATGCCGATGGCGCCGGCCACCACCAGCGCGGTGAGCGTGAGCAGCAACGTCCAGGGCAGCCGGTCCAGCACGAGCTCCTCGATCGGCGTGCCTTGGCGGAAGGAGTAGCCGAAGTCCAGCGTGAGGATGCTCTTCCAATAGGTCAGGTACTGGACGACCAGCGGCTCGTCGAGGCCGGCGTCGGCGGTGACCGCAGCGCGCTCCTCCGGGGTCATCTCCCCCACCTCGACGCCCGCGATGAGCGCGAGCGGCGAGCCGGGCATCAGCCGTGGCAGGGCGAAGTTCAGGGAGACGGCGACGACGAGCACGATGGCGTACTGGCCGAGACGGGCCAGGCCGAGGCGTCGTGCGTTCATCGCCGCCGTCTCCTTCCGAACGTGGTGGGCACGCGGTGTGTCAGGGCTGGCCGTCGTCGGGGATGAACGACAGCTTGGTCATCGGGCCGGTGCCGGTGATCGACACCCAGTCGCCGAACACGTCCGGGTTGTAGCCGTAGGCGCCGTTCGGGTGCAGCAGCGAGACGAACGGGACCTCCTCGGCGATCCGCTGCTGGAGCTGGTTCGCGACCTGCTGACGGGCGGCCGGGTCCAGCTCGGTGTCCAGTTGGACCGCCAGCGCGTCGGTCTCCGGGTCGGAGTATCCGGTGACGTTGAGATTCCCGATCGCCGGGTCGCTGGCCACGAGCGACGCCATCTGGCCGATGTCGGCCTGGCTCGGTGCCGACCAGCCCCACATCGCCATGTCGTAGTTGCGGCCCAGGTTGACGTCGTAGCCCGGCCAGACGGCGTCGTCCAGCGTCTGCATCTCCACGGAGCTCACCTCGACGTCGATGCCGACCTCGGCCAACTGCTCGCCGATCAGCTCGGCCAGCCGCATCCGCAGCGCGTTGTTGGAGGCGACCAGGAGCTCGAAGGACAGTGGCGCGCCGCCGAGCTCCCGGACGCCGTCGGAGTCGGAGTCGGTGAGGCCGATCTCGTCGAGCAGCTCGGCGGCCGCCTCGGGGTCGTACACGGTCTCAACGGAATCGACGTACCAGGGCGAATCGGGGTGAACCCAGCCGGCGTTGCCGACCACCGCGGCGCCCAGGAACACGTCGTCGACGAGCCGCTGCCGGTCGACGGCGAGGGCGACGGCCTGCCGGAACTCGGCCTGGTCGAACGGTGGCACCGCGGTGTTGAAGACGAGCAACGTGGTCGTGTATTCGGGTGCCTCGATGACGTCGAGGGTGCCGGTGCCGCGCAGCACGTCGATCTGCTCCGGCGATATCGACCTCATCATGGTGTCGATCTCCCCCGACCGCAGCGCCGCGGTGGCGCCGGCCTCGTCGGCGAACTGGACCACCACCAGCTCATCGACCTTCGGCTCACCGCGGAAGTACTCGGGGTAGGCCTCGAAGGAGTAGCTGACGCCCGGGTCGGACTCCACCAGGCGGTAGGGCCCGGAGCCGACGTTCGTCGTCTCGTCGAACGGGGCCAGGTCCGGGTCGGCGATCCCCGACCAGATGTGCTGGGGCAGGATCGGTACGTCGGCGAGGACGCGGATCTGGAACGACGGGTCCGGCGTGGCCAAGGTCAGGACAACGGTGGATTCGTCCTGCGCCACTGCCTGCGAGACGTTGCCCATCGCGGTGGCGAACCGGCCGGGCGGGCCGGCCTTGTAGTAGTCGACGCTGAACGTGACGTCCTCGGCGGTGAGTGGCTCGCCGTCGTGCCAGGTGACGCCGTCGGCGAGGCCGAGCGTATAGGTCAGGCCGTCCGCTGAGCCCTCGACGGTCTCGGCGAGCCAGGGCTGCGGCTCACCGTTCTCGTCGATCTGCATCAGCGAGTCGTAGCTGAGCATCGTGAGGTTCAGGCCGGGGAAGCCGGTCGCGTAGGTGTGCGGCGTCAGGTTGCCCTCCTCGGACATGATCCCGATGCGCAGGGTCTCCGCCGTGGCGGCGCCGGACGAGCCGGAGTCGCCGGACGAGCCGGTGTCCTCGGTCCCTCCGTCGGAACCGCAGGCGCCGAGGACGAGGACGGCGGCGAGGCCGAGCACCGGCGCTGCGGCTCTGGTGATGCGACGTACGAACATCTTCTGGACCTCCGGGTGGCGATCGGTGGCGTCAGCGCGGTCAACCCGTCGCTGAGCGGGCCGGGTCGGGGGCGGTGGACGAGGCGGCGATCTCGTCGGCGAGATGGCAGGCCGTCCAGTGGCCCGGGCGCTGCTCCTCCAGCGGTGGCGGAGTGGTGTCGCAGAGTCCGGGCCGGGCGAAAGCACATCGTTCGTGGAACCGGCAGCCCGATGGTGGTGCGACCGGGCTCGGGGGGTCACCGGCCAGGGGTACCGGCCGGGAGCGGCGGTGGGGATCGGGGACGGGTACGGCGTCGAGCAGGCCCCGCGTGTACGGGTGCCGCGGCCGGCCGAAGACGTCGTCTCGGTTGCCGCGCTCGACGATCTGCCCCAGGTACATGACGGCCACTCGGTGCGCGATGGTCCGGATGACGGCGAGATCGTGGGAGATGATCAGCAGCGACAGGCCCAGCTCGGACTGCAGCCTGGACAGCAGGCGGATGATCTGCGCCTGCACCGAGACATCGAGCGCCGAGACCGGCTCGTCGCAGACCAGGACCTGGGGATCCAGTGCGAGTGCCCGGGCGATGGCGACCCGCTGCCGCTGCCCGCCGCTGAGCTGGTGCGGGTAGCGGCGGCCCAGCTCGCGCGGCAGTTCGACGATCTCCAGCAGCTCGCCGGCCCGGACGCGTTGCTCCGCCACCGACCCCCGGCGGTTGATCCGCAGCGGTTCGCTGACGACGTCCTCGACCCGCAGCGCCGGGTTCATCGACGCCGCGGGGTCCTGGAAGACCATCTGGGCCGTGCGGCGCAGGTCCCGTAGACCGACGGCGCTCATCGTGTGCAACACCTGGTCGCCGAACGCCACCGCGCCGCCGCTGGTCTTCTCCAGGCCCAGCAGCGCCCTCGCCAGCGTCGACTTGCCCGAACCGCTCTCACCGACCAGCCCGAGCGTCCGTCCGCGCTCGAGATCGAGGGTGACGCCGTCGACCGCCCGCACGGGCGCCGCTGACCGGCGCCACGAGCCGCGGCCCCGATAGTGCACGCGCAGGTCGTCGAGCGCGACGACGACCGGCGGGGCGGGCGCCTCGGCGGCGGGCGGCGGCGCCGGTGCGGCGGCCGCGGCGGGCGCCTCGCCGGCGGGCGCGCCATCCACCGCACCGGACGGCCGTGGGTTGTCGGCGCCCGCCCGTAGGGTGGGACTCCCTCCCAACCGGGCGGGGACTACACGGCCGTGATCCAGCAGCTCGCCGGAACGGTGGCACGCCACGGCGTGGCCGCCGCCCGCCACGAGCGGCAGCAGAGTCGGGCGGGCGGCGGCACATTCTTCCTGGGCGTGGTCGCAACGCGGGGCGAAGACACAGCCCTCGGGCTGCGCTTCCGGGTCGGGCAGGCTGCCGCGGATGACCTCGAGTTCCGCTCCGGCAGGGCTGTCGAGGCGTGGCATGGCGCGCAGCAGACCGGCCGTGTAGGGGTGGACGGCGGCGTCGAACAGGTCCGCGCACGGTCCCTGCTCGACCACGCGGCCGGCGTACATGACGGTGACCCGGTCGGCGATCTGCGCCACGACGCCCAAGTCGTGACTGATCCAGATGACCGACATCCCCCGCCCCCGGCGGATCCGGTCGACCAAATCCACGATCTGCGCCTGCACGGTGACGTCGAGCGCCGTCGTCGGTTCGTCGGCGATCAGCACCCGCGGACCGCACGCCAGCGCCATCGCGATCATCACGCGCTGCCGCATGCCGCCGGAGAACTGGTGCGGGTAGTCGTCCGCGCGCGCCTTGGCGTCCGGGATGCCGACTTCGCCCAGCAGCTCGACGGCCCGGGCATGCGCGGCACCGCGCGACACATCGGAATGGGCACGGATCGCCTCGGCGATCTGCCGGCTGACCGTGTGCACGGGATTCAGCGACGACATCGGATCCTGGAAGACGACGCCGATCTCGGCGCCGCGCACCGAGCGCAACGCGCGCTCGTCCATCGCCAGGAGCTCACGGTCGCGCAACCGGATGGAACCTTCGACCTCGGCGTTCTCAGGCAGCAGCCCGAGGGCGGCCGTCATCGTGACGCTCTTGCCCGAACCGGACTCGCCGACGACCGCCAGCGTCTCCCCCTCGGCCACGGAGAGGTCGACGCCACGAACGGCGTGAACGTCGCGCCCCGCGGCCCGGAAGGTGACCCGCAACCCGCGGATGGCCAGCAGCTCCGTCACCCGGGGCGGCGCGGTCACCATCCAGTAGCCTTGCGTCGAACAGCAGCAACGGGTGGAACATCGCGGGTCGCAAACCCCGGGTGGAGGTGCATCGAAGCCCCTTCCGTCTCTGATGTGTCAGGTAACATACGAGTGATGCATCACCGTGGCAAGAGCCGCGAGGAGAGGTAACACGGTTGACACACACAACCGACGGAGCCGCCGCCACAGCGACGGATGTCGCCTATGAGCGCCTGAAGCGCGCCATACTCACCTGCGCGCTCGCCCCCGGATCCGAGCTCCGCGAGGCACAGCTAGCCGACGACTTCGAGCTCGGACGCACCCCCGTCCGCGGCGCCCTGGGCCGGCTGGTCCAGGACGGCTTCGTCGAGGTCCGCCCCAGGAAGGGCTATCGGGTCACCGACCTCAAGATCACGGACGTCAACGAGGTCTTCGAGCTGCGGTCGCTCATCGAGCCGGCGGCCTGCGAGCTCGCCGCCGCCCGTGCGCCGCGCCCGGCGATCGAGGCCCTGCACGACCTCGCACACGCCGAGTACGACCACACCGACCCGGCCAGCTACGAGCAGTTCATCGTCGACAACCGCGAGTTCCACGTGCGGCTCGCCGTGGCAGCGGGCAACCAGCGGCTAGCCCGCTCGATCCGGACCCTGCTGGAGGAGATGCAGCGGCTGTTCTTCCTCAGCCTCACGATGCGCGACACCAGCAGCGAGCAGATGCACGAGCACCACGCACTCTACGACGCGATCCTCGCCGGTGACGCCCCGCTGGCCCGGAAGATCAGCGCCGACCAGATCGAGCAGAGCCGACGGCGGGTCATCGAGTCGCTGATCACCGGCTTCGGCCCGGCCTCGCTCGGAGCATCCGCGACCAACCTGGGTCTCTGACCTCGGGCCCCGCCGGGGGGGCGAGCACACGCTTGCATCTCTGATAGCACAAGCGATAGCATGTGGCCATGCCCAACGTGCTCATTCGGGACGTGCCCTCCGACGACCTGGAACAGATCCGGTCCGCGGCGACGGAGCGGGGCATGTCCCTGCAGGCGTACCTTCGCGACGCCGTGCACGCGCAAGCCGCTCATCTGCGCCGGCGAGCGGCGTTGGCCCAAACGGCGGAACGGCTGCGCGGCCGGCCAGGTGTACCGGAAGACGAGCGGCGCGCCGTACTCGACGCCGTCGCCGATGCACACGCCGAACGGGCCGATGAGCTGACCGACCGATCGACGACGTGATCGTCGACGCATCGCTGGTCATCGACGCCGTCGCCGACGCCGGTCCCCGCGGGACCGCGGCACGCCGCGCCCTAGCCGATCATCCGGCGTCAGAGCCGCTGCTTGCTCCGGGACACTTCGCCTTCGAGATCATGTCCGGCCTGCATGCCGCCGCCAACCGGCCCGGCCACCCGTTCCGAGCCGACGACATCGAACAGGCGCTGCTCGACGCGGCCGCGTTCGAGATCACCATCGAAGCGACTCCCTGGACCGATGTGCACCGTGCATGGACGCTGGCCCAGGCATCGCTGCGGTATCCCGATGCGATCTACGTCGCCGCAGCCGAACGGCACCGCCTCGCCCTGCTCACCTGCGACGGCCGCATCGAGAGATCCGGCGCACCGATGCGATGCGAGATTGTCACCGTCGCACCCTCGTGATCATCAGCCGTTGGCGACGTCATGCTGTCGCCGGCGGCCGATGATCAGGAGCAGCGGGGATCCGGACCTCGACTGGTGTTCCAGTTCTTCCAGCTGCTGCCGACGCTCACCGTCGCCGAGAACGTGATGCTGCCGATGGACTTCGCCCGGACGGTGCCGGTGCGCGAGCGCCACGACCGCGCTCAGCGCCTGCTGGAGCGCGTCGGCATCGGTGACCAGGCGAACAAGGCGCGCTCCTGGGCGACCTCGGCGTCGAGGCGGTGAGCCTGACGGCACCATGGTGGGCCTACGCGGCGATCGTCGCCGCGGGCCTCGGGCTGCCGGTGTTGCTGACGCTGGTGCCGCTACTCCGCACCAGCCCGGTCACCGGCTGGGTCGTCCTCGTGGTCCTCGGGGCCATGCCCGCCACCGAGGCGGCCGCAGGCCGGGCCTCCCGCATCACCGTGCGGGAGGCGCTGAGCTACGTCTGAGCCGCATGAATCTGCCGATCACTCTTCCGAGGCTGTGATGTTTCAGATAACATGGCCTGTGATGTATCACTGGGTCGGCTACCGGACCGACGAGACGAACCCGTTGGGAGTGCAGCGTAGATGGACGACCAGTCGCCGCCGCAGGTCAACGACCACGGACATGGCCACGGCCACGGTCACGGCCACGGGCACGACGAGCCCTCCGCGCCGGCCGCCCCGGCTGAGCCGGAGACTGGCGGCCACGGGCATGGCCACGGCCATGGTCACGGGCATGGTCACGGGCATGGTCACGGGCACGGCCACGACGGCATCAGCCTGTGGGGCCGCGTCACGCACATGTTCCGGCCACACGCACACGATCACACCGAGGCCATCCAGACGGCTGAGGAGGCCAGCAGCGAGGGCATCCGAGCAGCCTGGATCAGCCTCGGCGGCATGGGCGCGACCGCCGTTCTGCAGATCGTCATCGTCGCCGTCAGCGGATCGATCGCGCTGCTCGCCGACACCCTGCATAACCTCGGCCACCTCGTCACGACGATCCCTCTGGTGATCGCGTTCCGGCTGGGCCGGCGCGCCCCCACGAAGAAGTACCCGTTCGGGTACCGGCGCGCTGAAGACCTGGTGGGCCTGCTCATCGCCGGTGTCATCGCACTGTCGGCGGCACTCATCATCTGGGAGACCGTCGACGCCCTGATCAACCCGCGGGACCTGACCAACCTCGGCTGGGTGTTCGCCGCCGGCCTGGTCGGCGCGCTCGGCAACGAGCTCGTCGCGATCTACCGGATCCGCATCGGCCGCAAGATCGGCTCTGCGGCGCTCATCGCCGAGGGCAACCACGCCCGCGCCGACGGCTTCACCTCCATCGCCGTCGTCCTGGGCGTCATCGGCGTGTGGCTGGGCTTCCCCGAGGCCGACGCCATCATCGGCCTGCTCATCGCGGTGGCCATCCTGTGGATCCTGGTCGAGTCCTGCAAGTCGGTCATCCGGCGGCTCATGGACGGCGTGGAACCTGGTCTGGTCGACGACATCCGCCGGGTCGCATCGAGCGTCCCCGGCGTCCAGTACGTCGACGCCATCCGGGCGCGCTGGAGCGGTCACCGGCTCGAGGCCCAGATCACCGTCGGCGTCGACGCGACGCTGACCGTCGCCGACGGCCACCAGCTGGCCGAAGAGACGCACCACGAGCTGCTGCACACGATCCCGCACCTCAACGACGTCAGCGTGCACATCCATCCGGCGTACGACGGTGTCACGCCGCCCGAAGCGCATGAGCTGACACACCACCACTCCTCACCCGAAGCGCGCCGCGCCTACCAGGAGGCGCGCGGCATCACCGTCTGACAACGACGCGGCCGTGGGGCCGGATCCTCGGATCCGGCCCCAGCTGAGAGCTCGCCCACCTCGCCGGCCCCCGCGGCCGAACTGAACTTGCGAGCGCGGTAGTCACGTTGTCAGCTCGTTGCAGCTGCTCCCCGGGGTGCACCGGGTCCTCTCATCTCCTGCCGCGGTCATTGAAACCGCACATGAGGGGATCGAGTGGGCTACGCGGAGAAGCGACCGGGGTACTACCCTCGCCCGCTACAAGGTCAACGACAAGTGGGTCACCGTCAAGAACGGTCGCGGCGAGACGATCCGGTACGGCACCAAGCGCGCGGCGAAGGCCGCCGCGAACGCCGAAGAGGTCAAGGTGCGGGAACGGACCTCGCGCGATCCGGCTGTTAGCCGCCGTTGTCGGTGACGATGGGTGTCGTTGACGTTGACGACCAGGTGTGGACAACCGGTCCGATGTCGGATGGGTCGTCTGCGCCGTCAGCGTGGCGTTGAACGGGGCTGGCGCGCACGGCGACGACGACCGGGTACGGCTTGATCATGGAGAAGGTCGGCTCTGCAGTCGCGGGAACCCGACCCTTCTCCGTGATCGACTCGGTGGCGGCGGCTGGGCGTCCGTGCCCGGGGGCCGGTCGTGGTCGCGGGGTGGTGACATGAGCGCCAACTGTTGGCGCTGGTGTCAACACGCCCGGGTCGTGTTCGGTGCCCTGGCCGGGTCGGCCAGGCCCGCGGGCGCGGCCGACGCCGTGCCGATCACCCGGCCTCGCCCGTGACCGCCAGATCCTCATGATCAGTGACGCCATCATCGGCAGTTTCATTGGCGGCTAACAATCCAGCCGCCGGCCGGATCACGTTCGGAGCGAGGACCTCGCTCAGTCGACGATGCAGAACTACAAGCACCATCTCGAGGAACACCTTCTGTCCGCGTTCGGAAATATGAGCCTCGCGGACATCTTCGGCGCCGACGTGGACGAGTGGGAGCGAGCTGAGCGGGCGGCCGGGTACTTCGCGTCGTCGGTGCCGACCTGGCGCACGACGCCCTCCACGATCCTGTCCGACGCCGTCGTCGAAGGCCTGATTGCGGCCAATCCCGCGCTCAAGCGCCGCGGTCGCGGCAAGCGGGCCGGACGATCGCGCCACCGGAGACCGGAGAAGGTCACCACCGACGCGTTGGTGGCCCTTCCGATCGCCGACCTCACCGGGCGCGACGACGAGTTCGTCATGATCCTGACGACATTCTGGATAGGCCTGCGCTGGGCTGAGGTGGTCGGGCTGGAGACGACCTTCGTACGCCCGGAGCAGGTCCGCGTGGAATGGCAGCTGTGGGAGGACGATGCCGGAGCCTTTCACCAACTGCCGCCCGAGGACGACTCCTACAGAGACGTCGACACCCCGCCGTGGTTCCACAGGCGCTCTGACGCTGCGGGCCAAGGCACCCCAGCAGCGGCGCTGAACCAGCCGACTACGACGCCAGTCTCAGACCGAAGTTTCAAGATCGTCCCACAGAACGGGGACGGAAGCGTAGATGAGATGATCGAAATACGCTCTGACCTGGGTGGGCGATACTGGGATCGAACCAGTGACCTCTTCGGTGTGAACGAAGCGCTCTCCCGCTGAGCTAATCGCCCGGGCGCGACCAGAACCATACCGCACCGCAAGGCCGCGACGGAAACCCCGGCCGGGTTTCGCGTTGCGCGATGTCCGGAATGGCCTGACACTACTGGCCATGAGCGCGTCGACCATCTCGTATCCCCTGGCCCTGCGCCTGCTCGACGAGGGAGACAGCGAGCGGTACATCCAGGCGGAACTGCGCTACTGCGCGACCGACCCGCTGGCGGTCACGGCGGTGTTCGACACGACGGCGCGCGAGCCGGTGCCGTGGGTGTTCGCCCGCGATCTGCTCAGCGCCGGGCTCGACGAGCCGAGCGGCAAGGGCGACGTCAACATCTGGCCTGCGATGGACCCACACGGCACGCCGACAGTGCGGCTGCGGCTGCGCTCCCCCGACGGCGACGCGGTGCTGGAGGCGCCGGCGACGGCCGTCGAGGACTTCCTCATCCAGACGTGGGCGCTGGTGCCGACCGGCATCGAGGGACGGCTGCTCAGCATCGACGCGGTGCTCGACTCCCTACTGGACCGTACCTGACCTCACCAGTGTCCCCCGTCTGTTGTGCCCCGCGCACCAGTGGATTACGGTCATCCCACTTGACACCCCGGAATCCGAGGTAAGGGCAGGCACGTGACCTTCAGCCACGACGTCGAGCACGCTCTCGAGGTTGTCGTCGACCTGGTGAACACCGATCCCGTCGCGACAGGCAGCGAGGGATTACCTGACGTCGGCTCGCTGCGGTCGTTCATCGATCTGTACAAGATCAGCGACCTGCCCACCGTCACCGAGGCCGACCTGCGCGCCGTCCGGGCGCTGCGGCCCCGGCTGCGCGAGGTGTTCGAGGCCGGCGACACCGCCGAGGCCGCCGACCTCGTCAACGGGCTGCTCGACGGCGCGCGAGTATGCCCGCGGCTGACCAACCACGACGGCTACGACTGGCACACCCACTACTTCGCCCCCGGCGCGGCGCCTGCCGAGCACCTGCTCATCGACGCGGGCATGGCGCTGTCGTTCGTCGTGGTCGCCGGCGAGCAGGAGCGGCTGCAGGTGTGCTCCGCCCCCGACTGCGGGCGCGTGCTGGTCGACCTGTCGCGCAACCGCTCGAAGCGCTACTGCGACAGCCGCACCTGCGGCAATCGGCTGCACGTCGCGGCCTACCGCGAGCGGCAGCGGGCCGCCGCCGTCTGACCGCCTGACGACGACGGCGTCAGCTCACCCCTGAGGGGGCCGGCCCTCGGATGTCGTCGGGCCGGGCATGGCCCCAGTCACGGTCGCCCTGGCTCGGCGCCTTGCATCGACCCTCCTAGGGCTCACGGCTCCGGGTCGGCCGTCGCCCGCTCGGCGAACGTCGCTGCGGCGCGAGCGGTCACCGGGCCGGGCGCCGGCAGCTCGCGCCGTCGTCCGTCGTCCCAGACGACCGCCGAGACGGGCTGCACGTCGCGCGTCGTCGACGTGAGGAAGATCTCGTCGGCGGTGTCGAGGACACCGAGGTCGAAGTCGGCCTCCGCCGCGTCGCACCACTCGATGACGAGGCCGCGGGTGACGCCGGCCAGGCAGCCCGTCGCGGTCGACGGCGTCAGCAGCCGGCCGTCCACGACGACGAACACGTTGCTGCCGGTCCCCTCGCACAAGCGGCCGCGGGTGTCCGCGCACAGCGCTTCGCTGGCCCCGGCGGCGGCCGCACGATCCAGGGCGATGACGTTCTCGGCGTACGACGTGGTCTTCAGGCCGGCCAGCGCGCTCCGTTCGTTGCGCGGCCACGGCACCACCGCCACAGTCGTGACCGGCGGCTGCGGCGCGGCCGGCGTCAGCGCGATGACGAGCGTCGGCCCGGCGTCGCCGCGCTGCGAGCCCAGCGGCCCCACGCCGCCGGTGTAGGTGATGCGCAGCCGGTACAGGCTGTCGCCGGTGCCCTGAGCCGCGACCTGCTCGCACGCCTTGGTGAGCTCGGCCTGGTCGGGCGCCGGGAGTCCCAGCCCGGCGGCCGAGCGGCCCAGCCGGGCCAGGTGCCGGCCCAGCGCGAACGACACGCCGCCGACGACCTTCACGGTCTCGAAGACGCCGTCGCCCACCGTGAGGCCGTGATCGAACACGCTGACGGTCGCATCGGACTCGTCCAGCAGCTCTCCGTTCACCCAAGTCAGCACGAGGCCAAGCCTACGAGGCGCTCCGCCTTCAGCTCCGTCTCGGCCCACTCGCGGTCCGGATCCGAGCCCCACGTGATGCCGGCGCCGGTCCCGAACCGCAGCACGCCGTCGCGCGCCCAGAACGTGCGGATGCCGACGGCCAGCTCACCCTCCCCCGTGTCGGCGTCGACCCAGCCGACGGCGCCGCAGTACGGCCCGCGCGGCACCGGCTCGAGCTCCGCGATCGCCCGCAGCGCCGTCGACTTCGGCGCGCCGGACACCGAGCCGGGCGGGAACGTCGCGGCGAACAGCTCGGCCCACCGCGCGCCGGGCAGCAGCCGGCCGCTCACCGTCGACACCAGATGGACCAGGCCGGGGTGCTTCTCGACGCTCAGCAACTCGTCGACGGCGATGCTGCCGGTGACGCAGACCCGGGACAGGTCGTTGCGGACGAGGTCGACGATCATCACGTTCTCGGCGCCGTCCTTCGCCGTGAGGTCCGCCGCCGTCCGTCCGGTCCCCTTGATCGGCGAGGACGTGACGTGGTCGCCGCGGCGGCGCAGGAACAGCTCAGGTGAGGCGGTGACGACCTGGAGGCCCGGGATCGCGATGATGCCGGCGAACGGCGCGTCGTGCCGGTCGCGGAGCCTGTTCGCCAGCGGCAAAAGATCGCCGGCGCCGTCCGGCAGCGGCGCCTCCAGCACCCGGCACACGTTGACCTGGTACACCGTCCCCGCGGCGATGCGTTCTCGCACGTCACGGACGGCGTCGACGTAGCCCTCGCGATCCAGCGACGACGTCCAAGCGGCCTCCGCGGGTCCGTTCCACCGCCGTTGGGCCCGCGGCAGCGGTGCGTTCTCCCAGTGGTCGAAACGGACGCAGACGACGTCGCCCTCGAACGTGACCACCACGGCCCACCGCCCGGATCCGTCGAGGACCCGCAGGTCGGACGACACCTCCACCAGCCCCGTGGCCAGCTTCCCCCCGAGGTGCGCCAGGGGTCTCGGCGGCACGTCCACAACACGCGACGCTATCGCGTTTGGCGACGGCGGCATCGATGGGCTAATGTTTCACCCGCACCGCGGTTCTGAAAACCGGCCCGGTGCGATGCGGACGTAGCGCAGTTGGTAGCGCATCACCTTGCCAAGGTGAGGGTCGCGGGTTCGAGTCCCGTCGTCCGCTCGGAGCGGGGCTCTGGCCCTCATCACGGTGGAGTGGCCGAGAGGCGAGGCAACGGCCTGCAAAGCCGTCTACACGGGTTCAAATCCCGTCTCCACCTCGGCACGAAGACTCGGGCGATTAGCTCAGCGGGAGAGCGCTTCCCTGACACGGAAGAGGTCACTGGTTCAATCCCAGTATCGCCCACCAGGTAAAGGCCCTATCGATCCTGTCGGTAGGGCCTTTCTCATGCCCATACAGCAGCGAAGTACAGCAGAAGCCCGGCCGGTGCAGTCGCGAGTCTCACGGCCCGCCACTGATCACACGGGCGCTCGTCGGGTTGCGGGTCAGATTCGCTTGTCCACGACGATCCAGTTCGTCTCCCACGTCTCCCCGCCGTCGTCGGAGAACGCCTGCTCGAATCTTGCCTTGTCCGGTCCCTGCCGGACGATGAGGAAGCGCACTTTGATCGGGCGTCCATCGAGCTGGTCGTCGCCGTAGAACTCGCCCACTCCGTCGTGGAACCCGCCGTACACGGCCGGCGTGAGCAGCCCGTCGCGCATATTGACGAAGGTCAGGCTCCAGCGATCGGCCTGGGGCTCGTAGAGCCGCAGGTTGAGGGCCTCGATCCGCCCGGTCGCCCCCTGGACGTTGAACTCGACGACGTTCGACCGGCCGCCCATCAGCGGACGAACCACGCTCGTGCCCTCGAAGCCGAGCCACTCATCCGGGGACTCCGAGAGCGGATTGGCGAGCACCCGCACGTGAGAGCGCCAGGTGCCGATCTCCCAGTCGAAGCTCCGTTGGCCGTCCGCGACGGAGGCCTGAGCCGTTGACGGAATCGGCGCCGCCTCGCCCGGCGCCGCACCTGCGGTCAGTGCGAGGAGCGACATGCACACGACCATGATTCGCTTCTGTGGCATGGTGATCTTCAGGTGAGTGTTCATGATTCGAATATCGGAGCGGAGCATGCCCATGAACAAGAAGGCACCTTCAGGTAACCCCTCGCCGTCGCGCCCCAACCCCATTCCCGGCTGCCCGATGGCCGCGGCGTTCGCCGCAATCGGTGGGAAATGGAAGCTGACCTTGTTGTATTGGCTCGCCCATGGCGAGTGCCATTTCGCCGGCCTGCGGCGCCGGGGCGCGCCGATCACTCCGAAGGTGCTGGCCGAGCAGCTGCGCGAACTCGAGGCCGACGGGCTCGTCGAGCGGGTCGAGACAGGGCCCGTCCCGGCGCCGGTCATCTATCGGCTGACCCCGTACGGAAAGACGGTTCTACCCGTCGTGGAGAACGTCCGGGCCTGGGGTGAGGCCCACCTGGAACACACCCACGGTGAGACCGCTCCCGGCGAGGCCATGGCCTGCGCCGACGCGGTCGCGTAGGCCTGCGCTGCCTCAGCGCTCCAGTCCCGCGACCTGCCACGTCAGGCCGCGGTGGGTGTACGCCGGCCGCAGCCCGCGCTCCCGCAGCACCTCGAGCATGGCCTGCGGCGGGTGGACGAACGCCCGGTACCGCTGCTTCCGCAGCCGCATGACCAGGTTCGTCACCCCGACGAAGGCCCGCCCGGCCAGGTTCCGCGGCGGGTGGCTGAACACGACCAGCCGGCCGGCGTGGTCGGCCACCGCGGCGAGCAGCCGCTCGTAGTCCGGGTAGCAGCACACCACCCGATGCAGCACGACGACGTCGGCGGCCGCGACGCCGCCGGGGTCGGCCGCGATGTCGTGGATGCGGTACTCGGCGCGGCCTGTCAGCCCGGCGTCCGCGAGCAGCCGCGCCGCCTCATCGCGGTACGCGGGCGACAGCTCGAGACCGACCGCCGAGGCGGCGCCGCGGCGCAGCAACTCGATCTGGATCTCGCCGACCCCGCCGCCGATCTCCAGCACCGTCGCGCCCTCGATGCCGCGCTCCTGCAGGAACGCGACCATCCGCGCCGCCGTCTTGTCCAGGCCGCGCTTGCGGTAGCGCCGCGCGACACGCCGGGCGAACCCGGTCGTGAACATCCGCTCGCAGCCCCGCGGATCACAGCAGCCACCACCCACAGCATCACCACCCGCTCACAGCGTCACCACTCGCCGGGTGTCGATGCCCGTGCCGTACTCCGGGTCGCTCCCCCGCACGTGCACCGAGTGCTCCGTCACCCGCGCCCGCCACAGCCGCAGTCGCTCCGGCGGGTACAGCCACTCGACCGGGAACGGCTCCTGCCGCTCCGGGAACCGCGCCCGGCACGCCACCGGAGCGCACGCTTCCAGTTCGTCGTCCGGCACCTGCCCGGCGGTGGCGAGCAGATAGACCGCCCGGACGTCGCCGCCGATCGGGACGGTGGAGTCGTAGATCACCATGCTCACTTCGGGATGGCGCACGATGTTCTGGGAGTGCCGCGCCTCGGGTGCCGACATCCAGTAGAAGATGTCGTAGCCGTCGGGCGCGTAGTAGACCGGTGACACCCGGGCCCGGCCGTCGGGGTCGACCGTGCCCAGGCTCATGTACCGGGTTCTCTCGATGAGCCGGCGAGCGTTGTCCTCGTGCGTCATGGCGTCCTCGCATCATCGCGTGCATGCCCGCCCGGTCATCCTCGCCGACGCCGACGCCTGCAGCAACCATCGGCGGACGACGACGGTGACGGCGTCAGCGGCGGTGCCGCTTCGCCTCCAGGTCGGCGACGACGCCGCGCCGGGGGCCCGGCGTCCGGCGGGCGGCGTTCCGCTCCGCCTCGCGCCGCAGTTTGCGCCAGCGCGTCAGGCGGTCCTCGTCGAGCTCACCGTCGGCGACGGCGAGCAGGACGGCGCAGCCGGGCTCGGCCACGTGCGCGCAGTCGCGGAACCGGCAGCGCGCCGCCAGCGTCTCCACGTCGGCGAACGCTCCGGCGACGGCGGCGTCGTCGGCGACGAGCCCGACCGCCCGCAACCCGGGGGTATCGACGATCACGCCCCGGCCGGGGAGGACGACGAGCTCACGATGGGTCGTCGTGTGCCGGCCGCGGCCGTCGCGGGCCCGCACGGACCCCGTCGGCATCAGGTCCACCCCGGCCAGCGCGTTGGTCAGCGTCGACTTGCCCGCGCCGGACGGCCCGACCAGCGCCAGGGTCCGGCCGTTGCGCACCAGCGCGACCAGCTCGTCGAGGCCGGTCCCGGAGACGGCGCTGACCAGCAGGATCTCCACCCCAGGCGCCACAGCGGCGACCTCGTCGCCCATGCCCTCCGGGTCGGGCACGAGGTCGGGCTTGGTCAGCACGACGACCGGCTGCGCGCCGCTCCCCCAGGCCAGCACCAGCAGCCGCTCGATGCGGCCGAGGTCGGGGTCGGGGTCGAGGTGCTCGACGATCGCGACGACGTCGACGTTCGCCGCGACGACCTGGCCCTGCGACGTCCGGTCGGCGCTGTCCCGCACGATCGCCGTCCGCCGCGGCAGGACGGCCTCGAGCGTGACGCGGTCGTCCGGCCAGTCGCGGACGGCGGTCCAGTCGCCGACGGCGGGCAGCGCCATCCGATCGGCGGCGACGGCGCGCAGCACGTCGCCGCCGTACGTGGCCCGGACGGCGCCCATGCCGCCGACGAGGTCGGCCCCGGCACGATCGACGCGGCATACCCGCGCCAGCCGGTGCGCGCCCCGGTAGGGAAGGAAGGCCCGCCCGACCTCGGGCGTCCAGCCGAGGTCGAGCAGACGTTGCTGGGAAGCAGACATGTGAGACCTTCTTCTGGTGCGGCCTCACGCGCGACGGTGTCAGCGGCGGCGTGCTGGCCGGAGAGTACTGGAGCGAACGGATCTGCTCACGTGCATGGCCGCTCACCTCCTCCGTCGTCCACAGCCTGACTGCGAGCGTCACGTTATCCACAGGCGGGCACTCGCGGCCAGCGAATAACCGGCCGGCCGGTCTACCGTGGGTTTGTGGGAGCGACACACGAGGTCACCAACCAGCCGCCGCCGCTGACGGGGTACGACGTGTTCGGCGCCGACGCCGCACTGGTCGAGGCGTTCGACCGGTACGGGTACGCCGGCGACCGCGTCGAGCTGGAAGCGTTGGGCCGGCTGGCCGGCTCTGCCGAGGCGCAGCAGTGGGCCGTCGAGGCCGACCGCAACAGTCCGGTGCTGCGCACGCACGACCGCTATGGCAATCGCGTCGACGAGGTCGACTTCCACCCGTCGTGGCATCGACTCATGCACACCGCCGTCGAGCACGGGTTGCACGCGGCGCCGTGGGCCACACCGGGACCAGGCGCGCACGCCAGCCGCGCCGCGAAGTTCCTGGTGTGGAGCCAGCTCGAGGCCGCGCACCTCTGCCCGGTCTCGATGACGTACGCGGCGATCCCCGCCCTCCGCACGGATCCCGCCGTCGGCGCCGTGTGGGAGGAACGGCTGCACGGCGCCTACGAGCCCGGGCTGCGCCCGCCCGCGGAGAAGGAGGGCTGCTTGGCCGGCATGGCGATGACGGAGAAGCAGGGCGGCTCCGACGTCCGCGCCAACACAACGCGCGCCGAGCCCGACGGCTCCGCCGGCTGGCACCGGCTCACCGGGCACAAGTGGTTCTGCTCCGCCCCCATGAACGACGTGTTCCTGGTGCTCGCGCAGGCGCCGGGCGGGCTGAGTTGCTTCGTCCTCCCCCGCGTGCTCGACGACGGCACCCGCAACGCTCTGCGGTTGCAGCGGCTCAAGGACAAGCTGGGCAACCGCGCGAACGCTTCCGCCGAGGTCGAGTTCGACGGTGCACTGGCCCAGCGGCTGGGTCCGGAGGGCCGCGGCGTGGCCACGATCATCGAGATGGTGGCCGCCACCCGTCTCGACTGCGTGCTCGGCTCAGCCGCGCTGGTGCGCCGATCGGTCGCCGAGGCGACGTGGCACGCGGCGCACCGGTCCTCGTTCGGCGCCCGCCTGGCCGACTCCGAGCTGATGCGCGCCGTCCTCGCCGACCTCGCGCTGGAGTCCGAGGCCGCGACGGCGCTCGGGCTACGGCTGGCCGCGTCCGTCGATCGTGCCGACGACCCGCATGAGCGGGCGCTGCGGCGCATCGGGCTGCCGCTGGCGAAATACTGGGTGTGCAAGCGGACGCCGGCCGCCGTCGTCGAGGCGCTGGAGTGCCTGGGCGGCAACGGCTACGTCGAGGAGAGCGAGATGCCGCGGCTGTACCGCGAGGCGCCGCTGAACTCGATCTGGGAGGGCGCGGGCAACGTCCAGGCGCTCGACCTGCTGCGCGTGCTCGCGCGCGAGCCGGATGCCATCGCCGCGTGGCGGGCTGAGGTCGAGGCCGCGAAGGGCCAGGACCGACGGCTGGACGACGCGCTGGCCTCGGTGACGTCCGTCCTGGTGGGCGGCGACGTGGCCGGCGGTGACGCGACTGGGGCGGCCGGGCAGGCGCGGGTGCTGGCCGGTCGGATGGCGGTGCTGCTGCAGGCCAGCCTGCTGGTCCGGTACGCTCCGCCCGCCGTCGCCGACGCGTTCTGCGCCAGTCGGCTCGATGCCCGGCACGGGGTGTACGGCGCGCTGCCCGCTGGGCTCGACACCGCCGCGATCGTCCGCCGCGCGACCCCGGAGGCACCATGATCTGCGCCGCGTGTGCTGAGCAGCGTCATCTGGAGTGTCCTGCGCGCGAGAAAGGCCGCTCCTGGTGCGACTGTCAGCACCAGACGAGCGACCGCCCAGTCGAGCCGGCAACGGGCTACGCCTCAGAGTGACGTCCGCCCTGCCTGGGGGGCGAGTCTGGGCACAGCTCAAGGTCGCTTGGCGTGGTCCGGTGCGCCGTTGGCGCCTGTGGACAGCGATGATCATCAAGGATTGCGTACATCACCAGGATCACCCGAGCCTCAACACGATTACAGGCGTGGTGAGGCTCCAGAAAACCTCATGATGGCCCCCGAAACGCCGGCAAATCTCACCATGTGGACACTCCAGCGGAACCCGGACCGGCCCGTCGCCACACTCCCCCCGTCCCCCTGATAACTGCCCGTTCTTAGGCCGCGTGCGCGCGGGTCAAGCGGTCATCACCGGCGCGAAGCGCCCCCCAATAGTCCGCTTGAGGCGCGCGCACGCGGCCAAGAGAATGGGCAGCAGGGGGACGGCCAACGTTGCGAATCCCCCGGCGAACCTCAGAACTCGACGTTCACCGAGCAGTCGGGGATCTCGTCGAGCTGGGCGATCGCCTCGTCATCGACGAAGACGCCGAGGGAGCCGCTGCAGCCAGAGCTGGAGAGCGTCCCGTCGAACTCCGCGCGCACGGAGCGCCCGTCGACGGCGGTTCCGGAGCAGTTGGCGTCGCCCGTCAACGACGTACCGTCGCGGTTCAGGTCAGTGGTGCAGTCGGGGCCGCTCTCCAGCGTGACGCCGGCATCGGACAGCTGCCGCGTGACGGCGTCCTCCAGCGCGGAGGCGGCGAGGTCGTTGATGCCCTGGTCGAGCTGCTCGGAGCAGGCCGTCAGAGCCAGGACACCGGCGGCGAGCATGACCACGGGGCGCAGGATTCGTCGCACGCCGCCGACCCTACCCGCCACACATGAAAACCTATCGAACCGCTAGGCAATCTCTCGATGTGAGACAACTCTGCCCAAATGATGGACAGGCCGTTCGCGCCCGGCGCCACAGCATGGCACGATGCTCCCCATGTTGTCCGTCATTCCCCTGCTGCTGGTGAGTCGGCGTCACGTCGACTACGGCCGCATGGACAGCATGCTCTGTCTGGCGTTCTGACCGCCCCGGACTCACCAAGCCGGGCGCGCGGTCGCGCCGGCGGGCACTCCGGACACCACAACCGCCGAGAACACAGCGCGCACCGTGCGTCCCCGACCCCTCGAGGACTGCACTGCACATGTCTCCCACGCAGACGCCGACCCCCAAGCGCCCCCGGGGCCAGGGGCAGTGGGCCCTCGGCCACCTGGAACCACTCAACCCGAATGAGCGGTTCAAGAAGGACGACGACGGCCTCAACGTCCGCAAGCGCATCGAGACCATCTACAGCAAGCGCGGGTTCGCCAGCATCGACCCACAGGATCTGCGCGGCCGGTTCCGCTGGTGGGGCCTGTACACACAGCGCCGGCCCGGCATCCCCGGCGGCAAGACCGCCGTGCTGGAGCCGCACGAGCTGGACGACGAGTACTTCATGCTGCGCGTGCGCATCGACGGCGGCGCGCTCAGCCTGGAGCAGCTGCGCACCGTCGCGGAGATCTCGACCACCTACGCGCGCGACACCGCCGACGTCACCGACCGGCAGAACATCCAGCTGCACTGGATCCGGGTCGAGGACGTGCCGGTCATCTGGGAGAAGCTCGAAGCGGTCGGCCTCTCGACGACGGAGGCATGCGGCGACGTGCCGCGGGTCATCCTCGGCTCCCCCGTCGCCGGCATCAGCGCCGCCGAGGTGCTCGACCCGACCTGGGCGATCGACGAGATCCAGCGCCGCTACATCGGCTCGCCCGAGTTCTCGAACCTGCCGCGCAAGTTCAAGTCGGCCATCAGTGGGCTGCCCGACATCGTGCACGAGGCCAACGACATCGCGTTCGTCGGCGTGAACCACCCGGAGCACGGGCCGGGCCTGGACCTGTGGGTCGGCGGCGGCCTGTCGACGAATCCGAAGCTGGCGGTCCGGCTGGGCGCCTGGGTCCCACTCGAGGAGGCGCCCGAGGTCTGGGCCGGCGTCGTCGGGATCTTCCGCGACTACGGCTACCGCCGGCTGCGCCACCGCGCCCGGTTGAAGTTCCTCGTCGACGACTGGGGCGCTGAGAAATTCAGGGAAGTTCTCGAATCGGACGAGTACCTCGGCCGCCGGCTCATCGACGGCCCGCCGCCCCCGCCGCACGTCGAGCCGATCGACCACGTCGGCATCCACGAGCAGAAGGACGGCCGGTTCTACATCGGCGTCGCGCCGCTGGTCGGCCGGGTGTCCGGCTCGATGCTGGCGAAGCTGGCCGACGTCGTCGAGGCGCACGGCTCCGGCCGGCTGCGCACGACGCCGCACCAGAAGCTGGTCATCCTCGACGTCGACGGCGACCAGGTCCAGTCGCTGGTCACGGCGCTCGACGCGATCGGGCTGCAGGCGCGGCCCAGCGTGTTCCGCCGCAACACGATGGCGTGCACTGGGCTGGAGTACTGCAAGCTGGCCATCGTCGAGACCAAGCAGCTCGCCGTCGATACCGTCGCCGAGCTGGAGCAGCGGCTGGCCGACCTCACCGCGCAGGTGGACGTGCCGATCTCGCTGCACCTCAACGGCTGCCCGAACTCGTGCGCCCGCATCCAGGTCGCCGACATCGGGCTCAAGGGGCAGATCGTCAAGGGCGAGGAGGGCTTCCAGGTCCACCTCGGCGGCGGCCTCGGCCTCGACGCCGGCTTCGGCCGGAAGCTGCGCGGGCTCAAGGTGACGGCGGCGGAGCTGCCCGACTATGTCGAGCGCGTCGTCCGGCGCTTCGCCGACCAGCGGACGGACGGCGAGCGGTTCGCCCAGTGGGTGGCCCGCGCCGACGAGGAGGCGTTGCAGTGAGATGAGCGAGACCAGGGCCGCGATCATGCACTGCCCGTTCTGCGGGGAGGAAGACCTCTACCCCGTGGAGACCCATGGCGGGTGGGAGTGCCGGTCCTGTTTGCGGGTGTTCTCGGTGAAACTGCTCGGCCTCTCGACCAGAAGGAGCGCAGGATGACCCTCTGCCCGACGAACTCCCTCGAGGCGCTCGCGCTGGACGCCGCGCGGAACCTGGAGCACGCACCGGCCGGCGAGATCGTCCGCTGGGCGCACGAGACCTTCGGCGAGCGGTTCGCCATCACCGCCTCGATGGCCGACGGCGTGCTGTCGCACGTCGCGTCGACGGCGGTGCCGGGCATCAAGGTGCTCTTCCTCGACACCGGCTACCACTTCGCCGAGACGATCGGCACCCGCGACGCGATCGCCGCGACGTACGACGTCGAGGTCGAGACCATCACGCACCCGCTGCGCGTCCCGGAGCACGAGGCCGAGTACGGCAAGCTCTACGAGATCGACGCCGACCTGTGCTGCGCGATCCGCAAGGTGTGGCCGCTGGATCGCGCGCTGAAGCCGTACGACGCGTGGGCCGGTGGCGTCCGCCGCGCGGAGGCGCCGAGCCGCGCGAACACGCCCGTCGTCGCCTGGGACCCCAAGCGCGGCAAGATCAAGGTCAACCCGCTGGCCACCTGGACCGACGAGCAGGTCGACGCGTACGTCGCCGAGCACAAGGTCCTGGTGAACCCGCTGCGCGAGCTCGGCTACCTGTCCATCGGCTGCGAGCCGTGCACCCGCCCCGTCGCGCCGGGCGAGGACCCGCGCGCGGGCCGCTGGGCCGGCTCGTCGAAGACCGAGTGCGGGATCAACATCTGATGTACCCGTTACAGCTGGACGTGGCCGGCAAGCGGGTCGTCGTGGTCGGCGGCGGGCCCGTGGCCGACCGCCGCGCCCAGCCGCTGGTCGCCGCCGGCGCCGAGGTACACCTGGTGGCGCCCTTCTTGTGCGAGTCGCTGGCCGAGCTGGTCGCGGCCGGACGGGTCACCTGGTCGCCGCGCGACTATGCCGACGGCGACCTCGACGGCGCCTGGCTGGTGCACACCGCCACCGGCGAGCCGGCCGTCGACGACGCCGTCGCCGCGGCCGCCGACGCCCAGCGCACCTGGTGCGTCCGCGCCGACGACGCCTCCCGCTCGGCCGCGTGGACGCCGGCCGTCGCCCGGGTCGGCGACGTGCTGGTCGCCGTCACCGCCGGCGGCGACCCGCGGCGCGCCGTCCGGCTGCGCAACGCCGTCCAGACCGCCCTCGAGACCGGGGAGCTGCCGCTGCGGCGGGTCCGCGGGTCCCGACGGGGTCAGGTCGCCCTCGTGGGCGGCGGTCCCGGGCACCCCGGGCTCATCACCACCCGCGGCCGGCAACTGCTGGCCGCCGCCGACGTTGTCGTGGTCGACCGGCTGGCGCCGCGCGCACTGCTGGCCGAGTTGGACGACGACGTCGTGGTCATCGACGTCGGCAAGACACCCGGCCACCACCCGGTCCCCCAGCACGAGATCAACCGGCTGCTGGTCGAGCACGCCCAGGCGGGCAAGCAGGTCGTCCGGCTCAAGGGCGGCGACCCGTTCGTCCTCGGCCGCGGCGGCGAGGAGGCGGCCGCCTGCCGGGCCGCCGGCGTCCCCGTCGAGGTCGTCCCCGGCGTGACCAGCGCGGTCGCGGTGCCCGCGGCCGCCGGCATCCCCGTCACGCACCGCGGGCTGGCCAAGCAGTTCACCGTCGTCTCCGGGCACGAGGGCCTGGACTGGGCCAACCTCGCCGGCACCGAGGGCACGCTGGTGTTTCTCATGGGTGTCAGCCTGCTCGCCGACACCGCCGCCCAGTTGATCGCGCACGGCATGGACCCGGACACCCCTGCCGCCGTCGTCGAGGACGGCTTCGGCCCGCGCCAGCGGGTCACCACCGCGCCGCTCTCCGGCATCGCCCGGGCGGCCGCCGAGGCCGGCGCCCAGCCGCCCGCCGTGATCGTCGTCGGCGACGTCGCCACACTCGCCTCCGCCTGACCC
>NZ_SMLB01000071.1 GCF_004349105.1 Jiangella aurantiaca
ACGCCGCGGCGGGCCAGGCTGCTGCAGAAATACGTCTCGCGGCTGATGATGGACGGCAAGCACCCGGAGGCCGTCGCGTTGGGCCGCGAGGCCGCCGCGCTCGCTCGCGCCGCAGGCGAGCCCGAGACGGAGTTCCGCGCCTACGTCGTGCTCGGCCCGAGCCTGGTGCACGCCGGGCAGGTCGACGACGGCCTGGACGCGCTGCGGACCGCGCACCGGCTGGCCGGCAACCGGCCCGAGTGGCTGGTCGCCTACCACATCAACATGTCCGACTCGCTGCACCTGCTCGGCCGCTACGCCGAGGCGGCCGAGGTGGCCCGCGAGGGCATCGACGGCGCCCGCTCGGTCGGTCTCGCCCGCACGCTCGGCACCATGCTCGCCGGGAACGCCGCGGAGCCCCTGCTGGCGCTGGGCCGGTGGGACAAGGCGGAGCGCATGATCGCCCGCGGGCTCGAGCTCGACCCGCCCGGCCGGCACGTCTGGCAGCTGACCGGGCTGCGGTCGTGGCTGGAGCTGTGGCGCGGCGACGTCGACGCGGCGTCGCGGTCGGCCGACGAGGTGCGCGAGCGGCTGGCCGGCCGGACGCCCGGGCCGCAGTACACGCTGCCCGCGACGCGCGCGGCCGCCGAGGCGGCGCTCGGCCGCGGCGAGCCGGACCTCGCCTGGCAGCTGATCCGGGCCGCCGTCGACGCCTCGCCCGGCCGGCAGTTCGGCTACGAGCTGCCGCTGCTTGCAGCCGCCGGCTGGGCGCTGGAGGCGCGCGCCCGCACGGCCGGCGACGGTGTGCGCGGCGGCGCGGCGCCCCTCGGGCCGGGGGACGACCGGACGGGCCCGCCGCCGGCCGGCATCGAGGCCGACGCCGCGTGGCTGCGTGGCCGGCTGGAGCCGATCGGCGACTGGGGACCGGCGCCGGTGTGGGCACCGGTGATCCGGGCGCATCTCGCCGGCCTGGATGGACCGGCGCCGGACGCCTGGCGCGCCGCGCTGGACGCCGTCGAGGCCACCGAGGGCCCGGTGCACCTGCGGCCGTTCGCCGGGTACCGACTGGGCGAGGCGTATGTGCTGCTGGGCGACCGTGCGGCCGCCGAGGAAGCGCTGCGGCGGGCGGCCGGCGAGGCGGACCGGCTCGGCGCCGGGCTGATCCGGCGGTGGATCGACGACCTCGTGCGCCGCGCCCGGCTGGGCCTGCCGCCGTCGCCGTCGGGGCCTCGTGACCACGCGTTCCCCGCGCTGACCGATCGCGAGCGCGAGGTGCTTCGTCTGGTCGCGGCCGGGCGGAGCAACCGGCAGATCGGCGAGGAGCTGTTCATCAGCACCAAGACCGCCAGCGTGCACGTGTCGAACATCCTGGCCAAGCTGGGGGTGTCGGGCCGCGGCGAGGCCGCGGCCCTCGCCCACCGGGAAGGCCTGCTGGACGACGGGGCGCGCGTCAGTTGATCGGGCCGCCCACGCCGAGGTGCTCCGGGTCGTCCATGTCGCCCTGTGGCCGGTGCAGCCGCCGGTTGACCAGCACGGTGACGACCCACAGCACGACGCCGATGGCCAGCAGGACACCGGCGATGCGGTACTGCTCGCTATCGCGCCCGGTGAACGGCGTCGCGAGGTAGGCGCAGGTGATGGCGCCGATGATCGGGATGAACGTCGGCGTGCGGAAGTGCTTGTGCTCGACGGGGTTGCGCCGCAGCACCAGCACGGCGACGTTGACGACCGCGAACACCGCCAGCAGCAGCAGTGCCGTGGTGCCGCCGAGCGCCGGCACCTCGCCGACAAACGTGATGAGGCCGACCGCCAGCAACGTGGTGAAGAGGATCGCCACCCACGGCGTGCGCCGGCTGGGGTGCACGCGTCCCAGCGGCCCGGGCAGCACCCGCTCGCGGCTCATGCCGTAGACGAGCCGGCTGGCCATCAGCATGTTGATCAGCGCGGAGTTGGCGACGGCGAACATGGTGATGAACGCGAAGATCTTCAGCGGGAAGCCCGGCGCGCCGGCCTCGACGACCTGCAGGAGCGGGGTGTCGCCCTCGCCCAGCTGGTCGACCGGCACCAGCGCGACCGCGGAGATCGCGACCAGCACGTAGATGGCGCCGGTGATGACCAGCCCGGACAGCATGACCTTCGGGAAGATCCGTACCGGCTCCTTGCACTCCTCGGCCATGTTGACGGAGTCCTCGAACCCGACCATCGCGAAGAACGCCAGCGCCGTCGCAGCGGTGACCGCACCGAAGACGCCCTGGCCGTGGGTGTCGAACTCGGTGACGCGGGACATGTCCGCCTCGCCGCCGCCGATGGCCCACAGGCCGATCATGATGATGATCAGCAGGCCGCTCAGCTCGACGCAGGTGAGCACGACGTTGGCCTTGACGCTCTCCCCGACGCCGCGGAAGTTCACCGCCGCGACCAGCCCCATGAACAGCAGGGCGACGAGAGTGACGCCGGCGCCCGTGCTCAGGTCGAGGTCGAACGCCTCGCTCAGGTTGGACGCGAACGCCCGCGACGCGGTGGACGCGGACGTGATGCCCGAGCACATGACCGTGAACGCCACGATGAACGTGACGAAGTGGATGCCGAACGCCTTGTGGGCGTACAGCGCGGCACCCGCCGCCTGCGGGTACTTCGTCACCAGCTCGAGGTAACTGAATGCGGTGAGGATCGCGACGACGAACGCGACGAGGAACGGCAGCCAGGCCGCCCCGCCGACCTCGGCGGCCACCTGGCCGGTGAGTGCGTAGACCCCGGTGCCGAGGATGTCGCCGACGACGAACAGCAGCAGCAGGCTCGGGCCCATCACCCGTTTCAGGCTGGGCTGTTCTGCGGGCTGGCGGGGAGCCTCTCCGGTCTGCACGGGCGCATCTGCCATGTGCCGCCTCCAATCGTTGCCTTGGTCTACCCCTTGGAGGCTGTACGACGCAAGCATGAAGGCGGCCAGTCCAGGCCCGGAATGCGAGAATTCCGGCGCTATTCCCGGCCCGCCGCGCGGCGCGCTTCTTCGGCCCTGGCCAGCACAGACATCACTTCGTCGAGGTCGTTGGTGACGGCTAGGAGGTCGAGGTCGACGGCCGAGATCTTCTTCTCCTCGACCAGCGTGTCACGAAGCCAGTCGACGAGCCCTTTCCAGTACGACTCACCGATCAGGATGATGGGAAATGCGGTCACTTTCTGCGTCTGGACGAGCGTCATCGCCTCGAACAGCTCGTCGAGGGTGCCGTAGCCGCCGGGGAACACCACGAAGCCCCGCGCGTACTTGACGAACATCGTCTTGCGGGCGAAGAAGTAGCGGAAGTTGACCGCGAGGTCGACGTAGCCGTTGATGCCCTGCTCGAACGGCAGCTCGATGCCCAGCCCGACGGAGGTGCCGCCGGCCTCGTGGGCGCCCTTGTTGGCCGCCTCCATGATGCCCGGGCCGCCGCCGGTGATGACGGCGTACCCGGCGCCGGACAGCCGCTCGCCGAGCTCGACGGCGAGCTGGTAGTACGGGTCGTCGGGCAGCGTACGGGCCGAGCCGAAGACGCTGATGGCCCGGCCGAGCTCGGCCAGCGCCCCGAAGCCCTCGACGAACTCGGACTGGATGCGCAGGACGCGCCAGGGGTCGGTGTGCACCCAGTCGGTGGGTCCGGCGGTGTCGAGCAGCCGCTGGTCGGTCGTCGTCACGTCGTACTGCTTCCCTCGCTTCATCACCGGCCCGGCGTACTTCTCCGCCGGCCGCTCGAACTCCTCGTGTCGGGTCATCAGCACTCCTCACGTCTCGGGCCGTGCACGTGGACTCCTTCGCTCCGCTCGTCTCGCGGTCCGGACTGACGACTCGTGGGAGCCTCCGGCCCCCAGTCGCCGCCAGTATGCACGGCCCTCCACAGGCGGCCAGGGTAGTTGGCGCGATGGCCACGCCGCGGTGAACTCCGCGCGGCGGCCCAGGAGGGCCGGGCAGACCGGCGATGAGAGGTGGCCGGAGGCCTCCTCGATATCGTCGGTGCGAGGCGCCGAGCCAGGGCGACCGTGTCTGGGGCCATGCCCGGCCCGACGACATCAGAATGACTCAGCCGGCCAGCCAGGCCCGCAGCCGCGTCTCGCACACCTCGATCTCGGCGATGTCGACGCGTTCGTCATCGGCGTGGGCGAGTTGCGGGTCGCCGGGGCCGTAGTTCACCGCCGGGACGCCGAGCGCGTCGAACCGGGCGACGTCGGTCCAGCCCACCTTGGCCCGCGGCTGCCCGCCGACGGCCGCGACGAAGGCGGCCGCGACCGGGCGGTCTAGGCCGGGCCGGGCTCCCGGCGCGGTGTCGAGCAGCCGCACGTCGTAGCCGTCGAACACCTGCCGCACGTGGTCGAGCGCCTGCGCCTCGGTCTTGGCGGGCGCGAAGCGGTAGTTGACGGTGACCTCGCAGCGGTCGGGGATGACGTTGCCGGCGATGCCGCCGCTGATGCCGACGGCGTTGAGCCCCTCGCGGTAGTCGAGGCCGTCGACGGCGACCGTGGCCGGCTGGTACTCGGCCAGCCGCTGCAGCACCGGCCCGGCCGCGTGGATGGCGTTGCGGCCCATCCACGAGCGGGCGCTGTGGGCGGCGATGCCGGTGAGCTCGACGGCGACCCGGAGCGTGCCGTTGCAGCCGCCCTCGACGGCCGCAGACGACGGCTCCATGAGCACGGCGAAGTCGGCCGCAAGCCAGGCGGGGTGCTGCCGGGCGACGCGGCCGAGGCCGTTGCGATCGGCCTCGACCTCCTCGTTGTCGTAGAAGACGTAGGTGACGTCGCTGCTCGGCGTCGGGACGTGCGCGGCCAGCCGCAGGGCGACCGCGACGCCGCCCTTCATGTCGACCGTGCCACGGCCCCAGAGCACGCCGTCGGCGAGCCGGGTGGGCAGGTTGCCGGCCACCGGCACGGTGTCGAGGTGCCCGGCCAGCACCACTCGCGAGGGCCGGCCCAGCGCCGTGCGGGCGACGACGGTGTCGCCGTCGCGATCGACCGTGAGGTGCCCGGCGGTGCGCAGCGCGGCCTCGACGGCGTCGGCCAACGGCCCCTCCTTGCCGCTCGGGGACGCGAGGTCGCACAGCTGCGCCGTCAGCGCCGGCGCGGGGAGGTCGAGGTCGAGAACGGTGCCCACAATCGCCCCAGCCTACGGGGTGCGCGAGGGACGCCGGCGTCCCGACTGGTCCTCTCGCCCTTGCGACTAGGGCTACGGCGCGGCGGTCAACACGTAGTCGGCGACGAAGCGATCTTCGCTGTATACCGCGTTGCGGATCTCGAAGCCTGCCGCCTCGATCATCGGTTCCAGGAGCCACGAGTAGGTCGAGTGCTCGTCGCGCACGTGCTCTTCGGCGTCTTCGCGGGTCCATTCGGTGTGATCTGCTCCGATGGCCGCGCACCAGGCCTCGATACGCTCCTCTGCCTCGTCGACGCCGAATGCGAACACGACGTCGGACAAGCGAAGGAGACCGCCAGCAGGCAGCATCGCGCGGATCCGGTGCAGCGCGATGGACTTCCAGAAGTCGGGCAAGTGGTGAAGAGCCCAGCGGCTGTAGACGACGTCGGGGGCCGCGCCCTGATGCTCGTAGGTCAGAAAGCCGGCCTCGACCACCTCGAGGTTCGAGTCTCGTTGCCGGACCGAGTCCCGCAATCTGGCCAGCATCACCGGCGACGGGTCGACCGCTACGACGCGGCCGAACGATTCGGCGGCGGCGAGCGCGAACTGACCCGTTCCGGCTCCGAGGTCGACGACTACGGACTCGGGCCCACATCCCAGCGACTCGAGCAGTGCAACTTCCCGGGCTGCTCCGGCATCTTCCTTGTCGTCGTAGCGGGCCACGTGAGCGGGGTCGAGGTTCTCTCGTCCGATGGAAGCCACCTCGTCGAGCTGCCAGGCCGCCCTCGTCGTGGTCATGCCCAGACGATAAACCCTGCCGGTTGATCATGGAGAAGGTCGGCTCTGAAGTCGCGGGAAACCCGACCTTCTCCATGATCAACACGACGTGGCCCATCCATTGCCGCCCCGGCCACCACTTCGCGCCTGATCGTCGGCGCAGGGTCACGGTGACCTTGCCGAGGCTCCCGGAAGGGTGGACGATCGGTCGCCGGCGCTGTGCCGAGGACAGCGCCACCGCGCCGAGCGGTCCACCGTGCCAAGGTGGCCCCGTGAACGGTGCGGGCCCTGGCGACCTCTAGGACCGCGGGGTGAAGGCGCAGAACTCGTTGCCCTCGGGGTCGGCCATGACGTGCCAGCTGATGTCGTCGTCAGGCTCCCGCAGCACCGTGGCGCCGCGCTCGGTGAGCAGGCCGACGTCGGCGACGCCGACGTCCCAGTGAACGCGGTTCTTCACCGTCTTGGGCTCGGGCACGGGGACGAAGCACAGGTAGTCGAACGGCAGCCGGCCGTCGCTCTCGAGCGCTGCGAAATGCTCTTTCGGCTCGCGCTCAGGGACCAGCCCGAACAGCTCGCCCCACCACGCGGCCTGCGCATGGGCGTCGGCGCAGTCGACCACCACCTCGTAGAGCCGGCCCGGCAGGGAGCGCCGTTGCGGCCGGAGGAAGGCGCAGAACTCGCCGCCGTCGGGGTCGGCCATGATGTGCCAGGAGTTCTCGTCGTCGGGCTCGCGCCGCACGGTGGCGCCGAGCCCCAGCAGGCCCTTGAGGTCGCCCACTTCGACGTCGAGGTGCACGCGGTTCTTGGCCGTCTTCGCCTCGGGCACGGCATCGACCCAGACGTGCGTGCCTTCTTCTTGGCCCAGCAGATGCGTAGGATCGTCTGCGTCTGGCCGGCGGTCCAGCGCCGCTGCCCAGAACTCGGCGAGTCGGGGCTGGTCGCTGGCGTCGAGGCAGAGTGCCTGCCACGTGGCGACGGGCGGTGTCTGGCTCATGACGGCAACGCTAGCCGAGCACTCCGACACCCTTGACCGCACGAGTACCCAGCCAGGTGACCCGACGACGATGACCTCTCTGCCGGCCGCTCCGCCCGACGACCAGCATCTCTGGTCGCGGGCGCGCCGAGGCGACCCGGCGGCGTTCGGCGAGTTGTTCACCCGGCACTCCACGGTGGTCTACAACTACTGCTTCCGGCTCACCGGCAGCTGGAAGACCGCGGAGGACCTCACGTCGGTCGTCTTCCTCGAGGCCTGGCGCAAGCGCGAGGACGCCGCGGCGCTCGCCGGGTTCGTGCCCTGGCTGCTGGGCCTGGCCGGCCGGGTGGCCCGCAACAGCACGCGTGCCGTGCGCCGGCACCGCCGGCTGCTGGCCAAGTTGCCGCCCGCCGTCATCGCCGGCGGAGCCGCGGACGCCGCACCGCCCCACGATCCCGCGGACGCCGCGGCGCGGGCCGACGACGAACGGCACATGAAGCAGGTCCTGCGGGTATTCCGGCGGTTGCCGAAGCAGGAACAGGAGGTGCTCGCGCTGTGCGTCTGGGGCGAGCGCACCTACGCCGAGGCCGCCGTTGCCCTCGGAATCCCCGTCGGCACAGTACGCTCGCGATTGGCGCGAGCCCGTGCTCACATGGAGCGGCTCACCGAGGCCGCGGCCACGAAGACAGCCGAGCCGCGACCCGGCTCGCGCCCCGAAGGAGCGCACCACACATGAGTTCCACCGGCATGAACCTCGTGTTCGACCTGCCGCCCCGGCGGGAGCTGCCCGCCGACCGCCGCGACGCCATGCGCCGGCTGCTCGAGGATGCGGTCGCCGGCCGGCCACGCGCCCGGGTACTGCCGGCGCCGCGGCTGCCACGGGTCCGGCCGGCGCTGTTGCCGGTGGCGGGCCTGGCGACGGCGTCCGCGGTGGCCGCGGCGGTCCTCGTCGTGGGCGACCTCGGGTCCGACGGCGCCGACACCGCGCACGCGGCCACGCCGCCGGTGCTGGCCGCGGAGCTGGCCATGGGGCAGCCGGCCGGTGCGGAGCTCCGGTCGCTGGCGGCCCAGACGCAGACGCAGATCGACACCACCGCCGCCGCCGACACCACCGTCACCACCGTCACCACCGAGAGCTGGCTGCTGACGGTGACAGAGACGGGCGCCGCCGACGGTGGACAGCCGGCCGAGGGCCGCGCGCCGGTCGAGGGCGCCGCCGCCGGCCTGTCGCAGGGCGCGCCCGCCGTCACGTCCGCCGTCGTGCCGGTGCTGCGTGAGCAGCGGTTCTTGGCCGACGGCTCGGTGCACGTGCGCGAGACGCAGGGTGAGCCGCGGTTCCCGACCGAGGAGTGGAGCGAGGCCGACGACGCCGCCACCCCGGGTGCCGTCCTGCTCGACGAGACCATCCCGGCCGGCGGCCTGGCGTCGGGCTATCCGGAGCGGCTGGCCACCGACCCCGCCGCGCTGCGTGAGCAGCTGCTCGCCGTCTGGCCGCAGGCCGACGACACCGCGGCGGCGCTCTTCCAGGCGCTGCACGAGGTCGCCTCGACCCGCGTGGTGGACGCCTCGATCCAAGCCGCGGCACTGACGATGCTCGCCCAGGAGCCCGGCGTCGTGGCGCTCGGCGAGACCACCGACCGGCGCGGCCGCGCGGCCGTCGCGTTCGGCACCGACAGCGACGACACCGGCCTGGACCGCCGCCACGTGCTCATGGTCGATCCCGGCACAGGCCGGCTGCTGGGCTACGAGGAGGTCCTCACCCGCGACACCGGCGGCCTGGACGTCGACGCGCCGGTGGTCACGACCTACACCGTCTTCCTCTGACGGCCGCGCCCAGTCAGGCGCTGGAGCAGGTCCAGTAGCTCATCCGGTTGTCGGCGCTCGAGCCGACGTAGGAGTCGCTGGTACCCGGCACCATGGTCCAGAGCCGGGACCCGCCGACGTAGTCGTAGGCGTGGTAGTTCCGGCTGGAGTTGCGGTTGACCCACGACGACGTGTTGTTGTCGAAGCCCCACGAGCTGGCGTAGCCCGAGCACGTGCTCGAGAACTGGTAGCGGGCGCCGTCGAAGTTCGATGCCGTGTAGAAGCAGTAATAGCCCCAGGGGCAGGTCGATGCGCTGCCCCGCGCCTCGACGCCACTGGCGGGCTGCAGCGGGGCGGCCAGTTCGGCCAGCCCGAGCGCTTCGACCACGTCGGACCGGACACCGTCGCCGAGACCGAGCGGCGCCGCGTCGTCGCCGGGGTTCGGCCACACGACCACGACCTCGCCGTCGTCCCAGGCCATGGCGTTGTCGGAGAGCTGGACGCCGCCCGGCTGCTCCGCCAGCGCCGCGGCCATCTCGGCCGCGAGCGGGCCGGTGGGTTCCGCCTCGCCGGTGATAGCGCCGCCGTTCGCACCGCCCGCCGCCACCAGCATCGTCGTCGCGACCCCTGCAAGGGTGGCGAGCAGCCGTCGTCGCACCATCGGCGCCTCCCAGCTCTCGTGTCTCCATCGGCACGCGGCGCGGACACCCGCCGCGCTCACGCATGTCGCCGCGTTTCGTAGGCTGAGCCCATGACCGACGAGCGACAGGCATGGGGCTTCGGACTGGCCACCATAGCCGCAGATGGAACGATCTTGGATGTTTGGTACCCATCGCCAGCTCTCGGCAAACCGCCCGTCTCGTCCGACGCCCTCATCGAGCTGCGCGACCTGGAGGGCGAGGACCGCGACCGCGGGGTCCGCCGGGCCGTCGTCCAGACCGCCATCGACCTCGACGCGCCGCCCGCCGACGCCCGGGACGCCTATCTCCGGCTGCATCTGCTCTCGCATCGCCTGGTCGCCCCGCACAGGCAGAACCTCGACGGCCTGTTCGGCGTGCTGAACAACGTCGTGTGGACCAACCACGGCCCGTGCGTGGTCGAGGAGTTCGAGCGGACCCGGCTGCGGCTGCTGCGCCGCGGCCCGGTCACGGTGTACGGCATCGACAAGTTCCCGCGCATGGTCGACTACGTCGTGCCGGCCGGTGTGCGCATCGCCGACGCCGACCGCGTCCGGCTCGGCGCGCACCTGGCCGCCGGCACCACCGTCATGCACGAGGGGTTCGTGAACTTCAACGCCGGCACGCTCGGCTCGTCCATGGTCGAGGGGCGCATCTCGTCCGGCGTGGTGGTCGGTGACGGCTCCGACGTCGGCGGCGGCGCGTCGATCATGGGGACGCTTTCCGGCGGCGGCAAGGAGGTCATCTCCGTCGGCCAGGGCTGCCTCATCGGCGCCAACGCGGGCATCGGCATCTCGCTCGGCGACGGCTGCGTCGTCGAGGCCGGCTGCTACATCACCGCCGGCACGAAGGTCGGGCTGCCCGACGGCCGGGTGATCAAGGCGATGGAGCTGTCCGGCCGCGACGGCCTGCTGTTCCGCCGCAACAGCGTCACCGGGGCGGTCGAGGCGCTGGCTCGGTCCGGCGACTGGGGCGGGTTGAACGCCGTCCTGCACGCCAACTAGCGACCGGCCCGCCCGGAACCACCCGCCCGGTCACGGACGTTCTCTCGGTCAAATGAGTCGTGCTGCCCGCCTGACGGCCACCATCGGGACCCTGCTCGCCCTCGGCGGGTGCCTCGCAGCGCTGCTCATCTGGTGGGTGGGCGGCGACGACAACCCGCTGCTGCGCCGCGACGACTGCCGGGCCACCGTCGACGGCCGCACCGTCGCGCTGTCGCCGGAGCAGGCCCGGCACGCCGCCACCATCGCGGCAGTCGCGATGGAGCGCGGCCTGCCGGCGCGCGCCGTCACCATCGCCCTGGCGACGGCGTACCAGGAGTCCGACATCTACAACATCGACTACGGCGACCGCGACTCCCTCGGGCTGTTCCAGCAGCGGCCGTCGCAGGGCTGGGGCACGCCGGAGCAGGTGCAGGACCCCGTCTACGCCGCGGGCGCCTTCTACGACGCGCTGGTACGGATCCCGAACTACCGCGACCTCGAGGTCACCGTCGCCGCGCAGGAGGTGCAGCGCAGCGCCTTTCCGGACGCCTACGCCGACCACGAGGACGACGCCCGGGTGCTGGCGTCGGCGCTCACCGGCAACTCCGAGGCCGCGTTCTCCTGCGCGTTCCAGCCCGGCGACCACGCCGTACAGGCCGAGGGCGAGGACGGTCTCACCGACCGAGCCCGCGCCGTCCGCGACCAGCTGGCCAGCACGTTCGACGACCTCGACATCGGCGGCTTCCAGCCCGGCGGCGTCGACTCCGGCCACATCGAGGGGTCCGCGCACTACGACGGCCGGGCGCTGGACGTCATGTTCGAGCCGTACGACGACGCCGAGGTGAACCGCCGCGGCTGGGCGGTGGCCCAGTGGGCCGTCGCGAACGCCCAGGAACTGGGCATAGCGACCATCATCTACGACGACAGGATATGGTCGGCGCGCCGGTCCGACGAAGGTTGGCGCGAGTACACCCACCCGTCCGGTGACACCACAGACGTCACCCTCCGCCACCTGGACCACGTCCACATCGACGTCGCCGAAGGGTCGTGAGGATGACGGGCAGTCCAGGCGGGGTCGTCTCGACGCCGCATACGCTGAGCACGCGCGCCGGCGTCCACGTCCTGCAGGCCGGCGGCAACGCCGTCGACGCCGCGATCGCCGCCTGCGCCGTGCAGGGCGTGGTGGCGCCGGAGACCTGCGGCATCGGCGGCGACCTGTTCGCGTTGGTGCACCGCCCGGGCGACGCCGCTCCGCTGGCGCTGAACGCGTCCGGGCGCGCGGGGTTCGGCGTCGACGCGGCGGCGCTGCGAGCGGCGGGGCACGACGAGATCCCGCGCAACCATCCGGCCGCGGTCCCGGTGCCGGGCTGCGTCGACGGCTGGGTCGCCTTGTCGTCGCGGCTGGGCCGGCTGGGGCTGGCTGCCGTGCTCGAGCCTGCCATCCGGCTGGCCGAGGAGGGTTTCCCGGCCAACGACGAGCTGGTGGCGGCGTTCCGGGCCGGTGCGGCGGCGCTGGCCGGGGTCGAGGCGGCGCAGCCGATGCTCGCAGCCCGCCACGGCTCCACCGTCGTCCGCGCGCAGCTGGCCGCGACCCTGCGGCTGGTCGCCGACGGCGGCCGCGCGGCGTTCTACGAGGGCGCGCCCGGCCGGGCGATCAGCGCCGCCGTCGATGGCGTCATCACCGCCGACGATTTGCGCCGCGACCAGGCGGACTGGGTCGACCCACTGTCAGTGGACGTGTGGGGCACCACCGGCTGGACCGTCCCGCCCAACTCGCAGGGCTACCTCGGCATCGGCGGCTGCGCCGTGCTGGAGCGGCTCGGCTGGGCCGACGACCCCGCCGACCCGCAGTCCTGGCACCTGCAGATCGAGGCCCAGCGCGCGCTGGCCGCCGAGCGCGACGACGTCGCCGTCGACCCGGGCCGGGTCCCGGTGGGCCTGGACCGGCTGCTCGATCCGACCCGGCTGGACGCCGTCGCCGCCTCCGTCGACACCGCCGCCGCGCGCGACCGGCACGCGCCGCTGCTGGCCGCGGGCGGGACGGCGTACCTGTGCGTCGTCGACGGCGAGGGCATGGGCGTCTCGCTGATCCAGTCCAACTTCCACGGCATCGGCTCGCTGCTCGGGGCCGGCTCCACGGGGTTCCTGCTGCACGACCGCGGCCGCGGGTTCTCGCTGGTCCCAGGACATCCGGACGAGCTCGCGCCCGGCCGCCGGCCACTGCACACGCTGTCGCCGACGCTGTGGACCCGCGGCGGGCGGCTGGCGATGATCTTGGGCACCCGCGGTGGCGACGTCCAGCCGCAGCTGGTCCAGCAGATCGCCGCGTTCGCGCTGGGCGCCGGACTGGACCCGGACGAGGCCCAGGCGCGGCCGCGGTGGACGATCGAGCCGCCGGCCGCCGCGCCCGGCACGCCGGCGCCGTTCGGGTCGCGCGTGCGGGTCGAACCCGACGTCTCCGCCCGGGTCGTCGACGGCCTGCGCCGGCGCGGCCACGACGTCATCCCGGCCGACGGCCCGCAGGCGGGCTGGGGCCCGGTCTCGGTCATCAAGGTCGATGACGCCAGTGGCTGGCGTCTGTCCGCCCGCGATCCGCGGGTCGCGACGACGGCGGTCGCGACGGCGTGACCGGCGACGATTCCGCCTTGCCCTTGTGGGCCTCGCCGCCCTCTGGGACCTCGCGGTCTGCCTCCGGTTAACTTAGGGAGACCATGAGCACGCCCACACCGCCGCCTCCGCCGCCGTCGTCCCCCACGACGCCGATCCCGCCGGTCTCGCCCGAGCCGGAACCGCGCGGCGCCGGCTCGCGGACCGCCGTCTGGCAGGTCGCCACGGCCATCGCGCTCGCCGTCGGGCTGGTGCTCGCCGGCGTGACGTACCTGGCCATGGACCAGCGGGTCGACGACCTGCGGGCCGAGCGCGACGCCGCCCGCGAGGAGCTGGCCGAGGCGCAGGAGGAGTCGGAATCCTCGGAGCTGGGTGGCCTCGAGGACCTGCTCGGCGAGGGTGGGCTCGAAGGGCTGCTCGGCGGTGAGGGCGGCGGGCTCGAGGACCTGCTCGGCGACCTCGGCGGCATGGGCGACCTCGACCCGGTCCTGCTCGAGTGCCTCGGCTCCGGCGGGCTGGGCCTGGGTGGCGGTGGCGACTCGATCCCCGACGGCGACCTCGAGACCCAGGTGGCGGCGATCCAGCAGCTGGTCGAGGAGGAGCGAGGGCTGCCGGCCGGCGACGAGGTCGACATCGAGTTCGTCAGCCTCGACGAGGTCCAGCGGCGCGCCGTCGAACTCACCCAGGACGAGCTGGACCCCCAACGGGCCGCCGTCGACTCCCGGCTGCTCGCCGCGCTGGGCGCCGTCGAGCCCGGCACCGACCTCGTACAGGCCCAGCTCGACGCGCTGGACGCCGGCGTCGGCGGCTTCTACAACCCCGAGACGCAGCAGCTGGTCATCGGCTCGGAGGAGATGGACGGGCTCGGTGCGCTCGTCACGGCGCACGAGTTGGTGCATGCGCAGGCCGACGCCGCCATGGGGCTGCCCGACCAGGAGGCCATCGCCCTGGACTCCGGGTCCGACGCCGCCTATGCCGCGCTCAACGCCATCGAGGGCGACGCGTCGCTGTACAGCCAGCAGTTCATCGGCCGGCACCTGCCGCTGGACGAGCTGCTGGCGCTGCAGGAGGCGTCCGGCCAGACGTCGGCCGACCTCGACGCGCTGCCGCACTTCGTCGCCCGGCAGCTGGAGTTCCCGTACGTCGAGGGCATGACGTTCACCTGCGACGTCTTCCTCGACGGCGGATGGGAGGCCGTCGACCGCACCTACACCGAGGTGCCGACCACGACGGCGCAGATCCTGTTCCCCGACCGCTACCACGCCGAGGAGGACGCCGTCGACGTGCGCGACCCGGCAGGGCTGGACGGCTGGGAGGTCGTGCGCGCCGACACCTTCGGCGCGGCCGACCTGCTCTTCCTGCTCGAGGCGCCCGGCGACGACGAGAACGCGGCGCTGTCCGACCCGAAGGACCGGGTGGCGGCCTGGGCCGGCGGCGAGGTCGCTGTCTGGGGCCGCGGCGAGGACACTGCCCTCACCCTGGTGCTGGCCGACCGCGGCGAGGATGGCGCCACGCCGCTGTGCGACACCGTCACCGAGTTCTACCCGGCGGCCTTCCCGGACGCGGAGGTGTCCGAGGACGGCGGCCGGACGGTGTTCACCGGCGCCGACCAGTCGGCCGTCGTGGCGTGCTCCGGTTCCGAGGTGGCGCTGGGAATCGGCCCGGACCCGCAGACCGCGGCCGCCGCCATCGGGTGAAATGAGGCTCACGTGGTGAGATTTCGCCGCGATCCGGGGCACGTCACGAGGTTTTCTGGAGCATCACCAGGCCTGCAATCGTGGTGAGGCTGCAGAAATCCTGGTGATGTAGGCGATCCTTGCCCGACGAACCCTGACACGCTGACCCAAGGAAACAGCAGAAGCGCCTCATATCCAGGCGGGGGCGCCGAGAGCGAGTCAGGCGGTGAGGCGCTTGGCGGCGGCGTCGACGCGCTCGTCGGTCGCCGTCAACGCGATGCGGACGTGCGAGCCGCCTGCGGCGCCATAGAACGCGCCCGGAGCGGCCAGGATGCCGCGGTCGGCCAGCCAGCCGACGGCGTCCCAGCACGGCTCGTCGCGGGTCGCCCACAGGTACAGGCCGGCCGTCGAGTGGTCGATGCGGAAGCCGGCCTCGGCCAGCGCCGCCCGCAGCACGTCACGCCGGCGCGCGTACCGCGACCGCTGCTCCTCGACGTGCGCGTCGTCGTCGAGGGCGGCCGTCATGGCGGCCTGCACAGGGGTCGGCACCATGAGGCCGGCGTGCTTGCGCACCTCGAGTACCCGGCGGACCAGCGCGGGGTCGCCGGCGACGAAGCCGGCGCGGTAGCCGGCCAGGTTCGACCGCTTGGACAGCGAGTGCACGGCCAGCAGGCCGTCGAGCGAGCCGCCGTTGACCGCGGGGTCGAGGATGGAGACCGGCCGCTCCTCCCAGCCCAGCTCGAGGTAGCACTCGTCGGAGGCGACGACGGCGCCGCGCTCGCGCGCCCAGTCGACCACCTTGGCCAGGTGCGCGGCCGGCAGTACCCGGCCGTGCGGGTTGGCCGGCGAGTTCACCCAGATCAGGCCGACCCGGCGCGGGCCGAGCGCCGTGACGGAGTCGCTGGCGACCGGGTCGGCCCCGGCCAGCCGCGCGCCGATGTCGTACGTGGGGTAGGCCAGCTCGGGGAACACGACGGCGTCGCCGGGGCCCAGCCCGAGCAGCGTCGGCAGCCAGGCCACCAGCTCCTTCGAGCCGATGGTCGGGATGACGGCGCCGGCGTCGAGGCCCTGGGCTCCGGCCCGGCGGGCGAGCCAGCGCACGGCCGCCTCGCGCAGCGCGGCCGTGCCCAGCGTCGTCGGGTAGCCCGGGGCGTCCGCCGCCGCGGCCAGGGCGTGGCGGACCACCTCGGGCGTGGGGTCGACCGGCGTGCCGACCGAGAGGTCGACGATGCCGTCGGGGTGCGCGGCCGCCCGCTCGGAGTACGGGACCAGGGCGTCCCAGGGAAAGTCGGGCAGCTGCAGCCGCTGCGGCACCTTCAGTGCCCCTCGTGCTCCTGCGGGGGCAACGCCGCGATCAGCGCGTGGTCCTTGTCGATGGCGCCGAGCTTCGCCGCGCCGCCGGGCGAGCCGAGGTCGTCGAAGAACTCCGCGTTGGCCTGCGTGTAGTCCTTCCACTCGCCAGGGACATCGTCTTCGTAGAAGATCGCCTCGACGGGGCAGACCGGCTCGCACGCACCACAGTCGACGCACTCATCCGGGTGGATGTAGAGCATCCGCTCGCCCTCGTAGATGCAGTCGACCGGACACTCCTCGACGCAGGCGAGGTCCTTGAGGTCGACGCAAGGCTGCGCGATGACGTACGTCACGGCGGTGTCCTCCTATCGCAAGCCCATCCGGCGTACACCGGTTCGGCTACTCAGTCGTGCTCACCTCTAGTATCGCGTTGCCCGTAATCCATCGTGCACCAAGGTCAGCCTATGAGACAGCCCAGTACGAATCAGGACCCGTCCGACCTGGTCGGACGGCGTGTCGTGGTCCGGTACCGCCTCCACGGCGAGGAGTTCGGCGCCACCGACGTCCTCGGCGTGCTGGAGGCCGCCGGCGACAAGCTACGCGTCCGGCCGTCGCGCGGCGGTGAAGTGGTCGCGGTGCCTGCGGGCGACGTCATCGTCGTCAAGGAGATCCCGGAGCTGACGGTGACCCGCCGCGACGTCCGCGATCTCGAGGCGGCGGCGCTGCATGGCTGGCGGGCGCTGGAGTCGGAATGGACCGGCGGCTGGCTGCTCCGCGCCGCTCGCGGGTTCACCGGACGAGCCAATTCCTGCATGCCGCTGGACGACCCCGGGCGGCCGCTGCCGGACGCCGTCGAGCTGGTGGAGCGGTGGTACCGGTCGCGCGGGCTGGTGCCGGCGTTCCAGGTGCCGGAGCCGCTCGGGCGGGCGCTCGGACCGGTGCTGGACGCGCGCGGCTGGCCGAGCCCGGAGGACCGCACGTTCGTCATGGTGGCGCCGATGTCCGTGGTGCGCGGCGCGGAGCGGGCCGGGCTGCCGCCGGTCCGGGTCGACGACCGGCCCGATGACGACTGGCTGGCCGGCTACCACTACCGGGGCGGGGAGCTGCCCGCGCACGCCGTCGACGTCCTCGTCAACGCCGAGACCGTCGGGTTCGCCTCGGTGGACGACGACGGCGTGCGGGTCGCGATCGCGCGGGGCGCGGTCAGCGACGCGCCGAGCGGCCGCCGCTGGCTCGGTGTGACGGCGGTCGAGGTGGCGACGCCTGCCCGGCGGCGCGGGCTGGGCGGCCACATCGTCGCCGGACTGGCGGCGTGGGCGGACCGGCTCGGCGCCACGGACGTGTACCTGCAGGTCGCCGAGCCGAACGAGCCGGCCCGCGCGACGTACCGCAGGGCCGGCTTCGCCGAGCACCACGCGTACCACTATCGCCGGCTGGGCTAGCCCAGCGCCGACCGCGAGGTCCCAGACGGCAGCGAGTCCCACGAGGGAAAGGGGAGCAGCCGACGGCAGCGGTCCCTCGTCAGCCCTCTCCCCCGTCGCCGCCGTCGTTGCCGCCGCCCTGGTCCTCGCCGGGGTCGGGCCCGCAGATGACGCGGTGGTTGGGGTTGTAGGTCCACGGGTCGGCCTCGTCCTTGACGAGCGTGCCCTCAGGGTCCCAGACCTGCCGGTACGACGTGATGTCGAAGCCCTGGCTGCCGCCCTGCGCCTGGCAGTTGTCCGACGTGTCGTAGATGGTCTGCGGCGAGGTGAAGTTGGACCGGTCCGAGACCGACGTCTCGACGCGGTAGTACTCCGTGCTCCAGATCTTCACGTTGAGCGTGCCCTGGTTGCCGGGCGTGCTCCGCGTGAAGCTGGTGTCGACGACGACGCCATACGGGGTGTCGTTGACGAACCGCATGTCCTTCGAGCCCCAGGCGACAGTGGCCTCCTGGCCGACCGGGTAGCGGTCGAAGTAGATCGAGTGCGGCCAGTGCTCGACGTCCTCGAGGCCGGCCAGGAAGGCCGCGTGGAACGTCGTCGTCGCCACCTGGGACACCCCGCCACCCAGCGACTCCTCCAGCCGGCCGCCGTTGATGATGGTGCCGGCCGTGAAACCGTTGGCCTCGGTTCGCTCGCCGACGATGCCGTTGAGGCTGAACTCCTCGCCCGGCAGCAGCAGCGTGTTGTCGATGCGCCCGGCCGCGGTGCCGATGTTGACGTTGCGGTAGTCGGCGTGCGGGAACCGGGTGGTGAACTCGGCCACCACCTCGGTGACGCCGAGTTCCTCGGCCGCCGCGGTGGTGAGCGCCGGGTCGACCTCGGTCAGCTCCACGGCGGCCTGCCGCGCGTCGCCCTCGGCGGTCAGCACCGGCAGCAATGCGGCGCTGAGCGTCTCGGGCGCGATGCCCATGCCGCGCTCGGCCGGCACGACGACCGGCTCGCCGCCCTCGATGGTGATGGTGGCGTCGCGGCCCTCCTGGCCGACTTCCGCCAGCAGGTCGCGGGCGACCTCCGTCAGCTTGGCGCCGTCGAGCGCGGGCTGCAGCGTGCCGGCGTCGTCGGGCGCCATGGTGAGCGCCTGGCCGACCAGGTCGGGCGGAAGTTCGACGCTCTCCTCCCCCGCGACGACCGTCACGGGTGCCGACATCGCCGGCTCGGCGAACTCGGCGACGGCGCGCTGCACCTCCTCGGCGCTGACCGCGGGCTGCACCTCGTCGATGGCCAGCTGGACGTCGCCGATGGGCAGGCTGGACTCGGTGCCGAAGAACGCGCCCTCGAGCCGCTCGACGGTGGCGTCGACGTCGACCGCACGGCCCGGCTGCGGCTCGCTGGTGACGACCTCGCCGCCGTCGAACGCGACCGCCCCGTTCACCGGCTCGACGTCGGCCTGCGCGGCGATCTCGGTGAGCGTGGCCTCGAGCGCCGCCCGGTCGATGGCCGGGACCGGCGTGGTCTCGCCGCCACCGAGCAGCGCCTGGAACAGCGAGACCGGGTTGGCGCTGCCGCCCGGGACCTCGTCGATCGTCGCCGGCACGTCGACCGTCAGGCCGGCCGCCGAGGGAACCACCTCGAAGGAGGTCTCCTCCTCGCCGATGGTCAGGTGGAACGGCTGGTCGACGACCGCCGGCAGCTGCGCGTTGAGCGCCTCCTCGGCCTCGTCCCGCGTCATCCCGCCGACCTCGATGCCCGCGACGGTCGCGCCCCGGGCCAGCGAGCCGCCGGCCACGGCGTAGGCGATGCCGTAGCCGATGCCCAGCACCACGACGACCGCTGCCACGACGAGCGCCGCCACCCGAGCCTTGCTCCGGCCGCCGGAACTCGTGCCGTCGTCGTTGCTGTCGTCGCCGCCGTTACCGTCGCTGCCGTTGCCGTCGCCGCCGCGCTTGGACGAGTCGAGCAGGGCGGCCGCAGTGGCGGCCTGCCCGAAGGAGCGCTGCTGCTGCCGCCGCGAAGCGCGACCCGGCGCCGAGTCCGCGGCGTCCTGGCCGGCTTCGGCGGTGGGCGCGCCGCCCTCGGTAGCGGCGCCGGCGCCCGCGCCGGCCGGGGCGAGGACCGCCGGCGGGACCGGCGAGCCGGGCACCGTCGGGGCGTCGCCGGCGCCGAGCGCCTCGGTCGGCTGCTCGTCCTGGTCACGGCCCGGGGCGGTGTAGATGCCGGCCGCCCGGACGCCGGGCTCCCGACGCGGCCGCGCCTGCTCTGCGGCGCGGGCTGCGTCGGCGACGACGGCCGGCTCGGCGGCGCCGTCCGCGTCGGCCCGCTCCGGCTCAGCCGGCGCGGTCGGCTCCGGGCCGCCCTGCTGGGCCGCATCGGGCCGACTCTGGTCGGCCGCGTCGGCGCGGCTCTGGTCGGGGTTGTCCTGCTCGGCTGCGACGGGGTGCCCCTGGTCGGCGCGGCCGGCCGCGTCGCCGGACGCGGTGGCGTCGGACGGGGTCGCGCCCGCGTCGGCGGCGGGCGACTCGGCACCGTGACCGGCAGCCGCGGCCACGCCGGCCGCGGCGGCGGCGCGGGCCCTGGCCGCGAGCACATCCTGCACGACGCGGGGCTCCTCGTACCGAGGGCCGTTCCCGTCGGCCGCCGAGGTCGGCGCCGGGCCGGACAGGCGCGGGTCCGCTGGGGGCTGACCGGCGCGATCGCGGTCCTTGACGTTCGAGCGGCCGGGTGCCGGCCGCTGCGCCGACGGCGCCGCGGCGGATCCGTTCGCCGGAGGCTCCTGCGCGTCGCGGCGGCCGGCCGCGGCCTCGGACTGCTCGGCGATCCGGGCGCGGGCGCGGGCAGCCTGGGCTCCCGAGAACGCCTGCGCCGTGGCGGCGAACCGCGCCTCGTCGGCGGCCGGACGGGCCTGCATCGCCCCGGCGGCGCGTGGCTCCGGCTGGATCGGCGGCAGCATCGACGGCTGCGGCGACGCCGCGCCCGGCGGCGCCGACGTCGGGCGCTGACGGGTCGGCAGTGCCTCCGCGGACGGGGTGGCGTCCAGCGCTCCGCCGCGGCCCGGCGCCGCGTCGGCACGCCGCACCTCCTGCGCGGCGGCGTCGCGGGACGGCAGGGCCTCGGTGCCGGCACCTCGCGACAGCGCGGTCGGTGCCTCGCTGCCGGCGTTGCGCGATGGCGCGGCGTCACCACCGTCGCGCGAGGGCGCGGTCTCAGGCGCGGCCGGCGTCGTGGTGCCGGTCTGTGGCTCGCGGGCGGCCGGCGCCCCGCGCGTCGCGCGAGTGTCGGGCGCGGCGGGAACCGCCTCAGCCGGGCGCGGCGTCCGGGCGTCGCCCGCGGGCCGGCCACCGTCGGGGGCCTCTGGTCGCTGGTCGTCCGGCCGGCCGCCGTCCTGGCGGTGACCGTCCTCCGGCTGCTGGCGCGCGGCGCTCGGGCGGGCGTCGATCACGCGCGGACGCGTAGTGGCGCCCGTGACCGGGCCCCGCGCCGGACCGCCCGCGGCGGCGCCGGCGGTCTCCCCGGCGGCCGGAGCGCCGTCACGGCCCTCGGCAGCCGCGCGGGCGTCCGCCGTCGGTGCCTCCGTCCCGGCCCTGGCGTCCACCGCGACCTTGGCTTCCGCAGCCGCGCGGGCCTTGGCCGCACGCTTCGCTGCGAGCGCGGCCGCAGACGCGGCGACGGTGGTGCGCCGCACCGGCGCGGCGCCCGCAGCAGCGCCAGCACTCACGCCAGAACGCCCGCCGTCGGCAGAAGCCGGCCGCGCGGATGTGCCGTTCGTCTCAGTGGCGGGGTCGGCGGATGCGTTTCCGGCCGGCCCGGTAGGGTCAGCGGAGGACGTCACCGCCGGCCCGTCGGCGGGTCGGCGGGGCTCGAGGCCGACCGCGTCACCACGGTCAGTGGAACCGGCCGTGGCATCGCCATGGTCAGGTGGATTGTCGGTCACGCTAGGGCACCTATCGGTTTGAATATGCGCAATTCGTGAGTAGTCAGGTCTTGCCCCGCGCATCTTACGTCACTCGTCGAGCCGATCTCGCCTCTCGGCGCCGAGACCCAGGACGAGGGCCAGGCCGGTCGTGCCGCCGAAGAGAAAGACCAGGCCGGCTTCGTCGCCGAGGATGACGCGGTCGTCGCCCGGAGGCTCCTGACCCAGCCACAGGACGGGCACCAGCCACAGCAGCGCCACCACCGCGAGCCCCACCCGGCTGCGCGCGCACGCCCGGGCCAGCACGCCGAGCGCGACGGCACCGCCGACCGCCAGCAGGATCCCGGCCGGGTTCTGCCAGCGGTGCACGAACGCCCCGGCGACGGCGACCACGACCGCGACCGCCCCGAGGCCGGCGACGGCGAGCGCGGACAGCACCCGGCCCCGCCGCGACGGACCCGGCGCCGGTCCGGGCCGTACCGGCGCCGCCCCGGGCGCGACGGTCACGGCGCGACGCCGGCGAAGAGATCGGTCTCGAAGCCGGTCACGGGGTCGGCCGGCCCGCGGCGGCCGTGCGCCAGCCGGAAGTACTCCTGCGCCCAGACGGGCTGCCCCACGTTGTCGGAGAGCGTGAAGTACGGCCACTGCACGTCGATCTGCGTGGCGTGCGCCCGCATGGCCGCCAACTTGGCGTCGAGGTGATCGGAACCGTCGATGACGGCGTCGACGTCGGCGAGATCGACCACGTATCCGAAGTCGTCGGCCGAGGCGATGTTCTCGAACCCGGTCCCGCCGCGCTCGCGCAGCACCGTCAGCGCCTCCTGCAGTACCTCCCGCGGCGTCGCCGTCCAGTACACCTTGGCGACGTCCCAGGCGGGGCCGAGGTCGGTGCGGTAGGAGCGGACGGCGGCGAGGTCGCGCGCGTAGGTGGCCACCCGGTGCGCCTGGATGTGGTCGGGGTGCCCGTAGCCGCCGTGCTCGTCGTAGGTGACCAGCACCTGCGGCCGGACCTCTCGGATGACGGCGACGAGGTGGTCGGCGGCCTCTTGGAGGTCGGCGGACCAGAACGCGCGCGGGTCGAGCTGGCCGGGCGTCACCGCGCGACGGCCGTCGGGCCCCCAGACCATGCCGGAGTCGCGATACTGACCCGGACCACCGAGGAACCGGTGGTCGGTGACCTTCAGCTGCGCCATGGCGTCGGCCAGCTCGCCGGCCCGGTGTGGTCCGAGGGCGTCGTCGTGCTCGGGTGCGAGATGGGCAAGCTCGGGCAGCACGATCTCGCCCTGCTCGCCCTGTGTGCAGGTGACGAGCGTGACCTGGCCGCCCTCGGCGGCGTAGCGGGCCATGGTGGCGCCGGTGCCGATGGACTCGTCGTCGGGGTGGGCGTGCACCAGCAGCAGCCGGCGGTCGGGAAGCTGGACGGGCATGCACCCAGCCTATGCAGCCGCTCCGACAGGCCGCCGAACACCGGGGTTCGGCCGTCCAGACCTCCCGGGACGCCCTACTCTAAGCGTGTCCGCGGACCACCTCCCCAGGAGGATTGTCGTGTCTAGCCTCAATGCTGACCGCGAGGTTTCCGGCGGCAGCGAGCCCCACAGGGGACAGGGAATCAGCCTCTCGCTCGCGCTCCCGAACGGCGTCGACCCGGTCAGCCGCTGGCGCACCACGGCCCGGGCCCACGAGAACTTCCTGCGGTCCGATCCCCACGGCCACGCCGAGGTCCGGCCGGTCGTCCTGGAGTCGTGGCGGCGGTCCGCCGCCCTTCGCGTCGACCCCGACCGGCGCGACTCGCCGATGGCGCTGGTCGACGACGCACTCGAGGAGGCGCGCGCCACCCACCCGCTGCGGCACGCCATGCCGGTGGTACGCCGGCTGCTGGTCGACGACGCCGCCGACGCCGGCGTGCTGGTCATCGTCGGCGACGCCCGGGGCCGCATCCTCTGGGCGGAGGGCGACGACGACCTGCGCCGCCGGGCCGAGCGCCTGCATCTGCAGGCCGGCGCCGACTGGTGCGAGGACGCCATGGGCACGAACGCCATCGGCACGGCCCTGGCGATCGGCGACACCGTGCAGGTCTTCGGCAGCGAGCACTACGCCCGCAGCGTCCAGCCGTGGAGCTGCACCGCGGCGCCGATCCGCGACCCGCGCACCGGCCATGTCCTCGGCGTGCTGGACATCACCGGCGGCGCCTCGGTCGTGGCGCCGCAGTCGGCGTTCCTGGTCCGGTCCGCCGTCGCGGCCGTCGAGGCGGAGCTGCGGCTGGTCGGCGGCGCCGTCGCGGCCACGCCCGGCAGCCGGCTGGAGATCCTCGGCCGCCCGCGCGGGCGGCTGGTGCACCTCGGCCGGAGCGTCGAGCTCAGCCTCCGGCACACCGAGCTGCTGCTCCTGCTCGCCGAGCACCCCGACGGGTTGTCCGCCAGCGAGCTGGCCTGGCAGCTGTACGAGCACGACGCCGCCGAGGTCACCGTCCGCGCGGAGATGTCGCGGCTGCGCAAGGCCGTCCCCGAACTCGTGTCGCCGGCGGGCCAGTACCGCCTGCGCACGGAGTTGCGCACCGACGCCATGGATGTCGCCGACCGACTGACCCGCGGCGACCACCGCGGCGCAGTCGAGCTGTACCGGGGCGACCTGCTGCCGCGATCGGCGGCGCCGGGGGTCGTCACTCTGCGCTACCGGCTGCACGGCTGGCTGCGCAACGTGCTCCTGCAGTCCGGCGACGGCGAGGCGCTGCGGCGCTACGCGATGTCGCCGTCCGGCCGTGAGGACGCGCAGATCTGGCGGGCCTGCCTGGACGGGCTGGCGCCAGGCTCACCGCAGCGCGCCGAGGCCGCCGCCGTTCTGGCCGGCCTGGACGGCGAGCTCGGCCACACCGGCTGACCCAGCCGGGCTCGTCCGGGACGCCACGCAGAGTTCGACCGGGCGGGCGCCATGAATCAGCCGGGCTCGTCCGGGACGCCACGCAGAGTTCGACCGGGCGGGCGCCATGAATCAGCCGGGCTCGTCCGGGACGCCACGCAGAGTTCGACCGGGCGGGCGCCATGAATCAGCCGGGCTCGTCCGG
>NZ_SMLB01000072.1 GCF_004349105.1 Jiangella aurantiaca
CCCCGGCCGCCACCGTGCCCACCACGAACGTCCGCGCCACCCCGGCCAGCGCCACGCCGCCGGAGTCGCGCACGACGCCGGCCAGCAGCAGCACGCCGGCCACGCTCAGCCCGGCCGTGTGCGCCACGCCGAGCGCCGCCGTCGTCCCGTCCTCACCCACCGACGACGTCAGCGCGACCGCCAGCGCGATGACCACCAGCCAGCCGCCCGCCGTCGCGGCCGCCGACGTCTTGCCCCGGCCGCGGGCGTACAGCGCCCGGCCCAGGTGCGCGACCAGCCCGTAGCCGACCAGCCCGGGCGCGAACGCGACCAGCGCCCACGCCATCCGCTCCGGCGGCGCGTCGCCGGCCCCGATGGCCGCGAAGAACCGGGCCACCGGCCAGGCCACCGCGGTCAGCACGGCGGCGCCCAGCAGCGACACCAGCACGACGGCCCTGGTCGACCGCGCGAGCACGTCGGCATACGACGAACGCGACGTCTCGGCATGCTCGGACAGCCGCGGGAACGCCGCCGTCGCGATCGGGACCGCCAGCACCGCGTACGGCAACAGGAACACCATCCAGCTGTTCAGGTACGTCACCGCGCCGCCGGTGCCGCCGTGCTCGTTCGACATCAGGTACGACGTCAGGTACGCCAGCTGCTGCGCCACCAGCGTCACCAGCCCGGCGCCGGCCAGCAGCACCGCCCGCCGCCGCACACCGTCCGGTAACCGCAGCGTGGGCCGCAGCCCGGTCACCCGCAGCAGCATCGGCAGCAGGGTCGCCAGCGCCAGCGCGAGCACGCCGAGCGTCGTCCCGCCCGCCAGCACGAGCTCGTCGCGCCGGTCCAACGTGGACAGGTCGTTCGCGTCGCCGGTGAACACCGCGCCGAATGTCAGGTATGCCGCGGCCACGACCACGCTGGACACCACCGGCGCGAGCGCCGCCGCCAGGAACCGCCGGTGCGCCTGCAGCGTGCCTGCGGTCACGACGGCGATGCCGTACAGCGGGATCTGCGGCAGGAACAGCAGCAGCATCGCGCGTCCGGCGTCGACGCCCTCGGAGCCGCCGGCGCCGCCGAGCATCAGCTCCATCAGCGGCCCGGCGACGAGCACGCCGAGCAGCGCGACGGGCACCAACAGCACCAGCGTCCAGCCGAGCAGCGCGGACACCGTCTGCCGGACGTGCTCGCGGTCGCCCCGCCCGGCCGCGGCGGCCAGCAGCGGGACGACGGCACCGGCCAGCGCGCCGCCGGCGACGATCTCGAAGACGACGTTCGGGATCGCGTTGGCGGTCGCGTAGACGCTGCCGAGCAGGGTCTCGCCGACCTGGGACTGGAAGACCAGCTGCCGGCCGAAGCCGACCACCCGGGCCAGCACGCTGACGACGGCGATCAGCGCCGCGCCCCCGGCGATCCCGGCGGCCGCCCCCGCGGCGACCCGGCGCGCGCTCACCGCGTCAGCTGCGTCGGCCGAGGCCGTCGAGCTCGCGCAGCACCGGAGTGCGCTCGATGACCTTGGTGAAGCTGACCTTCTCGCTGGCCAGCGTCAGGCCGGTGACGACGGCCAGGTGCGCCAGCCGCGCGACCCGGCCCTCGCGGGCGACCAGCGCCAGCCCGAGCAGCGCGCCGAGCGTGTTGGCGCCGGCGTCGCCGAGCATGGTCCGCTCGCCGAGGTCGTCGGGGAGCATGGCCAACGCTGCGCCGACGGCGGCCGCCCCGACCGGTGCCGCGGGCCCGCCCAGGACGGCCGGCGAGTGCAGCAGCACGGTCTTGTTGGCCCGCCCGGGCCGCAGGTCGAGCAGGTTGAGCAGGTTCGCGTGACCGGCGATCGCGGCGCCCCCGACAGCGGCGTCGACGACGTTGTCGCTGACCAGCGCGCCGCCGATGACGCCGGCCGCGCCGATGACGCCGATCTTGACGACGCCGCTGGTCACCTCGCCGGACTGGAGCGCACTGAGGTGGCCGCGCAGGCCCTTGCTGGCTGTCGTGCCGAACAGGTCGTCGTAGAGGCCCACGGCGCCGACGGCGACCGCGGCGGTCACGCCCGCGGTGCGGGCCCGCGCCGGCAGCCCCGGCGCGACGGCGATGCCTGCGGCAGCACCGGCGGCGACGGCCGGGCCGGCGGCCAGCGTCACCGTCGAGCCGCGGAAGTTCTTGCGCTCCCAGCGCTCGGCGCCGCCTGGCTCGGCCGCACCGACCTTGCGCGCCGCCAGCCAGGCGACGGCGCCAGCGGCACCGGCCGCGACCAACGAGCCGACGATGCGCTTCACGACGAGCTCCCCTCCGTCGCCGCGTCGGTGACGCTGTCGCCGGGTTCCTCGGGCACCGGCGGCAGCGCGCCGTCGGTCTCGCCGACCACGCCGTACTGGCCGGAGCCACCCTCGGCCTGCTCGCTCACCGCGAAGACGACGGCCGCCCGGCCGCTGGGTAGGTCGACGGAGTCGACGGTGGACACGACGTCGGCGATGTCCCCGTTGTCGCGGATGGTGCGCAGCAGGCCGTCCTCGGCCGTCGACGCGGGACCGGCCACGACGGTGCCGGCGTCGGCGGCGTCGATGTTCGTGACGAGCGTGGCCAGCCGGTCCAGCCGGTCGCCGGCGTCGTCTCCGGAGACGTTGCCGGCCACCAGCACCGCGAGCGACGGCGCCACCGAGGCGTCCTGCTCCAGCGTGATGAGCTCGGACTCCTCGAACGCCGTGACGGTGGCGGTGTCGATGGTCTCGTGCGAGGCACCGGCCTCGGCCGGCGGCGCCATCAGGGCGGCGGCCAGCACCGCGGCGCCGCGGGCGTACCCGCCGCCCTCGGTCGGCAGCTCGGTGCCGGACGACACGAGGTCGGTGGCCAGCTCGTCGAGCACCGGCTCGGAATCGGGGTCGGTCCACGTCGGCTCGATGCGGACGGTGAGCTCGGCCGTCGCGCCGGCCTGCGCGAGGGTGTCGCGCACGGCGGAGACGGTCTCCTCGTCGGCGCCCGGGAGCGCGATGACGCCGACGTACTCACCCTCGAGCTGGCCGGTGACCAGCCGCGGCGTGACCTCCTGAAGGAACGCCTGCTGGTAGGCGGTGTCGGCCTCGGTGGCCTCGAGCTGCTGGCGCAGCTCGCGGTTCTCGTCGCGCAGCTGTGAGGTCTGCTCGGCCAGCGTGTCGTCGACGGTGTCGCCGAGCGGGCCCGCGCCGAGCACGATGCCGGCCGCCAGCGCGAAGAAGACGGCGATGATCGAGACCAGGTGATAGCGAAAGTCGATCACGTCAGAAGAGTCCCTGCACCCAGAAGTAGAAGCGGTCCCACCACGAGCCCACGATGTCGAGGTAGGCCTGGCCGGTCGGGGTCGAGTACATGGCGGCCACGACCGCCGTGATGCCCGCGACGACGAGCACGGCCAGCATCCACGTCGGGACGCTGCTGTGGTAGAGCCGGCTCACGCCCTTGGCGTCGACGAGCTTACTGCCCACCCGCAGCCGGGTGAGGAAGGTACTGGCCATCCCGGACCGGCCCTTGTCGAGGAACTCGACCAGGGTGGCGTGTGTGCCGACGGCCACGATGAGGCTGGCGCCCTTGTCGTCGGCCAGCAGCATGGCGATGTCCTCGCTGGTGCCGGTGGCGGCGAACGGGACCCCCGACAGCCCCATGCGTTCCAGCCGGCCCAGCCCCGGCGCGCGGCCGTCGCGGTAGGCGTGCACGATGAGCTCGGCGCCACTGGACAGGGCGTCGTCGGACACGGAGTCCATGTCGCCGACGATCATGTCGGGCTTCAGCCCGACCTCGAGTAGCGCGTCGGCGCCGCCGTCGACGCCGATGAGGACCGGGTCGTACTCGCGGATGTACGGCCGCAGCGTGGCGAGGTCCTCTTTGTAGTCGTACCCGCGCACGACGATGAGGACATGCTGGCCGTCGAGGTCGGTGCGGATCTCGGGCACGCCCACGCCGTCGAGGAGCAGCTCGCGCTCGCGCTTGAGGAACTCCATGGTGTTGGCGGCGAATGCCTCGAGCTGCGCGGACAGACCCTCGCGGGCCGCGCTCATCAGCTTGGCGAGGCTCTCCTCGTCGTGCCGGATGCCGGCACCGACGGCCTCGCCGGTGCTGTCGCGGTACAGCGTGGTGCCGTCGACGCGCAGCCGCTCGCCCTCTTTGACGGCGCTGAACAGGTCGGGCCCGACGTCGTCGACCAGCGGGATGCCGGCCCGGACGATGATGTCGGGTCCGAGGTTCGGGTAGCGGCCGCTGACCGACGGGCGGACGTTGACGACCGCGCCGGCCTGGCAGGCGACGAGCGCTTCGGCGGAGACGCGGTCGAGGTCGAGGTGGTCGATGACGGCGATCTCGCCTGGTTTGAGGCGTTTTGTGAGGTTTTTCGTGCGGTGGTCGAGGCGCACCACGCCGCTGACCCCGGGCAGGTCATCGGGCTTGCGACGGCGCAGTGCAGGCATCCTCACCAAGCGAATCCTGCCATGTCCGGCCGCGTAACACCGCATCGGTGCGATGTGTGTTGGCCGTTTGACGGCCGTTCGCCCGGGCCCCGCCGGCCCGAGCCCCGGGCTCCCGGGTCACTGGCGCGCGAGCGCGATGCGGATCTCCGCCGCATGATCGACGACGCCGTCGCCGGACAGGTCGTAGACCACACGGTCGATGAGGCCGGTGAGCGGGAACGGGCTGCGGTAGACAGCGGTGACGGGCGACCCGGCGTCCGAGCCGACCGCGATCCCGGACGCCAGTCCCATGGTGATCGGTATGGTCACCGGCAGGTCGCCGGAGCCGATCGGCTCGCCGTCGACGAACGGCGTCGCGACGCCGGGAGCGCCTTTCCCCTCAAGCGGCCGCGGCTCGCCCGTCGGCGCGAACTCGAAGCTCAGCGCGTGCCGGCCGGCCGGGACGGGGCGGTCGGAGACCACGTGGAACTCCTGGTCGGCGACGTAGTTGTAGACGTAGTGCAGCCGCCCGTCCTGCACGAAGAACGTGAAGCCGCCGTCGACGCCGCCCTGCGAGACCAGCACGCTTCGGCGCCGTCGTCCGGGATGGTCACCAGCGCGGTGATCGTGTGCGGCCGGTTCACGATGCGTGGCGCCGCGTCCTGCGCCACCTCCTGGGTGCCCGGCCGGAAGACGTAGCGGGTGCGCGGCGGCGCGATCGACGGCCGCTGCTCGGCGAAGCGCTGCTGGCCCCGTCCGTCGACCGGCAGCACGTGGTACTTGCCGGCCTCGACGTACCACTGGGCGATCAGCTCGATGAGCTTGTCGCGGTGCTCGGCGGGCGACGTCGTGGTTCTCGGCGACGTCCTCGGCCACGTGGTAGAGCTCCCAGCCCGTGGCGTCGAGCTCGGTGAGCGTCTCGGCGGTGATCGGGGTGCCGAACTCGCGCCCGGACTCGGCGAACGACGGCCCCGGCCATGGGCAGACCGCGCGCCAGCCGTCGTGGTAGATGGACCGGTGGCCGATCATCTCGAAGTACTGGGTGACGTGGTTCGACGGCGCGGCGACGTCGTCGAAGGTGTGCGCGAAGCTGACGCCCTCCAGCGGCGACTGCGTCACGCCGCGGATCTGGTCCGGCGGCTCCAGGCCCAGCGCGTCGAGGACCGTGGGCACCATGTCGATGGCGTGCGCGAACTGCGTGCGTACCTCGCCGCGCGCGGCGAACCCGTGCGGCCAGTGCACGATGAACGGGTCGCTGATGCCGCCGCGGTAGGTCTCGCGCTTCCACCGGCGGAACGGCGTGTTGCCGGCCCACGTCCAGCCCCACGGGTAGTGGTTGAAGTGCTTCGGGCCACCGAGCTCGTCGATGGCGGCGAGGTTCTGCTCCAGCGACTCCGGCACGAAGTTGAAGAACTTGTTCTCGTTGACCGAGCCGCTCGGGCCGCCCTCGGCGCTGGCCCCGTTGTCGCTCAGCACCATGATCACCGTGTCGTCCAGCTCGCCGAGGTCCTCGAGGAAGTCGATCAGCCGGCCGATCTGGTGGTCGGTGTGGGTGAGGAAACCGGCGAAGACCTCCATCATGCGGGCATAGAGGCGTCGCTCGTCCGGGCCGCAGTCCTCCCATCGCTGCACGTCGGGGTCGTGCCGCGACAGCTCCGCTCCTGCCGGGACGAGCCCGAGCTCGCGCTGCCGGGCGAACACGCGCTCCCGGTAGGCCTCCCAGCCGTCGTCGAAGGCGCCGGCGTAACGATCGGCCCACTCGCGCGGGACGTGATGCGGCGCACGCATGGCGCCGGTGGCGAAGTAGAGGAAGAACGGCTTGGTCGGGGGGCGACCTGCTTGGCGTCGGCGATGAACGCGATGGCCCGGTCGGCGAGGTCCTCGGTGAGGTGGTAACCCTCATCGGGCGTCCGGGGCGGCTCGACGCGGTGATGGTCGTGGACGCGCTCCGGGTAGTACTGGTGGGTGTCGCCGCCCATGAAGCCGTAGCAGCGCTCGAAGCCGCGGCCCAGCGGCCACCGGTCGTACGGCCCGGCCACGGACCCCTGGTCCGCGGGCGTGAGGTGCCACTTGCCAACGGCGTAGGTGTTGTAGCCGTGTTCGAGCAGCATCTCGGACAGGAAGCCGTTCTCGAACGGGATGTAGCCGTCGTATCCCGGGAACCCGGTCGACACCTCCGTGACGGCGGCGAGATGGTTCGAATGATGGTTGCGGCCGGTGAGCACGCACGAACGCGTCGGCGAGCACAGCGCCGTCGTGTGCATGTTCGCGTAGCGCAGGCCGCCGGCCGCGAGCCGGTCCAGGTTCGGGGTCTCGATCGGGCTGCCGTAGCAGCCGAGTTGCCCGAACCCGGTGTCGTCCAGGATCACGAACAGCACGTTCGGCGCGCCCTCGGCCGCCCGCCGCGGCTGCGGCCAGGCCGGCTCGGACACGTCGAACGTCCGTCCGATGACACCCGGGAACGCCCGCCGGGCCGGGTACTCGTCCAGCGCCATCGCTGTGCTCTCCTCGCTGGTGTGTCCGACGGTGTCATCAGGCGGCGGTCTGGTGCGGCTGCAGCAGCTTCGCCTTCTGTGCCGCGAACTCGTCCGGGCTCAGCACGCCCTCGTCGCGCAGCCGTGCCAGCTTCGACAGCTCGTCGGCGGTGCTCGGCGTACTCGCGCCGTCGGTACCGGCGGCGTCGCGGACGTACTCGCGGAACGCCTCGTCGCGGCGCTGGTAGTCGCGCGCCATCCGCTCGGTCATACTCGATCCGCGCACGATCAGGTAGATCAGCGCGCCGAGCACTGGCAGCACGAGGATGAAGATCGTCCACAGCGCCTTCATCCAGCCGTTCAGGTCGTCACTGCGGAACACGTCGGTGAGCAGGGTCACCAGGAGCCAGATCCAGGCGATGAACAGAAAGAACCAGAGCATCGTCAGGAACAGGTTCAGGAGTGGGTAGTCGTCCATGGTCCACCTCCAGTCGCAGCGTGGCAGCCCGGGACCGCACTCCCCCTCACCCCTGGCGGGTGATGTCGGGCGGCTCGGTGTCCTCACGTCCGTGGCCGGCCCGCACGAGGTTCATTCGATGGGCGATCTGCGACGACACGATGGCGAACAGCGCACCGATGACCACCAGGTCGAAGACGATCTGCACCATCGCGGCGATCCGTGCCTCCTGGCCGACGGGGTGCACGTCGCCGTAGCCGACGGTGCCGAGGGTCACGATCGAGAAGTACAACGCATCGGTGCGGGTCGCCAGCCCGTCGAACTGATCCGCGTCGCCGCGTTCCAGCAGGTAGTACGCCATCGCGAAGAACACGACCACGACGTAGACCACCGACAGCAGCCCGAACACGCGGGTCCGTGCCTGGCTGATGTGCGCGGCGAACCTGCGCACTTGGTGGCCGATGAGCAGGATCAGCCCGGCCACGCCGGCGATGAACACCAGGGACCCGGCCACCTCGGACAGCTCGGCCGGACGCGTCAGGGGCAGGCCGTAGTACACCAGCAACGCGCTGGTCAGCACGCCGATGCTGCGGAGGACGTACGAGACCACGGCGGACCTCCCTCACCAGGGCGGCGGGTCGTAGACGAGCACCGTCCGGGCCACCAGGTCGTGGACGGCGAGCGTGCGGCTGCTGACCAGCACCCACAGGACGCCGATCGGGAAGACGACGCAGACCAGCGCCCGGACGAGAGCGCGCAGCGGTCCGGGCGGGCGACCGTCGGCCGTGATGACGCGCAAGCCCAGTACCAGCTGGCCCGGCGTCCGCCCGGTGAGCGTCCAGCCCGCGGTCAGGTAGAGGACGACCAGCAGCGTATGTCCCGCGCCGAACGCCCAGCCGGGCAGCGGCGGGAACGTGAACGGCGGCCCGTCGACCGTGTAGCGGATGCCGCTCACGACGACGCCGGCCAGCGTGGTCGCCGCGGCGACGACGCCCACGTCGACGACGGACGCAGCGCACCGCGACACCAGACCGGCGGCGGTCACGGCGGCGCTCGGCCGGGTTCGGCCGCCGGGACGGCGTCGCGGGGCGGGCGGCGCAGCACGACCCGGTCGACGAAGCCGTTGATCGCACGGTCGGCTCCGGCGCTACGCACCCGGACGGCATCGACCGTCTCCGCGGCCATGCCGGCGCTGGACTCGCGGACGATCCGGCCCAGGTCGATGTCGTCGAGCACGCGCTCGACCAGCGCTGGGATGTCCAGCCGCACGACGACAGCGTCCAGGTCCACCCTGCGCACGACGGCGTCCAGGTCGACCTCGTCGAGGACGGCGTCGACGTCGGTCGCCGCGACGGCGCGGCCGATCGACCGCCGCCACGCCGACCGGAGGAGCAGAGCCGCCTCACGTTCATTCCGGCGTTGCTCCTCGCGGCCGATCCGGGCCAGCCGGTCGATGCGCCCGGCCGCACCGTTCCGGCTGGCGATGGACGTGCCCGTCCGGACGACGATCGTGGCCGCGGCCTCGACGGGCATCGCGGCGGCCGCGGCGACGTCCAGGGCGCGGCGGGTCGTGACGGTGGCCAGCCCGAGCGCCGCCTCGCCCAGCCGGGCGGCCGTCAGCCGGACGACCGCCGTCGTCTTCACCGAGTACGGCGCCGGTGGTGGTGGCGGCGCGGCGAGGCCGTCAGCGGTGCGGCGGGCGCGGCTCGGCCCGTCGGGCGGCGTCCTGGTCAGCTCCGTCAGGGCGCGGATCGCGAGCCCAGCTGCCCCGGCGACCACCCGGCCGGTCCGGCCGGCCGCCCGCAGTGCCGCCGGCCGGCCGGTGCCCGCCGTCCCGTTCGCGCCCATCGCGCCACCTCACCCTCAGGGCCAGGCTCCCGCGGGCACGTCGGAGCGGTCCTCACCCGCCTCAGGTGATCCGGCGCTCAGGCGCAGGTCGTAGTACAGGTAGCCGAGGACGAGCGCGACGTACGGGATCGTCACGACGTACACCAGCGCGGTGATGAGGTTGATGACGTCGAACGAGCCGTCCGAGACCAGCAGCAGGATGATGCCGACCAGCGGGCCGGTGATCGCGCCCAGCCCGACGACCAGGGCGGCGACCGCCGTCGCGCGCCACCACTGCCCGCGCACCACCTCGCGGCTGCGGCGGAACGCGTCGCCGGTGCGGCGATCCTCGATCATGACGGCCTGGACGGCGAACCCGTTGCGGACGGCGTATATGAGCGCCAGCGGCGCCGTGAACACGAACAGCAGCAGCACCCACACGACGACCACCAGCCGCGCCGCCACCAGCGCCAGCGGGCGGATACGCCGTCTGACCTCGCGGTACGCGCCGAGCACGCTGACCGGCCCGCCGGCGTCGAGATCGCGCAGCGCCCACGACACCGCGGCCAGGACGCAGAAGTACGCGAGCAGCGAGATGGCACCGCCCACCAGCACGACGACGAACACTGTCGCCGCGTTCTGGTCGCCGTCGGTGTCGACGAGAGACGTCAGCTCGCCCGCCTCGACCAGCACCCACTGCAGCCCGGCCGCCACCAGCATGACCGGCAGGTACACCAGCCCGATGCCGGCGAACAGCAGCGGGTGCCGCGTGTACATCCGGCGGGCGGCGCCGAGTATGCGCCCCCAGCTGCGCCGCGCGGCGACGGGGTACGGGTCGCCGGGCGTCCAGGTGGTCCGGCTCGCGATGACCAGCAGCAGAACGACGATCGCGGCCAGCCCCAGCAGGACGGCGGCGGGGTTGCGGATCAGCTGGCGCAGCGCGTCGGAGGCGCCCTCGACGACGCCGCAGAACGCGTCGGTGGCGCTCGGCCCCAGCGACGAGCCGAGCGGGACGGTCGCGCTGGCGTCGCGCCAGCTGGTCTCGGACCAGCGGATCGGCGCGGTCCACTGGATCTTCATGTTGGGGCCGGTGGGTCCGTTGTAAAAGGCCTCCTGGCGTTCGCCCCAGCGGCCCTCGAAGCCCAGCCACGGGTATTCGGCCTCGTAGTCGTCGGTGGGGACGACGGCGGCGTCCGGCCGCAGCTGCGTGTGCGGCGCGGTCGTGTCGTCGCAGCCGACGCCCGTCGCGGAGCTGGCGCCCAGGTACAGCGCGGACGAGAAGAAGTTCGCGTGCGACCCCTCCGCCGGATACACGACGGGGTGCGTGTCGTCGACGATCTGCAGCTTGTCGTCGCCCCAGGCGGCCCGTTCGGCGCCGGAGTGCTGGCTGTAGCCGACGCTCGTGGGGTCGACGTCGAGGGCGGCCTCGGCGTCGCGGGCGTCGAAGACGAGCTGGATCATCTCCCAGTCGCCCTCGTGCAGGTTGTTGAAGTCGTTGAAGACGTAGAAGAACCAGTACTGCAGCGCCAGTTGCTCCGGCCGGGCGGCGTCCTCCACGACGCGGCCGTACACCGTCGGCGCGCTGCCCCGGCCGATCTGGCGTTCCCACTGCTCGTAGCCGCAGCCGGGATCGAGGGCGTCGCCCGGGAAGTCGAGGTGGTACTCGAACAACCCCTCGCCTAGGGCGCCGGCGCTCGGCCCGATGTCGACCAGGTCGTCCGTGGTCCACGGCCCGCGCAGCGCGACGCCGTCGTCGTCCATGACGACGTCGACGGAGAGCGGCAGGTACGGCTCGCCGTCGCCGCAGGGCTCCAACTGCTCGCGCAGCCGGACGACGGGCGCGTATCGCTCGACCAGCTCCTGCTCGGCCGGCTCGGCCTGCAGGCGAACGCCGTCCGTCGGCGGCGCTTCGGCAGCCGCGGGTGCCGCCGTGGCCGCCACCGTCAGCAGGACGACCAGAGCCGCGACCATGGGCGCCCCCTCGGTCCGTGTCACGCCCCCCACGAGTAGAGATCACCATAGACCTGCGAGCAGCGATGTTGTCGGACCTCGCGCTGACGGTGCCCAGCTAGCCGGTGACTGGGCAGACGAAATCCGCCGCCGGCATCCGGGTGACCGTCACGTCTCCTTCCGACTGCGCAAGCCCCACGGCTTCGTCCGAGGTCAGCAGATAGGGCGTGACGTTCCAGTCGACGACGTACACGGCCCACCGGCCACCGTGGTATCCGGGCGTTCCCGGTGCCACCGACGTGACCGCAAGCTGCTCCGCCACGCCGTCGTTGATGGCGAAGATGGGGTCGACTCCCTTGCCGGGTATCGACGCGGGCGTGATGACGGTCCTGACGATGTCGCCGTCGTGGTACAGCAGGCCGAAGCCGACAGCGGCACGTTCGCTGTCGGCAGCTGCCGGCAAGCCGATCAGGGTGACCGGCAGGGCCATTGCCGCTGCGGCGAGGGTTGCGGTGACGCGGCGCATGGCGCACCTCCTGACCCGAGGTCTGAACATGCTCGACGTTAGGAGCGGCCATCCCGAAGGTCCATTACGGGAACCTTACGAGGTTCTTACGAACGGCTGCCGAGCCTGACGTCGACGTCGATCACCAGGCCGGTTGCCCCGACCGTGGGCCTTGGCCGGGGCAACACGCCTGCTCAGCGTCGGCGCTACTCGGTGAACACCTGGAACTCCGCCGCCCGGACGATGCGGGCCTGGGCGCTGTTCGTCGTGCAGTCGGTGCCGGCCCGCGGGTCGGCGTCCTGTTCGCCTGCGTAGTCCGGCGCACCGGTGCACTGGTTGGTGACCGCCTCGAAGCGCAGGTGAGTCGCCGTCGTGCTGGGGATGTCGAACGACCGCAGGATCAGCTCCGGCGCCCGCGGCCGCGGCGCGATGGACGGGAAGGCAGCGGCCGGGCTGACGAACACCTCGGTGAAGTCGGCCGCGTCCGAGCAGTCGGCCGATCCCCCGGCCACGCACGCCAGCACTCGGAACTGGCGCAGGGCCGAGAAGCGGCTCTGCCCGCCCGGGTCGGGGTCGCCCGTGATCGCCGGCCGCAGCATGGCGCTCACCTGGACTCGGGTCACCTCGTGGGCGCCGCCGGCGAGGTCGACGTTCACGCCTCGGCCGGCCACCGGCTGCCCCGAGGACGCCCAGTTGGTCGCCTCGTCGTCGTCGATCAGCCGAGCCACGTTCACGCCGTCACCGGTCGCCGTCGCGCCCGCCGCGGCGGAGGCCAGGTTCGTCGGCATGGTCACGGTCAGGTCGAGGGCCTGCCCGGCGGACACGACCACGGGACCGACCCGCACCAGGCCTCGACCAGGCGCCTGGGCCACGAACTCATAGGTACCGGGAACCAGCGCCACCGAGTTCGTCAGTGCTCCCGGCACCGTGTCGGCGACCGGGACCGCCCGCGCCTGGTAATGCCCCAGGAACAGCCGTGCGCCGGCCACCGGTGCGCCGCCCTCGTCGACGGGGGCGAACGTGACCGTCGCCTCATCGGCGAATGGGGAGACGAAGCTCGGCGTCGGGTTCGGATCGGCGTTGGTGTTGCTGACCGCGCCGTCGCCGAGACCACGAGCGGCGAAGGCGTTCCACAGCAGGTCCTGGTTCGCCCCACCGAAGCGGATCATGTCGGCGGCCAGCATGGCGTCGCGGGCATCGACCATGCTCACCCTGCTCTGCGCCATGAGCAGCCACGCGTCGAAGACCAGCTGGGCCCAGCGTCGGTTGCCCGGGCACGCGGTGACCACGGTGGTCCCATTGGCGCACGCCTTCTGCAGCGCGGCATTGCCGGCACCGTAGCGGGCGTCGAACGCCTGCCGGATGTCGAAGTTCGTCGCGCTCCAGATCTCGCCGTCGGCGTGTACCTGCTGCCCGACGAGGTCGTAGGCGATGTCGCTGTAGTTGAGCGGGCTGTCGCTCATGTTGTAGCTGCGGATGCCCGCGTGCGGGTCGCTGGTGACGTATTCGCCGATGGTGAAGGCGCGCACGCCGGCCGGGGCGTACCCGTGCTCGTTGACGTACTCCATCGCCATCAGGTCCGACCAGCTCTCGCCCATCGCGCCCGCTTGCGGACCGGCCAGGCCGTTGCGCGGCCCCGCCACCATGCGGTTGCTGATCGCGTGGGTGTACTCGTGCCCGATCACGCTCATGTCGAAGTCGCCGTCGACGCACGGGGCGTAGAAGGCACCGGCGATCGGCTGCCACAGGTACATGTTGGTGATCGGCGGGTGCCCGTCCGGCGGCGTGATCTGGTTGGCGTTGTCCCGGGCGGCGAACGCCGGCGGTCCGCCGGTCACCCCACCTGCCTGAGCATTGCCCTGCTCCGGGTCGTTCATCTTGCCGCCCCGGCCGAAGTTGTCGTCTTGCAGGTTGAACGCGGTCTCGGTGAAGCCCAGGTGGTAGGACCAGTCGTGCATGCGGTTGTGCATCGCGAACAGGTTGGCCCGCGCCGCGTCGATGTCGTTGCGTGCCGCCGTCTCGAAGACCGCCGGGGAGCACTTCTCCTCGAACCACTGGTTGGTCCAGGGGTACACGTAGTCGCGCGTCGCGGACGTCGACAGCTCCTTGCCGACGTCGAACGGGTCGTTGGTGAACCAGTTGTGCACGGCGAAGGAGTTGTTGCCGGACGTGGACTCCGACGACTTGAGGTTCGACGCCTTGACATCCCACGCGAGCGGCGATGCGGGGGTACCGACCACCTCGTCGCACCCGGGACCGGCGCCGAAGCACCAGCGGACCCGTGTGTCGGCCGAGGAGTAGTCGACCGGCGGCGTGTTGGGGAAGACCTCCCACTCGGGGTTGTCCACATCACTGTCCACCAGGTCGTCCCGCACCAGGACACTGCCGTCCCGCGCGTCGACATAGGTCGAGAAGGCCGTCGGCTCGGCCTCGGCGCCGCCGATGATCAGCACGTGGTAGGCCGACCGGGCACCCTGCGCAGGGGTCGGCACCGCAACGAGCTCGACGGACTGGACGGAGTCAGGGCTCACGCCGGCGTCCCGGGCGGCGATCGCGGCGGCCTCGTCCGCTGAGAGCGTCGCGGGTGCGGGTGGTCGCGTGTCACGCGCGAGCGATCCGCTGACGTAGAAGACCTCGCCGGCACGTACCCCGATCACGAGCAGTCCGTCGTAGCCCGCCGGCAGGTCGCCGAAGCGTTCCTGCAAGAGCACGGCGGCCCCGTCCCCCATCGGGGCGACAGTGACCACGTCGAGCGAGCCCACCGCTCGAGGGGTCAGGCCGAGCAGTTCGCGGTTGGCGGCGACGTAGGCGCGGGCCGCCGCAACCGGATCATCCGGCAGCCCGGCGCCGAGCGGTCGGCCAGTAGACGCCAGCACGCCGGGCGTCCCGAGGTTGTTCCAGCGCGCCCGGGCCCGCACCGCCTGGGCCAGGTCACGCTGCCGGGCCGTGGGTTCGATCTTTCCACGCCGATGGTCCTCGTCCCTGGGCCTATGCCCGTCACCGTGCACGCCACTCCCGTTCGCGGCCGGCGCGTTCTGGTCGGTGGCGCCAAGACTGCCCGGTGCGCCGGCCAGCACCAGCGCACCAACCGCGACGGCCGCGGCGATCCCGGACACTCTGATTGATCTGCGCATGTGTACTTCGCCTCCCTATCGGCGTCGTCGTCGACGCCTGAGGGTGAGGAGGCGCTCCCGAGCGACGGCCGCGGACCGCCCCATGGGTCCGTCGAGCATCGCGGCGGGAACCGAAGCGGGACCAGGACAGACACGGCCGGGCGCGGGAGTCGCGTGGGTCTCACGCGAACTGCCTCCGAGTGGTGTCGGCAACGCGACGGGCTCGAACCTGTCGCGGCATCGGCCCGTCGCACGCGGCGATGCCTCACCTCCCATCCGGGGCGCTTCAGATGCTCCAGCGACACCACTGCGGAGTTGACGGTCGCGGGCCCAGCCAGCAGCAGAGAGTGACGGCCGAGAACTGCCGCGAGGACGTCGGCATCGAAACCCGCACAAACGGGGCATCACCCCCCGATCTGCCATATAACGCAGATCCGCCTATCAATGTAGCCACGTCCTCGTACACCGTCGAGGCTCAATGTGCGACCGATCACCGCACAGTTTCGGCTGAGGTGTCCGATCGCTCGCTAGCGGGCGCCGGCTCTGGAGCTCGCCGCTTTCGCCAGCAATTCCTCGGCGTGCGCCCGCGCGGACGCGGACCCCTCGAGGCCGGCCAGCATGCGCGACAGCTCGTTCACCCGGCCGGTGTCGTCGAGGGTCTCGACGCCGCTGCTGGTGACGCGGCCGTCGTCGGACTTCACGACCTTCAGGTGCTGGTCGGCGAAAGCAGCGACCTGCGGCAGGTGTGTCACGACGAGGACCTGTGCGTGCTTGGCGAGCATGGCCAGCCGGCGGCCGACCTCGACCGCTGCTTTGCCGCCCACACCCGCGTCGACCTCGTCGAACACGAACGTGGGCACCGGGTCGGCGCCGGCGAACACGACCTCGATGGCCAGCATGAGCCGGGACAGCTCGCCGCCCGAGGCGCCCTTGTCCAGCGGCCGCGGCTGGGCGCCGTTGTGGCCGGTGAACAGGATCTCGACGTCGTCGACGCCGGTCGGGCCGAAGCCGTCGCGCGGGCGGACCTCGACGACGATGCGGGCGTGCGGCATGGCGAGCGCGGTGAGCTCGACGCTGACGTCGTCGGCGAACCGGGCGGCGGCCTCGGTGCGGGCCTTGGTAATGGTGGCGGCGAGGTCGCCCAACTCGGCCAGCAGCGTCTCGCGCTCCTGCCCGAGCTCCGCGACCCGCTCGTCGTCGCCGTCGAGCTCGAGCAGCCGCCGCGAGCCGGCCTCGGCCCAGGTCAGCACTTCGTCGATGGTCTCGCCGTACTTGCGTGTCAGCGCGGTGAGCGCCGCGCGGCGGGATTGCACCTCGGCCAGCCGCTCGGGGTCGGTGTCGACGGCGGAGCTGTACGACGCGAGATCGGCCGCGACGTCGCCGACGAGGTAGGCGGCCTCGGCCAGCCGGTCGGCGAGCGCCGCCAGCTCGGGGTCATGGTCGCGCTCGCTCTCGAGGGCCTGCCGCGCGTAGGCCAGCAGGCGGAGCACGTCGGCCTCGTCCTGCCCGATGTCGTCGGCGGAGAGACTCTGATGCGCTGCGACGGCCGCGGTGCGCAGCGCGTCGGCGTGCGCCAGCCGGGCCTCCTCGGCTCGTAGCGCCTCGTCCTCGCCGGGCTGCGGGTCGACGGACTCGACCTCGCTCAGGCCTAGGCGCAGCAGGTCGGCCTCCTGGGCGCGCTCGCGAGCCTTGGAGGTGACCTCCTCGAGCTCCGCCTCGACGGTGCGCAGCCGGGTGTATCGCGTGGCGTACTCGGCCAGCGGCTCGGCGACGGCGGCGCCGGCGTACCGGTCGAGCGCGCCGAGCTGCCGCGACGAGCGCAGCAGCCGCTGCTGGTCGCTCTGCCCGTGCACGGCGACCAGGCCGTCGGCCAGTTCGCCGAGCAGGCTCACCGGCGCGCTGGTCCCGCCGACGTGGGCGCGCGAGCGGCCCTCGGCCATGACTGTGCGGCTGAGCAGCAGCTCGACCCGGGCCTTCTTCTGCTTGCCCTTGCCCGCGGGTTCGACGGGTTCGAGCTCGGCGCCGGCCTCGGCGGCCCGCTCGGCCACCGGGCTGCCCGCGTCGATGGTGACGCGGCCCTCGACCAGCGCGCGGCTGGTGCCGGTGCGGACGGCACCGCCGTCGGCGCGGCCGCCCATGAGCAGGTTGAGGCCGGTCAGCACCATGGTCTTGCCGGCGCCGGTCTCCCCCGTCACGACGGTGAGTCCGGGACCCAACTCCAACTGGGCGTCGTCGATGACGCCGAGTCCACGGATACGGATTTCCTCGAGCACGGGACCTCAGCCTATCTGTGGATGCGCGGTTGGTCCGGGATGTCGGCCGCCCGGGTGTCACGTCGGACGATCACGGGTGGGCCGGGCCCGGTGGTCGTGGCCGGGCGCCGCGCCAGCCCTCGACCGGCAGGGCGAACTTGGCGACCAGGCGCTTGGTGAACGGAGCCTCGTGCAGCCGCGCGAGCCGGACCGGCTGCGACCCGCGGCAGACCTCGATCCTGGCGCCCGCGGGCAGCTCGACCGCGCGGCGTCCGTCGCACCACAGGACGGCGCCGGGCGTGCGGTGCTGGATCGTCACCGCCATGCTCGATGTGGGCGCGACCACGAGCGGCCGGGAGAACAGGGCGTGCGCGCTGATCGGGACCATCAGCAGCGCCTCGACCTCGGGCCACACCACTGGGCCGCCCGCGCTGAAGGCGTACGCCGTCGACCCCGTCGGGGTCGCCATGACGACGCCGTCGCAGCCCCACCGTGACAGCGCCCGGCCGTCGATCTCCGCGACGACGTCCAGCATGCGCTCGCGGCTGGCCTTCTCGACGCTGACCTCGTTGAGCGCCCAGCCGGTCGCGATCACCGCCCCGTCGTGCCGGACGGTGACGTCGATGGTCATGCGTTCCTCGACGGCGTAGTCGCGCTTCACGATGTGGTCGACGGTGAACCCGAGGTCGTCGACCTCGGACTCGGCGAGGAAGCCGACGTGGCCGAGGTTGACGCCGAGAATCGGGGTCTCGCTCGGCCGGGCGACCTCGGCGCCACGCAGGATCGTTCCGTCGCCGCCGATGACCACGACCAGCTCGCTGTCGTCGGCAGCGGTGGGATCGCCCTCGGCGACGACCGCGGTGACCCGGCTGTCGGACTCCGGGATGTCGATGTCGTTCCGCTCGTCGGCCATGACGCGCACCGCGATGCCGGACGCGCTGAGCTTGTCGATCACCTTCGCGGCGATCTGTCTGGCCTCCTCGCGGCCGGTGTGGGTGACGAGCAGTACCGTGCGGGTCATTGCGGCCCTTCCTCTACTGCGCGCAGGACGTCCTCGGTGCGGATCTCGGGTGCGCCGGCCCGCAGCCAGAGGAAGTACTCGACGTTGCCGGACGGCCCTGGCAGCGGGCTGGCGGTGACGCCGTCGACCCCGAGGCCGAGCTCGGCCGCCGCCCTGGCGACCGCGACGACCGCTTCGGCCCGCAGCGCCGGGTCGCGTACGACGCCGCCCTTGCCGACCCGGTCCTTGCCGACCTCGAACTGCGGTTTCACCATCAGAGCGAAGTCGGCGTCCGATCTGCTCACCTCGACCAGCGGACCGAGTACCAGCCGCAGCGAGATGAATGACAGGTCGCCCACCACGACGTCGACCGGCTCGCCCACGATCTCGGGAGTCAGGTCGCGGACGTTCGTGCGATCGTGGACCTCGACCCGCGGGTCGGACCGCAGCGACCACGCCAGCTGCCCGTACCCGACGTCGACCGCCACCACGGAGGCCGCGCCACGCCGCAACAGCACGTCGGTGAAGCCGCCGGTCGACGCGCCGGCGTCGAGGCACCGTCTGCCGGCGACCGTCAGCCCGGCCGGCTCGAACGCGTCCAGCGCACCGGCGAGCTTGTGCCCGCCGCGCGAGACGTACTCGTCGCCCTCGGCCGGCTCCGTCACCAGCACCGCGTCCGCCGGATCGACCGCCGTCGCCGGTTTCGTCGCGACCCGCCCGCCGACCATCACCCGTCCGTCGCCGACCAGCGTCGCGGCGTGCTCGCGCGAGCGGGCCAGGCCACGGCGCACCAGCTCCGCATCGAGGCGTCGTCGAGGTGGCACCGGGCGGTCAGCCTTCGCCGTCGACGGAACCGGGTTCGCCCGCCGCGCCGCCGGAGGACGTCGGCCCGCCCTCCAGCGGGGCGTCGGGCTCTCCGGCCAGGCGGTCCTGCAACACCTGATGGACCTGCTCGACCAGCGGGGCGTGCTCGTGCACCGGCAGCCCGTCGAGTGCCTCGAGCGTCCGCACCGCCTCGTCGACCTGCGCGTCGCCGGTGCCGCCGTCGTCCGTCAGTTCCATGACGGTAACGCTAGTACGGCCGCGCGGGAGCACGGGTGATTCGGGCAGCATCGAGCGCCGCCTGGACCGACGCCCGGTCGACGGCTCTGCCACTGCCTTCCTCGGCTGCGTCGGCCGCGGCCCAGACGCCGCCGCACGCCGCACGCAAGGCGTCGAGCCCGCCCTCGCCGGCGTGGTTCTCGCCCGGACCGGTCTCCTCCGCCGCCGAGCCGGCCGTGACCTGGGCGAGCCGCAGCGTCCCTCCGTCGACGACCGCGTGCCAGTCGCCGACCTTCGTCTCGCCCGCGCGGACCGACAACGCCTCCGCCGGCTGCTGAAGCGCGCGCAGATCACGCCCCACGTAGGTCGGACGCAGCCGCCGCGGCGCCAACGCGAGATCGATCGGGTCGGTGACGCCGGTGAGCACCAGCAGGCTGTCCGCCCCGGCGGCGTTGGCCCCTTCGACGTCGGTGTCGAGCCGGTCGCCCACCACAAGCGGCCGCCTCGCCTGCGACCGCAGTATCGACTCACGGTGCATCGGCGGCTCCGGCTTTCCGGCGACGACCGGTTCGCGGCCGGTGGCCGTCCGGATGGCGTCGACCAGCGTGCCGTTGCCCGGTGCGCGGCCACGGTCGGTCGGGACGACGGGGTCGGTGTTGGTAGCCACCCACAGGAGCCCCGACGCCACGGCGTAGGTGCCCTCGGCGAGCATCGGCCAGTCGACCTTCGGCGAGAACCCCTGCACGACGGCGACCGGGCCGTCGTCGGCGCCGGAGACCGGGACGAGGTCCTGCTCGCGCAGCGCGACCTCGAGTCCCTCGCCGCCCACCACCAGCACCTTCGAGCCACTGGGGAGTTGCTCGGCCAGTAGCCGGGCGGCCGCCTGCGCCGACGTGACGACCTCGTCGGGCCGGGCCTCGACGCCGATCTCGGTGAGATGCGCGGCGACCCGCTCCGGTGGCCGGGAGGCGTTGTTGGTGACGAACGCCAGCCGCATGCCGGCCGAACGCGCCTGCCGCAACGCCTCGGGTGCGTGCGCCACGGGGTGGTCGCCGATGTAGACGACACCGTCGAGGTCGAGCAGGGCGACGTCATAGGTCTGGGTCAGGGGCTGCACGGCAACCATCCTCCCAGCCGGTTCTCCCGGTGGTGGTGACCGGGCGGCCGGAGCGGTTCATCGAGTGTCGTCGGGCCGCGTACCATCCGCTAGATGACTGCCGGTCCGCCGCTGCGACTGACGCCGTTCCGCGCGACCACGTATGCAGCCGGCACCGACCTGGCCGCGATGGTGTGCCCGCCGTACGACGTGATCGGCGAACGCGCGCTCGCCGAGTTCGAGGCCCACGACCCGCACAACATCGTCCACCTGACGCTCCCCCGCGCCCTGCCCGGCGAGGGCGACCGGTACGCCCGGGCCGCGCGCACGCTGCGGGAGTGGCGGGACGCGGGTGTGCTGCGCCGCGACCCGGCTCCGGCGCTGTACGTCTACGAGCACGTGACCGCCGGCGGCGCGGCGATCGGACTGGTGGGTGGCGTCGGTCTCGACGGACCCGTACTTCCACACGAGAACACCTTTCCCGGCCCTGTGGCCGACCGCGCCGCGCTGATGAACGCGACCCGGATGCAGCTCGAGCCGATCCTGCTGACGTATGACGGCGGCGGCGCGGCCAGCGAGGTCGTCGACCACGCGGCCGGCACGGTGCCGCACCTGGAGTTCACGGTCGCCGGTGAGACGCACCGGCTCTGGCACGTCGACCAGCCCGACGCGCTGGCCGCCGTCGCCGCGGACCTGGCCGGCCGGACCGCGCTGATCGCCGACGGCCACCACCGGTTCGCCGCGTACCGCGCCGTGCACGCCGCCGACCCCGTCGCCGGCGCCACCGACCACGGCCTGGCTCTGCTGGTCGACGCCGCCCGGCACCCACTCGAGCTCCGCGGCATCCACCGCAGCGTCGCCGGCTTGTCCCTCGACGAGGCGGCGACCGCAGCGGCCAAGGTGTTCGACGTCGTCGACCTGACCGCCGATGACGACCCCACCGCCGCGCTCGAGGCCGAGCGAGGCACTGCCTTCGTCATCGGCGACGGGCAGCGCCAGGTGCTGCTGCGCTCGCCGCGACCGTCTGTGCTCGCCGACGCCACGCCGGCCGGTCGCCCGGACGGCTGGGAGGCACTGGACGCGGCCGTGCTGGTGGACGTCCTGCTGGCCTATCTGTGGGACGTTGACGACGCCGATCCGCGCGTGACCTACCACCATGACGGCCGCGACGCCCTGCGCGCTGCCGGGCGCGACGCCGGGGTCGCTGTGCTGGTGCGCCCACCCGCACTGGCGGATGTCCTGGCACTGGCGGCCCGCGGCGAACGGATGCCGCGCAAGTCGACGTCGTTCGGCCCGAAGCCGTGGACGGGGCTACTGATGCGCGACCTCACCTCCGACCAGCACTAGCTTCTCTTCCCTCATGGCACCAGCCGTCGCCTGGGACCTCGCGGTCGGCATTGGCCCCTGGCCCCGTTCGTCAGGTGGACCGGTGTCCGGCTGCTTCGCGGCCGCCGCGGGTGTTGCCGCCGCACGATTCTTCGGTGTCGGCGGTGGCTGGCGGGCCACGAGGTTCGCAGACTCGACCTCGATCTCGAAGGTGCTCTGACCAGGCCCGGCGGCCGAGCGCCAGAACCGGCGGCGGAGGGCTCCGGTGATCTCGACGGTGTCGCCCTCGTCGAGGACGCGCAGACTTCGTCGCTGCGCCGGCCCCCATGCCGTGCAGGTGACGGTGTCGACGCGGCGGGGGGTCGGGACGCCCGCCGGCGGGCGTGGACGCTGGACCACCAGGCGGGTGGTCACGATCTCGTCGCCACTGGGCAGCATGACCGCCTCCGGTTCGACGGACAACCTGCCGACGAGCCGGACCTCGTTGGCATGCTCGACCGGCTTCGTCTTCGCGCTCATGTTCGGCTCCTTCGGCTGATGAGGATCGGGATATGCCCCCAATGGTGGGGTGGGGTCGAGGGGGCGTGCAGCCGTGGAATGCCGAATTGTGGATGAGCGGACGAAGTGGTTGGGGCTGTGGACAGCGGCGGGTGCAGGCGCCTCCTGCGACGGGACGCCCGACGCACTGCCGGCCTGGCCCTGGCCCGCTGAGGCCGGGCTGCCGTGTCCGGGCGGCTGTGTCCGGGCGGCTGTGTCCGGGCGGCAGGGTGGCCGGTCAGTCGCCGCTGAGTTCGGCGGCTCGCTCGGCGGCGTCGGTCTCGTCGTCGATGTCGGCCTCGGCGGCCCGCAGGAACCACCGGCGGGCCTCCTTCTCGCGGCCGGCGGCCAGCAGGGCGTCGGCGTAGGCGTAGCGGAGGCGGGCGACCCATTCCGCGCGCGCGTTCGATCGCAGCTCCGGGACCTGGAGCGACACGGCCGCGGCGTCGTGATCGCCGAGGTCGCGGCGGGCGCCGGCCGCGACGATGAGCATCTCGACGCGGCCGGCGGTGTCGAGGCCGGTGACGGCGGGATCGTGGGAGAGGTCGAGGGCGCGCCGGGGCCGGCCCAGGCCACGCTCGGCGTCGGCCATCATCGGCAGGTACTCCGGCGAGCCGGTCATCCGGCGAGCGGCCCTGAGCTCGGCCAGGGCGTCGGCGTACTTGCCGGCCATGTAGGCGGCGACGCCCGCGGCTTCGCGGACGACGCCGATGCGTCCGGCCTTGCGCCGCGCGGCCATCGCGTGCTCGTAGGCCAGCTGTGGATCGTCGTCGAGCAGGCGCTGGGCCATCACCAGGTGCCGCGCCACCGCAGCCGCCATCTGCCCGGACAGCGCACTGAGCTCGGACCTGATCTCCTCGTCGAGCTCGCGACCGGTCACGTCCTCGTCGACGACGGGATCGGGGACGCGGGGCGCACTGCTCGGTCCCGCAGCCGACCGGGATCGGTCGCCATCGGCCGGTCCGCGGGACGCGCCACCGCGCGTGCCACCGCCGCGGCGCTCGCCGCCTGGCCGATCGCCACCGCGGCCACCACCGGGGCGGCCGGTCGAACGGTCACCACCCCAACGGCCGCCGGCAGAGTCGGAGCCGCGATCGCCACCGCGGCCGCCGGACGGCCGGTCGCCGCCGCGAGAGTCGTCGCGCCGGTCGTCGCCGGAGCGCTGACCGTACGGCCGGCCGCCACCAGCGCCGCTCCGGCGCCCGCCGCCGGAATCGGCGCCTCGGTCGTCGCGGCGGCCGCGGCCTCGAGGGTCGTCGCCGGGACGCTGGCCGGACGAAGGGCCACCAGTGGGCCGGCCACCGCCGCGGGAGTCGTCGCCGGAGCGGCCGCCGTACGAGCGGCCACCAGTGGGCCGGCCACCGCCGCGGGAGTCATCACTGGAGCGGCCGCCGTACGAGCGGCCACCAGTGGGCCGGCCACCGCCGCGGGAGTCATCACTGGAGCGGCCGCCGTACGAGCGGCCACCAGTGGGCCGGCCACCGCCGCGGGAGTCGTCGCCGGGACGTCGGCCGGAGGAACGGCCGCCGCCAGAGTCGTCGCCGGCACGCGAGCGGTCGGAACGACCTCCGCCACGGGCATCGTCGCTGGAACCGCGGCCACCACCTTGACGTTCAGGGTTGGAGGAACCTTCGGAGCCGCGCCGGGACGCGCCTCCGCGCGACCCGCCGGCAGGCCGATCGTCTCGGCCACCGCCGCTTCGCCCAGCTCGGCCGTCGTCGGACGGATCCGGCGTGCTCTCGCGGTCGGGACCAGACATCGATGATTCCTCTCGTTCCTCAGGTCGTCACCCACATTCTCCCCTGTCCGCCACCGATGTGCCGTAGCGGGCTCCGGCGCGGACACGGATCCGACGCGGGCGGGCGCGTTGCGGCCGACGGCTTCCGTGTCGTCGCCTGCCAGGCATTGGCCGCGCCTGTGAGGGCTGGTCGCCCCGGGCGTTGCGGGAACCGGGTGTGGGTATGCGTGAGGCCCCGTACCCAAAACTGGGTCGGGGCCTCACGCGTGGTAAGTGTCCGGCGGTGTCCTACTCTCCCACCCCCGCTGGGGGGCAGTACCATCGGCGCTGGTGGGCTTAGCTTCCGGGTTCGGAATGGGTCCGGGCGTTTCCCCGCCGCTATGACCGCCGGCACGTTC
>NZ_SMLB01000073.1 GCF_004349105.1 Jiangella aurantiaca
GTCGCCACCCGCCCGGATGACACCTCACCCGCGTGAGGGCCGTAACGGGGACCCGCAGGCACGCCATCCGGCGTTCAGGCGGGTGAGGTCCCCGCGCCAAGGGTGACGACACGAGCTGATGCCCGCGATACCGGCAGATGCCCGCCCCAGTCGGCGAAAGCGGCTACCGGCGCCTGTCGGGTCCGTCAGCCGCGGGCGACGGTGTAGCCGACCAGCCGCGCGCCGCCGGGGTCGACCGCCGCCCAGTCGCCGTCGACCGAGAAGACCGCCACCGACGACGTCGGGAAGCCGGCGCGCATGCGCGCGGTGTCCTCGACCGCCGAGTCGCCGTCGTCCAACGCGTTGGCCAGCATGCCGATGCCGGGGTTGTGCGCGACGATCGCCGCCGACGTCGCCTCCGGCGGCAGCGCCCGGACGATCTCGAGCAGCTCGCCGGCCGACGCGTAGTAGACGTCGTCGGTGACGACCGGGTCGGGCGCGTCCGCCAGCTCGGCCGCCAGCAGCCGGTACGTCTCCTGCGTCCGCTCGGCGCTCGACACGACGGCCACCTGCACCGTCACGTCCTGTGAGCGCAGCCAGCGGCCGATCTCGGGTGCGTCGCGACGGCCCTGGCCGGCCAGTGTGCGGCCGTGGTCGTCGCGGTCGTCCGGGTGCTCGGCCTTGGCGTGCCGGATGAGCACGAGGGTCCTCGCCATCCACGCAAGCCTAGGGGCATTCTTCCTCTCCCATGTGGTGCTCGCCGCCGCCTGGGACCTGGCGGTCGGCCGTCGCTCTAGTACCTTGCAGCGAGATGGGGTCGTCCGCCGCTTGCCCGCGATGGCACCATGGCCACGATCGTCCCGATCTGGTAAGGATTCGCTGTGGAGATCACCGTGCCCGATGCCGATGCCAGCGTGCCCGCCGTCCCGCCGCCGCCCGCCGCTCCAGAGCCGACCCCTCCGGTCGCGAGCTCCCGGGCCGATCTGCGGCACCGGCTCAACACGGCCACGGCCGGGTTCGAGGGGCCGCTGGCCGCCATCGACATGGAGGCGTGGGACGTCAACGCGGCCGACCTCGTCCGGCGAGCGGCGGGCAAGCCGATCCGGGTCGCCAGCAAGTCGCTGCGCAGCCGGGCGCTGCTGCGCGATGTGCTCGGGCGCGACGGCTTCCACGGCGTACTGGCGCTGACATTGTCCGAGGCGCTGTGGCTCGTGGGCACCGAGCTCAGCTCCGACGTCGTCGTCGGTTACCCGACGGCCGACCGCCGCGGCCTGGCCCGGCTGGCCGGCGACGACGAGCTGGCCGCCGGCATCACGCTGATGGTCGACGACGTCGCGCAGCTGGACCTCGTCGACGCGGTGGCGCCGTCCGACGGGCGGGTCGAGATCCGGGTCTGCCTCGAGCTGGATCTGTCGTGGCGGCCGTTCGGCGGCCGGATGCGAGTGGGCGCGAAGCGGTCGCCGCTGCACACAGTCGACGACCTCGTCCGGCTGGCGCACGCGGTGCAGTCGCGGCCGGGATTCCGGCTGGTCGGCGTCATGGGTTACGAGTCGCAGATCGCCGGTGTCCAGGACGCCCCGCCCGGGCGGAGCTGGCGCGGCCGCATGGTGCGCTCCATGCAGAAGCGGTCGTGGGCGGAGCTGTCCGAGCGGCGCATCGCGGCCGTCGAAGCCGTCCGGAAGCTCGCCGACCTCGAGTTCGTCAACGGCGGCGGCAGCGGCTCGGTCGAGCGCACGGTGTCCGACGTGTCGATCACCGAGGTGACGGCCGGATCCGGGCTGCTGGCGCCGCGGCTGTTCGACGGCTACACCAGCTTCTCGCCGCGGCCGGCGGCATTCTTCGCGGTGCCCGTGGTGCGCCGGCCAGGCCCGGGCATCGTCACCGTCGCGGGCGGCGGCTACATCGCCAGCGGCGCGGCCGGCGACGACCGCCTGCCGGTGCCGTGGCTGCCCGAAGGCCTGACGCTGGACAAGGACGAGGGTGCCGGCGAGGCGCAGACCCCGCTGCTCGGCTCCCCCGCCGACGACCTCGCCATCGGCGACCGCGTCTGGTTCCGGCACGGCAAGGCCGGGGAGCTGGCCGAGCGGTTCGACCAGTACTACCTGGTGCGCGGCGAACGGCTGGTTGACACCATCGCCACCTACCGCGGGGACGGCAAGACGTTTCTCTAGGCCAAGGCCGACCGCGAATTCCCAGGCGGCGGCGAGTCGCGCAAGGGAAAGGAAATCAGAGGTCCGGTGACGTGCCCATCGTCACGTTCGACGCCCTGGCCGCCCGGGTCCGCGCCGCTCGGCCGCGCGCCGGCTGGACGACGGTGGTCGCCGTCGACGGACCCGCCGGCTCCGGCAAGACGACGCTGGCCGCGCGGCTCGCGTCGCGGCTCGGCGACGCGCCGGTCGTCCACATGGACGACCTCTACCCCGGCTGGGACGGGCTCGCGCAGGCCGCTGCCTCCGTCGCCTCGCAGGTGCTCGAGCCGCTGGGCGAGGGCCGGCCGGCGCGGTACCGGCGGTGGGACTGGCACCGCGACCGGTGGGCCGGCTGGGTCGACGTCCCGGCCGCACCGGTCCTCGTCGTCGAGGGCTGCGGCAGCGGCTCCACGCCCGGAGCGCCGTACCTCGCGCTGCTGCTGTGGGTCGAGGCGCCGCACGACGTGCGCATGGCCCGCGGGTTCGAGCGCGACGGCGACGCGTTCCGGCCCTACTGGGAGCGCTGGGCCCGCCAGGAGGCCGCCCTGTTCGCCGCCGAACGCACCCGCGAGCGCGCCGACCTGCGCATCGACACCGCGTCGCCGGTCCCGCACGACCCGTCGCGCGAGGTCGTCGCGGAAACCGGGCGCTGAGGACGAGCGGGTTGTCCGTTAGCGTGGTGCCGTGCGTGTCGTGGAGCTGACCATCTACCCCGTCAAGTCGACCAGGGGCTCATCGCGGGCGGAGGCCGAGGTCGAGCCGTGGGGGCTGGCCGACGACCGCCGCTGGATGGTCGTCGACGACGCCGGCTACGTCGTCACCGCGCGGGTCCGGCCGACACTGCTGGGGGTGACGGTGACGCCGCTGGGCCGCGGCCGCATCCGGCTGGAGGGCCCGCACGCCACCGCTCTCGAGGTCGACGGCACGGCGTCGCGCGAGTACGTCCCGGTGCAGATCTGGAAGAACACCCTCGACGCCGTCCGGGCCAGCGCCGCCGCCGACGCCTGGTTCGCCAAGCTGCTCGACGAGGACGTCCGCCTGGTCTGGCTCGACGACCCCACCCGGCGGCCGGTCAACCCCGCCTACGGCCTGCCCGCCGACCGCGTCTCGTTCGCCGACGCCTACCCGCTGCTGCTCACCACCACCGGGTCGCTGGTCCAGCTCAACGACTGGGTCGTCGAGGAGGCGCTGCTGCGCGGCGAGGAGCCGCCCGCCGAGCCGCTGCCGATGCGCCGGTTCCGCCCCAGCGTCGTCGTCGACAGCGCCGACCCGTTCACCGAGGACACCTGGTGCAAGCTGCGCATCGGCGACGTCCCGTTCCGCGCGGTCAAGCTGTGCGACCGCTGCGTGCTCACGACGATCGACCCCGACACCCAGGCGCGCGGCAAGGAGCCGCTGCGCACCCTGGCCCGGCACCGCCGCTGGGACGGCAAGGTGTGGTTCGGCATGAACCTCGTCCCCGACGGCACCGGCCGCATCGCCGTCGGCGACGACGTCGAGATCACCGCCGGCTAGGACGGATCAGGCAGCACCGCGAAGACGGCTTCCATGGCGGCCCGGTGCAGCGCGGCCGCATCGCCGTCGACGCCGTCCAGCACCAGGTAGGCCTGCCCCTGGTCGCCCAGCGCAGTGCCGCCCCTGGCATCGGCGGGCGCGTTCAGCAGCGGTTCGAAGTAGTCGCGGCTGCCCGGCCAGACGTCGCAGGCGAGCAGGTTGGCGCACAGGGCGCCGTAGATCGGACCGGTCGCCCAGACCGCGAGTTCCACCGTCCCGCCGCGGGCCGTGCGGTACGACGCGGTGACCACCTTCGGCTCCGGCGGGCCGACCATCCAGTTCGCCAGCAGGTCCGGATCGGGCTGGTCCAGCCGGACCCGCGTGAGCGGGCCGAGGACTCGCGTCAGTGCCGCCTCGACGTTCCCCCACGACGCCGTGACGGCGCCGAGGTCGAAGTCACTGCGCAGCTCCTGGACGTTGCCGCCTTGGGCGCCCAAGAGTCGCAGGCCCGAGTCGACGGCCACGCCCCAGGCCGCCTCGGCGATGCGGTCCGCCTCGTCGTCGCTCAGCACGGCGGCTGGGTCGACGCCGGGCTCGTCTCCGGCGGCGGTTTCCCAGGCCACCGTGATGGCCGCGGGAGCGCCGTCGACGACGAGGACGCGGTGCCGCGCATCCGGGGTACCGATGACCCGCCACCGGTTCTGCTCGTCCATGTTCTCGGAGCACGCGTCCCACACGGCCGTGCGGCTGAACGCCGCGACGGGTTCGGAACACGGACGGAAATGCATGGCGTTCTCGGCGCCGGGCTGCCACCAGACTTGCAGCGTGAACGGCACGCCGTCGCGCTCGCCGGAGAAGTGCAGGCGCTGCCGTCGAACGGCGGGAGCATCCGACGTCCGCCCGGTGTCGAGGGACATCGTCGCCGGCAGCGCGTCGCGGACGGCGGTGAGCATGGCCGCCGGCTCGACGCCGGCTGCGCCGTCGACGCCGGATTCACCGTGGGAGGACTCGAGCCGGCCGGGGTCGGCGGAGGCCGGTTGCTCGCCGGAGGTCAAAGATGTCCGCACGCTCAGCTCGGGTACGAACGGCGGGAGCTCGTCGTAGGGGACCGACGCCGAGTCGCCGGCCGAGACCTGGTCGTCGTCGGGGCCGACCAGTGCGGGCGCGACGAGGGCGCCGAGCCAGGCGACTGCCGCCACCGCGACCCCAGCGCTCCAGCGCTGGCGCCTCTGCCGGGCCCGCCGGGCACGACCGCGGGCGATGTCCTCGTCGGGGACGACGGGCCTGGCGGGTTCGCCGGCGAGGGCCTGTTCGAACAGGTCCTTCAGCGTGTCCGTCATCGCACCTCCTTGATCGCCGTGAGCTGGTCGCCGAGGACCTCGCGCAGCCGCTCCAGGCCGCGCGCCGTCTGGCTCTTGACGTTGCCGGTGCTGCAGTCGAGCAGCTCCGCGACCTGCTCGACCGAGAGGTCCTCCCAGAACCGCAGCACGAGCACCGCTCGCTGTCTTGGCGGCACACCCGCGAGGGCGGTCATCAGCCGCGTCCGCGTGTCCGGGTCGCCGGCGTCGGCCGGGTCGCCGCCGCCGACCCGGTCGGGGACGACGGCGACGGCCTGCTCACGCCGCCATGGGCGGCGGGTGCTGTCGACGTAGGCGTTGAGCATGGTCCGGCGGGCGTACGACGGGGCGTCCTCGCGGCTGCGGACCCGGCGCCAGCTGAGGTACAGCTTGGTCAGCGTCTCCTGGACGAGGTCCTCGGCGGCGTGCCAGTCGCCGGTGAGCAGGTAGGCGGTGCGCAGCAGGGCGCGGCGTCGTACCAGCACGAACTCCCGGTACGACGCCTCGTCGATCGCCATGCACCGCCTCCGCCCACCCGGCCGCCCCGCCTACTTCGTAGGACGGAATGGGACCCGCATCAGGTTGCATCGGCCGCGGCCGAGTCGCAAGCTCAGATGCGGCAGGCCAGGATCTCGGTGACGAGGATGGCGCGTGCGCCGACCGCCCACAGGTCGTCCATGACCCGCTGCGCCTCGGACCGCGGCACCATGGCCCGGACGGCGACCCAGCCCTCGCGGTGCAGCGGCGACACCGTCGGCGACTCCAGCCCGGGGGTGAGCGCGCTGGCCTCGTCGACCCGGTCGGCGCGGATGTCGTAATCCATCATCACGTAGCCGCGGGCGACCATGACGCCGTTGAGGCGGCGCAGCAGCAGGTCGATGGCCGGGGGGCGCTCGCCGTCGGTGCGAGCGATGAGCACCGCCTCGGAGTGCAGGATCGGCTCGCCGACGATCTCCAGGCCGGCCTGGCGCAGCGTCGTGCCGGTCTCGACGACGTCCGCGATGACGTCGGCGACGCCCAGCTGGACGGCGGTCTCGACGGCGCCGTCCAGCCGCACCACCGACGCGTCGACGCCGCGTTCGGCCAGGTAGTCGCGGAGCAGGCCGGCGTAGGACGTGGCAACGCGCAGGCCGCCGAAGTCGGCCACCTTCTCGGCGGTGCCGGGGCGCGCGGCGAAGCGGAACGTCGAGCCGCCGAAGCCGAGCGGCAGCAGCTCCTCGGCCGACGCGCCGGAGTCGAGCAGCAGGTCGCGCCCGGTGATGCCGGCGTCCACCGTGCCGGCGCCGACGTAAACGGCGATGTCGCGCGGGCGCAGGTAGAAGAATTCGACGTCGTTGTCGGGGTCGCGCAGCACCAGCTCGCGGCCGCCGTCGACGCGCTGCCGGTAGCCGGCCTCGCGCATCATCTCCGCGGCGGGACCCGAGAGCGAGCCCTTGTTGGGCACGGCGATGCGAAGAGTCATCTCAGAGCCTTTCGTAGACGTCGGCGAGGCTGACGCCGCGGGCGAGCATGAGCACCTGCACGTGGTAGAGCAGCTGGGAGATCTCCTCCGCCGCCCGCTCGGTGCTCTCGTGCTCGGCCGCCATCCATGCCTCGGCGGCCTCTTCCACGACCTTCTTGCCGACGTGATGGACCCCATGGCGGACCGCCTCGACGGTGCCGGAGCCGGCCTCGCCGGACTCGACCTTCGCGGACAGCTCGACCCAGAGGTCATCGAAACTCTTCACGTCGCACAAGGGTACGGATACCGCGCCCCTCGACGGCGGGGCGGTTCACGGGCCGGACACGCCGGCCCGCGACCGCCTGGGTCTACGCGTAGCAGTTGCGCAGTGCGACGACGGTGGCCAGCGCGGCCTGGGTCGCCTCGTACCCCTTGTCCTCCTTGGACCCCGGCAGCCCGGCGCGAGCCAGCGCCTGCTGCTCGTCGTCGCAGGTCAGGACGCCGAAGCCGACCGGGACGCCGGTGTCGACGGCGACCCGGGTCAGCCCGTCGGTGGCCGCCTGGCAGACGTAGTCGAAGTGCGGCGTCTCGCCCCTGACGACGACGCCGAGAGCGACGACCGCCTCGTAGTTCGCCCGGGCCAGACGCGCCGCGGCGACCGGCAGCTCGAACGAGCCGGGAACCCGCAGGATCAGCGGGTCGTGCACCCCGGCCTCCTCCAGCGCCCGCTGCGCCCCGGCGATCAGGCCGTCCATGACCTGCTGATGCCACAGCGACGCGACGACCGCGACCCGGAGGTCGCCCACCTTGCCCACCTGCAGCTCGGGCGCGCCCTGACCACTCATCGTCCGGTGTCCTCTCGTTCCGCGGGGTCCTCAGAGCCTGGCAGATCGCGCAGATCGTGCCCCATGCGGTCCCGCTTCGTCGTCAGGTACCGCAGGTTCTCGGGGTTGACGGCGACCGGCAGCTCGACCCGTTCGGCGAGCTTCAGACCGTATCCCTCGACGCCGGTCAGCTTCGCAGGGTTGTTCGTCATCAGCGCGATGGTGCGCACGCCGAGGTCGGCGAGGATCTGCGCGCCGGTGCCGTAGTCGCGGGCGTCGGCGGGCAGCCCCAGCTCGACGTTGGCGTCGACGGTGTCCAGCCCGCCGTCCTGCAGCTCGTACGCCTGCAGCTTGTGCGCGAGGCCGATGCCGCGGCCCTCGTGCCCGCGCAGGTAGACGACGACGCCGCGGCCGGCGCCGGCGACCAGGTCCAGCGCGGCGCGCAGTTGCGGGCCGCAGTCGCAGCGCAGCGAGCCGAACGCGTCGCCCGTCAGGCACTCGGAGTGCAGCCGCACCAGGACGGCGTCGTCGCCGACCTCGTCGGCGCTCACGTCGCCCATGACCAGCGCGACGTGCTCGCTGCCGTCGAGGATGTCGCGGTAGGCGTGCGCCGTGAACGTGCCGTGCACCGTCGGCAGCCGGGTCGTCGCGACCTTCTCGATCTGGCGCTCGGTGCGCCGGCGGTACCGGATGAGGTCGGCGATCGAGATCATCGCCAGCCCGTGCTCGTCGGCGAACTCGCGCAGTGCCGGCGCCCGCATCATGGAGCCGTCGTCGTGGACGATCTCGCAGAGCACGCCCGTGGGCGACAGGCCGGCGAGCCGGGCGAGGTCGACCGCGGCCTCGGTGTGCCCCGGGCGTCGCAGCACGCCGCCCTCCCTGGCCCGGAGCGGGAACACGTGCCCGGGCCGGCTGAGCTCGTACGGCTCGGTCGCGGAGTCAGCCAGCACGCGCGCCGTGTGGGCGCGTTCGGCGGCCGAGATGCCGGTGGTGATGCCGTGGCGCGCGTCGACGGAGACCGCGAACGCGGTGCCCTTGCGGTCCTCGTTCACCTGCGTCATCGGCGGTAGGTCCAGCCGGTCCAGCTCGCTGCCGAGCATCGGGACGCAGATGACGCCCGACGTGTGCCGGATGGTGAACCCCATCAGCTCCGGCGTGGCCTTCGAGGCGGCGAAGATCAGGTCGCCCTCGTTCTCCCGGTCCTCGTCGTCGACGACGACCACGGCCTTGCCGGCCGCGATGTCGGCGATCGCCCGTTCGACGGTGTCCAGCTGGACGGTCATGCTCCCACCCCTGTCGTGTTCTCGCCTGTGGTGCTATCGCCCGTCGTCAGGAGCCGCTCCACGTACTTCGCGACCACGTCGACCTCCAGGTTCACCCCGTCGCCGGGCTGCCGGCGGCCGAGCGTGGTCAGCTCCAGCGTGGTCGGGATGAGGCTCACCTCGAACCAGCCCGCGCCGAGCCCGGACACCGTCAGCGACACCCCATCGACGGCGATCGATCCCTTCTCCGCGACGTAGCGCAGCAGGGCCGCGGGCGCCGCGATCCGCACGACCTCCCAGCGGCTGCCCGGCGTGCGGGAGACCACCGTGCCGACGCCGTCGACGTGGCCCTGGACGATGTGCCCGCCCAGGCGGTCGGACGCCCTGACCGCGCGCTCGAGGTTGACCGCGTCGCCGATCGTCAGCTTCGCCAGCGTGCTGCGGTCGAACGTCTCGCGCATGACGTCGACGGTGAACGTGTCGCCGTCGACTGCTGTGACGGTCAGGCAGACGCCGTCGACGGCGATCGAGGCGCCGTGCACGGCGTCTTCGGCGACCTTCGGGCCGCGGACGGTGAGCCGCCCGTCGTCGGCGTCGCCTTCGATCGCGACCAGTTCGCCCAGTTCTTCGACGATCCCGGTGAACATTGCCTCACGCCTTCCTGTGTTCTCGCGGGGTTGCGGTGATGCGCAGATCGGCGCCGACCATCCGGACGTCGGTGACGTCGAGCCGGATCGCGGCGTCGATGGTGTTCACGCCGGCGTCGGCCAGCGCGGCCGGACCTGCGCCGAGCAGCGCGGGCGCGACGTAGCCGACGACCCGGTCGATCAGACCGGCTCGCCAGAACGCCCCGGCCAGCGTCGGCCCGCCCTCGAGCAGGGCGTACCGCCGGCCGCGCTCGTAGAGCTGGTTCAGGAGCTTCGTCAGATCGACCCGGCCGTCGGGCGTCGCGCCGACCTCCTCGGCGGTCGCGATCCAGGTCGGAGCCTGATCGTCACGCACCCGCGCAGTCGCCGGCGTCGCGCCGGCGCTGTCGACGACAACGCGCAGCGGCTGGTCCACGGTCCGGTCGCCAGTCGCAGCCTCGACGCCCGTCAACCCGCCCACGCCCGCTGGGACGCCGTCCAGCCGGGCGGTGAGCTGCGGATCGTCCGCGCGCACGGTCCCGGACCCGACGATGACGGTGTCGACCGCCGCCCGCAGCCGGTGCACGTCGGCGCGGGCCTCCTTGCCGGTGATCCAGCGGCTCGTGCCGTCGCCGGCCGCGCTGCGCCCGTCGAGCGTCGCGGCGAACTTCCAGACGACGAACGGCCGGTGCGTACGGAACGGGATGAGCCAGCGGGCGTTGGCGCTGGCCGCCTCGTCCGCGAGCACGCCCAGCTCGACGTCGACGCCGTGCGCGCGCAGGGTGGCCGCTCCCCCGGACGCGACCGGATTCGGATCGGCGACGGAGACCACCACCCGGGCGACCCCGGCCGCGATCAACGCCTGAGTGCAGGGCCCGGTGCGTCCGGTGTGGTCGCACGGCTCCAGCGTGACGACGGCCGTGCCGCCACGGGCACGCTCTCCGGCCTGGTTGAGCGCGTTGACCTCGGCGTGCGGTCGGCCGGGACGTTCGTGCCAGCCCTCGCCTACCGTCGCGCCTGTCGCGTCGAGGATGACGCAGCCGACGTCCGGGTTGGGCGGTGTGGTGGAGGCGCCGTTCCGGGACAGCTCGATGGCGCGGCGCATCGCCGCCAGCTCCGCTGGACTCGCCACCGGCCCCTCCTCGCCTCGTCGGGCGAGCTCCGGGGCGGGCGCGGGTGCGCCACCTACGGCCGGCTCGGCGATACGGACGCGCGCAAATGGCGCGACCAACCGAGACGGCCGCGCGTGCTGCCTCCCATCCGGACTTTCACCGTCGGTCCCGGAGTTCCACCGGGTCAACCGTCCGTCGCCCGCTGTGCGGACGCCGGCCGGGTCGCGGACTGTCACCGCCGGTTCGGACTTTCACCGACCCCGGAGCACGCGTCGTGTCTCTAGAATCGTAACCGCCGTCGTGCCGAACGCATTCCCCGACCACGCTCTGCGTTCCTTCTCACATGCGAACCACCTCACCATCCGCAGGTCCCTCGTCGAGCCGACAGCCTCCTCACCAAGCCCAAGGACCCCTCGCCGCGCTCAGACCACCTCCTCGTTGCCGGCCGCATGCGACGCCGAGGCCGACCAGGGAGCGGCAAAGGCCGGCACGTCGAGCGTGATGCGCCAGGGGTGATCGGTGCTGAACGTCGAGGAGGTGGCCGGCGTCCGCTCCACGTACACGGCGGTCGACTCGTCGCGGCGCAGCTCGGTGACCACGAGGCCAGGTGGATCGCCCCGCGGGATCACGGTCCAGTACGCGGGCACACCGGCCCGTGCGTACAGCGCGCGCTTGGTCATGATGTCGCGCAGCACCGAACTCGGCGACACCACTTCGACGACGAGCGCCAGCGCCTCGACCGGGATCGGCGTCGTCTCGGCCAGCGACACGTGCGCGACGACGATGTCGGGCCGCACCTCGTCGTACTCGCCGATGCGCACCGGCTGGCCGCGATCGACCACGAGCGGACTCCCCCGGTTCGCGATCTCGAAAGTGTTCGCCAGCCACTGACAGACCGCGGTCTCGGCGGCGACCGGCGGGGGCGAAAGGACGATGCAGCCCTCGATGAGCTCGAAGCGGGACCCGCCGTTGGCCAGGGCGTGCAGATCGGACGTGCGGAAGCCGCGCGATCCGAGATCGCGGTGCGGCAGTTGGGCAGCGTTCACGAGGACTCCTAGGGTGTTGACGCCTGGCGGCGGTGCACGGACGATCCGCGATCCACATCACGCTAAGCAGGTCGAACGCCCGCTGTCGCCTCGAAGCGCTAGCCCGGCGGTTGCCCGTTTCCGGGCAAGATTGCCCGTTCCAAACCAGCGGCTCCGGGCAAGTTCCAGGGCTAACCGCCCACCCTTCTCGGCGCCGACCGAACGCCCAACACGACCAGCGTTTCCTGTGAGTCCAGCGGCCCCGAGCGGCCGACCACCGGCCGAACCACGCGACCGCGCATGGCCGGGCGCCGGACTCACAGAGTTCTCCCAGAAGCTCTCCGGAACCGCCCGGATCGGCCGATCACGATCGCCTCATGACGACGATCGAGATACGTGGGCTGACCAAACGCTACGGACCCGACACCGTGGTGGACGACGTGTCGTTCAGCGTCGAGCCCGGTCAGGTGACCGGGTTCCTCGGGCCGAACGGCGCCGGAAAGTCCACCACGATGAAGATGATCACGGGGTTGGCGACGCCGACGCAGGGAACGGTGAGGATCGGCGGCCGCCACTACCGCGACCTGCCGGTCCCGCTGACCACCGTCGGCGCGCTGCTCGACGCCGGAGCCGTCCACGGCGGCCGGACCGCCCGCGACCACCTCCTCGCTCTCGCCGTGAGCAACGGGCTGCCGCGCCGCCGGGTCGGCGAGGTGCTCGCGCGGACCGGGCTCGAGGGTGTGGCCGGCAAGCGGGCCGGCGGGTTCTCGCTGGGCATGCGGCAGCGGCTCGGCATCGCGGCGACCCTGCTCGGTGACCCGCAGGCGCTGATCTTCGACGAGCCGGTGAACGGGCTCGATCCCGAGGGCATCAGGTGGATCCGCGACCTCATGCGCTCGCTCGCCCGCGAGGGCCGGTCGGTACTGGTCTCCAGCCACCTGATGAGCGAGATGGCGCAGAGCGCCGACCACCTGGTCGTCATCGGCCGGGGCCGGCTCATCGCCGACACCGGCATGAGCGAGTTCCTGCGCGCCAACGGCGAGGGCACCGTCCTCGTCCGCACGCGGGAGCCGGGCGCGTTCGCGGTGCGGCTGACCGCCGCCGGGGCCGCCGTCCGGGAAGGGCTCGAGTCGTCCCTCGTCATTTCCGGCATGAGCAGCGACGACATCGGCGCGCTCGCCGCCTTCCACGGCGTCGCCCTGAGCGAGCTCACCCCGCAGCGAGCCTCGCTCGAGGACGCCTTCATGCAGCTGACCAGGGACAGTGTCGAGTACGAGGGTAGGGCCGCATGAGCACGGTCGCCACTGCGCCCACGGTGACATTCGCGGACACCCTGCGCGCGGAGTGGGTCAAGTTCCGCAGCCTGCGCTCCACCTGGTCCACGCTGGCCTGCCTCTTCCTGGTCGGGCTCGGCATCACGGCCCTCGCGATGAGCTCGGCCGGGACCGACTACGCGAACGCGACCGCCGCGGAGCGGGCCGCCTGGGACCCGACCAACCTCAGCCTGACGACGTACATCGTCGCCCAGCTGATCATCGGCGTCCTGGGCATCCTCATCGTCACGTCCGAGTACGCCACCGGACTCATGCAGACGTCGCTGATGGCGACGCCGCGCCGGCACCGGCTGCTGGCCGCGAAGGTGGTCGTGGCCGCCGCCGTCGCCGTCGCGGCCGGTCAGGTGCTGATGCTCACGTCGTTCCTGCTCGGACAGGCGGTGCTGAGCGCGCAGGACGTGCCCTCCGCGACGCTCCGTGATCCCGGCGTGCTCTCCGCGATCGGCGGCGGCGGGCTCTACCTGACGGCGATCGCCCTGCTCGCGGCCGGACTCGGCACGATCATCCGGGCGACGGCGGGAGCGCTGGCCACGCTCGTGAGCATCGTCTTCCTGGTGCCCGCGCTCGCGGGGCTGTTCCCGTCGTGGCTGCAGGGCCTGGTCGACGTGTGGCCGACCCAAGGCGCGGCCGCGGTGTTCGCGACCGTGCCGGATCCCGACTATCCGCACCCCTGGCTGAACCTGGGCGGCATGTGCCTGGGCGTGGCCGCGGTGCTGGTCGCGGCGTTCGTCGTGTTCAGCCGCCGCGACGTGTGAGGCGGATCGCTGTGCTGCGACGGGACGTGGGCGCGGGTCTGGTCGCGGCCGCGGCGGCCCTCCTCGCGATGGCGGGCGTCGCCGCAGCCGGCCTGGTCCTGCTCGACGCCGGCCAGGCAGGCGACCTGGGCGCGCTGATGGCGGCCGTCGTCGCCCTGGCCGCGGGCGGCCCGGCGACGCTCACCGCGACCCCGCCGGGCGACGTCCCGATCTCCTTGCAGGCCGGCGTCGAGGTGATGCCACTGGGCGTCACGGTGGTGGGCGCGGCGGTGCTGGGAGTGCTGCTGCTCCGCCGTGGCCGCGACGGATTGGGCGTCCGCGGCGCGGTCGCGACTGTCGTGGTGGCGGCCGGGCTGCTGGCAGTGGCGCAGCTGGCCAGCGGGACCGCGAAGGTCCGGCTACCCAACGACGCGCCGGCGACAGCCAGTGCGCCGGCGATGGGCGGAGCGGTGACAGGCGGGGCGGACGGCTGTCCGGACGCGGGCGGCGTGCTGTTAGGCGGCGACGGGTCGCTCGACGCGCTGGATGTCCGGTTCTCGGTGGCCGGTGGGCCGGTGGCGGTGGCCGGGGCGACCGGCGCGCTGGCCGTGCTCGCGGTGTGCTGGCTGGTGCTGCGGTTCGGGGGCACGACTCGACGGCCGCGAATCGTCGCGTGGTGGGCGGTCGCCGGGATCGCGCTGATCGGACTGATCGCGGCCGCGGCGTCGGGCGGCGCCGCGGTAGCCGGAGGGGTGTTGCTCGTGCTACCGGTCGCGGTGGCCGGCGCCCTGCCGGTCGGGCTCGGCGTGCCGTTGACGGTGCGGGCTGACGGCGTGCTGGCCTGCGCGCTGGACGGCGCCGAGCCGATCGCCCCGACCGGCGCGTTGATGGGGGTGTCCGGAGCGGCGCTGCTCGTCCTGGGCATCATCGTGCCCGCCCGTCTGACCGGAGGAGATCCCGGCGACGGGCGGCCCGCCATGCGGCGCGCGTTGCCGCGTACGGCGGGCGTCGTCATGCGGCTGGGCCTGGTCGTGGGCGCGGGGCTGGCCGGCCTCGCACTGCTCGGCCGGGTGGACGTCGACCTGGGGGCGTTCGGCGGGACGGTGCCGCTCCTCGACGCGCGTCTGGGAGCCGACCCGCTGCTCGCCCTAGGCACGGGCCTCGCCGCCGGAGCAGCCGCGGGCCTCGCCGGGATCATGATCGTCCAGGTGTTCCGGCGCCTGGCTTCCGTATCCTGGCGACCGTGGAAGGACCGGGCGCGGCCATGACGTCCCAGCGGCTGCTCGTGGTCGACGACGAGGCGACTGTCCGCGAACTGCTCTCGGCGGCGCTGCGGTTCGCCGGGTTCGGGGTGTCGTCCGCCGCCACCGGCACGGAGGCCGTCGAAACAGCGCAGGAAGAACCGCCGGACCTGGTGCTGCTCGACGTGATGCTGCCGGACATGGACGGCTTCGAGGTGGTCCGCCGGCTCCGCGCATTGCCCGGCCGGCGCCACGGGCCGGTGCCGGTGCTGTTCCTGACCGCCCGCGACCGCCAGGCCGACAAGGTCACCGGCCTCTCGCTCGGTGCCGACGACTACGTGACGAAACCCTTCGACCTGGAAGAACTCATAGCGCGCATCCGCGCGATCCTCCGCCGCACCACTGGCCACCCCGCCGACCTCCTGAAAACCGGGCCGCTCACGCTCGACCCGGCGGGGCATCAGGTGACGCGGGACGGCCTGCCGGTGCGCGTCTCCCCCACCGAGTTCCGGCTGCTGCGCTACCTGATGGAGAACGCCGGCCAGGTGGTGTCGAAGGCGCAGATCCTCGACCGGGTGTGGCGCTACGACTTCGGCGGCGACGCCAGCATCGTCGACACCTACATCTCCTATCTGCGGCGCAAGGTCGACGCGGGAGAACCGAAGCTCATCCAGACGGTGCACGGCGTCGGCTACGTGTTGCGGGAGCCGCGGCCGTGAGGCGGCTCTCGCTGCGGTCCCGGCTGCTGCTGCTCACGTCGGGGCTGTTGCTGGCGGGTCTGACGCTGATCAGCGCGGCCGTCGCCGGGCATCTGGAGCGCTACCAGCTCGACCGGGTCGACGACCAGCTGCGCTCGCTCTCCGCCATCCTCACCGGCGTCGCGGCCAGCGGACCGCCCGACCCCGTCGACGCCACGGGCCGGCCGGAGCTGCTCGACGCCGCGCTCGACCTCATCGGCGCTCCGTACCTGGTGTATCTGGACGCGGACGGGACGGTGGCCGGCGGCCTGCGCACGTCCGGGCTGGACAGCGGCGAGCTCCCGGCCGCCGGCGACCTGACCGGCCTGCCCGCCGACGGGACGCCGGTCAGCCTGCCCTCCGCCGACGGCGACGGACGCTGGCGGGCGGTCGCCATGCCGGCCACAGGCTGGGAGGGGACGGTGATCGCGGCGGCCCCGCTGGACGAGACCGACGCCACGATCGACCGGCTCCGGATCACGAGCATCGTCAGCGGCGCCGTGCTGCTGGTCCTGCTGACGGCGATCGGCTGGCTCGCGCTCGGGCGAGGGCTGCGGCCGCTGCGCCGGATCGAGCACACCGCGGCCGCGATCGCCGGCGGCGACCTCACCCAGCGGGTCCCCGGCCTCGCCGCGTCCAGCACCGAGATCGGGCACCTCGCGGAGTCCCTCAACACCATGCTCAGCCAGCTGGAGCGCGCCTTCGCCGACCGCGCGGCCGCCGAGGCGCGCATGCGCACATTCCTGTCCGACGTCAGCCACGAGCTGCGCACGCCGCTGGTCGGCATCAAGGGCTCGGCCGAGCTGTACCGGATGGGCGCGCTGCCCGAGCGGGCCGACGTCGACGCGGCGATGCTGCGGATCGACCGGGAGGCCACCCGGCTGACGGCGCTGACGGAGGACCTGCTGCTGCTCGCCCGGCTGGACGAGGCGCCCGAGGGGCAACTCGACCGCGCCCCGATGGATCTGCGCACGCTCGCCGGCGACGCCCGGCACGACCTTCGCACCCTCGATCCGTCCCGCCCGGTCGAGCTCACCGGGCCGGACGGCACCGGCGCACCCGGTCCGGCCCCGGTCGACGCCGACGAGGACCGGCTACGGCAGGTCGTCGCGAACCTCGTCGGCAACGCCGTCGCCCACACCCCGCCGGGCAGTCCGGTCCGCATCGGCGTCGGCACCATCGGCGGCCGGGCCGTGCTCGACGTCGTCGACGAGGGCCCGGGCATGACGGCGGATCAGGCGGACCGCGTCTTCGACCGGTTCTACCGGGCCAACCGCTCCCGCGACCGGTCCGGCGGCGCGAGCGCGGGGTTGGGGCTGGCGATCGCCCGCTCGCTGGCCCGGGCACACGGCGGCGACGTCGAACTGCGCACACGGCTCGGCCAGGGCGCCCGGTTCCGGCTCACGCTCCCCGCCTGGACCCGGGCCTGAGCCGAGCCGACACGGCCCATGTTGATCTTGGAGTAAACGGGGGATCTAACGGACAAACAGGGCCGCATCTCCCCGCTTACTCCAAGATCAACAGCTGGGCGCGCGCCCCATGGCGTCGTCCGCTCCGGCCCGCGCCGGGCTCAGTGGCCGCGCGCCGCTTTCGCCGCCAGTTCGCGCAGGTCGCAGACGGCGGCAGCCGCGTCCTCGGCGCCGTAGACGGCCGACCCGGCGACGAACACGTCGGCACCGGCGTCGGCACAGCGCTCGATCGTCTCGGCCGACACGCCGCCGTCGACCTGGATCCAGATGTCCAGGCCGGACCGCGACACCAGCTCGCGCGCCCGGCGGATCTTCGGCAGGCACACGTCGAGGAACGCTTGGCCGCCGAAGCCGGGTTCGACCGTCATGACCAGCAGCATGTCGATCTCGGGCAGCAGGTCGGCCCACGGCTCGATCGGCGTGGCGGGACGCAGCCCGACGCCGGCGCGGGCGCCGAGCCGGCGCAGCTCGCGGGCCAGCCGGACCGGCGCGGCGGCCGCCTCGGCGTGGAACGTGACGTTGTGCGCTCCGGCCTCGGCGTACCCGGGCGCCCACCGGTCGGGGTCGTCGATCATCAGATGGCAGTCGACGAGCCGGTCGGTGCGGGCCAGGATCGCCTCGACGACGGGCAGCCCGAGCGTCAGGTTGGGGACGAAGTGGTTGTCCATGACGTCGACGTGCACGAGGTCGGCGTCGCCGAGGCGGGCGATCTCGGACTCGAGATTGGCGAAGTCGGACGACAGGATGCTCGGCGCGATCTGAATCCCCACGGTCGCCCAGGCTACCCGTGCGAGCCGGCGGCCACCGTCGACCGATGATGCCGGAGCACGACCAGCGCCTGGACGGCGGCGGCCACGACCACCAGCGCCCCGACGACGCTGGTGACCTCGACGGCACGGGTGAAGGCGTCCTCGGCGGCCGCCACCAGCGCGGACGCCACCGGCGACGGCAGCGACCCGGCCACGTCCACCGCGCCGCCCAGGGTCTCGCGCGCCTGCGCCAGCGTCGCGCCGTCGACCCCGCTCACCACGCCGAGCGACGACCCGTACACCGCGGTCAGCAGGCTGCCCAGCACCGCGGTGCCCAAGCCGCCGCCGACCTCGTACGCCGTCTCCGACACCGCCGCGGCGGCACCGGCCCGGGCCGGGTCGACGGTGGCCATGATGACGTTGTTGGTGATCGTCTGCACCAGCCCGACACCGCCGCCGACCAGCACAAAGGCCACCATCACCAGCCCGGGGCCGAACCCGCGGCCGGCCAGCACCATCAGCGCGAAGCCGGCCGCCACCACCAGCAGCGCGCCGAACAGCAGCCACGGCATCGGCAGCCGGCGCATCAGCGGCACGGCGACGATCCCGGTGACGATCGCCAGCGCCAGGCCGGGCACCAGCACCAGGCCGGACCGCAGCGGCTCCATGCCCAGCACGATTTGCAGGTACTGAGTCATGAAGAACAGCGCGCCGATCATCGCGAACGTCGTCAGCAGGTTCGTCACGACGGAGGCCCGGAATGCCGGCCGCGCGAACAGCCCGAGGTCCAGCAGCGGCGTCTCCAGCCGCCGCTGCCGCCGGACGAACGCCACGCCGACCAGCACCCCCGCCACCAGAGCAGCGCCGTACCCGAACGACAGCCCGTCCGCGGCCAGCCCCTTGATCCCGTACACCGCCAGCAGCATCGCCACCAGCGACAACCCGGCGCTGGGCAGGTCGTACGGCCCGGGCGCGGGATCCTTCGACTCCGGCACCAGGAGTGGAGCGAAGATCAGCAACAGCGCCAGCACCGGCAGTGCGACCAGGAAGACCGAGCCCCACCAGAAGTGCTCGAGCAGCCAGCCGCCGATGATCGGCCCCAGCGCGGCGCCGGCGGAGAACATCGTCGCCCAGATCGCGATCGCCAGCGTCCGCTGCCGTACGTCGTGGAAGATGTTGCGGATGAGCGAGAGCGTCGACGGCATCAACGTCGCCCCGGCCACGCCGAGCAGCGCCCGCGCCACGATCAGCATCTCCGGCGACGTCGAGTACGCCGCCAGTGCGGACGCCACGCCGAACGCCGTCGCGCCGGTCAGCAGCAGCTTGCGCCGGCCGATCCGGTCCCCCAGCGTGCCGGCCGTCACCAGCAGCCCGGCGATCATGAAGCCGTACACGTCGACGATCCACAGCAGTTCGGTGCCGGTGGGCGCGAGGTCCTCGCTCAGGTGGGGCACGGCGAAGCTCAGCACCGTCATGTCGATGGAGATGAGCAGCACCGGCAGCAGCAGGACGACGAGGGCGCCCCATTCGCGCGGTCCCGCCAGCACCCGCTCCCGCTCGGTCATCGCCATCGCGCATCCCTCCGAGGTAAGCTAAACCGTCCAGACGGTACAGTAACACCGTCAGAATCGAGGTTTCTTCCCCGTGCCACGCCCCTCTTCCCGCGACCGCATCCTCGACGCGCTCGAGCGCATCCTCGTCGACACGGGCCTGCACGCGGTGACGCTGGAGTCCGTCGCCGAGAAGGCCGGCGTCTCCAAGGGCGGCCTGCTCTACCACTTCCCGTCCAAGGAGGCGCTGATCACCGGCCTGGCCCGGCGGCTGGCCGAGGGCGTCGAGGAGGAGTTCGAGCAGGCGCTGGCCTCCGACGACGTGGTCGACTTCTTCCTGCGCACGTCGGTACCGACGTCGCAGGACGGCCCCGTCTACTGGTCGCTGCTGGCGGCGCTGCGCTCCAGCGACATCGCCAGCGACGAGGCCCGTGAGCTGGTCATCTACTGCTTCGTACGGTGGGCGGAGATCCTCCGCGAGCACGTGAAGGACCCGGTGACGGCGGAGATCGTCCGGCTGGTCGGCGACGGGCTGTACCTCAGCGCGCTGGCCGGGCTGCCGATGCCGGACCCCGCCCTGCTGGACGAGGTCCGGCACCGCCTCACCCGCGAAGCGGGCGCGAAGACCGCCTAGGAGACGACCGCCGGCTCGACGTCGACCGGCAGCTGCGTCTCCTGCTGTCGGCTCACGGCCGCCGCGACCAGCCCGGCGAACAGCGGGTGCGGACGGGTGGGCCGCGACTTCAGCTCCGGGTGCGCCTGGGTGGCGACGAAGAACGGATGGACGTCGCGGGGCAGCTCGACGAACTCGACCAGCGTGCCGTCGGGCGACGTGCCCGACACCACCAGCCCGGCCTTGACCAGGCGGTCGCGGTGCTCGTTGTTCACCTCGTACCGGTGCCGGTGCCGCTCGGTGACGCGGTTCGCGCCGTACAGCTCGCGGGTCAGCGTCCCCTCGCCCAGTACCGCCGGGTACGAGCCCAGCCGCATGGTGCCGCCCAGGTCGCCCTCGCCGGCGACGATGCCCTTCTGGTCCTCCATGGTCGCGATGACCGGCTCCGGGGTGTCGGGGTCGAACTCCGCGGAGCTGGCCTGCATCAGGCCGGCCTCGGACCGGGCGTACTCGATGACCATGCACTGCAGGCCCAGGCACAGCCCGAGCGTCGGGATCTGGTGCTCGCGGGCGTAGCCGATGGCGCCGATCTTGCCCTCGATGCCGCGGATGCCGAACCCGCCCGGGATGACGACGCCGTCGACGTCGCTCAGCCGGGCCGCCGCGCCCTCGGGCGTCTCGCACTCGTCGGACGGGACCCAGCGGATGTGCACCTTGGCGTCGTTGGCGAACCCGCCGGCCCGCAGCGCCTCGGTGACGGACAGGTACGCGTCGGGGAGGTCGACGTACTTGCCGACGAGCGCGACGGTGACGTCGTGGCGCGGGCGGTGCACGCGGCGCAGCAGCTCGTCCCACGCCGTCCAGTCGACGTCGCGGAAGGACAGCCCGAGCCGCTTGACGACGTAGGCGTCGAGACCCTCGGTGTGCAGCACCTTCGGGATGTCGTAGATGGACGGCGCGTCGACGGCTGCCACGACGGCCTCGGCGTCGACGTCGCACATCAGCGAGATCTTCTTCTTCACGCCGGGCGGGATGGGCCGGTCGGACCGGCACACAATGGCGTCGGGCGTGATGCCGACCTGGCGCAGCGCGGCGACGGAGTGCTGCGTCGGCTTCGTCTTCAGCTCGCCCGACGGCGCGAGGTACGGCACCAGCGAGACGTGCAGGAAGAAGCAGCGCTCGCGGCCGACGTCGTGGCGGACCTGCCGTGCGGCCTCGAGGAACGGCAGCGACTCGATGTCGCCGACGGTGCCGCCGATCTCGTGGATGACGACGTCGAACTCGCCGTCGCCGATGGCGAGCATGCGGTCCTTGATCTCGTTGGTGATGTGCGGGATGACCTGGACGGTGTCGCCCAGGTACTCGCCGCGCCGTTCCTTCGCGATGACGTCGGAGTACACCTGACCCGTGGTGACGTTGGCCGACTTGTTGAGGTCGCGGTCGAGGAAGCGCTCGTAGTGGCCGACGTCGAGGTCGGTCTCGGCGCCGTCCTCGGTGACGAACACCTCGCCGTGCTGGAACGGGTTCATCGTCCCGGGGTCGACGTTGAGGTAGGGGTCGAGCTTCTGCATGGTGACCCGCAGGCCGCGCGCGGTGAGCAGGCTCCCCAACGAGGAGGCGGTGAGCCCCTTGCCGAGGGAGGAGGCGACTCCTCCGGTCACGAACACATGGGTAGTCGGCTGCAAGGCCAAGAGGGGCTCCCGTGGTCAATCCGTCAGCTGGCGGCTCGGCGACGAAGCGCTGAACCTTTGTTCCACGGACCTCCAGCCTAACAGTCTCTCGACCCTGTCCGGGCCGACTCGCCGCAGCCGTTGTACGCCGTCACAGAACGTCATGAGATCTTTCCCCGATCAGGGTGGCTTGCCGATCTTGATCCGGTACGTTTGGCTTCGGCCACTTTCCCCCGTGGTGGCCACCGCCCCCGCCGGACTCGCGGCTGGCGGGGGCGGGCCAAGCATGCGTCAACGCCCGGCGAGGTCCCGGCACAGGTCGGCGACCAGCCGGGCGTTGTCGTCTTCGTCGGGCCAGGTGGCGGCCTGGCGCCGGCCGCGCTCGCCGAGCTCGGCCCGGCGGTCCGGGTCGTCGAGCAGGGCGCTGACGGCGTTGGCCACGCCCACGGCGTCGCCTCCAGGTACCACCTGCGCGCCGTCGCCCACCAGCTCGGGGACGCCGCCGGCCGCCGTCGTCACCACCGGCACGCCCACCTGCATGGCCTCCTGGATGACGAGTGGGCGGCCCTCCCACACGGACGTGAGCACGTAGACGTCCGCGGCGCCCAGCAGGTCCGGGACGTCCGACCGGTGGCCGAGCAGCCGCACCGGCAGGTCGTCGGCCGCGATGGCCCGGCTCAGCTCGTCCTCCAGCGGCCCGCCGCCGGCGACGACGACCAGCGGCGACGGGGTGCGCTCACGCCACCGCCGCGCGGCCGCCAGCAGCACGTCCAGGCCCTTCTGCTCGGCCAGCCGGCTGACCGCCAGCAGCAGCGGCCGGTCCACCGCTCCGAGCTCGGCCCGGACGGCGTCGGCGTCGCGCTTCGCGGGCTGGACGCGCGGTGCCGCCACCGGGGCCAGCCGGACGTCCGGCGCGCCGAGCTCGCGGGCCCGGGCCACCAGGTCGGACGAGACGCCGAGCGTCACGTCCGCCCGGCGCGCCGCCAGCCGTTCCAGCGCGCCGATCAGCACCCGCTTCGGTCCCGTCGCGAGGACGGCGTTGTGCCAGGTGGCCAGCAGCGGCACCCGGCCGGGACGGCGCCGCCCAAGGGCCAGCCCGGACAACGCGGCCGCGCGGAACCCGTGCGCGTGCACGACGTCGGTGCCGCGGAACGCCCGGCGCAGGCCTCGCACCGCGGCGAGGTCGGCCGGCGGGTTCGGCGCGCTGCCGATCCGGACCGGCGCGAACCTGGCGCCGGCGCCGGTGAAGTCGAACCGCTCCTGGGTCTCGGGCGGTCCGGCCACGCCGACCTCGATGCCGAGCCCGCCCAGTCGCTCCACCAGCGACCGCACGTGCGCTCCGACGCCCCCCGCCGTCATGCCGACGACGATCGTCAGCCTCATCTCCACTCCCATCCATGTCCCAGTCCCCGTGATCATCAAGGATCGACCACACCAGGACGGGGTCGATCCTTGATGATCATGGGCGCAGCGTCTTGAGGACCGGCCACGCCAGCGCCGCAGCGACCACCGTCACCGCCACCGCCACCAGCAGCCCGGCGAGCACCAGCTCGACCGCCCCACCCGGGCCGAACGCCGACGCCACCGCCCAGCCG
>NZ_SMLB01000074.1 GCF_004349105.1 Jiangella aurantiaca
GGGTGGGTCAGGAGGAGAGGGCGTCACGCATGGGGACCAGCTTGGCGACGCTCTCGGCCAGCTCCGCGGCGGGGTCGGAGCCGGCGACGATGCCACAGCCGGCGAACAGCCGCAGCCGGGAGCCGGACACCTCGGCCGAGCGCAGCGCAATGCCCCATTCGCCGTCGCCGCGGCCGTCCATCCAGCCGACAGGGCCGGCGTAGCGGGCGCGGTCGAGGCCCTCGATCTCGCGGATGACGTCGAGCGCCACGGCCGTCGGGGTGCCGCCGACCGCCGCCGACGGGTGCAGCGCGGCGGCCAGCGCCAGCGACGAGGCGTCCGAATCGGTGACACCGGCGAGGTCTGTGGCCAGGTGCATGACGTTGGGCAGGTGCAGCACGAACGGCGACTCCGGCACGTTCATGCTGGAGCAGAACGGCGCCAGCGCGTCGGCGACGGAGCGGACGGCGTACTCGTGCTCTTCGAGGTCCTTGCTGGACCGCGCAAGCGACGCCGCCAGCGCGAGGTCGTGCTCGTCGTCGCCGGTGCGGCGGATCGTGCCGGCGAGGACGCGGGACGTGACGAGGCCGCGCTCGCGCCGGACCAGCAGCTCAGGCGTCGCGCCGATCATGCCGTCGACGCTGAACGTCCAGCAGTGCGGGTAGCCGTCGGACAGTCGCTGCAGTGGCCAGCGCAGGTCGATCGGCTCCGGGCTCTCGGCGATGAGATCGCGGGCCAGCACCACCTTCTCCAGCTCGCCGGCGGTGATGCGGCGGACCGCCTCGGCGACGATCGCCTCCCACTCGGTGCCGCTGTGCGCGCCGTCGGCGTACGCGACGGCGGCCGGGCGCCGCGCCCGCGACACGTCGGGCAGCGCCGCGCCGCCGGGCAGGTTGCCGGTGACGTCGATGGTCGTCACCCACCAGCGTCCGGACCGGTGCCCGACAACGGTGTCCGGGAGCACCAGCGACGACGAGCCCGGGACGTCGTCGAAGGCGAACGAGCCGAATGCGACCGGGCCGCTGCCGGGCAGCCGCACTTCGTCGCGCACGACGGCGGTGCCGACCATGCGCCGCCACCACCGATCGGCGGCGACGAACCGGTTGGCGCCGATGGTGTCGAACCGGGCCGCCTGCCCCCACCCGACGACGCCCTCGCCCTGCCGGACCCAGGCCATCGGGAAGTCCTCGGGCAGCAGCTCCAGAAGCGGTCCCGGGTCGGGGACCTCCGTGGTGCGCACGACCATCGGCGCGGATGCGGGCAGCGTCGTCACGACCATCAAGAGTACGGCCGTGCACGGCAGCACGGTTAGAGTGGCGGACGTGACCAGGGCCTCCTTGGAGAAGCAGCCGCACGAGGTGGCGGCGATGTTCGACGACGTCGCCGAGAAGTACGACCTCACCAACGACGTGCTCTCGCTCGGCCAGGACCGCGCCTGGCGGCGGGCCGTCGTCGCGGCGGTCGGGGTCGCGCCGGGGGAGCGCGTGCTCGATCTCGCCGCCGGCACCGGTACCTCCAGCGAGCCGTTCCGGGCCCGCGGCGCGTTCGTCGTGCCGTGCGACTTCTCCCTCGGCATGCTCCGGACCGGACGGCGGACGCACGCCGACCTGCCGTTCGTGGCCGGCGACGCCACCCGGCTGCCGTTCGCCGACGCCGCCTTCGACGCGGTTACCATCTCGTTCGGCCTGCGCAACGTGCACGACCCGATCGCCGGGCTGCGCGAGCTGCTCCGCGTGACCCGGCCCGGCGGCCGGCTCGTGGTGTGCGAGTTCAGCCACCCGACGTTCGCGCCGTTCCGCAAGGTCTACGTCGAGTACCTCATGCGGGCGCTGCCGCCGGTCGCCCGCCGGGTGTCCAGCAGCCCCGACGCCTACGTGTACCTGGCCGAGTCCATCCGCGCCTGGCCCGACCAGCCCGGACTGGCCGCGTGGCTGCGCGAGGCCGGCTGGTCCGACGTCCGCTGGCGCAACCTCAGCGGCGGCATCGTCGCGCTGCATCATGCCGTGAAACCCTGACGCCCCTGACGGCGAGGCGCCCGTCGGCCGGCGTGAATTACGCAACGATGTTGATGCGTAAATCCGCAGGTCAGAGGGGGTGACCCGGGGTGAGTGACGCGACAGGGAACCCCTACACTTGGGATCGAGTGTGCGCTCGTGAACGGATTCACGAGCGTGCCGCAACGAACCGAACAGTGACACGCATCCCGAGGATCCGTCGATGAGCCAGCGCACTGGTCGCACGCGACCGAGCGCCCCGACCCGCACCGCCGGCGAGGCCGACGTCATCGTCGTCGGCGCCGGGCCGGCCGGCTCCACGACCGCGTACTACCTGGCCCGGTCCGGGCTGGACGTGCTGCTCCTCGAGAAGGCGTCGTTCCCGCGCGACAAGGTCTGCGGCGACGGCCTGACGCCGAGGGCCGTCCGGCAACTGGTCCGCATGGGCGTCGACACCAGCGCGCCCGGCTGGATTCGTAACAAGGGACTGCGCATCATCGGCGGCGGCATGCGGCTGCACCTGCCGTGGCCGGACCTGGCCAGCTACCCGAACCACGGCCTGGTCCGTACCCGCACCGACTTCGACGAGCTGCTCGCCCGGCACGCCGCGGCCGCCGGCGCCCGGCTGCACGAGCGCACCAACGTCACGGCGCCGGTGCTGGACGAGCGCACCGGCCGCATCGTCGGCGTCACCGCGAAGCCGCTGGACGAGCGCGGCCGGGCCGCCGGCGAGGCCGTCACCTACCGCGCGCCGCTGGTGATCGCGGCCGACGGCACGTCGTCGCGGCTGTCGACCGCCATGGGCATCCACAAGCGCGACGACCGCCCGATGGCCGTCGCCGTCCGCACGTACTACAAGACGCCGCGGCACGACGACGACTGGATGGAGTCGTGGCTGGAGCTGTGGGCCGACGCTGAGGACGGCCGCGGCGGCAAAATCCTTCTACCCGGCTACGGCTGGATCTTCGGCACCGGCAATGGCACCAGCAACGTCGGCCTCGGCATCACGAACACCTCGAAGGCGTTCGGCCGGGTCGACTACAAGGACATGCTGCGCCGCTGGGCCGCGCAGACGCCGCCGGAATGGGGCTTCACCGAGGAGAACCAGGTCGGTGACATCCGCAGCGCGGCGTTGCCGATGGGATTCAACCGCCAGCCCCACTACAGTCGTGGGCTGCTCCTGGTCGGCGACGCCGGCGGCATGGTCAATCCCTTCAACGGTGAAGGCATCGACTACGCGATGGAGGCGGCCGGTCTGGCGGCCACCGTCGTCGCCGACGCGCTCTCGCGGGACGCCGCCGGGCGGGAGCGGGTGCTGCAGGGCTATCCTGCGGCGCTGAAGCACGAACACGGTGGCTACTTCACGCTCGGCCGCATCTTCGTCAGATTGATCGGTGACCCACGGATCATGAGAATCGCCCGGAACCACGGCCTCCCGCGGCCCTGGCTGATGAAGTTCACGCTGAAGCTGCTGGCCAACCTGACCGACCACCGCGACGGTGACGTGTACGACCGCGTCATCAACGCGATGACCCGACTCGCCCCCGCGGCGTGAGGAGCACCATGCAGGACGTCTTGCTGAACTCAGTGCAGAGGAGTGGCCCGGCGTGAACTCGTACGCACCGATCCTCGGTCTCATCGCGATCGCCGCGGTGTTCGCGGTCGGCTCGGTGGCCTTCTCAGCCCTCGCCGGCCCGAAGCGGTTCAACCGCGCCCGCCTGGACTCCTACGAGTGCGGCATCGAACCGACCCCGCAGCCCGTGGGCGGCGGCCGGTTCCCGGTGAAGTACTACCTCACCGCGATGACGTTCATCATCTTCGACATCGAGATCATCTTCCTGTACCCGTGGGCGGTCCGCTTCGACCACCTCGGGGTCTTCGGCTTCGTCACGATGGTGATGTTCATCTTCCTGATCACCGTGCCGTTCATCTACGAGTGGCGGCGCGGCGGGCTCGACTGGGACTAGCAGAGGCGAATCATGGGTGTTGAAGAGAAGCTTCCGTCCGGCGTGCTGCTGAGCACGGTCGAGGGCCTGCTGGGCTATATGCGCAAGGGTTCGGTCTGGCCGGCGACGTTCGGCCTGGCCTGCTGCGCCATCGAGATGATGGCCTTCGGCGGTCCCCGCCACGACTCCGCCCGGTTCGGCATGGAGGTCTTCCGCGCCTCGCCGCGGCAGGCCGACCTGATGATCGTCGCCGGCCGGGTGAGCCAGAAGATGGCCCCGGTGCTGCGGCAGATCTACGACCAGATGGCCAATCCGAAGTGGGTGCTGTCGATGGGCGTCTGTGCCTCGTCCGGCGGCATGTTCAACAACTACGCCATCGTCCAGGGCGTCGACCACGTCGTGCCCGTCGACGTCTATCTGCCCGGCTGCCCGCCGCGGCCGGAGATGCTGATCGACGCCATCCTCAAGCTGCACGACCAGATCCAGCAGACCAAGCTGGGCACGCACAAGGTCGCGGCCGACGCCGAGGCCGAGGAGCGGGCTCTGGTCGTGCCGGCCACGCACGAGATGAAGGGCCTGCTCCGGTGAGCGACGACGAGAAGCGGACCGAGGCCGCCGACAGCGCGGAGAACGCGCAGGGCATGACCGGCGGAACGCAGCACCCCGACGACGTCGACGAGGCCGCCCGCACCCGCTCGGAGTCCAGCCCGGTCGACCAGCCGGGCAAGGCCGGCGAGCCCGGCGGCGGCCCGGACCAGCCGTCGAAGGAAGAGGTCACCACCGGCGGCGACGCCCGGCCCGGTGAGCAGGCGCAGACCGAGGACGAGGCGAAGGACGAGGCCGAGGAGGAGTCCCTTCCCGCGGAGCCCGAGGGGCCGGCGCTGCCGCCGGAGCACCCGTCGCGGCGCGGCATGTTCGGCGCCTACGGCGGCAGCGGCGACACCTCCGGCTACGGCCGGCTGGTGGTCCGCGACGCCAACCCGGTCCGCGGCGGCTCCACCCCGCGGCCGTGGCCGGAGGAGCTGGAGAAGCTCGGCGACGACGTCAGCGCCGCCCTGCAGGAGGCCGGCAGCACCGACACCGACGTGTTCGAGAAGGTGCTGGTCGACCGCGGCCAGGTCACGTTCTTCGTGAAGCGCGAGAAGCTGGCCGAGGTGGCCCGGATCTTCCGCGACGACCCCCAGCTGCGGTTCGAGATGTGCATGGGCGTCAACGGCGTGCACTATCCGGAGGAGATCGGCCGCGAGCTGCACGCCGTCGTCCAGCTGCTCTCGATCACCCACAACCGCCGGGTCAACCTCGAGGTCACCTGCCCCGAGACCGACCCGCACATCCCGTCGATCGTGCACACGTACCCGTCGGCCAACTGGCACGAGCGCGAGACGTACGACTTCTTCGGGATCCTCTTCGACGGCCACCCGGCACTGACCCGCATCCAGATGCCGGACGACTGGCCGGGGCACCCGCAGCGCAAGGACTACCCGCTCGGAGGCATCCCCGTGGAGTACAAGGGCGCGACCATCGCGCCGCCCGACGAGCGGAGGGCGTACAACTGATGAGCGAAGATCGAGCGGACACCTTCACGCTGAACATCGAAACCGCCAACGAACCCGACGACCCGTACGCGGGCGTCCGCGAGACCACCGAAGGCCCGGTCTACACCGTCACCGGCCAGGACTGGGACGACGTGATCGGCGCGGCCGCGGCGGGCGAGGAGCGCATCGTCGTCAACATGGGCCCGCAGCACCCGTCGACCCACGGCGTGCTCCGGCTCATCCTCGAGCTCGACGGCGAGACCGTCACCGAGGCCCGGTGCGGCATCGGCTACCTGCACACCGGCATCGAGAAGAACATGGAGTACCGGACGTGGACCCAGGGGGTCACGTTCGTGACCCGCATGGACTACCTGTCCCCGTTCTTCAACGAGGCCGCGTACGTGCTGGGTGTCGAGAAGCTGCTCGGCATCACCGACGACATCCCGGAACGCGCCAACGTCATCCGGGTCATGATGATGGAGCTCAACCGCATCTCCTCGCACCTGGTCTGCATCGCGACCGGCGGCATGGAGATGGGCGCGCTCACCATGATGACCAACGGGTTCCGCGAGCGCGAGCGCACCCTCGACCTGTTCGAGCTGATCACCGGACTGCGGATGAACAGCGCGTACATCCGTCCCGGCGGCGTCGCGCAGGACCTCCCGCCCGGCGCGGTCGAGAGCGTCCGTGGGTACCTGCGCTGGATGTGGGATCACATCGGGTCCTACGAGGAGTTCGCGAACGAGAACCCGATCTTCAAGGGCCGCACCGTCGGCGTCGGGTACCTCGACCTCGCCGGCTGTATGGCGCTGGGCATCACCGGCCCGGTGCTGCGCTCCACCGGCCTGCCGTGGGACCTGCGCAAGTCGCAGCCGTACTGCGGCTACGAGACCTACGACTTCGAGGTGCCGACCTGGGACACCGCCGACTCCTACGGGCGGTTCCGCATCCGCATCGAGGAGATGAAGCAGTCGCTGAAGATCGTCGAGCAGTGCCTGGACCGGCTGGAGCCGGGCCCGGTCATGGTCGGCGACAAGAAGATCGCCTGGCCGGCCCAGCTGGCCATCGGCAGCGACGGCATGGGCAACTCCCTCGACCACATCCGGCACATCATGGGTGAGTCGATGGAGGCGTTGATCCACCACTTCAAGCTGGTCACCGAGGGCTTCCGAGTGCCGGCCGGCGAGGTGTACGTGCCGGTCGAGTCGCCGCGTGGGGAGCTCGGCGCGCACGTGGTGTCCGACGGCGGCACCCGGCCGTGGCGGGTGCACTTCCGCGACCCGTCCTTCAACAACCTGCAGGCCGTAGCGGCGATGTGCGAGGGTTCCATGGTGGCCGACGTCATCGTGTCCGTCGCGAGCCTCGATCCGGTGATGGGTGGATGTGACCGATGACCGACCTGAACGACGTGCAGCCCGACCAGGCTGCGACCAGCCCGCTCGACGACACCGTCCGCGCGGAGATGGCGGAGATCATCGCCCGCTACCCGGAGCCGCGGTCGGCGCTGCTGCCGATGCTGCACCTCGTGCAGTCGCACCAGGGGTACGTCACGCCCGAGGGCATCGAGCTGTGCGCCGAGGTGCTCGGCATCACCGAGGCCGAGGTGGCCGCGGTCGCGACGTTCTACACGATGTACAAGCGCCGCCCGGTCGGCGAGTACCACGTCGGCGTGTGCACCAACACGCTGTGCGCGGTCATGGGTGGCGACGCCATCTGGGACGACCTGTCCGAGTACCTCGGCGTCGGCCACGACGAGACCACCGAGGACGGCAAGATCTCGCTGGAGCGGGTGGAGTGCAACGCCGCCTGCGACTACGCACCGGTCATGGTCGTGAACTGGGAGTTCATGGACAACCAGACGCCGGAATCGGCGCGCGAGCTGGTCGACCGGCTGCGCGCCGGCGAGGAGGTCGCCTCCACCCGCGGCCCCCGCGTCTGTACCTGGAAGCAGGCCGAGCGGGTGCTGGCCGGGTTCCCCGACGGCCGCGCCACCGAGGGCGTCGCCGCCGGCCCGGCCTCGGTCGTGGGCCTGGAGCTGGCGCACGAGAACGGCTGGACGGCGCCCGAGGGCGGGCAGCGCGAGCTGGGAGGTAGCACCAAGTGACCGTCACCCTGACCCCGGTCCTCACCGCCCGCTGGGACCAGGCCGACTCCTTCACCCTGCGCAACTACGAGAAGGCCGACGGCTACAAGGCGCTGCGCCGCGCGCTGCAACGCAAGCCCGAGGACATCGTCGAGATGGTGAAGGACTCCGGACTGCGCGGCCGCGGCGGCGCCGGCTTCCCGACGGGGATGAAGTGGAGCTTCATCCCGAAGGACTCGGCCAAGCCGACCTACCTGGTGGTGAACGCCGACGAGTCCGAGCCGGGCACCTGCAAGGACATCCCGCTGATGATGGCCGACCCGCATGTGCTGGTCGAGGGCGTCATCATCACGTCCTACGCCATCGGCGCCAAGCACGCGTTCATCTACGTGCGCGGCGAGGTGCTGCACGTCTTCCGCCGGGTGATGAACGCCGTCGCCGAGGCGTACGAGTCCGGCTACCTGGGCCAGGACATCCTCGGCTCCGGGTTCGACCTCGACGTCGTGGTGCACGCCGGCGCCGGCGCGTACATCTGCGGCGAGGAGACCGCGCTGCTCGACTCGCTGGAGGGCCGCCGCGGCCAGCCCCGGCTCAAGCCGCCGTTCCCGGCGGTGGCCGGCCTGTACGCGTCACCCACCGTCATCAACAACGTCGAGACCATCGCCTCGGTGCCGTCCATCGTGTCCGGTGGCGCGGAGTGGTTCCGCAGTATGGGCAACGAGAAGTCGCCCGGCTACGGCATCTTCTCGCTGTCCGGCCACGTCACGAAGCCCGGCCAGTACGAGGCGCCGCTGGGCATCACCCTGCGCGAGCTGCTCGATCTCGCCGGCGGCATCCGCAACGGGCACGAGCTGAAGTTCTGGACGCCGGGCGGCTCGTCGACGCCGATGCTCACGGCCGAACACATGGACGTCCCGCTGGACTTCGAGGGCATGGCCGGCGCCGGCTCGATGCTGGGCACCCGGGCGCTGCAGATCTTCGACGACACCACCTGCGTGGTCCGCGCGACCGCCCGGTGGATCGAGTTCTACAAGCACGAGTCCTGCGGCAAGTGCACGCCCTGCCGCGAGGGCTTCTGGTGGATGGTGCAGATCCTCGAGCGCCTCGAGAAGGGCGAGGGCACCGAGGCCGACCTGGACAAGCTGCTGGACATGAGCGATAACATCGCTGGCCGCTCGTTCTGTGCGCTCGCCGACGGCGGGGTGGCACCGGTGGTCTCGTCCATCCAGTACTTCCGCGACGAGTACATCGCGCACTTCGAGCACGGCGGCTGCCCGTTCGACCCGGCCGCCTCGACGCTGTTCGCGCAGGAACTGGGGGCCAAGGCCTGATGACCGTGACGACCAACTCCACGTCCGACGCCGTGGAGCCGCAGCCGAACCTGGTGACGGTCACCATCGACGGCTTCGAGGTGAGCGTGCCCGAGGGCACGCTGGTCATCCGCGCTGCCGAGCTGATCGGCATCCAGATCCCGCGGTTCTGCGACCACCCGCTGCTCGAGCCCGTCGGCGCCTGCCGCCAGTGCATGGTCGAGGTGCCCGACATGGGCAACGGCCGCGGCATGCCCAAGCCGCAGGCGTCCTGCACGCTCACCGTCGCGCCGGGGATGGTGATCAAGACCCAGTTCTCCTCGCCGGTCGCCGACAAGGCGCAGCAGGGGATCATGGAGTTCCTGCTGATCAACCACCCGCTCGACTGCCCCGTCTGCGACAAGGGCGGCGAGTGCCCGCTGCAGAACCAGGCGATGAGCAACGGCCGCGGCGACTCCCGCTACGAGGGCAAGAAGCGCACGTTCCCGAAGCCGATCAACATCTCCGCCCAGGTGCTGCTCGACCGCGAGCGGTGCGTCCTGTGCGCCCGGTGCACCCGGTTCTCCAAGGAGATCGCCGGCGACCCGTTCATCGAGCTGCTCGAGCGCGGCTCGCTGCAGCAGGTGGGCATCTACGAAAAGGAGCCGTTCGAGAGCTACTTCTCCGGCAACACCATCCAGATCTGCCCTGTCGGCGCGCTGACCAGCGCGGCGTACCGGTTCCGGTCGCGTCCGTTCGACCTGGTGTCGGTCCCGTCGGTCGCCGAGCACGACGCTTGCGGCAGCGCGATCCGGGTCGACTACCGCCGCGACACGGTCATGCGCCGGCTGGCCGGCGACGACCCCGAGGTCAACGAGGAGTGGATCACCGACAAGGACCGCTTCGCGTTCCGCTGGCCGACGCTCGACGACCGCCTCACGCACCCCCTGGTCCGCGACGAGGAGACCGGCGAGCTGGTCCCGGCGTCGTGGCCCGAGGCGCTGACGCTGGCGTCGCAGGGCCTGGCCCGATCGCGCGACGCCGGCGGCGTCGGCGTCCTGACCGGCGGCCGGCTGACGCTCGAGGACGCCTACGCGTACGCGAAGTTCACCCGGGTCGTTCTCGACACCAATGACGTCGACTTCCGCGCGCGCCCGCACTCGGCCGAGGAGGCCGGGTTCCTGGCGTCGGTGGCCGGCTCCGGCCTGGGAGTCACGTTCACCGACGTCGAGAAGGCACCGGCGGTGTTGCTGGTCGGGCTCGAGCCCGAGGAGGAGGCGGGCGCGCTGTTCCTGCGGCTGCGCAAGGCCAACCGGAAGAACGGCACGCAGGTGCACGCCATCGCGCCGTACGCCACCCGCGGCCTGACGAAGACCGGCGGCACCCTGCTGCCGGCCGCGCCCGGCACCGAGCCCGAGATCCTCAACGCCATCACGCTCGGCGACGACCGCGTCACCTACCTGGCCGAGGCGCTGCGCGAGAAGGGCGCGGTCATCCTGGTCGGCTCGCGGCTGGCGACGATCCCGGGCGCGCTCTCCGCGGCCGCCCGCGTCGCCACCGTCACCGGCGCCCGGCTGGCCTGGGTGCCGCGGCGGGCCGGAGAGCGCGGTGCGCTCGAGGCCGGCGCGCTGCCGACGCTGCTGCCCGGCGGGCGTCCGGTGGCCGACCCGGAGGCCCGGGTCGACGTCGCCGCCGCCTGGTCCGTCGAGTCGCTGCCGTCGCTGCCCGGCCGCGACACCACCGGCATCCTGTCCGCGCTGACCAGCGGCGTGCTGGCCGGTGCGCTGGTGGCCGGCGTCGAGCTGGCCGACCTGCCCGACCCGGCCGCAGCGAAGCGCGCGCTCGAGGCCGCCGGCTTCGTCGTCAGCCTCGAGGTGCGGCGCAGCGAGGTCACCGAGCTCGCCGACATCGTGCTGCCGGTGGCGCCGCCGGTCGAGAAGGCCGGCACGTTCGTCAACTGGGAAGGCCGGGCCCGGCCGTTCCCCGCGGTGCTCGCGCACACGCCGTCGCTCAGCGACGCCGCCGTGCTCGACGCCGTCGCCGGTGAGCTGGGCATCCACCTCGGCCTGCGCGACGTCGACGACGTCCGCGCCGAGATCGCCGAGCTGGGCGTCTGGGACGGCGCCCGGCCGGAGTCCACCGACACCCCGCCCGCCGGCCCGCCACGGCCCGGTGAGCGCGAGGCGGTGCTGGCCACCTGGAAGCTCATGCTCGACGGCGGCCGGCTGCAGGACGGCGAACCGCACCTGGCGGCGACGGCGAAGAGCGCTGAGGCGCGCATCTCCGCCGGCACCGCTGCCGAGGTGGGCGTCGCAGACGGTGAGTGGCTCACCGTCCGGACGGGGACCGGCTCGGTCACCGTCCCGGTGCGCGTGACGGAGATGCCCGATCGCGTGGTCTGGCTGCCGGAGAACTCGAACGGCTCGACGCTGCACCAGACGCTGGGTGCCGCCGCAGGTTCCGTGGTCAAGCTCGCAGGTGGAGGCGCCCACTCATGATCGCGACGCAGAACTACGACGAGATCGCCGGGTTCGGCAACGACCCCTGGTGGATCATCGCCATCAAGTGCCTGGCGATCTTCGTGCTGTGCGTCGTCCTGACGCTGTTCAACATCGTCTTCGAGCGCAAGGTCGTGGCGCGCATGCAGCACCGCCTCGGCCCGAACCGCACCGGGCCGTTCGGCAGCCTGCAGAGCCTCGCCGACGGCGTGAAGCTGATGTTCAAAGAGGACATCATCCCGAAGGCAGCCGACAAGATCGTCTACATCGCCGCGCCGCTCGTCGCGGTGATCCCGTCGTTCCTCATCCTCTCGGTCATCCCGCTGGGTCCCGAGGTCTCGATCTTCGGTCACGAAACCCGGCTGCAGCTGACCGACACGCCCGTGGCCGTGCTGTTCACGCTGGCCATCGCGTCGGTCGGCGTCTACGGGCTGATGATGGCCGGCTGGTCCAGCGGCTCCACCTACCCACTGCTCGGCGGCCTGCGCTCGACCGCGCAGGTCATCTCGTACGAGCTGATCATGGGGCTGTCGTTCGTCGGCGTCTTCCTGTTCGCCGGCACCATGTCGACGTCGGGCATCGTCGCGGAGCAGGAACGGCTCTGGTACGGCATCATCCTGCTGCCGTCCTTCCTCATCTACCTCATCTCGATGGTCGGCGAGACGAACCGGGCGCCGTTCGACCTGCCCGAGGCCGAGGGCGAGCTGGTGGCCGGCTGGGGCACCGAGTACTCGTCGATCAAGTACGCGATGTTCTTCCTCGCCGAGTACATCAACATGGTCAACGTCTCGGCCATCGCCACCACGCTGTTCCTGGGCGGATGGCGGGCGCCCTGGCCCCTCTCGGCCGTCAACGACGGCATGTTCAACACCGGCTGGTGGCCGCTGCTGTGGTTCTTCGCCAAGGTGATCCTGCTGATCTTCGTCTTCGTCTGGCTGCGCGGCACGCTGCCCCGGCTGCGCTACGACCAGTTCATGCACTTCTGCTGGAAGTGGCTGCTGCCGATCTCGCTGGTCTGGATCGTCCTGGTGGCCGGCATGCGGCTGGCGTTCAACGAGGGCATCGAGCGCAACCAGATCCTCCTGTACGGCGGCATCGTGGTCGCGGTGCTGCTGATCGGCAGCCTGCTGATCCCGGAGAAGAAGACACCGGCCGAGCCGGAGCCGGCCGAGGAGCCGGAGTTCGACGCGTTCGCCGGCGGCCATCCGGTGCCGCCGCTGCCGGGCCAGGAGTTCGTGGCGGCACGCATCCCCGCGGCCACCACCAAGACTGACGACCGTACCGAGGAGAGCAGTCGTGCCTAAGTTCCTCGACCCGGTGGCGGGGTTCGGAGTCACGTTCCGGACCATGTTCCGCAAGCCGGTCACCGAGCAGTACCCGGAGCAGCCGCATCCGGTGGCGCCGCGCTTCCACGGTCGGCACCAGCTCAACCGGCACCCCGACGGCCTGGAGAAGTGCGTCGGGTGCGAGCTGTGCGCGTGGGCGTGTCCGGCCGACGCCATCTACGTCGAGGGTGCCTCCAACACCGACGAGGAGCGCTACTCGCCGGGCGAGCGGTACGGCCGCGTCTACCAGATCAACTACCTGCGCTGCATCCTCTGCGGCCTGTGCATCGAGGCGTGTCCGACCCGCGCGCTCACGATGACCAACGAGTACGAGCTGGCCGACCACACGCGCGAGAGCCTCATCTACGAGAAGAAGGACTTGCTCGCGCCGCTGCTGCCCGGCATGGAGGAGCCGCCGCACCCGATGCGGCTCGGCGACGACGAGCGCGACTACTACCTCGGCGCGGGGCTGGGCCGCACCGGCGGAGAGGGGGCGTCGCGGTGATCACGCAGTCCGTGACCGCGTGGGCGACGCTGGCCGCCGAGACCACCGGCTCCGGGTCGGGTGGCTCCGGCGGCGAGACGGCGTTGTTCTGGATCATGGCGCCGCTCGCGGTGCTCGGCGCGCTGGGCCTGGTGTTCTCGCGCAAGGCCGTCCACGGCGCGCTGAGTCTGGCCGTCACGATGATCTCGCTGGCGCTGTTCTACATCGCCCAGGAGGCGCCGTTCCTCGGCGTCGTGCAGATCGTCGTCTACACCGGCGCGATCATGATGCTGTTCCTCTTCGTGATCATGCTGGTCGGCGTCGACTCCTCCGACTCCCGGGTGGAGACGATTCGCGGCCAGCGGGTCGCGGCGGCGCTCGCCGTCGCCGGCGTCGTGCTGCTGCTGGCCACAGTGACCCTCCGGGCCACGCTGCCGGAGGAACCGGCCGGGCTCGCGCAGGCGGCGCCGGACGGCAACGTGCCGGCCATCGCCGACCTCATCTTCGGCACCTACTTCTGGGCCTTCGAGGTGGTGGCCGTACTGTTGATCACCGCCGCCGTCGGCGCCATGACGCTGACGCACCGCGAGCGGCTCTCGCGCCGGTCCTCGCAGAAGGAACTGTCGATCAAGCGGTTCAGCGAGGGCCCGCCCGGGGAGGCCGCCGGGCTCCCGGTCCCGGGCGTGTACGCGCGGCACAACGCCGTCGACACCCCGGCGCTGCTGCCCGACGGCAAGCCGAGCGAGGCGTCGATCAACCGGGTGCTGGTCGCACGCGGTGCGGCGCGCTCGAGCGAGGAGTTCCGGCACCACCCGACTCCTGCCGACGTCGAGGCGGCGGCGGAGGGTGAGGCCGACGAGCCGGCCGGCGAGATCGGCCCCGACGACGACGCGTCCGGAGGTGAGCGGGCATGAACCCGACGAACTACCTGGTGTTGTCGATCATCCTGTTCTCGATCGGCGCGGCCGGCGTGCTCGTCCGGCGCAACGCGCTGGTGGCGTTCATGTCCGTGGAGCTCATGCTCAACGCGGCCAACCTGGCGTTCGTCACCTTCGCCCGGATGCACGGCAACCTCGACGGCCAGATCGTGGCGTTCTTCGTCATGGTCGTGGCGGCGGCCGAGGTCGTCGTCGGGCTGGCGATCATCGTGACGATCTTCCGAACTCGCAGGTCCGCGTCGGTTGACGACGCCAGCCTGCTGAAGCTCTGACGGGCGTGAGGAACCAGTGACTTCCACACTCAGCGCGCTGGCGACTGCTGTCGCCACCGAGGGGGGCCACGGCGGCGGCCAGGCGGTCGCCGAGGCCACCGGCGTCTTCGACCTCACCTGGCTGCTCATCGTGTTCCCGGTGCTGGGCGCCGCGATCCTGCTGCTCGGTGGCCGGCGCACCGACAAGGTCGGCCACCTCATCGGCTGCGCGGCGTCGATCGCGTCGTTCCTCATGGGCGCGGTGCTGTTCTTCGCCATGCTCGGCGAACCGGCCGACGGCCGCGCGTTCACCGTCCAGCTCTGGGAGTACGTCAACGCCGGCGGCTACAGCGTCGACGTGACCCTGCTGCTCGACCAGCTGTCCGTGTCATTCGTGCTGCTGATCACCGGCGTCGGGTCGCTGATCCACGTCTACTCGATCGGCTACATGGAGCACGACGAGCGGCGGCGCCGGTTCTTCGGCTACCTGAACCTGTTCGTCGCGGCGATGCTGCTGCTGGTGCTGGCCTCTGACTACCTCATCCTGTTCATCGGCTGGGAGGGCGTCGGCCTGGCGTCATACCTGCTGATCGGGTTCTGGCAGCACAAGCCGTCGGCGGCCATCGCGGCGAAGAAGGCGTTCGTCGTCAACCGCGTCGGCGACATGGGCATGGTCCTGGCGATGGCGTCGATGATCACGGTCTTCGGCACGACGGCGTTCGACGCGGTGTTCGCGTCGGCCGAGGGCGCGTCGACCGGCTGGCTCACCGCCATCGGCGTGTTCCTGTTGCTCGGCGCCTGCGGCAAGTCGGCGCAGTTCCCGCTGCAGTCCTGGCTCCTGGACGCGATGGAGGGCCCGACCCCGGTGTCGGCGCTCATCCATGCGGCCACCATGGTGACCGCCGGCGTCTACCTGATCGTCCGGTCCGCTGCCATCTACGACCTCGCTCCCGACGCGCGCACCGCGGTCGTCGTCGTGGGCGCGATCACGCTGCTCATGGGTGCGATCATCGGTTGCGCCAAGGACGACATCAAGAAGGCGCTGGCCGGCTCGACGATGAGCCAGATCGGCTACATGACGCTGGCGGCGGGCCTCGGCCCGGCCGGGTACGCGTTCGCGATCTTCCACCTGCTGACGCACGGCTTCTTCAAGGCCAACCTGTTCCTCGGCGCCGGCTCGGTGATGCACGGCATGCACGACGAGGTCAACATGCGCCGCTTCGGCGGGCTGCGGATCATGATGCCGGTCACGTTCGTCACGTTCGCGATGGGCTACCTGGCCATCATCGGCATCCCGCCGTTCGCCGGGTACTTCTCCAAGGACCGCATCATCGAGGCGGCGTTCGCGGACAACTGGATCACCGGCCTGGCCACGCTGCTGGGTGCCGGCATCACCGCGTTCTACATGAGCCGCCTCATGTTCATGACGTTCTTCGGCAACCGCCGGTGGCATCAGAACGAGCCGCCGCACGAGTCGTCGCCGGTCATGACCGTCCCGCTGATCGTGCTGGCCGTGCTGTCGGTCGTCGGCGGTTTCGGGCTGCTGTACCTAGGCGCGGACATCGTCGACTGGCTGGCGCCGGTCACCGGTGAGGCGCACCACGAGCTGCCGATGCCGCTGTGGCTACTGATCACCATCACGCTGGCCACCGTGGTCGTCGGGGTCGCCATCGCCTGGGCCATGTACGGCCGCCGGGCGGTCCGCGAGGACGTCCCGGCCGGCAACCCGCTCACCGTCGCCGCCCGCAACGACCTCTACGGCGACGCGTTCAACGAGGCGGTGTTCATGCGGCCGGGCCAGTACCTGACCCGCTCGCTGGTCTACCTCGAGAACCGCGGCGTCGACGGAGCCGTGGTCGGCACCGCCACCGCCGTCGGCGGTCTGTCGGCCCGGCTGCGGCGCTGGCAGACCGGTTTCGTCCGTTCCTATGCCGTGACGATGCTCGGCGGCGTCGGCGTCGTCGTGCTGGCCATGCTGTTGGTGAGGCTGCCGTGACCTTTCCCTGGTTGACCACGCTCATCGCGCTGCCGGCGCTCGGGGCGGTGCTGACCGCCCTGGTGCCGTCCGGGCGGGGCACGCTCGCCAAGCAGGTCGCGACGGGCTTCGCGCTGCTGACGCTGGTGATCGGTGCGCTGATCAGCATCCAGTACCTGTTCGACGTCGACATGGGCGTCGAGGCGGAGACCTACGAGTGGATCGCCGAGTTCGGGGCCTCGTGGGCGCTGGACGTCCACGGCATCAGCCTCGCGCTGGTCGCGCTGACCGTGCTGGCGACGCCGATCGTCGCGCTGGCGATGTGGCACGAGGCCGAGGACGAGAAGCGCGACCCGAAGGCGTTCTTCTCGCTGCTGCTGGTGGTCGAGGCGCTGACGCTGACGGCGTTCCTCTCGCAGGACGTGCTGCTGTTCTACGTCGTCTTCGAGGCCATGCTGATCCCGCTGTACTTCATGATCGGCATGTACGGCGGCCCGCAGCGCCGCTACGCCGCGGTGAAGTTCCTGCTCTACAACCTGGTCGGCGGGCTGGCCATGCTGGCCGCTGTCATCGGGCTGTACGTGGAATCGGTGAACTCCGGCAATCCATCCTTCTTCCTGCCCGACCTGGTCGCGCTGGACATCGACACCACCACCCAGTGGTGGCTGTTCATCGGCTTCATGCTGGCGTTCGCGATCAAGGCGCCGCTGTGGCCGTTCCACACCTGGCTGCCCGACGCCGCGGCCGAGGCCACGCCGTCGAACGCGGCGTTCCTGTCCGGCGTCGCGGACAAGGTCGGCACCTACGGCATGATCGCGCTGGTGCTGCCGTTGTTCCCGGACGCGTCACGCGACGCCGCGCCGGTGATCGTCGTGCTGGCCGTCGTCAGCATCATCTACGGTGCGCTGCTGGCCGTCGGCCAGACCGACATGAAGCGGCTGATCGGCTACACGTCGATCTCGCACTTCGGCTTCATCGTGCTGGGCATCTTCGCGCTGACCGGCGAGGCCGCCACCGGCGCGACCTTCTACATGGTGAACCACGGCCTGTCGACCATCGCGCTGTTCGTAGTCGTCGGGTTCCTCGTCAGCCGGCGCGGCTCGCGGCAGGTCGAGGACTTCGGCGGCGTGCAGAAACCGGCGCCGAAGTTGGCCGGCGCGTTCATGTTCGCCGGCCTGTCCGGGCTGGCGCTGCCGCCGCTGTCGACGTTCCTGTCGGAGTTCCTGGTCATCTCCGGGACGTTCCTGCGGTACCGGCCGGCCGCGATCATCGCGACGCTCGGCATCGTGCTGTCCGCGCTGTACATCCTGTGGCTCTACCAGCGGACCATGACCGGTCCGGTGCGGCCGGCGGTCGAGGGCATGCCCGACCTGCGCACCCGGGAGGTCGCGGTCGTCGCTCCGCTGCTGGCGCTGCTGCTGGTCGTCGGGGTCTTCCCGAAGCCGCTGACCGACGCCATCGACGAGGCCGTAGGGCCGACGCTCGTCGAGGTCGGCGTCGAACAACCCGAGCCGCTGGCTCCCGTCGCTGAACACGTCGAGGAAGGGACTGGCCGGTGAACGCCCCGACCATCGAGTACGCCGAGCTGGCGCCGCTCATCACGATCTTCGGCGCCGCCGTCATCGGCGTCCTGATCGAGGCGTTCGTCCCGCGGAAGCTGCGGCACCCGATCCAGGTCGGGCTGACGCTGCTGGCGCTGGTGGCGTCGCTGGTCCAGGTGATCCTGCTGGCCGGCACCGGCATCGTCGCGGCGGTCGGCGCGGTCGCCGTCGACGGACCGGCGCTGTTCCTGCAGGGCACCATCCTGGTGCTGGCGATCATCAGCGTCGCGTTCTTCGCCGAGCGGCGGCTGGAGGCCGGTGGCGACGCGTTCGCCCCGGCCGCCTCGTCGCTGCCGGGCAGCGAGGAGGAGCGGGTCCTCGTCCGCGAGCGGATGCTGCAGACCGAGGTCTACCCGCTGGTGCTGTTCGCCGTCGGCGGCATGATGCTGTTCCCGGCCTCGAACGACCTGCTGACGCTGTTCATCGCGCTCGAGGTCATGTCGCTGCCGCTGTACCTGCTGTGCGGCATGGCGCGCCGGCGCCGGCTGCTCTCGCAGGAGGCCGCACTCAAGTACTTCCTGCTCGGCGCCTTCTCGTCGGCGATCTTCCTGTTCGGCATGGCGTTCGTCTACGGCTACGCCGGCACGCTGCGGTTCGGGGAGATCTCCGAGGCGCTGACGGCGAACATCGGGCAGGACGGCGTCCTGCTGGCCGGCGTCGGGCTGATGGCGGTGGGCCTGCTGTTCAAGGTCGGCGCGGTGCCGTTCCACTCGTGGACGCCCGACGTCTACCAGGGTGCGCCGACCCCCATCACCGGGTTCATGGCGGCGTGCACCAAGCTGGCGGCGTTCGGCGCGATGGTGCGGCTGTTCTACGTCGCGTTCGGCGGGCTGCGCACCGACTGGCAGCCGATGCTGTGGGCCGTCGCGATCGCCACCATGCTCGTCGGCGCCGTCGTCGCCCTGACGCAGACCGACATCAAGCGGATGCTGGCCTACTCGTCGATCGCGCACGCCGGGTTCGTGCTCACCGCGATGGTGGCCGCCGACTCGTCGGCCACCGCGGCGATCCTGTTCTACCTGGCCACGTACGGCATCGCGACGCTCGGCGCGTTCGCCGTCGTGACTCTGGTCCGCGACTCCGGCGGCGAGGCCACCCACCTGGCCAAGTGGGCCGGGCTGGGCCGGCGCTCGCCGATCCTGGCGGCGACGTTCGCGCTGTTCCTGCTCGCGTTCGCAGGCATCCCGCTCACCAGCGGGTTCGTCGGCAAGCTGACGGTATTCACGGCCGCCGTCGACGGCGGCGCCGCGCCGCTGGTCGTGGTCGGCGTCATCGCCAGCGCCGTGGCGGCGTTCTTCTACGTGCGGGTCATCGTGCTGATGTTCTTCAGCGACCCCGCGCCGGAGGGCCCGACCGTCGCGGTGCCGAGCCTGTGGACGGCGGTCGGCATCACGCTGGGCGCCGCGGCGACCCTGCTGCTGGGCATCGTGCCCGGCCCGCTGCTGGACCTGGCGCAGCAGGCGTCCATATTCGTTCGTTAGAGTGGATGCTCCTGCTGGGTGAACGCGCCCGGCTACGAGGGAGGGGCCGGGGTTTGAGCAGCGGTCTGGGCATTCCGCCTGTCGACAGCGCACTCGAGGCGTCCATCAGCGCCTGCCTCGACGACGTCGAGGCGCGGCTCCTGGCGGCCGTCAAGTCCGACGACGCCATACTCAGCGAGAGCTCGCGGCACCTGGCGCAGGCCGGCGGCAAGCGGTTCCGGCCCATGCTCACGCTGCTGGCGGCCGGCTTCGGCGACATCGACGCGCCGAAGGTCGTGCCGGCCGCCGTCGTCGTCGAGCTCACCCACGTCGGCACGCTCTACCACGACGACGTCATGGACGAGGCGCAGCTGCGGCGGGGCGGTCCCAGCGCCAACGCGCGGTGGGGCAACAGCGTCGCCATCCTCACCGGTGACTTCCTGTTCGCCTGTGCGTCGGACCTGCTGGCCGACCTCGGTGCCGAGTCGGTGCGCATCCAGGCGCGGACCTTCCAGCGCCTGGTGCACGGCCAGCTGCACGAGACCCTCGGCCCACGTGATGGCGAGGACGCAGTCGCGCACTACCTCTCCGTCCTCTCCGACAAGACGGCCTCGCTGATCGCCGCGTCCACCCGGCTCGGCGCCCTGCACGCCGGCGTCGATGCCTCGCAGGTCGAGGTGCTCGGCCAGTTCGGCGAGCGCATCGGCATGGCGTTCCAGCTGGCCGACGACCTCCTCGACATCGCCGGCTCCGAGCGGCTGTCCGGCAAGACCCCCGGCACCGACCTGCGTGAGGGCGTCGCCACGCTGCCGGTGCTGTACGCCCGCCGGGCCGCCCGCCCGGGCGACGAGCGGCTGCTGTCGCTGATCTCCGGTCCCGTGGTCGATGACGCCGACCACGCCGAGGCGCTGGAGCTGCTGCGCGCCCACCCGGCCATGGCCGAGGCCTCCGCCGACGTCCGCCGCTGGGCCGACGACGCCCGCGCCACACTGGACGCGCTGCCCGACCTCCCGGCCCGCGCCGCCCTGCACGCCCTCTGCGACAGCGTCGTCACCCGCATGTCCTGACCGACCC
>NZ_SMLB01000075.1 GCF_004349105.1 Jiangella aurantiaca
GCACCGCGAACATCACCACCGGCACGTAGGCGGGCATCGACACGGAGACGCCGATGCCCGCCTACGTGCCGGTGGTGATGTTCGCGGTGCTGTTCGGGCTGTCGATGGACTACGAGGTGTTCCTGATCAGCCGGATGCGCGAGTCGTGGCTACGGACCCGCGACAACGCCCGGGCGATCGTCGACGGGCTGGCCGGCACCGGGCGCGTCATCACGGCGGCCGCGGCGATCATGGTGACGGTGTTCGCGGCGCTCGTGCCGAGCCCGGACGTCGTGCTGAAGTCGCTCGGGCTGGGGATGGCGGCGGCGATCCTCATCGATGCCACCATCGTGCGGATGCTGCTGGTACCGGCCGTGATGCACATCCTCGGCCGGGCGAACTGGTGGTCGCCGCGCTGGCTGGACCGCCGGATCCCGCAGCTCTACGTCGAGGGCCGGCCGGAGCTCTTCCTGCCGGCGACGACTGCCGAACGAGAGCCGATGCCCAGTCCGTGATGCCGTCAGCCGAGGATGCCGTCGACGAACGCCTCGGGGTCGAACGGCGCGAGGTCGTCGGGGCCCTCGCCGAGCCCGACCAGCTTGACCGGAACGCCGAGCTCGTGCTGGACGGCGACGACGATGCCGCCCTTCGCGGTGCCGTCGAGCTTGGTGAGGACGATGCCGGTGACGTCGACGACCTCGCCGAACACCCGGGCCTGCACCAGGCCGTTCTGCCCGGTGGTGGCGTCGAGGACGAGCAGGACCTCGTCGACCGGGCCGTGCTTCTCGATGACCCGCTTGACCTTTCCCAGCTCGTCCATGAGGCCGACCTTGGTCTGCAGCCGGCCGGCGGTGTCGACGATGACGGTGTCGGCTTCCTGCTCGATGCCGGCCTTGACGGCGTCGAACGCGACGCTGGCGGGGTCGCCGCCCTCGGGGCCGCGGACCGTGACGACGCCGACGCGGTCGCCCCAGGTGGTGAGCTGGTCGGCGGCCGCGGCCCGGAACGTGTCTGCGGCGCCGAGGACGACGTCGCGGTCCTCGGCGACCAGCACCCGGGCCAGCTTGCCGACGGTCGTCGTCTTGCCGGTGCCGTTGACGCCGACCACCAGGACGACGGCGGGCCGGCCGTCCTCGACGTGGCGCTCGGTGCGCAGCGTGCGGTCCAGCGACGGGTCGATCAGGGCGAGCAGCTCGTCGCGCAGCAGGGTGCGGGCGGCGTCGGGGCTCTCGACGCCCTCGACCCGGGCCCGGGTGCGCAGCCGATCGACCAGCTCCTGCGTCGGCGCGACGCCGAGGTCCGCGGTGAGGAGGGTGTCCTCGATCTCCTCCCACGTCTCGTCGTCGAGCCGCTCGCGCGACAGCAGGCTCAGCAGGCCCTTGCCCAGGCTGGACTGCGAGCGGGCCAGCCGGGAGCGCAGCCGCAGCAGCCGGCCGGCGGCGGGCTCGGGCCGCTCGACGACCGGGACCTCGGGCTCCGCGGGCGCCACCGGCGCCTCGGGCTCGGGCAGCTGGACGTCGCTGATGGGCGTGCGCTCCACCTCGGCGGGCGCGGCGGCGTCGTCACCGACTCCGGGCTGGTAGTCGACCCCGGGCCGCGGCGGCGGCGCCTGCACCCCTCCCCGCCGGCGACGGGGAATCAGGAACGCTGCCAGGGCGATGCCCAGGACGACCAGGATGGCTACGGCGATGACGATGTACTCCACGGCCGCCATCCTCGCATGTTCTCAGCGGCGCGCCGGACCGCCGCCCGGACCGGACGGCGGCGTCAGGCGGCGCGGCGGGTCACCTCGGCCGCGCCGCTGATCCGAGCCACTGCCGCGGCCGGTGCCGGCTGAGCGACAGCCGCTGGCGCGGCGGCCGGCGCCGGGCGGACCAGCCGCCGCGCCAGGGCACGGCGCGTCACCCGGAGTCCGTGGAACACCGCCTCGCGCCAGTCGTCCATGCGCGCTACCGCAAGAAATCGCCAGCGGCGCAGCCTCCGCCGCACCGCCGCCGACCCCGCCAGGTGGTAGTAGACCCCGACGGCGGCCAGCACGGCCGTCGCCACCATCACGATCGCCAACATCGCCACGACCACTGCCGTCATGTGACACCCCCGTTGGTCACATCAGTAACATCCTTCACTCCGGCACCATCGACGGTAGCGCAGGAGTGATCCCTCACCTGGATGACGCGCCGCGTGTCAGTGACGTTGCCTCCTCGAGTGACGCACCGGTCGCCGGGTCGAAGAAGTGCAGCCGGTCCGGGTCGAGCGCGACGGTGATCGGTTCGCCGACCGTCACCGGAGTGCCGGCCGGGAGGCGTGCGGTGAACGTGGCCCGGTCGAGCGGGACCAGCAGCGCGTCGTCGGCGGCCTGGGCCTCGACCGCGGCACGGGTGGCCTCGGTGTCCACGCGGGGCGCGTCGACGTCGAAGATCACGAATCGCTCGTCCCCGAGATCCTCGACGATCGCCGGAGTGACGGCGAGCTCCGGCTGACCGTTCCCTGACGCCAGGGACAGGGACGTTGGTCGTACCCCGACGATGACCTTGCGGTCGCCGCGTGCCAGCGGCGAGTCCGGCCGGACCGGGATCCGGACACCCGCGAACGACGCGGCGCCGTTGCTGACGGTCGCGTGCACGAAGTTCATCGATGGCGACCCGATGAACGCGGCGACGAACAGGTTCACCGGGTGGTGGAACAGTTGTTGCGGCGTGTCGACCTGCTGCAGGACGCCGTCGCGCAACACCGCGACACGTTGTCCCAGCGTCATCGCCTCGGTCTGGTCGTGAGTGACGTAGACGGTGGTGACGCCGAGGCGCTTGTGGAGCAGCGTCAGCTGGGCCCGCATGCTGACCCGGAGCTTGGCGTCGAGGTTGGAGAGCGGCTCGTCCATGAGGAAGACCTGCGGCTCCCGGACGATCGCGCGGCCCATGGCGACCCGCTGGCGCTGACCGCCGGACAGTGCCGCTGGACGCCGGTCGAGCAGGTGCTCCAGGCCGAGCACCTGCGCGACCTCCTCCACGCGGCGGCGCCGCTCGTCCTTGCCGATGCCGCGCATCCGCAGGCCGAAGCCGATGTTCCCGCGGACACTCATCCGTGGGTAGAGGGCGTAGCTCTGGAACACCATCGCGACGTCACGCTGCTGGGGCAGCTGGGTGGTGACGTCCTTGTCGCCGATGTGGATCCGTCCGGAGCTGACCTCCTCGAGGCCGGCGAGCACCCGCAGGAGGGTGGACTTCCCGCAGCCGGACGGCCCGACCAGGACGACGAACTCGCCGGGTGCCACCGCCAGCGTCACGTCCTTGATCGCCTCCACGCCGCCACGGAACCGCTTGGAGACGTTCTCCAGCCTGATCCCCACCGGTTCACGTGTGGAGATGGCGGCGGTGAGCGTGGTGGCCGGAGCGGCCTGGTTCTCGGACGTCTTCTCACTCATGCGTGTCACCCCTTGAGCGCGCCGGCCATCAGCCCGCGCATGAAGAACCGGCCCATCAGGACGTAGACGAGCAGCGTCGGGATGCTGGCCAGCAGCGCGCTGGCCATCGCCTCGTGGAACGGCACGACCTGGCCGCCGGCGATGTTGTTCAGCGCGACGGTGACCGGCCAGCTGTTCGTCGACGTGAGCACCAGGCCGAACAGGAAGTCGTTCCAGGCCGAGGTGAACTGCCAGATCATCGAGACGGCGAACGCGGGCAGCGCGATCGGCAGCGCCACGAAGGCCAGCGTCCGGATCATCCCGGCGCCGTCGACCTGCGCGGAGTCGATCAGCTCGTCGGAGATCGTGACGAAGTAGCTGCGGAAGATCAGGGTCGTGATCGGAAGTCCGTAGATGATGTGTACGAGGATCAGCCCGCTCAGGCCGCCGACCAGGTTCCAGTCGGTCAGCAGCTCTCGCATCGGGATGAGGATGGCCTGGTACGGGATGAACATGCCGAACAGGATCAGCGGGAAGACGATGTCCGCGCCGGGGAAGCGCCACTTGGCCAGCACGAAGCCGTTCGCCGCGCCCAGCAGCGACGAGATGATGCTCGCGGGCACCGCCATCAGCACGCTGTTGCGGAAGCCGGGCTCGAGAACCGGCCACACCGCCCCGAACGTGTCCAGCGAGAACGAGTCCGGCAGCTGCCACATGCGTGACGGACTGACCTGCGCCGGGTCCTTCATCGCGGTGACGAGCAGGACGTACACCGGGATGAGGAACAGGCAGACCAGCGCGAACAGGACGATGTACCGGGTCGTGGTGACATACGCCGACCAGCGCGAGCGGATCCTCGTCGGCGCTTCCGCGGCGGTCTTCATGAGCGGCGCTCCGATCGGACGGAGTACCAGATGTACGGGACGATCACCAGCGCTATGCCGACGACGAGGAGGGTCGCGATGGCCGCTCCGATGGAGAAGTTGAGGCCCTCGAACGTGGTGAACCACATGTACAGCGCCGGTGTCTCGATCTTCCGGCTCTTCGCGTCCATGGCGTAGATCAGGTCGAAGGTCTTCAGCGAGATGTGCGCGAGGATGACGATCGCGCTCATCACCACCGGCAGCAGCATCGGCCGCACCACGAACCAGAACGCCTTCGCCTCGCTCGCACCGTCGACCCGCGCGGCCTCGCGGAGGTCGTCGGAGACGCCGCGCATCCCGGCCAGGAACAGCGCCATGATGTAGCCGACCAGAGCCCAGCCGGCGGCGATGGCGACCGACGCGACGGCCCAGTTGGAGTCTGATTTGAACCAGTCGTTGGCCAGGAAGCCGAGGCCGACGCTGTCGAACAGCTTGTTCAGGCCCGTCTCCTGGGCGCCGGTGGCGTTGCTCAGCAGCCAGCGCCAGATGATCGCCGTCGCGATGAACGAGATGGCCATCGGGAACAGGAACACGGTGCGGAAGAACGCCTCGCCGCGGATGCCCCGCTCGAGCAGCAGTGCCAGCAGGAACCCGGCCACGAGCGTCCCGGCCACGAAGACGAGCGTGAACACCACGACGTTCTGCACGCCGTCGGTGAACCTGGAGTCCTCGGCCAGCCTGCGGTAGTTGTCCAGACCGGCGTAGTCATAGTTGGCGCGCAGGCCCCGCCAGTCGCTCAGCGAGACGCGAAGGTTCCAGCCGAGGAACCCGTACACGAAGACGCCGATGGCCAGCAGCGACGGCGCCACGAGCAGGGCCGCTGGTCCCCACTTCCGGATCCGGTGCATGCCGACTCCTCGATCACTGGGTGTTCTCGTAGGCCTCCTTGACCGCCGAGGCGAACTGGGCGCTGTCGCCGCTGGCGACGAACTCGCCCAGCGCGGAGTCGATGTCGGTGTTGAACGCCCCGCCGGCCACGACACCGTGCGCAAGGGAGCCGACCAGCTCGATCTCAGGGTCGTTCCAGTCCGTCAGCGGCATCTCCAGGTAGCCGGTGTAGAGCGACGCATCGGCGTCCGTGCGAGCCGGAATGGACCCCTTGACGGGATTGAAGGTGTCCTGGCCCTCCTGCGAGCCGGCCAGCCGCAGCCATTCGACGGCCAGGTCGCGGTGCGGTGCTCCCTCGGGCAGCGTGAAGCTGTCGGACAGGAAGTTGAAGACGCCCTCTGTGCCCGGCGACGTCGTGACGTTGTACTCGGTCTGGTAGGTCAGGCCCTGCGCCGTCGTGAAGTAGGTGTTGGCCCAGTCCCCCATGACGTTGTAGGCCGCGTCGCCCTCGATGACCGGGTCGAGCGCCGGCTGCCAGTCGGCGGCCGCCTCACCGACGTTGGTGTGCGACAGCACCTGGGTGAACATGTCCAGCGCCGCGGTCACCTCGGACGACTCCCAGTCGGTGGAGCCGTCCCACAGCCCGGAGTAGGCCTCCGCGCCGAGCTCGCCCAGCAGCACGTTCTCCAGCAGGTGCTTCTGCGTCCATGACGGCCCGATGGTCAGCGGCGTCTTGCCGGCCGCCTCCAGCGTGGTGGCCTGCTGCAGGAACTCGTCCCAGCTGGTGGGCGGGGCCGTGATGCCGACCTCGGCCAGCACCGCCGGGTTGTACCAGAGCAGGTTCGACCGGTGGATGTTCACGGGGACCGAGTAGATCCTGTCGTCCACGGTGATCAGGTCGAGCATGTCCTCGGGGAAGACATCCATCCAGCCTTCCTCCTCGTAGAGCCACGTCAGGTCCTCGACCAGGCCGGCCTCGATGTCCGGCTGCAGCTCGGCGCCCACGTGCCGCTGGTAGGAGTCCGGCGGATCGCCGGCCTGCAGCCGCGTCGTCAGCACGGCCTGGGCATTCGTGCCGGCACCACCGGCAACGGCCGCGTCGATGATCTCGACGCCCGGGTGCTGCTCGGCGAACAGGTCCAGCAGGGCCTGCTTGCCCTCCGAGTCGCCGGCGCCGGTCCACCAGGAGAAGAACTCGAACTCCGTGCTGGCCTGGCCGGTCTCGCCGTCGGCCGGCTCGCCCGTGTCGTCGTCGTCGCCGCCGCACGCGGCCAGGACGAGCGAGGTGACGGTCGCCAGCGCGGCCGCGGCCACACCGTTCCGCCGAAGAGAAGACACCATTGTCGATTCCCCCTCACGAAGGTCGGCGGCCCTCGATGAGCAGGCTGGTCGTCCGCACGGCTCCGTGCGGTGCCGGCCACCGAGGAGCAGTCTGTGTGACCAGTGAACCAGCTACAACACCAGCCCACCAGGGCTGGGCGGCCTGACGCTCAGACCGGCTCGGACTCACGGATGCGCTGCGAAATGACGGCCGTGACGCCGTCGCCGCGCATGGAGACGCCGTAGAGGGCGTCGGCGATCTCCATGGTGCGCTTCTGGTGGGTGATGACGATGAGCTGGCTGCGTTCGCGCAGCTCCTCGTAGATGTTCAGCAGCCGGCCGAGGTTGGTGTCGTCGAGGGCGGCCTCGACCTCGTCGAGGATGTAGAACGGGCTCGGCCGGGCCTTGAACAGCGCTACCAGGAACGCGACGGCGACCAGCGACCGCTCGCCGCCGGAGAGCAGCGACAGCCGCTTGACCTTCTTCCCCGGGGGCCTGGCCTCGACCTCGATGCCCGTGGTGAGCATGTCGTCGGGCTCGGTGAGCACGAGCTTGCCCTCGCCGCCGGGGAACAGCCGGGAGAACACGTCAGCGAACTCGCGGGCGGTGTCCTCGAACGCGGACGCGAACACCTGCTGGACGCGGTCGTCGACCTCCTTGACGATGTCGAGGAGGTCACGGCGGGTGTTCTTGAGGTCCTCGAGCTGCTCGGTGAGGAACGCGTGCCGCTCCTCCAGGGCGGCGAACTCCTCCAGCGCCAGCGGGTTGACCCTGCCCAGCGCCGCCAGCCCGCGCTCGGCCGCCTTGAGCCGCTTGAGCTGCTGCTCGCGCACGTACGGGACGGGCTCACGCGGCTCGCCGTCGTCGCCGGGCGGGACGGGGACCAGCAGGTGCGGGCCGTACTCTTCAACGAGGGTCGACCCGTCAACACCAAGATCCTCCAGCGCCTTGGTCTCCAGCGCCTCGACCCGCATGCGGTGCTCGGCGCGGGCCAGCTCGTCGCGGTGGACGGTGGACGTGATCTCGTCCAGCTCGGTGGTGAGGTCGCGGACCCGGGCCCGCTCCGCGGACAGCGCCTGCTCGCGCGACGCCCGCAGCTCCTGCACCTCGTCGCGCTCGGCGGCGGCCAGCTCCAGCGACCGCTCCAGGTGCCGCAGCACGACGGCGGCGCCGCGGCCGACCGCCGCGGCGACCCGGGCCTCCGCGGCGCGGCGGCGGGCGGCGGCGACCGCGGCCTCGCGGGCGGCCCGCTCCTGCCGGGCGGTGCGCTCGAGGCTCTCGGCGCGCCCGGTCAGCGCGCGGGCCCGCTCCTCACCCGTCCGCAGCGCCAGCCGGGCCTCCGTCTCGGCCTGCCGGGCGGCGCGGGCCTGCTCGGCCAGCCGGTCGCGCTCCTCGGTGGACGGCTCTACGTCGTCGTCGCTGGACTCCTCGGCGGCGGCGAGCCGCTCCTCCATCTCCTCCAGCGCGCCGAGCTCGCGGTCGCGCGCCTCCTCAGCTCGGGCGATGGAGTCGGCCAGCCGCTCGGCCTCCTCGGTGGCGGCGCGCGCGGTGCCGCTGAGCCGGCCCAGCTGCTCGGCGACGGTGGACAGCTCGGCGTCGGACTCGCGCAGCTTCGTCAGGGCGTGCGACTCGGCGGCCGCCGCCTCGGCGCGGGTCCGCTCGGCGGCGGCCAGCTTGCGGGCGAGGTCCTCGGCCTTGCCGGTGACGACGGCCAGGCGGTCGGCGGCCTCGTCGACGGCGGCCTGCACCTCCAGCAGGCTGGGCGCGCTGCTGGACCCGCCGTAGGCGCGGTCGCGGCCGAGCAGGTCGCCGTCGCGGGTGACGGCGACGAGCTCGGGCAGCTCGGCGACCAGCGCGCGGGCGGCGGCGAGGTCGTCGACGGCGGCGACGTCGCGTAGCAGGTGGGTGAGCGCGGGCCGTAGCTCGGCCGGCGCCGTGACGAGGTCGACGACGTAGCGCAGCCCACCCGGCAGCGGCTGCCAGGCGCCGGGGTCGTCGTACGCCGCCCCGCCGACCAGCAGCCCGGCCCGGCCGAGGTCCTCGTCGCGCAGCAGCCGCAGCGCCGCGACGGCGTCGTCGACGGACCCGACGGCGACGGCGTCGGACGCCGCGCCCAGTGCGGTGGCGACGGCGGCCTCCCAGCCGGACTCGACGGTGAGCAGCGCGGCCACCGACCCCAGCACGCCGGACAGCCGGTCGGACGCCGCCAGCAGTGCCTCGGAGCCGTCGCGGCGGGCCAGGCCCATCTGCAGCGCCTCGTGCCGCGCCACCAGTGCGGCCCGCTCGCCCTCGGCGGCCCGCTCCTGCTCGCGCAGCTTGGTCAGGACGTCGTCGGCGGCGGCCAGCGCGGCCGCGGCCCGCTCGTGCTCGCTGTCGAGGCCGTCCTCGCCGACCGACAGCCCGGCGATGGTGGTCTCGATGACGGTGTGCTCGTGCTCGGCGGCCGTGGCGCGGCGCAGCGCCTCCTCGCGGGCGGCGGTCAGCCGGGCCAGCTCGGCCTCGGCCGCGGCGGCCCGGCGGCGGGCGCCGTCGAGCTGGCCGGACAGGCGTGCCATGCCCTCGCGGCGGTCGGCGTTGGCCCGGACGGCGGCGGCCAGGCGGCGCTCCTCGGCCTCGGCCGCCTCCTCGGCGGCGCGGCGGGTCTCGAGCGCGTCGTCGAGCGCCTCGCGGGCGGCGGCGATCTGCTCCTCGAGCTCGGCCTCCTGCTCGCGGACGGTGGCGGCCTCCTGCTCCAGTTCGTCGGGGTCGCGGCCGGACCCCTGCACCTCGCCCTCGGCGGACAGGTGCCGGGCCCGCTCGGAGGCCAGCGACGCGGTGCCGCGGACCCGCTCGCGCAGCCCGGACAGCCGGTACCACGCGTCGGAGGCCTGGGCCAGCCGCGGCGCCACCTGTGCGACCTCGGCCTCCAGCCGGGACTCGGCGGCGCGCGCCTGCTCCAGGGCGCGGGCCAGCTCGGCCTGCCGGGACTTCAGCGCGGTCTCGTCGGCGACCTCCTGCTCGAGGCTCGCCTTGGCCTGCACCAGTTCGTCGGCGAGTACCCGTAGCCGGGAGTCTCGCAGGTCGGCCTGGATGGTGGCGGCCTTGCGGGCCAGCTCGGCCTGCCGGCCCAGCGGCCCGAGCTGACGGCGCAGCTCCGCCGTGAGGTCCTGCACGCGGGTGAGGTTGGCCTGCATCGCCTCCAGCTTCCGCAGCGCCTTCTCCTTGCGCTTGCGGTGCTTGAGGACGCCGGCCGCCTCCTCGACGAACCCGCGGCGGTCGTCGGGCGTGGCGGAGAGGACGGCGTCGAGCTGGCCCTGGCCGACGATGACGTGCATCTCGCGGCCGATGCCGGAGTCGGACAGCAGCTCCTGCACGTCCAGCAGCCGGCACGCCTGGCCGTTGATGGCGTATTCGGAGCCGCCGTTGCGGAACATCGTCCGCGAGATGGTGACCTCGGAGTACTCGATCGGCAGCGCGCCGTCGGTGTTGTCGATGGTGAGGACGACCTCGGCGCGACCGAGCGCGGGGCGGCCGGCGGTGCCGGCGAAGATGACGTCCTCCATCTTGCCGCCGCGCAGGCTCTTGGCTCCCTGCTCGCCCATGACCCAGGCCAGGGCGTCGACGACGTTCGACTTACCCGAGCCGTTGGGCCCCACCACACAGGTGATGCCCGGCTCCAGGCGTAGCGTCGTGGACGACGCGAAGGACTTGAATCCCCGTAACGTCAAGCTCTTCAGGTGCAATAGACCGACTCCCCTGGTGAGGGGGCCAGCCTACAACCGCGACCCTCAGGTCAAGGCCGGTTGCGGCACCTGAGTGTCGTCGAGGGCGAGCCGGCCGTGCTCCACCGCGGCATCGGCGAGCTGGTCGTTCTCGACCTGGAGCCGCAGAACCTGCGCCTCTAGGTCGGTCACCCGCCTGCGCAAGCGCTGTACCTCGGTAGCGAGCCTTGGATCAGTACCCCCGACATAACCCAACAGCGCCTTCGCCATTGTCGAAGCCCTCCAGAAGGCCTGAGAATGTGATGATCACTTTTCGTGTATGACGCGGCACCCGTCTGACCATAGACGCACAGGCCGCAACGCTTACCAGCATCTCACCGGACGTGCCTCTCGGTCAACTCGTTCCGTCGATTGGCCATCGCGTCTCACCAGCGAGCATGCCGTGGACGGGGCTGGCAGCGGGGGCAGGTGTACGACGATCGGTTCATGAACGGGTCACGCCGGATCGGGGTGCCGCAGCGGCGGCACGGGCGCCCCTCCTGACCGTAGGCGTCCAGCGACCGGTCGAAGTATCCGCTCTCCCCGTTGACGTTGACGTACAGGCTGTCGAACGACGTGCCGCCCTGGCTCAACGCGGCGGCCATGACGTCGCGGACCGCCTGCAGCAGCCGGGCGACGTCGGGCCGCCGCAGCGTCTCTGTGGCGCGCGCGTAGTGCAGCTTCGCGCGCCACAGCGCCTCGTCGGCGTAGATGTTGCCGACGCCGGAGATCAGCGACTGGTCCAGCAGCGCCCGTTTGACGCCCGTGTGCCGGCGGAGCAGCGCCTGCCGGAACGTCTCGTCGTCGAACGCGGGGTCCAGCGGGTCGGGCGCGATGTGCGCGATGGGGACCGGTACGCCGCCCGGGCCGATGCCCGCGACGGCCAGCCCGCCGAATGTTCGCTGGTCGACGAAGCGCAACTGGGGGTCGCCGTCGGCGAAGACGAACCGGACCCGCAGGTGGGTCTCGTCGGGCGAAGCGGCCGGCTGGACCAGCAGCTGGCCGCTCATGCCGAGGTGGCCGACGACCGCGCGGATGCCGTCGTCCAGCGGCAGCCAGAGGTACTTGCCGCGCCGCCGGGCGTCGGTGAAGGTGGCCTTGACCAGGGAGCCGGCGAAGTCGGCGGGACCGGCGACGTGGCGGCGGACGGCGCGGTGGTGCGCGACGTCGACGTGGGCGATGACGCGGCCGACGACGTGGGCGGCCAAGCCGCGGCGGACGACCTCGACCTCAGGTAGTTCGGGCACCGGAGTCGGCGGCCTGCTCCGCCGCGGCCTGCTCTGCCGCGGCCCGCTCCGCCTCGGCCGCCGCGCTGAGCGCCTTCCAGGCAAGTTCGGCGGCGCGCGCCTCGGCCTCCTTCTTGCTGCGGCCGGTGCCGGTGCCGCGCACCTCGCCGCTGACCACGACGTCGGCCGTGAACGTCTTCGCGTGGTCGGGGCCGTCCTCGGCGATGCGGTACTCGGGGACGCCGAGCGCATGCCGCGACGTCAGCTCCTGCAGCGATGTCTTCCAGTCCAGCCCGGCGCCGAGCAGCGCGGACGCCTCGATGAGGTCGTCGACCAGCCGGTGCACCAGCGCGGACGTCTCGACCAGCCCGCGGTCGAGGTAGACCGCGCCGATCAGCGCCTCGACGGTGTCGGCGAGGATGGAGGACTTGTCGCGGCCGCCGGTGGTCTCCTCGCCGCGGCCGAGCCTGACGAACCGGCCCAGCTCGAGCTCGCGGGCGACCGAGGCGAGCGCGCGCATGTTGACCACGGCGGCCCGCAGCTTGGCCAGCTGCCCCTCGGAGAGGTCAGGGTGCATCCGGTACAGCGCGTCGGTGACGACCAGGCCGAGCACGGCGTCGCCGAGGAACTCGAGCCGCTCGTTGGTGGGCAGCCCGCCGTTCTCGTACGCGTACGAGCGGTGGGTCAGCGCCAGCTGCAGCAGCTCGGGCTCGACGGGCACGCCGAGACGCCCCTCCAGCACGGACAGGGGTGGGGTCTCGGCCGTCACCAGGGAGCTCCTACACGAGCCCTCAGACGTCGCCGACCTGGCGACCGTTGTACTCCAGGAACAGCGGAGTGCCCTGGGAGTCCTCGACCACGGTGGCGCGGTGCGCGACGACCCAAGTGGTGCGCCCGTTGACGGTGCGCTTCTGGACCTGCGGCAGCTTCGCCTTCCACTGCGCACGGCGGTGGCGGGTGTTGCTGCGCGACATCTTCCGCTTCGGGACGGCCACGGCCGTAGTCCTTTCCTTGTGAGGCTCGCCGCCGACTGGGACCTATGCGGTCGGCAGTTGGCTAGCTTCCCTCCGTCGGGCCGGCCCTGTGCGAGCCGGTCTCGTTCGTGTCGTCGGTGAGCAACCCGGCCAGGGCCGCCCACCGTGGATCGGTGGTCTCGTGCGCGTGGTCGGGATCGTCGGCCAGCCGGGCGCCGCAGTCCGGGCACAGGCCCGGGCAGTCGGCGCGGCAGACCGGCGACTGCGGCAGTGCGAGCACCACCGCGTCCCGGACCGGTTGTTCGAGGTCGATGAGGTCGTCCTCGACGCGCAGCTCTTCGTCGTCGGCCTCGATGCCGGGGTCGTCTGCCCGTTCCGGGTAGACGTACAGTTCCTGGACCTCGGCGACGACTTCGCCGTCGACGGGCTCCAGGCAGCGCACGCACTCGCCCGAGTACGGGGCCCGGACGGTGCCGGACACCAGCACGCCCTCCATGACCGACTCGAGCCGCAAACTCAGCTCGACGCCCGCCCCTTCAGGCACCCCGACCACTCCGCCCAGTCCGAGATCGGCAGGCGCCGGAACAGTCCGAGAGACCCGCTGGGTCGACCCTGGCCGACGTCCGAGCTCGTGCGTGGCGAGTACGAACGGGGCGCGCGGATCGAGCGTGCTCAGCGTAGTCAACTCTCGTGCTGGTACGGGCATGCCAATCTCGGCCTCGGCGTGAGGCCGACGACCGATGGTACTAGAAGCCAGCCGCCTAGCCCAAACCGGAGCTGAGCTTGTCCGGCTGCGATTCACGGCCGCCGCTACGGGGCTCGTCGGGCGAGTCGTCGCCGTCCGGGCCGAACCGCTCGGCCTTGCCGTCGGACCCGGCGCCGAAGTCGGCGGCCGCGTCCTGGGCGCCGTCGAGCTCAGGCACCACGACGGGGTGGCCGTTGCGGCGCTGCGACAGCTCCTCGTAGGCCGTGGGGTGGCGCAGCTGCTCGCGGCCGTCGCGGACGGTCTCGACGATGCGCGCCGCCGAGATCTCCAGTCGGGCCAGCTTGGCGTCGACGTAGTCGTCGGCGTCGCTGCGGATGTTCTCGGCCTGCTCACGAGCCTGCTGCAGGATCTCCTCGGCCTCGACGCGGGCGGCCTGGGTGACGGTGTGGTCGGCCACCAGGCGGGCCTGCTCCGCCATGGCGTTGGCCACGATGCGCTCGGCGTTGCCGCGGGCCTCGATCAGCAGGGCCTCACGCTGCCCGAGAACGGCCTCGGCCGCCTGCAGGTTCGCCGGCAGGCCCTCGCGGACCTCGTCGAGCAGAACGAGCAACTGCTGTTTGTTCACCATCGCGGTGGACGACATCGGCATCGTCCGCGCCGAATCGACGAGTGCGACGATCTCGGCGATCTTGTCATGAACTTCCATGACCATCCCCCCATGTGCGCCGGAGTGGGTCATCTGCGTCCCAATCTCTCGTGCAGCCGCTGGAGCACCACGTCCGGTACCAGTCCAGCGACGTCTCCCCCGTAGGACGCTACCTCTTTCACCAAAGAGGCCGAAAGGAACGAGTAGTCGGGATTGGTCGCCACGAACAACGTCTCCAATCCCGTCAGGCGATGGTTCATCTGCGCCATCTGTAGTTCATAGTCGAAATCGGTGACCGCGCGCAGCCCCTTTACGACAGCCGGGATATCGCGCTCGCGGGCGAAATCGACCAAGAGCCCCTCGAAGCTCTCGACTCGGACCGACGGCAGATGGGCGCACGCCTTCTCGACCATGTCGATGCGCTCGTCGAGGGAGAACAGCCCCTTCTTGGACACGTTCACCCCGACGGCGACGACGACCTCGTCGAACAGGCTCGCGGCCCGTTCGATGACGTCGAGGTGACCGTTCGTGACCGGGTCGAACGAACCTGGGCACAGACAGCGGCGCACGTCTCCTCCTGTGTCACTTCACCGGGCGCGACCGTACCAGAGCACGGTCTCCCCGTACCGCCGCTCCCGCCCGCCGGTGATGTCGTCAGGCCAGGTCACCGGCGCGCTGCGGCGGTCGCGCTCGACGACCACCAGCGCGTCTGGGGCGAGCCAGCCGGCCGTCAGGGAGACGAGTACCCCGCCCAGCTCGGCGTCAACCATCGCGTACGGCGGATCGGCCAGCACGAGGTCGTACGGCGCGTCCGGCGGCGCGGCCAGCACCCGCTCGACCGGCGACGCGGCGACGACCGCGCCCGGCAGCCCCACCTCCTTGACGTTCGCCCTGATCACGGCCGCCGCGCGGGGGTCGGACTCGACGAGCAGGCAGTGCTCCGCACCGCGCGACAGCGCCTCGAGACCGAGCGCGCCGCTGCCCGCGTAGAGGTCGAGCACGCGCAGCCCGCCGAGCCCGCCGCCGAAGGCCGATTCCAGCGACGAGAACAACGCCTCGCGCACGCGGTCCGACGTCGGGCGGGTGCGGTTCCCGGGCGGGACGGACAGCCGCCGGCCGCCCGCCGCGCCGGCCACGATCCGCGTCATCGGCGGTCCGGACCACGCGGTACGGACCTCAGAGCCAAGGCAGCAACAGACACGCCCCCATCATGACGCCCAGACGCGCCCCGACCCCACACCACCGGTTGATCATGGAGAAATCGGGGTTCCGAAGCGTGGGGAACCCCGATTTCTCCATGATCAACGCGTGGGTGAGGACGTCGGGGCGGTGCCCGCCGGGCGGCCTCAGGCCTTGTCGAGGTAGTCGGCCTCCTGCTCGGCCAGCGCCGCCTGGACGGCGTCCAGCAGCGCCGGGTGGTCGGCGAGGTCGGGGTCGGCCTCGACCACCGCGGAGGCGTCCTCGCGGGCCTGCTCGATGATCTCGACGTCGCGGATGACCCTGAGCAACTTGAGGCTGGACCGGCGGCCGGATTGCGCCGCGCCGAGTACGTCGCCCTCGCGCCGCTGCTCGAGGTCGACCTGGGAGAGCCGGAACCCGTCGCGGGTGCCGGCGACGGCGTCCAGCCGCTCGCGCGCCGGCGTGCCCGGCGGGGCCTCGGTGACCAGCAGGCACACGCCCGGGATCGAGCTCCGGCCGATACGGCCGCGGAGCTGGTGCAGCTGCGAGACGCCGAACCGGTCGGCGTCCATGATCACCATCATCGACGCCGTGGGCACGTCGATGCCGACCTCGATGACGGTGGTCGCGACGACGACCGGTGTGGTGCCGGCCGCGAACGCCGCCATGACCGCGTCTTTCGTCTCCGACGGCAGCCGGCCGTGCAGCACCTCGAGACCGACGCCGGCCAGCGGGCCGGACCGCAGGTACTCGGCCAGCTCGACCACGGCGACCGAGCGGCGCTTGTCGTCGTCGGCGGACGGCGGCTCCTCCTCGCCGCCGGTTCCGCCGTCGTCGCCGATGCGTGGGCAGACGACGTACACCCGGTGGCCGGCCTCGACCTCCTCGCGCACCCGCTGCCAGGCGCGGTCGAGGAAGTGCGGCTTCTCGTCGACCGGGACGACGTGCGTGGCGACGTCGGCGCGGCCGCGTGGGACGTCGGAGAGGGTGGAGATCTCCAGGTCGCCGAAGACCGTCATCGCGACCGTCCGCGGGATCGGTGTCGCGGTCATGACCAGCACGTGCGGCCGGGTGCCGTCGCGGCTCTTGGCGGCCAGCGCGGCCCGTTGCTCGACGCCGAACCTGTGCTGCTCGTCGACCACGACCAGGCCGAGGTCGAAGAACTGCACGTTCTCCTCGAGCAGGGCGTGCGTACCGACGACGATGCCGGCGTCGCCGGTCACGATCTCGTTGAGCGCGGTCTTGCGCTGCGCCGTCGACATCGAGCCGGTGAGCAGCGCGACCCGGGTGCCCTGCTCGGCGCCGCCGAGCATGCCGCCCTGGGCGAGCGGGCCGAGCAGCGCCGTCAGCGACCGGTGGTGCTGCTGAGCGAGCACCTCGGTGGGCGCCAGCAGCGCGGCCTGTCCCCCGGCGTCGACGACGGCGAGCATCGCCCGCAGCGCGACGACGGTCTTGCCCGCGCCGACCTCGCCCTGCAGCAGCCGGTGCATCGGATGCGGAGTGTCGAGCTCGGCCGCGAGCCGCTCGCCGACCTGCCGCTGGCCCTCCGTCAACTCGAACGGCAGCCGCTCGTCCAGCGCGTCGACCAGCCCGCCCGATGTGGCCCGGCGCGGCTTCGCCGGCAGCGCGGCGGTGGACAGGCGCCGCCGGGCCAGCTCTGTCTGCAGGACGAACGCCTCCTCGAACCGCAGCCGCCGCTGCGCCGCCCACGCCTTCTCGATGGCCCTCGGCCGGTGCACGGCGTGCAGCGCCTCGGCCAGACCGGGCAGGTGGCGCTTCCGCAGCACGTCGGAGGGCAACGGGTCCGGCGGGTCGCCGAGCTGCTGGAGCACGACGTCGACCGTCTTCGCGATCAGCCAGGACGGCACCTTCACGCTGGCCGGGTAGACCGGGATGATCTCGTCGGCGTACTTCTCCGCGGCCTCGCGGATGTCGCCGGCGTCCTCGGGGAACATCTCGTACTCGGGGTGCGCGAGCTGACGCTGGTGGCGGAACGTGCCGACCTTGCCGGCGAACAGGCCGATGCGCTCGGGCCGCAGGTCGCGCTCGCGCCACGCCTGGTTGAAGAACGTGAGCGTCAGCTCACCGGTGCCGTCGGTGACGACCGCCTCCAGGATCGAGCCGCGACGGTTCTTCATGCTCCGCTTCGACACGCTCTTCACCATCGCGACGACGGTGACCAGCTCGTCCTCGCGCAGCGAGCTGAGCTCCGTCAGCTCACCGCGTTGCACGTACCGCCGCGGGTAGTGGCGCATGAGGTCGCCGACGGTGTGGAGGTCCAGCGTGTTCGCCAGTGCCTTGGCGGTCTTGTCGCCGACCACGGCGGCCAGCTTCGTGTCGAATCCGACCATCACTCGACTCCGAGCAGTAGCGGGTAGCGGGGCTGTCCACCCCGATAGACGACGGTGTCGGCCTCGGGGTGCCCGCGGCGGACCGCGCGGGCGACACCGTCGGCGAGGTCCGGGCCGGCACCGTCGCCGGTGACGACGGTGACCAGCTCGCCCCCTGCGGCGAGCATACGGGCGACCACTTCGGTGGCGACCTCCAGCAGGTCCGCGCCGATGACCGCGAAGTCGCCGTCGACCACCCCGAGCACGTCGCCCGGTCTGCAGACGCCGGCCATGGTGACCGCCTCCTTCGCAGCGATGGTGACGGCGCCGTGCCGGGTCTGGCCGGCGGCGGCCGTCATCGCGACGACGTCGGCGTCGAACGCGCGGTTCGGCTCGTGGACGGCGAGCGCGGCCAGGCCCTGCACCTGGGCGACGGTGGGGATGACGGCGGCGCGTCTGCCGTGGGTGCGCAGTTCGGCCGCCGCGGCCTCGGCGACGGGAACCGCATCGCGCTCGTTCGGCAGCATGACGACGTCGCTCGTGCGGGTGGCGTCGCCGCGGTCGACGGCGGCCAGCATCTCGCCCGTGGACGGCCGGTGCCCGGTCACCGTGGCGACGACGACGGCGCCGGCTTCGGCGAACAGCTCGGCCAGCCCGTCGCCGGCCGCGAACGCCACGATGACCCGCTGGTGTGCCTCGTCCGGCGCCCGATGCCGGACGGGCAGGTACGTGACGCTGATGCGGTGTGGCCGGCCGGCGGCGATGCCCGCCTCGATGGCCGCGCCGGCGTCGTCGGTGTGCACGTGCACGTTCCACTGCTCCCCCGCGCCGCTGACCACCAGCGAGTCGCCGAGGTCGGCGAGCGCGCGTCTGAGGGTGTCGACCCGGTCCGGCGGGGCGTCGAGCAGGTACATGACCTCGTACGCGGGCGCCGGCTCTGGGTGCGGCCGCGGCTCGGCCAGCGCCGGTGCGGGGACGGTGTGGGTGCCGATGGTGCGGGGCCTGGGCAGCGGCCGCCGTCCGGTCAGGACGGTGTCGAACGCGTCCAGCAGCACGGTCAGCCCCCGCCCTCCGGCGTCGACGACACCCGCTCGGCGCAGGACGTCCAGCTGGTCCGGCGTCCGGTCCAGCGCCTCGTGCGCGGCGGCGGCCGCGGCGAGCGCGACGGCCGGGAGGGTGGGGTCGGGCTGGGTCGCTCTGTGCTGGGCGGCATCGGCAGCGGCCCGGGCGACGCTGAGGATGGTGCCCTCTACGGGGTCGGCGACCGCACGGTGTGCCTCGTCGGCCGCTCGCTCCAAGCCGTCGGCCAGCGCCGTCCCGTCAAGGGTCGTCCCCGGCCGGCCGAGCACGGCGGCCACCCCGCGCAGCATCTGCGCGACGATGATCCCGGAGTTGCCGCGGGCGCCCAGGAGGGCGCCGCGGGCGATGGCCTCGGCGACGCTGCTCAGTTCCGGTCGCGCGGCCTCGGCCTGCTGTACGGCCGCTTCCATGGTGAGGTACAGATTGGTTCCGGTGTCGCCGTCGGGCACCGGATACACGTTCAGCGCGTCGATTCCTTCCCTGGCCGCCGCGAGCGCGTCCAAGCCGGCGCGGCACCAGCGCAACACGATCTCAGCGTCGGGAACCGGTGGCACCCGGCGAGACTATCCCGCGCCGGTTTGGGATGTGCGGCGCCGACCCGGTACGCTGGGGCGGTTGTTCGCGCCGGGTTCCGGTGTGAGCACGGCTGTTGTTGTCTTCCATCATCCGTCTCAGTAGGAGTCTCCGTGGCTGCCACCTGCGATGTCTGCGGCAAGGGCCCGGGCTTCGGCAACTCGATCTCGCACTCGCACCGCCGGACCCCGCGTCGCTGGAACCCGAACATCCAGACCGTGCGGACGGTCGTCGGGGGCACCCCGAAGCGGCTGAACGTCTGCACCTCGTGCCTCAAGGCCGGCAAGGTCGCCCGCCGCTGACGCTTTCCTGAACGACCATGAGACGTTCCCGGCCGGGGCGTTTCGTGGTCGTTTGGTTTTGTCGGGGCGTCGGGCCCCTTCCGGCCCGAAATGATCACGTGATCAACTAGCGCCTGTCAGCGGCCAGCGGTCAGGAGCCGGCGAAGTGGTCGTGGCCGGCGGGAGCGTCGTACGCCGCCCCGCCGACGGTGACGCCGGACCCCTCCGCGACCGAGCCGATCACCGTCCACCGCTCCGGCAGCTCGACCCCGGCCGGAAACGTCGCCGCCAGGGCGTTGTCGTCACCGCCGGTGAGGACCCAGGCGAGCGGATCGGCGCCCAGCGCGGACGCGACCTCACGCAGCGGCCCGGCCACCGTCAGCAACGACGGGTCGACGTTGATCAGCACGCCGCTCGCCGCCGCCACGTGCCCCAGATCCCCCAGCAAGCCGTCGCTCACGTCGCACATCGCCGTCGCCCCCAGCCCCGCCGCCTCCAGGCC
>NZ_SMLB01000076.1 GCF_004349105.1 Jiangella aurantiaca
CCGGTCCCGCCGCTGCCGTCGCCGCCGGCGTCCTTCTTCTTGGTCGGGACGAAGAAGGCGCCGACGAACAGGGTGGCGCCGATGCCGGCCTGGATCAGGTACGCGGTCCGGCTGTTCGCCGCTTCGCCGAGCGAGTCGACTACGGCGCCGAGTCCCGCCATCAGCGCGGTGCCGAGGAAGAAGTAGAACAGCGCGACCGTCGCAAGGTAGCTGAACAGCAGTCTCGGCGTCCGCGACGCGGCCGTGAGCAGCAGGTAGATCGAGATGCCGATGGTGGCCGGGCTCAGGGTGTCGAGCAGCGCCAGGCCGTAGACCGGCAGGACCACGTCGGGGCCCATGTCAGCTGCGCCGGGTGCCGCGGAAGACGGCGGTCACGATGACGATCACCACGACGACGACCGCGGCGAACAGCGCGACGTCGAGCGCGGTCTCGCCAGTCGGCACCATCTCCTGCCGCAGGTAGTTGGCGCTCACGATCGCGACGACGTACACCCACCAGGGCGCCCGGCGATCGGGCGCGGCCTGCGGGTTCTGGTGCTCGGGGTGGTTCATGGATCGTCCTTCCGGGTCACGGACGGTGTTCCAATACGACTGTGCGGAATAAATTAGCACACCCGTGATAGAAAGACTCCATGCCGAAGGTGGTCGATCACGAACAGCGTCGGCGCGAGATCGTCGACGCGGTGCTGCGGGTGGTGGTCCGCGACGGTGCCGCGGGTGCGTCGGTACGGACGGTGGCGGCCGAGGCCGGCTGGTCGACGGGCGCGGTGCGGCACTACTTCGCCACGCAGCGTGAGCTGCGCGAGTTCGCCGCCCGGACGGTCACCGAGCGGGTCGGGACGCGAATCCGCGCCTACATCGCGGAGCACGAGTTTGTCCTGCCGCTGCCGGAGCTCGCGGCGCGCATTCTGGAGCACCTGATCCCGCTGGACGACCAGCGGCGCGAGGAGTATCAGCTCTGGCTGGCCATCGGGGAGTGGTCACGGCAGAACGACCTGGAGGAGTCGGCCCGCATGTGGGCCGAGCAGCGCGACATGTACCTGCAGATCGTGTACCGGCTCTCGGGCTACCCGAACGAGCCGGTGCCGGCGGAGAACCTGGATCCGCGCGTGGCTGCCTGGGCGGAGTACCTGCATGTCTTCGTCGACGGGCTGGCCGCTCAGGCGATGTTCGTGCCCGACGACATGCCGCCGGAGCGGGTCCGCACGGTGCTCCGGGCGTTCCTCGCCGAGGTGCCGTCGCTCGCGGACGAGCCGCCGCCCGCGGACCGGTCTCGGCCCGTGGGCGACGGCGCTGGCTGAGCGGTGGCACACCGAGGTGCCGCCGCCCTTGTCATAGTGAGGCCTGTGTCAGGTGAAGACGCTCACGCCGCCAGGCCCGACCAGCAGGCCGACGACGATGAGGACGATGCCCCACAGCATCTGCCCGCGTACCAGTGAGACGATGCCCGCGATCACCAGGATGACGGCCAGGATCCAAAGCAGGAATTCCATCTGCCTCTCTTCCCTTCACTCCCAGGCCGCCGACGGTGCCGGCGGCGTTGAGCTCGGTGATCGATTGATGCCCGAATGCCTGATTCCCAAACGGGTGGTGCCGACCTGGCCCCTTCGTGCGGGAGAATGGGCGTCGTGCCCGACAAGCCCTCGATCCCCGACGTCCTCGCCGCCCGCTACGCCTCGCCGGAGCTGACCCGGCTGTGGTCGCAGCAGAACAAGATCGTCCTGGAGCGGCGGCTGTGGCTGGCCGTGCTGCAGGCCCAGCGCGACCTCGGCGTCGACGTCCCCGACGGCGTGGTCGAGGCGTACCGGGCGGTGCTCGAGAACGTCGACCTCGACTCCATCGCCACCCGCGAGCGGGTGACCCGGCATGACGTCAAGGCGCGCATCGAAGAGTTCAACGCGCTGGCCGGCCACGAGCACGTCCACAAGGGCATGACCAGCCGCGACCTCACCGAGAACGTCGAGCAGCTGCAGATCCGGATGTCGCTGGAGCACGTCCGCGACCGCGTGGTCGCCGTGCTCGTCCGGCTGGCCGCGCGCGCCGCCGAGCACGCAGAGACCGTCATGGCCGGGCGCAGCCACAATGTCCCGGCCCAGGCGACGACGCTCGGCAAGCGGTTCGCGTCGGCGGCTGATGAGGTGCTGGTGGCGTTCGACCGGGTCGAGGAGCTGATCGCGCGGTATCCGCTGCGTGGCATCAAGGGTCCCGTCGGTACCGCGCAGGACATGCTCGACCTGCTCGGCGGGGACGCCGAGCGGCTCGCCTCGCTGGAGCAGCGGATCGCCGCGCACCTGGGCATCGAGCGGGTGCTCACCAGCGTCGGCCAGGTCTACCCGCGCTCGCTCGACCACGACGTCGTGTCCGCGCTGGTCCAGGTGGCCGCCGGTCCGTCGTCGCTGGCCACCACGATACGGCTGATGGCCGGGCAGGAGTTGGTCACCGAGGGGTTCAAGGCCGGCCAGGTCGGCTCCAGCGCGATGCCGCACAAGATGAACACCCGGTCCTGCGAGCGGGTCAACGGCCTGGCCGTCGTGCTGCGCGGCTACGCGTCGATGGCTGCGGAGCTGGCCGGCGCGCAGTGGAACGAGGGCGACGTGTTCTGCTCGGTCGTCCGCCGGGTCGCGCTGCCCGACGCGTTCTTCGCGCTCGACGGCCTGTTCGAGACGTTCCTCACCGTTCTCGACGAGTTCGGCGCCTATCCCGCGGTCATCTCGCGCGAGCTCGACCGCTACCTCCCCTTCCTCGCCACGACGTCGGTGCTCATGGCCGCGGTCAAGGCCGGGGTCGGGCGCGAGACGGCGCACGAGGCCATCAAGGAGCACGCCGTCGCCGTCGCGCTGTCCATGCGGGAACAGGGCGCCGAGCGCAACGACCTGTTCGAGCGGCTGGCGGGGGACGAGCGGCTGGGGCTCGACCGCGCGCATCTGGACTCGCTGGTCCGGTCGCCGCTGGAGTTCACCGGCGCGGCGCGGGCCCAGGTCGGCGCCATCGTGGCCCGCGTCGACGAGATCGCGGCAGCTCATCCCGTGGCGGCCGCCTACACCCCATCGCCGATTCTGTAGCAGCAGAGACCCCGGCGCGGAGTCGCAGTGAACGAGAGGCGCGCCGGGGTCAGGCCGGTATCAACGGTGTTGGAGCACCTCCGCCGGCCGCAACAAGCCTACCGCCGTTGACGGGCTACGGGGCGGGCTGTTGGAGCGGCTCACCGCGTGGCCCCTCGAGAGAGGACACCTGTGAGTCGCAGTGACAGGGATGAACGCACCACGTTGGCCAGGCTTCGACAGCTGCGTCAGCACACCGAGATCGTCGGCCAGATCCTGAGGGATCTCTGGCCACTGATCGCCGGAGCGTTCTCCGTTCTGGGTGTCGTCTTTGCGTCGCGGACCAGGAACGCCCCCGAGGGCCGCGCCGCGACCGGCACCGCCCCCGGGGACGAAGAACCTCCTCCTACAGGTCGGGCCGGTCGGTCACGCGCAAAGCGTTGACGATCGGCAGCTGGTAGCCGAAGCGGTCGTGGAACTGAACGGTCAGCCGCCCGCCCTGGTGCTCGACCACGAACGTGTGCTGGTCGGCCCAGAGACCGCGGACCTCGGCGGCGACGTCGTGGTTGACCAGGACGTAGTCGCCGTTGACGCTGACGTCGAACACCCGGCGCCCAGGCAGCATGTTGGCCTGGAACTCCGCGAACCCGAGCTCCACCTCGTAGGTGCCGGCCGGAACGCTGTCGAACCGGTAGCTGAAGATGCCCGACCGCCGGTCCTGGTAGAGCCGGTCGTCCTCGGTCCCGCCGATCGCCCGGGTGGTGCTGCTGACCTCGACCCGCTGGCCGACCCAGCCCCACGACCCGGCGGTGTACTTCTTGTCCGCCTGCCAGACGTCCTGGTCGCCGTCGGTGTAGGCCGCGCCGCCGGCGTTGACGCCGACCTGGTACGCGGGCACCAGCAGCGACACCGGGATCTGGTGTGTCGGCACGCGCCCGGCGTTGGTGACGATCGACAGCGTCGCCTCGTGGAGGCCGGGCTCGAGGCCGGTGCTGTCGGCCATGACCGTCACCGTCGCCGACTCACCCGGCGCCAGCGTGCCGGACGCCGGGCTCTCCGAGAGCCACGGCACGTCGCTGGCGTTCGGGACGCCGCTGTCGATGAGGTACGCCGTGTTCGTGAGCTGGCTGGTCGCCCACAGCTCACCGCTGTCGCTCATCTCCAGGCCGGCGCCCGGGCCCTCGCCCTGCTCGGGGAACTCGATCGTGGAGATCGTGGCGCACGTCGACGGGTCGAGCTGGTAGATGAACGTGGTCAGCGAGCTGTTGACCATCCACAGCACGTCGGCCGTGGGGTTGTAGGCCAGCCCGGCGACGGACGCGTCCTCGGGCTGGCACTGGGCGAGGGTGGCACCCGGGTCGTCGTGGGACTGGCCCGCGACGGTGTAGATGATGCCCTCGTTCCAGCCGCCGATGTAGAAGACGTCGTCGACGGGGTTGTAGGCGAGGCCGCGCTGCGAGATGCCGGTCCACGGCGAGCCCGAGATCACGTACTGCTCCGTGCCGTCGGCGGTGTCGAAGCAGTGGATCGCGTTGTCGCCGCCGACGTTGACCTGGCACATCGCGCCCGTGCTGGCGTCCAGCGCCATGTCGCCGTTCCAGACGCCACCCCAGTTGCCCGGGAACACCGCGCCCGGTTCGCCGTCGGTGGAGAACTGGTGGTTGGTGACGGAGTCCGGGTCGGACACCCAGACGCCGCCGTCGTAGCCGACGCCCCAGGCGACCGAGACGCCCGCGGTCTCCCACTGCGTCAGGACGTCGCCCGGCGCGGCCGGCGCCATGTCCCGCGACGCCAGCTCGGTCAGCTGCTCCGCGGAGTACGTGCCGAGCGCCGTACGGGCGTTCGCGTCCACCTTCGAGCTGCCCATGAGCGCCGGCGTCAGCGCCGTCTGCCGCCCGGAGCCCCGGTTGACCTCGGTGGCCTCCCAGGTCACGTCCGCCGATCCGGTGTTGGTGATGGTCACCTCGCCGGAGCGGGTCTGGCCCTCGGTGAGCGTCCAGGACAGGTCCTCGGACTCGACGACGGCGATGCCCGTGGGCAGCGTGAAGTCGATGGTGTTCACCTCGCCGTCCTGGTTGATGATGACGTCCTCGCTGCCGGTGACGTAGCCGTCGCTGCTCGCCTGGACCGCGTACGAACCGAAGAACAGCTGCATCCGGTAGGCGCCGCCGGCGTCGGTCGTGGCCGTGCGGACGACGGTGCCGTCGGCGGCGACCGCCGCCACGGTGGCACCCTCGACTGGCAGGTCGTCGTTGGCGTCGGTGACGGTGCCCGTGACGTAGCCGTTCGGCGGCAGCGCGAACGTGATCGCCGTGTCGTCGGACAGCGCCGCTTCGTTGAACGAGTACTGGAGGGCGTCGGTGCCGGTGGCGTTCTCGATGCCGACGGTGGCGCCGTTGCCGAGCTCCCGCGCCTGCGCCGGGTCGAGGTTCCGGTAGGCGAAGGTGACGCTGCCGTCCTCATGCAGCGTCACGCTGAAGTCGACCCGCAGGTCCGCGACAGCGTAGAACGCGACGTTGCGGTACTCGATGACGAACCCGCCGTCGACGGTGCCGGTGTAGACGCCGCCGTCGGCGTGGATGTGCAGGTCGTCCCAGAACGGCGCCAGCGTCGCGTTCGGCGCGGCCGTGCTGGGCAACGCGGTGTTCGAGTAGTTGGTAACGGGAGCCAGGAAGTTCACGTGCCCGTTGGAGGACAAATACGCGGTGTCGTAGCTCTCGCCGTACAGCGGGAACGAGAACGGCAGCTCGACCGTCGCCGTCGTCTCGTCCCCGGTCAGGGCCACCGGGTCGGTGCCCTCGACGTACTCGGACGGGCCGGTGGTGCAGAAGTACCCGTACCCGTCGGTCCGCTTCGGCAGCGCGAAGTCCAACGTCGACGGCCCGCCGACCGTCAGCGCCTGCGTCAGCGGGTCGGTGCACTGCCCGCCCTCGGCGGTCAGTGCGTACGAGCCGGCCGGGACCGCGGCGAACGTGTAGCGGCCGTCGGCGCCGGTCGTCGCGGGCGCCACGGGGGCGTCCTCGATGGTGACGGTGGCGCCGGCGATCGGGTCGCCGGACAGCGCGTCGGTGACGGTGCCCGTGACGGCGTGGCTGTCGGCCAGCTCGAGGGCGACGTCCAGCGTCGTCGTGCCGTCGGGGGTGATCGTGGCGGTGGCTGTCGCGGACTGGTAGCCGAACGCGGACACCGTCACGTCGTAGTCGCCCGCGGTGAGCACGAGCGAGTAGGCGCCGTCCTCGCCGGTGGTGGTCTGCCGCTCGATCGGGCCGGCCACGGTGACGGTGGCGCCATCGACCGGAACGCCGGCCGCGGTGACGGTGCCGGCCAGCGTGCCGGTCTCGCCGGTCGGTGCCGCCTCGAGCAGCGCGAGCGCGTCGAGCCGGCCCTCACCCCAGACGTTGTTGTCGTCCGCGGTGCCGCCGCAGGTGAGGTCCTCGACGTTGATCGCCGTCTCGTCGAGCAGCGCACGGGTGCCCTCGACGTCGCCGACCAGCGCCGGCGCGGCCGACCACAGCAGCGCGATGGCGCCCGCGGTGTGCGGCGTGGCCATCGAGGTCCCGGACAGCGAGCCGTAGCCGCCGCCGTTGACCGACGAACGGACGTTCACGCCGGGTGCGGAGATGCTCGGCTTGATCTCGCCGTCCTGGCCGGGACCGCGGCCGGAGAAGTCGGCGATGACGTTGTTGACGTCGTATGCCCCGACGGAGTAGTTGATCGCTCGGCTGCCGGGCGACCCGCTGGTCTCGCACGCGTCGCCGCTGTTGCCGTTGGCCCACACGCCGAAGATGCCGGCGTCCGCCCACTCGATGAGGATGTCCTCCATGAACGGGTCGTTCGACGGGAAGATCGACCCCCAGGAGTTGTTGACGATGTGCGGCCGCCTGGACACGTCCGGGTTCTGGCCGTTGAGGTCGGTCGGCGCGAGCATCCACTCGCCCGACTCGATGAGGTCGGCGTCGGAGCAGGTGTTGCAGCCGTTGGCCGCGATCCAGGTGGCGCCGGGTGCGACACCGATCTGGTTGCCGGCACCGTCGTCGCCCACCATGGTGCCCATCGTGTGGGTGCCGTGGGAGTTGCCCGCCCCATCGAACGGGGTGTCGCTGCTGCCGGTGGCGTCGAACCAGTTGTAGTTGTGGTCGAAGCTGCCGCCGTCGTTGCCGCGGTACTGCTCGACGAGCGCCGGATGGTCGTAGTCGACGCCGCTGTCGATGTTGGCGACGACGATGCCCTCGCCTCGGACGCCGAACTGTGACCAGACGTCGTCGGCGTTGATGTTCGCGATGCCCCACTCGACCACGGCCGTGCCCATGCCGCTGGACGGCTTCGCGTCGACCGGCTCCGGCAGCTCGTACGTTCGCGGCGCGCGGATCTGCTCGACGCCGTCGAGCGCGGCGATCTGCTCGGCCAGGGCGCGGGTGCCGTCCTCGACCAGGATCGCGTTGGTGATCCAGTGGGCCTGGTAGCCGACGCCCCGCTCGTCCAGGAGCTTGCGGACGGCGGCCTGCGACTGGTCGGCCGTCGCCTTCAGCTGGTCGACCACGAACTGACCACGTTCGGTCCAGTCCTCGATGGCGCTGGCGGACATCGTCCGCGCGGACGAGGTGAACCGGACCCAGAAGTCCGCGCTGTCCTTGACGGCGTCGGGGTCGAACACACCCGGCTCGATCTTCGACGCGGGCTGGGCCGGACGGCCGAATCCGGCCTGCGCCGGAGTGGCGGCCAGAACGGCCGACACCAAGGCGAAGACCGAGAGTACGGCAGCGAGATATCGCCGACCTCGGTGGGCTGGTAGCTGCACGGGGACCTCCTGTGGGGGCGCGCGACACAGCGAAGGGGTGACGGGGCGCCGTGTCACACTTGTCCGAAATGCGGTAGCGCCATCCTGGCTACGTCCGGCTACCGGCGACAAGGTCGGTTCAGGGGCAAGACAGAGGCCGTTGAGGGGCGATGTCAGATGGATTGACTCCCGGATGCCCCGGATTTAACCGGAAATATTCCGTGGGACATACCAAACCGTTGCGAAACCTGTCATGCTGCCAAGCAATCGGTGGGGCGGTTCAGGGAGTTGATGCATGGTGTCCGCAGCGCCATACATTGAAACGATCACGCCATTCGTCATCTGTGTCGGCACGACGCCGGAGGACTCGACCGCGATCGCCCTGGCGATCGACCGGCGGGCCATCGTCATGATCGCGCCGGACACCGAGGCGGCACGCAGGCTGCTGGTGGGTGATCTCGGCGTGCCCGACAGCCCGGCCGGCGTCGAGGACCTCGAGACCCGCGTCATCAAGCGCGGGTGTCTGCGCGTCGACCTGGTGTCGCGGCAGGTCACCTGGGGCGAGGTCGACATCGCGTTGAGCGCCCGCGAGTTCGACCTGCTGGCGACGCTGGCGACGGAGGCCGGGCGGGTCTGGACGTTCGAGGAGCTGATGGCGCGGATCTGGAAGACCCGCTACCTGGGCGACGCCGACCCCGTCGTGTCGGCGGTGAAACGGCTGCGCCGGCGGCTGGCGCTCGTGGTCGACGAGTTGCGCGTCGTCTCGGTGCGCGGCGTCGGCTTCCGGCTGGTCGTCCCGGACTGATCCCCATTCCCTCGTGGGACGCGCCGCCGTCTGACACCTCGCGGTCGGCGGTGGGGTGGCGCGGCCGGCGTCCGCGGCCGGTGATGGGTTGGGTGCGGCGGGCGGCGGTTCGGTCCGGGCAGGGCGCAGACCGAGCCGCCGCCGAGCCGTGGCAGGCCCGCTCCTGCCCCGGTCCGCCGGGCGACTGGGTATCCTGGGGCACGTCCCCCGGTTCTTCTGCCGCGCGAGGAGCGTGCCCGTGGCCCGCGTCGTTGTCGACGTCATGCTCAAACCCGAGATTCTCGACCCGCAGGGCAAAGCCGTGCAGGGTGCGTTCGGCCGGCTCGGCTTCGAGGGCGTTGCCTCGGTCCGGCAGGGCAAGCGGTTCGAGATCGAACTCGACGGCGAGGCGACGCCCGAGGCGGTGGCCGAGATCGAGCGCGCCGCGGCGACGCTGCTCGCCAACCCCGTCATCGAGGACTTCACCGTCCACGTGGAGGCCGGCGTCTGATGCGCATCGGCGTCGTCACGTTCCCCGGCTCCCTGGACGACCGCGACGCCGCCCGGGCCGTCCGGGTCGCCGGCGGCGAGGCGGTCGCGCTCTGGCACGGCGACGCCGACCTGCACGGCGTCGACGCCGTGGTGCTGCCGGGCGGCTTCTCCTACGGCGACTACCTGCGCTGCGGCGCGATCGCCCGGTTCGCGCCGGTCATGGAGCCGCTGATCGACGCCGCACGCGGCGGGCTGCCGGTGCTCGGCATCTGCAACGGCTTCCAGGTGCTGTGCGAGTCGCATCTCCTGCCCGGCGCGCTGATCCGCAACGACCACCGCAAGTTCGTCTGCCGCGACCAGCCGCTGCGGGTCGAGAGCACGACGACGGCGTGGACCTCTGGCTACGCGGCCGCCCAGGAGATCGTCATCCCGCTGAAGAACGGCGAGGGCGGCTACGTCGCCGACCAGCGCACGCTCGACGAGCTCGAGGGTGAGGGGCGGGTCGTCGTCCGGTACCTCGGCGACAACCCCAACGGCTCCTACCGCGACATCGCCGGTATCACGAACGCCCGCGGCAACGTCGTCGGGCTGATGCCGCACCCCGAGCACGCGGTCGAGTCGCTCACCGGGCCCAGCACCGACGGGCTGGGCTTCTTCACCTCCGTGCTGGAAGGACTGGTCCGAGCGTGACCATCGACACCGTCGAGCTGGCCGCGAAGACGCCCGACCAGCCGCAGCCCTGGGACGAGCTGGGCCTCAAAGAGGACGAGTACCAGCGCATCCGCGACATCCTCGGCCGCCGGCCCACCAACGCCGAGCTGGCCATGTACAGCGTCATGTGGTCCGAGCACTGCTCGTACAAGAGCTCCAAGGTGCATCTGCGCCAGTTCGGAGAGAAGGCCCCGGCGTCCGACGCACTCCTGGTCGGCATGGGTCAGAACGCCGGCGTCGTCGACATCGGCCACGGCTACGCCGTCACCTTCAAGATCGAGTCGCACAACCACCCGTCCTACGTCGAGCCGTACCAGGGCGCGGCGACGGGCGTCGGCGGCATCGTCCGCGACATCCTGGCCATGGGTGCGCGGCCGGTCGCCGTCATGGACTCGCTGCGGTTCGGCCCGCTCGAGGCCGACGACACCCACCGGGTGCTGCCGGGCGTCGTGGCCGGGGTCGGCGGCTACGGCAACTGCCTGGGCCTGCCCAACATCGGCGGCGAGGTCGTCTTCGACCCGTCCTATGCCGCGAACCCGCTGGTCAACGCGCTGTGCGTCGGCGTCATGAAGCACGAGGACATCCACCTGGCCAACGCCACCGGCGTCGGCAACAAGGTCGTGCTGTTCGGCGCCCGCACCGGCGGCGACGGCATCGGCGGCGCGTCGATCCTCGCCTCGGAGTCGTTCGATGACTCGAAGCCGAGCAAGCGGCCGGCCGTGCAGGTCGGCGACCCGTTCATGGAGAAGGTGCTGATCGAGTGCTGCCTCGAGCTGTTCGAGGCACAGGTCGTCGAGGCGATCCAGGACCTCGGCGCGGCCGGCATCTCCTGCGCGACGTCCGAGCTGGCCAGCAACGGCGACGGCGGCATGTACGTGCAGCTCGAGAAGGTGCTGCTGCGCGACCCCAGCCTGACGCCCGGCGAGATCATGATGTCGGAGTCGCAGGAACGTATGATGGGCATCGTCACGCCCGAGAACCTCGACGCGTTCCTCGCCATCACCGCCAGGTGGGACGTCGAGACCGCGGTCATCGGTGAGGTCACCGACACCGGCCGGCTGATCATCGACTGGCACGGCGAGACCATCGTCGACGTCGACCCGCGCACCGTCGCCCACGACGGCCCGGTGTACGAGCGGCCGTTCGAGCGGCCGGCGTGGCAGGACGAGCTGCAGGCGGCCGGGCCGGACTCGCTGCCCCGGCCTTCGGGCGGCGAGGAGCTGCGCGACACCCTGCTGCGGCTGCTGGCGTCGCCGAACCTCGCGTCGAAGGCGTGGATCACCGACCAGTACGACCGATACGTGCTCGGCAACACGGTGCTCGCGCAGCCCGAGGACGCCGGCGTGCTGCGCATCGACGAGTCGACGGGTCTCGGCGTGGCGATCGCCACCGACGGCAACGGCCGCTACGCCAAGCTCGACCCGTACACCGGCGCGCAGCTGGCGCTGGCCGAGGCCTACCGCAACGTCGCCACCACCGGCGCCCGGCCGCTCGCCGTCACCGACGGCCTCAACTTCGGCTCGCCCGAGGACCCCGCCGTCATGTGGCAGTTCGCCGAGGCGATCCGCGGCCTCGCCGACGGCTGCCAGGCGCTCGGCACGCCGGTCACCGGCGGCAACGTGTCGCTGTACAACCAGACCGGCGGCACCGCGATCCTGCCGACGGCGATCGTCGGGGTGCTCGGCGTGCTGGACGACGTCGCCCGGCGCACGCCGCAGGGGTTCCGCACGTCGGGGCAGGTCATCTACCTGCTGGGCGAGACGCGCGACGAGTTCGGCGGCTCGGAGTGGGCGTGGGCCGAGCACGGGCACCTGGGCGGGCTGCCGCCGTCGGTCGACCTCGCCGCGGAGCGCGAACTGGCCGATATCCTCGTCAACGCCTCACGCGACGGGCTGATCGACGCCGCGCACGACCTCTCCGACGGCGGGCTGGCGATCGCTCTGACGGAGTCGGTGCTGCGCTACGGCGTGGGCGCGCGGGTGTGGGTGCCCGACGGCCTCGACCCGTTCGTGTTCCTGTTCTCCGAGTCGCAGGCGCGGGCGATCGTGGCGGTGCCGCGCTCGGAGGAGGTGCGGTTCACCGACATGTGCTCGGCACGGCGGTTCGCGCACCAGCGCATCGGCGTGGTCGACGACGGCGGCGTGCTCGACGTACAGGGGCTGTTCGCGGTGCCGCTCGACCAGCTGCGCACGGCTCACGAGTCGACGCTGTCTTCGGCCTTCGAGGCCTGAGCCTTCGCCTCGGCGATGCGGCCGTTGGTCAGCCGCGGCAGCGCGTAGACGACCATCAGCACGTGCACGGCCGCGGCGACCAGGAACGGCAGCCGCAGCGACCACTCGCGGCTCAGCCACGTGTCGCCGACGGTCACCAGAACGCCGCCGAGCAGCGTGCCGAGCGAGATCGCGCCCCAGCCGAAGAACCGGTAGACGGAGTTGACGCGGCCGAGCAGGTGGTCGGGGATGATGCTCTGCCGCATCGACACCGTGATGACGTTCCACAGCACGATGAAGAAGCCCTCGATCACCAGCACCGCGTAGACGATGAACGGCGACGACACCAGGCCGATCCCGCCCAGGCTACCGCCGAGCACGATCAGCGACACGAACAGTGACGTGCCGGGGCCGATCCGCGCGCTGACCTTGTGGGCGACCAACGACCCGATCACCGCACCGACCGCCGTCCCGGACAGCAGGATGCCGAACTGCGTCGCGTTCAGGTCGAGGATCTCCTGCGCGAGCAGCACGTAGATCGCCATTGCGGCCGCGTTCAGGCCGTTCGCCGCGCCGAGCAGGAACGCCAGCGAGCGCAGCAGGTCGTGGTTCCACAGCCAGCGCACGCCCTCGGCGATCTCGGTCTTCCAGTCGATGCGGCCGCTGGTGACCTTGCCCTTCGGCGCGAACTGCCCGGCCAACATGAACACCAGCCCGGCCGCGACGGCGAACGTGCCGGCGTTGATGAAGAACGGCAGGGCGAACGCCAGTCCGAGCAGCAGGCCGGCCAGGGGCGGGCCGACGAAGTTGTTGACGACGACCTCCGCGCCCCACATGCGGCCGTTCGCCTTCTCCAGCCGGTCCTTGGCGACGATCGACGGCAGCAGCGTCTGCGCGGTGTTGTCGCGCAGCACCTCGGCGGTCCCCAGCAGGAACGCCATCAGGTAGAGCAGGACCAACAGGACGGTGCCGTTCTCGGGCAGGTCGGCGGTGCCGCCGGCGATCTGGTCCGGCGTCGGCAGGTCGGACTGCCACGCCAGCACTACGAACGCGAACGTGCCCATGACGGCGAACCGCAGCACGTCCATCGCGGCGACCAACTTGCGGCGGTCGAGGCGGTCGGTGATGACCCCGGCCGGCAGGGAGAACAGCAGCCACGGCAGCCGGGTGGCCAGCGTGACGAGCGCGATCTGCATCGGGTCGCGGGTGACGGCCGTGGCCAGCCACGGGATCGCCACCGCCGACAGGCCGTCGCCGAAGTTCGAGACGACCGACGCGCTCCACAGCTTCCAGTAGTTGCGGCCCAGGTGGGTCGACCCCGGCGCGGCGGTCGTGGTCATGCGGCCCCACCCTTCGTGTCGTCGCCGGGATCCGGCAGATGGCCGCGTCCGGTCGGGAAGATGCCCACCAGCAGGCCGTAGGTCACCTCGCCCGCCCGCGGCTGGCGGACGAACTCGTCGAGCAGCTCGATCAGGCGCTGCCGCCACTCCTCGGCCCGCTCGGCCGGGATGCGGGCGTACCGCGAGTTCGTCAGCATGGGCAGGTCCTGGTGCTCCTCCGGAATCTGCGCGATCTCGGCCGTGATCTCCCCGAGCAGGCCCTTGGGCTCCAGCCCGATGCCGTCGAAGAAGCTGCGGTCCCAGTCGTGGTACAGGAACACCCGCGCCGTGCGGCCGTAGTAGCGGGCCTCGATGGCGCGCACCTGCTTGGTGCGGACGACGTGCACCAATCCCGCGTACTCGAGGACCTTGAGGTGGTGACCGACCGTTCCCTTCGGCTTGTCGAGCGCGACGGCGAGCTCCGACGTCGTGGCGGCGCGCTCCAGCAGCAGGTGGACGATCTTCAGACGGGTGTCGTCGAACAGCGCCCGGTACTGGGCGGGGTCGGTGAGCTCGAGCTCATCGGCGAGCTCATAGTCGGGAGTGGCGGACTGGTCGGCCATTCCAGTATGGTCGGCGAATCCCGACCATACTGTCAAGATGCATACTGCGCTGCGTATTCGTCCGTCGGCTCGATCGGCGTGATGACGTCGACCAGCACGCCGCCGGGCGCCTCGACGATGAAGTGACGCTGGCCGAAGGCCTCGTCGCGCAGGTCCAGCGCGACCGGCAGGTGAGCGCCGTCGACCAGGCGCGCGTACCACTCGTCGACGTCCGGCACCTCGAGGTTGAGCAGCAGCCCACGGGCCGGCTGCCGGAACCGCTCCGGGACGGTCGGGTGACGGTGGTCGACGACGGCCAGTTCGACCTGCGGGGCGTCCGGATGACGCAGGCTGACGTACCAGTCGGCCTCGAACGTGGGCGCGAAGCCGAAGTGTCTGACGTAGAAGTCCCGCGCGGCGGCGACGTCGGTGCTGCAGATGACTGGGTAGAAGCCGTTGATCGCCATGGGTTTCTCCTCAAATACCTACCGTCGGTATGTGGAAGACGGTAGGATGCATACCCTCGGTATGTCAACTGGAGGTGCGGTGTCCCCCACCAAGCTCGAGCGGCGGCAGGCAACCGTCCACGCCCTGCTCACCGAGGCGCGCCGGCAGTTCGCCCGCGACGGGTACGGCGCGGTGAGCCTGGCCGGCATCGTCGACGCGCTCGGGCTCACCAAGGGCGCGCTCTACCACCACTTCACCAACAAGGCCGCACTGTTCCGCGCCGTGGTCGAGCAGGTCCAGGAGCAGGTCGCCGCGCGAGTCGTCGCCGCGGCGGAGGCCGAGCCGGACTCCTGGCGGCAGCTGACCGCCGGCTGCGAGGCATTCCTGCGCGCCAGTGCCGACCCCGAGGTCCAGCGCATCATGCTGATCGACGGCCCGGCAGTGCTGGGCTGGGACGAGTGGCGCGCCCTCGACGATGCCTCCTCCGGGCGGCACCTACGGGAGGCCCTGCAGACCGTCATCGATGACGGCGTCCTGGCGCGGCAGCCGGTCGAGCCGCTCACCCACCTGCTGTCCGGCGCGATGAACGAGGCCGCCCTCTGGCTGGCCCGCTCCGACGACCCGCGCGACCTCGACAACACCGTCGCCGCGCTCCGATCCCTGCTCGACGCCCTACGGGTACCGGCGGGTGGCACTGGGTGACCATGATGACTAGTATGGTCAGCAGGAGGTGGTGACCATGACCGCGCTCGATACCTGGAGCGTCGCCGAGGCGAAGGCGCGGCTCAGCGAGCTGCTCGACACCGTGGGGCGAGACGGCCCACAGACCATCAGCCGCCGCGGCCACCCGGTCGCCGTCGTCGTATCCGTCGACGAGTGGGAGCGCCGCAAGCGCCGCCGAGGAACGCTCGCGGAGTTTCTCGCGACTGCACCGGTCGGTAACGAAGACCTCATCCTCGAGCGGGAAAAGGGCGGCCGGGTCCGCGAGGTCGATCTGTGACCTTCCTGCTCGACACCAACGTCATCTCCGAGGGCTTCCGCAGGTTCCCCGACCACAACGTCATCGACTGGCTCGACGAGGTGCCCGAAGAGAGCACGTTCATCAGCGCCGTCACCGTCGGCGAGGTGCGCAAAGGCATCGAGAAGCTGCCGTTGGGGCGGCGCCGTCGCAACCTCGAGGTGTGGCTGGTCGAGAGTCTGGTCCCTCGGTTCGAAGGCCGGATCCTCGCCGTCGACGCTGCCGTCGCGGACCTTTGGGGCCGCACACTGGCCGCATGCCAGGCGAACGGCCGGCCGGTGGACCCCATCGACACGCAGATCGGCGCGACGGCACTCTGCTACGAACTCACACTGGCAACCAGGAACCTCGCAGACTTCGCTCCGATGGGTGTGGAGCTGTTCAACCCCTGGGGCGTGGAGGCGTAGCGGCCGGCTGTCGGTGCCGGGCGCGATGATGAGGCCATGCTGCGGACGGTCGCCATCGCGAACTACCGGTCGCTGCGCGACGTCGTCCTGCCGCTGACCGGCCTCGACATCGTCACCGGCGCGAACGGCACCGGCAAGTCGAGCTTGTACCGCGCGCTGCGGCTGCTCGCCGACTGCGCACGCGGCGACGTCATCGCCTCCCTCGCCCGCGAGGGTGGCATGCCGTCGGTCACCTGGGCCGGCCCGGAGAAGATCAGCCGCGAGATGCGGTCGGGGGAGCACCGGGTCGAGGGCACGCGGCGGACCGAGCCGGTCAACGTCCGCATGGGCTTCGCCGGCGACGACTTCGGCTACCTCATCGATCTCGGGCTGCCCCGGCCCATCAGCAAGACGAACCCGTCGTTCTTCCAGCTCGACCCGGAGATCAAGCGCGAGGCCATCTGGAGCGGCCCGGTGCTGCGGCCGGGCACCTGGCTGGCCGACCGCCGCAACGAGCTGGTGCGCGTGCGCTCGGGCAGCGGCGAGTGGGACCACCTGGCCCAGGGCCTGCGCACCTTCGAGAGCATGCTGAGCGAGGTCACCGATCCCGTCCGCGCGCCCGAGCTGCTCACCGTCCGCGAGCAGGTGCGGAGCTGGCGCTTCTACGACCACTTCCGCACCGATGCCGGCGCACCGGCCCGGCAGCCGCGGCTGGGCACCCGCACCACGGTCCTGGCCGACGACGGCGCCGACCTGGCCGCCGCGCTGCAGACGATCCGCGAGGTCGGGGCGGTCGAGGCGCTCGACGAGGCGGTCGCCCGTGCCTTCCCGGGGTCGCGGCTCGAGATCACCCAGGTCGGCGGCCGGCTCGACCTCTCCTTCCGGCAGCACGGCCTGCTCCGTCCGCTATCCGGGGCGGAGCTCTCCGACGGCACGCTGCGGTTCCTGCTCTGGGCCGCGGCGCTGCTCACACCGCGACCACCCGCGCTGATGGTGCTGAACGAGCCCGAGACCAGCCTGCATCCGCAACTGGTGCCCGCCTTGGCCGAGCTGGTCGTCAAGGCGCACGAGAGCACCCAGATCGTCGTCGTCACGCACTCGCGCGCACTGATCGACCACATCGGCGCTGCGGCGGCCCGGGTCGAGCTGGTCAAGGACGTTGGTGAGACGCGGATCGAGGGACAGGGCCGGTTCGAGCGGCCGTCGTGGAACTGGGGATTGCGCTGACGCCCTAGCGTGGGGGCATGGCGCTCGCGGTCTGCCTGCTGTTCGACCCGCCGGCCGAGGCAGCCGTCCGCCGGCTGTGGAACCGCCTCGAGGAACGCGGCATCGCGTCGCTGGGCTCGCACACGCATGGCCGGCACGTGCCGCACGTCTCGCTGGCGGTGCTGCGCCGATGGGATCTCGACGAGGTCCGGGCCACGGTCGAGGCACTGCCCGACGGGGGTCCGGTGCAGCTGAGGTTCGACGGGATGGGGACCTTCCCGCGCGGCCGGTCCTGGCTCATCGCCGCTGTCGGCGCCCGACTCGCCGCGCGTCAGGAACGCATCGCCGCCGCGCTGCAGGCCGCCGGCGCCGACCTGCACCGCAGCTACACACCGGGATCGTGGGTCCCGCACTGCACTGTCGCGCCGCGCGTTCCGCTCGACGCGCTGGGCGTGCTGGCCGCCACTGTGTACGAGGTGCTGCCGTTGGCCGCGCTTGCCGACCGGGCCGCGCTGATCGACAGCGGAACCGGCGAGCAATGGCCACTGCCGCACGTCCCCTGACGGACCGGCCCGGTAGCCTGCCGGGGTGGCGAAGCGGATCGACCCGGCGGCGGTGTGGGGCGCGTACCGCAGCGGCCATGAGGCGCTGCGCGGCTGGCTGGCCGAGTTGCCGCCGGAGCACTGGACCGGCCCGAGCGTGCTGCCCGGCTGGACCGTCGCTGACCTGGCGGCGCACATCGCGCTGGTGGCCGACTCCGTGACGGCGACGGCGGCGGCTCCGCGCGGGGTGGCGCCGCACAGTCTCAGCGAGTACCTGACGACATACGCCGCGGCGGCCGCCGACCTGTCCGAGCGCACGGTCGCGATCGCCGCCGACGCCGGCCACGACAAGGACCGCATCCTCGCCGCCGTCGACGAGCGCTTCCAGGCCGCGACATCTACCGTCGACGCGCGCGGGCTGGACGACGTCGTGCTGACGACGCGGCGGGTGCCGGCCCGCCAGAGCGACTACCTGCTGACCCGGGTGATCGAGATCGCGGTCCACGCCGACGATCTCGCCCGCTCCGTCCCGTCCGCCGACCCGCCCACCATCCCCCGCGAC
>NZ_SMLB01000077.1 GCF_004349105.1 Jiangella aurantiaca
TCCAGGAGTACATGAAGCACGGCGCGAAGACCGACCAGGTCTTCCAGCAGACCTTCACCTGGACCGACGGCTTCCTCCACCCCGGCGACCAGCCCGGCCTCGGCGTCACCCTCGACGTCGACGAGGCTGGGAAGTACCCCTACGTCCAGGCTTACCTGCCCTACAACCGCCTCGCCGACGGCACCGTGCACGACTGGTGACGGGTCACCCCGTCACCGGCGGGACGATCTCGGGCGCCGGCGGCTCCGGCCGCGGGTGGACGCGCAGCCGCGAGGCACGCCGTCCGTCCAGCGCGACCACCTCGATGCACACGCCGTCGTACTCGACGACGTCGCCTAGCGACGGCAGCCGCCCGAGCCGGGCGACCACGAAGCCGGCCGCCGTCTCGTACGGTCCGTCGGGCAGCTCGACGCCGGTACGCTCGGCGAAATCGCCGATGTTGAGCATGCCGTCGACGTCGACGACGCCGCCCGCCGCGGCGGCCACGGGCAGCTCGTCGGTGTCGTACTCGTCGCGGATCTCGCCGACCAGCTCCTCGACCAGGTCCTCGAGCGTGACGATGCCGGCGGTGCCGCCGTATTCGTCGGCGACGACGGCCAGATGCGAGCCCTGCCGGCGCATCTCCGTCATCGCCGGCAGCACCCGCTTGGTGCCGGGGAGCACGAGCACGTCGCGGACCAGCTCGCCGACCCGGATGCTGCGCCCGGACATCTCCGGGTCGAACAGGTCGCGTACGTGCACGAACCCGACGACGTCGTCGGTCGACGTGCCGACCACCGGGTACCGCGAGTGCGGCATCGTCGACGCCAGCTTGACCGCCTTGAACACGGGCAGGTCGGCGTCGAGGAAGTCGACCTCGGTGCGTGGCCGCATGACCTCCCGGACTTGGCGGTCGCCGACGTCGAGCACGTCGCCCACGATGCGCCGCTCCTCCTCGCTGAGGCCCTCGTGGCCGGAAACGAGCTCGCGCAGCTCGTCCTCGCTCATCTCCTCGCGCTGCGCCGCGGGGTCGCCGCCGAGCATCCGGACGACGACGTCGGTCGACCTGGAGAGGAACCAGATGACCGGGCGCATCAGCGTCGCGAAGCGGTCCAGCGTCGGCGCGACGGCCATCGAGACGCCGGCCGCCCGCTGCAGCGCGAGCCGTTTGGGTACGAGCTCACCCAACACCAGTGAGAGATAGGCGATGAACAGCGTGAGCACGATGAACGCGACGGTGTCGGCGGCGCCGCCGGGAAGCCCCCAATCCTGCAGGACCGGGGAGAGGTCGGGCGCGAGAGTGGAGGCGCCGTAGGCCGCGGAGAAGAAGCCGGCGACGGTGACGCCGATCTGCACGGCGGACAGGAACCGGTTCGGGTTGCGGGCCAGCTCCGAGACCCGCTCGCCGCGGCGGCCCTGCTGGACCAGCTGACCCAGCTGGCTCTCGCGCAGCGACACCAGGGCGAGCTCCGTCGCGGCGAAGACGCCCCCGATCAGGATGAAGAGCAGGACGAGGCCGAGATTCAGCAGGGTGCCCTGGTTCACCGGAGGGACCCCTGCACGCTATGTCGGCCCGGTGTGCTGTCGTTCATCCGCGAATTGTAGGGCGATGCCACGGGTGCACACGTACCCGAGCCGAGAGAGGATGACACGGTGACGAACCACCCCCGCGCGGGTCAGCCCGCCACCCCCGAGGACCTCGTCGACGTCGCCCAGCTGGTCCGGGCGTACTACACCACGCACCCCGATCCCGCCGACCCCGGCCAACGGGTCGCCTTCGGCACGTCCGGGCACCGCGGCTCGTCGCTGGCCGCGGCCTTCAACGACGACCACATCGCCGCCACCTCGCAGGCGATCTGCGACTACCGGGCCGCGAACGGCATCGACGGGCCGCTGTTCCTCGGCAAGGACACCCACGCGCTGTCCGAGCCGGCCTGGGCGACGGCCGTCGAGGTGTTCGCCGCCAACGATGTGACGCTGCTGGTCGACACCGCCGACCGGTACACCCCGACGCCGGCGGTGTCGCACGCGATCCTCACCTACAACTCCGTGCCGGGGGCGCGCCGGGCCGACGGCGTGGTCGTCACCCCGTCGCACAACCCGCCCTGGGACGGAGGCTTCAAGTACAACCCGCCGGACGGCGGCCCGGCCGGCTCGGAGATCACCGGCGCCATCCAGGACGCCGCCAACCGGTATCTGGAGCACGGGCTGCACGGCGTGCGCCGCATGCACCTCGCGTCGGCGCGGGCCGCGGACACCACCGCCACCTACGACTTCCTCGGCGCGTACGTCGACGACCTTCCGTCGGTCATCGACGTCGGCGCGATCAGGGACGCAGGGGTGCGCATTGGTGCCGACCCGCTCGGTGGCGCGTCGGTGGACTACTGGGCGGCCATCGCCGAGCGGCACGGCCTCGACCTCACCGTCGTCAACCCGCTGGTCGACCCGACGTGGCGGTTCATGACGCTGGACTGGGACGGCAAGATCCGCATGGACTGCTCGTCGCCGTACGCCATGGCGTCGCTGATCTCGCGGCTGGCCGACGGCGCCGAGTTCGCCGTCGCGACCGGCAACGACGCCGACGCCGACCGGCACGGCATCGTCACCCCCGACGGCGGGCTGCTGAATCCGAACCACTACCTCGCCGTCGCCATCGACTACCTCTACCGGCACCGTGCCGACTGGCCGGGCACCGCCGCCGTCGGCAAGACCCTGGTCAGCTCGTCGATGATCGACCGCGTCGCGGCGTCGCTGGGCCGGCCGCTGCTGGAGGTGCCGGTCGGGTTCAAGTGGTTCGTGCCGGGCCTGGTCGAATCCTCCGTCGGCTTCGGCGGCGAGGAGTCGGCGGGCGCATCGTTCCTGCGCCGCGACGGCCGGGTCTGGACCACCGACAAGGACGGCATCATCGCCTGCCTGCTGGCCGCGGAGATCATCGCGGTGACCGGGTCGACGCCGAGCGAGCACTACCGCCGGCTGACGGCGGAGTTCGGCGACCCCGTGTACGCGCGGGTCGACGCGCCGGCCTCCCGGGAACAGAAGAAGGCGCTCGGTGCACTGTCGCCGGACCAGGTGACGGCGACCGAGCTGGCCGGCGAGGCGATCACCGCGAAGCTCACCCAGGCGCCGGGCAACGACGCGCCGATCGGCGGACTGAAGGTGGTGACGAAGTCCGGCTGGTTCGCGGCGCGCCCGTCCGGCACCGAGGACGTGTACAAGATCTACGCCGAGAGCTTCCAGGGCCCGGACCACCTCGCCCGCATCCAGGACGAGGCCCGCGCCGTCGTCGATGGGGTGCTCGCCTCGACCGGGTGAGGCGGGTAGCGGCGGGTCAGGCGAGCCAGTAGCGCGACCCGTCGCGGTCGCGCCCGAACAGGCGCAGGTCGACCAGCAGGCGGCGCAGCGCGACCGGCTCGTCGCCCAGCTCGCCGAGGGCGGCGGTGAGCTCGCGCTCGGTGTAGGCGTCGCGGCGTGGCAGCGCGGCCATCACCAGCCGGCCGAGCTCGGCCTTGAGGGCGTCGTCGGCCGGGATGGTGGCGATGCGGCCGTTCTTCAGGCAGCCGTCCAGCCGCGGGAACTCCGCCGCCACGCGGCCGACCGGGGTCGCCGCGACCGCGGCAGCGGCCGCCGAGCGGATCGGCTCGAGGTCGGCGCTCAGCCCTGCGTCGTCGCGGCGGACCAGTCCAGCCCCACCGAGCACCGCCAGCGCCCGCTGCACGTCCCGCTCGTCAGCGTACGGCCGCACATCACCAGGATTTCTGGAGCCTCATCACGATTGCAGGCGTGGTGATGCTCCAGAAAACGTGGTGACGTGCCCGGGATCGCGGTGAGATCTCACCACGTGGACGCCGCACGGCACCCGACGCCGAGCCCATCGCGTCGGGACGGGGACCTGTTATCGTGAAAGCACACGATCGCACAGGTTCGCACAGAAGGGCACGGGTTTCGATGCTGGCGGCCGAACGGCAGGCGCTCATCCTGGACGAGGTCCAGCGTCGCGGCGCCGCCACGGTGGGCGAGCTGGCCGGCCGGTTCGGTGTCTCGGAGATGACGATCCGCCGCGACCTCGACGCGCTGGTCGCCCGCGGCGCGCTCGACAAGGTGCACGGCGGTGCCACGTCGAAGCGCTCCCCCAGTACCGAGGAGCCCGGCTTCCGCACGAAACAGCTGCGCCAGCAGGCCGAGAAGGAGGCCATCGCCCGGTCCGCCGCCGCGCTCGTCGATCCCGGCTCCGCCGTCGGGCTGTCCGCCGGCACCACGACGTGGACGCTCGCCCGGCGGCTGCGCGCGATCCCGCGGCTCACCGTCGTCACCAACTCGATCCGTATCGCCGACGAGCTGTACGACGACGACCGCACCGACCTCGACGTCGTCCTCACCGGCGGAGTGCGCACGCCGTCCGACGCGCTGGTCGGGCCGGTCGCGGTCTCGTCGCTGCATCAGCTGCACCTCGACGTCGTGTTCCTGGGCGTGCACGGCATCGACGCCGGCGCCGGGTTCACCACGCCGAACCTGCTGGAGGCCGAGACCGACCGCGCACTGGTCGCGGCCGGCCGCCGGCTGGTCGTCGTCGCCGACCACACGAAATGGGGCATGGTCGGCATCAGCACCATCGCGAAACTCGACGAGGCCGACGTGCTGGTCACCGACGACGGCCTGCCCGCCGACGCCCGCGACATCCTCGCCGACCAGGTCGGCGACCTGATCCTGGCCACACCAGAGAACGGATCGGCATGAAACGCACGACGGCGCGACTGGCCGACGGCCGTGAGATCATCTACTTCGATCGGCGCGACGACGCCGCGCACCGGCTGGACGACCCGCGCGACCTGCCGCCGGTGAGCACCACGTCGCAGCTGCGCTACGACCCCGTGCTGGCCGAGTGGGTGGCGATGGCCGGGCACCGGCAGACCCGCACGTTCCTGCCCCCCAAGGACCTGTGCCCGTTGTGCGCCTCGACGCCGGAGCGGCCGACGGAGATCCCGTCCAGCGAGTACGACGTCGTCGCGTTCGAGAACCGCTTCCCCAGCCTGTCCACGCACGCGACCACGACCGAGACCGGCACCGAGCTGGTTCCGATCCGGCCCGGCATCGGCCGTTGCGAGGTCCTGGTCTTCAGCAGCGACCACAACGCCTCGTTCGCCACCCTCGAGCCCGACCAGGCCCGGCTCGTGGTGGAGGCGTGGGCCGACCGCACCACAGAGCTGTCCGCCGTCCCCGGCGTGGAGCAGGTGTTCTGCTTCGAGAACCGCGGCCAGGAGATCGGTGTCACGCTGTCGCATCCGCACGGGCAGATCTACGCCTACCCGTACGTCACGCCGCGCACCGCCCGCATGCTGCAGTCCGCGCGCGAGCACCGCGACCGCACCGGCGGCAACCTGTTCGCCGACGTGCTGGCCGAGGAGCGGGCGGCTGGCGTCCGCGTCGTCGGGCGGACCGAGCACTGGACGGCGTTCGTGCCGGCCGCCGCACGCTGGCCGGTCGAGGTGCACCTGTACCCGCACCGGAAGCTGGCCGAGATCGGTGACCTCGACGACACCGAGCGCGACGAGTTCGTCACGCTCTACCTCGACGTGCTGCGCCGGCTCGACGCGCTCTACGACGCGCCGCTCCCCTACATCGCCGCCTGGCACCAGGCGCCGGTGCGGGCCGATCGCGACCTCGCCTACCTGCATCTGCAGGTGTTCTCGATCAAGCGGGCCAGGGACAAGCTGAAGTACCTGGCCGGCTCGGAGTCGGGCATGGGCGCGTTCATCACCGACGTGCTGCCCGAGGACGTCGCGGCCCGGCTGCGAGAGGTGGAGGTTCGATGAAGCTGCTGGTCACCGGCGGCGCCGGGTACATCGGTTCGGTGGTGGGGTCGCAGCTGCTGGCGGCCGGCCACGAGGTGGTGGTGCTGGACAGCCTGCTCACCGGTCACGAGGACGCGGTGCCCGACGGCGCGCGGTTCGTGCGCGCGGGCATAGAAGAAGCTGCCGACGCCATCGATTCCAGCTTCGACGCCGTCCTGCACTTCGCCGCCCGGTCGCTGGTCGGCCAGTCGGTCGCGGAGCCGGAGCTGTACTGGTGGAACAACGTCGGCGGCACGCTCCGGTTGCTCGACGCGATGCGGGCGGCGGGCGTGCGGCGGCTGGTGTTCTCGTCGACGGCGGCCACGTACGGCCAGCCCGAGGTCAGCCCGATCACCGAGGACACCCCGGCGGTGCCGATCAACCCCTACGGCCAGAGCAAGCTCGCCGTCGACCACGCGCTGGCCGGTGAGGCGCGAGCGCACGACCTGGCCGCGGTCAGCCTGCGCTACTTCAACGTCGGCGGGGCGCTGGGCCGGTACGGCGAGCGGCACGACCCCGAGACGCACCTCATCCCGAACGTGCTGATGGTCCCGGCCGGGCGGCGCGACGCCGTCGACGTGTTCGGCACCGACTACCCGACGCCCGACGGCACCGCCGTCCGCGACTACCTGCACGTCGAGGACCTCGGCCGGGCGCACTTGCTGGCGCTGGACTGGACGGGCACCGCCGAGGCGGCGGGACAGCACCGCGTCTACAACCTGGGCTCGGGCACCGGGTACTCCGTCCGCGAGGTCGTCGAGGCCGCGCGGCGGGTCACCGGGCACCCGGTGCCCACCAATGACAAGGAGCGGCGGGCCGGCGACCCGCCCGTGCTGGTCGCGTCGGCCGAGCGCATCGCGGCCGACCTCGGCTGGCGGCCGAAGCACGGCCTGGACACGATCGTGGAGGACGCGTGGACGTTCATGCAGCGGTGAGCGAGCGGACGGGCTCCGCGCCCGGCCGGGTCAACCTCATCGGCGAGCACACCGACTACAACGGCGGCTTCGCGTTGCCGTTGGCCATCCCGGCCCGGACGACGGCGCGCGTCCGGGCCCGCGACGACGGCGTGGTCGCGGCGGAGTCCACCGCGCCGGGCACCGAGCCGGCCCGGTTCGCCGTCGACAGCTCCCCCGGCGACGTCACCGGCTGGGCCGCGTATGTGGCCGGCGTCTTCTGGGCGCTGCGCGACGCCGGGCACGACGTGCCGGGCGCCGACGTGCGGGTCGACAGCACCGTGCCGTCCGGCGCCGGGCTGTCGTCGTCGCACGCGCTCGAGTGCGCCGTCGCCGTCACGCTGAACGACCTGCACGGGCTGGGCTTGGACCGCACGACGCTGGCGCTGCTGGTGCAGCGGGCCGAGAACCACTACGTCGGCGCGCCCACCGGGGCGATGGACCAGATGGCGTCGCTGTACGGGCAGGACGGTCACGTGATCCTGTTCGACGCGCGGGCCATGACGGCCGAGCCGGTGCCGTGCGACCTCGCCGGCGCCGGGCTGAGCCTGGTCGTCGTCGACACCCGCGTGCACCACGAGCACACCGGCGGCGGATACGGCGCCCGCCGGGCCACCTGCGAGGCGGCGGCCGCGCTGCTGGGCGTCAAGACGCTGCGCGAGGTGCAGGACGAACTGGTCAAGGACGTCCTGGCTCAGCTCGAGGACGACGTCATGGTGCGGCGGGTGCGGCACGTGCTCACCGAGAACGCGCGGGTACTCGACACCGTCGCGCTGCTGCGGGCCGGGCGACCGGGCGAGATCGGGCCGCTGCTCACCGCGTCGCACACCTCGATGCGCGACGACTACGAGATCACCGTGGCCGAGGTCGATGTCGCGGTGGAGGCGGCACTCACCGCCGGCGCGCTGGGTGCGAGGATGACCGGCGGCGGCTTCGGCGGCTCCGTCATCGCGCTGACCGCCGCGGCCGACGAGGCCCGCGTCGGCGACGCCGTCCGGGCCGCGTTCGACCAGCACGGTTACGCGCCACCATCCGTCTTCACCGTCCGCCCGGCCGCGGGCGCAGGCATCGAGGAGAGCACCCAGTGAGCCCCAGCGGGATCCAGGTCGAACTGCGGCACGGCCCCTACACCGCCGTCGTCGCCGCGGTAGGCGCCACCCTGCGCGAGCTGCGCCACGGCGACCGGCCGCTGGTGGTCGGCTTCGGCGCCGACGAGATCCGGCCCAACCACCGCGGCGCGGTGCTGGCGCCGTGGCCTAACCGCATCGAGGACGGCACCTACACGTTCGACGGTGAGCAGCGGCAGCTTCCGCTCACCGAGCCTGCTCGCGGCAACGCGCTGCATGGCCTGGTCACCTGGGTCCGCTGGGACGTCGAGTCCCAGTCTGACGCCGAGGTGTCGCTCGTGCACCGGCTGGTGCCGTTCACCGGCTACCCCCACCCGCTGGACCTGCGCGTGCACTACGCCTTGGACGACGCCGGCCTGCACTGGACCGTCACCGCCACCAACACCGGCGACGGGCCGGCGCCCTACGGCACCGCGCCGCACCCGTACCTGGTGGCCGGCGAGGGGCGCGTGGACGACTGGTCGCTGGAGCTGCCCGCCGCCGAGTACCTCGCGGTCACGCCGGACCGGCTGCTCCCGCTCGCCGTCGAGAAGGTCGAGTCGGCCGGGTTCGACTTCCGTACGCCCCGGGTGCTGGGCGACATCTTCATCGACCACGCCTTCACCGGGCTGGCCGCCGACGTTGAGGGCGTCGCGCGGGTACTCGTCCGGGCCGCTGACGGTAGCGGCGTGGTGTGCTCGTGGGTGGCCGCCGAGTGCCCCTGGGTGCAGATCCACACCGCCGACCGGCCCGGCGAGTCCGGCCACCGCGCCGGCCTCGCGGTCGAGCCGATGACCTGCCCGCCCGACGCGTTCAACTCCGGCACCGACCTGATCGTCCTCGAGCCGGGTCAGACGCACGAGACCACCTGGACGATCGCCGCCCTCTGACTACCGCCCCGCCTCCCAAAGTTGATCTTGGAGTAATCGGCGAATTGCGGTCCGATTCGCCCCATTGATTCCGCGATTACTCCAAGATCAACCTCGGCTTCGCGGCGACGGGGTCAGCGGACGGCGGCGCGAGTGGCGAAGGACCGGCCGACGCGGAAGCCGAGGCGTTCGTACATCCGGGCGTGCGATCAAGGAACCCATCGGTTAGGCTCGCCTAAGTAAGGCGAAGCAACCTTCAGACGGGGACTCGATGACCACCGCCACCACCGAGCGTGCCGTCCGGCACACCGCCGACGTGCCTGCCTGGCGCCCGTTCCGGGTGACCGTCGCTCGCGTCCAGCAGCTCACGCCCTGCTTCCTGCGCATCACCTTCACCGGTGGCGACCTCGACGAGTTCGGTCACGACGGCCCCGACCAGCGCATCAAGCTCTACCTGCCGCGAGTGGGCCAGGCATTGCCCGACGGGACGTCCGGCGACTGGTTCGCGCAGTATCGGGCCATGGACCCGGAGGTGCGCGGCACCCTGCGCACCTACACGATCCGCGCCGTCCGGCCGGCGCAGCGCGAGGTCGACGTCGACTTCGCCCTGCACGGCGACGCCGGTCCCGCCTCGGCCTGGGCGGTCCGCGCGAGGGTCGGCGAGGAGGTGGCGCTGATCGGCCCGAACCGCCTGTACGGCGCCGACTGCCAGGGCCACGAGTGGAGCCCGCCGGTCGACGTCCGCGACGTGCTGATCGCAGGCGACGAGACGGCGGTCCCGGCGGTGTGCGGCATCCTCGAGCGGCTGCGCGGCACGATCGACCCCGGCGCCCGGATCCAGGTGTTCCTCGAGGTCCCCGACGTCGGCGACGCGCTGCAGCTGCTCGCGCCCGACCAGGCCGAGATCACCTGGCTGTCCCGGCGCCGCCCGGACGGCACCGTCGCGCCCAACGGCGAGCTCCTGGTCGACGCGGTCTGCGCGGCCGAGTTCGGCCGCGGCGCCCGGGCCGCCGCACTCGACGCGAGCGCCGTCGACACCGTCGACATCGACCTCGAGGTGCTCTGGGAGGTCGCCGCGGCCGCCACCAGCGCCTACGCCTGGATCGCGGGCGAGGCCGGCGCGGTCAAGACCATCCGCCGGCATCTGGTCCGCGAGCGCGGCATCGACAAGGGCGCCGTCTCGTTCATGGGCTACTGGCGCACCGGCCGCGCGGAGAGCTGATCAGCGCAGCCGCACGACACTGCCGGTCAGCAACCGCGCCTCCTCGGACACGACCCATGCGATGACCTCGGCCACCTCCTCGGGCGTGGCAACATGGACGAGGTCGCGGCTGGCGTCGACGGCGGCGCGGACGTCGTCGGTGACCCAGCCGGTGTCGGTGACCGGCGGGTAGACGATGTTGGCCGTGACGCCGTACGGCGCCAGCTCGACCGACGCGGACATGGTGTAGTTCTCCTGGGCCGCCTTGGCCGCGCCGTAGGACACCTCCTCGGGGAAGCCGTGCTGGCCGCCCGACGTGAGGCCGACGATACGGCCCCAGGTGCCGCCGCGCGCGACGTGGCGGCGGGCGAACTCGGCGATGAGCAGCGCCGGCGCCATGGCGTCGACGCCGAACTGCTGGCGGAACGTCCGCTCGGTGACCTGCGTCATCGGCCGGCCGAACCGGTCGGTGGAGACGGGCGTGAAGGTGTCCTGGATCCAGCCGCTGGCGTTGTTGACCAGGATGTCGACCGGCCCGAGGTGCCGCTCGGCGAGATCGAACAGCCGGGCGGGCGCGGCCGGGTCGGTGAGGTCGGCCTCGACGGCGTGCGCGCGAGCTCCGGCGGCCTCGACTGCGGCGACGACGTCGGTGGCGTCGCCGCGCCGGGCCCGGTTGTACGCCTCCTCCTGGCCCTCGGCGTCGCCCGGCCGGAAGAAGGCCACCAGCACCGACACTCCGCGCCGGGCGAAGGCGACCGCGGTGGCGGCGCCGATGCCGGCGTTGGCTCCGGTGACGATGGCAACGTGCGGCGTGGTGGTCTCACTCATGCCGCTCATCCTCACGAGGGCGGACGGACCCGCGCCACCAGTTTCTTCGGCGCCAGGACGCAGTAGCTCTCGGTCATCAGCTCGGCGATCTCGGTCCAGTCGATCTCGTCGGGCAGTACCAGTACAACGACGTCGCGGCCCCAGCTGCCGCGGAAGTACGGGGGACCGCCGGCGACGAGCGCGTCCAGCTCGTCCGGCGGGGCACGGAAGGTCAGCAGCGGCACCGGCCGGTCGGCGCCGCTGACCCGGGTGTACACGGCGTGGTACTCGGGATCGACGGTGAGCACATGGGCGAATGTGCGCCCGCGCACCCGCCACCGTGTGCCGACCCAGGCCAGCTCCTCGTAGGCGTCAGGCAGGCTCAGGCAGATCTCACGCAGCGGCTCGACGATCTCGTCGGGGACGTCGTCGTCGTGGTGCACCACCATCCGACGAGGCTAGCGCCCGGCTCCGACACTCACGCCCGGGCCAGCGCGTGCTGCACGTCCGCCGTCCGCTCGTGCAGCTCGCGGTAGAGCGGGAACAGCCGGTCATACACCGCGGCGTCCGCGGGGTCGGGCGCGATGGCGACGCCGCCGCCGTTCCAGTCCGCGTCGCGATCGGCCGCCCCGATCGCCACCGCGGCGAACTTCGCATCACCGTACGCCGCACCCACCGTCACCGCGGGCACCTCCTGGGTGACCCCGGCGGCGCTGCTGACGATGCCGGTCCACAGGTCGCCCTGGGTCCCGCCGCCCACCGCGACCACCCGCTTCGCCTCGACTCCGGCGGCGGCGAACTCCGCCAGGTTGTGCCGCACACCGAACGCCGTCGCCTCCAGCAGGGCGCGGTACACGTGGCCGGCGCCGTGCCGGAGCGACAGCCCGGCCAGCACGCCGCGCGCGTCGGGGTCGGCGAACGGGGTCCGCTCGCCGTCGAAGTACGGCAGCGCCAGCAGCCCGTCGGACCCGGCCGGTACCGAAGCAGCCGCCGCCAGCAGCTGCGCGTACGGCCGGCCGCCGGTGAGGTCGCGGAACCAGCCGGTGATCGACCCGGAGCTGGCCATGCCCCCGGCCAGGGTGTGCAGGCCGGGGTGCTGGCCGACAGTGCCCCAGAGCTGTGGATGGACCACGGGCGACGACGTCACCGCGATGAAGAACATCGTCGAGCCGTACATGACCATGACGTCGCCCGGCCGCCGCACGTCGACGCTCTCTGCCTCGGCCCAGGCGTCGACGGTCCCGACGGCGACCGGCGTGCCGGCCCGCAGCCCTGTCGCGGCCGCCGCCTCCGCCGTCACCTGACCGGCGACGTCGGTCGGCCAGCGCGGCTCCGGCAGCGCCAGCCCGGGTGCGACGACATCGGCCCACTCGGCGATCCACTCGCCGCGGTGCCGGTCGTACAGCGGCTGGGCCTGGTTCGCCGAGTGGTGGTCGAGCACGTACTCGCCGGTCAGCCGATAGACGACGTAGCCGTTGGCCATGAAGAAGTACCGCGTCCGCGCCCACACGTCCGGCTCGTTCTCGCGGATCCACGCCAGCTTCGGCCCGGCCGACTGCGACGACAGCCGCGACCCGCAGCGCGCCAGGATCTCGTCCTCGCCGAGCCGGGACGACAGCACTGCGGCCTGCCCGACGGCGCGGGTGTCGACGCCGTAGAGAATCGCCGGCCGCAGCGGTACCCCGTCGCCGTCGGCCACCAGTGCCGTCGGGCCGATGCCGCTCACGCACACGGCGGCCACGGACGAGGCCGGGAACCGCCCGGTCAGCCGCCGGCTCAGCTCGCACACGTCGGACCACCAGACGGCGTCGGCGTCCTGCTCGACCCAGCCGGGCCGCGGCCGCTGGGTGTCGTGCTCGACCACCTCGACGGCGACCACCTCGCCGCCCGTCGACGCCAGGACGGCCTTGCTGCTGGCCGTCCCGATGTCGATCCCGAGGACGAACTCGGCCATCTACCCGCCCAGTCGCTGGAAGTCGACGTCCAGCAGCCGGCAGACCTGCTCCAGCTCGGCCACGTAGTCACCGGGGACCGCGTGGATGTGGTTAGCGCCGAACCGGGACAGGAACTCGTCGGCCGGGACGTCCATGCGGGTGAACGCGTGCGGCCACTCGAACGTCGACTGCCGCGCGAGCTGCTCGTTGACCTCGTCGCCGTAGTCCTCGAACGCCCCGCGCACCACCTGCATGCGGTAGCGGCCGCTGTGCCGGGTGAGCCGGGCCAGCGTCATGTCGCCCGGCGCCGCCACGTGGTGCACGGACGCGCCGCCGGCAGGGAAGAAGAACACCTCCGGGTACAGGTGCACGCGGCGCAGGTTCTCCGCCGGGTCGTCGCTGCGGGCGGCGTACCAGGTGGCGTGCTGGCCGGAGTTGGCGAGGTCCCAGATGTCGCGGTCGGCGTGGTAGTGCCGCACGTCGGCGAAGAGCACCGGGTCACCCGAGATCAGCTTGAGGATCTGCATCGTCAGCGCGGCGTCCATGTCCGACTCCGTCGCGGTGACGTGGGTCGGCTTCGGGCCCTCCCAGTCGTACGGGTCGTTGAGGAACGCCTCGGTGATGTCCATGGTGGTGAAGTGCGTGGTCAGCTCCGGCTGGCCCTTGATGCCGGAGAAGTCGAGGTTCCACTCGTCGATCAGCTCGCGCACCGCGTGGTACGAGCGGATCTGCCGCTCCAGCAGCTCGGGCGTGAGCTGCTTGCCGTCGTAGTGGACGTTGGCGTGCTTCTCCAGCCACTCCCGGCCCTCCTTCGCCCTGGTGGGCGAGACCAGCTCCGACCGGCGGACGATCTCCCACTGGTCGATCTCCTCGACGTCGACGCCGAACGCCGCCAGCCACTGGTCGGTGTTGGCGACGGCGGTGTACATGCCCATCGGACGGCCGCCGAACCGGCCGAACGTGCTACCTCGCAGCCCGCCGACCGCCTGAGCCGCCCGGACATGCACCAGCAGCCGCTCCAGCGTGGCCGGGTCGGCGACGTCGCCCCAGACCCGCCCGTGGACCCGGCCGATCTGGTCCAGCGCGCCGCCCGCGGCCAGCATGCCGACCATGCCGGGCTGCACCGGGTCGATGTTCGACAGCAGGACCAGCGGACCCGGCGTCGCGTCGGCGGCGAGCATGGAGAAGTGCGGGAACGCCCACACCGAGTAGTTGAAGATCGTGAGGTCGGGGCGTGCCTCGGCGACCAGCCGGGCCTGACTCGACGCCAGCTCGTTGGTCCACACCAGCTCGGGCGCCCGGACCACCTCGTGCCCGGCGCCCTCCAGCGCCGCGGCGATCGCGTCCTCCGACGAGCGGGCCCAGTCCGCGATGTCGCGGTGCACGAAGTCACGTCCGTCGGAGATCGTCAACAGGCCGATACGTGCCACGGCGCCACTCCCATCGTGTCGTGCTGACGGCAGAAATCGATTGCCCACACGCTAGGCGAGGGCCCTCCCACTGTCAACGCCGCGACTGCGGCGCCAACCAGCGATGTCCTGCTATTTCGGCATTCATCCTGTCCAGAGTGTTGACCGCACAGTTGCACAGGGTTAACCTCTCCGTCACAGCAAGCAATCGATTGCTGAGGAGCGGCCATGCCATCTCCACCCGGTCTCCCGTCCGGGCTCCCGCCCGGATCCACCACCGAGCAGCCGTCCCGGCGGCGGTTCCTCGGCCTGTCCGCCGCGCTGACCGGGGCGGTCGCCCTCCCCGGCCTGTTGAGCGCGTGCGGCGGCCGTACCGCGTCGGCGTCGGAACCCCTGCAGTTCTGGAACTTCTACGCGCCCGCGCCCAGCGAGGACCCGGCCCTCCTGGCTCGCGCGGGCTGGATGCACGACACCGTCGACCGCTGGAACGCGGAGAACGAGCAGCAGATCGAGCTGGTCTACGCGCCCGTCCTCGGCAGCGAGAAGCTGGCCACCGCGTTCTCCGCGGGTGAGGGCCCGGACATCTTCCTCATCAGTCCCGGTGACATCGCCCGCTACCTCAACGGGAACGTGCTGGCCGAGCTCACCCCGCACATGACGCGGGAGGCGGTGGACGACTTCTTCGCCGACAACATGGCGACGCGCATGATCGGCGACAAGGTCTACGCGCTGCCCATGGAGATCGAGCCACTCGCGCTCTACTACAGCCGGCCGGCGTTCGAGCAGGCCGGTCTCTCCGAGGGCGACCTGCCGGCCACCTGGGACGACCTGCTCGCCGTCAGCGACCGGCTGATCGCCGCAGGCCAGGGCGGCCTGGTCTTCCCGACCGCGCAGGACTACTACCAGAACTTCGTCTGGTACCCGTGGATGTGGCAGGGCGGCGGCGAGGTGGTCACCGACGGCGGCCGGCGCAGCGGCTTCGACTCCGACGGGGCCGTCGGCGCGCTGCGGCTGTGGAAGGAGTCCATCGAGCTCGGCCTCGCCCCGCGTGTGCCGCCGGCGTCCAACGACATCGTCACCTCCTTCTCCGAGGGGTACGCGTCGATCTGGCAGTCCGGCATCTGGTCGATCCAGGACTTCGAGCGCAGGGCGCCGGACTTCGACTACGGGGTCGTCCCGCTGCCTGTGCCCGACGGCGGCGAGGCGGCGACGGTGCTGGGCGGCTGGGCGTTCGCCGCGAACGCCATGGGCCGTAACCCCGACGAGGCGGCCCGCTTCTGCGCCTGGGCGCTGGGCTCGACCGACGACGACGGCGTCGCCCGGGTGGCCGACTGGTGCATCGACGCCAAGCGCGACATCTCGCCGCGCCGATCCAGTCTGGAGTACGGCAGCCAGGCCGGCGGCTACGACAGCGAGCACATGCGGCTGTTCCGCGACGAGATCTTCCCCAGCGGCCGGGGCGAGCCGCGCTACCCACCCGTCATCTACAAGGCGGTGTCCGACGCCATCCAGTCCTGTCAGCTGGCCGGTGGCGACCCCGAGGACCAGGCGGCCACCGCGGCACAGGCCATCGACGCCTACCTCACCACCTACGAGGGGGTGAACCTGGCATGAGCACACCCACGACCAGCGCGGTCGAGCCCGCCGCCCGTTCCGGTACACACCGCGTCGCCGAGCCCAGAAGGGACAGCGCGGCCTCCGCGCGGGCCCGCAGGGAGCGACGGGCCGCATACCTGTTCATGGCGCCCAACCTCATCGGCCTGACCGTGTTCGTCGCGATCCCGATGCTGCTCTCCATCGTGCTGGCGTTCTTCCGCGTCGACGGGTTCGGCGGCTACGACTTCGTCGGGTTCGCCAACTTCGAGCGCATGTTCGCCGACCCCTACTTCCTGTCCAGCCTCGGCCGCACGCTGCTGTACCTGCTGGTGCTGGTGCCGGGGCTGTTCCTGTCGGGGCTGGGCCTCGCGCTGCTGGTGCGGCACCGGTTCCCCCTGGTGGGACTGTTCCGCACCGCGCTGTTCGCGCCCAACGTCGTCAGCCTCGTCGTCGTGGCACTGATCTGGCAGTTCCTGCTGACCGACGACGTCGGCTTCATCGCCCGGCTGCTCGACCGCGTGGGGCTCACCGCGCCGTCCTGGCTGGGTGATCCGGCCTTCGCGCTGCCCACGGTCATGGTCATCACGATCTGGTTCAGCATGGGCTACTACATGCTGATCTTCCTGGCCGGCCTGCAGGACATCCCGCGCGAGTACTACGAGGTGGCCAGCATCGACGGCGCGGGCCCGTGGACGACGTTCCGCAACATCACCTGGCCGCTGCTGAAGCCGACCAGCTTCTTCATCCTGCTGACGTCGACCATCGCGGTGATGACTGGCGGCCTGGACCTGCTGGTGGTGCTGACCGGCGGCGGACCGGCGAACTCGACCACGCTGGTCATCTACTACGTGTACCAGCAGGCGTTCGTGTACGGCGAGTTCGGCTACGCCGCCGCGATCTCGTCGTTCCTCGTCGTGATCCTGCTGGCGTGGTCGGCGCTGCTGTTCGCCCTCACCAAGGGAGGCAGGTTCAGCCATGCCCAGTGACACCGCGGTCCTCTCCCGTCCCGGCGGCCGTCCGCCGGCGGCGCCCGGCCGGCGCATGTCGTGGCGGCGGCGCAAGTCGGCCACGCTGTTCGTCGTCGTCGGCGTCATCACCATCCTGACGGTGTTCCCGTTGGTGTGGATGGTGACCAGCTCGTTCAAGGGCGCCGACGAGGTGCTCAGCACCGACCTGCTCCCGTCGGCACCCACCACCGACAACTTCGAGTACGTGTTCACCGCCGCGCCGTTCGGCAGGTATCTGTTCAACAGCTTCGTGGTGTCGGTGACGGTCACGGTCGTGGCGCTGTTCTTCCACTCGATGGCCGCCTACGCCCTGGCCCGGCTGCGGTTCCCCGGCCGCGACGCCATCTTCCTGGGGATCTTCTCGACGCTGCTGGTCACCGCGCCCGTCGTGCTGGTGCCGCTGTTCCTGGTGGTGCACCGGCTGGGGCTGCTCAACAGCTACGCCGGGCTGATCGTGCCGGCCATCTTCAGCGCGTTCGGCATCTTCCTGCTCCGGCAGTTCTACCTGGCCATCCCGGCCGAGCTGGAGGAGGCCGCCGTCCTGGACGGGTGCGGCTACTGGCGCATCTACTGGTCGATCATCCTGCCGCTGAGCCGGTCGATCTTCGCTGCGCTGGCGGTGCTGTTCTTCCTGGCCAACTGGAACGCGTTCCTGTGGCCGCTGGTGGCGACGACCGACTCCGACCTGCAGGTCGTCCAGCTGGGCATCGCGAGCTTCCAGGACCAGCATGCGGTCGACTGGCAGTATGTGCTGGCCGCGGCCACCGTCGCGGCGGTGCCGACCCTGCTGGCGTTCGCGATCTTCCAGCGCCGCATCGTGGAGTCCATCAAGACCTCCGGCCTGAAGTGACGCCGGACCCGTCCCACC
>NZ_SMLB01000078.1 GCF_004349105.1 Jiangella aurantiaca
CGCCCGTCCCGCCACCTCCGCCGTCGATACCGGACCGCGCCGGCCCGGCGCCCGACGAGGCCCGGTCGGCGCCGCGACATCGCCGGCCGAGACCGCGCGTGCTGCCCTGGCTGCTCGCCCCGGTGCTGCTGGCGCTGGCAGCCTGGTGGGGCATGAGCCGGCTCGACGGCGCAGAGCGACCGGGCGCCGCGTCCACCCCGGAGCCGTCGGCCACCTACGACCCGACCGAGCAGTCGGCCGTCCCCGGCGAGCCGGTCGGCACGGCCGAGGGCCGCTGGACGCTGCAGCTGCCGCTTCTGGGAACGCAGGCGCCGGTCATCGAGATCGCCAGCGACGCCGACCGCGTCCTGCTGCCGCCCAGGGACCCACTGCTGGCGGGCTGGTGGCTCGACGGCGCCGCGCCCGGCGCCGAACTCGGCTCGGCCGTCGTGGTCGGCCACGCCGTCGAGGGCGGCGAGGCGGCCTTCAACACCGTCGCGCGCCTCCGGCCGAACGACAACGTCCTCGTCAGCGGGCCGGACGTAGAGCAGTGGTACCGGGTCGCGGAGGTCGAGACGATGTCGCCGGCCGACCTCGCGACCCGTGCGGAGGAGCTGTTCGCCCAGGACGTACCCGGCCGCCTCGTGCTCGTGACCTGCGCCGACTGGGACGGGACGGCCTTCCGCTCCAACGTGGTCGTCACCGCCATGCCGACCTGACCACGTGGTGTACGACCATGGAGTCGTGCACGAGAGCATCGAGTCCGGCCCGGACGGCGAGTGGGTGGTCCGCCGCATCACCGGCAGCGCGTCGACGAAGGCGTACCGGTGTCCCGGCTGCGACCAGCTGATCCGGCCGGCCACGCCGCACATCGTGGCGTGGCCGACGGTCACCCTCTCGTTCACCGGCGAGGGCATCGACGAGCGGCGGCACTGGCATACCGGCTGCTGGAAGGCCCGCCACCGGCGCCGCCGCTGAACGGTGGGCGGGCTCACACCGTCGTCAGCACTGCGGTCGGGGGCATCCGGGCGGCCCGGGACGCGGGATACGCCCCGGCGAGGGCGCCGACGACGATCGCGATCACCATGGTGTTGGCCACCCCGATGCCGCCGACCAGCAGGGCAACGCCACCGAGCGCCAGCAGCAGCGTCGTCAGCGTCTCGTCGGTCGCGGCCAGTGCGTCCGACGGCCGGCTGACCGTGACCTCCCCACTCCGAGAAGTTGATCTTGGAGCAACCGTGGAATCAATCGGACGAATCGCCCGGCAACCCCACGGTTACTCCAAGATCAACGTGATGTGGGCGGCTAGGGTCGGGGGATGAGCTTGCCGCTCGTCCTGATCCACGCGTTCCCGTTCACGCCCGCCGTGTACGACGGCCTCGCGGACCGGCTGCCAGGCACGACGCTGATCCGGCCGGCGCTGCGCGGGTTCGGCGGCCCCGGCCTCGACGACTCCGGCGGCGGCGAGCCGTCCCTCGACACCTACGCCGACGATGTCGCCGCCGAGCTGGCCGCGCGCGGCGTCGAGCGGGCGGTCGTCGGCGGGCTGTCGCTGGGCGGTTACGTGACGATGGCGCTGCTGCGACAGCACCCGGAGCTGGTCGCCGGCGTCGTGCTCATCGACACCAAGGCGAGCGAGGACACCGACGAGGCGAGGGCGAACCGGCTGCGCGTCGCCGACGCGGTCGAGCGGCACGGCGGCCGGGCGCTGCGGCCCATGCTCGACACGCTGCTCGGCGAGACCACCCGGCGGGATCGGCCCGACCTCGTCGCGCGGGTGACGGACTGGCTGGACGGCGCCCCGCCGGACGGCGTCGCCTGGGCGCAGCGGGCGATGGCCGCGCGGCCGCCGTCGTTCGGCACACTGCGCGACGCCGCCGCGCGCGGCCTGACGCCGAGCACCGTCATCGTCGGCGCCGAGGACACACTGATCGGCCGCGACGAGGCCGCGGCCATGGCCGCAGCACTCGGCGGGGTGCCGGTGCACGTCGTCGACGACGCCGGGCACCTCTCGCCGCTGGAGCGGCCCGACGTCGTCGCGGAGATCCTCCGCGCGGCTGTAGATGATCACGTGAAGTAGGGCCCTACCCGCTCTACCAGGCATGCATTCCTGGGGAGGCGGGAGAAGTCATAGGCCAGGGCCCTGCCGTTTCCCACGCGGCTCACGGCCGCACGGCACGACGACGGCCGGTCGCGTCCTGCCTCGAGGAGGACGCGACCGGCCGTCGGGGTCGGTCGTGCCTACTTGTCCGAGCCGGGGTCGTCGACCAGTTCGGCGTCGACGACGTCGTCGGACTTGCTGGAGCCGCCGACCGCGGGGGTCGGGTCGACCGGGGCCAGGCCGCCCAGCAGGCTGCGCAGCTGGCTGAGGTGCGCGGTGATGCTGTCGCGCTGCCGGTTGAGCTCGGCGACCTCGCGCTTGGCGGCGGTCAGCGTGGACGTCGCCTCGGACTTGGCCTCGGAGACGGTGTTCTCGGCGTGCGCCTTGGCCTCGGCGACCAGCTGCTCGGCGTTGCGCTTGGCACCGGCGACCAGGGCCTTGGCCTGCTCGTCGGCCTCGCGGCGGACCTTCTCGGCGCGCTCGTGCGCGGCGGCCGCACGGGCCTCGGCGTCGGCAGCGCGGTTCTCGGCGTCGTGCACCAGCTTCTGCGTCTCGGCGACGGAGGCCTCGTAGCGCTCGTTGATCTCGCGCTCGAGTTCTTCGCGCTTGGCGACCAAGAGCAGCTCGTGCTCGGTGTTCTCCTTCTCGGCCTTCAGCTGCGCCTCGTCGAGGATCGCCTGGGCCTTGGCGCGCATGGACTCGGCCTCGCGCTTGGCGGTGGTGCGCTGGTCGTCGACCTCACGCTTGGCGGTGGCGCGCATCTCGGTGACCTCGCGCTCGGCGACCGCGCGCAGCCGGCTCAGCTCGCGCTCGGCCTGCGCCCGGCGCTCGCTGGTCTCGTGATCGATGGCCGAGCGGACCTTGGCGGCCTCGCGCTTGGCGGTCTCGACCAGGTTCGAGGCCTCGCGATTGGCGGCCGAGCGGACCTCCTCGGCCTCGATGCGGGCCTCGTCGATGAGCTCGTCGGCGGCGCGCTTGGCGTTCGCCTGCAGCTCGCTGGCCTCGTTCTCGGCCGCGGTGCGTAGCTCGGTGGCGATGACCTGCGCCTCGGCGCGGGTCTCGCTGGCCTCGGCGTCGGCCTGGGCGATCAGCTCGCTCGCCTGTTCCTCGGCGAGGCGCAGGAGCTGCTCTATCCGGGCGCCGAGCCCGGAGTAGGTCGGCCGTTCGACCTCGCGGAGCTCGGTGCTGGCCTCGGCGAGCTCCTGACGGAGCCGCACGACCTGCTTGTCGAGCTCGTTGGCGCGGCCGCGCGTCTGCGCGAGCGTCGCCTCCAGTTGCCGCACGTGCTGCTCGACCTGGACCCGGTCGTAGCCACGCATCGCGATGGTGAACCCGCCCGTCGGCGAGCCGTCGAAGATCGACAGGCCGTCCGCGCCCGTCTCCCTGACCGCCACTTCCCTTACCTCGCTCATGTTCTCCCTCATCGGGGGTGCCACCCCGTGGGGCAGGCACACGTCATTGGTTGTCGAATCCGTCGAGGTGCTTGCCCGGGTCTTCCCCGTCACGGACGCCGAGCCCCTCGGATAGCAACGCAGACTACTCCGAAACTGCGCCGGTGCCGATGGCGGTGGACGTCCGCACACCGCGGGCTGACGGCTTGAGGGGATCGGTGGGGCGAGTCGGGCTGGGGCATCCCTCCGGAGGTCGACCTCTGGCCTCCAAGGTGCACACGTTAGTTGTCCAAATGCGAACTCACCACCGGTTGGGACAGATCCGCCGAATTCTCGTCCGGACGCCCCAGCGCCGTAATGTTCTGGACATGGGGCTGTTCACGACGATCGACCACATCGGGGTGGCGGTCGCCGACCTCGACGCCGCCGTCGAGTGGTACCGCGAGCACTTCGGCATGGAGCTCGAGCACGAGGAACGCAACGAGGAGCAGGGCGTCCGCGAGGCGATGCTGCGGGTATCTGACGGCGACGACGGCCCGCGGCTGCAGCTGCTCGCGCCGTTGCGTCCCGACTCCGCGATCGCCGGGTTCCTCGACACCCGCGGGCCCGGCATCCAGCAGCTGGCCTACCGGGTCGACGACGTCGAGGCGGTGGCCGCGACGCTGCGCGCGCAGGGATTGCGGCTGCTCTACGACTCCGCCCGTCGTGGCACCGCCGGGTCGCTGGTGAACTTCGTGCACCCGAAGGACGCCGGCGGCGTGCTGGTCGAGCTGGTGCAGCCCGCGGCGCACTGACCCGCGGCGTTACCGTAGGTTCACGTAGGCACGTCGAGGAGGACGCATGGCCGTCATCGCCGGTGGGGCACGCACCCCGATCGGGAAGCTGCTGGGTTCGCTGTCCGGCTTCTCGGCCACCGACCTCGGTGGGTTCGCCATCGAGGCCGCGCTGGCGAAGTCCGGCGTCGCACCCGGCCACGTCGAGTACGTGATCATGGGCCAGGTGCTGCAGGCCGGCGCCGGCCAGATCGCCGCGCGCCAGGCGGCGGTCAAGGCTGGCATCCCGATGACGGTGCCCGCGCTCACCGTCAACAAGGTGTGCCTGTCCGGGCTCGACGCCATCGCGCTGGCCGCGCAGCTGATCCGCGCCGGCGAGTTCGACGTCGTCGTGGCCGGCGGCATGGAGTCCATGACGAACGCCCCGCACCTGCTGCCCAAGTCGCGGCAGGGCTTCAAGTTCGGCGACGTCACGCTGCTGGACCACATGTCCTACGACGGCCTGTACGACATCTTCACCGACCAGGCGATGGGGGCGCTGACGGAGTCGGCAAACCGCACGCTCACGCGCGAGGAGCAGGACGAGTTCGCCGCCGCGTCACACCAGCGCGCGGCCGCCGCCTGGAAGAACGGCCTGTTCGCCGACGAGGTCGTCCCCGTCGAGGTGCCGCAGCGCCGTGGAAGCACAGCCGAGCCGACCTTGGTGGTTCGCGACGAGGGCATCCGCGCCGACACCACGGCCGAAACGCTGGGCCGGCTGAAGCCGAGCTTCCGGGCCGACGGCACCATCACCGCCGGCTCGGCGTCGCAGCTCTCCGACGGCGCCGCCGCGGTCGTCGTCATGAGCGAGGCGAAGGCCGCCGAACTCGGCGTCACCCCGATCGCCCATGTCGGCGCGCACGGCGTCGTGGCGGGCCCCGACTCCACGCTGCAGAGCCAGCCGGCCCGGGCCATCCAGGCGGCCTGCGCCAAGGAGGGCATCCACCCGGCGGACCTCGATCTCGTCGAGATCAACGAGGCGTTCGCGGCCGTCGGCATCGCCAGCACGCGCGAGCTGGGCCTCGACCCCGCGAAGGTCAACGTCAACGGCGGCGCCATCGCGATGGGTCACCCCATCGGCATGTCCGGCGCGCGGCTCGTGCTGCACCTGGCGCTGGAGCTGGGCCGCCGCGGCGGCGGGGTGGGCGCCGCGGGACTGTGCGGAGGCGGCGGCCAGGGCGACGCGCTGGTGCTGCGGGTGCCGTGACGGTGTCCGCGGCCGGTTCCGGCCTGGTCGAACGGGCGGCGAACGGCGACCCGCGCGCCGTCGCCCGGCTGGTCTCGCTGGTCGAGAACGGCGCGCCGGGCCTGCGTGAGCTCACCGCCGAGCTGGTCGCGCACGCCGGGTCCGCGTCCGTCGTCGGCATCACCGGCGCACCGGGCGTCGGCAAGTCCACCGTCACCTCGGCGCTCGTCGGCGCCTACCGGGCGCAGGACCTCCGGGTCGGCGTGCTGGCCGTCGACCCGTCCTCGCCGTTCACCGGCGGCGCGCTGCTCGGCGACCGCGTGCGCATGCAGGACCACGCGACCGACCGCGGCGTGTTCATCCGGTCCATGGCCACGCGCGGGCATCTCGGCGGCCTGGCGTGGGCCACGCCGCAGGCGGTCCGGGTACTCGACGCCGCCGGCTGCGACGTCGTGCTCGTCGAGACCGTCGGCGTCGGTCAGTCCGAGGTCGAGGTCGCCGCACTGGCCGACACCACGCTCGTACTCCTCGCGCCCGGCCTGGGCGACGGCGTGCAGGCGGCGAAGGCGGGCATCCTCGAGGTCGGCGACGTGTTCGTGGTCAACAAGGCCGACCGCGACGGCGCCGACCAGGTCGTCCGCGACCTCCGCAGCACCGTGCGGCTGGCCGAGCGGGCGCCGGGCGACTGGCGTCAGCCGATCGTCAGCACCGTCGCCTCGCGCGGCGAGGGCACCGACGAACTGGTCGAGGCCATCGCCGCGCACCGGAGCTGGGCCGTCGGCAGCGGTGAGGCGGAGCGCCGCCGGGTCCGCCGCGCCCGCGACGAGATCGAGGCGATCGCCGTCACCGACCTGCGCCGCCGGTTCGCCGGGCTGCACGGCGACGAACGGCTCGACGACCTCGCTCGCGACGTGCTGGCCGGCGAGCTGGATCCGTACGCCGCGGCGGAGAAGATCGTCGCCGCTGTGTCATGATCCGGCGTGGCGCTGGGGTCTTCGGGCCAACGTGAGGTACAAAGTCAGGAAGCAGCGCGCGTGGCGGGCCTCGTCCGCGCGCCCCGGTACGAAAGGATGATGCAGTGAGGAAAGCGCTCATCATCCTGGGTATCGCGTTTCTGGTCTACTTCGTGCTCACCGAGCCCGAGGGTCTCGCCGACCTGCTCGGTGAGATCGGCAACGGCATCGCCGACTTCTTCGACGCCGTGATGACGTTCTTCACCGAGTTGTTCTGAGTCCCGCGCCATGTGGACGCCCAGGAGGACTCTCGACGGGCTGACCGACGGGTTCGTCCGCTGGCTCGACCGCGTCGCCGAGGACGGCCTGCTCCGGCTGTTCTGGCGCAACTTCACCTCGTGGTTCGGGCACCGGCTGGTCAAGCGGAAGCTGGTCGCCGGCGAGGAGATCGTCGCCGAGTGCAAGCACAGCGCGATCCTGTACGTCCTGCCGGCGCTGGCCGCGCTCGGTGGCCTCCTGCTGCTCGTCGTCACCCCGTTCATGGAGGCGCGGCTGGCCTGGCTGCCGCTGGTGGCCGCCGCCGGGCTGCTCGGCTGGGCGCTGATCAAGTCGCTGTACATCGCGCGCGACCGGTTCGTCGTCACCGACTCCCGGGTGTTCCGCGTGTGGGGGCTGTTCTCCCTCAACGAGGCCGAGATGGAGATCGTCCGGCTGCTCGACATCACCGTCGTGCGGCCGTGGTGGCTGCGGCCGTTCTTCTCCGGCCACCTGGTGCTGGAGAACGCCGCGCAGGAGCAGGGCGTGCGCGACATCCACTACATCCCGCGGCCCAACGACGTCGCCCGCGTCATCCACGCGCTGCGGCGTGAGGCCACCGGCGCGTCGGCCCCGGCGGCCGAGGAGCCCAAGAAGAAGAACCCGCGTCGCCCGGACCATCCGCGCAAGCCGGGACCGGTCAGCGCGCGGCGCCGGCAAGGCGTCTACTAGGTTGGGTTCCCATGGCGGAGCCACTGGACCTGGACTTCGACCCGATCGAGCGTGCGGCGTCGATCTGGCGGGAGCGGTTCGGGCCGTCCGACGCGATGGCCGCGGCCACCTCGATCATGCGGGTGCAGCAACTGCTGATCGGTGAGTTCGACCGCATCTGCCGGCCGTACGGGCTCACCTTCGCCCGCTACGAGGCGCTCGTGCTGCTCAGCTTCAGCCGCACCGGCGCGCTGCCGATGGCGAAGATCGGCGAGCGCCTCATGGTGCACCCGACCAGCGTCACCAACACCATCCAGAGGCTCGAGACCGCCGGCTTCGTCACCCGCGAGCCGAACCCGCGCGACGGCCGCGGCACGCTCGCCCGCATCACGCAGTCCGGCCGCGACGCCGTCGGCCGGGTCACCACCGAGCTGATGGAGGCCGAGTTCGGCCTGCGCGCGCTGGGCGGCGACGACCGCAAGCAGGTGTTCGACATCCTGCGCGGGCTGCGAGTGGCCGCCGGGGACTTCAGCGACTGAGCGCGCTGAAGCCGTCGAGGTAGTCGTCGGTCTCGATGCCCAGGATGTGCCGCTGGGCGACGAAGCCGATCATGACGCCGTACATCGTGCTCGCGACCTGCTGCGGATCGGCGTCGGCGGCGAGGTAACCGGCCTCGCGCCAGCGCTCGGCCAGTTCGGCCCACCGCCCGATGAGGCGGTCGGCGATGATCGTCACGATGCTGCGGATCTCGTCGTCGCGGATCGCCTCCGACCACACGTGCAGCGCGATCTTCGTCCGGTCGGCGACGCCCTCGGACGCCGTCCGCGCCGTGATGTGGACGAGCGCGCGGCGTAGCGCTTCGTCCGGCCGCGGGACGGGGTCCGACGCCAGCATCTCCTGGAACTCCTCGTCGGCGATGCCCGCGATGCCCTCCGCCGTTGTGCGGACGAGGTCGGCTTTGCTGGGGAAGTACCGGTAGACCGCCCCGGCCGACATCCCCGACTCCGCGAAGACGTCCTGCATGGATGTGGCGTGGAAGCCCTGGCGGCTGAAGCACCGCCAGGCGGCTTCGAGGATCTGCTGCCGCCGAGCGGCGAGATGGGCTTCGGAGACACGGGGCATGAACTCATCATAAAACGAACGGTCGTTCTTGACACGCGAAGCGGCATGGCTCAGAGTGGTTAATGGAGAACGACCGTTCGTTTTACATTGTGGAGGCAACCATGCGCAGGGTCATCGGCATCGCGCTGGGCCTGTCCGTCGTCATCGGGGTCCTGGTCACCGCGTTCGTGTGGCCGAGCTCGGAGATCGCTCCGCGCGACGTGCCCATCGCCGTCGCCGGACCGCCCGAGGCCGTCGCCGCGGTGACGGAGCAGCTCGACCAGGCCGCGCCGGACGGCTTCTCCGTCGACGCCGTGGCGTCCGAGGAGGAGGCGCGCGACGCGATCGCCGACCGCGACGTGTACGGCGCGGTCGTCCTGTCGCCGTCCGGCCCGCCGACCGTGCTGACGGCGTCGGCCGGCGGGCCCGTGGTAGCGCAGCTGCTGCAGGGCGTGGCGACGTCGATGGCAGCGTCGTCCGGGGAGGCGCCCGCCGGCCCGGTGGTCGAGGACGTCGCGCCGCTGCCCTCCGACGACCCGCGCGGCACCGGGTTCAGCTCCGGCGCCCTGCCGATGGTGATGGGCGGCATCGCCATCGGCGCCGCGATGAGCTTCGTCGTTTCGGGGGTGGGACGGCGGCTGGTGGGCGCCGGCGTGGCGGCACTGGGCGGCGGCGCCGTCGCGGTCGCCGTCATGCAGATCTGGCTCGGCGTGCTGGAGGGGAGCTGGTGGGCCAACGCCGGCGCGTTCACGCTCACGCTCGCCGCCGCGTCGGTGGCGCTGATCGGCCTGCACACCCTGCTGGGACACGCGGGGGCGGCCCTCGGCGCGGCGACGTTCCTGCTGCTCGGCAACCCGCTATCGGGGGTGACGTCCGCGCCGGAGCTGCTGCCGTCCGGGTGGGGCGCGTTCGGCCAGTACCTGCCGCCGGGGGCGGGCGGGTCGCTGCTACGGTCGACGTCCTTCTTCGACGGGGCGGCGGCGGGTCAGCCGCTGCTCGTGCTGAGTGGGTGGATCGTGCTCGGCCTGGTGTTGGCGATGGTCGGCGCGCGGCGTGCTCCGGCCCCGGCCGCCGAGCCGTCGGCCGAGGTCGAGGAGGCGTCGTTCGGCCGGGCCTGACGTTGGCGCTCCCATGATCATCAAGGATCGACCACGCCATGACGGGGTCGATCCTTGATGATCACGGGAGTTCAGGACAGCAGGGTCAGCGGCGGGTCCAGGAGTCGGGGCGCTTCTGGAGTTCGATCACGTGCTCCGGGAGGCGGTCGGCGATGACGTCGGCCACCGTCGTGTGTTCCAGCACCTCGCGCAGGCTGGCCCGGACCGCCACCCAGACGCGGGTGAGCGGCTGGGCCGGACCCGGGTAGATGGTGTCCTCGGGTGGCATGCCGCGCACGGCGGCCAGGGGGCCCTCGGTGGCCCGGACGATGTCGGCGATGGTGATCTCGGCCGGTGGCTTGGTCAGCCGGTAGCCGCCGGTGGCGCCGCGCTGGGCGTCGAGGATGCCGGCCCGGCGGAGGTCGCCGAGGATGGTCTCGAGGAACTTGCCGGGGATGTCCTGCGCTTCGGCCAACTGCTGCCGGGTGGCCGACGCCGGCTGCAGCGAGGCGAGCTGCACGACCGCCCGGACGGCGTAGTCGGCGCGCGCTGTGATGTGCACGAGCCCGATCATTCCACTGCGAGTACGATGGAGCTAGTTACTAGGACGTCCAACTAAATGGAGATCCCATCATGGATGCCCACGAGATCGCTGAGGGGCGCCGACGCTGGCAGGCCAGGCTCGACGCCGCCATCGCGGCCGGCAAGGTGCGCGACACCGACTTCACCACGCTGTCCGGCACCGAGGTCGACCCCGTGTACGGGCCGCCCGAGGGCACCGACGACCCCCGGTTCGAGCGCATCGGCTGGCCGGGCGAGTACCCGTTCACCCGCGGCCTCTACTCGACGGGGTACCGCGGCCGGGCGTGGACGATCCGCCAGTTCGCCGGCTTCGGCAACGCAACGCAGACCAACGAGCGCTACAAGATGATCCTGCGCTCCGGCGGCGGCGGGCTGTCGGTCGCGTTCGACATGCCGACGCTGATGGGGCGCGACTCCGACGACGCGCGCAGCCTCGGCGAGGTGGGGCACTGCGGCGTCGCCATCGACTCGGCGGCTGACATGGACGATCTGTTCGACGGTATCCCGCTGGGCGACGTCACCACGTCGATGACGATCAGCGGGCCGGCCGTCCCGATCTTCTGCATGTACGTCGTCGCGGCGGAGCGGCAGGGCGTGGCCGTCGGCGACCTCAACGGGACGCTGCAGACGGACATCTTCAAGGAGTACATCGCGCAGAAGGAGTGGCTGTTCGAGCCCGAGCCGCACCTGCGCCTCATCGGCGACCTGATGGAGTACTGCGCGGCGAACGTGCCGGACTACAAGCCGCTGTCGGTGTCGGGCTACCACATCCGCGAGGCCGGTTCGACGGCCGCGCAGGAGCTGGCCTTCACGCTGGCCGACGGGTTCGGCTACGTGGAGCTCGGGCTGTCGCGCGGCCTCGACGTCGACCTGTTCGCGCCCGGGCTGTCGTTCTTCTTCGACGCGCACGTCGACTTCTTCGAGGAGATCGCCAAGTTCCGCGCCGCCCGCCGCATCTGGGCGCGCTGGATGCGCGACGTCTACGGGGCGAAGACGGACAAGGCGCAGTGGCTGCGGTTCCACACCCAGACCGCCGGCGTCTCGCTGACGGGGCAGCAGCCGTACAACAACGTCGTCCGGACGGCGGTCGAGGCGCTCGCGGCGGTGCTCGGCGGGACGAACTCGCTGCACACCAACGCGCTCGACGAGGTGCTGGCGCTGCCGACGGAGTCCGCGGCCGAGATCGCGCTGCGCACCCAGCAGGTGCTGATGGAGGAGACCGGCGTCGCGAACGTCGCCGACCCGCTCGGCGGCTCCTGGTACGTCGAGGCGCTCACCGACCGGCTCGAGGCGGAGGCCGAGGCGGTCTTCGACCGCATCCGCACGATGGGCGAACGGGACCGTCGCTGGCATGACACCTATGGCCCGATGACGGCGGGCATCCTGCGCGGCATCGAGGACGGCTGGTTCACCGGCGAGATCGCCGAGTCGGCCTTCCAACACCAGCAGCGGGTCGAGAAGGGTGACAAGCGCGTCGTCGGCGTCAATGTCCACACCGACACCGTCACCGGTGAGCTGGACATCCTGCGGGTGTCGCACGAGGTCGAGGACGCCCAGCGGGAGGTGCTGGCGAAGCGGCGCGCCGAGCGCGACGACGCTGCCGTCCGGGCCGCGCTGGCCGCCATGGTCGATGTCGCGCGGACGGACGAGAACATCGTCCCGGCCATGCTCGACGCGGTCCGGGCCGAGGCGACGCTGGGCGAGATCTGCGATGCCCTGCGCGCGGAATGGGGCGTCTACTTCGAACCCGCCCGATTCTGACCCGGCTGGACTGCCCGCACCCGATCTGCCACCATGCGGGCAACAGCGCTCCGACCAGGGAGGCCGCATGTTGGTGCCGATCCTGCTGGCCGCCATGGTCGCCGTCCTGCTCGCGCATGCGTGGCTGCTGCGCCGACGCGCCGACGGCGACGAGCCCGCGCGGCCGGCCACGTCCGCGCCGCTCGTCCCGCTGCCCCGCGTGCATGCCGTCGACGCCCGCCATTGGAGCAGTGCCTACTGGGACTGAACGACCCGTGTGGCAGGCGCGCGGCTGATCGGGGGAGGATAGGGGCATGAGCTCGCAGAGTTTCAGCCGCCCCGGCGCCGTCGACCTGTCCGCGCTGAACGGCGGCGGGCAGCCGCAGCAGTCCACGCCGGGCGCCGCCGGCGGTGGCTTCGTCATCGAGGTCACCGAGGCGACGTTCCAGTCCGAGGTGCTCACCCGGTCCATGTCGGTGCCCGTGGTCATCGACTTCTGGGCGACCTGGTGCGAGCCCTGCAAGACGCTCTCGCCCATCCTCGAGCGCCTGGCCGCGCAGTACGAGGGCCGGTTCGTCCTCGCCAAGATCGACGTCGACGCCAACCAGGCCATCGCGCAGGCCGCGCAGGTGCAGAGCATCCCCACCGTCGTCGCGGTGCTGCGCGGGCAGCTCGTGCCGCTGTTCCAGGGTGCCATCCCCGAGGCGCAGGCCAAGCAGGTCATCGACCAGCTGCTCCAGATGGCCGTCGCCAACGGCGTGGCCGGCCGATCCGATCCCATCCCGGGGGCCGGCGGGCCGGCCACGGCCGAGGACGAGGTCGCCGAGGAGCCGGTCGACCCGCGGTTCGAGGCCGCCTACGACGCCATCAACGCCGGCGACTTCGACAAGGCCGCCGAGGCGTACCAGCAGGTGCTGGCCGAGTCGCCGGCCGACGCCGAGGCGAAGGCCGGGCTGGCCCAGGTCGAGCTGCTGCGCCGCACGGCGGGCGTCGACGCCGCGGCCACGGTGGCCGCCGCCGACGCGAACCCGACCGACGTCGACACCCAGCTGCTGGCCGCCGACATCGAGGTGGTGTCCGGCCAGGTCGACAAGGCGTTCGACCGGCTCATCGGCACCGTCCGCCGGGTCTTCGGCGACGACCGCGAGCGGGTCCGCGTCCGTGTGGTCGAGCTGTTCGACATCGTCGGCGGCTCCGACCCGCGTGTCGTCAAGGCGCGGTCGGCGCTCGCCAGCGCGCTGTTTTAGCTGGGGCCACGGCTGCCAGCGGCTTCGGGGATGGGTCGCCCCGGGCGGCGCCTCTTCTAGCCGGCTGACGGGGGCAGCGGCAGCGGGCCGGTGAACACGTCGCCGAGCCCGTGGCGGCCGCCGAACGTCAACCCGGTGATCAGCCGGCCGTCCCCGCTGAGGTAGAGGTTCGACTCGTCCCACTCGTCGGCGCCGTCGCGTTCCCGGGTGCCGAACTGGATCCGCTCGCGCATCTCCCCGCGGTTGCCGAGCGTGCTGACGACGACGTCGACGCCGCCCGCGCTGACGCCCACCCGGCCGTCGGTGTGACCGGCGACGGTGATCGTCCCGTCCGCGCCCACGTGCACGGCGGCAGCGCGGTCGTCGCCGTCGGTGCCGTCCTGGATGATCCAGCGCGCCCGGCCCGACGACGTCACCGCGACGGCGAGCTGGTCGTTGCCGCCGGCGCTCACCGCGCCGAGCACACCGCCGGTGTGGCCGACGGCGACCACGCCCTGCGTCGGCAGCGGCGCGAGCGCGGTGAACTGATCGGACTCGGCGGTGCCGAACTGGCTCAGCCAGTCCTGCCCGCCGTCGGCGGTGAACCGGGCGACCCATGCGTCGAGCCCGCCGTGCGCCGTCGCGCCCGGCATCGCCTGCGAGGTCACGCCGGCGACGTAGACCCGCCGGTCCGCGCCGATCGTGACGGCCAGCGCCTTGTCCTCGCCGGCGCCGCCGAGCTGGCGCGTCCACAGCAGTTCGCCGTCCGGGCCGAGCCGGGCGAGCAGCGCGTCCTTGTCGCCGGCGTTCGTCGTGCCGCCGACGCTGCCGCCGGTGTAGCCGGCCACGTACAGGCCGCCGTCCGGCGCCGGGACGCTCGCGTAGCCGCGGTCGGCGGCGGCCGGGTCGCCGAACTGTGTCACCCAGTCGAGCTGGCCGGCGGCCGTGACGCGGGCGGCGACGGCGTCGTCGCGGGCGTTGGCGGGGTGCTGTCCGTCGAGGTCGCCGCGGGTGTAGCCGGCCGTGTAGAGGTCGCCGTCCGGCCCGGTGTGCAGGCCGTAGAGACGGTCGGCGGCCGGGGTGGCGAGCGGCAGCGCCCACCGCTGCGCGCCGTCGCCGTCATGGGCGGTGAGGACGGGGTCGGCGCCGCCTTCGGTGACGGCTGTGACGGTGAGGTCGCCGGTCACCGCGACGCCGCCGGCGCGGTCGTCGCCGCCGGTGCCGGTGATGTCGCCGGGGAGAGGGAGCGGGTCGGTGGTGCGCAGGTGGCCGGCGAGGTCGGCGAGGCCCTCGCGGAACGCCGGCCGCCAGACGTCCCAGTCGTGCCCGCCGTCGAGGATCCGCAGCTCCGCCGTGACGCCGTCGACCCGTCTCGCGGTGTTGTAGAGGCGGGCGGACTCGAAGTCGATGTCGTGCTGGGCGTCCTCGGGTGCGGGGTTGGCCCACTCGTCGTCGCCGACCGCGATGAACAGGTGCGTCGTCAGCTCCGCGTCGACGGCGTCCAGCAGCGCGGGGTAGTTAAGCGAGGTGTACACGTCGTCGTCGAACAGCGCGTCGCCGCGGCCGAACCCGCCGAACTCGCGCGCCGACGAGTCGGCCGGCGGTAGCGGCACGTAGACCGCCGGGCTGAGCACCATGCCGGCGGCGAAGACCTCCTGGTGGGCGAGCGCGTAGCGCAGCGCGCCGTAGCCGCCCATCGAGTAGCCGCCGACGGCGCGCGCGTCGCGGTCGGCGACCGTGCGGTAGGTGGCGTCGACATGCGCGACGAGGTCGCCGCTGAGCGCGGTCTCGACGGCTGTGCCGTCGGTGTGCTGGGAGTCGACGTACCAGTTGCCGCGGTCGCTCCAGGGCGCGTCCGGCATGACCGCGATCAGCGGCGGGACGGTGCCGTCGGCGATCAGCTGGTCGAGGTCCGCGGTGACCTGCTGCCAGGCCGCCATCGTGTCGCCGCGGCCGTGCAGCAGGTAGATGGTCGCGTACTCGTCGCTGCCGTCGTCGTAGCCGGCGGGCAGGTAGGCGGCGTACTCGACGGGGACGCCGGCGGCCCCGGCGGGCGCCGTCCCGGTGACGACGGTGCCGTGGGCGGGTTCGGGGGTTGGCGAGGCGGACGATGCGGCGGGTTCCGGCGAGGAGCCCGACGTGGTCACGTGCACCGCCGCGAGCAGCAACGATGCCGCCGCCAACGCGGTGGCTCGGTTCCGTCCCGTCATGCGTCGCTCCTTTGCGCCGTGGATCCTGGAAACGTTTCCGCGCTCGACCGAGAGTGGCCGGCTGTGTCGGATCCTGGGAGATCGGCGCTACTTCAGCACGCGCCCCGGCGACCCGTCAAGGGCTGAGGGCGTCGGCCTAGGCGTCTCCACGCATCGCCAGGCATGCGGGCCTCGCAGAGCGTGAACACCCCTGCTCAACGTGGTCATTCGGCGGCCGGGGCGGGGAGTGGGTGGGTTACGGG
>NZ_SMLB01000079.1 GCF_004349105.1 Jiangella aurantiaca
GTCATGCCCTGGGCGTCGCCCGCCACCGCGGCGCCGGGCGACGCCCAGGGCATGACGGTCGTCGCCCGCACCCAGGCGCAGATGGTACGGCGGCGGTTCTTCCGGCACCGCGCCGCCATGTCCGGCCTGGTCGTCCTGGTGCTGATCGTCCTGCTGGCGTTCAGTTCCATCGGCTTCGCCAACGTCCCCGGCTGGTGGGACAAGGACTACTGGTCGATCGCCACGGTCGAGAACGGCGGCCGTCCGACGCTCAGCGTCGTGCCGACCTGGCTCGGCGGCGACGGCCTGCACCTCGGCGAGCACCCGTTCGGCCAGGACAACGTCGGCAAGGACTACTTCGCGCTGACCATGCGCGGCGTGCAACAGTCGATCACCATCGCGTTCATCGTCGGCATCGTCGGCACCTTCATCGGCACGGTGGTCGGCGCCACGGCCGGCTACTTCCGCGGCCGGGTCGAGGCCGTGCTGATGCGGTTCACCGACGTCATGATCACCATCCCGCTGCTGGTCGTCGCCGCCGTTCTCGGCCGCCGCTACGGCGGCTCCGGCATCGTCGTGCTGGGGCTGGTCATCGGCTTGGTCACCTGGACCGGCCTGGCCCGGCTGGTCCGCGGTGAGTTCCTGGCGCTACGCGAGAAGGAGTTCGTCGAGGCCGCCCGCGCCGCCGGCACGTCGGCGCGGCGCATCATCGTCAAGCACATGTTGCCGAACATCATCGGCGTGATCATCGTCAGCGCCACGCTGGCCATCGCGGCGGCCATCCTGCTCGAGGCGGCGCTGTCGTTCCTGGGCTTCGGCGTGCAGGACCCGGACACGTCACTGGGCAAGCTGATCAGTACCTACCAGACGGCGTTCTCCACCAGGTCGTGGCTGTTCTGGTTCCCGGGCGTGTTCATCATCGCGATCGCGTTGTCGGTGAACTTCATCGGCGACGGCCTGCGCGACGCCTTCGACCCTCGACAGAACCGGGTGCGTGACTGATGACGAATCCGAGCATGCCGATCGGTGCCCCGCTGCCCGACCCCGCCGCGGGCGGCGGCCTCGACCAGCCCGCCGTCACCGAGTCCGCGGCCGAGGTGCACGTCGCCACCAAGCTGGAGGAGACCGCCGGCCCGGGTGACACCGAGGTCCTGCGTGTCGAGGACCTCACCGTCTCGTTCCCCACCGACGACGGCCTGGTCCGCGCCGTGCGCGGCGTCTCGTACGCCGTCCATGAGCGCGAGGTCCTGGGCATCGTGGGGGAGTCCGGGTCGGGCAAGTCGGTGTCGTCAATGGCGGTCATGGGGCTGCTGCCCAAGTCCGCTCGCATCGCGGGCAAGATCCTCTACCGCGGCGACGACCTGCTGAAGAAGTCGCCGAAGCAGCAGCGGGCGCTGCGTGGCAGGAAGATCGCGATGATCTTCCAGGACCCGATGACGGCGCTGAACCCGGTCTACTCCATCGGCGATCAGCTGGCCGAGGCGGTGCTCTCGCACGAGATCATGCCGCGGAAGAAGGCGCTGGCCCGGGCGGAGGAGATGCTGGCGCTGGTCGGCATCCCGCAGCCGAAGCGGCGGCTGGACAACTACCCGCACGAGTTCTCCGGCGGCATGCGGCAGCGCGCGATGATCGCGATGGCGGTCATCAACAACCCCGACGTCATCATCGCCGATGAGCCGACCACGGCCCTCGACGTCACCGTCCAGGCGCAGATCCTGGAGACCCTGGTGCAGGTGAAGGACGAGGTCAACGCGGCCATCGTGCTCATCACGCACGACCTCGGCGTGGTGGCCGGCATGGCGCACCGGGTGCTCGTCATGTACGCGGGCAAGCCGGTCGAGGTCGCCGAGACCGACCGCGTCTTCTACCACCCGCGGATGCCGTACACCGCCGGCCTGCTGGGCTCGATCCCGTCCCTCGAGGGCAGTGGGTCCGGTTCCCGGCTGCGGCCCATCGTCGGCACCCCGCCGTCGCTGATCAACCTGCCGAAGGGCTGCCCGTTCTCGCCCCGCTGCCCGCTGGCCACCGACATCTGCCACGAGTCGGAGCCGCCGCTGGCCGCCACCGACGAGCTCGGCCATGTCGCGGCGTGCCACCATTGGGACAAGCTGGCCGAGGTCGACGACCCGACGGTGTACTTCCGCACGGAAAGCGAGGCGGTCTGACATGGTGACCTCTACCGAGACCTCGCCGCAGGCGGCGTCCGAGGCCGGCAGCGGGCACCACCTGCTCGACGTCACCGACCTCGTCATGCACTTCCCGGTCCACGGCGGCGGCCTGCTGCGCCGCGTCGTCGGTCACGTCCAGGCCGTCACCGGCGTGTCCCTGCACGTCGACGCCCGCGAGACCCTGGGCGTCGTCGGCGAGTCCGGCTGCGGCAAGTCGACGACCGGCCGGGCCATCCTGCAGCTGCACAAGCCGACGTCCGGCTCGGTGGTGTTCCAGGGGAAGGAGCTGACCGGCCTCGATGCGCGCGGCATGAACGAGGTCCGCCGCGACCTGCAGATCGTGTTCCAGGACCCATACGCCTCGCTGAACCCGAAGATGCCGGTCAACGACATCATCGCCGAGCCGCTCAAAGTGCACGGCAGGTGGCGCGGCGGCGGCAAGAAGCGGGTCGCCGATCTGCTCGAGCTGGTCGGCCTCAACCCCGAGCACGGCAACCGCTACCCGCACGAGTTCTCCGGCGGCCAGCGGCAGCGCATCGGCATCGCCCGGGCGCTGGCGCTGGAGCCGAGGCTGCTGGTGCTCGACGAGCCGGTGTCGGCGCTGGACGTGTCCGTGCAGGCCGGCGTCGTGAACCTGCTCGAGGACCTGCAGGACGAGCTCGGGCTGGCGTACATCTTCATCGCCCACGACCTCTCCGTGGTCCGGCACATCTCCGACCGCGTCGCCGTCATGTACCTCGGCAAGATCGTCGAGACCGGCACCCGCGACGACGTCTACGACCGCCCGGCGCACCCATACACCCAGGCGCTGCTGTCGGCCGCCCCGGCCGCCGACCCGGTCGAGGAACGCCGTCGCGAGCGCATCATCCTCGCCGGCGACGTCCCCAGCCCGCTCGACCCGCCGAGCGGCTGCCGGTTCCGGACCCGCTGCTGGAAGGCCCAGGACATCTGCGCCACGGAGGAGCCCGCCCTGGTCGACCGCGGCAACGGTCACCCGGTCGCCTGCCACTTCGCCGAGGTCAACACCGCCGTCGTCTGAGGTCCTGGCCGGTCCGTGGGCGGGGTTGGCTCGGTGAACGATTGCGTACATCACCAGGATTACCCGAGCCTCACCACGATTGCAGGCGTAGTGACGCTCCAGAAAACCTCATGATGTGCGCCTGGGACAGTCGGCGGACGGCGACGCCGTAGGATGGGATGTCATCTCCCCCATCCAGGAACGAGTTTTCCGCATGTCCGTGCGCAGCCGCGACGACCTCCGCAACGTCGCCATCGTGGCCCATGTCGACCACGGTAAGACCACCCTCGTCGATGCGCTGCTGTGGCAGTCCGGGGTGTTCCGTGCCAACCAGGACGTCGCCGACCGGGTGATGGACTCCGGGGATCTGGAGCGGGAGAAGGGCATCACGATCCTCGCCAAGAACACCGCCGTCCGCTGGGGCGACACCACCATCAACATCATCGACACACCCGGCCACGCCGACTTCGGCGGCGAGGTGGAGCGCGGCCTGTCCATGGTCGACGGCGTGGTGCTGCTGGTCGACGCCAGTGAGGGGCCGCTGCCGCAGACCCGGTTCGTGCTGCGCAAAGCGCTGCAGGGCCGGCTGCCCATCGTTGTGGTGGTGAACAAGACCGACCGGCCCGACGCGCGCATCGCCGAGGTGGTCGACGAGACGTACGAGCTGTTCCTCGACCTGCTCGACGACTCCAGCGACCAGAGCGCGCTCGACTTCCCGATCGTCTACGCCTGCGCCCGCGACGGCAAGGCGGCGCTGGAGCGGCCGGCCGACGGTGCGGTCCCCGACGCCGACGACCTCGCGCCGCTGGTCACCACCATCCTCGACACCATCCCGGCGCCCACGTACACCGAGGGCGCGCCGCTGCAGGCCCACGTCACCAACCTCGACGCGTCGCCGTTCCTGGGCCGTCTGGCGCTGTGCCGGGTCCGCGAGGGCGAGATCGCCAAGGGGTCGCAGGTCGCGTGGTGCCGCAAGGACGGCAGCATCGAACGGGTCAAGGTCACCGAGCTGCTGATGACCGAGGCGCTGGAGCGGGTCCCGGCCGAGAAGGCCGGACCCGGCGACATCATCGCCGTCGCCGGCATCCCCGAGATCACCATCGGCGAGACGCTGGCCGACGTCGACGACCCGCGGCCGCTGCCGCTGATCACCGTCGACGAGCCGGCGCTGTCGATGACCATCGGCGCCAACACGTCGCCGCTGTCGGGCCGGTCCGGCGGCTCGAAGGTGACGGCGCGACTGGTCAAGGACCGCCTCGAGTCGGAGCTGATCGGCAACGTCTCGCTGCGGGTGCTGCCGACGGAGCGGCCGGACGCCTGGGAGGTGCAGGGCCGCGGCGAGCTGGCCCTCGCCGTCCTCGTCGAGACCATGCGCCGCGAGGGCTACGAGCTCACCGTCGGCAAGCCGCAGGTCGTCACCCGCGAGGTCGACGGCAAGGTGCAGGAGCCGTTCGAGCGGCTCACCGTCGACTGCCCCGAGGAGTACCTCGGCGCCGTCACCCAGCTGCTCGCCGTCCGCAAGGGCCGCATGGAGCAGATGACCAACCACGGCACCGGCTGGATCCGCATGGAGTTCGTCGTGCCGGCCCGCGGGCTGATCGGGTTCCGCACCGACTTCCTCACCGAGACCCGCGGCACCGGCCTCGCCCACCACGTGTTCGAGAGCTACGAGCCGTGGGCCGGCGAGCTCCGCACCCGCCCGACGGGCTCGCTGGTCGCCGACCGCGCCGGCGTCGCCACCTCGTATGCCATGTTCAACCTGCAGGAACGTGGCACGCTCTTCGTCGAGCCGACCACCGAGGTGTACGAGGGCATGATCGTCGGCGAGAACTCCCGCTCCGACGACATGGACGTCAACATCACCAAGGAGAAGAAGCTCACCAACGTGCGCTCCTCCACGGCCGACGAGCTGGAGCGGCTCATCCCGCCGCGCAGGCTCTCGCTCGAGCAGGCGCTGGAGTTCTGCCGCGACGACGAGTGCGTCGAGGTGACGCCCAAGGCCGTCCGGCTGCGCAAGGTCGTGCTCGACGCCGCCACTCGCGGCCGCGCGGCGGCCCGGCGCAAGCACGCTCAGTAGCCGGCCTGACCGCGAGCTCCCAGGCGGCGGCGAGTCCCACAAGGGAGACGAGACCAGGCCGCCGGACCCACCCGGACGTGCGCCGTCGTCACTGGTGAGCGATGATGGCGCAGTCCGGGGGGAGGTCACATTCTTGTTGCGAGTACACGGGCGGCGAAGAGCGGGACTTGCCCCGGGGCGAGGACGGCACATAGAAAGTGACGGGCACGTATGTGCCCAAATCGGCCAAAACGGCCGTGGGTGGCGCTGGCGACGGAACTCCGCAGCCTCGCCTCGGGCAGAACCCAGGAGGAATCCCATGCCAGTCTCGCCACGCAGGTCGGTGCTGCTGGGGACCGTCGCGCTCGCGCTCGCACTGGGCGCCTGCGGCGGCGGCGACGACAGCGGCGACGCGGCCGGCGAGAGTGACAACGTCGTCACGGTCCGCGGCTGCAACCCGCAGGCCGCCTTCGTCCCCGCCAACAGCAACGAGGTCTGCAGCGGCGACATCCTCGACCAGGTCTTCTCGTTCCTCGTCCGGTACGACCCCGAGAACGGGCAGCCTTCGAACGAGATCGCCGAGGAGATCACCACTGACGACAACCTGACCTGGACCATCCGGCTCGAGGACGGCTGGACCTTCCACGACGGCTCCCCGGTCACCGCGAGCAGCTTCGTCGACGCCTGGAACTGGGCCGCCCTCGGTGCGAACGCCACCCTGAACAGCTACTTCTTCGAGCCGATCCAGGGTTACGCGGAGGTACAGGGCGAGTTCGACGAGGAGGGCAACTTCATCGAGGGGTCGGCGGCCGCCGAGACGATGTCCGGCCTGGAGGTCGTCGACGACCGCACGTTCACCGTCACGCTCACCCAGCCCGAGTCTCAGTTCCGAATGCGGCTGGGCTACACCGCGTTCGCCCCGCTGCCGGAGTCGTTCTATGAGGACCCCGAGGCGTTCGGCCAGCACCCCATCGGCACCGGCCCGTTCCAGTTCGACTCCTGGGAGCCGAACATCGACGTCCGGCTCTCCGCCTACCCGGACTACAACGGCGAGGTCAAGCCCAACATCGACGGCGCGATCTACCGCATCTACGAGAACGACGACGCCGCCTACAACGACCTGCAGGCCGACCAGCTCGACATCATGCCGTTGCTGCCGACGTCGGCGCTGGCGGGCGACACCTACCGGATCGACCTCGGCGACCGGTTCATCGAGCGCCCGACGGGCGTCTTCGAGACCATCACGTTCGCGCCGTCGACCGTCGACGACAGGTTCGACGACCCGCGGATCCGGCAGGCCATCTCGATGTCGATCGACCGGCCGGAGATCGTCGAGCAGATCTTCTCCGGCGCCCGGACCCCGGCCAACGGCTGGGTATCGCCGGTAGTGCCCGGCTTCCAGGACGGCGCGTGCGGCGACTTCTGCACCTACAACGAAACGGCCGCGCAGGCGCTGTACGCCGAGACCGACGGCATCGAGGGCCCGCTGGCACTCTCGTACAACGCCGACTCCGACCACAAGGCCTGGGTCGACGCGGTCTGCATCGACATCAACACGACGCTGGGCATCGAGTGCGTCCCCACACCCTTCGTCGACCTCGCCACGTTCCGGGACCAGATCACCAACCGGCAGATGGGTGGCATGTTCCGCACCGGCTGGCAGATGGATTACCCGTCGCTGGAGAACTTCCTGGTGCCGATCTTCGCCACCGGCGCCTCGGCGAACGACGGCGACTACACCAACGACGATTTCGACGAGCTGGTCAGCCAGGCGGCGGCCGCGAGCACGGCCGAGGAGGGTGCCGAGCTCTACCTCCAGGCCGAGCGGCTGCTGGCCGCGGACATGCCGGCCATCCCGCTGTGGCACCGGGTGAACATCGCCGGCTACTCCTCCCACGTCGACAACGTGCGGATCACCGTGTTCCAGACCGTCGACCTGCTCAGCGTCACCACGACGGACTGACGCCGCGCTCGTCCGGCCCGCCGTCGCGCACCCTCGGCTGCGGCGGGCCGGGGTGCGCGACGTACAGTCTGACTCCGGCGCGCATAGGAGCGCTGCTGATCGGTGAAGGAAGGTCATGGGTCGGTACGTCGTCCAGCGCCTCGGCCAGATGGTGCCCGTGGTCATCGGGACCACGTTCCTCATCTACGCCCTCGTCTGGTCGCTGCCGGGTGATCCGTTCGCGGCGAAGTGCGGCGACCGGCCGTGCCCGCAGAACTACATCGATCGCATGACTGCCGAGTACAACCTCGACGACCCGCTGCCGCTCGCCTACCTGCAGTACATGGGCAACCTGCTCACCGGCGACTTCGGCCAGACATTCAGTGGTGCGTCGATCGCTGACGAGCTGTTGCAGCGGTACCCGACCACGCTGCAGCTGACGGTGCTCGCGATCCTCGTCGAGGTGGTCATCGGCGTCGCCGCCGGCGTGCTGGCCGGGACCCGCCGCGGCGGCTTCCTCGACAACCTGGTGCTGGTCAGCACGCTGGTGGTGGTGTCGATCCCGGTGTTCGTCCTCGGGCTGCTGGCGCAGATCACCTTCGGCGTGCGGCTCGGCTGGTTCCCGGTGACGTCCGACGGCACGCTGTTCTCGCTGGTCCTGCCGGCGATCGTGCTGGGCAGCCTGTCGCTGGCGTTCGTCGCCCGGCTGGTGCGGGCCAACCTGGTCGAGAACCTCCGCACCGACTACGTCCGTACCGCGATCGCCAAGGGACTGACGAGGCAGCGGGTCATCGGCGTCCACACGCTGCGCAACTCGCTGATCCCGGTCGTGACGTTCGTCGGCGCCGACTTCGGCGGGCTGCTCGGGGGCGCCGTCGTCGTCGAGGGCATCTTCAACATCCCGGGCGTCGGCAACATGATCTTCCGTGGCATCAACGCCCACGAGGGTGCCACCGTGACCGCCGCGGTCACCGTGCTCGTCCTCGTCTTCCTGATCGTGAACCTGCTGGTCGACCTGTTGTACGCGGTGATCGACCCGAGGATCCGCCATGCATAGCCCCGTGGCGCCCGACCAGATCGTGCCGTCGGCCGCGCACGTGCCCGGGCGGCCGCCGGGCCGGGCCGGCGGACAGCGTGGGCGCCGGCGCGGCGGGGGCCACCGGGCCGCCGTCCCGCGTTCGCTGGCGGGCGACGCCTGGCGCGACCTGCGCCGCAGCCCCGTCTTCCTGGTCTCGGCGGCGATCATCCTCGTGCTGGTCGCGATGGCCGCCGTGCCGGGCCTGTTCACCAGTGCCGATCCGCGCGCCTGCGACCTCGCCAACTCGCGGCTGCCACCGAGCGGCAGCGCGTGGTTCGGCTACGACCTGCAGGGCTGCGACATGTACGCGCGGACGGTCCACGGTGCGCGGGCGTCGATCCTGGTCGGGGTACTGACGACCCTCGGCATCGCGCTCGTCGGCAGCGTGGTCGGGATGTTCGCCGGCTACCACGGAGGTCGCGTCGACGCGCTGCTGTCGCGGCTCACCGACATGTTCTTCGCCGTCCCGATGCTGCTGGGCGCGATCATCGTGCTGGCGACGTTCCCGTCGACGGTCGGCACGCCCGCCTGGCAGACCATCGGCAAGGTGGTCATGGCGCTGGGTGTGCTGGGCTGGACGACGGTGGCCCGGCTGATGCGGTCGACGGTGATCCAGGTGAAGCAGGCCGACTACGTGCAGGCCGCCCGCGGGCTCGGCGCCGGCACCTCGCGCATCCTGCTGCGGCACATCCTGCCCAACGCGGTCGCCCCGGTCGTCGTGTACTCCACGATCATCCTCGGGGTGTTCGTCGTCCTGGAGGCGACGCTGTCGTTCCTCGGCATCGGGCTGCAGGCGCCGGTCATCTCCTGGGGCATCGCCATCAGCGAGGCGCGCGCCTACCTCCGTCAGTCGCCGCACATGCTGCTGTTCCCCGGCGCATTCCTGTCGGTGACGGTGCTCGCCTTCATCATGCTGGGCGACGCGGTCCGCGACGCCTTCGATCCCAGACTGCGCTGACGTGTGACCGTCACCACCCGAAGCGCCGCAAACGCGGCACCATCGGGCCGATTCCGCCGAAGAATTCGCAGCTCATGCGCTGGATCACAGCAATCAGCCGGTATGGTCACAGTCCGGTTGCGGTGTGTGACGGCAGTCCGGTCGGACTTGCCCGCAGAGATGCGCGGGAATAGAAAAGAGGGCGCGGATCGGGTCGCGACCGTACCCGGCTGTGCGCAGATCCGCACCATTGGCGGCGAGGCCGATCGGTCACGCCCGTAAAACCACCGGGCGCAGGCCCGTTTGAGGAGGATTCCATGCGAGGCTCTGCTCGCAGAGGAGCCGTGGTGGCAGCATCCGTCGGCCTGGCGCTCGTGCTCGCCGCGTGCGGCGGCGACGACGACGGCGGCGACAACGGCTCGGGCGGCGAGGGCGGCGGCGCCGGAGAAGGCCCCACCGGCTCGGTGTCCATCAACAGCACGCAGCCGGAGAACCCGCTCATCCCGACCACGACCAACGAGGTCGGCGGCGGCAACATCGTCGACGCCATGTGGACCGGCCTGGTCTCGTACGACTCCGAGACCGGTGAGCCCGGCCTCGCCATGGCCGAGTCGATCGAGCCCAACGAGGACTTCACCCAGTTCACCATCACGATCAAGGACGGATGGACGTTCCACGACGGGTCGCCGGTCACCGCGCAGAGCTTCGTCGACGCCTGGAACTTCGGTGCCGCCGGCGCGAACGCACAGCTCAACCAGTACTTCTTCGGCCCCGACGGCGCCAACATCGCCGGCTATGACGCGGTAGCCGGCCAGACCGACGACACCGGAGCGTTCGTCCCGGGCTCTGCGACGGCCGAGACCATGAGCGGCCTCGAGGTCGTCGACGAAACGACCTTCACCGTGACGCTCGGTTCCCCGAACTCGCTGTTCGAGACGATCATCGGCTACTCGGCGTTCTACCCGATGCCGGAGAGCTTCTTCACCGACCAGGCAGCGTTCATCGAGCACCCGATCGGCAACGGCCCGTTCGAGTTCGTCGAGGAGGTCCCGAACACCTCGATCAACCTGCGGGCCTGGGAAGACTACCCCGGTGACCCGAAGCCGCAGGTCGAGAACATCGAGTACCGCATCTACGCCGACCTCGACGCCGCCTACGCCGACGTCGTGGCGAACCAGCTCGACATCCTCGACAAGATCCCGCCGGCGGGTCTTGCCGGCGACGTCTGGAAGACCGACCTCGAGGGCCGCTCCGCGTCGGAGCCGCTGACCACCCGGTTCACCAGCCTCACGTTCCCGCTGACGAACACCGAGGCCTGGGCCGACCCCAACCTGCGCAAGGCGATCTCGCGGGCGATCGACCGTGAGGCCGTCATCGCCGCCGCCTACGGCCCGGGCAACTACGTCCCGGCCACCAGCTGGGTCCCGCCGGGCAACGACGGCTACGTCGAGGGCACCTGCGGTGAGTGGTGCGAGTTCGACGCCGCTGCGGCCCAGGAGCTGTACGCGCAGTCGCCCGGCGTCCAGGGCACGCTGCTGATCTCCAGCAACGCCGACGGTGGCCACCGCGAGTGGGTCGACGCGGCCTGCACCTCGATCCGCGACACGCTGGGCATCGACTGCCAGGGCGACTTCAACCCCGACTTCGGCTCGTTCCGGGCCCGGGTCAACGCCAACGAGATCACCAACCCGTTCCGCACCGGCTGGGTCGCCGACTACCCGTCGATCCAGAACTTCCTGGCGCCGCTCTACACCACGAACGGCTCGGCCAACGACGGCGGGTACTCCAACCCGCAGTTCGACGAGCTGATCCAGCAGGCCGCCGGCCTGGAGGGCCAGGAGGCGCTCGACCTGTACAACCAGGCCGAGGAGCTCCTCGCCGAGGACATGGCGATCATCCCGCTCTGGTACGACAACGGCCAGCGCGGCTGGTCCGAGAACGTCAACGAGCCGCAGTTCACCTGGAAGGGTTACGTCGACCCGCTGTCGATCTCGGTGAAGAACTGATGCTCCCAGGAGGGCCGGGCAGACCGGCGATGAGAGGGGCCGGAGGCCTCCTCGATATCGTCGGAGCAGAGCGCCGAGCCAGGGCGACTTTGGCTGCGGCCATGCCCGGCCCGACGACATCGGAGAGCTAGAGTCGCAGCGGTCGGTTGCGGGGCGTTCATCTCGTCACGGTGAGATGAACGCCCCGCACGCTGGCGCAAACCGTTGCGGAAAGGTTGACCCATGGGCCGGTACGTCGCGCGCCGCCTGCTCCAGATGATCCCGGTGGTCATCGGCACGACGCTCATCATCTACACCCTGGTGTGGTCGCTGCCAGGCGATCCGTTCGCCGGCCGCTGCGGCGCCCGGCCCTGTCCGCCCGCCTACGTCGCGGCGATGACGGACAAGTACAACCTGGACGATTTCTGGCTGGTCGCCTACTTCAAGTACCTGGGGAATCTGCTGACCGGGGATTTCGGCGAGACGTTCCAGGGTCTCTCGGTCGGCGAGGAGCTGCTGCGGGCCTACCCGACGACGGCGAAGCTGGCCTTGGTCGCGATCGCCTTCGAGATCCTGATCGGCATCGGCGCCGGCATCCTGGCCGGCCTGCGGCGCGGCAGCTACATCGACAACCTGGTGCTGGTCTCCACGCTGGTCGTGGTCTCGATCCCGGTCTTCGTCATCGGCTCGGTGCTGCAGCTGTTCCTGGGCATGCGGTGGGGGATCTTCCCGGCCACCGTCGGCGGCGACGCGAGCCTGTACAACCTGATCCTGCCGGGGTTCGTGCTCGCCTCACTCTCCCTGGCCTACGTCGCGCGGCTGACGCGGACCAGCCTGGCGGAGAACCGCCGGGCCGACTACGTCCGCACCGCCGTCGCGAAGGGCCTGCCGCAGCGCCGGGTCATCGGCGTCCACACGATGCGCAACTCGCTGATCCCGGTCGTCACGTTCATCGGCGCCGACTTCGGCGCGCTACTCGGTGGCGCCATCGTCACCGAGGGCATCTTCAACGTCCCCGGCGTGGGCAACCTCATCTTCCGCTCCATCACCGCCAGGGACGGTGTCATGGTCACCGGGGCGGTAACGGTGCTCGTCCTCGTCTTCCTGCTGGTGAACCTGCTGGTCGATCTCATTTACGGCTGGCTCGACCCGAGGATCAGTCATGGCTGACCCCACACCGCCCGTCGCCACCCAGGCCGAGGCGCCCGAGACGACGGAGACGGCCGTCCGGACGTTGGGCCGCGACGCCTGGCACGATCTCGTCCGCAAGCCGACGTTCATCATCTCGGCCGTGCTCTTCGTGTTCTTCGTGACCATCGCCATCGTGCCGGGCCTGTTCACGTCGCTGAGCCCGACCGACTGCGCCCTCGCGCTGAGCCGTCAGGGCCCCAGCGGCGCCGCCTGGTTCGGCTACGACAACAACGGCTGCGACGTCTACACGCACACCATCTACGGGGCTCGCGCCTCGATCATGGTGGGCGTGCTGACGGCCATCGGCGTGCTGCTGATCGGCGGCGTCGCCGGCACCGTCGCCGGCTTCTACGGCCGTGCGACAGACACCGTCGTGTCGCGCCTCGGCGACGTCTTCTTCGGCATCCCGCTGCTGCTCGGCGCCCTGATCGTGCTGGTCTCGTTCCCGGGCGGCGCCGACACGCCGCAGCTGGTCACCATCGGGAAGGTGGTGCTGGCGCTGGCCGCGCTGGGCTGGCCGCAGATCATGCGCATCACCCGCTCGTCGGTGCTGCAGGTGCGCTCGGCCGACTACGTCCAGGCGGCCCGCGCGCTCGGCGCCGGCGGCACCCGGATGATCCTCAAGCACATCGTGCCGAACTCGATCGCGCCGGTCATCGTTGTCGCGACGATCGCCATCGGCGGCTACATCGCGGCCGAGGCCACGCTCTCGTTCCTCGGCGTCGGGCTGCAGCCGCCGGTGGTCTCGTGGGGGCTGGCCATCAGCCGGGCCCAGGACTACGTCCGCACGTCGCCGCATATGCTGTTGTTCCCAGCGTCAGCGCTGTCGTTGTGCGTGCTGGCCTTCATCATGCTCGGTGATGCCATACGTGACGCGCTCGATCCGAAGCTGCGTTGAGCGACATCACAGGAGGAGGGCGACGAGTGGCGACAACGCAAGCCGGCATCGCGCGGCGACCGGACGAGGCCGGGCTGACCCCGCTGCTGGAGGTCGAGGACCTCCGCGTGGAGTTCCGCACCCGCGACGGCGTGGCCAAGGCCGTCAACGGCGTGTCCTACACGCTGCACGAGGGCGAGACGCTGGCCGTGCTGGGCGAGTCCGGCTCGGGCAAGAGCGTCACGGCGCAGGCCATCATGGGCATCCTCGACAGCCCACCCGGCTTCGTCACCGGCGGCTCGGTGCGCTTCCGCGGCCAGGACCTGCTGGCGCTGCCCGACGACGAGCGGCGCGCCTACCGTGGCCGCAGCATCTCGATGATCTTCCAGGACGCGCTGTCCGCGCTGAACCCGGTGTTCCCGGTCGGCTGGCAGATCGCCGAGATGTTCCGCGTCCACGAGGGCATGTCGAAGAAGGACGCCCGCAAGCGCGCCGTCGACCTGATGGAGCAGGTGCGCATCCCGGCCGCGCGCGAGCGCGTCGGCGACTATCCGCACCAGTTCTCCGGCGGCATGCGCCAACGCATCATGATCGCCATGGCCATCGCGCTCGATCCCGACGTCCTCATCGCCGACGAGCCCACCACGGCGCTCGACGTCACCGTCCAGGCGCAGATCATGCAGCTGCTCGCCGACCTGCAGCGCGAGCGGAACATGGGCCTCATCCTCATCACCCACGACCTCGGCGTCGTCGCCGACGTCGCCGACAAGATCGAGGTCATGTACTCCGGGCGCATCATGGAGGAGGCGCCGGTGCACGACATCTACGCGTCGCCGGCCCACCCGTACACCAAGGGGCTGCTCGAGTCGATCCCGCGGGTCGACCTCAAGGGCCAGGAGCTCTCGGCGATCAAGGGGCTGCCGCCGAACCTCACGAACATCCCGGCCGGTTGCGAGTTCCGGCCGCGCTGCCCCTACGCGCGCGAGATCTGCAAGGAGCAGCGACCGCCGCTGGCCGAGGTCGTCCCCGGCCGGTTCAGCGCGTGCCATTTCGCACAGGAGGTGCTCGAGGGTGACATCGAACCCGCCCAGCAGTGACGTCGTCCTCGAGGTCGACAACCTGGTCAAGCACTTCCCGCTGACCACCGGCGTCGTCGTCAAGCGCCAGGTCGGAGCCGTCAAGGCGGTCGACGGCGTCTCGCTGCACCTGCGCCGGGGCGAGACCCTCGGCATCGTCGGCGAGTCCGGCTGCGGCAAGTCGACGCTGGCCAAGCTGCTCATGCGGCTCGAGGAGCCCACCAGCGGCAAGACGTACTTCCACGGCCAGAACATCTATGACCTGCAGGGCAGGGCGCTGCGCGAGCTGCGCCGGAACATCCAGATCGTGTTCCAGGACCCCTACTCGTCGCTGAACCCGCGCATGACCGTCGGCGACATCGTCGGCGAGCCTTTCGACATCCACCCCGAGGTCGCGCCCCGCGGCCAGCGGCGCAAGCGGGTCCAGGAGCTTCTCGACGTCGTCGGCCTCAGCCCCGAGCACATCAACCGGTACCCGCACCAGTTCTCCGGCGGCCAGCGGCAGCGCATCGGCATCGCACGCGGGCTGGCACTGCGGCCTGAGATCATCATCTGCGACGAGCCGGTCTCGGCGCTCGACGTGTCCGTCCAGGCCCAGGTGGTCAACCTGCTCGAGAGCCTGCAGGACGAGTTCGGGCTGTCGTACATCTTCATCGCCCACGACCTCTCCGTCGTCCGGCACATCTCCGACCGCGTGGCCGTCATGTACCTCGGCCGCATCGTCGAGACCGGCAGCGACGCCCAGATCTACGAGAAGCCGACGCACCCCTACACCCAGGCGCTGCTGTCCGCCGTCCCCGTCCCGGACCCGTCCGTACGCGGGCAGCGGCAGCAGATCATCCTCTCCGGCGACGTCCCCAGCCCGGCCAACCCGCCGAGCGGCTGCAGGTTCCGGACCCGCTGCTGGAAGGCCACGGACAAGTGCGCCGAAGAGGACCCGGCGCTGATCGTGCGGCCGGGCAGCGACCACGAGTCCGCGTGCCACTACGCCGCCGTCCGCGAGGACGTCGTCGTCCAGCACTGAGGAGCCCACCAGGGCGGTCGCGCTCGCAACGTGACTGCAACGTGTCGTCCCCTACCCTCGTCTCACGACCGGGCGGGCCGCCCATAAACCCAGCCCGCCCATCGCCCGCCCGGTCGAACTCTGCGTGGCGTCCCGGACGAGCCCGGCTGATTCATGGCGCCCGCCCGGTCGAACTC
>NZ_SMLB01000007.1 GCF_004349105.1 Jiangella aurantiaca
GGCCGATCAGCAGCGGCACCACGTGGTCGCGCAGGTAGGACACCACCGCCAGCTCGCGGCCGTTCAGCGTCGCGTCGCCGAGCCCGGTCAAGCCGTCGTCGGTGGTCAGCTTGAGGGTCACGAAGTTACGGTCCGGGCTCGTGACGACGACCTCGGCGGTCTGGATGGCGGTCATGCGGCGGGTTCCCCCTCGTCCGGCGGTGAGTGCCGGCGACTCATGCTATGGACCGCACGGCTCGGGACGCGCAAGGGGGTGCCGGCGCCGCGAACGGGCGCACCGGCGTGTCCCGCGGCGCAGTGACTGACAGAATGACGCTATGACCAACAGTCGCCGCCCGCGTGTGCTCTCCGGGATGCAGCCGACGAACGCATCGCTGCACCTGGGCAACTACCTCGGGGCGCTGCGGCAATGGGTGGCCCTGCAGGACGACCACGACGCCTTCTACTGCGTCGTCGACCTGCACGCCATCACCGCCGGACACGACCCCGCCCAGCTGCGCGAGCGCACCCGCGTCACGGCGGCCCAGTACCTCGCCGGCGGTGTCGACCCGGAGCGCAGCACCCTGTTCGTGCAGAGCCACGTGCCCGAACACGCCCAACTGGCCTGGGTGCTCAGCTGCATCACCGGTTTCGGCGAGGCCAGCCGGATGACTCAGTTCAAGGACAAGTCCGCGCGCGCCGGCGCTGACAGCACCACCGTCGGGCTGTTCACCTACCCGATCCTGCAGGCCGCCGACATCCTGCTCTACAACGCCGACCAAGTGCCGGTCGGCGAGGACCAGCGCCAGCACATCGAGCTCACCCGCGACCTCGGCGGCCGGTTCAACTCCCGGTTCGGCGACACGTTCGTGCTGCCCAAGCCGTACATCCCCGAGGCGACGGCGAAGATCTACGACCTCCAGGACCCCACCGCCAAGATGAGCAAGAGCGTCGCCGGGTCCGGCCTCATCGAGCTGCTCGACGCGCCCAAGACGATCGAGAAGCGCATCAAGAGCGCCGTCACCGACACCGGACGCGAGGTCGTGGCCGATGCGCAGAACAAGCCCGGTGTCACCAACCTCATCACTATCCTGTCTGCGTTCAGCGGTCGCTCGGTCGCCCAGATCGAGCAGGACTTCGCCGGGCGGGGGTACGGCGACCTGAAGAAGGAGGTGGCGGCGGCGGTGCTCGACATCGTCGTTCCGTTCCAGCAGCGGGTCCAGGAGCTTCTCGGCGACCCAGCCGAGCTGGACGCCGTCCTGGCCCGGGGCGCCCAGAAGGCCCGCGAGGTGGCCGCGCCGACGCTCGCCACGGTGTACGAGCGCGTCGGGTTCCTCGCCGCGCGGTGACCCGGTGACAGACGCACCTCGGCCCACCGGCCAGGCGATCGGCCTGGCCGTCCCGATTCCCGAGCCCTACGGCAGCGAGCTGCAGGACTGGCGCCGCTCGTTCGGCGACCCGCTGGCCGACGCCATCCCGGCGCACATCACGCTGCTGCCGCCGACGGTCCTCACCGACGCCGACCGCGACGGCGTGTACGAGCACCTCGACAAGGTGGCTGCGCGGTTCGCGCCGTTCCGGGTGCACCTGCGCGGCACGGCGACGTTCCTGCCGGTGTCGCCGGTGGTGTTCGTAGCGCTCGCGCAGGGCATCTCGGCGTGCGAGCGGCTGTCCGAGGCCATTCGCACCGGGCCGCTCGAGGTCGAGCTGTCCTTCCCGTACCACCCGCACGTCACCGTCGCCCATCACGTCTCCGAGGAGGCGATGGACAACGCCTTCGACACCCTGGCCGGCTACGACGCCGGTTTCGACGTCGCGGCGTTCAGCCTCTACGAGCACGGCGACGACGGCTACTGGCGGCGCGAGCGCGACTTCGTCCTGACGGGAGAGGCAGCGCGCGTGTGATCGGCCGGCTCCGCGCGCTCTGGGACCGGCTGCAGCTGACGCTGCCACTGCGCGCGTGGAAGCGCTACAGCGACCTGCGCGGCAACCGGCTGGCCGGCGCGTCCAGCTTCTACGGGTTCGTGTCGCTGTTCCCGCTGCTCGTCCTGTCGGCAGCGATCGTGAGCGCCATCGCCGGTCCGTCCGGCGTCGACACGGTGCAGGACATCGTGAACGAGAACCTGCCGGGCCTGGAGGTGGACGTGTCGACGTTCCACCGCAACGCGGGGACGGTTGGTGTGATCGGCGCCGTGGTCCTGCTCTTCACCGGCCTCGGCTGGGTCGACTCCGTCCGCGCCGCCGTCCGGTCCATGTGGGGCCTGGACGACCAGCCCGGCAACATCGCGGTCCGCAAGGGCCTCGACATCCTGTCGCTCGCCGGCCTCGGCGTGCTGATCCTGGTGTCGTCCGGCGCCAGCGTCGTGGTCATCTCGTTCGCCGGCGAGGTGCTCGACTGGCTCGGGTTCGGCAGCGGCGGCTGGATGCTCCGGGTGGTCAGCGGCCTGGTGTCGGTGGGCGCCAGCACGGCGCTGTTCGCGTATCTGCTGTCCGGGCTGCCGCGCATCGTGGTGCCGGTGCGGATCCTCGCGGTCGTGTCGCTGTTGAGCGCTGTCGTGTTCGAGGTCCTCAAGCAGTTCCTGGTGCAGTACGTCGCGGGCACGGCGACGCAGAACTCGTACGCGGCGTTCGCCACGCCGCTGGCCATGCTCGCGTGGATCTACCTGGTGACCCGGCTGCTCATGGTCGCCGCAGCGGTCACCGCCGAGAGCGCCATCGACGAGCTCGAGGCGGCCGAACGCGCCGAGGCGGCCGGGCCGCTGCAGTCGCAGACCCGTGGTGAAGAGCCGGCTGGTGCCGGGACCGCGGTGCTGTCCCCGGGCCAGATCCGCGCGACCGAGGTCGCCGCCGGCGCTGTGCTCGGCGCGGCGGGCCTCGGTCTGGCGCTGCTCGCGGCCCGCGCCGCGCGCACCGTCCGCTCCGCGTTCCGCCGCTCGTCGTACTGACCCACGGCGCCTGATCATTCCGGCCCCAGCGATGGGCGTGGGGCTAGGCGTCTCCACGGTTCGCCAGGCATGCATGCCTGGTAGAGCGGGAACACCCCTACTTGACGTGATCACTTCCGGCTCTTCTGCTCGTCCGTGGGTGGTGAGCGGCCGGGGGTCGGTCGGCACGGCCGGCCGCGCGCTCGGGCGACCGTGGCCGGCGGTATGGCGTTCGCCGTCCCCCTGCTGCCCCATTCTCTTGCCGCGACCGCGCGCCTCAAGCGGACTTTTGGGGCGCTTCGCGCGGCGATGACCGCTTGACCCGCACGCCCGCGGCCAAGAACGGGCAGCGATCAGGGGGACGGGGCGAGTCTGGGCACACCTCAGTGTGGGCAGCTGTGCTCTCGGTCCGCCGAGGGCGCTGGGCGTGGTTTGGTGTGGCGTTGGTGCTGGTGGACAGCGGTGATCATCAACGATCGTGGACATCACCAGGATTACCCGAGCCTCAACACGCCTGCAATCGTGTTGGTGCACCAGAAGACCTCATGATGGCCCCCGAAACGCCGGCAGATCTCACCACGTGGACACCGGCGAACGGTGCACCGGCGGGCTGTGCCCGCTCTTCCCCCGTCCCCCTGATAGCTGCCCGTTCTTCGGCCGCGTGCGCGCGGGTCAAGTCCACGGCCTCCAACCAGCCACGAAGCGCACCCAGCAGAGGCCGCGGACTTGAGGCGCGGGTGCGCGGCCAAGACAATCGGGCAGCAGGGGGACGGCCAACCTACGAGCCCAGGCGAACGTGTCACGCGTCCAGCGGGAGGCGACCGCCGGGAACACGGCCGCGTCACCGACGAAACCGCGCCGGCACGTCCCCAACACCCGCGACGCCCTGACCGTCGTCATCCACCCTGGCGGCTCACAGGGTGGGAAGGACCCACGGATCGGGTCGGAGAGCCTCATTTCCATGGGCAGCAGGGGGACGGCGGACGTCCGTCCGGCCCACGGACCGAGCAGACCGACTGGCCAGGCTCCGCCTCACCTGGACGAGTAGCGGCCGGACGACTTCGGGCGGCGCCGGCGCAGGGCGAAGCCGACCCCACCGGCGAGCGCCGCCGCGGCGAGGCTGAGCCAGACCACCGGGGGCACGTCGTCGGAGCTGCCGCCGGGGCTGCTCAGGGCGTCGCCGTAGTCGTCGAGTGGGTTGCGGCCGAGGATGTCGCCCTCGTCGGAAGCGTCGGTGACCATCGCCTCGACCTCGTCGGGCGCCACGAGGTGACCGACCGGCTGGGTCTCCGGCGCGGCGAACGCCCAGTCGAAGAGTGCGGCGGCGGCGTCCTCGGCGCGCCCCTCGGAGCCGAGGATCGTCGCGATGAGGGTCCGGCCGTCGCGCTCGACCGCGCCGACGAAGGTGTGGCCGGCGAGCGTGGTGAACCCGGTCTTGAGGCCGATGGTGCCTTCGTAGGAGCCGAGTAGCCGGTTCTGGTTCTGGATCTGGAACGTCGCGCCGTCGGTGCCAGGGAAGTCGTAGACCGCGGCGGCGGCCAGCCGGGCGATGGTCTCGTCGTCGAGGGCCTCCCGGCCGATCAGCGCGAGGTCGTAGGCCGACGACAGCTGGCCGGGGGAGTCCAGGCCGTGCGGCGTGACCGCCTTGGTGTCGAACGCGCCGAGCCGGCGGGCCTCGTCGTTCATCTTGTCGACGGTGGCGTCCTGGCCGCCGGCCGCTTCGGCGATGGCGTGCGCGGCGTCGTTGCCGGACGCGAGGATCAGGCCGTGCAACAGCTGGTCGACGGTGTAGGTCTGGGCGGCGACGATGCCGACGCGGCTGCCCTCGACCGACGCGTCCTCCTCGGTGGCGACGTAGGTCTCGTCGGGGTCCAGCGCGGCGCCGGTGGCCAGTGCCGTCAGCAGCTTGATCGTGCTGGCCGGCGGACGGCGCTCGTGCGGGCTGTACGCGGCCAGCACGTCGCCGGTCTCGGCGTCGGCGACCAGCCAGGCCTGTGCGTCGACGGCGGGCAGCGGCGGCGCCGACGGCGACACCAGCGGCACCCCGGTGGCGGCCAGGTCGTCGCCGCCGACGATCTCGTCGACGGGGGAGTCGGCCGGCGGCGCGAGGACGGTAGGCGACGGCGTGGCCGACCCGGTGCCGGCGGGCGTCTCGGCGTGGGCCGGCGGCAGCGTGGCGGATCCCAGCACGACGAACGCCGCCACCGGCACGATCCAGGCGCGGTGGCTGCGGCGGGAGCGCAGTGCGGAGCCCATGGTCCAGGTCAGAGTAGCCAACGCCGACCGCGAGGTCCCAAGCGGCGGTGAGTCCCACAAGGGGAAAGGTAATCAGCCAGTGTCCGGAGCTGGAGGTCAGCTCGGTGCGTCGTCGAACGGCAGGACGAGGGTCCGGAGCAGGTCGGCGAGCCGCCTCCGCTCCTCGGCGCCCAGCCCGGCGAGCAGCCGGCGCTCGTTCGCCAGCAGTCCCTCCAGCGCGGCGTCGACGGACTTCTTGCCGAATTCGGTGAGCCGGACGCGGACGGCGCGGCGGTCGTCCTCGTCGCGCCGCCGGCTGACCAGCCCGCGAGCGGTGAGCTTGTCGACCCGCGCCGTCATGGTGCCGCTGGTGACCAGCGTCTGACCGAGCAGGACGCCGGGCGACAGCTCGTACGGCTCGCCGGCTCGGCGCAGCGCCGCGAGGACGTCGAACTCCCACGGCTCCAGCCCGTGCTCGGCGAACGCGGCCCGTCGCGCGCGGTCGAGATGCCGCGCCAGCCGGCTGACGCGCGACAGCACCTCCATGGGGCTGACGTCGAGGTCGGGCCGCTCGTGCCGCCACGCCTCGGTCAGCCGGTCGACCTCGTCCTGCGCCATGTCACGACTCTACGGCGCCTTATGTCACTGCCCAAGCTTCTTGACGTCGAGAGAGCGGCCTGATTCATTTATCTTGACATCAAGATTACCTCCGAAGGGTGCACGCGATGTGGGATCCGGACCGCTACCTGACGTTCGCCGGCCAGCGCGCGCGGCCGTTCGCCGACCTGCTGGCCCAGGTGCCGGCCACCGACGTCGACGAGGTCGCCGACCTCGGCTGCGGGCCGGGCACGCTCACCGTCGGCCTGGCGCAGCACTGGCCCGGCGCGCACGTCGTCGGGGTCGACTCGTCGGCGGAGATGATCGCTGCGACGCCCACCTCCCCGCCTGACGGCGTCGAGTTCGTCCACGCCGACCTGCGCGACTGGACGCCGGAGCGCCCCGTCGACGTGCTGCTCAGCAACGCGACGCTGCAGTGGGTGCCCGGCCACCTCGACCTGCTGCCCCGGCTGGCCGGATTCGTCGCCGACGGCGGCTGGCTGGCGTTCCAGCTGCCGGGCAACTTCGCCGAGCCGGCGCACGCGCAGCTGCGCGACCTCGCCGCTGACGAACGCTGGCCGGCGCTGCACGACCTCACCTGGCCGTCGTCGCACGACCCCGCGACCTACCTCGACGCGCTGCTCGATCTCGGCTTGGCGGCCGACGTCTGGGAGACGACGTACGTGCAGTTGCTCCAGGGCGACGACGCGGTGCTGGAGTGGATGAGCGGGACGGCGCTGCGCCCGGTCTTCGCCGCCCTGGACGACGCCGCGCGGGCCGCGTTCGTCGCCGAGTACCGCGACCGGCTGCGGGCCGCCTACCCGCCCGGACGGTACGGGACCGTGCTGCCCTACCGGCGCATCTTCGCCGCCGGCCACAAGATCGCGCGGTGACCGCACCCGCCGCCAGAGTGCCCTGGGGGTGGGGCTGGCCCCAGGGCAAGACGGGTGGTGCCGGGATGTCCCCGGAGTGCCGCCGCTTCGAGGATCGAAGCATGACCACTCGGACAGACGTTCCCGCTGCTCCGCGGCCCGGCAGCGACTACGCGAGGCTCTCCCGGAAGATCGCCGACGCCGGGCTGCTGGACCGCCGGCCCGGCTACTACGCCGTCCGGATCGGGCTGGTGGTGGCGGCCTACGCGTCGGCCTGGAGCATGTTCGCCGCCGTCGGCGACTCGTGGTGGACGCTGGCGCTGGCGGGCGTGCTGGCCGTCGTCTTCGCCCAGGTGGCGCTGGTGGCGCACGACCTCGCGCACCGGCAGGTGTTCAGCCGCCGGCGGCCCAGCGAGATCGCCGGTCGCATCGCCGGCAACCTCGGCATCGGCATGAGCTACGGGTGGTGGCAGGAAAAGCACACGAGGCACCACTCGAATCCCAACCACGAAGAGCTCGACCCCGACGTGGCGCCGGACATCCTCGTCTGGTCGAAGCGGCAGGCGGGCAAGGCGTCCGGGCTGACCCGCGTGATCGCGGCTCGGCAGGCGTTCCTGTTCTTCCCATTGCTCACGCTCGAGGGCTTCAACCTGCACGTCGCCGGCGTGCGGGCCACGCTGGACCCGCGGATGAAGCGCCGCCGGCTCGAGCTCGGACTGCTGCTCGCCCACTTCGCCGGCTACCTGGCGCTGGTGTTCTCTGTGCTGCCGCCCGGCAAGGCGATCGCGTTCATCGTGCTGCACCAGGCGCTGTTCGGCATCTACCTCGGCTGCACGTTCGCGCCCAACCACAAGGGCATGCCCACGCTGACCGAGGAGGACGAGCTGGACTATCTGCGCAAGCAGGTGCTCACGTCGCGCAACGTCAGCGGCGGTCCCGTCATGGACGTCGCCCTCGGCGGCCTCAACCACCAGATCGAGCACCATCTGTTCCCGAACATGCCGACGCCGAACCTGCGGAAGGCGAAGCCGATCGTCCAGCAGTACTGTGCGGAGCTGGGCGTGCCGTACGCGGAGACCACGCTGGTCGAGTCGTACCGCATCGCGCTGCGGCACATGCACGACGTCGGCGCGCCGCTGCGCACCGGCGCTCGATGACGTCCAGCGTCCGACCCAGCATCAGCAGCGAGGCCAGGACGCCGATCCCGCCGAGCATGATGAGCTGGAGATCGGACTCGTGCAGGCCGTAGGCGCCCCAGCACAGCAGCTCGGCAAGGATCAGCAGCCAGGTGGCACGGGAGATCCCCGTCGCCCGGTCGGTGCGGTAGGCCGTCCACACCGACGGTGCGACCTGGATGGCGAAGGAGACGGTCAGTGCGCCGGCGGCGGCGAGCAGGACGGTCCAGCCCGCAGCCGTGGCCGCCGCGGCGGGGTCGATCCCGTCGCGGCGGGCGATCAGCATGGCGAGCGCGCCGGCGAAGATCGCGGCGGAGGCGGCAGGAACCAGGGCGGTCCAGTACGCGCCGAGCGGGAAGTGGGCGAGCCATCCAGCGTTGTTCACGCTCGTGAGCGCCGCCCACGACCATGACACGCCCGCGGTGTCGCCGGTCCGGCGCAGCGTGGCGAGCTGGGGCTGGTGGCCGTCACGATGGACCGCGAGGACGCGGCCACCATCGCCGACTGCGAGGCCGCGATTGCGGCGATCCCACAAGTGCGGCACGCGGAGCGCCTCTTCGGCGACCCTGACTATCTCCTGTGGGACGTCGCGCCGGACCTGACGTCGTACGCGCAGTTGCGCGACGAGAAGCTCGCCACCCTGCCCGGGGTCGCACGCCTCACCTCGACCATCGTGATGAAGCGGATCGTCGACAACCGCCCGCTGCCGGTCGGCGAGCCGCTGCGAAGCCACGCACAGTGACGCTCACCGGGCGAAACGGCATCGCACCGGCACGAGTTCCGCCAAATCGCCACGGAGAGTGATCGCGAGACGGTACGTTCTCCCCTCGTGGGGGGACACAAACGAGCGCCCAGTGGCACCGCCCTGGCGCTGCGCCACGTCCGTCGATACACCCTGCGGTTCGTGGCGCTCGCCGCGCTCACCGTCCCGGTCGTCGCCGTCGTGGCCGACCAGGGCGAACCGGCGGCCGCCGGGCGCGACGGGGCGCCGGATCCATCGGACGGGCGGTATCCGGAGCTCCGCGACTCGGGCGAGTCCACGGGCACACCCACGTCACCGGCACCACGTCCCGCGTCGGCCGTCCCATCACCCCAGCCGACGGCGGGCAGGCCGGATGTGGACGGCCCGCCGCCGGAGTCCTCGTCCGTCCCGCCGGCCGGCGCCGGTACCGGCGCGCCGCGGCCGAACGGCGTCGCGGAGGACGGACCGGCGGGCGCGCCGCCGGACGCACCGTCCGAGCGCCCAGACGGCGAGAGCCACGAGCCGCAGCCGTCGGCGCCAACGGACGGCGAGACCCACGAGCCGCAGCCGTCGCCGTCGTCGACCGCGGCGCCGACCGACCGGCCGTCGCCGACCCACGAGCCGTCACCGACGCCGGAACCCCCGGAGCCGTCGCAGCCGCCCAAGCCGACGCCGACGGCCGAGCCGTCGGAGACGCCGAAGCCGTCGGCGCCGCCGGAGGATCCGGACGAGGGCGACGGCGGTTCGCTGGTCTGCCTCGAGGTGCTCGGGATCCAGATCTGCTTGTAACGCGGCCGTCAGCCGCCGGTGAGCCGCGGCTTGTGCTCCAGTCCGGACAGCCCGTTCCAGGCGAGGTTGACCAGGTGCGCCGCGACGTCGGCCTTCTTCGGCGAGCGCACCTCCAGCCACCACTGGCCGGTCAGCGCGACCATGCCGACGAGCATCTGCGCGTACATGGGCGCGTGCTTCGTGGCGAACCCGCGGGCCTTGAACTGCGCGGCCAGGATGTGCTCGACCTGGCTGGCGGCGTCGGAGATGAGGCTGGCGAACCCGCCGGTCGAGTGCGCGACCGGCGAGTCGCGGACCAGGATGCGGAAGCCGTCGGTGGACGTCTCGATGTAGTCGAGCAGCGCCAGGGCGGCCCGCTCGAGGATCACCCGCGGGTGCGCGGCCGACGCGAGCGCCGTCGTGATGCGGTCGAGCAGCTGCTCCATCTCGCGGTCGACGACGACGGCGTACAGGCCCTCCTTGCCGCCGAAGTGCTCGTAGACCACCGGCTTCGAGACGCCGGCGCGGGCCGAGATCTCCTCGATGGACGTGCCGTCGTAGCCGCGCTCCGCGAAGAGGGCGCGGCCCACGTCGAGCAGTTGCTCGCGGCGCTGCTTGCCGGTCATCCGGACCCTGCTGGGGGTGGCGCGGGGCCTGGTCACGACGTCGTCGGTCACATGCCCCATCATGCTCCTGTGGTGCGGCAGAGTCTCACGGCGCGATCAGCGTCGATTCGCCGCCGTAGTCGTCGACGCGCTTGGACTGGATGCGTTCGGGGCTCGGCCAGCGCACGTCCCAGACCCAGCCGGCCTTCTCCAGCGCCCAGATGATGCGCGCACTGGAGTCGATCTGGCCCTTGAGCACACCGTGCCGGGCGCAGGTCGGGTCGGCGTGGTGCAGGTTGTGCCAGGACTCGCCCATCGACAGGAACGCCAGCCACCACACGTTGCCGGACTTGTCGCGGCTCTCGAACGGCCGCTCGCCGATGGCGTGGCAGATCGAGTTGATCGACCAGGTGACGTGGTGCAGCAGGCCGACCCGGACCAGCGTGGCCCAGAAGAACGCCGTCAGCGCGCCGTGCCACGACCACGTCGCCAGCCCGGCGATGATCGGCGGCAGCAGCAGCGACAGCGCGACCCAGAAAGGGAAGAGCTTGCTGATGCGCCGGATGTCGTCGTCCTTGATCAGGTCGGGCGCGAACTTGCGCTGGTCGGTCTGCTCGACGTCGAACAGCCAGCCCATGTGCGCGAACCACATGCCCTTGATCAGCGCCGGGATGGTCTCGCCGTAGCGCCACGGGGAGTGCGGGTCGCCCTCCTTGTCGGCGAACTTGTGGTGCCGGCGGTGGTCGGCCACCCAGCGGATGACCGGGCCCTCGACGGCCATGCTGCCGGCGATGGCCAGCGTGTTCTTCACCGCGCGGTTCGCCTTGAACGACTTGTGGGTGAAGTGCCGGTGGAAGCCGACCGTGACTCCGTGCCCGGTGAACGCGTAGAAGACCACGGCGAGCACGACGTCGAGCCAGCTCAGGTAGCCGCCCATCCACGCGACCGGGATCGCGGCCACGAGTGCGACGAACGGGACGGCGATGAACACGCCGATCGTGATGCGTTCGCCGAGCGTCTGAGTATCGCCTGACAGCGTGCCGCGAGGGAGGTCGCTCTGCGCCGGCGGCGACTGCGGACTGCGTGTCGTGTCCGTGGAAGCCATGGAGTCTCCGTCTGTAAGGGGAACCTTCCTTACGGCACCGTAACCTACGATGCCGTAGGTCGTATAGTCCGGATGTTCCGATGTGTACCCGCTCCGTCGCTGGTGATGCGTCCGGGGTGGGGGCGAGGATGGCCGGCATGGCGGAGCTGAAGACCTCCCGCAACGATGACAGCGTCGAGGCGTTCCTCGCCGCCGTCCCTGACGCCGGCCGCCGTGCCGACGCTGTCGCCGTCTGCGACCTGATGCGGTCGGTGAGCGGGGCCGAGCCCACGATGTGGGGCGTGGGCATCGTCGGCTTCGGCGCGCGGCGGCTGCGCTACGACAGCGGCCGGGAACTGGACTGGTTCGACATCGGTTTCTCGCCTCGCAAGCAGGCGCTGACGCTGTACCTGCCCGGCGAGCTCGACGCGTACGCCGACCTGTTCGACCGGCTCGGCCCGCACCGGGTCGGCAAGGGCTGCCTCTACGTGAAGCGGCTGGCCGACGTCGATGCCGCCGTGCTCGCGTCGGTGTTGCGGCGGGCCTTGGAGCAGGCCCGGCTGGAGTGATCTCGGGTTGCCTACGAACTGCCCATGAGCTGCCCAGATACGAGTTGAGGCGCGTCCCGGGGCCGTGACAGGGTCGTGGTCATGGTCGAACGCCTGATCGATGACGCCGAGCTGGCTGCGCGCGTGCATGCGATGCGCGCAGCCGGGAAGACGTACGACGAGATCAGATGGGAACTGCACATCGGGGCCAGCACCATCAGCCGCATCCTCGGGGTCGCTGGGAGGAGGCCGGCCCGGCCGCGGGTCAGCGACGGAGTGCGCGAGAAGGCGCGGGCGCTGCGCAGCGACGGCTGGTCGGTGCCAGAGATCGCCCGTGAGCTGGGGTTGGCGAAGAGCACTGCCTACGTGATCACCAAGGACGTGCCGTGGACGCTCAGCGAGGATCGCGCGGAGCGTCGGGCTGCGGCCGCACGCGCCGGCTGGCGCAGGGAGAAGGCGCGGCGCCAGGCGGAGCGAGAGCGGGTGACCGGCGAGATCGGGGAGTCGTTCGGCGAGCTGACTGACCGGGAGCTGCTGATCGCCGGAGTCGTGGCCTACTGGGCAGAGGGGGCGAAGGCAAAGCCTTGGAATCCCAGGGAGGAGCTGCGGTTTATCAACAGCGACCCGGACATGATCCGCCTCTACCTCTCCTGGCTGGACCTGCTCGGAATCGATCGCACCCGTCTCAAGTACCGCATCAACATCCACGAGTCCGCCGACGTGCCTGCGGCTGAGGCCTATTGGGCGGACGTCGCCGAAGTTCCAGTCGAGCAGTTCTATCAGGCAACTCTCAAGAAGCACAACCCAAAGACCGTCAGGAAGAACACCGGCCAGGACTACCGGGGATGCCTCGTTATCACGGTCGCCAAGAGCTCCCCGGAGTACCGGATCATGGACGGCATGTGGTCTGCTGTCGCCAGGGCCGTGCGATCGAGGCGATAATCGTCGAAGCGCGCGGGCGTCGATGCGACACTCGAGCGCCAACGATCCCGGGTTGTGTAAGGGCAGCACAGCTGGTTTTGGTCCAGTTAGTAGGGGTTCGAATCCTCTCCCGGGAGCTAGGTTTCAATCCACGGCCGGTCTGTAGCGGAGTTCTCGCTGTAGCGGAGTTCTCGTGAGTCTGGTCGGCCAGGTAGTGTCGGTACCGAGCCCGCCACCGAAGCCGAGGAGCACGAACGCGTGACTACGCGCCCGGCCGCCGTCGTCGTTCTCGCCGCTGGCGAGGGCACCCGGATGAAGTCGTCCACCCCGAAGGTCCTGCACGAGGTCGCCGGCCGCAGCCTCGTCGGGCATGCCGTCGCCGCCGCGCAGGAGCTGAAGCCCGACCACCTGACCGTGGTCGTCGGGCACGGCCGCGACCTCGTCGCCGCGCACCTCGGTGAGGTCGCGCCCGGGGTCACCACCGCGGTGCAGGAGCAGCAGCTGGGCACCGGCCACGCCGTCGGGGTGGCGCTGGAGTTGCTGCCCGAGCTCGACGGCGTCGTCGTGGTGACGTACGGCGATGTGCCGCTGCTCACCGGCGACACGCTGCACGAGCTGGTCGAGCGGCACGTCGCCGACGGCAACGCCGTCACCGTGCTCACCGCGCACGTCGCCGACCCCACCGGGTACGGCCGCATCCTCCGCGAGTCCGACGGCGGGGTGCGGGCCATCGTCGAGCACAAGGACGCCGACGCGGCGACGCGCGCGATCACCGAGATCAACTCCGGCATCTACGCCTTCGACGCCGCCGTGCTGCGCGCCGGGCTGGCCCGCATCACCACCCAGAACGCGCAGGGCGAGCTGTACCTCACCGACGTACTCGGGTTGGCGCGGCAGGACGGCCGCCGGGTCGGCGCCGTCGTCACCGACGACCCGTGGCAGACCGAGGGCGTCAACGACCGCGTCCAGCTGGCCGCCATGAACCGCGAGTTCAACCGGCGCGTCACCGAGCGGTGGATGCGCGCCGGCGTCACCGTGATCGACCCCGCGACCACCTTCATCGACGTCACCGTGACGCTCGAGCGCGACGTCGTCCTGCGGCCGGGCGTGCAGCTGCGCGGCCGCACCGAGGTCGCCGCCGGCGCCGAGGTCGGTCCCGACACCACGCTCATCGACACCGTCGTCGGCCCGGGCGCCACCGTCGTGCGGGTGCACTCCGACGGCGCGCAGATCGGCGCGAACGCCACCGTCGGACCGTACACCTACCTGCGGCCGGGCGCCGTGCTCGAAGAGAAGGCGAAGGCCGGCGCGTACGTCGAGATCAAGAAGTCGACGGTCGGGCCGGGCGCGAAGGTGCCGCACCTGACCTACGTCGGCGACGCCACCATCGGCGAGGGCGCCAACATCGGCGCCGGCACCATCTTCGCCAACTACGACGGCGTCGCGAAGCACCCGACCACGGTCGGCAAGCACGTCTTCGTCGGCAGCGACTCGGTGCTGGTGGCGCCGGTCGACCTGGCTGACGGCAGCTACGTTGCGGCCGGCTCCACCGTCGTGTCGGACACCGCGCCGGGCGAGCTGGCCGTCGCACGCGGCCGGCAGCGCAACATCGCGGGCTGGGTGGCGCGCAAGCGTCCCGGCAGCAAGACCGCCGCCGCGGCCGAGGCCGCCGCGGACACCACGGGGGAGAACGAGGGGGACGAGCCGTGACGGGGATCCGCGCCACCGGCACCAAGACGCTCATGCTGTTCGGGGGCCGAGCGCATCCGGAGCTGAACGAGGAGGTCGCCGACCACCTGGGTGTCAGCCTGGTGCCGAGCAAGACCTTCAACTTCGCCAACGGCGAGATCTACGTGCGGTTCGAAGAGAGCGTGCGCGGCAGCGACGCGTTCGTCATCCAGAGCCACACCGCTCCGATCAACGAGTGGATCATGGAGCAGCTGATCATGGTCGACGCGCTCAAGCGGGCGTCGGCCAAGCAGATCACCGTCGTCATGCCGTTCTACGGATACGCCCGGCAGGACAAGAAGCACCGCGGTCGTGAGCCGATCTCCGCGCGCCTGGTCGCCGACATGTTCAAGACCGCGGGCGCCGACCGCCTCATGGCCGTCGACCTGCACACCGCGCAGATCCAGGGGTTCTTCGACGGCCCGGTCGACCACCTGTGGGCACTGCCGATCCTGGCCGGCCACGTCCAGGACAACTACGCGCCCGAGAACATGACGGTCGTGTCGCCCGACGCCGGCCGCGTGCGGGTCGCTGACGTGTGGGCCGACCGCCTGGGCACGCCGCTGGCCATCATCCACAAGCGGCGCAACCCCGACGTCGCCAACGAGGTGAAGGTCCACGAGGTCGTCGGTGACGTCGAGGGCCGCACCTGCCTGCTGGTCGACGACATGATCGACACCGCCGGCACCATCACCCAGGCCGCCGAGGCGCTGATGGAGGCCGGCGCCGAGAGCGTGCTGGTCGCCGCAACGCACGCCGTCCTGTCGGGCCCGGCCGTCGACCGACTGAAGAACTCGGCCGGTATCAAGGAAGTCATCGTCACCAACACGCTGCCGATCCCGCAGGAGCGCCGGTTCGACAAGCTGACGGTGCTGTCCATCGCGCCGCTGATCGCCCGGGCGATTCACGAGGTGTTCGAAGAGGGTTCGGTCACCAGCCTCTTCAACGGCAACGCGTAGTCATCGGGGACTGACGTCAGACCTTGCGGTCGGCTGCCAACTTCCTGTCTGGGGAGGTCCGGGGCCGGTTTCACATCGGGGCAGCTCCAGGGCTAGACTTCGAGGGTTGCCTCGGCGAGGGTGCAGTCTTCTGCTGCCACCGTGATCGACGCGGTGCGCAGTCGGTGCGCGCCCTTGCCCGAGCCCGACGTGCCGCTGACCGCCCACCGTGCTTTCCGAGGAGTTCTCACCGTGTCCGACGTCAAGATCGCCGCCGAGCTGCGTACCGAGTTCGGCAAGGGCGCCGCGCGCCGCCTCCGCCGCGCCGCCAAGGTTCCCGCGGTCCTCTACGGGCACGGAACCGACCCCGTCCACCTCGCGCTGCCGGGCCACGACACCATGCTCGCGCTGAAGACCCCGAACGTGCTCATCACGCTCGACATCGAGGGCCGGGGCAGCGAGCTGGCGCTGCCGAAGCACGTCCAGCGCGACCCGCTCAAGGGCTTCATCGAGCACGTCGACCTGCTGCTGGTCAAGCGTGGCGAGAAGGTCACCGTCGAGGTGGCGGTGCACGTCACGGGCGAGGCGGCGCCGGGCACGCTGGTCAACGTCGAGCACCCGACCGTCTCCATCGAGGCCGAGGCGACCCACCTGCCCGAGGGCATCGAGGTCTCCGTCGAGGGCCTCCCGGAGGGCACCCAGATCCTGGCCAAGGACCTCGTGCTGGCGGGCGGCTCCTCGCTGGCCGGCGACCCCGAGCAGCTGGTCGTCAACGTCACCGCCGCCCCGACCGCCGAGCAGCTCGAGGGCGAGGTCGAGGAGGCCGCGGCCGAGGAGGCCGAGGCCGGCGAGGCCGGCGCTGCCGAGGAGGCTCCGGCCGAGGCGCCTGCCGACGAGTCCTGAGTTCACTTCCGCCGGGCCGGGGAGCCTGTCGATGTCCGACGCGTGGTTGGTGGTCGGGCTGGGCAACCCCGGCCCGACGTACGCCGGCACCCGGCACAACGCCGGGGCCATGGTGGTCGACCTGCTCGCCGAGCGGGCCGGTGCACCGCTGAAGTCGCAGCGCAGGCTCCGGGCCGACGTCGCCGAGGTCCGGCTCGGCGGCGTGCCCGGCGTGCGCGCCGTCCTGGCCAAGCCGCGCACGTACATGAACGAGTCCGGCGGGCCGGTGGCGCTGCTCGCCGACTTCTACAAGATCGCCCCCGACCACCTGCTGGTGGTGCACGATGAGCTGGATCTGCCGTTCGGCACCATCCGGCTGAAGCTCGGCGGGGGTGACAACGGTCACAATGGGCTGCGCTCGGTGCGCGCCCGCATCGGCACCGGCGACTACTGCCGGCTGCGGTTCGGCATCGGCCGGCCGCCCGGGCGCATGGACCCGGCCGCGTACGTGCTGAAGCCCTTCTCCACTGTTGAGAAGCGCGACATCGAGCTCGAGGTCGACCGTGCCGCCGATGCCGCCGAGGCCGTCGTGGTGGACGGCTTGACATACGCTCAAAATCACTACAACGCGTGAACCGCGCGGCCGGCGCCGGCTCGGCGCACCGCACGTTCCGAAATCATCGCGTTCGACTGGTCCCATTCCGCCCAATCAGCGTATAGTCCGTCCCAGTTCGTCGGCTTGGTGATGAGCCGGTGGGGGGAATCGGAGCCTTGGGGGGGCCATGGCTACGGTCGGTTTGTCGTCGGCTGGTGTGCGCGCACATGCAGGGAAGAGGCCATCGCATTTCGATGGTGAGAATCGCGGCGCGCATTCTCAGCCCGTCAATCGTCCTTTTCGTTATCGTCGCGCCACAGCGGCGGGTGATCTGCTGATCGCAGCCGCTGCCGCTGGTGCGTCCTGGGCACTCAGTCGGGAGAACGTCGACGTCGCGATCGCCCTCAACGCGATCGCGGTCGGCTGGCCGCTCGTCCTGACCGCCGGCAGCGGTCGGCCGGACCGGCTGTTCGGGGTCAGGAACACCTATCGCGACGTGTTGCAGGCGCTCGCCGGGCTCCTCTCGGTCGCCGCGATCGTCAGCGCGCTGCTGTCCGTGCCGCTGTTGGGCCCGGCGTTCCTCGTGACGGCCGCCGTGCTGACGGCGGGCTCGGTCGTCGTGCGCCTACTGGTCCGGCGAAGGCTGGGGCGGCTGAGGACCATGGGCCGGGCCACCCGGCGCACGCTGGTCGTAGGCCCGGCGGCCGGCGTCGCCGCCACGCTCGACCGCTTCACGCAGGACGGCGAACACCCGCTCAGCGTCGTCGCCGCCTGCATCGAGGACGACGGCACCGCACCGCCGGCGTCGATCCCGGTCGTCGGCACCATCGACCGCGGCCTGCCCGGCCGCGACGACGCGCTGCGCGACGAGGAGATGGTCCAGGCGGTCCGGCTCGCCGCCCAGCGGGTCCGCGCCCGTGCCGTCTGTGTCACGGCTGGCTCGGAGTTCGCCGGCGACCGGCTGCGGGCGCTGACGTGGATGCTGGGTGACCTGAACATCGACCTCGTGACCGACCTGGGGCTGTCCGACGTCGCCGCGCACCGCATGGGGCTGGGGAGCATGGGCTCGAGCGTGCTGCTGCACATCAAGCAGGCCCGCCCGACCAGGCTCCGGCTGCTGGCGAAGGTGGTCACCGACCGCGTGCTCGCGACGATGATCCTGCTGCTGATCTCGCCGCTGCTGCTGGGCATCGGCCTGGCCGTCAAGCTGACCGACTCGGGCCCGGCCATCTACCGGCAGGTCCGCGTCGGCCGCGACGGGCTGTTCTTCACCATGTTCAAGTTCCGCACGATGTACGTCGACGCCGACCTGCGCCGTGCGGAGCTGCTCGACTCGGGCGACAACGACGGCCTGATGTTCAAGATGCGGGAGGACCCGCGGGTCACGCGGATCGGCCGCGTGCTCCGCAAGTACTCCCTCGACGAGCTGCCGCAGCTGGTCAACGTCCTGCGCGGGGAGATGTCGCTGGTGGGGCCGCGGCCCGCGCTGCCCGAGGAGGTGGCGGCGTACGACAGCACGGCGCGCCGCCGGCTGGTCGCGATCCCCGGCATGACCGGGTTGTGGCAGGTCAGCGGGCGGTCCAACCTCTCCTGGAACGAGACGGTGCGGCTGGACCTGCGCTATGTCGACAACTGGTCGTACGGTCACGACCTGCAGCTGCTGGGCCGGACGGCGAGCGTGGTGGTGCGCAGTACCGGCGCCTACTGATCCCTCGGTCCTGGACGAGCCGCCGGCCGCTCGCTGGTGCCGTCCTGACAGCCGGCGAGGGGAGTCAGGGGTGGCGACGTGGCTGGTCACCGGTGCCGACGGCGTACTCGGCCGCGATCTGGTGACCATGCTGCGAGCGGTGCGTGAACGGGTCATCCCGGTCACCCGTGCCGTCCTCGACCTCACAGACCGGAACGCCGTCGAGGCGGCGGTCACCACCATCGCGCGCATCGGCGCTCGCGGCGGCTCGATCGTCGTGAACCTCGACACCTGGGCCGACGTCGACGCGGCCGAGGTCGACGAGGGCGGAGCCCGCGCCGTCAACGTGCTCGGCGTGGCCAACCTCGCCCGCGCCTGCGCACGCGGCGACCTGCGGCTCATCCATCTGTCCACGAGCTACGTCCACGACGGCGGCAGCGCTGAGCCGTACACCGAGGACGACCCGGTCGCACCGGCGACCGCCTATGGGCGCACGATGGCGGCGGGCGAGTGCGCCGTGCTGGAGGAGCTGCCGGACACAGGGGTGGTGCTGCGGACCGGCTGGCTGTACGGCGAGTACGGCCGCAGCTTCGTCCGAACGCTTGTGGCCGCGGCGGCGGAGCGCGAGTACGTCGACGTCATCGACGACCAGTGGGGTCAGCCGACGTGGACGCTCGACGTTGCCGACCGCATCGTCGACATCGGCCGGTCCGCGGGAATGTCCGGGATCCTGCATGCGGTCAACTCCGGCGCCACGACGTGGTTCGGGCTGGCCCGCGCCGTCTTCGCCGAGCTCGGGCTCGACCCGGAGCGGGTGCGTCCGATCTCCGCGGGTCAGCTGCCGCGGATCGTGCCGCGCCCGGCCCGCTCGGTCATGTCGCAGGAGCGGTGGACGCGGTTCGGGCTGGCGCCGCTTCGGCCGTGGCGCGAGGCGCTGCGGGCGGCCGCACCCAGCGTCCTCGGTGTCGAGTGATGCGAGCCTTCGCAGGGGTGACCGGATACTGGACGCAGCGTCTCGGATAATGGGCGAGGGCGTGATCCGGGGTGGGTTCGCCCTAGGCTGGGTCGTTCGAGACCGGCTTCGAGGAGTTCCGTGGCATCTACTGACGCGATCCTGGCCGCCCGCCTCGCGACCGAGGCGGGCGCGCTGCTGCTCGCGCTGCGCCGCGACCACGATCCGGCAACGGGCACTCAGGCGCTGCGCGATGCGGGGGATCGCGCAGCCCAACGACTTCTAGCCGCCGCGCTGGCCGAGCAGCGTCCCGGCGACGCCGTCCTCAGTGAGGAGGCGCCCGACACCGCGGCCCGGCTCGACGCGCGGCGGGTCTGGATCATCGACCCCCTCGACGGCACCCGCGAGTTCGGCGACGGCCGCGACGACTGGGCGGTGCACGTGGCGCTGTGGAAGGACGGCGAGCTGACTGCCGGCGCCGTCGCGCTGCCCGGCATCGGCACCACGCTCACCAGTGACCCCGCCGCCGTCGTGCCGGACCATATCCCCGCCGCGCCGCCGCGCATCGCCGTCAGCCGCAGCCGTCCGCCCGCCGCTGCGCAGCGGGCCGTCGCCGCCCTGGGCGCAGAGCTGGTCCCTATCGGCTCGGCCGGGTTCAAGGTCGCCGCCGTCGTCCGCGGCGAGGCCGACGCCTACGTGCATGCCGGCGGCCAGTACGAGTGGGACTCCGCCGCGCCGGTGGCCGTCGCCCGCGCCGCCGGGCTGCACGCCAGCCGGCTCGACGGCTCGCCGCTGGTGTACAACCAGGCCGACCCGTACCTGCCCGACCTGCTCGTCGCCCGCCCGGAGCTCGCCGACGCGCTCCTGGCGGCCGTCGCCGGCCCCGAACAACCCGTGAGGTCCGCGTCATGACGATCCACGAGTACCAGCTCTCGCAGCTCGACTACCTCGAGGCCGAGGCGGTGCACGTCTTCCGCGAGGTGGCGGCCGAGCTGGAGCGGCCGGTGCTGCTGTTCTCCGGCGGCAAGGATTCCATCGTCATGCTACGGCTGGCCGAGAAGGCGTTCTGGCCGGCGCCGATGCCGTTCCCCGTCATGCACGTCGACACTGGGCACAACTTCCCCGAGGTCCTGGAGTTCCGTGACCGCCGAGTCGCCGAGCTGGGCGTCAACCTCGTCGTCGCGTCGGTGCCCGACGCCATCGAGCGCGGGCTGGTGGCCGAGGAGCCGAACGGCTCGCGCAACCGCATCCAGACCCCGGTGCTGCTCGAGGCGGTCGAGAAGCACCGGTTCACCGCGCTGTTCGGCGGCGCCCGCCGCGACGAGGAGAAGGCCCGGGCCAAGGAGCGGGTGTTCTCCTTCCGCGACGACTTCGGCCAGTGGGACCCGAAGAACCAGCGCCCGGAGCTGTGGAACCTGTACAACGGCCGCATCCACCTGGGCGAGAGCATCCGGGTGTTCCCGCTGTCGAACTGGACCGAGCTCGACGTCTGGCACTATATCCAGCGCGAGGAGATCGCTGTCCCGTCCATCTACTATGCGCACGACCGCGAGGTGTTCGAGCGCGACGGCATGCTGTTCGCCGACAACGAGTTCTGCCGCCCGCGCGAGGGCGAGCCGACGTTCGTCGCGAAGGTCCGTTACCGCACCGTCGGCGACGCCTCGCTGACCGCCGCGGTGCGCTCCGACGCCGACACCGTCGAGAAGGTGATCGAGGAGATCGCCGCCACCCGGCTCACCGAGCGTGGCGCCACCCGCGGCGATGACCGCGTCAGCGAGGCCGCGATGGAGGACCGGAAGAAGGAAGGCTACTTCTGAGATGGATCTGCTCAGGTTCGCCACCGCCGGCTCCGTCGATGACGGCAAGAGCACGCTGATCGGCCGGCTGCTGTTCGACTCGAAGGCGATCTTCACCGACCAGCTGGAGAGTGTCGAGCGCACCAGCCAGCAGCGCGGCGACGAGTACACCGACCTGTCGCTGCTGACCGACGGCTTGCGCGCCGAGCGCGAGCAGGGCATCACCATCGACGTGGCGTACCGCTACTTCGCGACGCCGCGGCGCAAGTTCATCATCGCCGACACCCCGGGGCACATCCAGTACACCCGCAACATGGTCACCGGCGCGTCCACCGCCGACCTCGCCATCGTGCTGGTCGACGCGCGCAAGGGGATGGTCGAGCAGAGCCGCCGGCACGCGTTCATCGTGTCGCTGCTGCGGGTGCCGCACCTGGTGCTCGCGGTGAACAAGATGGACCTCGTCGACTGGTCGCAGGAGGTGTTCGAGTCCATCGAGCACGAGTTCTCCTCGTTCGCGGCCAAGCTCGACGTGCCCGACCTCACCGTCGTCCCGATCTCCGCGCTGCACGGCGACAACATCGTCAGCCGCTCGCCGAACATGCCGTGGTACGAGGGGCCGTCGCTGCTGCACCACCTCGAGCACGTGCACATCGCCAGCGACCGCAACCTCGTCGACGTCCGGTTCCCGGTGCAGTACGTCATCCGGCCGCAGTCGCTGCAGCGCACCGACTACCGCGCCTACGCCGGGCAGGTCGCCGGCGGCGTCCTCAAGGCCGGCGACGAAGTCATGGTGCTGCCGAGCGGGTTCACCACCCGGATCGCCAGCATCGACACCGCCGACGGCCCGGTCGGCGAGGCGTTCGCGCCGATGTCGGTGACCATCCGGCTCGAGGACGAGATCGACATCTCGCGCGGCGACATGATCTGCCGGCCGCACAACCAGCCGGCCGTCGCACAGGACATCGACGCCATGGTCTGCTGGATGGCCGAGACGCCGCTGGTGCCGGGCCAGAAGCTGGCGCTCAAGCACACGACGCGGTCAGCGCGGGCGCTGGTCAAGGAGCTGCAGTACCGCCTCGACGTCAACTCGCTGCACCGCGACGACACCGCGACGCAGCTCGGCCTCAACGACATCGGCCGGGTGCGGCTACGCACCACCGTCCCGCTGCTCGCCGACGAGTACCGCCGCAACCGGCTGACCGGCGGGTTCATCCTCATCGACGAAGCGACCAATCGCACCGTCGGCGCCGGTATGATCACTTCTGCGTCGTGAGTGTGGGATCGTTCGTTCCAGGGGATGCGGGACCGTCCCGTTAAGGCTATGCTCGATTCGATTCGCGAGTCGTGGGGGGCTACGGCACGCGTGTGGTGATTCGCCCGGGGGGGCCGAGAAATGCGGGTGCGCCGAAACGCGTCCTTTTCGCGTTGGTCGATGGTTGGCGCGGTTCTGATCGCCATCATCGGTTCCGCTCTGGTGCCGGTCGCGGCGAATGCGATCGTCGATCCGTGCGGTCCGGGCGGCAATCCGATCGTCTGCGAGAATTCGAAGCCGGGTGCCGATCCCGATGAATGGGAGATCGACGGCGCCGGCGACGCGAGCATTCAGGGCTTCGCCACCGACATCAGCGTCAACGTGGGCCAGCGCATCGACTTCAAGATCGACACCGACGCGCGGGCGTACACCATCGACATCTACCGGACCGGGTACTACAACGGCGACGGCGCCCGCTGGATCACCAGGGTGAACCCGTCGGCGCCGCTGCCGCAGCTCCAGCCCGAGTGCATGCGTGAAGTGACGACGGAGCTGTACGACTGCGGCAACTGGGGCGTGTCGGCGTCGTGGAACGTGCCGTCCACGGCGGTGTCGGGGGTTTACATCGCCCGGCTGAACCGCCCCGACCGCGACGAGTCGAGCCACATCACGTTCATCGTGCGCAACGACGCCAGCACCTCGGACATCGTCTTCCAGACCTCCGACACCACCTGGCAGGCGTACAACTCCTACGGCGGCTCGGACTTCTACCGCGGCGGCGCGAACGGCCGCGCGTACAAGATCAGCTACAACCGCCCGTTCGCCACGCGCGGCGGCATCGAGGCTCGCGACTTCTACTTCGGCGCCGAGTACCCGATGGTCCGCTTCCTCGAGCAGAACGGCTACGACGTCAGCTACATCGCCGGCGTCGACACCGACCGCCGAGGCAACCTGTTGACCAACCACGACGTCTTCCTGTCGGTGGGGCACGACGAGTACTGGTCCGGCCGGCAGCGCGCGAACGTCGAGGCGGCCCGCGACGCCGGGGTCAACCTGGCGTTCTTCAGTGGCAACGAGATGTACTGGCGCACGCGGTGGGAGCCGTCGATCGCCGGCCCGGCCACGAACCACCGGACGCTGGTGTCGTACAAGGAGACCTGGAGCTACGCCAAGATCGACCCGGTGGCGACGGAGTGGACCGGCACCTTCCGCGACCCGCGGTACGCGGCACCGTCGACGGGTGCCGGCCGCCCCGAGAACGCCACCACCGGCACCGCGTACATGGTCAACTACTCCGACCTCCCGGTCACGGTGAACTCCGCCGAGGGCAAGCTGCGGCTGTGGCGCAACACCGGCCTCAACTCCCTGCCGTCCGGCACGAAGGTGGAACTGGCGCCCAGCACTGTCGGGTACGAGTCGAACGAGGACCTCGACAACGGATTCCGGCCCGAGGGCCTCATCCGCATGTCGACGACAGTCGGACCGGTCACGGAGTACCTGCAGGACTTCGGCAACCGCGTCGCCCCGGGGAATACCACCCACCACATCACGCTGTACAAAGCGCCCAGTGGCGCGCTGGTGTTCTCGGCCGGGTCGGTGCAGTGGTCCTGGGGCCTCGACGCCGTCCACGACGGCAGCGGCGGGCCCGCGGACAGGCGGATGCGTCAGGCGACGGTGAACCTGCTGGCCGACATGGATGCGTTGCCGTCCTCGCTGGACCCGACGCTGACCCTGGCCACGAAGTCGACCGACGTCATCGCTCCGACGGCCACGATCAGTTCGCCGGCGGCCGGCGCCCAGCTCGCCAACGGGACCACCGTCACGGTCACCGGGACGGCGGCCGACATCGGCGGGGTGGTGGCCGGGGTCGAGGTGTCGACCGACGGCGGCAAGACGTGGCACCCGGCCACCGGCACGACGAGCTGGTCGTACAGCCACGTGCAGCACGGCGCCGGTGCCGGCGACATCCGGGCACGCGCCATCGACGACAGCGCGAACATCGGGACCGCTGCGACCCGCGCCGTCCAGGTCAACTGCCCGTGCTCCATCTACGGGTCCACCACACCTCCGATCCAGAGCACCGACGACGGCTCGGCCGTCGAGCTGGGGCTGCGGTTCACACCGACCACTGACGGCTACGTCACCGGCGTCCGGTTCTACAAGGGTCAGGGCAACACCGGCACCCACGTCGGATCGCTGTGGAGCGCGACCGGCGAACGGCTGCGCAGCGTGACGTTCGCCAACGAGACCGCGGCCGGGTGGCAGCTGGCGCGGTTCAGCCGGCCGGTGGCCGTCACCGCGGGGCAGACGTACGTCGTGTCCTATACCGCTCCGGTCGGCCGCTACGCGAGCCAGCCGCACGCGTTCTCGGCGCGCAGCCTCGAGGCCGACCCGCTGCGGGTCGCCGGCGGCTTCGGCGCCGCTCCGGCGGGCGTCTTCGGCGCTCCCGCCACGTTCCCGGCGCAGAGCTGGAACAACACCTCCTACTTCGTCGACGTCGAGTTCTCGCTGGTCGACAACTCGCCGCTGGAGGTCTTCGACCACTGGCCGCTGGTCGACGCCAGCAGCGTGCCGCAGAACACTGTCGTCAAGGCGTCGTTCTCGAAGATCGTCACGCCGTCGTCTGTCGCCGTGCGGGTCGAGGACGCTCTGGGCAACCAGGTCGCGGGCAGCACGTCCTACGACTCCGCCACTCGGACGGTGACCTTCGATCCCACAGCCGACCTCGAGGGCTTCGTCGAGTACACCGTCACGGTGACGGCGAACGAGCCGGTCGCCGCGGGCGGCAGCTGGTCGTTCCGCACTGCGCGGCCGCCGTCGGCGCCGGGGGTGTGCCCGTGCGGGCTCTACGAGGAGACCGAGGTGCCCGAGATCCTCGAGGTCAACGACCCCGGTCCTGTCACGCTCGGCGTCCGCTTCACGCCGACTCGCGACGGCGACGTCACCGGCGTGCAGTTCTACAAGGGTCCGAACAACACCGGCACGCACGTCGGCACGCTGTGGGGGCCGGACGGCGCCCAGCTCGGCTCGGTGACGTTCACCGACGAGTCCGGCAGCGGCTGGCAGGAAGCCACCTTCTCCCAGCCGATCCGGGTCCTCAAAGACCAGCTGTACACGGTGGCCTACCGCGCCCCCAACGGCCGCTACTCCGCCACGCTCGACGCGTTCACGACGCAAGGGCGCGACCGGACGCCGCTGATCGCACCGGTGCGCGCAGGCGCCTACACCTACGGCACCGGTTTCCCGAACGAAACGTGGACCAGCGCCTACCTCGTCGACGTCGTGTTCGAACCGACCCCGACGGTGCCGACGGTGACCCAGCACCTGCCGGCGAGCGGCTCGGTGGGCGTCGCGACGGACACCAACGTGGGCGTGACCTGGACCGAGCCGCTGGACACCACCGGCACGCTCACCGTCACGTCCGCGAGCGGGCAGACGGTCGCGGGCACGACCACCCGGTCCGCCGACAACCTCACCGTCACGTTCGACCCGACGTCGCCACTGGCGGCCGGGCAGACGTACACCGCGCGGCACAGCGGCGCCCGGACCGTCGAGGGCGCCACCGTGCCCACGTCGACGTGGACGTTCTCGACGATGCCCGCGGACGGCGGCTGCCCGTGCACGCTGCTCGGCAGCCAGACGCCGGCGGTGCCCAGCGCCCCGGACGGCGCGCCGGTCGAGCTCGGCACGGCGTTCATACCGTCCCGCGACGGTGTGGTCACCGCCGTCCGGTTCTACAAGGGCCAGGGCAACACCGGCACGCACACCGGGTCGCTGTGGAACACGAACGGCGAGCGGATCGCGCAGGTGACGTTCACCGACGAGACGGCGGTCGGCTGGCAGACCGCGACGTTCGCCCAGCCGGTCGACGTCGATGCGGGCACCACCTACATCGTCTCCTACTTCGCACCGCGCGGCCGGTACGCTGCCGACGGCAAGTACTTCGTCAACGCCCGCACCAGCGGCCCGCTGACCGCCCCGGCCGGCGACAACGGCAGGTACCGCTACGACGGCGGCTTCCCGCAGTTCTCCTACGAACAGACGAACTACTACGTCGACGTCGTCTTCGTCCCCGACGCCGCGCTGGTCACGGGGCACACGCCGGCCGATGGCGCGACCGGCGTGCCGGTCACGACGACCGTCTCGGCGAAGCTGCACGAGTCGGTGTCCGGAACGCCCACGCTGACGCTGACCGGACCGGGTGGGCCGATCGCGGGCCAGAGCTCCTATTCGGCCACGACCCGCACGGTGACGTTCACGCCCAGCGCCCCGCTGCCGTACGAGACGGAGTTGACCGCGGTGGTGTCGATCGATGGCACCCCGGTCGGCGACGGCACGTGGAGCTTCACCACCGTCGAGGCACCACCCGACGCCAACGGCTGTCCCTGCAGCCTGTGGAGCGATACCGACACGCCCGCCACCGCGAACTGGAACGATCCCGACGCCGTGCAGGTGGGCGTCCGGGTGACCCCGGCCGCCGACGGCGTCATCACCGGGATCCGGTTCTACAAAGGCCCGCAGAACACCGGCACCCACACCGGCTACCTGTGGTCGTCGTCGGGGCAGAAGCTCGGCGAGGTGGTGTTCGGGAACGAGACGGCGTCGGGCTGGCAGACGGTGCGGTTCGCGACGCCGATCGACGTGACGGCCGGCGAGACGTACGTGGCGTCCTACTACACCACCGTCGGGCGGTACGCCGTGACCGCCAACGGCCTGGCCGACCCGATCACGCGCGGGCCACTCTCGGTGCCGGCGAACGGCGGCGCCTACATCTACGGCACGGGCTTCCCGTCAGCGACGGCGCCGCACAACTTCTGGGTCGACGTGATCTTCAGATCGGATTCGTGAGACAGAAAGTCCTTGGGGGGAAACGAACGCATGAGTGATCACGACAGCCCGCCGTTGAACGCCGCGGTGATCGGGGCCGGGTACTGGGGCCCGAACCTGGCCCGCAACCTCGCCACGGCGCCGGACTGGAACCTGGTGGCGGTCTGCGACCTCGACGGCGACCGCGCCGCGAAGGTGGCCCGCGGCTCGGGCGGTGCCGACGTCGAGACGTCGGTCGACCGCCTGCTGGCCCGCGACGACGTCGACGCGGTGGCGATCGCCACGCCGGCCCGCACGCACCATCCCATCGCGATGGCGGCGTTGCGGGCGGGCAAGCACGTCGTGGTCGAGAAGCCGCTGGCCGACACCGGTGAGCGGGCCGCCGAGATGGTGCAGGTGGCGTCGGACCAGGGCCTCGTGCTCATGACCGACCACACCTACTGCTACACGCCGGCCGTGCTGAAGATCGCCGAGCTGGTGGCCGAGGGCGCGCTGGGCGACATCCTGTTCGTCGACTCGATCCGGATCAACCTCGGGCTCGTGCAGCCCGACGTCGACGTGCTGTGGGACCTCGCGCCGCACGACCTGTCGATCCTCGACGCCGTCCTGCCGGGCGGGCTGCGCCCCGTCGGGGTGTCCGCGCACGGCGCCGACCCGCTCGGCGCCGGCAAGGCATGCCTGGCGTACCTGTCGATGCCGTTGGAGAACGGCGGCATGGCGCACGTGCACGTCAACTGGCTCAGCCCCACCAAGATCCGCCAGATGGTGATCGGCGGCAGCAGGCGCACGCTGGTCTGGGACGACCTGAACCCGCAGCAGCGGCTCAGCGTCTACGACCGCGGCGTGGACCTCGGCCAGACGGCGGCGGCCGGGGCGGACCGCGCCGCTGCGACCATCTCCTACCGCCTCGGCGACACCTGGTCGCCCGCCCTGCCCGAGACGGAGGCGCTCGGCCTCATGGTCGGCGAGTTCGCCGCCAGCATCCGCGAGAGCCGGGCGCCGCGCACCGACGGCACCGCGGGGCTGCGCGTGCTGGGCGTGCTCGAGGCGGCGTCGGCGAGCCTGGCAGCGGGCGGAATGTTCACCAGCACGGCAGCGGTCGGTACTCATACGGAGGTCCTTGCATGACCCAGCTCGAAGGCGCCCGCGTTCTCGTCACCGGGGGTGCCGGCACGATCGGCTCCACGCTCGTCGACCAGCTGCTCGACGCCGGTGTCGCGCACGTCGACGTCCTGGACAACCTGGTCCGGGGCCGGCGCGACAACCTCACCGACGCCCTGGCGAGCGGACGCGTGACCCTGGTCGAGGACGACCTGCGGAACCGCGACGCCGTCCACGACCTCATCCGCGGCAAGGATCTCGTCTTCCACCAGGCCGCCATCCGTATCACCCAGTGCGCCGAGGAGCCGCGGCTGGCGCTGGAGGTGCTGGTCGACGGCACGTTCACCGTCCTCGAAGCGGCCGCCGAGCACGGGGTCGACAAGGTCGTCGCGGCGTCCAGCGCGTCGGTGTACGGCCTGGCCGAGGAGTTCCCGACCGGCGAGCGGCACCACCACCACAACAACGACACGTTCTACGGCGCGGCGAAGTCCTTCAACGAGGGCATGCTGCGCAGCTTCCGGGCGATGTACGGCCTCGACTACGTCATCCTGCGCTACTTCAACGTCTATGGCCCGCGGATGGACGTCCACGGCCTGTACACCGAGGTGCTGGTGCGCTGGATGGAGCGGATCGCCGACGACAAGCCGCCGCTGATCTTCGGCGACGGCTCGCAGACGATGGACTTCGTCTGCGTGCCCGACATCGCCCGCGCCAACATCCTGGCCGCCCGCAGCGACATCACCGAGGGTGTCTACAACATCGCCAGCGGCACCGAGACCTCACTGCTCGAGCTCGCCACCGCGCTGCTGAAGGCGATGGACTCGGACCTGCCGGTCGAGCACGGGCCGGAGCGCACGGTGAACGCGGTGTCGCGCCGCCTGGCCGACACGTCCGCAGCCCGCCGCGACCTCGGGTTCGATGCGACCATCGGGCTGGAAGACGGGCTGCGGCAGCTGGTGTCGTGGTGGCGGCCGCTGCGCGAGGAGATCGCGGCCGGCCGGTCCCTGGCGGGAGCGCGATGACCCGCGTCAACGTCATGCGCCCCTGGCTGGGCGACGAGGAGGTGGCCGCGGTCGCCGCGGCGATCCGGTCCGGCTGGGTCGCCCAGGGCCCGCGGGTCGCCGCCTTCGAGACCGCATTCGCGGCGGCCATGGAAGCCCCGCACGCGGTGGCGACGTCGTCGTGCACGACGGCGCTGCACCTGGCCCTCGTCGTGGCCGGGATCGGGGCGGGCGACGACGTCGTGGTGCCGTCGTTCTCCTTCATCGCGACGGCCAACGCCGCAGCGTACGTCGGCGCCCGGCCGGTGTTCGCCGACGTCGACCTCGCCACAGGCAACCTCACCCGCGACACCGTCGAGGCCGCGCTCACACCGGCGACCCGGGCCGTCATCGTCGTGGATCAGGGCGGTGTCCCGGTCGACCTCGACCCGATCCGTGAGCTGTGCGACGCCCGCGGCATCGTCGTCATCGAGGACGCCGCATGCGGCGCCGGCTCCACGTACCACGGCCGGCCGGTCGCGGCGACGGCGGAGATCGCGGCCTGGTCGTTCCACCCGCGCAAGATCATCACGACCGGCGAGGGCGGCATGGTCACCTCCGGCCGCGATGACTGGGCGACCCGGGCGCGGCGGCTGCGCGAGCACGCGATGAGCGTCTCGGCGGCAGACCGGCACGCCAACGTGCTCGCCCCGGTCGAAGAGTACGCCGAGGTCGGCTTCAACTACCGGATGACCGACCTGCAGGCGGCCATGGGCCTGGTCCAGCTCGGCCGGCTGCCCGAGATCGTCGCCCGCCGCCGCGCGCTGGCCGACGGCTACGCCAAGCAGCTCGCCGAGATCCCGGGCCTGCGGCCGGTCGCCGACCCGGCATGGGGGACCGGCAACTTCCAGTCCTACTGGATCGAGGTGCAGCCGGAGTACCCGCTGAGCCGCGAGGAGCTGCTCGCCCACCTGGCCGCCGCCGACATCTCCGCGCGCCGCGGCATCATGGCAGCGCACCGCCAGCCGCCCTACCGGGAGCTGACGCCGTCGTCGGGCCTGCCGGTCACGGAGCGGCTCACCGACACCACCCTGATCCTGCCGCTGTTCCACGAGCTCATCGAGAGCGACCAGGAACGCGTCATCGCCGCATTGCGACGGCCTGTGTGAGCAGGGCACTGGTGCTCGTCGCGGCCGGTGGCCTGGCCCGGGAGGCGCTCGCGGCGATCCGCGCCGGCGCCGCACCGGGGCACGAGGTCGCCGGTCTCCTCGACGACGACCTGCGCAAGGCGGGGACCAGCGTCGACGGCGTGCCCGTCCTCGGGACGCTGGACGACGTCACCGAGCACGCCGACGCCGACGTGGTGATCTGCTCGGGCCGCGGGGGCGCCCGGCGCGACATCGCTGCGCGGTTCGCCAAGCTCGGCGTGGACGCGAGGCGGTACGTGAGCATCGTCCACCCGGCCACGCCGGTGCCGGCCGGCTGCGTCGTCGGCGCGGGCAGCATCCTGCTGGCCGGCGTGGTGCTGACGGCGGCCGTCACGGTGGGCCGGCACGTGGTGTGCATGCCGCACGTCACGCTCACCCATGACGACGTGGTGGGGGACTACGCCACGCTGGCCGCCGGGGTGGCCCTCGGCGGCGGTGTGGTCGTCGGCGAGGCCGCGTACCTGGGGATGAACTCCTCGGTGCGCGAACAGCGCCGGGTGGGGGACGACGCCGTCCTCGGGATGGGCGCCGCGCTGGTCGAGGACCAGCCGGCGAGGACGACCTGGGCCGGTGTGCCCGCACGGCCGCTGACGCGGCGGGAGGAGCCGAAGTGACGAACATTCCGCTGGTCGACCTGCGGGCCCAGCAGGCCGAGATCGCGGCCGAGGTGGAGCCGCTGGTCCTCGACGTGCTCCGCGGCGCCGGGTTCGTCGGCGGGCCGCACGTGGTGGCCTTCGAGACCGCGTACGCCGAGTACATCGGTGCCGGTCACTGCGTCGGCGTCGCCAACGGGACCGACGCTATCGAGCTCGCGCTGCGGGTCGTGGGCGTGGGCGCCGGCGACGAGGTGATCATGCCGGCGAACACGTTCATCGCGACCGCCGAGGCGGCCTCGCGCATCGGCGCGGTCCCCGTGCCGGTCGACGTCGACCCGGACCACCTGCTGATCTCGCCCGAGGCCGTCGCGGTGGCGATCACCGAGCGGACCCGCGCGATCGTCCCCGTCCACCTGTACGGGCAGGTCGCGCCGGTCGAGGCGCTGGAGCCGATCGCCGCGTCGGCCGGCGTCCCGATCGTCGAGGACGCCGCGCAGTCGCAGGGCGCCCGGCGGCACGGCCGGGCCGCCGGCGGGCTCGGCGCCGTGGCCGCCACCTCGTTCTATCCCGGGAAGAACCTGGGCGCCTCGGGCGACGGCGGCGCCGTCACGACGAACGACGCCGACCTGGCCGCCCGGGTACGGCTGCTGGCCAACCACGGTTCCGCGGTGAAGTACCGGCACGAGGCGGTCGGCATGAACTCCCGGCTGGACGCGATCCATGCCGTGACTCTCAAGGCCAAGCTCGCCCGGCTGGGGGACTGGAACGAGCGCCGGCGGCAGGCCGCCGGCCGGTACGCCGCGCTGCTGGACGGCGTCCCGGGCGTGCGGGTCCCGCGGACGATGCCCGGCAACACTGACGTCTGGCACCTGTACGTGGTGCGGGTCGAGGACCGCGACCGGGTACTGGCGGAGCTGAACGCCGCCGGGGTGGGCGCCGCGCTGCACTATCCCGAGCCGTGGCACCTGTCGCCCGCATACGCCGGCCGCGGGTACGCGCCGGGCAGCTGCCCCGTGGCGGAGCAGGCGGCCGGCGAGATCCTGTCGCTGCCGCTCTACCCCCACCTCACCGCCGATCAGCAGGAACAGGTGGCCACCGCACTGGTCAAGGCGCTCGGAGGGCCATGACAACGCATCGTCGCCAGGTCCTCGTCCAGCTCGACAACCTCGAGCTCGGTGGGGCGCAGATCAACGCCGTGCAGCTGTCCGCCGCGGTGGCCGAGCACGGGTACGAGAGCCTGCTCGTGGGGCCGAGCGACACGCTGCCGACGGGCCCGTCAGTGCTTGATGTGAGTGCCGACTACAAGGTGCCGGCGCGCGCCTACGAGCGGCCGCCGTCGCTGTTCGCGCACGCGCGGGTGCTGTCGCGGTTCGCGCGCGGCTGCGGCGCATCGCTCGTTCACGCGTTCAGCACTTCGGAGCGGGCCGCCTACTGGGGTGCAGGGCTCCTCGGCCGGCGGGCCCTGGTGCGCACGATCTACGAGATGTCCTTCGACCCGCGGACCCACCCGTCGATCCCGCTGGTGATCGGCACCGGATACCTGCGCGACGAGTTGGCGGGGCGCCCGGGCGGCGCGACGCTGGTCAGCCCGCCGGTCGACACCGCACGAGACGCACCTGGCGGGATCGGCCGGGCCGCGTTCCGGCGGGAACTCGGGCTGGACGCCGAGACCGTCGTGCTGGTGATCGTCAGCCGGCTGTCCGAGGAGATGAAGGCCCGCAGCGTCGAGGACGCGATCAACGCCGTCGAAAGGCTCGGTGACCCGCGAGTGCGCCTGGTCGTCGTCGGCACCGGCGACGCGGCGGCGCGGCTGCGCGGTGTGGCCGAGGCCGTCAACACCCGGCTCGGCCGGACGGCGGTCATCTTCACCGGCCCACTCGCCGACCCGCGGCCCGCCTACGACGCCGCCGACGTCGTGCTGGGCATGGGCAGCTCCGCCGCGCGCGGGTTGGCTTTCGGCAAGCCGCTCGTGGTGCTCGGCGAGCGTGGCTGGAGCGCGGTATTCCGCGAGCCCGACGTCGAGGCGATCTTCCGCAACAGCTTCTGGAGCCCCGCCGAGGTCACGGATGGTGCCGGCCTGCTCGCCGCGCACCTCCGGGTGCTGGTCGGTGACACCGCCGAACGGGACCGGCTCGGGACGGCGGCGCGGGCGTTCGCCGAGGCGAACTTCGGCCTGCCCGCCATGGCGGAGCGCCTCGCCGGCGTGTACGACGACGCGCTGCGGACGACGTCGAGCCGGCTGTGGATGCGCGACCTGCGGATGGAAGGCCGGATCCTCGCCGCCAAGCTCGAGCGCAAGGCCGGCCTGTCCCGTGGGCCGGCGTCCAGGGCGCTGGCCTGGAACCAGCGCGACACCGACGTCGTGCGCGAGCCGCAGCCGGAAGGGGCCCTCAGATGAGCGCCGCCGACGCCACCCGCCAACTGGGCGCGAAGCTCGCCAAGGCGGCCGGCATCCTGCGCGAGGACGGCCCACGCGCGCTGGCGCAGCGGCTCACCCGGGTCGCCTACGACCGGCTGGACGCTGCCAGCCTGGACGAGCCATTGCTCTACGACGACATCGCCGACTCCACACAGCTGGACCTGTCCGTGCCCGACCGCCGCCCGCCGCGGTCACAGTCGCTGACCGTCGGCTGGGTGACGGTGCCGCCGCGGGCCGGATCGGGCGGCCACACCACGCTGTTCCGCATGGTCGAGGCCGTGGAGCGGGCCGGCCACCGGTGCGAACTGTTCCTCTACGACCGCTATGGCGGCGACCTGCGCGCGCACGAACGGGTCATCCGCGACTGGTGGCCGAACATCCGGGCCGGCGTCCGCGACGCGTCGGCCGGGATCACCGGCGTCGACGCCGCCGTCGCGTCGTCGTGGGACACCGCCCACGTGCTGGCCCGCCGGGGTGCGGCGCCGATGCGGCGGCTGTACTTCATCCAGGACTTCGAGCCGTACTTCTACCCGCGCGGCTCGCTGTACTCGCTGGCCGAGGACACCTACCGATTCGGCTTCCGCAACATCGCCCTGGGCGAGATGGTCGCGCAGGCGCTGCGCTCGGAGCTGAGCCTGTCGCCGGACGTGACGGAGTTCGGCTGTGACACGTCGGTGTACCGGCTCCTCGACGGCCGGGAGCGCAGCGGAGTGGTCCTCTACGCGCGGCCTACCGTGCCCCGTCGCGGCTACTGGCTGGCCCGGCTGGCGCTGCAGCGTTTCCACGAGCGGCACCCGGAGGTCCCGATCCACTTCTACGGGACCGTGGTCAAGAACCTGCCGTTCCCGGCGGTCCAGCACGGCCGGCTCACCCCGGCCGAGCTCAACGAGCTGTACAACTCCAGCATCGCCGGCCTGGCGATGTCCTTCACCAACATCTCGCTGGTCGCGGAGGAGATGCTCGCGGCCGGCACTGTCCCCGTCGTGAACGACTCCGTCCACTCGCGGGCGGACCTGATCAACGAGCACGTCGCCTGGGCGACGCCGACGCCGCACGGCATCGCCGCGGCGCTGAGCGCCGTCGTGACCCGTGGAGACCGGGACGTCACCGCGAAGGCCGCCGCGGAGTCGGTGCGCCAGTTCGGCTGGACCAAGGCCCAGGGCGACGTGCTGCGCATCCTCGAGGACGAGGCGTACGGGTCGTGACGCGGCGGGTCAGCTTCTGACGTGGTGTCCACGATGACCGAACACGAGCGGCAGCCGAGCGCAGCGCCGGACCAGTCCGTCGGCCGGCAGGCCGCCGCGGGCGTGCTCTGGCTGACCGTCCAGAAGTGGGCGGTCCGGCTCTCGGGCCTGGTGACGATCGCCGTCCTCACCCGCTTCCTCAGCCCGGAGGACTTCGGTGTCGTCGCCGCGGCATCGACGGTGCTGCCGTTCTTCTACCTCCTCGCCGACCTGGGGTTCGCCGCCTACATCGTCCAGGTCGACCGCGCCGACCGGCGGCTGCTCAGCACGGCATTCTGGTTCTCCTGCGTGGCCGGTGTGGTGCTCAGCGTCGCCGTCGTCGGGGCCGCGCCCCTGTTCGGGCTGGTCTTCGGCTCCGGCGACGTCGTGCCGGTGCTGCAGGTGCTGGCGTTGGCCGTGCTGATCACGGCGCTGTCGTCGGTGCCGACAGCGATCCTGCGGCGCGAGATGCGGTTCCGGACCCTGGCCGTTCAAGGCACCGTCGCGTCGGTCACCGCGCAGGTCGTCGCCGTTGCGATGACACTCACCGGGGCGGGGGTCTGGGCCCTGGTCGGCCAGGTACTCACGGTCCAGACGGCGACCGGCCTGCTCGCCTGGACGGCCGCACGCTGGTGGCCGGGGTTCACGTTCTCGCGCACCCAGTTCACCGTCATGGCTCGGTACGGCGGCCAGGTGCTCGGCGTCGAGTGCGTCGCCGTCTGCCGGCAGTGGGCCGAGACCGCGATCATCTCCGTCGGCCTCGGCCTGGCCGCACTCGGCTACCTCAACATCGCCCAGCGGCTGGTGCAGATCGTTCAGGAACTGACCGGTGCGGCGCTGCTCCCGGTGACCATGGTGGCGTTCGCCAAGATCCGCGACTCCGCCGAGCGGCTGCGCGAGGCCTACCTGCGGGCGCTGCGGATGACATACGCGATCCTCGCGCCGCCGCTGACGCTACTCGCGGTGGCGGCGCCACTGATCCTGCCGCTGGTCTTCGGCGCCGGTTGGGAGGAGAGCGTGCCGGTGGCCCGGATCCTGGCACTCGCCGGGATCATGGTGGTCGGTGCGACGCTGGACCACGGGCTGTTCTACGGGCTCGGCCGGCCCGGCCGCTGGTTCGTATACGCGCTGGTCATCGACGCGCTCACAGTGGCCGTGACGGCACTCACCGTGCGCTGGGGGCTGGTCGGGGTCGCGACCGGCTTCCTCGTGGTCGCCGCCGTCGCCACGGCGTCGCGCTGGTTCCTGGTCGCGCGGCTGCTGCGCGCCCAGCCACGTGCCCTGGCCGGGCCGTTCGGCTTCCTCGCCGCCGCGGTGCCCGTCGGCGCCGCGGCCGGCTGGGTCGTCATGACGGCGACGGCCGGGCTACCGCCGATCGTGCGCGTCGGACTGACCGGCATCACGATCCTCGCGGCGTACGCGGGCGTGACCGTCCTGCTCGCGCGGTCCGTCATCACCGACATCGCCGGTTACCTCCCGGGACGGGACCGGCCCGACTACTTTCCGCGGCACAGCCGGACGAGCTATCTGCCTCGCCACACCCGGACCGGCCGTGTCAGCATTCTGGTCAACTCGATGGAGCACTCATGACCGGTCGCCCGCACGTCCTCATCATCGTGCAGAACCTGCCCGTGCCACTGGACCGGCGGGTCTGGCTGGAGTGCCAGGCGCTGCTCGCCCGCGGCTACCGGGTGAGCGTGATCTGTCCCAAGGGCCCCGGCGATCCCGGCCACGAGGTCGTCGACGGCGTCGTCCTCTACAAGTACCGGCCCGCGCCCGAGGCGAAGGGGGTGCTCGGGTTCGCCTGGGAGTTCGCCTACAGCTGGCTGCGTGCCGCGTGGCTGTCGCTGCGGGTGCGGCGGGCCGGCCGGTTCCACATCCTCCAGGCGTGCAACCCGCCCGACACGTACTGGCTGCTGGCGTTGCTCTGGCGCCCGTTCGGCGTGAAGTTCGTCTTCGACCACCACGACCTCAACCCCGAGCTGTTCCTGTCCCGTTTCGGCGAACCCAGCGGCGGCGCCCAGCAGGCCCAGTACCGCGCATTGGTCTGGCTGGAGCGGCGCACGTTCCGGGCGGCGCACCGGGTCATCTCGACCAACGAGTCGTACCGGGCCATCGCCATTCGGCGCGGCGACCGGCGGCCCGAGGACGTGACCGTGGTCCGCAGCGGGCCCGACACCCAGCAGATGCGCCCGATCTACCCCGAGCGGCCCCGCCCGGCCGACGGCATCGTGCTCGTCTACCTCGGCATCATGGGTCCGCAGGACGGCGTCGACCAGGTGCTCCTCGTCGTCGACGAGCTCGTGCACCGGCGCGGGCGGTCGAACGTGACCGCCACGCTGCTCGGGTTCGGCGACTGCTTGGAGGACCTGAAGGCGCAGTCCACCGCGCTGGAGCTCGACGACCACGTGACCTTCACCGGCCGCGTCGACCGCGTGCAGGTCGCGGAGTACCTGAGCCGTGCCGACATCGGGATCGGACCGGACCTGAAGACGCCGCTCAACGACCTGTCGACCATGAACAAGACGATGGAGTACATGGCCTACGGACTGCCGTCGGTCGCGTTCGACCTGGCCGAGACCCGGGTGTCCGGAGCCGACAGCGTGCTGTACGTGCCCTCCGGCGACATCCACGCGTTCGCCGACGCGGTCGAGAAGCTCATCGACGATCCGGGTGTGCGCGCGGAGCTGGGCCGGAAGGCACGCCGCCGGGTCGCCGCGGAGCTCGACTGGCGCTCGCAGGCCGAGGCCTACGTGTCGGTGTTCGACGAGCTGTCAGGGTTCTCCCGGCCGGGGCCGGCCGTTCCCGATGACGAGCCCGGCCGCGACGCCGATTCGCAGGGCCGCCGGTACGTCGACCTCGACGATGCCGAGGAGTTCGACCACTACCTCAGGGAGAGGAGGGTGCCGTGACAGCGATCCGGACGACGTTCCACGACCTGCTCGCACAGGCCGCCGCAGCCCGGCCCGACGCGCCGGCGCTGACCTACCGCCACCAGACGGTGGGCTACGGCGACGCCTGGCGGACGGCGCAGGCCGCCGCCGCGCAGCTGACGGCCCTGGGCCTGCAGCGCGGTGACCGCGTGGCGATCTACCTGGAGAAGCGCATCGAGACCGTGGCCGCATTCTTCGCGGTCTCCGCCGCCGGCGGCGTGTTCGTCCCGGTCAACCATGTGCTCAAGGCCGCTCAGGTGGGGCACATCCTCGCCGACAGCGGCGCGACGGTGCTCGTCACGTCCGGCGACCGGCTCGGCCAGCTGGCATCCGTCCTGGCCGGGACAGCGGTCACAGACGTCGTCACCGTCGGCACGGGCGTGGCGCCGGCCGGGACCGGGTACCGCGTGCACGCCTGGGACGCCGGGCAGGAGGCCGGCGGCGAGCCGGAGCCGTCGCCGGCCATCGACATCGACCCGGCGGCGATCCTCTACACCTCTGGCAGCACCGGCAAGCCCAAGGGCGTCGTGCTGAGCCACCGCAACCTCATCGTCGGCGCCGAGAGCGTGAGCAGCTACCTCGAGAACAGCGCCCACGACGTCATCCTCAGCGTCCTGCCGCTCAGCTTCGACGCCGGGCTGAGTCAGGTGACGACGGCGTTCTCCGTCGGCGCGCACTGTGTGCTGATGAACTACCTGCTGCCGCGCGAGGTGCCGAAGCTCTGCGAGCAGTACGGCGTCACGGGGCTCACCTGCGTCCCGCCGCTGTGGCTGCAGCTGGCCGGCGTGCCGTGGCCCGAGACGGCCGCCCGGAAGCTGCGCTACTGGGCCAACACCGGCGGCCGGATGCCCCGGGTGACGCTCGACAAGCTCCGCGGCATCTTCACGGAGGCCCGGCCGTACCTGATGTACGGCCTCACCGAGGCGTTCCGCTCCACCTACCTCGACCCGGCCGAGGTCGACCGGCGGCCCGACTCCATCGGCAAGGCGATCCCGAACGCGGAGATCCTGGTGCTGCGCCCCGACGGCACGCCGTGCGAGCCCGGTGAGGAGGGCGAGCTGGTGCACCGCGGCGCGCTGGTGGCGCTCGGCTACTGGAACGACCCGGTTCGGACGGCGGAGCGCTACAAGCCGCTGCCACGGCCGGGCGAGGAGTGGCGGACCACAGAGCTGGCCGTATGGTCCGGCGACACCGTGGTGGCCGACGACGAGGGCTTCCTGTACTTCGTGGGCCGCAAGGACGACATGATCAAGACCTCGGGGTACCGGGTCAGCCCTACGGAGGTCGAGGAGGCCGCGTACAGCACCGGGCTGGTACGCGACGCCGTCGCCATCGGGGTCGAGGACGCCGCGCTGGGGCAGCGGATCGTCCTGGTCGCCACCCCCGCGGAGGCGGAGCTGGACGTGGCCGCGCTGCTCGCGGCGCTGCGCCAGCTGCTGCCGCTGTACATGGTCCCGTCCGAGGTCGACGTCCGCACCGAGCTGCCGCGCTCGCCCAACGGCAAGTTCGACCGCGGCCTCATCAAGGCAGAAGGAGTCCGGTGAAACCGCACGAGCACGTCGAGACCTTCGGCACGGTGGACGGTGAGCTGCGGGTCGGCGGGATGCCGCTCTCCCGGTTCGCCGAGCGCATGGGCGCTACGCCGTTCTTCGCCTACGACCGTGGGCTGCTGGACGGCCGGATCGACCGGCTGCGGTCGACGCTGCCCGAGTCGGTGCAGCTGAGCTACGCCATGAAGGCCAACCCGATGCCGGCCGTCGTCCAGCACCTGGCGCAGCGGGTCGACCGCATCGACGTCGCCTCGGCGCTGGAGATGCACGCGGCCCTCGACACCGTCATCGCCGCCGACCGGGTCAGTTTCGCCGGTCCGGGCAAGTCGCCGGCCGAGATCCGGCAGGCGGTCGCCGCCGGCATCATCGTCGAGGTCGAGTCCACGACAGAGCTGGCTCGCGTCGTCGCGGCTGGAGACGACCTCGGGCTGGTTCCGAACGTCGCGCTGCGCGTCAACCCGGACTTCGCGGTCAAGGGCTCGGGCATGCGCATGGGGGGCGGCCCACAGCAGTTCGGCATCGACGCGGAGCAGGTGCCCGCAGTGCTGCGTGAGTTCGCTGCGGCGGGCGTGAACTGGCTCGGCTTCCACGTCTTCGCCGGATCGCAGAACCTCAACGCCGAGATCATCGCCGAGGCGCAGCGGCGCACAGTCGACCTGGTCGCCTCGCTCGCGGAGCACCTGCCCGCTCCGGTGCGCTACCTCAACCTCGGCGGCGGCTTCGGGATCCCGTACGTGGAGAAGGACGGGCCGCTCGACCTCGACCTCGTCGCCGCGCACCTGCACGACCTCGTCGGCGGCACGCTGGCGCAGCGGCTGCCGCAGGCCGTCCCCGTCATCGAGCTGGGCCGGTACATCGTCGGCGAGTGCGGGGTCTACGTCACCCGCGTCCTGGACCGGAAGATGTCGCGCGGCAAGACGTACCTCGTCGTCGACGGCGGCATGCACCACCAGCTCGCGGCGTCGGGCAACTTCGGGCAGGTCATCCGCCGCAACTACCCGCTCGTGGTAGGCAACCGGGTCGAGAAGAGCGGCGACGAGACGGCCACCGTCGTCGGCTGCCTCTGCACGCCGCTGGACCTGCTCGGCGACGACGTCGAGCTGCCCGCCGCGGAGATCGGCGACCTGATCGTGATCTTCCAGGCGGGGGCGTACGGCCTCACGGCCAGCCCGACGGCCTTCCTCGGACATCCGGCGCCGCTCGAAGTCCTCGTCTGATCCCCTCGTCTGATCCATGGAACAAGGAGCGCACATGACCGAGACCCTCGACACCGTCCGCACGGTGCTGATCGAGGCGCTGGACCTCCCACAGCGGCCCGAGGACCTCCAGGAGGACACCGAGCTGTTCGGGTCATTGCCGGAGCTGGACTCGCTGGGGGTGCTGCAGTTGGTGTCGGCCATCGAGGAGCGGTTCGACATCACCATCGCCGACGACGAGTTCGGGGCCGAGTTGTTCGAGACGCTGGGCAGCCTGACGGCGTTCGTCGAGTCCAAGCTCGCCGCGGCCTGACCGGCTACCACCGCACCAGAGTGAGCTCACTGTAGAGATGATCGATGGACTCGGGGCCGACGTTCTTGGCCCGGAACATCTTCGGCCGTGGCCGGGACAGCTCGATTCCCGGGCCGCCGGGCGTGAACCCCAGGACGCGCCGCTCCGCGAGCGTCAGCGCGAGCCCCTGCCGGAGCAGGTGCGCGCTCACCGCCGGCCACGCCGCCTCGAGGCAGCCGGGATCTCCGCCCGCGTGCAGCGGCGAGGCGAACACCGGCAGCCGCTTGCGGCGGTCGCGCCGGAACATGAGGTAGCCGTGTGCGCCGTCCCGCTCGACCAGCAGGTGTTGCGCCGCCGGCGCCTGCCGGTGGTCGCGGTAGATCTCGGCGTCGCGGCCCGTGAGCGCCCGCTCGAGCGCCGCCGGCTGCGTGGCCACCCGGGCGCCGCGGCCGGGAACGCGCGGCAGGTTGGCGACGAGCCTGGTCGCGGTGTCGAGGCGCGTGAAGCCGAGGCGCTCGTTCAACGCGATGACGTTCCCGCTCGGCGAGAGGTCCGTGAAGACGTAGCCCCGCTGGCCGAGCAGGGCGCGGACCAGCCGCAGCGAGTGCGGGCGGTACTCCTCGAGTACACAGAACGCGGCCAGGTTGCAGAACGGGACCCGCTCGCCGCCGATCTCCCGCTCGGAGTAGACGGCGGCGTACACGCCGACGACTGCCTCGCCGTCGAGCAGTTGGAACCCGTGGTTGGGCGTCTCGGCCTTCCACGGCGGCGCGACCAGGTGGCTCCAGGCGTCGGCGGATACCCGCTGGTTGAGGTGCTGGTGGAGGAACCGGCTCACGGCCGTGGCATCGGCGTCCGAAATCGGCCGTACCGCCACGTCGGGCGCTCCCATCCGGCCACCATATCGCAGCGGAACTCTGGGAAGGAGCGACGATGGCCAGCGTCGTGATCGCCGCGCACAACGAGGCGAACGTCATCGGACAGTGCCTTGACGCACTGGCCGCTCAGCGATTCTCCGGCCCGATCGAGATCGTCGTGAGCGCCAACGGCTGCACCGACGACACCGCCGCGGTGGCTGCCCGCCCGGGCGTCACCGTGCTCGACCGCCCGGAAGCGGGCAAGCCCGCTGCCCTGGACGCCGCCGACCGCGTGGCGACCGGCTTCCCCCGGGTGTACTTGGACGCCGACATCGTCGTCCCGCCGCACGGCGTCGCCACGCTGGTGGCCCGGTTCGAGGTGCTGCCGCGGCCGCTGGCCGTGGTTCCCCGGCGGCGGGTGGACACCACCGGCCGGCCGTGGCCGGTCAGGGCGTACTTCTCCATCAACGAGCGGCATCCCGCCTTCCGGGCCGGGTTGTTCGGCCGGGGGATGATCGTGCTGTCCGAGGAGGGTCGCGCGCGGTTCGACACCTTCCCGTCGCTGATCGCCGACGACCTCTTCCTCGACTCCCGGTTCTCCGCCGCCGAGAAGGCCGAGGTGAGCGAGGTGGAGGTGGTCGTCGAGTCGCCACACACGACCCGCGACCTGCTGCGCCGGCTGGTCCGCGTACGGCGGGGCAACGCCCAACTGCGCGCCGCCGCGGCGGCGGGGGCTCTGGACCTGCCGGTGCGTCCGCCGGACCGCTGGGCGTGGCTGCGCGACGTCGTGCTCCGTGAGCCGCGCCGGGCGCCAGCGGCGATCCCCTACCTTGTCATCACCGTCGCCGCGGCGCTGCTCGCCCGCCGCCCGGTCAGAGCCGGCGACGCCTGGGGCCGTGACGACAGCACGCGTGCGCCCTCGCCCCCCGCGGAAGGGACGTCCACATGATCATCCACCTCTGCTTCCACGGCATCGGGAGTTGCGAGCGGGAGCGCGAGCCCGGAGAGGCCCGGTACTGGGTGACCGAGCCGACGTTCTACCGCCTGCTCGACGAGGTCGCGGCGCATCCGCACGTGCGGCTCAGCTTCGACGACGGGAACGCCTCCGACGCCTCGGTCGCGCTGCCGGCGCTGCTCGGGCGGGGCCTGCGGGCCACCTTCTTCGCACTTGCCGGCCGCCTGGACGACCCAGTGAGCCTTGGTGCGGCCGATCTCGAGGAACTGCGCGCGGCCGGGATGGCGATCGGCAGCCACGGCTGGGCCCACGTGCCCTGGCGAGGGCTCTCGGCCGTCGACGCCCGCCGCGAGCTGGTGGACGCGCGCGTCGCGCTCGCCGAGGCGAGTCGGGGACCGATCACGGAGGCGGCGCTGCCACTCGGCCGCTACGACCGCCGGCTGCTCAGGCGGTTGCGGAGCACGGGCTACGACGCCGTCTTCACCAGCGACCGCTTTCCGGCGCGGCCCGGTTCGTGGCTGCAGGCGCGCTACAGCGTGACCGCGGCCGACACCGTCGACTCGGTCCGGTCCGTCATCACCCACCGGCCGGGGCTGCACGACGCCCGCAACGCCGTGGTGAGCACGATCAAGCGGTGGCGCTGAACTCGCGCGGAATGGGCGTGCCGCGTACCCGCGCGCGGTACTCCAGTAGGACGATCACCGCCAGCGTCGCGCCGCCGCCGAGAAGCCCCGTCATGCCCATGGCGCGCATCCTGCTGCCACCGACCTCGTAGACGGTGGACGTCCGCGGGTTCACTGTCACCGTGATGTCGTTGACAGGGTCGACGCCGGCGTTGCGCTGCAGGTTCTCCAGCTCCTGCGCGATGCGGTCGACGAGCTCCTGCTGCCGCGCCACGACGGTCTCGCGGTCCGGTGCCACCACCTCGACGGAGAGCACCTGGCTGGCGAAGTTCGGGGCCCACTGGCCGCCGGTGTCGGGCAGCTTGACGGACCAGCCGTCGCGCACCCCGATGCCCACGAGGTTGGCGTCGGGAGACGCGTACTTCAGAGTGGCGGCCGGACCGGTGACCATCTTCGCGACGACCCCGGCGGTGATGATGATGTCTTCGGACGGCGCATTGAGCGCGTTGGGGTACAGCCGGCTGGTGGGGGCGAGGAAAACCACTTCGGTGCGCGACCAGTAGACGTGGTCGCCGGCGGCCATGGCGAACGCGAGCGCCCCCGTGCACAGCGCGCCGGCCAGCACGACCGGCCACCGGCGGATCATGGTGAGAATCAGTTCCCACGGCGTCATCGGTGCACCCCCCGTGCCCACCGGATCGCGGCGACCGCCCCAGATCCCCGTCCAGGCTATAGTAGCCAGCACGGATCGCGGCGACCGCGGCTCGGCCGGCTCCCGGGCCAGGGGAGAGTTCTCCCGGCTGAGCGCGGGATGGAGATGGTGGCCCGGTCACCAAGAGTCTGTGGGGGTCGATGTCGGTGGGTGCGGCGTGGTCACGCGTGCCGGTAGCACGGCGATCCGGCTGAGCGCCGGTCGCGCGGCGCGGGCGCTGCCGGGCAATCACTCCAACCGGCCGCGGTGAGGGTGGGAACTCCGTCATGTCGGACTTCCTCGCCGCCGCCGGTCGCCGGTGGTACGTCCTGGTGCTGGGGGTTCTGCTGACGGCCGGTCTCGGCGTCGGCGCGGCGGCGCTGTCGCCGCCCACGTACTCCGCGCGCGGGCTCGTGCTGCTGCTGCCGCCGGAGGAGGCCGTCGGCGCCGGTGGCAACCCCTTCCTTGCGCTGGGTGCGCTGGACATGCCGGCCCGGATCATCGTGTCCTTTCTCGACAGCCCGTCCGCGCGTGCCGGGATCGAGGAAGCGGTGCCGAGCGTCGACTACGAGGTCGCCATGGAAGAGGCTACGCGCGGCCCCGTCATCGCCATCGAGGTCACGGCTTCCACGCCCGGCGGCGCCATGACCGCGCTGCAGGACATCGCCGAGGCCGTGCCGAACACGCTGGCGCGGCTCCAGCTGGAGCTGGATGTTCCAGCCGCGTCCGCGGTCACGTCCATGCCGCTGACCATGAGCACAGAGGCCGTGAAGGATACCGGCGGTACGACTCGGGCCGTGGTGGTCGCCATCGGCACCGGGCTGGCAGCGACGGTGGTCGCGACCCTCTCGACCGACCGGCTGGCACTGCGCCGCGCCGCACGCTGGCGGGCGATGCCGCGGTCGCGGGGCGACACTCGGCCCGCCGGTGGCGACGGACCGTCCGGTGCGGCAGGGCAGGCCGGCGATGCCGGGACCGTCGCGGCGGACTCCCCGAGGCGTGCGCCGGCCGCCCGGAGGCGGGCGCGGTGACCTCGGGGGCCGGCACCGACACGCGGACGCGCAAGAGACTCGACGCTGCCGCCTGGCTCACGTTGTACATCGCACTGCTGTTCTTCGTGCCGGCCAAGCTGATCTTCGGTCCGCTCGGAAGCGCCGGTTCCCCGTCCATGGTCTTCGGACTGGGCAGCCTGGTGTTGTGGACCTTCTACTTCGTCGGCGCCACAAAGCCGGTCCAAGTGCGCGTCCAGCCCATCCGGATCGCGCTCTGCGCGTTCCTTGTCAGCGTCGGCGTGACCTACGTGCTGGCGATGTCGGGCCCGATCAACCCCGACGAGATCAGTCCGGCCGACGTCGCGCTGCTGGCGCTGGCCTCGTGGGCGGGTACGCTGCTCGTCGCGCACGACGGCGTGACGAATCGCGCTCGTCTGGACAGCCTCGTCTGGCGCATCGCGGTCTGCGGCGGCCTGATCGCCATGCTCGGTGTCGTGCAGGTGCTGACGAACCAGATCTGGGTCGACCGGATCTCGATCCCTGGGCTGACCGCTTCCGACACCGCGGGCACGTACTTGCGCGGGGCGTTCCTCCGGCCGGCGGGGACGGCCATCCACCCGATCGAGTACGGCGTCGTGGTGACGATGCTGCTCCCGCTCGCGTTACACGTGGGCTTCCAGCACACCTGGCGCCACCGCATCGCCCGGTGGTTCCCGGCGGCGGCGCTCGCCGCGGTCATTCCGGTGACCTCGTCGCGGTCGGCCTATCTCGGGGCGATCGTCGGGGTCGCGATCTGCGCGATCGGCTGGCCCACCGCGCGCCGGCGGGTCGTCCTGGGCATCGGAGCGGCCGGCGTCGCCGCGATGACCATCCTGACGCCCACGCTGTTCAACTCGATTCTCGGATTGTTCACCGGCGCGTCCGAGGACCCGAGCATCGCGTCGCGTACTGACAGCTTCGGACTCGCGGCCTCGTTCATCGCCGAGAACCCGTGGTTCGGTCGCGGTCTCGGAACGTTCCTGCCCAAGTACCGGATCTTCGACAACCAGTACCTGGGCCTGCTGGTGACCGTCGGTATCGTCGGCACGACGCTCTTCGTCGCCCTCAGCGTCGTCACGATCGTGACGTTGCTGCGCCTGCGGCGCGGCGTGCGGAACGAGCCGACCCGCGACCTCGCCATGGCGCTCGTCGCTTCAGTCGCGGTGGGTTTCATCTGCCTGGTCATGTTCGACGCATTCGCATTTCCGATGACGATGGGTACGCTCTTCCTGCTGCTCGGAATCTCCGGTGCGCTACGGAGAACCGAAGACCAGGGGGGAACCATGCCGGCAGTGCGCCCATGAGCGCAGGGTCCGTCGACGTCGCCGTCGTCGTCGTGACGTACAACAGCGAGCACGACATCGCCGACCTGCTCGACAGCGTCCCGGCGGCGCTGGGCGAGCTCACCTACTCCGTCGTGGTGGTCGACAACGGCTCGGCGGACGGCACCCTCGTAGTGCTCGACGGCCGGCACGACTGCGTCGTGGTCCGGTCGACCAACGACGGCTACGCCGCCGGCATCAACCGGGCGGTGCGATCGTCGCCGCCCGCCTCGGCGGTGCTCGTGCTCAACCCGGACGCGACTCTCGACCCCGAGTCGGTGCCACTCATGATCGACGTGCTGCGCAAGCCGGGCGTCGGGATCGTGGCCCCGCGGGTGCGTGAGGCCGACGGCAGCCTGTCGCCCACCCTGCGTCGCGGCCCGACGCTCGGCCGGGTCGGCGGGCTCAGCTTCACCGGGCTCGCGGCGTTCACCGAGCGCATCGAGGATCCGCGGGAGTACGAGGCCGAGCACGAGGTCGACTGGGCCGTCGGCGCGATCCTGCTCATCGACCGTGAGTGCTTCGACGCGCTCGGCGGCCTGGACGAGTCGTACTTCCTCTACTCCGAGGAGACAGACTTCAGCCTGCGCGCCCGGAACCTGGGTTGGGCGACCGTATACACCCCCCAGGCCGGCGCCATGCACGTCGGCGGCGGGTCGGGGGAGAGCGCGACCACCCACACGATGAAGATCATCAACCGGGTTCGGCTCTACCGGCGGCTCACTGACGACCGCCGTGCCTGGGTGTACTTCGTGCTGACCGTCCTCATCGAGGTCCGCCGCGGCGTCCTGGGCCACCGGAAGTCGTGGCCGACCGTGCGAGCACTGCTGCGGCCGTCGACGCGGCCGGCGCCGCTGGGCGCGAGCGATGCGTTCCTGCCTCGGTGATCCGCCGGGGCCCCGCCGGGTGGGCGGGTAGCCGAGTATTGATCGTCTCCAGGGGGAATGGCGAGATGAAGATTCTGATGATCGCACCGGCGTGCGATGGGCAGGACGTCGGTGAGTCGTGGGTGGCGTTCCAGTGGGCGTCGCTGGTGTCGCAGCGGTTCGAGCTCACGCTGCTGACCACGTACAAGCGTGGCCATGTTCCGCCGTCGCAGCAGCTTCCTGCTGTGCGGGTGGTGGAGTGGAGTGAGCCGCCGCTGGTCGATCGCGTCGAGCGGCTCAACAGCCTGATGCAGCCGGCGTACGCGCCGTTCTACGTGCGGGCGCGCCGCTGGATCCGCGCCCGGTTGCGCGACGGCGAGCGCTTCGACGTCGCGCACCAGGCCGTTCCCGTCGCGATGCGCTACCCGTCACCGGCCCGGCGACTTGGCGTCCCGCTCGTCATGGGGCCGGTCGGGGGGAGTCTGGAGTCGCCGCCGGGGTTCGTGGCCGAGGAAGGAGCGACCCCCTGGTACCAGCGGCTGCGCGCGCTCGACGGCTGGCGGATCCGGCATGACGCGCTGCTGCGCTCCACGTACGAGTCGGCTGAGTGCGTGGTCGGTGTCGCGCCCTACGTCCAGGAGTTCCTCGCCGATCTGACGCTCCGGCGGTTCGAGCTGATGAGCGAGACCGCCGTCCACGACGTTCCGCCGCCGGTCGACCGGTCGGGGCGTACCGGCCCGGTCCGGCTGCTGCACGTCGGGCGCATCGTCCGCACCAAGGGCCTGCGCGACGTCATCCGCGCCATGGCGGCCCTCCGCGACCTCAATCTCATGCTCGACGTCCTGGGCGACGGCAGCGACCGGGCGGCATGCGAGGAGCTCGTTCAGGAACTCGGCCTGACGGACCGGGTCACGTTCCACGGCGCGGTGCCGCGCGTCCAGGTGGACGCGTTCTACGAGCGCGCCGACATCTTCGTGTTCCCGAGCTACCGCGAGCCCGGCGGCAACGTGAGCCTGGAGGCCATGGGCTACGGCCTGCCGGTGGTCGTGTGCGACCGCGGCGGTCCCGGAGCGAACGTCGCCGACTCGTGCGCCTTCCGGCTGCCCGCGGTCTCGCCGGAGCAGCTCGCCGTGGACTGCGCGGCGGCGGTCCGCAAACTCGCCGAGGATCGTGAGCTGAGGTTGCGGATGGGCGCCGCCGCGCGTGAGCACGTCACCGCCACGCACCTGTGGCAGCACCGGCTCGACCGCATGAGCGACCTCTACGCGTCGGTCACCGGCCGCCCTCCATCGAGCAGCTGATCGGCTTCACCGGGATCGGCTGGCCTGCGCTGTCCAGCCGGACCACCTGCGCCTGCCACGGGTCGACCACCGAGCACTTCACGTCGATCGGCCCGTAGCCCCAGCTGCCCTCGACGACGTTGAGGTTGCGCACCGAGCCCGGCATGCCGTTGCGGAACGGGTAGCCGCCGCCGGCCACCAGGAGGCCGTCGACGTCGAGCGAGGTGTTGCCCTGGCTGTGCGGGTAGAAGAAGGCCGCCGTGCCCCAGCATCCGTCGCGCTCCTCGAGGATGACGGTGCTGTTGCGGACCTTCAGGTGGCCGCCGTAGTAGCCCTGGACGCCGTCGCCGTGCCAGTCGCCGCACTCGGTGGGCGGGGAGACCTGGATGAAGGAGTCCTCGATGGTGACGCCTTCGCAGCCGTAGTCGTCGCCGGCCGCGCGAAGGCCTTCCGGCACGCCGTCGACGAGGATGTTGCGCGCGGTGTAGCCGCCCGGTCCGATGACGAAGATGTCCTGGTCCGAGGTGCGCGACCGCGGCGTGAAGGTGGAATCCTCGATGACGAGCCCGTTACGGCAGACGTTGCGGGGGTCGTTCACGACGTTGGTGCCGACGGCGTCGATGCGCCGCAGCGTCACGTTGGGCGCGTCGACGTAGATGGTGCCGTTCGTGACCCGCAGGTCCTCGACGACCGCGCCGGCCTCGGTGATCCTCAGGTCTCCCGACACCTCGCGCACCGGCTTCCAGTCGGCCGGCAGGCCCGCCGACTCCCGGGTCGGGAACGCGCCGGGGTTCGACGGCTCGGCCGGGCGCGTCGGCGTGGCCGACGGGGTCGGCGTCGGTGTCGTCGACGGCGACTCGCCCGGCAGGGGCGGCACCGGCGGCAGCGGGGCGTCGGACGTGTCGTAGACGATGTCGACGAGGTAGTTCGAGCCGCGGTAGGTGTCGTCGGGGAAGCGGCTGTGGCTGCCGTAGTGGTACACGCCGGCGCCGGCCTGCAGGACGAAGCCGTTGCGGACCTGCCGCGTGGTCAGGTCGTGTTCGGTCACGGCGTAGCCGCCCTGGGGCGCGTGGTACGACGCGACGTAGGTCTCGCCGGCGGTGAGTGGTACGGAAGTCTCGAGCGGGACGGTCCGCCAGCCGACCGACCTGCTGGCCGCGAAGCTGACCCGGGCCAGGACCTCGCCCTCCGCCGACCAGAGCGTGGCGGTGGTGACATCGCGGGTCCGCGCGCCCTGGTAGTACTGCAGCGCGGTGACGCTGCCGTCCTCCTGCGGGGAGAAACGCACGCCCAGCTCCACTGCGCGGCGGTCCGGGTCGGCGGCCGTCCGGGGCGCGAGGTCGTCGGCGAAGATGCCGTCTGTCGACGGGGTGTCGTTGAGCGCCCACGCGACCGTGACGCCACTCACCACCGCGATCGCGGTGACAATGGCGGTGGAGAGGCGGAGCCGGATTCGACGATGACGGGCACGACGGATGCGTCTGCTGGCACGGCTGCGGATCGGCAGGTGAGTCATATGAGTCCAAATATCGGGATCATCGAACCGGACTGGAACCAATCGACAGTCTGCCCATCCACGGGCGCTCTTATGCCGCGAAATAGAAAAATATTCGCCGAAGTTTCGGAGCTGTCCCAATTCTAGACCTGTGCCGGTCTAATCAGACCTCTGGTGCATTCTCGCCGGCTCAAGATCCGTTTCTGCTTCCGATCCGGACGGAGCGGGATTCGTTCGGTGGCTCGGCGATTCGGGCGCATCGCCGGCGGGTTCGGCGGCCTCGGCAGGGTGCACCGGCTGGTGGGGCGGGGCGGCCGTCGCTTTGGGGCGGGCTCGTTCGCGGCCGCGGTTCGGCCGGCGTTGCCGGCGCCCGCCGATCAAGCCGTCGACCAGCCCGGTCACCAGCAGGGTCGCCACGATCCCGACGCCGCCGACGGCGCCGACGGCGCGGATCACCGCGGTGCGCACGGTCTCGGGCGCCCCGGGCCCGGCCAGGCGGAGCACGGAGATGCGGTCGGCGTCGGGCGACTCCACCTCGTCCTGGAGCACGTCCAGCCGCGCCGGCAGCTCGTCGACGACCCGGGAGACGATGGCGCCGGCCATGTCGGGGGTCGGAGCGGTCGACTCGACCACGATCATCGGCCCGCTGGTGCTTGGATCGGCGTCGACCGAGAAGTCGGCCCCCGGGAACTCGGCGAGGATCGGCTCGCGCACATCGTCGGAGCTCAGTGAGCGGACGAGGACATCACGGGCCAAGATGAGGCCGTCGAGGTACAGGAGCGGGTTGCCGCGCTGTGCGATCGTCGACTCGCCGGGCACGAGCGTCGCGGTGGCCGTGGACTCGTAGGTGGGCGCGACCCGCGCGGCCACCATGAAGCACAGCAGCCCAGTGCCGACCAGCCCCACCAGCACCACGTACCAGCGCCGCAGCAATGCGTTCAGGAGGTCACTGAGGATCACGTTTCGTCGGTCCTGCCCATCGATGTGTATCTGACCTGCAGTGTCTCACAGGCCCGCGGTCAGCGACGGCGCGCCTGCGCGACGATCGTCACTGTCGCAACACGGCGGGCGACCACGCCTCGGGGATCAGCACCTCAGGCGTGCCGCCGGCTGCCGGCATCGCCCACACGTCGGTGACGCCGGGCTCGTGGTCGCGGGGGAGGCCGTAGAGGATGGTGTCGTCGTCGAGCCATTCGACCTGGTCGTCGACGTTGCGCTGCTCGCCGAGCACGGTCTCCTCGCCGCTGGCGAGGTCCAGCACGGCGATCGACCAGTGCACGCCGGACCCGTCGTCGACATCCTTCTTGAAGGCGATCCGGCTGCCGTTCGGCGAGAGTGACGGACACTCGACGCCGTCGCGGACGACGCTCAGCGTTCGTGCCTCGAGGTCGCCGCGGACCAGCCATGTGTGCCCGAGCGCCTGGGATTGTGCGGTCGCGTAGAAGATGGTGTCGTCGACGAACGTGACGCCCCACATATTCCGGTCCACCGGGGCGATCTTCTCGCCGTCGACGAGTAGATCGAATTCTTCGATGTTCCCGTAGTCGCGGCCGCCGATTTCGTGGATCACCGTCTCTGTGGAGAATCCCGTCGACATGTAGGAATGTCCGGTGACGAATGAGGTCGTCGCCACGAGAGCGCCGTCGGGAGACAGCCGGGTGCGGCTGGGAATTCCCGGCAGCGGCCACGATCGCGTCGGCTGCCAGTTCGCGTCCAGCAACGCGGCCTCGAAGGTGGTGACGACGCCGCGGTCGGTGCGCAGGCACACCGTCCGGTCGCCGGTGGTGTCGACCCGGTCGCAGGCGACCGGTGCGACCTCGCGCGGGCCACCGGGGTCGTCGGCGGCGACGGTGGCGACGCGGCCGTACAGATCGCCGGGGGCCGTGCTGCGGAACACGATCCGCTCGCCGGTCACCGTCACGTCGGCCGGTACGAGGTCGACGTCGGTCGCGGTCGTCCGGGCCTGGCGGCTGCGGTCGTACTCCGACCAGCCGTAAGCACCGGCCGCCACGACGACCACGAGGACGACGAGGACGAAGCCGATGACTCGCCGGTTGCGCACCGTCATGCCAGCGCGCCGCCCTCGGGTTCAGGAGCCGGCCGCGGCGGGTCGAGGCCGCGCAGCGCGAGGAAGCACACCGGGACCGCGGCCGCGAGCAGCGCCGCCACCAGCAGCATCGCCGTGCTGCGGCCCAGGGCGTACCACAGCACGCCGAACGCCGCCGCCGCGATCATCCGGGTGACGGCGACCACCGTCTGCGCGGTCCCGATGGCCGCGGCGCGTACCGACGTGTCGGCGAGCTGGCCGGCCAGCGCGGCCAGGACGCCGTCGGTGGCGGCGTAGAACACCCCGAGCAGCACGAGTGCCGCGATCGTCAGCCCGGCCATGCCGGTGGCCGACCCGGCGCACAGGTAGGCGGCGAGCAGCGCCAGATGCCCCAGTACCAGCACCCGGGCGCGGCCGACGCGGTCGGAGAGCCGACCCACCGGGATGGCCAGCGCGAGGTAGGCCACGTTGGTCCCGACGTACAGGAGCGGGAACCACTGCGTGGCGAAGCCGTCGCGCGACTGGAGCGCAAGATAGACGAAGCCGTCGCCGATGGTGAGCAGCCCCAGGGCGCCCGAGACGATCAGCAGCCGGCGTAACCGCGGTTCGGCCACCGAGCGCCAGCTGAACGGGCGTCCTGCGGGATGCTCGCCCGGTTCCCTGGCGGCCCGGCGGCGCGGCCGGAGGTCGGGGACCAACAGGGCCAGCAGCGCGAACCCGATGACCGCACAGCCCAGGGACAGGACGAAGACGGTGGTGTAGCCGTCCGGGATCGCCCAGAGGATGACGAAGGCGAGCAGCGGGCCGAGCGCGGCGCCGATGGTGTCGAGCGTGCGGTGCACGCCGAAGGAGCGGCCGAGGTGCGCCGGGTCGGACGCCGCGGTGATCATCGCGTCCCGAGGCGCGGTGCGGATGCCCTTGCCGACGCGGTCGATCGCGACCAGGGCGGTGATGGAGGCGAATCCGGCTGCGACCAGCAGCCCCGCCCTGGTGACCATCGACAGGCCGTAACCGACGAGGGCGACCCACTTCGGGTGGTCGCCGCGGTCGGCCGCCCAGCCGCCGGCGATGCGGACCAGCGCGCTGGCGCCCTGCATCAGTCCGTCGATGAAGCCGTAGGCGATGGTGGTGAGCCCCAGAGCGGCGGTGACGTAGAGCGGCAAGATGGCCGCGACCGCCTCGGACGAGATGTCGGTCATGAGGCTCACGACGCCCAGCGTCACGACCACCGAGGAGACCCTGCTCTTCGTCCGGGGCGTTGCCTGCCGGCCGGTCTTCGGCCGGTCGCGCAGGGTGATGTACATCCGTCAGCCCTGGGCGACCAGCACGCCGGTCACGCTGAACACGGTCTCGTCGCCGGATGTCCGCGAGCTCACGACCAGGGCGTCGCCGGACCGGGAGAACGACGCCGCCGTGGTGCCGACGACCGCCGGCACCTGGTCCTCGGCGAACCCGCCGGCGACGAACCGGGCGCGGTAGTGCCCGATCACCTCGTCGGGCGACAGCGGAGCGGTCGCCTCCAGCGAGACCTGGACCCGCCGCCCTTCGGCCGACACCGCGCTCGAGGTGACCGTGGCGTCCGGCACGAGGTCGATCACGCCGACCGGGAAGCCGTCGACGAGCTCGCCGCTCGCGCTGCCGTTCGGCGGGACCTGCGCCAGCGACTCGGCTGCGGGCGCGTCGTCGTAGAGCTCGTCCAACCGCGGTGGCGCCGTGTCCTGCGGCTGCGGGATCACTTCGCTGCCGTCGCCCTCGGTAGCCCCATCGCTGCCGGTGGCCGTGGTGCCGGAAGTCGACGGGGCGTCGTCCGGCGCGTCGCCGCCGGGGGTGTTCTGGTCGGTAGGCTGCGCACCGGGCGCCATGCCCGATGTGCCCGGCGCGCCGGCCGACTGGGTGGCGCCCGCGGACTGGTCCATGGCACCGGACGGCTCGTCGTCGCCGGAGCAGCCTGTCACGGCGCACGCGAGCACCACGGCAGCGACCATGGCTGGTGTGTGTTTCACGGCGGCCCCCCACCCGTGCGAACACCTGCAGATCGACGAACTGCCCTCCCCGCGGCTCGTCACAGGCGATTCCTCACTGTAGCCTCATCCCGCGCATCTCCGCCACGCAGGACGCGGCGGACGGCGGGAGCGGGTGGCTCCGCCGGGGGACTCGACGAGGGGGATCGAGTGGACGCAAGGATCGACGCGTCGGCCGACGTCGACGCGCGGGCGGCCGTCGGCGACCGAACGACGGTGTGGCATCTGGCGCAGATCCGCGAGGACGCCGACGTCGGCGCGGACTGCGTCATCGGGCGCGGCGCCTACATCGGACCTGGCGTCCGGGTCGGCGCGGCGTGCAAGATCCAGAACTATGCGCTGGTCTACGAGCCGGCGGTGCTCGAGGACGGCGTCTTCGTCGGCCCGGCGGCCGTGCTGACCAATGACCTCTACCCGCGTGCGGTCAACCCCGACGGCACCCTGAAGTCCGCCGACGACTGGAGGCCGGTGGGTGTGACGGTGCGCGAGGGCGCGTCCATCGGCGCACGTGCCGTCTGCATCGCGCCGGTGGTGGTCGGGCGCTGGGCCACGGTCGCGGCCGGCGCCGTGGTGACCGGCGACGTGCCCGACTACGCGCTCGTGGCCGGTGTCCCGGCGCGGCGGTTGCGGTGGGTGGGGCGGGCCGGCGTACCTCTGGAGGCGGACGGGGACGGAGCGTGGCGATGCCCCGTCACCGGGGAACGGTTCGCCGAGACCGACGGCGGGCAGGCCGTCGTGCCGGTGGCCGCGGCCGAGGCGGGATGACCGGCCGGACCACCCGGCGCGGCCTCACCCTGCTCGCCGCCGCGGCCTCCTTGGGCGCGGCGGTCGCGATCGCGTACGTGCTGGGCAGCACGTCGTGGGGGACCGGGGTAGAAGGGTCGGTCGCCGACCTCGTGTCCGGCTGGCGCGACGGCGTCTGGCGCCTGCTGCGCGGTGGCTTCGGCCGGATCGTGCCGCCGTTCGTGCTGGTGCTGTTGGTCGTGCTGATCGTCGCGGTCCACCGTCGCGATCCGCGGACGGCGCTGTTCGCGGCTATCACCGCGGTGGGCTCCAACGTCACGGTGCAGGCGCTCAAGTCGGGATGGCTGCCGTTCCCGCCCAGCGCGCGACCGTCGGGGGAGGCGCTGCTCAGCGGCCACGTGCCGCTGGTGCTGTCAGGGGCGCTGATGGCCGTTCTCGTGGCGCCGTCCGGGGCGCGCCGGTGGGTCGCCGCTCTGGCCGCGCTCGCCGTGGTCGCGACGCTTGCCGAGGTGGTGGTCAGCGGCTGGCACACCGTCGGAGAGGCCCTCGCCCCTGCGCTGGTCTTTCTCGCGTGGGTGCTGCTGGCCGACGCCGTGACCGGCGGCGCCGGGAGGCGTCAGCCCTGACGGTAGAGCGGGCTCGCGCCGGACGTGGCGCCGGACCGGGCAGGGGTCTCGGCCGAGACGGTGTCGGTGCGGTTGCGGGTGTGAGCCTGGCCGAGCCATTCGCCCACCTCGGTCTCATCGGCGTCGCGGCCGGCCTGCCGCTCATGCCGGGCGACCTGTTCGCGCAGGTACTCGATCTCCTCGCGCCGGGCCCGCGAGCGGTTCACCCCGGCGACGATCGCCATGATGCCGAGTAGCAGGAGCAGGCCGGTGCCGACGCCCGCGGCGAAGACGCCCCAGACCGGCGAGTCGAGGTCGACGTCGAACGCGCTGAGCGCGACGGTATCACCGCCGGCGATGACGGCGACGACAACCGCTGCGGCGGCAGCGACGATGAGGAGCAGTCCGAGCACGATCATGCCGGGATCCTTTCGCAGGCGGCGTGTCAGTAGTCATCTCTTCCCGCGCCCACAACGGGGCAAACCCGGACGTCTGGCGCGATGAGTTCCGGCGCCGGGGCTGGTCTATCGTCCGAGAGTACGTCCCGAAGGAGACGACCATGACCACACCGACCGGCGACCGGAACCTCGACGGCTACGGTGCACCGCTGATTCCGTGGGAGAAGGTGCGGGCACGACTGGACGCGGGCGTGCCGCAGGCACCAGCCACCGGCGGCCCGAACCGGCACACCTGGTGGCTGGCGACGTCCCGGCCGGACGGCCGGCCGCACGTGATGCCGCTCGGCGTGCTGTGGATCGACGGCGTGCTCTACTTCACCTCCGGCCCGGGCACCCGCAAGTCCCGTAACCTGGCCGCCGACCCACGCTGCACGCTCACCGTCGCGCTGGACCCCTTCGACGTGATCGTCGAGGGGACGGCGGAGCGGGTGACTGACGAGGCGACGCTGCGGCGGGTCCGCGACGCCTTCGCGGCCGACGGCTGGGAGGCGGCCGTCGAGGACGACGCGCTCACCGCGCCGTACAGCGCGCCCAGCGCCGGGCCGCCGCCGTGGTATGTCTTCCGCCTGACGCCGGTGACGGTGTACGCGCTCGGCGCCGAAGAGCCGTACGGCGCGACGCGGTTCACGTTCTGAGCGTTCCCGGCGCTGTTCCCCTTTCCGTTGTGGGACTCGCCGCCATCCGGGACCTCGCGGTCGGCGCCTGGTCAGTCCTCGTTGCGCATGATGTCGAGGTCGACCGGGCCGTCGATGCCGTCGACCCGGGCGAACGTGTTCACCTGCCAGACGTGCCATCGCTCGTCGGTGGGCCGGCGGAAGAAGCGGTAGTCCCAGAGCCGCCGGTCCAGGCCGTCGCGCATCGGGTAGAGGTCGTCCCAGTCGGGCCGGACGTAGAACAGCAGATCGCGGCCCCACGCGCTCTCCACCAGCTCGACGAACGCGTCGACCTCGGCGGCCACCTGGTCGGCCGGCGGCCGCTCGCTGCAGTTGCCGGACAGCTCCAGGTCGATGACCGGCGGCAGTGCGTCGTCGTCGGGTGGTGCGACGGCGAGGAAGTTCTCGGCCTGCGCCGCACCCGGCGCGCAGAGGGTGAAGAAGTGGTAGGCGCCGCGGTCCAGCCCGACGCGGCCGGCGCCGGCCCAGTTCTCGTCGAACCACTCGTCGACCCACCCCTGGCCCTCGCTGGCCTTGATGTAGGCGAACTCGATGCCGTCGCGCGCGACGGCGTCCCAATCGATCTCGCCCTGGTGCGCCGAGACGTCGATGCCGTAGCGCTCGCCGTGTTCCAGCGCCGGCCGCCAGTGGGGGACGACGCCGAACCAGAGCACCGCGCCCAGCCCGATGGCCGCTACCACCACCGCCGAGACGGTGATGATGATGCGACGGCGCATGTCCCGTTCCCCCCGGATCCGTAACCTTCGTCCGTCACCCTAATGGGCCGGAGGGACGTATCGTCGCCACATGACAACGGACGTCTGGGCCGAGGGCGACGCCTACGAGGCGTACGTCGGGCGATGGAGCCGCCGGGTCGCCGCCGCGTTCGTGCCCTGGCTGGACGTGCCGGCCGGCGCGCGGTGGGTGGACGTCGGCTGCGGCACCGGCGCGCTCACCGAGGCCGTGCTCGCGCTGGCCGCGCCGGCCTCCGTCCTCGGCATCGACCCGTCGGACGGATTCCTCGAGACCGCCCGCGCGCAGGTCCCGGGCGCGACGTTCGAGGTCGGCTCCGCGGCGGCGCTGCCCGTCGCCGCCGGCGCGGCCGACGCCGTCGTCAGCGGGCTGGCGATCAACTTCGTGCCGGACGCGACGGCCGCCGTCGCGGAGTTCGTCCGGGTGGCCGCGCCCGGTGCCGTCGTCGCGGCGTACGTGTGGGACTACGCCGATGGCATGCAGCTCATGCGGTACTTCTGGGCGGCCGTGGCGGACGTCGACCCGGCCGGTGCCGGCCTGGACGAGGGCGCCCGCTTCCCGCTGTGCCGGCCCGAGCCGCTGACCCGCCTGTGGCTGGCTGCCGGGTTGTCCGACGTGGCGGTTCGGTCCATCGACATCCCGACGCTGTTCGCGACGTTCGACGACTACTGGCGCCCGTTCCTCGGCGGCCAGGGCGCGGCACCTGGCTACCTGGCCACGCTGCCGCCGTCCCAGCAGGAGGCGATCCGCGACGCGGTGCGGGCGCGGCTGCCGGTGGCGGCGGACGGCTCCATCGCGCTGACCGCCCGCGCTTGGGCCGTCCGGGGCGTGTGGCTCAGCGGCTGAGCGCGTCCTCCAGCTCCTTGAGCAGCCGGGCCTTCGGCCGGGCTCCGACCAGCGCCTGCACCGGCTCACCGTCGACGAACAGCATGAGCGTGGGCAGCGACATGATGCGGTAGCGGGCGCCCAGACCGGGGTGCTCGTCGGTGTTCACCTTGCGGATGGCGATGGTGCCGTCGAGCTCCTCGGCCAACTCGGCCAGCATCGGGGCGATCATGTGGCACGGCGGGCACCACTCGGCCCAGAAGTCCACCAGCACCGGGATGTCGCTCTGGAGCACGTCGCGGTCGAACGTCTCGTCGGTGACGGTGAGCGTCATCGCCGCTCCTCCTGCCGCTGCCGCGCCTGGGCGTCGTGGAGCTTGGCCTGGATGCCGGCTCGGATCGCCGTCAGCCGGTCCAGGTAGCCGTCGACCTCCGCGAGCTTGCGCCGGTAGGTCTCGATCGAGTCCGCGCAGGAGTCGCCGGACTCGTGGCCGGAGCGCAGGCAGTCGACGAACGGGCGGGTGTCGTCGAGGCTGAACCCGATGCCCTGCAGCGTCTGGACCTCCGTGACCAGCCGCAGGTCGTCCTCGTCGTACTCGCGGTAGCCGTTCGGGGCGCGCTGCGCCATCAGCAGGCCCTGGGACTCGTAGAACCGCAGCGCACGGGTGGTGGTGCCGGCGCGCTGGGCGAGGTCGCCGATTCGCATGCCTCGACGGTAATCCTTGACGCGCGCGTCAAGGCAAGACACTGCCGGTGCCGCCGCGACGGCAGGCGCCGTCAGGGGTGCTCGACGGGCAACGGTGTGGCATAGACGTCCAGCAGGCGCCGCTCGGCGTCGGCGAGGGCGAGCCGCACGGCGCCGAGCGCGACCGCGTCGTCGCCGAGCCGCGAGAGCTCCAACCGGGGCTCGACCAGCGTGCGGCTGCCCAGGTGCCGCCGCAGACCGGCCAGGATGACGTCGCCGGCGAGCGTGATGCTGCCACCGATCACGACCAGCTCCGGATCGATGGCGGACACGAAGGAGGCCAGACCGCGCGCCAGCCGGGCGCAGGCCTCGTCGACCGCCTGCAGCGCCCGCGGGTCGCCGCCGGCGGCAGCGGCGAGGACGGCGGCGGCGTCCGAGCTCTCGTCGTCGCCGAGGCTGCGTGCGCGGCGAAGGATCCACGCGGTCCCGACGGCGGACTCCAGCGGGCCGAGCCCGTCGGCCTGCACGCCCTGCGGTTCCTCCTCGAGCTCGAGAAACCCGATCTCGCCGGCCGCGCCGTGCGCGCCACGGTGCAACTGCCCGTCCACCAACACGGCGGCACCGATCCGGGCGCCCCACTGTACGAGGATCAGGTTCTCGGCGTCGCCGGCCGTGCCGTTCCACCGCTCAGCCATGACGGCGAGGTTGACGTCGTTCTCGACCCGCACCGGGCAGTCGAGGCCGCGGCGGAACAGGCTGGCGAGTTCGAGCGAGCTCCAGCCGGGGACGGAGGGCGCCTGCACGACGGCGCCGCGCCGGTCGTCGACGATGCCCGGTGTGCCGATGCCCACCGCCGCCACGTCGGCCGCGGTGATCGGCACCTGGTCCAGCGCCGTTCGCATGGTCGCCTCGACCTGGTCGAGCAGCTCGGCATGGGTGCTCGCCGCGGTGACATCGCGACGTGCGTGGGCGACGACCCGGCCGCTGAGGTCGGCGACCGCGCAGTAGATCTTGTGCGGTCCGACGTCGATCCCGAGGACGTGCCAGGCGTCGGCGCGGAAGCGCAGCACGCGCGCCGGCCGCCCCATGCGTGGGAGGTCGAGGTCGGGCGCCTCGGTCTCCTCGACCCAGCCGTCGGCCATCAGCGTCGAGACTGCCGCGGTGACCGTCGGGCGGGACAGGCTGGTCGCCTGGACGAGCTCGGTCACGCGCGCCGTTCCGGCGGCACGGATGGCGCTGAGGACCGCCGCGCAGTTCATGAGCCGCAGCACCTGAGGTCCGCTGCCATGTCCGGTTTGTTTCACTGTGCCCCCTTGACACCGACGTGTCGTGCCAACATAGTGATCATTCACACATAGTGAAGGAAGTTTCTTTACTAAGTCTAGGCGGCGCGCTGACGACACCGTCGGAGGGCCGCCCTGCCCGCCGTCGACGCTCGGGAGGTCGCCTGACCCGTACCTCGTCTGAGTACCGCGATCCCCGCAGCTCGCCGCTCGAAACGAGGCTCTGCTTGCCGGCACCTGCAGGGCGCTACCCACGAATTCCACGCAGTAGATCAACACGGCGTTCATTCAGGTCACTACCGGTCTCCCCCCGGAGGAAGCCATGTTGGGTAAGCGATCCGCATCGTTACTGTTGTTCCTGGCGCTGCTGCTCTCCGTCCTGGTCAGCACGCCGGGCGCCGCACATGCCGCCGAGGCTCCGGCCGACACCGAGAGCACGTTCGCGGAGTTGTCCGCGGCCGACGAGTTCGAGAAGGTGCTGGTGGCGCCGGGCATCTCCCAGCCGATGTCCATGGACATCGCCGACGACGGCCGCGTCTTCATGACCAGCCGCGACGGCGTCATCCGCGTCTATCACCCGCACACGGGGCAGGTGAGCGTGGTGGCGGAGCTGAGCGTGTTCGACGACCACCCGTTGCCGCCGAATCCTGATTTCGAGGGGTCGAAGAACCAGGAGGGCGGCCTTCTGGGACTGGCCCTGGATCCGGATTTCGAGACGAACGGCCGGGTGTACGTCTACTACACCAGCCGGGAAGAGAACGCCCATTACCTCTCCCGGTACATCATCGAGGGCGATGCGCTCGATGTCGCATCGGAGATCGTCATGTTGGAGGTGCCCTACAACAAGACGCACTGCTGCCATGTCGCGGGCGATCTGGAGTTCGACTCCGCCGGCAACCTGTACCTGAGCACCGGTGACGAGTCGCCGCCGGATCTGAACCAGCAGTACTCGCCGCTCGACAGCCGCCCAACGCATTGGTACAACGACGACCGGAGGACGTCGGGCAACACGAACGACCTGCGCGGGAAGGTCCTGCGGATCACCCCGCAGCCGGACGGCACCTACACGATCCCGGACGGCAACCTGTTCACCGGCGACGAGGAGGGCGGCGGCAAGACCCGGCCCGAGATCTACGCGATGGGCTTCCGGAATCCGTTCCGCATCTCGATCGACCCCGAGACCGACCGGCTGCACATCGGCAACTACGGCCCGGACCGCCTGGGCGAGTGGACCGAGCGTGGGCCGTGGGGCTTCGACCAGTACATGGCGACGTCCGAGGCGGCCAACTTCGGGTATCCGTACTGCATCGGGAACAACTACCCGTACCGCCCGTGGGACTACGCGACCAACCAGCCGCTCGGTGACTTCTACGACTGCGAGAACGGCCCGGTCAACGACTCGCCGAACAACACCGGGCTCGAGCAGCTTCCGCCGGTGACGCCGGCGACGATCTACTACCCGCGAAGCTGGGCGGGCTGGCCCGAGAGCTGGGTCGGCTGGCCGGCGCAGGAGATCAACCCGATCCCCGAGCCGTTCCTCAACATGGGGTCCGGCGCCGGCGGGCCGATGTCGGGCCCGGTGTACCGCTACGACGCCGCCCTGCAGTCCGACACCAAGTTCCCGGAGCACTACGACGGACGCTGGTTCCTGCTCGACTTCCACCGCGGCCACGTGAAGACGGTCGAGCTGGACGAGAACGAGACCGTCGTAGCCATCGACGACTTCATGCCCGGCCAGACCTGGTCCGGTCTGATGGATGGCGAATTCGGCCCGGACGGCTCGCTGTACGTGCTGGAGGGCGGCTCGTTCGGGAACAGCCCGAACGCCGGCCTGTACCGGGTCGACTACGTGAGCGGCGACGATCCCGGTCCTGGGCAGTGCGTGACCGACGAGTTCGCCGGGACCGAGCTCGACCGCGAGCTGTGGTCGACGATCGTGCGGGAGAACCCGGACGGGTACCGGCAGGTCGACGGCGTGCTCGAGATCGACATGCTGCAGGGCGACATGATCAGCAACCACCTGAGCGGCAACATCAACACAACCGCGCAGAACCTGGTCATGACGCCGGTTCCGGACGGGCGATGGGTGGCCGAGGTCACCGTCGAGCTCCCAGCGAATTCGGTCAACCATGACCAAGCCGGCTTCATCATCTACGACGACGACCAGAACTTCACCAAGGCGGCGTTCTTCCCGCCGTACAGTGGCGCGGCCGACGGACGGTTCGAGTACCTCTACCACGAGAACGGGGAGATCCGTTATCAGGGTGGAATCGACAATGCCACCGTCGCGGCGGCGCCGCTGACACTCCATCTGCGGCTGACCAGTGACGGCGACAATTGAGGGCGGCGTATTCACGCGACGGCGTGACGTGGACCAGCGTCGGGCGACCGGCCCCGATCTCGCAGTACGAAGCGCCCGAGTTCGGCTTGTTCGCCGCGCACGGCCCGAACGAGATCGAGACTCCGCTGACCGCGACCTTCTCCGACTTCTCGCTGTGCGTCCCGGAGGACCCCGCGTGCGCGGCCCCGGCCGTCGACGAGGGGTACCGGCCGCTGTGGGACGGGGCGACTCTGGACGGGTGGAACCAGGCCGGCCCGGGCGGCTTCGCCGTCGTCCCCGACGAGGAGCGGGCGGGATCGTGCGCCCTCGAGTCGGTCGGCGACCCAGCCGGCTTGGGGATGCTGTGGCACGAGGAGGAGTTCGACTCCTACCGGCTGCACCTCGACTTCAAGGCCGTGGCGGAGGACGACAACTCCGGCGTGTTCATCGGCTTCCCGGATCCCGGTGACGACCCGTGGGTCGCCGTGCGGCAGGGCTACGAGATCCAGATCGACGACACCGGGGGCTCCCCCGGGGCCGCTGACAGCTCGAAGACCGGATCGATCTACACCTTCCAGGCGCCGACGTCGTTCCCGACCGTCGCTGGTGAGTGGAACGAGATGGAGATCGAGGTCGACGACCCGATGATCCGCGTGTGGATCAACGACGTGCTGGTCAACGAGTACCACAACCCGGACGGTTCGGGACGCGACCTGGCCACCGGGTACGTCGGCATCCAGAACAACCGCGTGTCGGACAACGTTTTCTTCCGCGACATCTGGATCAAGGAGCTCGGCGACGACCAGTGCCCCGAGCCGGAGACGCCGCCGGCGGGCTTCGTGCCGTTGTTCGACGGCGAGACGCTGGATGGCTGGACCCAGGCCGGTCCCGGCGGCTTCGAGATCGACGAGTGCGGTCTGCTCGAGCCGTACGGTGGCATGGGCCTGCTCTGGTACGACGAGCGGACGTTCGCGGACTACGTCATGCGGGTGGACTTCCGGGTCCAGGCGCCGACGGACAACGCCGGCGTGTTCGTGCGCTTCCCCGACCCGCAGGGTGACCCGTGGATCCCGGTGAACGAGGGCCACGAGGTCCAGATCTACGACGCCACTGACAACCCGCTGACCCGGACCGGCGCGATCTACAACTTCGCTCCGGCCGAGACGCTGGCCACGAACCCGATCGGCGAGTGGAACACGATGGAGATCGAGGTGATCGGCCAGGAGTACCGCGTCACCCTGAACGGCACCGAGGTCACCACCTACACCGGCGACGGCAGCCGCGGGCTCGAGGGCTACGTCGGCCTGCAGAACCACTCGGCCGGCCAGGCCGCCGGCGAGAGCGTCGAGTTCCGCAACGTCTGGATCAAGGAGATCGAGGACGAGCTGACGGTCGACGCCTCGGTGGCGCCGGCCGAGCCCGACGGCGCCGGCGGCTGGTACGTCTCGCCGGTCACGCTCACCCTCGAGTCCAACGACCCCGACGCCGAGCTGTACTGGCGGCCGCGGACGGACGAGACCCAGTGGCTGACCTGGACCGAGCCGGTGGTGTTCGACGCCGACGGCGTCTACAACATCGACTACAAGGCGGTGGTCCCCGGTGACGGCGGCGGCGAGCCGGCCGAGAAGGAGATCCTCGTCGGATCCGGTGGCTTCGGGTTCAGCGAGACCGAGTTCAGCGTGCGGCAGGGCGACACCGTCAAGTTCCAGTACGTCCCCGGCTACGCGCACGACGTCGTGGTCACGGACGAGAACGGTGTGGTGCTGGCATCTCGTCCGCTCGGAGACGACTGGGAGGACGATCCGTTCTCCTTCGAAGCGACCGAGGTGGGCACGTACTACGTGTACTGCACGCCCCACTCGAACCGGCCGGACCCGGACGACCCGACGACCTGGGCCGGCATGGTGTCGACCTTCGAGGTGACGCCGTCCGGTGGCGAGCCGCCGGTGGAGACCGGGATCGAGGAGATCGAGTTCCTCATCGACCGGACGGGCCCCGCCACCGCGGCGTCGCTGGCGGGCGAGCAGGCCGGCGACGTCTACACCGGCCCGGTGACGGTGACCCTCGACGCACAGGACGCCACCTCCGGTGTCGCCGAGCCGCACTACCGGATGGCCGGTGAGGAGGAGCCGGCGGTCTACGACGAACCGATCACCGTGACCGCCCCCGGCACGCACACCGTCGAGTTCCGGTCGGTGGACGTGGCCGGCAACGCCGAGGACTGGCAGTCGGTGGAGTTCACCATCGGCGACGGCGATCCGGGCGCCTGCCCGCACCCGGACATGCGGGAGACGGTCGTGATCGGCGAGATCGACAGCGGCGTGACCAACCACGCGCTCGACGACGGCTGTACGGTCAACGACCTCATCCTCGACGACGGCGAGTGGGTCAACCACGGAGCCTTCGTACGGCACACCCGGGACGTGACCGATCAGCTGGTGGCCGACGGCGTGCTCAGCGGCCGGGAACGAGGCGCCATCGTCAGCGCGGCCGCACGCAGCGACATCGGACGCCCAGGGGCGTCGCACCGGATGTCGTGGTCCTTGTCCTGAACCCGCTGGCAGTCGACGTCCGGCGCCGGTCCGCCACCTGGCGGTCCGCGCCGGACGGGGACTGTCCGGCACGTGACCATCATGGGAGATCTCATGTCGAACCGACTCGGCCGGCTGGCTCCGGCTGTGGGCGTCGTCCTGGCGCTCGCCGCCTGTGGCGAGAGTGTCGATCCGCGGCAGGACACCGACGCCGGCGACACCGAGGGCACTGGCGGCGGTGGCGGCCAGGTCACGCTCGTCATGGAGAGCTGGCGTAACGACGACCTCGCGATCTGGGAGGACGTCATCCTGCCCGCCTTCCACGAGGAGCACCCGGACATCCGGGTGACCTTCCAGCCGACGGCGCCGGACGAGTACGACGCCGCGCTCGACGCCAAGCTCTCCGGAGGGACGGCGGGCGACCTGATCACGTGTCGCCCCTTCGACGTCTCGCTGCGCCTCTACGAGGAAGGACATCTCGCCCCGCTGACCGAACTGGCCGGCATGGAGGCCTTCGGCGACGTCGCCCGCGCCGCCTGGTCGACCGACGACGGCTCGGAGTCGTTCTGCGTGCCCATGGCATCGGTGATCCACGGCTTCCTCTACAACGTCGAGATCTTCGACGAACTCGGTGTCACGCCGCCGGAGACGGAGGAGCAGTTCCACCAGCTCCTCGACACGATCGCCGCCGACGGCACCTACGCCCCGTTGGTGATGGGCACCGCGGACCAGTGGGAGGCGGCGACCATGGGCCTGCAGAACATCGGCCCGAACTACTGGAACGGCGAGGAAGGCCGGCAGGCCCTGATCGACGGAACCGAGCGGTTCGACGACGAGCAGTACGTCGCCGCCTTCACCGAGCTGGCCTCGTGGGCGGAGTATCTGCCCGACGGCTACCAGTCGATGACCTACCCCGACTCGCAGAACATGTTCACGCTGGGCCGGGGCGCGATCTTCCCGGCCGGCTCGTGGGAGATCGCGCTGTTCAACCAGCAGGCGGACTTCGAGATGGGGGCGTTCGCCCCTCCAGTGCCGGAGGGCCAGGACTCCTGCTACATCAGCGACCACACCGACATCGGCGTCGGCATGAACGCGGCCACCGACCATCCGGAGGAGGCGAGGACCTTCCTCGAGTGGACGACCACGGCCGAGTTCGCCGACCTCTACGCCAACGCGTTGCCGGGGTTCTTCCCGATGTCCGACCACGAGGTCGAGGTCGACGACCCACTGGCGCAGGAGTTCCTGAGCTGGCGCGATCGGTGTGAGTCGACCATCCGGAACTCCTACCAGATCCTCTCGCGTGGCGAGCCCAACCTCGAGAACCAGCTGTGGGACCTCAGCGCGCAAGTCCTGAACGGCACGGTCGAGCCGCAGGAGGCCGCGGTTCAAGCGCAGGCCGGCCTGGACCGCTGGTACGAACCCCAGCAGCAGTAGGTCGAAGGAGCGGGTGTGGCGCGGCCGCCGGACGGCCCGCGCCACACCCCACTTCCCGAAGGAGCACACATGACCCCACTGCGGACCACGGGCCCGCCCGACGGGATCGGCGTCGAGGCCGCCACCGCGAGCGGCACGGCCGCGTCGGCGGAACCCGCCGCCAAGCCGCGCCGCCGGTTTCCCACCCACCTGGTCGTCTTCATCGCACCGGCCGCCGCGATCTACACGGTCTTCATGGTCTACCCGCTGCTCGATTCGCTGCGGCTCAGCATGTTCGCTCCCCGCGACGGCCTCCAGACGTTCGTCGGACTGGACAACTTCGTCCGCCTGCTCACCGACGACCTGCTCTCCGACGCGTTCTGGAACGCGGTGTGGAACAACCTGGTGTTCTTCGCCGTGCACTTCGTGGTCCAGAACCCGATCGGCCTACTGCTCGCGGCGCTGCTGGCCACGCCCACGCTGCGAGGACGAGGTACCTATCGCACGTTGCTGTTCCTCCCGACGACGTTGAGCGTCGTCATCGTCGGCTTCATCTGGCAGCTCATCATCAGCCCGGTGTGGGGTTTCGTCGACACCCCGCTGCTCGGTCAGTCGAGTACCGCGTTGGTGACGCTCGCGCTGATGTCCGTGTGGCAGTACGTCGGCATCCCGATGATTCTCTTCTACGCCGTTCTCATCAGCATTCCCGACGAGCTCACCGAGGCGGCGACGGTGGACGGCGCCGGCGCGTGGACGACGTTCTGGCGGGTCAAGTTCCCGCTGATCCTGCCCACCGTCGGCATCGTCTCCGTCGTCACCTACGTCGCCAACATGAACGCCTTCGATCTGATCTACACCGTGAAGGGCGCCCTGGCCGGGCCGGACTTCGCCTCGGACATCATGGGGACGTTGTTCTTCCGCACGTTCTTCGGCTTCCAGCTCCAGCAGGGATCCAGCACCATGGGCGCCACGGTCGCCACCATGATGTTCCTTCTCATCCTGGCCGGCGTGCTGCTGTACTTCTACGGCTGGCAGCGGCGCGTCGAGAGCTACCAACTGTGAGGAGCCCAGAGTGAGCGCTGTGAGCACCCCGGTCCGTGGTGTCGCGCGGTCGCCGCGTGCGGGCCGGCCATGGCGGGCGCGAGCCGGGGCCGCGGTCCCGCATGTCGTGCTGCTCGCCTACGTCGTCGTCGCCTGCGGGCCGATCGCGCTGATCGTCATGAACGCGTTCAAGTCCCGCCAGGCGATCTTCGAGGAGCCGTTCGCCTTCCCGACTCCCGACACTCTGGATCTCGCAGGCTTCGAGACGGTGTTCACGCGGGCCAGGTTCGAGCTGTACTTCCTCAACAGCTTCATCGTCACCGTCAGCACGGTGTTCCTGGTGCTGCTGCTCGGATCGATGGCCGCGTTCGCCCTGGCCGAGTACCGCTTCGCGGGCATCACCGTCATCTCGCTCTACCTGGCGGTGGGGATCATGATCCCGATCCGGCTCGGGACGGTCGGCATCCTCGACCTCATGGTCCGGCTGGGCCTGGTGAACTCGCTGGCCGGCCTGGTCCTGGTGTACACCGCGATGGGGTTGCCGCTGGCCGTGTTCGTGCTGACGGCGTTCTTCAAACAGGTGCCCGGCGACCTGAAGGACGCGGCCCGGATCGACGGCGCGAGCGAGTACCGGGTGTACTCTCTGGCCCTCCCGCTCGTGCGGCCGGGGCTCGCGGCGATCGGCGTGTACACCATGCTGCCGATCTGGAACGACCTGTGGTTCCCGTTGATCCTCACGCCCAGCGAGAGCGTCCGCACGGTCACCCTGGGCACCCAGCTCTTCCTCGGGCAGTTCGTCAGCGACTGGAACGCCGTTCTCGCGGTGCTGACCCTGGCGGCGCTGCCGATGCTGGCCCTGTTCATCATCTTCTCGCGGCAGTTCGTCCGCGGCCTGACGTCGGGAGCGGTCAAGTGAACCGGACGCGAGTCGGCATCGTCGGGGCGGGCTTCATGGGCTCGACGCACGCAGCGGCCTGGGCCGCCTGTCCGCAGGCCCGGCTCACCGCGATCGTGGGCGGACCCACGCACCCGCCCGTGCGTCTGGCCGAGGAGTACGGGATGAAGGCATGCGCCGATCTCGACGAGCTCCTCGACCTGGTCGATCTCGTCGATGTCTGCGCACCCACCGATCGGCACCACGAGATCACCGTCCGCGCGGCCCGCGCCGGGTGCGCCGTGGTCTGCGAGAAGCCACTGGCTCGAACGCCGGGCGAGGGTGCAGACATGATCGCGGCGTGCCGGGAGGCGGGGGTGCCGTTGCTGCCCGCTCACGTCGTGCGGTTCTTCCCCGAGTACGCGGCCGCGAAGGCGGCGGTCGACGCCGGCGTGATCGGCGAACCGGCGGTCGTCCGGCTGACGCGGGCGACCTTCCAGCCGGCGAAGCCGACGGGCACCTGGTACCTCGACGAGGCGCGCTCGGGCGGACTCCATCTCGACCTGATGGTGCACGATCTCGACTACGCCCGATGGGTCGCCGGCGAGGTCGCGGGCGTGCAGGCACGCAGCGTCCGGGCCGCCCGCCCGGACGCCCGCACCGACCACGTCCTGGCCATCCTGCGGCATTCGTCGGGTGCGATCAGCCATGTCGAGGCGTCGTGGGCCTACCCTCCGCCGACGTTTCGCACCCGAGGGGAGATCGCGGGCTCCAGCGGCGTCCTCGAGTTCGACTCCGACCGCACCGCGCCGGTGCGCCCCACCCTGCGGGCCCGCACGCGGCCGGGGGAGATGCCGCTGCCGTCCAGCCCGCTCACCGAGTCGCCCTATACGGCCCAACTGCGCCACTTCCTCGACGTCGTCCGCGGTGTGGCGGCGCCGATCGTCACGGCCGAGGACGCGCTTGCCGCCGTGCGGATCGCGACGGCGGTCGGCCGATCGATCGCGAGCGGCCGCCCCGCGAACGTGGAGGAGGTCGCATGAGAGTCGGGTTCCTGTCCACCGCGCACGTGCATGTCGACGCCTACGTGGACAACGTCCGCGCCGCGGGCGCCGAGGTGGCCGGTGTCACCGACGACGATGCCGAGCGCGGCACCCGGTGGGCGGCCGCGCATGCCGTCCCGTGGTTCTCATCGCCGGAGCAGCTACTGGATGCGGGGGTCGATGCCGTTGTCGTCGGTTCGGAGACGGTGCACCACCGCCGCCTGGTGGAGCAGGCGGCCGCCGCCGGCGTCGCCGTGCTCTGCGAGAAGCCGCTCGCCACGAACGACGACGACGCACGCGCCATCGTGGAGGTCTGTGCCAGGGCCGGCGTACCGCTGATGACCGCGTTCCCGATGCGGTTCAGCCCTCCGCTGCGAGAGTCCGCCGCGCTGCTCTCCGGCGGTGCGCTCGGCAAGGTCTACGCGTGCACCGGCACGAACCAGAGCGTGCTGCCGACCCGGCATGGCGCCTGGTTCGCCGACCCCGTGCTGGCCGGCGGCGGCGCCATCATGGACCACACGGTCCATCTGGCCGACATCCTGCGCTGGTATCTCGGTCAGGATCCCGTCGAGGTGTACGCCGTCACGAACCGTGTGCTCCACCGCGACACCGTCGCCGTGGAGACGGGCGGACTGGTGATGCTCAGCTATCCCGACGGCGTGTTCGCGACGATCGACTCGAGTTGGAGCCGTCCCGAGGGCTATCCCACGTGGGGCGGGCTCACCCTCGACCTGGTCGGCGAGCACGGCGTGATCGGCGTCGACGCCTTCAGCCAGCACCTCACTGTGCACGGTGGATCGCCGGGGCAGCTCGGCTGGCCGATGTGGGGGTCCGACGCCAACCAAGGCATGATCGAGGAGTTCCTCGACGCGGCGCGTCACCGGCGCAGACCAGCGGTCACCGGTGAGGACGGACTGGCCGCGACGCGTGTGGCGTTGGCGGCCTACCGGTCGGCCGCCGACGGTGAACCGGTGATGCTGACCGCGCCGTAGCGATCTACGCGATGTGCTGGGCGGCGGTGGCGCAGCGGGCGCGGCCGGCGAGGACGGTCAGACCGGCGGGGTGGGCGCTCACGGTGGGCTCCGGCACGTGCGGCGGGTCGATCCAGCGGATCTCGGTGAGGCCGCCGTGGCCGTGGATGCGCTCGACGTCGTCGATGTCGTCGTAGACGCCGACAGACTGGACGTCGGAGCAGCACCAGGCGAGCGTCGCGCGGCCGGAGGGGTACTGCGTGCCATAGGCGATGATGCCGGTGCCGGAGACGCCGCTGAGGTCGTAACGGCGGTGCAAGGCGAAGCGGCGCGGGAGTTGAGCAGGCTGGCTCACGTGACTCGTTCCCCGTTTCGTTGATCAGGCGTGGCGGCCGGGACCTGGCTGGTCCGACCGGCCGCCACGCCGGCCTGTGGTGCGCGGTCGACGGCCGCTCGGCGCTCCCCGATCGCCATGGCCGTCCCTCCGCACTCTCTAGGAGATGTCACCAGAGTGACACCTCCCACCCCGTCGTGCACCGTCACCGGGCGACGTGTGACACGTTGAAACATCGGATGACACGAGACGCGGGGACAATCGGACATTCGTGGCATCTTCCGCGGTTCCGTCCACAAGGGCGGGGAGAGCCGCCGCCAACGGCCGGGCCGCCGGTTCGCTGATCGAAACCGTTTCTGGTCTGCGGCGATGGCCAGCGGTGTGGATCGCGGCCGGTTGCGGCGCGCGCATATGTCTATCTGTCCCGGGGCCGCGCCGTCAGCCGGACGCCCCATCCCGTGACATCCGGCCCCCGACTGTGACGTGGTCTGCTCGGCGATCGTCAGCCCCTGCGGGTGGGGACCCGGAACCCGCGCCGCGCGACGTGGCGCTTCGCGCCCACGTCGATGCGGACGGGCGAAAAGGGGCGGGGGTCACGTCACGTTCGGAATCAGCCGGCGCACGAGATCGTCCAGTTCGTCGACCACCTCGCGCCAGACGGAGGCGCGCTGGCCGTAAGGGTCGACGATGTCGTCCTCGGGGCTCTCGCCGGCGATGTCGTCGCGGGCACGGCCCTCGCCGACATGCTGCAGCCAGTCGGTGAAGCGCTGGTGCCGGCCGCGAACGGCGGACTTCTCCGCCCGGCGGACGAAGTCCTTCAGCGTGAACGTCTTCACCCAGGCGTCCGGGTGCGCGTCGACGATGGCGCGGACGTGCCCGCGCTCCATGCCGAGCACCAGCGCCGCCGACGCCACGGACGCGGCAGTGACGGGCAGGCTGCGGTGCCCGCCGAGCTCCAGCCCGCGCCCGCGCATCACCGTGATGCCGACTGGCGGCACCGAGCCGTGCGCGCCGACCAGCGCACCGGACCGGCCGACGAGTGGCGACCCGGCCCGCGGCGCGTAGGCGTCGAGCATGGCGGCGGCGATGGGCGAGCGGCAGCGGCCGGCCGTGCAGACGAACAGAACGTCGATGCTGACCCCCACCCGGTGCCCGGTCCCGACGACGACGGACGCAGTCTACGGCCGCCGTTTCGCCCCGTTCGCACCGCGGGGCGGCGGCCGCTTCTTCACGCAGCGTCACCGGCTCAGTCGCTGGAACCGGCGGACCGCCAGCGGCACGAACACCAGCGTGATCACCAGCGGCCAGACGATCGCCCCGAGCATCGCGTGCTGCTCGATCCAGCTGTCGCCCAGCGCCGCGGGGTTGCCGAACAGCTCGCGCGCCGCCGTCACCGTCGACGACACCGGGTTCCACGCCGCGACGGCGCCCAGCCAGTCGGGCATCTGTGACGGCGCCACGAACACGCTGGAGATCATCGCGAACGGGAACGCGACGGCGAACAGGTTGCCGGCCGCCTCTTCGTTGGGCGTCATCAGGCCGATCCAGATGCCGATCCAGATCAGCGCGAACCGCAGCCACAGCAGCAGCCCGAACGCCGCCAGCGTCGCCCAGAACCCGCCGTCCGAGCGCCAGCCGATGACCAGCGCCGTCGCCGCCAACACGAGCAGGTCCAGGCCGGCGCTGACGATGTCGGCCAGCCCGCGGCCGGTGACCGGGGCCGACGGCGCCATCGGCATGGAGCGGAACCGGTCGGTGACGCCCTTCGTGGTGTCGAGCACGACGGCGTACGCGGTGTTCATGAAGCCCATGGCCATGGTCATGCCGAACATGCCGGGCATCAGGTACTCGCGGTAGTCGCCGCCGCCGGGCACGCTCATCGCGCTGCCGAACACGTACCCGAACAGCAGCACCGACACGATCGGGAAGCCGAGCTGCCAGGCGATGTTGGCCGGCTGCCTGACCAGGTGGGTGAGCGTGCGGCGGGCGACCGTCCAGCCGTCGGCCAGCGCCCAGTGCAGCCGCCGCTCCGGGACGTCCAGGCCGTGGTCGAGAGTGGTCGTGCTCATGCGGGGACCTCCGTCCGCTGCTCGGTGCCGGCCTCGTCGCGGGCGGTGTCCGGCTCGGCCTTGTGCCCGGTGAGCCGCAGGAACACCTCGTCCAGTGTGGGCCGGCGCAGCCCGATGTCCTCGACGCCGATGCCCTCGTCCTGCAACCGCCGGGCGACGTCGGTGAGCGCGGTGACCCGCTGCTCGACCGCTGCGGTGACCCGGCGATGCTCCTCGTCGACCTCCGGCTCGCCGGCCGCGACCCGCGCCACCGTCTGCACCGCCACCGGCAGGTCGACCGCCTCCTCCAGCACGACCTCGAGCTGGTCGCCGCCGACCCGGCGCTTGAGCGCGGCCGGGGTGTCGTCGGCGATCACCCGGCCGTGGTCGATGACGGCGACCCGCCCGGCCAGCTGGTCGGCCTCGTCGAGGTACTGCGTCGTCAGCAGCACGGTGGTGCCGCCGGACACCAGCGAGCGGACCGCCGTCCACACCTCGTTGCGCCCGCGCGGGTCGAGCCCGGTCGTCGGCTCATCGAGGAACAGCACCTTCGGGGCGAGGATCATGCTCGCGGCGAGGTCGAGCCGGCGCCGCATGCCGCCGCTGTACTCCTTGGTGCCCTTGTCCGCGGCCTCGGTGAGGTCGAACTGCTCGAGCAGCTCGTCGGCCCGGACGGCCGCGCGGGCCGGGCCGAGGTGGAACAGCCGGCCGAACATCCGCAGGTTCTGCCGGCCGGTCAGGATCTCGTCCACCGCCGTGAACTGGCCGGTGAAGCCGATGTGCCGGCGAACCCTGCGCGGCTCGCGGGCGACGTCGAAGCCGGCGACCTCGGCGCGGCCGCCGTCGAGCCGGACGAGCGTGGCCAGGATGCGCACCGCGGTGGTCTTGCCCGCGCCGTTGGGGCCGAGCAGGCCATAGACCATGCCCTGCGGAACGGCCAGGTCGAATCCGTCGAGAGCGCGTTTCTCGCCGTATCTCTTCTGCAGTCCTTCGGCGATGATCGCGTCGCTGGAGGTGCTCAAGGAAGTTCCTTCCGCCGAACCGGGTACGTCGTACGCATTGAAGCGTACACCGTGCGCAGTTCATTCCCGGGCTAGTGTTCTCCCTGATGACCACGGACTACAGCGGCGGCGGCGACGTCTCGAAGAGCCTCGAGCTCCTGTGGGGGATGCAGCAGCGTCCGACCCGCGGGCCGAGGCCCGGTCTCACGCTCGAGCGCATCGTCGAGGCCGCCGTCGCGGTGGCCGATGCTGAAGGGCTCACCGCGCTCTCGATGCGCCGCGTCGCCGCACACCTCGGCGTCGGCACCATGTCGCTCTACCGGTACGTGCCGGGAAAGGCCGAGTTGCTCGACCTCATGCTCGACCACGTCGCCGGGCCGGTCGACGACGTCATCGAGGACGACGCCGCCGCCGATGCAGTCGGATGGCGCGCGGCGCTGGAAGAGATGGCCCGCGGGATCTGGCAGATGTGCCTCGACCACCCTTGGTACCCGCAGGTCGACCAGGTGCGGCCGCTGCTCGGGCCGAACAACATCGCCGGCATGGACCGGCTGCTCCGGCGGCTCAAGCCGACCGGGCTGAGCGACCAGCAGCTGGTCCTCATGGTCTCAGTGGTCGACGGCTTCGTGACCGCCGTCGCCCGGTCGCAGGTCAATTCCCTGCAGGCCGAGCAACGCACCGGCATCACCGAAGAGGAGTTCTGGGCCGCCCAGGAGCCGGTGCTGGTCAAGATGATGGAGTCCGGCCGGTTCCCGACGCTGGCCAAGCTGCACGAGCACACGTTCACGTTCAGCTACGAGGACGTGTTCGAGTTCGGCCTGAAGGTCGTGCTCGACGGCCTGGCCGTCGTCGTGGCGACCGGCGGCAAGGCGATGCCGGGCTACTTGGCAGCGCGGGCCGACGAGCCGCACTGTGAGTGAACCGGCCTAGCGGTGGACGGGTGGCGCGTCGGGCCCGTGGTGCGGGTGGTGCTCCCAGCGGACCCGATTCGCGCCGAAACCGGCGGCGTGCACGCCGTCGTGGCCGTGCGGCCGCCGGCAACGGTAGGCGAGGGAGTAGAGGTCGCGGCAGGAGTCGCCGTAGCTGGTGTACGCGAATTCCAGATCGAGACGGTTGTCGGTGCTCATGTGATCACCAGGTTCGCAATGTGCCGTTGCGGGACCGACCGCGACATTGCGGACATATCGAGTATCACACGAGCACCGATGTGTTGTCAGCCCAGCATTCCGTGCGGGTCCAGGATGTACTTGCGAGCGGCTCCCTTGTCGAACTCGGTGTAGCCCTGGGGCGCCTGGTCGAGCGGGATCACCGTGGCGTTGACATTCTTGGCGACCTGCGTGCGGTCGTGCAGGATCGCCATCATCAGCCCGCGGTTGTAGCGCATGACCGGGCATTGCCCCGTCGTGAAGGACAGCGACTTCGCCCAGCCCAGACCGAGCCGGATGGACAGCGACCCCTCCTTGGCGGCGTCGTCGGCGGCCCCCGGGTCGCCGGTGACATACAGGCCGGGGATGCCGACACCACCGCCGGCGCGGGTCACGGTCATGACGGTGTTGAGTACGGTCGCCGGCCGCTCGGTCTGTGCCTCGCCGCCGTGTCCGCGCGCCTCGAAGCCGACCGCGTCGACCGCACAGTCGACCTCGGGCTCGCCGACGATCTGCGCGATCTGCTCGGCCGGGTCGCCTTGCGAGACGTCGATGGTCTCGCAGCCGAAGCTGCGCGCCTGCTCCAGCCGGTCCCTCTGCAGGTCGGCGACGATGACCACGGCGGCTCCGAGCAGGAACGCCGACGTCGCCGCGGCCAGGCCGACCGGGCCCGCTCCGGCGATGTAGACCGTCGAGCCGGGTTGCACCCCGGCCGTCACGCAGCCGTGGAACCCCGTCGGGAAGATGTCCGCGAGCATGGCCAGGTCGCGAATCTTCTCCATCGCCTGGTCCTTGTCGGGGAACTTCAGCACGTTCCAGTCGGCATAGGGAACCATGACGTACTCGGCCTGCCCGCCGACCCAGCCGCCCATGTCGACGTAGCCGTACGCCGACCCGGCGCGTTCGGGGTTGACGTTCATGCAGACGCCGGTCTTGCCCTCCTTGCAGTTGCGACAACGTCCGCAGGCGATGTTGAAGGGTACGGACACGAGGTCACCGGTCTTGACGAACTCGACGTCGCGGCCGGTCTCGATCACCTCGCCGGTGATCTCGTGACCGAGCGTCAGTCCTTCCGGCGCCGTGGTGCGGCCGCGGACCATGTGCTGGTCGCTGCCGCAGATGTTGGTGGCGACGACCTTGAGGATGACCCCGTGCGGCAACTGGCGCCCCACGTTGTCCGGATTCACCCCGGGTCCGTCCTGGATCTCGAACGCCGGGTAGGCGACGTCCTCTACTTCGACGTGGCCAGCGCCCCGATAGACGACAGCTCTGTTGTCTGGCACGACCCCTGCTCCCTCCTGATGGTGACGGATGCGGCGGAAGTGGTACGCCACCTTTCCGGCGACGGTGGCGGGGCCGTCCGAACTCGTCACCGTGCCACCTGGGATGCCAGGGCGGACGGCACGGACGAGGGATGTCACCTGCAGGGAGTGGGCGGATCGCTCGCCCGGAATCTCAAACTAGACCCGGCCGGAAAGAGGCGTCAATCAGCGCGGGCGGGTGGTTCGGTCAGGCTGTGGCGAGGGCGTCGGCGCGGATGGCGAGGGTGATCCGGCGGACCGCCCGGCTGGCCCGCTGCCGGGCGGCGGCCCAGCTGATGCCGGCCCGCTCGGCCGCGGCGGCGCCGCCGTCGAGGCCGGGTGCGGGCGCGTAGATGTCCAGCAGCAGCGCGGCGTCGCCGGCGCTCACCGCGCCCGCGTCGACGGCCCAGGCGAGCAGCTCCGTGAGGTCGACGTCGCCGCCGGCGGCGACGGTCAGGTCGGCCGGGTCGGTCCCGACGACCGCCGCCAGCGTGTCCGGCTCGGCCGGTGTCTCGGTTCGGCAATACGCCAACTCGCGGCTGATCACGCCGAGCGTGTCCATCGCGATGTTCGCCGCCACCTTCGTCGGCCGGCGCTCGGTCGGATAGGTCGCGATGACCGTCCACAGTGCGGCGACCGCGGCCTGCTCGATGCTCTCGCGGCTGTCCCGGCCCGCGTGTCCGGCGGCGATCCGGATCGCCTTGCCGAGCATCAGCTGCAGCACCGTCCGCCCGGCCAGCGCATCGCCGTCGCGGGCCAGCCGCAGCAGCGCCAGCAGGACCGCGTCCGCACCCCGCGAGGCGGCCCCGGCTGCGCCGCCCCGCGAGGCTCCGGCCGGCCGCGAGGCCGCGGCGGTCACCGTCGCCTCGACGTCGGCGAGGTCGCGGCAGCCGGCCAGCGCCGGCTCGGCGGCCGCCCAGCGGGCGACCGCGCCCGCCCGCCCGTCGGCGCGGAGCCGGTCCCACTCGTCGTTGAGCCGGCCGGCCACGCCGGTCCCGGTCTGCCGCCGCGCTCCCGTGATCGTGACGCTCATGCGCCCCAGGCTGGGCGGCGACCCTTGCCCGCAGACTTGCCCGGAAGCTTGCCCTCACGCCCCCTACCAGCAGGGCAATGGTTGCCCGGACGGCGTCAGAGCCGCCCGCCCTGGTCGAGCAGGGTGATGACGGCGTCCCGGGCGGCGATGATCGACAGGCCGGTCGTGTCGAGGACGAGGTCGGCGTCGTCGGGCTCCTCGTACGGGCTGGAGATGCCGGTGAACTCGGGGATCTCGCCGGCCCGGGCGCGCGCGTAGAGGCCCTTGCGGTCGCGCCGCTCGCACTCCGCCAGCGGGGTGGCAATGTGGATCAGCAGGAAGTCGCCGTGCGCCTCCACCATGGAACGGACCCGTGCCCGGGTGGCGGCGAACGGCGCGATCGGCGCGCACACCGCGATGCCGCCGTGCTTGGCGATCTCAGCGGCGACGAACCCGATGCGCTCGACGTTGCGGTCGCGGTCCTCCTTCGAGAACCCGAGCCCGGCGGACAGGTTGCGCCGGACGACGTCGCCGTCGAGCAGGGTGACGGTGCGGGTGCCGATCTCCGCGATCCGGTCGGTGACCGCCCGCGCGATGGTCGACTTGCCCGACCCGGACAGCCCGGTGAACAACAGCACCAGCCCGCGTTCGTGCGGCAGCGGGCGCCACCGGCGCCAGGCGTGCCGGCTCGCCGACGGCCAGTCGGCCGGCTCGGCGGCGGTGCCGTCGAGCCAGTCGCGCAGCGCCTCGGCCGGCGGCGGCTCCGCCGGCACGACCCGGGTGCCGCCGTAAGCGACGGCGATCCGCTCGGCCAGGTCGTCGTCGCGGTCGTCGCCGTACTGCGGGGCGGGCACGACGACCAGGTCGGCCCGGCGGCCTTCGCGGCGCAGCCGGTCGCGCAGTGTCAGCGTCGCCGAGACGACGTCGGCGGCGTCCGGCCCCGGCACGGCACGCGGGCCGTCCAGCACGATCAGCAGCACCGGCTGACCGGCCTTCGCCGTCGCGGCCACGAGCGTGCGCAGGTCGACCGGGTCGCGCGTCACGACGGCCGCGGCTCCGGCCAGCCGCACCTGCTCCGGCGTCTTTCGGTGTGCCGCGTACGCCCCGCGCGGCTCGCCGTCGTCGGTCGCCGCGGCCGCGCGGCGGACCGTCCCCTTCACCGTCAGCCGGCGCTTGCGCGTGGTCGCGGACTCGACGGTGACGACAGCGACCGGCGCGCCCTCGGTGTCGGTGATGGTCAGCTCGGTGCCCGGCGCGGGCTTCTTGCCGGGCTGCGGGTCGAGTTCGACGGCGACCGCCGGCGGCGGCGCGACGGCGCCGGGCACGGCAATGCCGAGCAGCGCGAGCTCGATGGTGGTGAGCGTGATCGGATCGGGGGTCAGTGCAGGACCGGGGGTCGGTTCGGCGGCCACGGCGCCCAGCTTAGGGCCGTCGGGCGACCCCGCCGGAACCCGTCTCAGCCCGCCAGCGCCCGCACCGCGTCGCCGACCGGGACGTCGCCGCCGACCAGCTCGAGCGTCAGCCGCGCGGTGCCCGGCTCGTCCAGGAGCGCCAGGAGCACCGCGGCCACGTCGTCGCGGGTGACGCGTCCGCGCGGGACCGACGGCGCCAGCCGCACCCGGCCGGTGCCCGGGTCGTTCGTGAGGCTGCCGGGACGCAGCACGGTCCAGTCGAGGTCGCGGCGGCGCAGGTCGGCCTCGCTGTCACCCTTGGCCTTCAGATAGACCTGGAACACGTCGCCGGGGTCGGCCGGCGGCTCGGTCGTCGCGCCCATCGACGACACCAGCAGGTAGCGGCGCACCCCGGCCAGCTCGGCCGCGTCGGCCAGCAGCGCCGCCGCGCCGCGGTCGACGGTGTCCTTGCGAGCCGCGCCGCTGCCTGGCCCCGCGCCGGCCGCGAACACGACGGCGTCGGCGCCACGGACCTCGTTCGCCAGCTCGTCGGCGCCGGCCCGCTCCAGGTCGATGACGACGGCCGTGGCACCGGCAGACGCGAGGTCGCCGGCCTGGTCGGGGTTGCGGATGAGGCCCACCGCGGAGTCGCCGCGCAGGGTGAGCAGCCGTTCCAGCCGAAGTGCGATCTGGCCGTGCCCGCCAGCGATGACCACCTGCATTCGGCGTACGTTAGCCGACCCTCGTCGCGCCGGGTGGGCGGACGTCCCCGACCAGCGCGGTGTGCCGGCGACCGTGCGTTACGCTCGCGCGAGTGAGAGCACTGGTCAAGGCCGGACCCGGCGCCGGGCTGGAGCTGGCCGACGTCCCGATGCCGGTGGCCGGGGCGGGCGAGGCGCTGGTCCGCGTCCTGCGCACCGGCATCTGCGGCACCGATCTGCACATCGTGAACTGGGACCCGTGGGCGCAGGCGAACATCCGCCCGCCGCTGATCGTCGGGCACGAGTTCGTCGGCGAGGTGGTCGAGGTCGGGCCGGGCAGCCGGGGCGTCCAGGTGGGCGATCTGGTCAGCGGCGAGGGCCACATCGTGTGCGAGCGGTGCCGGCACTGCCGGGCCGGGCAGCGGCACCTGTGCCCGAACACCGAGGGCATCGGCGTGCACCGCGACGGCGCGTTCGCGGAGTTCATCGTGATGCCCGCCGGCAACCTCTGGCGGCACCCCGACGGCATCGACCTCGACGCCGCCGCGATCTTCGACCCGTTCGGCAACGCCGTCCACACCGCGCTGAAGTTCCCGGTGCACGGCGAGGACGTGCTGGTGGCCGGCGCCGGGCCGATCGGCGTCATGGCCGCGCTGGTCGCCAAGCACGCCGGCGCCCGCAACGTCGTCATCACCGACGTCAACCCGTACCGCCTGGAGCTGGCCGCCCGGCTCGGCGCCGGCACCACCGTCGACGTGCGGTCGACGACGCTGGAGGAGGTCCGCCAGCAGTTGGGCATGGCCGAGGGGTTCGACGTCGGCATGGAGATGTCCGGCGACCCGATCGCGCTGCACGACATGTTCGAGTCGATGGCCAACGGCGGGCGCATCGCGATGCTGGGGCTGCCGTCGAAGGAGAGCAGCGTCGACTGGTCGCGCATCGTGCTGCGCATGCTCACCATCAGCGGCATCTACGGCCGGGAGATGTACGAGACCTGGTACCAGGCGTCGGTGCTGGTCGCCGCGGGCGTCGACATCTCCCGCGTCGTCACCCACCGGTTCCCCAGCGCTGAGCACGAGGCGGCGTTCGAGGCGTCCGGCAGTGGGCACAGTGGCAAGGTCATCATCGAGTGGGCGCAGCGGTAACGAAGGAGGACGCGATGTACGGAGCGATGCGCGAGGAGCTGCGCAAGAACCTCGACGAGATCCGCGCGGCCGGGCTGTACAAGCCCGAGCACGTCATCGGCAGCCCGCAGAGCGCCCGGGTCACGCTGGCCGACGGTCGCAGCGTCCTCAACATGTGCGCCAACAACTACCTCGGGCTGGCCGACGACCCCGGCCTGATCGAGGCGGCCAAGCGCGGCCTCGACGAGTGGGGCTTCGGCATGGCGTCGGTGCGGTTCATCTGCGGCACGCAGATCATCCACACCGAGCTGGAGCGCAGCATCTCCGACTTCCTCGGCACCGAGGACACGATCCTGTACAGCTCCTGCTTCGACGCCAACGGCGGGCTGTTCGAGACGCTGCTGGGTGCCGAGGACGCCGTCATCTCCGACGCGCTCAACCACGCCAGCATCATCGACGGCATCCGGCTGTCCAAGGCGCGCCGGCTGCGCTACGCCAACGCCGACATGGCCGAGCTGGAGGCGCGGCTGAAGGAGGCGCAGGACGCGCGGTTCCGGTTGATCGCCACCGACGGCGTCTTCTCGATGGACGGCTACCTCGCGCCGCTGGACCGCATCTGCGACCTCGCGGAGCAGTACGACGCGCTGGTCATGGTCGACGACTCGCACGCGGTCGGGTTCATCGGCGAGAACGGCGGCGGGACGCCGGAGCACTTCGGCGTCACCGACCGCGTCGACATCGTCACCGGCACGCTGGGCAAGGCGCTGGGCGGAGCGAGCGGCGGGTTCACGTCCGGGCGGGCGGAGATCGTGGAGTACCTGCGGCAGCGGTCGCGGCCGTACCTGTTCTCCAACTCCGTCGCCCCGTCCATCGTGACCGCGGCGCACGCCGTCCTGGAGCGGCTGGTCTCCGGCGGCGAGCTGCGCGCGCGGCTGCGCGAGAACACCGAGTTCTTCCGCTCGGAGATGACGGCGCTCGGCTTCGACGTGCTGCCCGGCGAGCACCCGATCGTCCCGGTCATGATCGGCGACGCCACCCGCGCGGCCCGGCTGTCGGAGCTGCTGTTCGCCGAGGGCGTCTACGCGGTCAGCTTCAGCTACCCGGTGGTCCCGCATGGCGCGGCCCGCATCCGCACCCAGGTGTCGGCCGCCCACACCATCGACGATCTGCGCGAGGCCACCCAGGCCTTCGTCCGCGCCCGCGACGCCCTCGGCTGATCAGGAGCCGGTGACGGCGACCCGCCGGCGGTCGCGGTCCTGCTGCGCGCCGGTGAGCCGGGTGCCCTCGATGTCGACGTTCGGCAGCAGCCGGTCCAGCCAGCGCGGCAGCCACCACGCGCGGTCGCCGACCAGCGCCAGCACCGCCGGCACGATGGTCATCCGCACCACGAACGCGTCGACGGCGATCGCGACGGCCAGCGCGAAGCCGATCTGCCGGACGTCGGCGGCCTCATTGAGGATGAACCCGCCGAACACGCTCATCATGATGATCGCCGCCGCGGTGACCACCCGCGCACCGTGGCCGAACCCCGTCGTGACGGCGCTGACCGCCGGCTCGCCGTGCGCGTACGCCTCGCGCATCCGCGTCACCAGGAACACCTCGTAGTCCATGGCCAGGCCGAACACGATGCCGACGACGACGATCGGCAGCATGCTGTTGATCATGCCGACCTCGTCGACACCGACGCCGGTGAGCCAGCCCCACTGGAACGCCGCGACCATCGCGCCGAACGTCGCCGCCATCGTCAGCAGGAACCCGAGCGTCGCCTTCAGCGGCACGACCAGCGACCGGAACGCCAGCATCAGCAGCACGAACGACAGCCCGACGACGACCAGCAGGTACGGCAGCAGCGCCTGCGACATCCGCTCGGAGAAATCGATGAACAACGCCGTCGTGCCGGTGACCAGGACGGCCGCGCCTGCGGGTGCGTTCGCTCCGGCCAGCTCGGACCGGATCGCCTCGACCAGCTGTTCGGTCTGCGGGCCGGACGGCCCGCTCTCGGGGACAACGGTGACGACGGCGGTCCGATCGGCCTGGTCCAGCTCCGGCGGCGTGACCAGCGCGACGCCGTCGAGCCCCTGCAGTCCCTCCGCGACCTCCGCGGCCGCCGCCTCGACGCTGCCGCCGTCGACCACCACCAGCAGCGGCCCGTTGAAGCCCGGCCCGAACCCCTCGACGGTGAGGTCGTAGGCCTGCCGCTGCGTGGTGTCGGCCGGGTAGGTCCCCTCATCGGGCAGCCCGAACCGGACGTCCAGCATCGGCAGCGCGAGCACCGCGAGCCCGGCGACGCTCGCCGTCAGCGCCACGACCGGGTGCCGGGTGACCAGCCCGGCCCACCGGCGGCTCAGGCGCGGCGCGTCGTCGTCCTCCGGATCGACCGCGGCGCGCGACCGCAGCCCCGGCAGGCTGGACAGCATCCGCCGTCCGGCGAACCCGAACAGCGCCGGCAGCAGGGTCAGTGCGATGACGACGGCGATCGCGACGGTGACCGCGGCGGCCAGGCCCATCTCCGTCAGCATCGGGATTCCGACGACGGTCAGCCCGGCCAGCGCGATGACGACGGTGAGCCCGGCGAACACGACCGCGGTGCCGGCGGTGCCGATCGCCCGGCCGGCCGCCTCGTCGCCGGGCGCGCCGGTGGCCAGCTCGTGCCGGTAGCGCGAGGCGATGAACAGCGCGTAGTCGATGCCGACCGCCAGGCCGAGCATGGTGGCGAGGATCGGTGTGATCGTGCTGAGGTCGACGAACGCCGTGGCCGCGGTGACCAGCGCGACGCCGACGCCCACGCCGACGATCCCGGTGAGCAGTGGCATGCCGGCCGCGACCAGCGACCCGAACGTGATGACCAGCACCAGCGCGGCGACGGCGATGCCGAGCAGCTCGCTGCCCAGCTCCGGCTCCGGCTCGACCGCCGTGCCGGCCAGCTCGACCCGCAGGCCGGACTCACGGGCGGTCTCGGCGGCGTCCTCGAGCGTCTCGCGTGTCTCCGGCTCCAGCGACAGGAAGTCGACGGCGTACGTGACCTCGGTCAGTGCGACCCGGCCGTCCTCGGACACCAGCCCGGCGGCGAACGGGTCGACGATCTCGGCGACCTGCGGGCCGGCCTCGATCGCGGCGACGGCGTCGGCGATCGCCTGCTGGTGGGCCGGGTCGGTGACGGCGTCGCCGTCGGGTGCTGCGAACACCACCCGCGCCGCCGCGCCGTCCGGCGAGGAGCCGGGGAACCGGTCCTGGAGCAGGTCGAACGCCTCCTGCGACTCGGTGCCCGGGATCGCGAACGAGTCCGACGTCGGGCTGGACAGGGTCGCGGCGGCCACCCCGGCCAGCGCGATCAGCGCCAGCCAGACGGCCCCGACCAGGCGGCGGCTCCGGTACGAGAACCGCCCGATCCGGTACAGCAGGGTTGCCACGACAGCCTCCGACAGTCACTCGGCATAGAACCTCTCTACTTTATGAGAGTAACTGTCACATTATTGGCGCCACAAGACCGGTCAGGATTCGAGAAGCGGCGGCCGCCGTGCGCTCCCTAGCCTGGACGGGTCAGTGCCGATCGCTGACGGGGAGGAGTGGACGACATGAGCAAGGAGAAGGCCGGCACCACGTATGAGGGGTTCGACGAGGCCGAGCGCGCCGCGATGAAGGAGCGGGCCAAGGAGCTCAAGAAGTCCAAGAGCGGCAAGCGCGATCCCGAGGCCGAGGTGTTCGAGAAGATCGCCGAGATGCCGGAGTCGGACCGCGTCCTGGCCGAGCAGATCCACGCCCTCGTCCGGTCCGCCGCGCCCGAGCTCGCCCCGAGGACCTGGTACGGGCAGCCCGCCTACGCGAAGGACGGCAAGGTCATCTGCTTCTTCCAGGCCGCGGCGAAGTTCGGCACGGAGTATGCGACGTTCGGCTTCAACGAGGCGCCGCTGCTCGACAACGGCACGATGTGGCCGACCGCGTTCGGCTTGCGGGAGCTGACGCCCGCCGACGAGGAGCTGCTCGCCACGCTGGTGCGGAAGGCCGCCGGGCTCAGCTAGAGCCCGGCGAGCTAAAGCGCGGCGAGCACCGCCGCGACCAGCCGGGCCCGCTCGGCCAGCGACGCGACGACGACCTGCTCGTGGACGGCGTGCGCGCCGGCGCCGCGCGGGCCGAAGCCATCCAGCGTTGGGACACCGAGTGACCCGGTGGTGTTGGTGTCGGCGCCGCCTGCGGCCGGGGCGCCGTCGACGCGTTGCCCAACGCTCGCCGCGGCCCGGCGCACGGTGTCGAGCAGTTCGGCGGTCGCCTCGCCCGGCGCCCACGTCGGCCGCCGCGACAGCACCTGCGTGGTCACCGTCGCGCCGGACCGGATCGGCCGCAGCGACGTCAGCCCGTCGAGCACCACCCGCTCGGACTCGGCGTCGGCGAACCGCAGTCCGATGTCGGCGTGCGCGGCCGCCGGCACGACGTTCGTGCGACCACCGCCGGCGAGGGTGCCGACGTTGCACAGCACGTCGCCCGGGGCGTGCCGGACGATCGAGCGGACCAGCATGAGCTGGTCGACCAGCTCGTCGACGGCGGAGGCGCCGGCGCCCGGGTCCAGCGCTGCGTGCGCCTCGACCCCCTCGACCGCCAGCCGCAACCGGGTGCTGCCGCGCCGTCCTGATTTCAGCGACCCGTCCGGGTGCGGCGACTCGAACCCGAGCGCGGCCACGGCGTTGCGGGCGGCGTCAGCGACCAGTGCGGACGCCGTCGGCGAGCCGACCTCCTCGTCCGCCACGACGACGACCCGCACCGGCGGATGGCCGGCTCCGCCGGTGTCGCGGGCGAGCTCGAGCGCGGTCTCCATGACGACCAGGCCGCCCTTCATGTCGTAGGCGCCCGGCCCGTGCGCGACGCCGTCGGCGACCCGCCACGGCATCGGGCCGTCGAGCTGGCCGACCGGCCACACGGTGTCGTGGTGTCCGAGGAACAGCACGGGCGCCGCGCGGGCCTTCGCGCCGCGGCCGGGGTGCTCGATGACCAGGTGGTCGCCCACCGGCGACGGCTCGCGGCGCACGGCGGCGCCGAGCTCGCGGTGCCGCGCCAGCAGGACCTCGCCGAACGCGTCGAGCCGGGCGGCGTCGCCGGTGGGCGTCTCGTGCCGGACGTAGCTCTCCAGCCGGCCGAGCATCGTGTCGAGGTCCGGTGCGGTACCGTTCATCTCGCCACTATACGTTTCGTATCATCGTTACTGTGGTCGGCCTACGGGTTGCTGCGAGACATTTGCGATCCGTATCAGTCCCGAGGAGGGTCATGATCCCGCGCGTCGAGCGACTCAGGTCCGCCGCCGACCTCGCTGCCGCCGCGCGCCTCTACCGCCAGGTGTTCGGGTACGAGGACCCCGCGCACTCGGTGAACCCGCGGCTGCTCGCGTCGCTGGCGGCCAACGGCGGCTCCGTGATCGGCGTGCGAGGCGACAACGGTGGGCTGATCGCGTTCGCATACGGCTTCGTCGGCATCGAGAGCGGTGAGGTCTACCACTACTCGCAGGCCGCCGTCGTCGCCGCCGGGCAGCAGGGGCGCGGGCTCGGGCGGGCGCTCAAACGCGGCCAGCGCGAGGTCGCCCTGGCCGGCGGGCAGACTCGCATGCGCTGGTCGTTCGACCCGTCGGTGGTCCGCAACGCGCACTTCAACCTCGACGTGCTCGGAGCGGTAGGTCGGTGGTTCCGGCCGGAGTTCTTCGGGCTGCCAGATACCGACCGGATGATCGTCGACTGGGACCTCGACGACGACCGGCGCGCCCGCGAGGCCCCGGCGCCGGCCGTGCTGCCTGCCGACCTCGCCGACCCGTCCGGCTGGCTGCGGCCCCGTCCGTCCGGCCCGGACACCTGGCTGCCGCTGCCGCTGACGTCCACTCCGGAGCAGCGGCGCGAGCTGGGCGCCGTCGTCGCCGAACTGATCGCCGACGGCTCGGTCGCGACGTCCTGCGTCCGGGTCTCGGCCGAGACCGGCGCCTACCGCTTCGTCCGGACCGCGCCATGACCGAGCTGACCAGCCCGTCGCAGCGGTTCGGCGCCCGGCTGCAGCGGCCGTCGTCGGCGGCGGCGCTGCAGGCCCGGGTGATCGAGCAGGAGACGCGGACGCTGGCCGAGGCGTTCGCGCGCGTCGCGGCCGACGGGACGGTGGCGGCCGCCGCGTCGACGGTGGTCGCGGCGCGGCGCCGGTTCGTCGCCGGCACCGGCAAATCGTTCGCGTACGCGTCGCTGCTCGCCGTCGACCTGTCCTCCGGCCTGTCCAACGTCACGCTGGTCGACGGCACGCTGGTCCGGCACGTCGACGTGCTGGCCGACGTCCGCGACACCGACGTGCTGGTGGCCGTCTCGCTGCGCCGGTACCGCCGCGAGACCGTCGCGCTGGCCGGGCGGTTCGCGGCCGCCGGCGGCACCGTCGTCGCCGTCACCGACACCGCGGAGTCGCCGCTCACCACCGTCGCCGGGCAGTCCATCGTCGTGCCGACCGCGAGCGCCTCGTTCGCCGATTCGCCCACGGCCGTCGCCGCCGTCCTGCACCTGCTCGCCACGCTCACCACCGCCAGCGCGAAGGGCGCCCGCCGCCGGCTGGCCGAGCGCGACCGGCTCGCCCACGACCTCGACCTCTACTGGGAGGACTGACCGTGCGCGTCACCCACGCCTCACTGCACTTGGTCCGGCTGCCGCTGGTGCACCGGTTCCGCACCAGCTCGCACGCCAAGGACCACCTCGACCACATCCTGGTCCGCCTCACCGACGCGTCCGGCGCGGTCGGCTGGGGCGAGATCGCCTCGCCCACCGACCCGTTCTACTCGCCGGAGACGGTCGACACCTGCTGGCTGGTCGCTGAGCGGTACCTGCTGCCGTCGTTGGTCGGTGCGCACTGGGACGACCCGGCCGAAGTGGGCGGGCTGTGGGCGCGGGTGCGCGGCCACCAGTTCGCCAAGGCCGGGGTGGACATCGCGGCGTGGACACTGTGGTCGCTGTCCGGCGGCGTGTCGCTGGCGACGGCGCTCGGCGGGACGCGGTCGTCGGTGGTCGCGGGCGTCTCGCTGGGCATCGAGCCGACCATCGACGACCTGCTGGCCGAGGTCGGCAAGCACGTCGACGCCGGCTACCCTCGGGTGAAGCTGAAGATCGCCCCCGGCTGGGACGTCGAGCCGGTGCGCGCCGTGCGGGCGGCGTTCCCCGATCTGCAGTTGCATGTCGATGCGAACGGCGTCTACGGAGAGTCCGATGACGAGGTGGCGGCGCTGCGCTCGCTCGACGACCACGGCCTGTCGATGATCGAGCAGCCGTTCGCGCCGCGGAACCTGCTCGCCCACGCCGCACTCCAGCGCGACATCGAGACCCCGGTCTGCCTCGACGAGTCGATCGACACGCTCGACGACCTGAGGACGGCGGTCGTGCTGGGCGCACTCAAGGTCCTGAACATCAAGGTGTCGCGGATGGGCGGGCTCGGCCCCGCGGTGGCCGGCCACGACCTCGCGGCCGAGCACGACATCCCGGTCTGGTGCGGCGGCATGCACGAGTTCGGCGTCGGCCGCGCCGCCAACGTCGCGCTGTCCAGTCTGCCCGGCTTCACCCTCCCGTCCGACGTGTCCGCGTCGGCCAAGTACTACGAGCGCGACGTCGTCTTGCCGCCGATCACCGCGTCGGCCGGCGTGGTGGAGGTGCCCACCGGTCCCGGCCTCGGCCACACCGTCGACGAGGAGTTCCTCGCCTCGGTGACCGTCCGATCGGCGACGATCGCGGCCCAGACGTGAGGCCATCCATCCCGTAACGAGCGTTTGTCACCCCTCCTCGCATGTTGATCTTGGAGTTGTTCGGCAAATGTGGGGTGGAATGTCCGATAGATGGCCGAACAACTCCAAGATCAACACTGGGGTTGAATGAGCCGCTGGTCAGCGGCCGGTCTCTGGGCTCACCCCAGCACCGAACCGGGGGATTCCCCCAGGACGAATCGGGGGCTTTCCGGGTTACCGTGCGACGCCCTCCCGGCGAGAGTGAGACGCGAACTCACCGACTCTTGCCGACGGGACGCACCATGACCACGACCCTCCCTCTCGACCGACCGCCCGCACCGACCCCGCCGCTCCCACCGCCGCCGCGCCGCGGCCTGGTGGTGCGCATCGCCCGCTGGAGCGCCACCCACAAGTGGCTGGCCATCGTCCTCTGGCTCGCGTTCGTCGCGGCCGCGATCGTCGGCGGCGGCGCCGTCGGCACCAAGGAGGTGGAGGACGGCGAGGAGGGTATCGGCGCCTCCGCCGGTGCCGACAAGGCCCTCATCCAGGCCGACTTCAACGACCCGTTCACCGAGTTCGTGCTGGTCCGGGCCGCCGACGGCGGCGCCGTCGACACCGGCTCGGACGCAGTCACGACGCTCACCGCGAACCTGGCCGCCGCGCCGGGCGTGGCCGGCGTGTCCGAACCGCAGGTGTCCGAGGACGGCACCGCCGCGCTCTACGAGGTGACGCTCGACGTCCCAGAGGGCACCGACGCCGAGGAGGAGGACGCCGCCAGCGCGGCTGCCGCCGAGATCGCGCAGGTGGTCGAGGCGACCGGCGGCACGGCGACCGGCCTGGTCGTCGGGCAGGTCGGTGACGCGTCGCTGGGCGAGGCACTCGACCAGGTCTACGAGGACGACCTGCAGCGCGCCGAGTACCTGTCGCTGCCGGTCAGCCTGCTCATCATGCTCGTGGTGTTCGGCGCTCTGATCGCCGCCGCAGTGCCGGTGCTGCTGGCGCTGTCGTCCGTGGTCGCGGCCATGGGGTTGTCGGCGTTCGCGTCGTACGTCGTGCCGTCCACCGACATCCTGGCCTCGGTCGTGCTGCTGGTCGGCATGGCCGTCGGCGTCGACTACTCGCTGTTCTATGTCCGCCGCGAGCGCGAGGAACGCGAGAAGGGCCGCGGCACGATGGACGCCGTCGCGGTCGCCGCCGCCACCTCCGGCCGGGCCGTCGTGGTCTCCGGCATCGCCGTCATCATCGCAATGGCCGGCATGTTCTTCGCCGGCGAGGCGACGTTCCAGTCACTGGCCATGGGCACCATCCTGGTCGTCGCCGTGGCCGTCATCGGGTCCGTGACGGCGCTGCCGGCGCTGCTGTCGATCTTCGGCCGCTGGATCGACCGGCCGCGCGTCCCGCTGCTGTGGCGGCTGCGCCGGCGCGACGGCAGCGAGCCGCGGGTCTGGCGCGCGGTGCTCGGCCCCGTGCTGCGGCACCCGAAGACGGCGCTGGTCGCGGGTCTGCTGGCGCTGCTCGCGCTGGCCGCACCGGCACTGGGCATGAAGCTGTCGCAGCCCGGCATCTCCGACCTGTCCAAGGACGTGCCCGAGGTGCAGACCTACGACGCCATCACGGCGGCGTTCCCGTCCGAGGGCGCCGCGCACGACATCGCCGTCTGGACGCCCGACGGCTCGCCGCTGGACACCGACGCCGTCGACGACGCCGTCGCCACGCTGAGCACCCAGCTGTCCGACGACCCGGAGTTCGCGGCCGGCGACGGGCTGGTCGCCGAGTACTCGGCCGACGGCTCGGTAGCCCGCGTCGACGTGCCGGTGCCGTACGAGCACGACGACGAGCGCGCCGAGGACTCTCTGCAGCTGTTGCGCGACGACCTGGTGCCGGCGGCCTTCGGTGGCATCGACGGGGTCGAGACCGGCGTCACCGGGATGACCGCCGGCAACGTCGACTTCCGCGGCCTGCTGGCCGACCGGATGCCGATCGTCATCGGGTTCGTGCTGCTCATGACCATCGTGGTGCTGGTGATGGCGTTCCGGTCGCTGGCGGTGGCGCTCACCGCCGCGGGCCTGAACCTGCTCTCTGTCGCCGCGTCCTACGGTCTGCTCACGCTGGTGTTCCAGAACAGCTGGGCCGAAGGGTTGCTCGGCTTCGAGTCGACCGGCGCGATCCTCACGTGGCTGCCGCTGTTCCTCTTCGTGATCCTGTTCGGCCTGTCGATGGACTACCACGTGTTCGTCGTCAGCCGGATCCGTGAGGGCGCCAAGGCCGGTATGACGACGCGCGAGGCGGTCCGCACCGGCATCATCCGGTCCGCCGGCGTGGTGACCAGCGCCGCGGTGGTCATGGTCGCCGTCTTCTCGATCTTCGCGACGCTCGGCGCCATCGACTTCAAGCAGATGGGCGTGGGGCTGGCCGCGGCGATCCTCATCGACGCGACCATCGTCCGGGCCGTGCTGCTGCCGTCGATCATGGTGCTGCTGGGGGAGCGCAACTGGTGGCTCCCGAAGCCGCTGCGCCGGCTGCCGCAACTGGAGCACTGACGCGCTGATCGCGACCGGGGCCGTCCGACGGGCGGCCCCGGTCGCTGCGCGTCAGCCGGTGAAGACCTGGACCTCGATCAGCCGCGAGTAGTCGCGGTTGTTCGACGCCAGCCCGACGATCCGGACGGCGTCCGCGGTGACCGGCGCGAACGTCGACGTCACGCGGCCGGCGGTATTGCCGCGCACCGCGTGCACGGTCCGCCACGCCCCGCCGACCCGCACCTGGACGTCGAAGTCGCGCAGGCCGTAGCGGGCCGCCGGGTAGCGGGTCGAGTCCAGCGTCCAGGTCTCGACCCGGGAGATCGGCGCCGGCTCGGCGAGCGCCACGTCGTAGGTGTCCGGGAAGACGCCGCTGGTGCCGTCGTTCCAGCCGGTCAGCGTGTCCCACTGCTCGGAGTTCGTGTTGCCGTCGACGGCTCCGCAAACGTCGAAGTTCGCGTGCGTGGAGGACGCGACCGCCTGCTCGCCGAGCGCGAGGTCGTCGCCGGAGCCCTTGGGCGGCTGCGGCAGCACCTCGACCGGAACGGTGACCTCCGCGCCGTGCGTCGTCGCGCGCACCGCGTAGCTGCCGGGCTCGGCGTCGCGCGGCGCGGTCACCCCGACCCGTGCGTTGACGGTGTGGTCGGGCTCCCAGGCGGGCAGCCACGACGACACCAGCCGGCGGTCCAGCACCACCGGGCCGTCGGCGGCCAGCTCGACGTCGGCGTAGAGGTCGGCGCTGCCGATGTTCGTCATGCCGAGCTGGAACGAGCTCGGCAGGCACGGGAGCCCGACGACCTGCACGGCTTCCGGTGTCGCCGCGAGCCGGACGGGGTCGTCGTCGGGCCGCGCCGCGGTGCTCGCCACCGCCGTGAGCACGCCGAGCACCGTCGCCGAACCCGCCACCACCGCGATCTGCCGCTTCATCACTGGCCTCCCACGACGTGGATGCTCGGGTCGCCGTCGGCGACGGCGAGCTTCGTGCGGGTGCTGACGGTGCCGCCGGGGACGGTGACGCGGTCGACGACGCGGTAGTCGGCCAGCCACTGGTCGGGCGTGACCTCGACCCGGACGTAGCCGCGCTGGAAGTTCGAGAACTTCACGTGCGGGTTCTCCGCGAGGATGGTCAGTCCGCCCTCGTCGTTGTCCATGCCGTCGCGACCGGAGCTGATCGACGTGCCGACGAACTCCGTCCCGATGTTGGGAGCGTTGGGGTCGGCGTAGTCGGCCTTGAGCTCGGAGACGACGCTGCGGTGCAGGTCGCCGGCGATGCTGATCAGGTTGCGCACGCCCCGCTCGGCCGCGCCGCCGAGCACCCGCTGCCGCGACGCCACGTAGCCGTCCCAGGTGTCCATCGGCACGATGACGTCGGCGCCGGCCCGGGTGTCCAGCTGCGCGATCGCGGTCTGGTGCGCCAGCACCTCCCAGCGCGCGGACCGCTCCGCGAACCCGTCCAGCAGCCAGCGCTCCTGCTCGGCGCCGGTGATGGTCCGGTTCGGGTCGAGCGACCCGGGGTTGGGCGGGTCGGACCCGTCGCCGGCCGCCTGGTCGTCGCGGTACTGGCGGGTGTCCAGGAGATTGAAGCGGACCAGGTCGCCGTACTGGAAGCGGCGGTACAGCTGGAGGTCCGGGCCGATCGGCTGCTGCGACAGGCGTACCGGCATGTGCTCCCACCAGGCGCGGAACGCGTTGGCCCGGCGGACGAGGAACTCGTTGCGGGTGGGCGTGGGTGTGTTGCCCTCGGGGATCTCGTCGGCCCAGTTGTTCTCGACCTCGTGGTCGTCCATGGTGACGATCCACGGCGCCGAGGCGTGCGCGGCCTGCAGATCGGCGTCGAGCTTGTAGAGCGCGTACCGGCCGCGGTACTCGTCCAGCGTGACGGTCTCTCGCAGGGTGTCGGCCGGGAGCTGCTGCTGACGGACGCCGGCGCCGACGCCGACGCTGTACTCGTAGAGGTAGTCGCCCAGGTGGAAGACGACGTCGTGCTCCTGGTCGGCCAGGTCGCGGTAGGCAGTGTAGAAGCCCTCCCAGTACGCCTGGCAGGAGGCGAACGCGAACCGCAGCGCCTGCGGGGACGAGCCCGGCTCGGGCGCCGTGCGGGTGCGGCCGACGGGGCTCAGGTGCCGGCCGACGCGGAAGCGATACCAGTACTCCCGCCACGGCCGCAGCCCCTGCACGTCGATGTGGACGCTGTACGAGCCCTCGCGCCGGGCCCGGGCCGTGCCGCTGCGCACGACGCGGCGGAAGGCCGGGTCCTCCGCCACCTGCCACTGCACCATCACCGGGCGCGGGCCCAGGCCGCCGAACGGCTCCAGCGGCCGCGGCGCCAGCCGGGTCCAGAGGACGACGGAGTCGCTGAGCGGGTCGCCCGACGCGACGCCCAGCGCGAACGGGTACTCGGGCAACTGAGTGAGCTCGACGGCGGACCCGTCGGCCGACGCGAGCCCGGGCAGCGACCCCACCACGGCGAGGCCCATGGCCGCGCCCGTGACGGTGAGGAACCTGCGCCGAGTGGCGTCGACCGCGTCCAGCCTGAGCCCTCGGAATGGATTGCGGTCGCCGGTCATGACAGGACAGCAGATCAGCCACATCCGACCGCAGATCGGACATCAGGTGTCCGCTTGCCGAACAACTCGGCGGCACCTGTCCGGCGTCTGAGACGCCAACGAGCGCCGCGACTCTGTCGGCGTGACGTCGTAAGCTCGGTACAACCCCCACCCCAGCAGGTGTGGGGGCATGTCTGCGTGCCCGGAAGGTCAACCGATGAGTCTCAGCGGCCTGCTGTCCGCCCTGCTCGGCGACGACGGCGACCCCACCCTGCGCTCGGCCGTCGCCGACGCGCGCACGGGTGCGGTCACCGCCCTCGACCTCACCGCGCCGCCGGCGTTGCGGCCGTTCGTGGCGGGCGCCATCGCGGCCGACGCCGCCACAGGCGCCGGCCGGACGGTGCTCGCCGTCACCGCCACCGGCCGCGAGGCCGAGGACCTCGCCACGGAGCTGCGCTGTCTGCTGCCGCCGGAGTCCGTGGTCGAGTACCCGGCGTGGGAGACGCTGCCGCACGAGCGCCTGTCGCCGCGCAGCGACACCGTCGGCCGGCGGCTGGCCGTCCTACGCCGGCTGGTCCACCCCGACGAGGAGTCCGGCGGGCCGGTCAAGGTCGTCGTTGCGCCGGTGCGAAGCGTGCTGCAGCCGCAGGTCGCGGGGCTGGCCGAGCTGCGCCCGGTCGCGCTGCGGCCCGGCGACGACGTCGCGCTCGACACCGTAGTCGAGCAGCTGGCCGCGGCCGCGTACGTCCGCGTCGACCTCGTGGAGCGACGCGGCGAGTTCGCCGTCCGCGGCGGCATCGTCGACGTCTTCCCGCCCACCGAGGAGCACCCGCTGCGGGTCGACTTCTGGGGCGACACCGTCGAGGAGATCCGCTACTTCACCGTCGCCGAGCAGCGCTCCACCGACGTAGCCGAGCTCGGGCTGTGGGCGCCGCCGTGCCGCGAGCTGCTGCTCACCGACGACGTCCGGCGGCGCGCGGCCGCCCTCGCGCACGAGCACCCCGAGCTGGCCGAGATGCTGGAGAAGATCGCCGCCGGCATCGCCGTCGAGGGCATGGAGTCGCTGGCCCCGGTGCTGGTCGACCGCATGGAGATGCTGATCGACCTGCTGCCCGCGGGCACGCACGTGCTGGTCTGCGACCCCGAGCGGGTCCGCACCCGGGCCCACGACATGGTCGCCACCAGCCAGGAGTTCCTCGACGCGTCGTGGGCGGCCGCGGCCGGCGGAGGGAAGGCGCCGATCGACCTCGGCGCGGCGGCGTACCACACTCTCGGCGACGTGCGGGCGCAGGCGATCCGGCAGGGGCTGCCGTGGTGGAGCCTGAGCTCCTTCGGGCTGGGCAGCACCGACGGCGACGGCGCGCGGTCCGCGGGGGCGGGGAAGGAGGACCTCGACGCCGACCTGTACGCCGTCGACCTCGGCGAGGAGCTGGTGACCGCCGGCGCCGTCGCCACCCGCGAGGTGGACGTCCGCCCGGCCGAGACCTACCGCGGCGACACCAAGCGTGCCGTCGCCGACCTCTCCGGCTGGCTGGCGACCGGCGGCCGCGCCGTCCTCGTGACGGGCGGCCACGGCACGGCCGAGCGGGTCGTCGAGGTGCTGGGCGAGTCCGAGGTCCCCGCGCGCTACGCCGAGGACGTGGTCACCGCGCCGGAGCCGGGCGTCGTACTCGTCACCACGGGCGGGCTCAAGCACGGGTTCATCGCGTCGGCCGCCGGGCTCGCCGTCCTGACTGAGGACGACCTCACCGGGCAGCGGGTGTCCACCAAGGGCACCACCCGCATGCCCAGCCGGCGGCGCAACCAGGTCGACCCGCTCCAGCTCAAGCTCGGCGACTACGTCGTGCATGACCAACACGGCGTCGGCCGCTACGTCGAGATGACCAGCCGGACGGTGCAAGGCGCCACCCGTGAGTACCTGGTGGTCGAGTACGCGCCGTCCAAGCGCGGCCAGCCGGCCGACCGGCTGTACGTCCCGACCGACCAGCTCGAGCAGGTCACCAAGTACGTCGGCGGCGACGCCCCGAGCCTCGACCGCATCGGCGGCAGCGACTGGGCCAAGCGCAAGGGCCGGGCCCGCAAGGCGGTCAAGGAGATCGCGGCCGAGCTGATCAAGCTGTACGCCGCCCGCCAGGCCGCGCCGGGTCACGCGTTCGGCCCGGACACCCCGTGGCAGCGTGAGCTGGAGGACGCGTTCCCGTACATCGAGACCGCCGACCAGCTCTCCACCATCGACGAGGTCAAGGCCGACATGGAGCGCGAGATCCCGATGGACCGCGTCATCGCCGGCGACGTCGGCTACGGCAAGACCGAGATCGCGGTCCGGGCGGCGTTCAAGGCGGTGCAGGACGGCAAGCAGGTCGGCGTGCTGGTGCCGACAACGCTGCTGGTGCAGCAACACTTCGCCACGTTCTCGGAGCGGTTCGCGCCGTTCCCGGTGACCGTCCGGGCGCTGTCGCGGTTCCAGTCCGACGCCGAGGCCGCCGAGACGATTGAAGGGCTGCACGACGGCACGGTCGACGTCGTCATCGGCACCCACCGGCTGATCACGGGCGACGTCCGGTTCAAGGACCTCGGCCTGCTCATCGTCGACGAGGAGCAGCGCTTCGGCGTCGAGCACAAGGAGAAGCTGAAGCACCTGCGGGCGAACGTCGACGTGCTGACGATGTCGGCGACGCCGATCCCGCGGACGCTGGAGATGTCGATCACCGGCATCCGCGACATGAGCGTCATCACCACCCCGCCGGAGGAGCGGCACCCCGTCCTCACCTACGTCGGCGGGTACGACGAGAAGCAGGTCGGCGCGGCCATCCGGCGCGAGCTGATGCGCGACGGCCAGGTGTTCTTCGTGCACAACCGGGTCGAGACCATCGAGAAGGTGGCGGCGCGGCTGCGCGACCTGGTGCCCGAGGCGCGCATCGCCACGGCGCACGGCCAGATGGGCGAGCACGCGCTCGAGCAGGTCATCAACGCGTTCTGGCAGCGCGAGGTCGACGTGCTGGTGTGCACGACGATCGTCGAGACCGGCCTCGACATCTCCAACGCCAACACACTGGTCGTCGACCGGTCCGAGCGGCTCGGCCTGTCGCAGCTGCACCAGCTGCGTGGCCGGGTCGGGCGCGGCCGCGAGCGGGCGTACGCGTACTTCTTCTACCCGCGCGAGACGCCGCTGACCGAGGAGGCGCACGAGCGGCTGGCCACCATCGCGCAGCACTCCGACCTCGGCGCCGGCATGCAGGTCGCGATGAAGGATCTCGAGATCCGGGGTGCCGGCAACCTGCTCGGCGGCGAGCAGTCCGGCCACATCGCCGACGTCGGCTTCGACCTCTACGTGCGGCTGGTCGGCGAGGCTGTCTCCGACTACCGCGGCGACGGCGCCGAGGCCATGCCCGAGGTCCGCATCGAGCTGCCGGTCGACGCGCACATCCCGCACGACTACGTCGCCAGCGAGCGGCTGCGGCTGGAGGCGTACCGGCGGCTGTCCGAGGCGGTCGACGACGCCGCCGTCGATGCCGTGCGCGAGGAGCTGGAGGATCGCTACGGCGCGCCGCCGGAGCCGGCCGAGAACCTGCTGGCGGTGGCCCGGTTCCGGGCGCACGCCCGGCGAGCGGGGCTGTCCGAGGTCACCGTCCAGGGCACCTACATCCGGTTCGCGCACGTCGAGCTGGCCGACTGGCAGCGGGTGCGGCTCGGACGGCTGTACCCGAAGTCACTGGTCAAGGACGCCGTCGGGACGATGCTGGTGCCCCGGCCGCGGCCGACGACGATCGGCGGGCCGCAGCTGCGCGGCGTCGAGCTGCTGGCCTGGGCGAAGACCGTCATCGACGACGTCATCGCCCACCAGCCCGACCGGGCCGGGACCCGGGCTGGATAGGATGCGCGGGCATCGTCTGTCCCGCTGTACGCCGAACTCGAGTACCGACGAAGAGGATCACCGTGTCGACCATCCGACGCATCGTCATCGCGTCCCTCGCCGCGGCCAGCGCCGTCGCGCTGACCGCGTGTGACTCCGAGCAGATCGGCGCCGCCGTCGTCATCGACGGCGACCGGTTCACCGTCGAGGACCTGCAGAACGAGGTCGCGCGCGCCGAGCGGCTCGAGGGCTTCGACGTCGAGGCGGCCGGCGGTATGCCGGCGTTCCAGCGCACTGTCCTGACCCGGCACATCCAGCACGAGATCTTCGTGCGGCTGGCCGAGGACGAGGACCTCGAGGTCAGCGAGGCCGAGATCGACGACGCCATCGACGAGATCTCGGCGCAGGCTCCGGGCGGCGACCTCAGCACGGCGCTCGCCCAGGCCGGCTACACCGAGAAGGCGTTCCGGGCCGGCGTCGCCGACCAGTTGATCGCGCAGTCCTACTCCGAGGAGACCGGAGCCGACACCGCCGCGCTCACCGAGGTCCTCGCCGACCTCGGCGACGAGCTGGGCGTCGAGGTCAACCCGCGCTACGGCACCTGGGGCGAGGACCTCTCCGTCAGCGCGGACACCGGCTCGATCTCCGAACCGGCTTCGTGAGCCTGGTCCTTCTCTCCACCAGCCCCCGGGTCGCGCCCGGGCTGCTCTCCGCAGCCGCGTGGGACGCGCTGCGGTCCGCCGGCTCCGTGTACGTCGCCGACGAGGCGCACCCGCAGGTCGCGCCGCTGCGTGCGGCCGGGATCGAGGTCGGCGTGGCGCCGGCGCCGCCGACCTCGTCGTCCGGTGACGTGGTGTGGCTTCTGCCGCCGGGTGTGGACGGTGCCGGGTTCCCCGGCGTCCCGGTCGTGGTGGGGTCGTCGGACCTGCCCGGCGCGCGCCTGCTCGACCTCGTCGCCGTCATGGACCGCCTCCGCTCGCCCGGCGGCTGCCCGTGGGACGCCGAGCAGACGCACCGCAGCTTGGCGACGTACCTGCTCGAGGAGACGTACGAAACGCTCGAGGCGATCGAGTCCGGCGATGACGACGACCTGCGTGAGGAGCTCGGCGACCTGCTGCTGCAGGTGGTGTTCCACGCCCGGCTGGCGCAGGAGCGGCCGTCGGAGCCGTGGGGGATCGATGAGGTCGCGGCCGGCATCGCGTCGAAGCTGGTGCGGCGGCATCCGCACGTCTTCGCCGGGGTGGAGGCGACGTCCGCATCCGACGTGGGCGAGCGGTGGGAGCGGCTGAAGCGCGAGGAGAAGAACCGCACCTCCGCGGTCGACGGCGTGCCGCTCGCCCAGCCGGCGCTCTCGCTGGCGGCCAAGCTCGTCCACCGGGTCGAGAAGGCCGGCGTCCCGGTGTCGCTGCCTTCGGCGCTCGGGCGCGAGCCGGAGTCCGCTGAGGACGTCGGCGACGCGCTCTTCGCCCTGGCCGCGGCCGCTCGGGAGCGCGGCATCGACCCCGAACAAGCCCTCCGCGACTCCGCTCGCCGCTACATCGCCGCCGTCAAAGCCGCGGAGGCTGCCGCGGCGGAGTGAGGCCGCTGGATGGGTGAGCGTTCGGTGTCGCCAGGGCAGCACCAAGCGCTCACCCATGGCACGCCTCGCTCGATTGCGCGGCGCGCCGGGCGGGGGCGCGACACTGAGCGGGCTCGCTGTCGCTGGAGCGACAATAAGCTGCCACGTTGTTGTGCAGCGAACTCACACCGTTACGCCGCGGGGGCCGGCTAGCGCTCGCCGGGCTGTTCGGCCCGGAGGCCGCGTTCGGTGAGGTCGTGGAGCCGCTCCAGCCACCCCTCCGGCGCCGGCCGGACGCTGGCGGGCTGGCCGGTCAACGATATGCCGACGCCCGCGTTGACGTCGTCGAAGGTCAGGCCGCGAGCCGCGAGCCATGCTGGCGCGCCGGGCGAACTACGCTCGGGCGTCTGGTGGATGGCGTACAGCATGAACGGAGTGCGCCGGCGATGTCCCCAGTCCTCGCGCGGCACCGGAAAGGGATCCCCGGGGGGCGGCTCCGGGCCGAACGCGTCATACCAGACGTTGCGGAGCCACTCGTCGGTGATCCACTGGGAGTCGGCGGTGCGGTGCGGCGGATACGACGAATCGCGGATGTGTTGCGCTAGCTCGTCGCGGAAGGCTCGGTAGCTGCCGTCCTCGTCGTCCGCCAGCAACTCGGGGACTTCCTCGCACGCCTCGACGTAGGACTCCGGCAGTTCGTCCGCCAGGCCGAGGCCGCTTCCGAAGTACTCCCTGAAGTTCTCGCTCGGCGGGGTCATATGAGGTCCTCCAGACGCTTGCTGTTCGGGTTTCGATGGCCGACCGGGTAGCACGTCACCAACTGCCAGCTTGACGGCCCCACGCGCTTGAACTGGAGGAACGCTCCTGCGTCCGGTCCCTCGACGATGGGGTCGTACGGCACTGCGTACACCGGCGGCGCGCCGTGGACCATGGCGTACTCGCGTGCGTCCAGCCAGTCGTCCGTCATGGCGCGATTCGACGTCGCCGTACCTCGGTAACCTGCCGCATCGCCGGCGACCAGGCCGGCCGACTCCGCGCTGACGTGGATGGCGACACGCTTGGTCTTCGGCTTCGTGTGCCGGTTGAGCAACTCGTCCAATCCGGTCGCGTGGTCGCGTGCCCAGCGGAGAAGCGCCTGGAGAGGCTTGGCCATAGCTTCGGGGGACGTGAATCCACCGGCGGCGGGCCCGCACCAGTGGTCGGACTCGGCGCCGCCGGCCGCTAACGGCTGCCAGCGCTGTTGCCCGGCTGGATCCTTGCGCCAGAGCAACCGGGCGAGCTGGGCCTCGCGAGAGATGTGAGGTCCGTGCCGTTCGACGGCATGACAATCGCTGCCTTGGAGCATGCGCACGCCCTCCGCGCGGTCGTTGTACGAGAGCCGATCGCTGACACGTATCTTCGCCTGGTCGGAGGCGTGGTGCGGCTGCGCCGGAACGCCGGCGGCCGTTTGCACGGTCAGCGTGACGCTGCGGTCGACCGCGGCGAGCAGGTCGTCGATGTAGTTCTGGGCGAAGCCGGCCGGGAAGTGGTCGTGCAGGTCGCCAACGGGTGCAGCCGACGCCATTGGCGGCAGTGCCGCCAGCCCATGCCAGGGGGCGAGCAACGCCAGCAGCGTGTGGATCTCCGTTACGTACGGCCGCCGCGCCTCGGCGAGCCGACCACGCAGGTCTGCGTCGAGCTGGCTGCCGAGGTCGTCCACCTGCTGGGCGAGCGCCGGGACGTCGAGCACCCCGCGGGGCAGCCGCACCGCGGCCAGGGCCTCGGCGACGCCTCGCGCTCGCTTGCGCGCCTCGGTCGCCGCGCCGTCGGCCTGGTACTCGAGATCGACGCAGGTGCGGAGCAGGCCCTCGATGGCCGCGCGCACCGCACCGCGGTCCGGCGGCGCGGGCTGCTGCGTCACGCGCTCGACCCTACCGGCCACCTTGTGCCGATGCAGTCCAGACGGCTCGGAACCCAGGTGACCACCGGTAGCGTTGTCATCAGACAACGACGAAGGGAACCTCCGTGACCTGTCCGAAGTGCAACGGTCAGATGAAGACCTATGACCGGTTGGGCGTGCACGTCGAGCAGTGCGACAACTGCAAGGGCATTTTCCTCGACAAGGGTGAGCTGGAGCAGATCGTCGCCGCCGAGGAGCAGTACAACGCGCCACCGCCACCGCTGGACTACGGCCGCCAGGCGCCGCCGCCGCAGCAGCCGTACCAGCAGCCCTACCGGGGCCGCCCCGACAGCCCGGCGCCGTACGGGCGCGGCTACTCCGACTCGCCGAGCCCGTACGGCTACGGCGGCCGCAAGCGTAGGAAGAGCTTCTTCGACCAGCTCTTCGACTGATCCACCCGCGTGAACCTGCTGATCTGCGAGCGCTGCGGCGAACGCGCCGACCACCCGCAGGTCGAGCCCGAGGCGGTCATCCGGTGCGCCCACTGCGGCCACCGGTGGCCGTTCCTCCGGCTTCCGCTGTTCTGCGTGACCGGCCCCAGCGGCACTGGCAAGTCCACCGTCCAGCGCCTGCTCGCCGGTGAGCTGGCTGAACGCTTCGTCGTCCTCGAGCAGGACGTGCTGTGGGTCGCCGGGCTGCGCGACGACCGGGCGGAGCACCGGCCGTTCCGGTCGACGTGGCTGCGGATGGCCGCCATGATCCACCAGAGCCGCCGGCCGGTGGTGCTGTGCGGGACGGTCGTGCCGCCGGAGTTCGAGCCGCTGCCAGAGCGGGCGCTGTTCGAGCGCATCGACTATCTGTGCCTGACCTGCGACCCGGACGTGCTCGCCGAGCGGCTCCGCAACCGGCCGGCCTGGCGGGAGTGGGACGGGCCGCGCATCGCCGAGATGCTCGACTACGCGGCCTGGATCGACGCCACCGCGGCCACCATGGACCCGCCGATGACGCTGCTCGACACCACCGGCGTGCCCGCCGAGCAGACCGCCCGCGCCGTCCGCGACTGGCTCGACGAACGCGCCAAGACCACCCCGGCCTAGGGCTCTTCCCACCTCACCGGGCGTGCATGGCGCCAGCCCGGCATGCCTGGCTGTCAGGGGACGGGGGAGGTCTAGCGACGGGCGAGCCTCGACTGCGTGCCGCGCGGCGTCCACGTGGTGAGATTCCGCCGCGATCCGGGGCACGTCACCACGTTTTCTGGAGCATCACCACGCCTGCAATCGTGGTGAGGCTCCAGGAATCCTGGTGATGCGGGCGATCCTTGATGATCATGGCTGTCCACAGACTGCAGGTGCACGGCGAACGCCACGAAATCCCGCGAACCGCACACCCGGCGAACCCTGACGCGCCGACCCACGGAACTGCAGAGGCGCCTCATTTCGGGTCGAGCACGCCGAGCTCGGACGCCAGGATCAGGTACATGCCGTGCGACCAGAGCAGTGGGTGGGCGCTGGGTCCCCACCGCTGCGTCCACTCGGACAGCCGGTCGGGCGCCAGCAGCGGCGGCACCTGCTCCGGCAGCCGGCCCGCGGAGTCGGCGGTCGAGGCGATCCACCGCAGCAGCTCCATCGCCCGCTCCTGCGACCCTGCGACGGCATGGTGCCAGCCGAGGAACGCCGCCAGGATCGGCCACTGCCCGCCGCCGTAGAAGGTGTCGCCGACGTAGCGGTGCACGCCGCCACCCGGTGTCGACAACTCCGACGACACCCGCGCGACGGTCGCCGTCAGCACCGGACCGGTCGGCGGGAGCAGCCCGAACGGCACCCCTGCCACCACCAGGCTCGCGTCGACCGCCGTCGACCCCAGCCACTTGCGCAGCACGCCGTCGTGCACGCCCTCTGTCGCGACCAGCGCCGCGATCTCATCCGCCGCCGACGTCGCCGGCCCCGGCAGCACGCCGAGCGAAGCGGCCGCGCGCAGCCCGCCGTACACCGTCGCCAACGTCGAGACGTGCGTCTGGTCGCGGTGCTCCTCCCACCAGTCGCGGCAGGTCAGGGCCCCGACGGCGACGAGGTAGCGCACGGCGGTCTCCGCGGCCGCAGCGTACGGCGCCAGCGGCAGGTCCCAGCGCGACAGGTGCGACCGCAGCGCCCACAGCCACGTCCCGTAACCGTCGACCTGGTAGTTCCACCAGTCGTCGTCGTGCCACTCGCCGGCCAGCGTGTACCGGGCCGGCAGCAGCTCGGAGTCGGCCGGCTGGGAACCCGCCGCCACCCGCGCGATCAACTCCTCGACCGCCGGCGCTTCCCGCGTCAGGACCCGCGCGCACCAGTCGTGGAAGGCCGTCGCCGACTCGACGGCGCCCCGGCCGAGCCCGCCCGCCCTGCTCATCCCCTCGGCGACGAACGCGCCGTCGCGGAACCAGCAGAAACCGTACGGCGGGAAGCCGATCGCCGCCGGGTACGCACCGGACGGGTCCTGGGCCTGGGCGATGAGCGTGACGCTGACCTCGGCAAGCTCCGCGAGTCGCCCCGGGTCGGCATCGGCGGCTACAGACAATGGGTTGACAGGTTCGGCCATGATGCCCGAATGTAGCCGATGTAACCGGTTTATGTAACCGGTACCAAAGGAGCGACCAGACGATGGACAGCGCGGATCCGAAGAGCCCCCAGCGACGCCGCACGTCCGGCCGCGCCAGCGTGACCATCCGCGACGTGGCGCGGCACGCGGGCGTGTCGGTGGCGACCGTCTCCCGCGCGCTCCGCGGCAGCGACCTTGTCCACCCGGCCACCCGCGAGCGCGTCGACGCCGCCATCGAGGAGCTCCGGTTCACGCCCAGCCAGCTCGGCCGCTCGCTGGCCGAACGCCGGCACGCCGCCAACGGCATCGTCTTTCCCGACCTGTCCGGCCCGTACTACGCCGAAGTCGTCCTTGGCTACGAGGAGGTCGCCGCGACGCTCGGCCGCTCGGTGCTCATCCTCAGTACGCACAACCGCGAGTCGGCCGACGAGATGGTGCTCGACCTCGCCGGCCGCGTCGACGGCCTGGCGGTGTTCGGACGAACCGTGCACGACGACGTCGTCGCCGAGATCGTCCAGCGCGGCGTCCCCGTCGTCCTGATGGCGCGCACCGAGATCGAGGGTGCTGACTCCGTGCGTACCGAGAACGTCGTCGCCGCGGCCTCCGTCGTCGACCACCTGGTCACGCACGGGCACCGGCGCATAACCTTCCTCGGCGACCCGGTCGACTCCACCGACGTCGCCGAGCGCTGGGCCGGGTTCCGGGGCGCGCTCGCCCAGGCCGGGGCGGACGTGCCGGAGCAGGCCATTCCGGCCGGCTTCAAGGAGGACGACGGTGCCCGCGTCGCCGCCGACCTCGTCGCCGGTGGCCTGCCCGACGTGGTCGTCTGCGCGAACGACGAGCTGGCTCTCGGTCTCACCGTCGCGCTGGCCGAGCAGGGGATCGACGTACCGGGGGATGTCGCCGTCACGGGGTGGGACGACGTCATGGCGGCGCGCTACGCCGGGCTGACGACGGTCCGTCAGCCGATGCGCGAGATGGGGGCCCGGGCGGCGCGACTGCTGGACGCCCGGATCAGCGGAGACCGTTCCGAACCACGTCACGACGTCCTGACCACCCAGCTCGTGGTCCGCCGCAGTTGCGGGCCGCACCCCTAAAAGGAGGCTCATCGATGAGTCGACGACACATCAGCGCCGCGACCGCCCTGGCCGTGGCGACGGCGCTCGCCCTGGCGGCCTGCGGCCGTGAGGACGACGAGGGATCCGACGGCAACGCCGCGCCGTCCGCCGACATCACCGAAGGCCCGGCCACCGGCACCATCGAGGTCTGGGCGATGGGCACCGAGGGCGAAGAGCTCGGTGCGTTCCTGGCCGACTTCGAGGAGGCCAACCCGGACGCCACCGTCGAGGTGACGCCGGTGCCGTGGGAGGGCGCGCACGACCGCATCGCCACCGCCATCGCGGCCGGCGAGACCCCCGACGTCAGCCTCATCGGCACCACGTGGATGGGCGAGTTCGCGCAGACCGGCGGCCTCGAGCCGACACCGACCGACCTGTTCGACGAGAACGACTTCTTCCCCGGCCCATGGGCGTCGACGGTCGTCGACGGCACGTCCTACGGCGTCCCCTGGTACGTCGAGACCCGCGCGCTGTTCTACCGCACCGACCTCGCCGAGGCGGCCGGCCTGGAACCGCCGCAGACCTGGGACGACCTCAAGGCGTTCGCGCAGGGCTTGCAGCAGGCCGGTGCCCAGCAGGGCATCTACCTGCAGCCCGGTCAGAGCGGCTCGTGGCAGACGTTCATGCCGTTCGCCTGGCAGAACGGCGCGACGCTCACCGACGGCGACGCGTACACGCTGGACAGCCCGGAGATGACCGAGGCGCTGGAGTACTACACGTCGTACTTCACCGAGGGCCTGTCGCAGGACACCGTGCTCCAGCCGGGCGCGCTGGAGCAGATGTTCGCCGACGGCGCCATCGGCTCGTTCATCTCCGGGCCGTGGCACATCGGCCTGGTCCGCGACGCCGGCGCGACGGACAACTTCGACGTCGTCCCGCTGCCCGGCAAGGACGAGGCGCCCGGCACGTCGTTCGTCGGCGGCGGCAACCTGGCCGTCTTCACCGACTCCGACAACAAGTCCGGTGCCTGGAAGCTGATCGAGTACCTCACCCAGGTCGAGGTGCAGCAGAGCTGGTACGAGACACTGACCGACCTGCCGTCCAAGCCCGCGGCCTGGGAGGACGGCCCGCTGACGGAGGACCCGCTGGTCGCGGTCTTCGGCGAGCAGCTGGAGAGCACCGAGGCGCCACCCGCCGTCCCGACGTGGGAGCAGGTCGCGTCCGTCATCGACGCCGACGTCGAGGCGGCCGTGCGGGGCGCCATGAGCCCTGCCGACGCCGTCGCGGACATGCAGTCGCAGGCCTCGTCCATCGGGACCGGATTGCAGTAGCCGATGACCACCGCCACCACGGCTCCAGCGAGCCGCCCGGTCCCCTCGGGCGGCTCGCCGGCCGGCCGGCGCCGGAGCCTGCTGCAGCGGCGGCAGGCCCGGACGGCCTGGCTGCTCGCCCTGCCGTTCCTGCTGCTGTTCGCGGCGTTCACCGCCGGACCGGTGTTCGCGTCGCTGCTCATGAGCTTCACCGACATGCGCAGCACGGACGTGCGCTCGCCGTTCGCCGTCGACCTCGCCGCCTTCGACAACTACACGGCGCTGTTCCAGGACGACCTGTTCCGCAAGGTCGCGGTCAACACGGCGATCTTCGTGCTGGTCGGTGTGCCGCTGACCATGGTGCTGGCGCTGGCCGCGGCGGTCGGCCTGAACAACATCACCCGGCTGCGGGCGTTCTTCCGGCTCGGCTACTACCTGCCGGTAGTGACCAGCATCGTCGCCGTCTCCGTCGTCTGGCGGTTCCTGCTGCAACCGGACACCGGGCCGATCAACCAGCTGCTCGGCACCGTCGGCATCGACGGCCCCGACTGGCTGGGCGACCCGTCGCTGGCGTTGCCGTCATTGATCGTGATGGCCGCCTGGCGCAACCTCGGGACGCTGATGGTGATCTTCCTGGCCGGACTGCAGACGGTGCCGCGCGAGCTGCTGGAGGCGGCCGAGGTCGACGGTGCCGGGCGCTGGCAGCGGTTCCGGCACGTGACGCTGCCGCTGCTGCGCCCGACGCTGCTGTTCGGCGCCGTCATCACCGGCATCGGCTATCTGCAGTTCTTCGAGGAGCCGTTCGTGATGACCAACGGCGGGCCGCTCAACGCGACGCGGTCGGTGTCCTACTACATCTACGACCAGTTCAGCTTCGGCAACTACGGGTACGCCGCGGCGGCCAGCTACGTGCTGTTCGTGGCGATCGTGGTGCTGACGGCGATCCAGTTCCGCGTCCTGCGGCCGAAGGCGTGAGGGGGCCGACGATGTCCACGCACACCCCACTGCCGGCCACCGCCGCCGACGACGACGTGCGGACCGGCGCCCCGGAGCCCGGCGCGGACGGCGGCGCACAGCGCTCGTCGTCGCGCTGGCTCTACGTCGTCCTTGCCGTCGGCCTGCTGGCCATGGCGCTGCCGTTCGTCTGGATGGTGCTGTCGTCGGTGAAGCCGGAGGCCGAGGTCCGGTCGATCCCGCCGACGTGGCTGCCGGAGACGTACACGCTGGAGAACTACCGCGAGCTGTTCGACCGGCTGCGCTTCCCGACGTACTTCTTCAACTCCACCGTCGTCGCGGTCGTCGTGACGGCCGGGAACCTGGTGTTCGGCTCGATGCTCGGCTACGCGCTGGCGAAGCTGGACTTCCGCGGCAAGAACGTCGTGTTCGCGCTGGTGCTCGGCACGCTGATGGTGCCCGGCATGGTGACCTTCGTGCCGCTGTTCGTGCTGGTCAGCAACATGGGGCTGACGAACACCTTCCCCGGGCTGATCCTGCCGTACCTGGTGGGTCCGCTGGGCGTGTTCCTCATGCGGCAGTACTTCCTGGGGCTGCCGGACGAGCTGATCCACGCCGCGCGGGTCGACGGCGCCGGCGAGCTACGCATCTTCTGGAGCGTCATGCTGCCGCTGACCGGGCCGGCGCTCGCGACGCTGGGCATCCTGACGTTCCTGACGTCGTGGAACAACTTCCTCTGGCCACTGGTCGTGGCGCAGACGGAGGACATGTACACCCTGCCTGTCGCGCTCGCGCTGTACTCCGTCGGCCAGAACGCCACGCAGTACGGCCTGTTGCTGGCCGGCGCCGTCGTCGTGGTCGTGCCGGTGATCGTGCTGTTCCTCGCGGTGCAGCGGTACTTCGTCCAGGGCATCGCGATGACCGGCATCAAGTGATCCACGTGGAAGGAAAGACGCGTGAGCAGTGAGATCGACGCCCGCACCGACTTCGAGACCAGGCTCGGCCGAGCCAGCGGGGAGGCGGGCGGCGCCGCGGTGTCGCTGCCGGCGCCCGGTGGCCTGACCGCGAGACCCGGGCGGGCGCAGGTCACGCTGTCGTGGGACCCGGTCGACGGCGCGGTGGGATACCTGGTGCACGTGGCGGAGTCGCTGGACGGCCCGTTCGAGCCACTGGACCACCAGGGCCGCGACGTGCTCTCCGTCCCGCACGGCCCGTACGCCGACACCACGGGCGCGCCCGGGGTGGAGCGCTGGTACGCCGTCGCCGCCGTCGCGTCGGTGGACCAGGTCGGCGAGCTGAGCGATCCGGTCTCGTCGGCCTCGGCCACCGCGGAGGGCGAGCCGGTCTCCGTCGTCGTCGACGGCTCCTCCGACCAGGGCGAGCTGGACCGGCCGTGGCGGCCGATGATCGGCAGCGAGCATCTCTCCCACGCGCTGTCCACCGACCGCACCGGCGGGCGGGAGATCGGCGCCGAGCTGCGGGCCGCGCTGAAGGCGGCGCACGACGAGCTCGGCGTCGAGACCGTGCGGGCGCACGGCATCCTCTGCGACGACCTCGGCGTCTACCGCGAGGTCGACGGCGAGCCGGTGTACGACTTCACCGGCGTGGACCGCGTGTACGACATGGTCCTGTCGCTCGGGCTCACGCCGATCGTGGAGATCTCGTTCATGCCGCGCGACCTCGCCGCGGACCCATCGGCGACGGTGTTCGAGTACGGCGCGATCATCTCGCCGCCGAAGGACTGGAACCGCTGGTACGACCTGGTGCGGGCGTTCGTCGCGCACCTCGTCGACCGGTATGGGCTGGACGAGGTCCGCGACCGGTGGGCGTTCGAGGTGTGGAACGAGGCCAACCTCGAGGTGTTCTGGTCCGGGACGCCGGAGGAGTTCTTCCGGCTGCACGTCGTCGCCGCGTCGGCGGTGAAGTCGGTGGACGAGGGGCTGCGGGTGGGCGGGCCGGCGTCGGCCGCGGCCGGCTGGATCGACCAGCTGCTGCTGGCGATCGGCGACGAGCCGCTGGACTTCCTGTCGACGCACACCTACGGCTCGCCGCCGCTGGACCTGCGCCCGGTCCTGGCGCGGCACGGCCGGCCCGGCACGCCGATCTGGTGGACCGAGTGGGGCGTGACGCCGACGCACTTCAACGAGGTCAGCGAGTCGGTGTTCGCGGCGGTGTTCCTGCTGCGCGGCATGCGTTCGGCGATGGGCCGGCTGGAGGCGCTGTCGTACTGGGTGGTGTCGGACCACTTCGAGGAGCTGGGCCGGCCGCCGGCCCTGTTCCACGGCGGGTTCGGCCTGCGCACCGTCGGTGAGCTGCGCAAACCCCGGTGGTGGGCGCTGGCGATGCTGGAGGCGCTGCCGTCGCGGCGGCTGGCGGTGCGGTCGTCCGGGGACGGCGCGGACTCGCTGGTCGAGTCGCTGGCCGCGCTGGACCCGTCCAGCGGCCGGGCGGTCGCGCTGGTGTGGAACGGGACGCTGGACCAGTCCAAGGCGGCGGGCTCCGCGGAGCTGGCCCGGCGGGTGTCGCTGCGCTTCACCGGCCTGCCCGACGGCGACTACGAGCTGCGCCATCACCGCGTCGACGACGACCACTCGTGCGTCCCCGCGGTCTGGCGGCGCATCGGCGGCGGTGCGGCCTGGCCGACCGACGTGCAGTGGGCCGAGCTGCGCGCCGCGGACCGGCTGGACCAGATCCACCCGCCCTGCCGCGTCACCGCGACGGACGGCGTGGTGGAGGTCGCCTTCGACCTACCCAATCCCTCGATGTCCCTGGTGCAGTTGGTCCCCGTCCCGGAGTGACCCCGGCGTCAGTCGACGCAGAGACAGAAGGGATGCCCGGCTGGGTCGAGGAACACCCGGAAGGACGTGCCGGGCTGGTGCTCGTGTTTGGTCGCGCCGAGCTGGAGCACCGCCGCCTCGGCGGCGTCGAGGTCGTCCACGATCACGTCGAGATGCATCTGCTGCGGCACCTTCTGGCCCGGCCATTCCGGCGGGGTGTAGTCCTCGACCTGCTGGAACGAGATGCAGTTCCCCTCTGTGCGGATGTCCGCCCAGCCGGGGGAGAGCTCGACCTTCCAGTCCAGCATCGTGCCGTAGAACGTGGCGAGAGCAGCCGGATCGGGACAGTCGATCACGATGCTCGGGAGTTGTGCGATAGCCATGCCGGCACGGTAGACCCGGATCCGGACGATCCGCGTCCGGATAGCGCGGAATCCCTGTCCGGTGGTTCGGCCCTAGAGTGTGGCCACCCACGCCGCGTTGATCTTGGAGTTGTTCGGCCATCTATCGGACATTTCACCCCGCAATTGCCGAACAACTCCAAGATCAACGGGGTGGGGTCCAGAGACTGGTCGATTTTCCGGCCGCATGCAGAGCGGCCCGTCGGTCCCGGTTCGGGTACTTGGTCCGGGTAGGCTGCGGTCGTACGAGCGTGCAGCGCCGCCGTCGTCACTGCGCCCGCGTACGGAGACGACAGCGACACACCGCAGGAGACGATACGTGGCCACGATCGAAGCAATCGGAGCACGCGAGATCCTCGACTCCCGGGGCAACCCGACGGTCGAGGTCGAGGTGGCTCTCGACGACAGCACCATCGCACGTGCCGCCGTTCCGTCCGGCGCCTCCACCGGCGCGTTCGAGGCGGTCGAACTGCGCGACGGCGACGCCGCCCGGTACGCCGGCAAGGGCGTGGAGAAGGCCGTCACGGCCATCATGGACGAGATCGCACCGGAACTGCTCGGCTTCGAAGCCAGCGACCAGCGGCTCGTCGACCAGGCACTGATCGACCTGGACGGCACTCCGAACAAGGGCAAGCTGGGCGCCAACGCCATCCTCGGCGTCTCGCTGGCGGTCGCGAAGGCCGCCAGTGAATCGACCGCTCTGCCATTGTTCAGATACCTGGGCGGGCCGAACGCGCACCTGCTGCCGGTGCCGATGATGAACATCCTCAACGGCGGCGCGCACGCAGACAGCAACGTCGACATCCAGGAGTTCATGATCGCGCCGATCGGCGCCGAGACCTACCGCGAGGCGCTGCGCTGGGGCGTCGAGGTCTACCACACGCTGAAGGGCGTGCTGAAGGCGCGCAGCCTGTCGACGGGGCTGGGCGACGAGGGCGGCTTCGCGCCGAACCTGCCGAGCAACCGCGACGCTCTCGACATCATCGTCACCGCCATCGAGAAGGCCGGCTTCACGCCGGGCGCGCAGATCGCGCTCGCACTCGACGTCGCGTCCACGGAGTTCTACGAGGACGGCAAGTACGCGTTCGAGGGCAAGAGCATCTCCGCCGCCGAGCTCACCAAGTACTACAAGGAGCTGGCCGCCGCCTACCCGCTGGTCTCCATCGAGGACCCGCTGTCCGAGGACGACTGGTCCGGCTGGGCAGCGCTCACCGACGTGCTCGGCAGCAAGCTGCAGATCGTCGGCGACGACCTGTTCGTCACCAACCCGGAGCGGCTCGAGCGCGGCATCAAGGAGCACGCCGCCAACTCGCTGCTGGTCAAGGTCAACCAGATCGGCTCGCTGACGGAGACCTTCGACGCGGTCTCGCTGGCGCAGCGGTCCGGGTTCACCTGCATGATCAGCCACCGGTCCGGCGAGACCGAGGACACTACCATCGCCGACCTCGCCGTCGCCACCAACGCCGGCCAGATCAAGACCGGCGCCCCGGCGCGGTCCGAGCGGGTCGCGAAGTACAACCAGCTGCTGCGCATCGAGGAGGAGCTCGACGACGCCGCCCGGTACGCCGGCGCCTCGGCCTTCCCGCGGTTCCAGGCGTAGGAGGGCCCGTGCCCGCGTCGCGCCGTTCGCCCAGCGCCCGCCCCGCGGCGGGCGCTGGCACGGCGCGGCGTCCCAGCGCGGGCCGGGCCGGCCGGCCGTCGGCTCGCGCGCCCAAGGGCGGCACCGCGGCGGCGCGGCCGCGCACCGCGGTCGACTCCGGTGAGGGGCCGCCTCCGCCGCCACCACCGCGCCGGCCGCAGCCCAAGCCCGGCGGCCGCCCGTCGGTCACCGGCCGGGCCGCGGTGCTCGCGCTCGTGCTGGCGGTGCTGCTGGTGTCCTACGCCTACCCGCTGCGGACCTGGTTCGACCAGCATCGCGAGCGGGTCGAGCTGCAGCGCGAGCAGGAGGAGCTGACCGCGTCCGTCGAGCAGCTCGAGCAGGAGCTGCGGTTGTGGGAGGACCCCGGCTACGTGGCTGCCCAGGCCCGCGAGCGGCTCGGGTTCGTGCTGCCCGGCGAGCGGAGCTACATCGTGCTGCCCGACGCGAACGCGCAGGACGAGACCTCCGCCGCCGAGGCCGGCGGGTTGCCGCCGGCCGGGCAGGGCACCTGGTACGAGCGGCTCTGGGCATCGGTGACGTTCGCCGACAGCCCGCCGCCGGAACAGCCGGCCGACGACGGAGACGACGCAGCCGAGTGACCGCCACCGCACCCACGCCCACCGACCTCGACACCGTCACCCAGCAGCTCGGCCGCCCGGTCCGCGGCGTCCGGGCCATCGCGGCACGGTGCGGCAGCGACGGCGCCGGGCACCCGTCCGTGGTCGAGACCCAGCCGCGGCTGCCCGACGGCACGCCGTTTCCCACGCTCTACTACCTGACCTGCCCGCGCGCCGTCGCGGCGACGTCGGCACTGGAGTCCGGCGGCGTCATGCGCGAGTGGACCGACGAGCTGGCCGACGACGCCGATCTGGCCGCCGCCTACCGCGCCGCGCATGAGTCGTACCTGGCTCGGCGCGAGGCGATCGCCCACGTCGAGGAGATCGCCGGCGTCACGGCGGGGGGCATGCCCGACCGAGTGAAGTGCCTGCACGTCCTGGTCGCGCACAGCCTCGCTGCCGGCCCGGGCGTCAACCCGTTCGGCGACCGCGCCCTGGAGCTGATGACCCCGACGTGGACCCCGGCCACCTGCGACTGGAGCCCCGTATGACCCGCGTCGCTGCCATCGACTGCGGCACCAACTCGATCCGGCTCCTCGTCACCGACCTCGACCCGGTGGCGAACGGCCAGCACGACCTCGACCGCCGGCTGCGCATCGTCCGGCTCGGTAAGGACGTCGACCGCACCGGCGTGCTCTCCCCCGAGGCGCTGGCCCGTACGTTCGAGACGCTGCGCGAGTACGCCGGCATCATCGAGGGCCTCGGCGCCGACCGCGTCCGCATGGTCGCCACCAGCGCCACCCGCGACGCCGCCAACCGCGACGAGTTCGTCGCCGGCGTCGTCGACGTGCTCGGCGTCGAACCGGAGGTCGTGTCCGGCGCGGCCGAGGCCGGGCTCTCGTTCGACGGCGCCGTCCGCGGCCTTCCGTACGGCGCGGGGGCGCCCTACCTCGTCGTCGACATCGGCGGCGGCTCGACGGAGCTCGCGCTCGGCACCGACGGCGTCACGGCCGCTCGCAGCGTCGACATCGGCTGCGTCCGGCTGACCGAGCGGCGGTTCCTGGCCGACCCGCCCACCCCCGAGCAGGTCGCCGCGGCCCGGGCCGACATCGAGGCCGCACTGGACGAGGCCGCCGCCGTCGTGCCGATCGGCGACGCCCGGACGCTGGTCGGCCTAGCCGGCTCGGTCACCACGGTCGCCGCGATCCACCTGGAGCTGGCCGAGTACGACTCCGTGGCGATCCACCACAGCCGCATCCCAGCGCAGCGGGTGCGGGCGATCAGCGACCATCTCCTCACGCTGACCCACGACCAGCGGCTGGCCATCGGGCCGATGCACCCCGGACGCGCCGACGTCATCGCCGCCGGCGCGCTGGTGCTGCGCTGCGTCGTCGACCGCGCCGGCGTCGACGAAGTGCTGGTCAGCGAGCACGACATCCTCGACGGCATCGCCTGGAGCGTCGTCTCCGACTGAGCCGGCCGCCTCAGGGCGGCGACAGCGCCGCGATCGCCGCTTCCCACGATCGCAGGAACTCCGCGTACCCGGCGGCGAACCGCTGCAGCTCCGCCGCCGCGTCCTCCGTCAGCGCGGTCAGCTCGTAGCCGACCATGACGTCGCTGCCGCCGTCGCCACCCGGACTCAGCTCCACCCGTACGACGCCCGCCCTGGAGCCCGGTGTCACCCGCGCGTAGGAGATGCTCCTGCCGGGGTCGCGGTGCAGGACCACCCAGATCGTGTGCTCGCCGTCGGCGCCGGTCTCGAAGACCGTGCCGGGCGCGGTGTCGTCGTCGGTGCGGACGGGGAACCGCGGCTCCCAGCCGGGCACCCACGTGGCCTCGCCGCGCGGCGTGAACAGCACGAATGCCTCGGCAGGCGGCAGCGCGACGTGCAGCTGGCCGGACAGGTCGTGGTGCGCACCGGTCATGCGGCGAACCATAGCAGCCAGTCTTCAACTGGCGTTCAGCTGCGCGCCGCGTGTCGGTTCACGGCATACCGTGACGATTCGGACTGGACCGATTCGCCGACTCGACGACAGAAGGGCCTTCACATGTCCGGAGCACTGACCCGGCGCACGCTCATCGCGGGCGCCTCCGCAGCGGGTCTGGCGCTGACCCTCGCGCCTGCCGCCACCGCCGCCGAGCCCACCGCGTACGCCGCGTTCCGCCTCGTCCGCACCCGGCCCAACACCCCGAGCGTCCCCGAGATCACGCTACCCGCCGGCTACAGCATCCTGGCCGGCACCCGCTACTCCGTCGCCAGCCGCGCGGAGTACTACACGTTCGTCGTCGGACCCCGCAACGACGCCGGCGTGGAGATCGCGGTGCGCTGGCCCGGCGTCGCCGTCGAGACCGTCGTCCATCAGGACACGCACCTGACGATGCGCCCCGATCCCGCCGACGGCGACCGGTTCACCTTCACGCTGCCGGTCCGGCAGTCGTCGGCCGACGCGAACCAGCCGACGCTGCAGGTGTGGAGCATCCCGGAGAACGTGCCCGGGATGCACTGGCGCATCGAGCACAACGACCCCGACCGCGTCGCCGGCCCGTGGACGACGGTGCCGTGGCCGGCCGGCCAGGTCCGCTCGGTCGTGCACCAGCTGGTCGCCGCGAACTACATCTGCCACGCGTCGGGGCTGGTCGCGACGGCGGCGGCGAAGGGCCACCGGTGGGTGCTGATGGGCTTCGAGACCAACAACACCCTGCACCCCGACAACCCGCCGCACTGGCACATCTCGTACAACTCCGGCGCGGACTTCAGCGCCAAGACGCACAACCCGCACCTGTGGTTCGACAGCGACGGCCGCAACTATTACAACGGGATGGACGTCACCGGCCTCGGGCGGCTGCGCTACTACGTCGGCGATCCGGCCCCGATGTACGACTTCATCGGCACCGCGAACGGCGGCCGGGGCAACCTCACCTGCACGATGACGCTGCGCGAGGACGGCGGCATCGACATCGCCGCGCCCACCGGACCGACGTACGCGATCGCCGCCGGCCGCGACGGCACCCTGCTGGAGGAGGTCACGGTGCTGCGCGACGGTGCGCCGTGGCTGCGGGTCGCGACCATCGACCGCGTGCGGTTCGGCGTCACCGCGATCGAGGTCACCGGCCTCGCCGACTCGCGGGAGAGTGCGTCGCGGGTGCTGCGCTACGACCGCCTCACCGGCGTCCTGCGGTAGGCGCGCGGCCGGCGCCTCGGCCCGGAAGAATGAGGTGCGTGCAGCTTCCACACCCCGTCACCGGCGACCCGTTTCCCAGTCCCGTCCCGCCGGGGACCGGCTGGCCGGGCGACCAGGCTGACGCGGACACACCGGTGGCGACGTCCGCGGACGACGTGGTGAGACTGGCGACGGACGCGTCGCTGGGGGAGGTGGTCGCGCGGTCGTCGGTGTGCCGGGCCTGCCCGCGCCTGGTGACCTGGCGCGAGGACGTCGCACGGGAGAAGCGGAAGTCGTTCGCCGACCAGCCGTACTGGGGCCGGCCGACGCCGGGCTGGGGCGACCCGCGGCCGCGGGTGCTGGTGTTCGGCCTGGCACCCGCGGCCAACGGCGGCAACCGCACCGGCCGGGTCTTCACCGGCGACCGCAGCGGCGACTGGCTCTACGCCGCGCTGCACCGTGCCGGGCTGGCCAACCAGCCGACGGCGACGCACTCCGGCGACGGCCTGGAGCTGATCGGCGCCCGCATCATCGCCGCCGTCCGCTGCGCACCGCCGGACAACAAGCCGACGCCAGGGGAGCGCGACGCCTGCGCGCCATGGCTGGACCGCGAGGTCGAGGTGGTGCTGCCGACGGTGCGCGCGGCGGTCGCGCTCGGCTCGTTCGCCTGGGCCGCCGCGCTACGGACGCTCGGCCGGGCCGGGCTGACGGTGCCCCGGCCGCGGCCGGCGTTCGGGCACGGCGCCGAGGTGACGCTGCCCCTGGAGGACGGGTCGGCGGCGACGGCGCCGGTGCGGCTGATCGGCAGCTACCACCCGAGCCAGCAGAACACCTTCACCGGCAAGCTCACCGAGGCCATGCTCGACGACGTGTTCGGCCGGGCGGCAGCGGCCGGCTGACGCCACTCGTATCAGCCCGGCAGCGTTCCGCTCTCGATCTCTCGGACCTCGACGCCGCCGCCCTCGCGGAGGACGGGGTTCCGCTCGGCGATCGCGACAGCGGCGTCGAGGTCGGCCGCTTCGACGACGCCGACGCCCGCGACGACCTCCTTGGTCTCCAGGAACGGGCCGTCGGTGACGCCGTCGGCGCGCACCGACCGCGCTTCGGTGCCAGGCTGCAGCGCATACGCCGCGACCATCGTGCCGGCGGCCGCCAGCTCGTCGGCGTGCCGGTCGTGCTCGGCGCGGTCCGGCGCCGTGCCGGTCGGCTGGGCCGGTGCGTAGATGAGGATCAGGTAGTGCGCCATGAGGGTCCCTTCTCGTCGTTGCCTACACCGATCCGTCACACGGCGGCGGCCGGAATCGACAACCTGCGCCGTAGCATTCTCGTCCAGTCGGCGCGGTGTGGCAGAGCGCACGGTCAAATGGCTTGTGAATCTGTTCACAAGCGCTACGCTGGAGACATGAACGGGAGAGTCGGACGCACCGGAACCCCGCACATCCTCATCGTCGGCGGCGGGTACGTCGGCATGTACACCGCGCTGGGGCTCCAGCGCGCCCTGAAGCGGAGCCAGGCGCGCATCACCGTCATCGACCCGCGTTCGTACATGACCTACCAGCCGTTCCTCCCCGAGGCGGCGGCCGGCTCGCTGGAGCCGCGGCACGTCGTCGTGCCCCTCCGGCGGGTGCTGAAGCGCTGCCACGTCATCACCGGCGAGGTCACCTCGATCAGCCACGCCACCAAGTCGGTCACCGTCAAGCCGGAGATCGGCGAGGAGTACCAGCTCGGCTACGACATCATCGTCATTGCGCTCGGGTCCGTCTCGCGGACGCTGCCCATCCCCGGCCTCGCGGAGGTAGGCATCGGCTTCAAGCAGATCGAAGAGGCCATCGCGCTGCGCAACCACGTCCTCGACCGGCTCGACGTCGCCGCGTCGACCACTGACCCCGAGCTGCGCAAGCGGGCGCTGACGTTCGTCTTCGTCGGCGGCGGATTCGCCGGTGTAGAGGCGCTCGGCGAGCTGGAGGACATGGCCCGCTACGCGCTGCGGTACTACCCGCAGCTCCAGCCCAGCGACATGCGCTGGGTGCTGGTCGAGGCGGCCGGGCGCATCCTGCCCGAGGTCGGTCCCGAGATGGGCGAGTACACCGTCGTCGAGCTGAGCAAGCGCGACATCGAGATCCGCCTCGAGACGCTGCTGAAGTCCTGCGTCGACGGCCACGTCGTGCTGTCCAAGGGCCGGCCGTTCGACGCCGACACCATCGTGTGGACCGCCGGTGTCAAGGCCAACCCGGTCCTGGCCAACACCGATCTGCCGCTGGACGAGCGGGGCCGCATCCGCTGCCTGCCGGAGATGCGCATCGACGGCCTCGAGGACGCATGGGCGGCCGGCGACAACGCCGCCATCCCCGACCTCACCGCCGGCAAGCCGGAGGTCTGGACGGCGCCCAACGCCCAGCACGCGGTCCGTCAGGCGAAGCTGCTGGCCAAGAACATCGTCACCGCGCTCGAGGGCGGCGTGCCGAAGCCGTACAAGCACAAGTACATCGGCTCGGTCGCCAGCCTCGGCCTGTACAAGGGCGTCGCACACACCTACGGCGTCAAGGTGCGCGGCTTCGCGGCCTGGTTCATGCACCGCACGTACCACATGAGCAAGATGCCGACGTTCAACCGCAAGGCCCGCGTGGTGGTCGACTGGACCCTGGCGCTGCTGTTCAAGCGCGAGGTGGTCACGCTCGGCCGCATGCGGATGCCACGCGAGGACTTCCGCCGGGCCGCGCAGCCGGTCGCGCCGCGGGCCGAGCAGCCCGCGCCGTCCGAGCAGCGCCAGGCGGAGAACGCCGCCACGGCGGGCGGCCGGCTTCCGCGCGGCTGAGCCACCGCGCGGCCGCCGGTGCTGCGCCGGGTCGATCCGGCGCCGCCCGCCGTGGGCACCCCCCGGCCGAAAGCCGTGGCAGCGACCCCACCGGTCTCGCTAGCCTGGAGGCCGTCCGCGAGGTCCCAGGCGGCGGCGAGTCCCACAAAAAGACTCGCGTGGCGGGTGGGTGTTCGGACAGGAGGTCGCCATGTCCACTGGGGGAGCGGCGGGACGCATCGCCGGTCTGCTCGAGCGGCTGCTGGGGCGCCCGCTGCCGCTGGGCATCCGCACCTGGGACGGCGCGCACGCCGGTCCGGCGGACGGCCCGGTGCTGGTCATCCGCTCCCGCCGGGCGCTGCGGCGGCTGCTGTGGCAGCCCGACGAGATCGGCCTGGCCCGCGGCTGGGTAGCTGGCGAGATCGACGTCGAGGGCGACCTTGACGAAGCGCTGACCAGGCTCGACGACACCCTGCGCGAGCTCGGTGACCGCGGCCGGTTCACCGCCGCCGACCGCGCCGAGGTGATCCGGCTGGCCGTCGTGCTCGGCGCCGTCGGACCGCCGCTGAAGCCGCCGCCGGAGGAGGTCCAGCTGGCCGGCGACCGGCACTCCAAGCGCCGCGACCAGGCCGCCATCAGCCACCACTACGACGTCGGCAACGACTTCTACGAGCTGGTCCTCGGCCCGTCGATGACGTACTCGTGCGCCTACTGGCCCGGCGACGACGCCACGCTCGAGGAGGCCCAGCGGGCTAAGAACGAGCTGATCTGCCAGAAGCTCGGGCTGCGGCCCGGCATGCGGCTGCTCGACGTCGGCTCCGGCTGGGGCTCGCTGGTGCTGCACGCCGCCGAGCACCACGGCATCGAGGCGGTCGGTGTGACGCTCTCGGTGCCGCAGGCCGAGCACGCCAAGCAGCGGGTCGCCGACGCCGGCCTGTCCGACGCCGTCGAGATCCGCGTGCAGGACTGGCGCGACGTCGCCGACGGCCCGTACGACGCCATCGCCAGCGTCGGCATGGCCGAGCACCTGGGCGCGGCGATGTGGCCGGAGTACGCCGCCCGGCTGTACAGCCTGCTGCGGCCCGGCGGGCGGCTGCTCAACCATCAGATCGTGCGGTCCGGGCGGCCGCGGGCCGGCGGGCTGGCCCGGCCGAGGCGCACGTTCATCGACGCCTACGTGTTCCCCGACGGCGAGCTGATCCCGATCGGCGACGTCGTGAGCCGGCTGGAGGCGGGCGGGTTCGAGGTGCGCGACGTGCACGCGCTGCGCGAGCACTACGCCCGCACGCTGCGCGCCTGGGTCGCGAACCTGGAACGCGGCTGGCACCGCGCCGTCGATCTGGCCGGTGAGGGCCGGGCTCGGGTATGGCGGCTCTACATGGCGGCGTCGGCCGTCTCCTTCGACGCCGCTCGCATCGGCGTCGACCAGGTGCTGGCGGTTCGCCCACATCGCGACGGCCGAAGTGACCTGCCGATGGTGCGTCCGGTTGGATGGAGCCTGTGAGCCTCATCGCCGTCACCGTCATCGGACACGACCGCCCCGGCATCATCGCCGACGCCACCGCCGGCCTCGCCGGGCTCGGACTGAACCTCGAAGACTCCACCATGACCCTGCTGCGCGGGCACTTCGCCATGATGTTGATCTGCTCAGGCGACCGGTCGCCGGCGGAGGTCGAGGACGCGCTGGCCCCGCTGACCGCCGACGGACGGCTCCAGGTGTCCGCCCGCGCGGTGCCCGACGAGGACGCCGTGGACGTGCTGGGGCGGCGGCCGTACGTGCTGACGGTGCACGGCGGAGACCGGCCCGGCATCGTCTCGGCCGTCACCCGCGTCCTGGCCGCGGCCGGTGGCAACATCACCGACCTCACGACCCGGCTCACCGGCGACCTCTATGTCGCCGTCGCCGAGGTCGACCTCCCCGCCGACGCCGACGCGGACGCCGTCGCGATGCGGCTGCGCGACGCCGGCACCGAGCTGGGCGTGGGCGTCACCCTGCGGCCGCAGGAGACCGACGTCCTGTGAGCATCGCCGACTGGACCGAGGCCGACCTCGGGGTGCCCGGCCGCGTCCTGACCGTCGTCCGCGCCCCCGACCCCGTGCTCTCCACGCCGTCGCCGCAGGTCGACCCCGGCGACCCTGAGGTCGTGCAGCTCGCCGCGGACCTCGTCGCCACCATGCGGGTCTCGCCCGGCTGCGTCGGCCTGGCCGGCTGCCAGGTCGGCGTCTCCGCCCACGTCTTCGCCGTCGACGTCAGCCAGCATCCCAAGACGCGCACCACCCACGGCACGTTCGTGCTCTGCAACGCCGAGGTGGTCGAGGCGACCCGCAAGGAGAAGGGCCGCGAGGGCTGCATGTCCGTCCCCGACCTCACCGGCGACGTCAAGCGCGCCACCCGGCTGACGGTGCGCGGACTGCTGCCCGGCAGCGGCGAGGAGTTGACCGTCGAGACCGACGCGTTCGAGGCCAGGGCCCTGCAGCACGAGATCGACCACTGCGCCGGTTTCCTGTTCCTCGACCGCGTCGCCGGCGCCCACGCCGTCTTCCCGCGGCAGACCTACCTGTAGGCGGCGCCGGGCGCCTTCGCCAGTGATGCGTGATCCGATCGTGTCCGTAATGGGAGGTTTCGCCGGGAGACAGGCGGCCCACCGGGCGCGATACTGGGGTCGGCCCCCGTAGCCCAATCGGCAGAGGCATCAGCCTTAAAAGCTGAACAGTGTCGGTTCGAGTCCGACCGGGGGCACCGACAAGGCCGGCGCACGTCACCCCCCCAGCGCCAACCACCGGCAGGGTGGGGCCGCACGACCTCCAGCGCGCTTGTCACGGCAAGCAACTGTCCAACGACTCTGGGTCGATGCGTGCCTCGCCCATTCCTCGCGAGTTCTCAGTCATGAGCACTACTCGTTATCGGTAACGTATTCTGGAGCCTGTGCCGCTCGAGGCGCGGCCACTGATCCCGGCTCTGGAGCTCGCATGACCGATCGACGCGAGGCCGCTGGCACGGACGCGGCCGTGACCATCTACGACGTCGCGAAGGCGGCCGGCGTGAGTGCGATGTCCGTGTCCCGGGTGATCAACGGCAAGGCCGGTGTCAGTTCGGAGACCGCGGCGCGCATCGAGACGGCCATTCAGGCGTTGGGCTTCCGGCCGAATCGGATGGCGACCAGTCTGCGGCGCAGGCGCGGGCTGTCACTGCTGGGCATGGTGGTCCCGGATCCGTACACGCCGCTGTTCACCGAGATCGCGGTGGCCGCAGACGCCGCGCTGCGGGAGCGCGACCTGATCGTGGTGACGGCCAGTTCCGGCCGCGACCCGGCGCGCGAGCGGGCGCTGGTCGGCTCGTTCATCGACCGCGGGCTCGACGGTCTGCTGCTCTTCTCCGAGGACGACGACCACCGCTATCTGCTGCCCGAGGTGCAGCGTGGCCGGCCGGTCGTCTTCCTGGGCGCTCCTGCCGTGGGCGTGGAGGCGGCGGCTGTCCTCGTCGACAACCGCGGCGGCGCACGGCTGGCAGTCGAGCATCTGCTCGAGCGGCGACATCAGCGCATCGGCATCATCACCAGCACCACCGGCTTCCCCGCCTCCGAGCGGCTCGCCGGCTATCGGCAGACGCTCGCGGCGCACGGCGTTTCGGTGGACCCGCGGCTGGTGCAAAGGGTGCCGCATACGCGGGAGGAGGGCGGCCGGGCGGCGCGCCGCCTCCTGGACCAGTCCGACCCGCCGACGGCGATCTTCTGCACGAACTACCTGCTCACGGCCGGGGTGCTGCCCGCACTGCGCGAAGACGGCTGGAACGGAGCGCTCGTCGCCTTCGACGACTTCGAGGCTGCCACCCTCGCCGATCCGCCCGTCACCGTCGTGACGCAGGACCCGCCCGCCATGGGCGAGATCGCGGCGCGGCTGATCGCCGAAGCCATCACCGGCACGGGGAACGGGCCGACCCGGATGGTCGTCCCGGCGCGGCTGATAGCGCGCGGTTCCGGCGAGCTGCCACCCGCGCGCTAGGATGCGTTATCGATAACAGTCCATCTGATGGGAACCTGAAGGAGTCGTCTGTGTCCGAGCGCCCGAATGTCGTCCTCGTCCACGGTCACGACATCGGCCGGTTCCTGTCGTGTCACGGACGGGCGTCCGTGCCCAGTCCGAACCTGGAGGCGTTCGCCGACGGTGCCGTGGTGTTCGACAACGCCTTCTCGACGGCGCCGCTGTGCACGCCGGCTCGCTCGTCGCTCTTCACCGGGATGTCGCCGCACGTGAACGGGCTCATGGGGCTGGCGCACGACGCTTGGCGGTACCGGCACAGTGTGCGGACGATGCCGGAGGTGCTGTCGCGATACGGGTACGACTCCGCGCTGGTCGGGCTTCAGCACGAGCATCCCGATCCGACGGTGCTGGGCTTCGGCGAGGTGCGCGGGATGGGGTTCCTGCCGCGGGCGTGGCCGGTCGCCGAGGAGGCCGCGGCCTGGCTGCAGGACCGACCGGCCGACGGGGCTCCGTTCCTGCTGACCGTGGGGATGTGGGAAGCGCACCGGCCCTGGCGCCCGGAGGACTACGAGTTCGCCGACCCCACGATGGTCGACGTGCCCGCGTTCCTGCCCGACAACGAGCACACGCGGGAGGACCTCGCCGGCTTCCACGGTGCGATCCGGCAGTTCGATGCCGCCGTCGGGCACCTGCTGCGGGCGATCGACGCCCATCCCGTCCGCGCGAACACGCTGGTCATCGTCACGACCGATCACGGCGCCGCGCTCCCGCGCGCCAAGGGCACGCTCTACGACCCCGGCGTCGAGGTCGCCCTGGTCATCAGGCCCCCGGCGGCCTGGGGGACCACGCCCGCGCGGACGACGACCATGGTGAGCCACCTCGACATCCTGCCGACCCTCGTCGAGCTCGCCGGAGGCGGCCCGCGGCCCGAGTGGGAGGGCCGCAGCCTCGTTCCGGACCTGCGCGGAGTCGCGCCGGACGAGGAACGCGAGCTGTTCTTCGAAAAGACCTACCACGACCGCTACGACCCGATCCGGGCCGTGCGTACCGGCCGCCACAAGCTGATCCGCAACTTCGCCGACGGGCCGCTCCTGACGCTCGCCAAGGACTTGGAGGAGAGCCCGACCCGCCGAGGGATGGGCGACGCGCACCTGGCGCCGCGGCCGGCCCTTGAGCTGTACGACCTGTTGGCCGACCCGGCGGAGCGGACGAACCTGGCCGGCGAGCCCGCGTACCAGCCGGTGCTCGCCGACCTGGAAGCCCGGCTCGACTCCTGGATGAAGGCGACCGCGGACCCGCTGCTCGACGGCGCCATCGACCGGCCGGCGCCGGCGTCCCGCCTGCTCGACGCTCAGCCGGACCTGCCGGCGCGCGCCGGCTGATCGGGAGGTTGCCATGCGCGCGATCGTGGTGATGTTCGACAGCCTCAACCGGAAACACCTGCCGCCCTACGACCCCGCGACGGCGACCATCGCCCCGAACTTCGAGCGGTTGGCCGCCCGCTCGGTCACCTTCGACACCTGCTACGCCGGCAGCATGCCGTGCATGCCGGCCCGCAGGGAGCTGCACACCGGCCGGTACAACTTCCTGCACCGCGGCTGGGGGCCGCTGGAACCGTTCGACGACTCCGTGCCGGAGATGCTGGGACAAGCCGGCGTGACGACCCACCTCGCCACCGACCACATGCACTACTGGGAGGACGGCGGCGCGACGTACCACACCCGCTACGGCACGTTCTCGCTGATCCGCGGCCAGCAGGGCGATCCGTGGAAGGGCTGGGTCGCGGACCCGCCAGTGACCGACGACCTGCGCGTGCGGCGCGGCGGGACGTGGCGGCAGGACCAGATCAACCGGCGGTACCTCACCGGGATCGCCGACCACCCACAGACCAGGACCTTCGACGCCGGCCTGGAGTTCATCGCCGACAACCACCGCGAACAGGACTGGTTCGTGCAGATCGAGACGTTCGATCCGCACGAGCCGTTCTTCAGCGACCCGTCCTTCGAAGAGCTCTACGACGATGGCGGCTACCGCGGGCCGGGCTTCGACTGGCCCGATTACATGCAGGTCATCGAGGACGACGCGGTCAGCGAGCGCGTCCGGCGGCACTACGCCGCGCTGGTGAGCATGTGCGACGCCTCACTCGGGCGGGTGCTGGACACGATGGACGAGTTCGGTCTCTGGGCTGACACGATGCTCGTCGTCTGCACCGACCACGGCTTCCTCCTCGGTGAACACGGCTGGTGGGGAAAGAGCGTCCCGCCCTGGTACGACGAGACGATCCACACGCCGCTGTTCGTCTGGGACCCCCGGTCCGGAGTCGCCGGTGAACGGCGCGACGCGCTCGTCCAGACCATCGACCTCGGTCCCACCCTGCTGGATCTCTTCGGCGTCGAGTCGACGCCGCACATGCAGGGGACGTCGCTGGCGCCGGTGATCGCGAGCGGGACGCCGGTTCGCGAGCTCGGCCTCTTCGGCGCGTTCGGCGGGCACGTGTCGATCACCGACGGGCGGTACGTCTACATGCGGGCCTGCGCGGACGAGTCCAACGGCCCGCTGTTCGAGCACACCCTCATGCCGACGCACATGCGAGGTCGGTTCACGACTGAGGAACTGCGCGACGCGCGCCTGCACCCGGGCTTCTCGTTCACCAAGCAGATGCCGGTGCTGGAGTCGCCCGGCCACGTCGCGTCCAACCCCTACCACTTCGGCACGCAGCTGTTCGACCTGCACGCCGATCCCGAGCAGGCCAGTCCGCTGGTCGACACCGCCCTCGAGCTCAGGATGGCGACGGCGCTCCGGGACCTGCTGATCGAGAGCGAGGCGCCTGAGAGCCAGTTCGCCCGGCTCGGGCTCCCCGCCGACGGCGCGGTGACCACGCAGCATCTGCTGTGCGAGGCGCAACGCGAGCGGGTGCTGGCGTCGACGCGGCCGGCGCCGGCGATCGACGAGTTCCCGGATTCCCGGCTGAGCGTGCGGACGCCGGTCGGCGAGTTGATGGCCGACCAGCGAGCCGCGCGCATCCTCGCCGACTACTGCCGGCCGCTCACCGTGGCGCCGTTCGGCCATATCTGTTCGGCGATGTCGCTGTACCGGGCCGCGTCCCTGATGATCGGCGTGTTGCCATGGCCGCTCCTCGCCGAGGCCGCGGAGCGGCTGGCGGCGCTGGACGAGTGACGGCGGTCCCGGGTCAGCCGATGACGGTACGGGCGACGGACAGGAAGTTCTCGAGCAGTGCCGAACGGTTCCAGCGCCGATAGGCGAACCAGAGCGCGGCATGGAGGTCGGCGGGATCCAACGGCACGGACACCGTGCCGGCGCGTGAGATCGACGCCATCGACGCGGCCTGGATGGAGACCCCGATGCCGGCGGCCACCAGGGCGAGCTGGGCTTCGAGGGTGTCGCCCAGAGCCTCGACGCGCGGCTCGAAGCCCTGCGCGCGGCACCCGTCGATCAGCAGGTCGTAGAACGACGAGCCGAGATGGCGGTGCCAGAAAACGTAGTTCTCGTCGAACAACTCGCCCAGTGAAATGAGCGTCCGGTCGGCGAGCCGGTGATCTTGCGGGAGAAAGACGACGAAGGACTCGTCGAGGATCTTCAACGTCTCGACCGATCGATTATTGGAGACTCGCCGAACCACTGCCGTGTCCAATTCTCCGGACAGGATTCCGCGTTCCTGCGTTGAGCTGTCGCGAGAGTGGGTCAGCTCGATAACGCTACGCGGTGAGACCTTTCGGAACTGCCGGAGAATGTCCGGCAATGGGCCGTTGAGGCCGGCGCCGAGCGAACCGATCACGATGTGGCCCGTGCGTCCCGCGCGGTAGTCATCGACCAGCACCTTGGTGCGATCGACCGAGGCGAGCGTCTGTCGAGCGGCGTCGAGGACCTGCTCGCCGATCTCGGTCAGGCTGATCTCCCGGCTGGTGCGGGTGACGAGTTCGACGCCGAGCTCGGCCTCGAGCTTGTTGAGTTGCTGGCTGAGTGCGGGCTGGGTGATTCCCAGCCGGCGAGCGGCTCGGCCGAAATGTAGCTCATCGGCCAGTACGTTGACGATCTCGAGCTGACGAAGCTGCATAAGTGAATCTTATCGAACTATCAGTCATTTGCGGTTGAGCGCCCTCGGATGCCGTGGGTTGAATCGTGGTCGTGAGCCACGCCAGCAGCGACACGCCGCCGAATATCGTCGTCATCCTGGCCGATGACATGGGATTCGGGGATTTCGGGTCGTTCAACGGGGGAATCAACTCCACACCGGAACTCGACGACCTCGCCGCTGCGTCGCTGGTGCTCACCCAGCACTATTCGGCCTCCCCGGTCTGCGCGCCCGCCCGTGCCGCTCTGCTGACCGGACGGTACCCGCAGCGCACCGGCGTGATCGACACGCTGGAGGCGCGGGGAACCGACCGGCTGGGCCTCGGCGAGGTGACACTGGCCGACGTCTTGAACCGCCATGGTTACCGCACCGGCATCGTCGGCAAGTGGCACTCCGGCGCCGTTGGTGCCGCCTACGGCCCGACGCGTCGTGGGTTCGACGAGTTCACCGGGTTCCGCGGTGGATGGCAGGACTACTGGGACTGGAGCCTCGAAGCCGACGACGAGGGCAGGGTCACGGCGGACGGCCGCTACCTGACGGACGTGCTGGCCGACGAGGCGGTCGGCTTCATCCGCCGGAACGCGGCACGGCCGTTCTTCTTGCACGTCGCCTTCAACGCGCCGCACTTCCCGTTCCAGGCGCCCGAAGAGCTCGTGGCGAGACACCGGGCGCCGGGCCGGACCGAGGTGGTCGCCACGATCTACGCGATGCTGGAGATCATGGATCGCGGTGTCGGCCTGATCCGGCAGGCACTCGCCGACGCCGGCCTGAGTGAACGGACCATCCTGCTGTTCTCCAGCGACAACGGGCCCGATCACGGCGGCGTGGGTGAGCGGTCGGCGGCCCGGTTCAACGCCGGCCTCGCCGGTTCGAAACAGCACGTCTACGACGGTGGCATCCGGGTGCCGGCCATCATGCACTGGCCTGGAGTCATCGCCCCGGGCACCAGCGACCGGTTCGTCCACCTGACCGACTGGTTCCCGACGCTGCTGGCGGTCGCCGGCGTGCCGGCCTCCGCGGGCCCGCCGCTCGACGGCCACGACGTCTCGCCCCTGCTACGAGGCGAGGCGCCCGCCGACGTGCCGAGGTTCTGGCAGTGGACGCGGTACCGGCCGATGCGGGAGTCGAACGCCGCGATGCGCGACGGTCGCTGGAAGCTGGTCCGTCCCGCCCTGCCGGGGACCCTGGACCTGCGGCCCGAGGACGAACTCGTCGACATCGACATCAAGCGCCATCCCGGCCGGTACCCCGACGTCGACGACACCGACGCCCCGCTCCACGCCGGCCCGGAGCCGCCATCGGCACGGCTCTTCGACCTGGAGAGCGACCTCGGTGAGAGCCGGGACGTGGCCGCGGATCACCCGGACGTCGTCGCCAGGATGCAGGCGGAACTGGACCGGTGGTTCGAGGACGTGGAGCGGGACCGGCTGCGCGGGGGATCCGCCGGCACGGCGCAGGAGGTGCAGCGCTGATGCCGCAACGACCGGTCAACGTCGTCCTCGTCCTCGCCGACGACCTCGGCTGGGGCGACCTCAGCTGCTACGGCGCCACCCGGATCCAGACCCCGCACCTGGACCGGCTCGCCGCGGAGGGCATCAGCTTCCACGACGCGCATGCGGCGTCCGCCGTGTGCACGCCGAGCCGCTATGCCATCCTGACCGGGCGGTACAGCTGGCGGAGCCCGCTCAAGCACGGGGTCCTGATGGGGCACGGGCCGGCGCTGATCGAACCGGGCCGGCCCACCCTCGGCTCGGTGTTCAAGACGCACGGCTACCGCACCGCGGCCATCGGCAAGTGGCATCTCGGCCTGGGGTGGAAGCATCGGGACGGATCGACCTGGGACGCCTTCCGCGGCGATCCCCTCGAGTACGAGCTTGGCGATCCCCTTGCGCGCCATCGCGACAAGGACTTGGACTTCGGCGCCGGCATCGACTACGCCCAGCCCTTCACCGGCGGGCCGGTGGACCTCGGGTTCGACTACTTCTTCGGCATCGCCGGGTCGCTGAACATGCCGCCCTACGCGTTGCTCGCACAGAACCGGACCGTCGGCCTGCCCCAGCAGGAGAAGCGCCGGTTCCTGCCGGGGCAGCGGCCCGGCTACGAGACCCCGGACTGGGACGAGCGCGAGGTCGACCTCAGATTCACCGGGGAGGCGGTCCGCTTCATCGAGCGCAGCGCCGGACTGCCGTTCCTGCTGTACTTCGCCCCGTCCGCGCCGCATCGTCCCCAGGTGCCGCCGGACTTCCTCCGCGGCGTCTCGGACGCCGGGCCGCGCGGGGACTCAGTCGTCTTCGTCGATTGGATGGTCGGACAGCTCACCGAGGCGCTCGAGCGCGCCGGCGTGCTCGACGACACGTTGATCGTGTTCACCAGCGACAACGGCGCCCCGACGATCTTCGCCGACGAGGTGGACCTCGAGGTGCACCGGCCCAACGGCCCGTGGCGCGGGCAGAAGGGCGACCTCTGGGACGGCGGCCATCGCGAACCACTGATCGCCCGGCTCCCGGGCGTCGTCCCGGCCGGGACGACCAGCCCGGCCCGGTTCGGCCTGATCGACCTGCTGCCCAGTATTGCCGGGCTGCTCGACGTGCCGCTGCCGGCCGGTGCGGCACCCGACGGCGTCGACCGTTCCGGACGACTGACCGGCGCGCCGGGCACACCGGACGACCTGCTCGTCCACCACAGCATGGGCGGGGCCTTCGCCGTCACCCGCGGCCGCTGGAAGGCGCTCTTCTCGCCCGGCTCGGGAGGAGGACTCTCCGATCCGGAGAGCGACCTCCTCGGCCCCGACGACCCTTCGGGCCAGCTGTTCGACGTCGAGGACGATCCCGGCGAGCAGCGCAACGTCTGGACCGAGCATTCCGACGTGGTGCACGACCTGTACCGCGAGCTGATCCGCATCGTCGGCGGAGACGCCGACCTCGATCCCGGTGGGCGCACCGCTCACCCCGACCAGAGGAGAACCGCATGACACGACGCAGACGTCGTGCCGCTGCACTCCTGACCGCGGCGACGGCCGCCGCGCTCGCCGCGAGCTGTTCGTCGACCGGGCCGAACGCGTCGCCCGGCGACCTGACCGAGCTCAATCTCTCCGCCGTCGAGGCCCCTTGGCTCGACGGCTACAAGAAGATCATCGAGCAGTACGAAGCCGAGACCGGTGTGCAGGTCAACCTCACCTCCTTCCCCTTCGACGGCCTGATGACCCAGCAGGCCAACGCTGCGCAGATCGGCTCCAACGCCTTCGACCTCTTCCTGCTCAACGAGCAGTGGGTCGGCCTGTTCTACGACCAGCAATGGGTCCGGCAGCTGACCGATGTCGACCCGGCCTTCTCGTGGGACCCGGACCTCATCGAGTTCGACGGCGTCGGACGCTGGGACGCGGACACCCGGACCACGTCGCTCGACGGCGAGCCATACGCCCTCCCGATCAACGGCAACATCCACGAGTTCATGTACCGCACCGACCTCTACGAACAGCTGGGGCTGCAGGTGCCGACCAGCTGGGACGAGGTCGTCGCGAACGGGGAGCGCGCCGTCGACCAGGGCGTGGCCGACGACGGCTACGTCCTGCGCGGCAAGACGCCGACCTACGACTTCAGCGCTGTGCTGTTCTCCTACGGCGGCTCGTGGTTCGCCGACGAGGCCGCGGGCGACTGGACGCCGGCGGCCGACACCGACGAGTTCCGCGCCGCGCTCGAACAGTTCAAGGCGCTGGCCGGCGTCGGGCCGCCGGCCCCGCAGACCATCGCGCAGGCCGAGGCGATCTCGCTGATGCAGGGCGGGACGGTGCTCCAGGCAGCTCTGGTGACGGCCAATGCCGCCCCGCTGGAGAATCCGGAGGCCTCGCACGTGGCCGGGAACATCGGCTACGCGGTGATGCCCGGCCGGACCCCGGTGAGCGGCACCTGGGTCCTCGGCGTGCCCACCGGGCTGCCGGACGAACGAGCCGAGCTCGCCTACGACTTCCTCACCTGGCTGACCAGCAAGGACACGATGCAGGCGTGGGCTGACGGCGGCGGGGTGACGACGCGCAGCGACGTCACCAGCGACCGGCCCGACCTGCGCGTCATCATCGAGTCGGCCGACGACGTCCGCGGCGGTCTGCGCTATCCCTTCACCCCGGCGATGCTCGACGTCACCGACCCGGCGATCAGCCAGTACCTGGCCGGTGACCTCAGCCTGGACGCCGCCGTGGAGGAGATCCAGGACGGCCTCGTCGGCGTAGTCACGAATGCGGGGTTCCTGGAATGAGCACTCGACTGGAAATCGCGCCCCGTATCGCGCCGTCCGGCACCACCTCGCCGGCGGCCCGCCGGCCGTTCCCCTGGTTCAAGTACCTGGCCGTCGCGCCGCTGGCCGTGGTGTTCGGCGGGCTGGTCGCGTATCCCGTCGGGCTCCTGGTATGGATGGCCTTCGGGCGGGTCCGCCTCGTGGCCGGCGAGTTCCGCTGGGAGTCAGTGGGTCTGGACAACTTCGCGCGGATGCTCGACGACGAGACGTTCCTCATCTCCTTGAAGAACTCCGCCGTCTTCATCACCGCGACGGTCGTGCTGACGCTCGTCCTCGGGATCGTGCTCGCGCTGGCCACCGACGGGCTGGTCCGCGGCAGGCAGATCGCGCAGAACGTCGTCATCTGGCCGGCCATCGTGGCGCCCGTGGTGATCAGCGTGGTCTGGTTGCTGATCCTCAGCCCGCAGATCGGCCTGCTCAACCGCGTCCTCGTGTCGCTCGGTGCCGATCCACAGGCGTGGCTCGGCGACAATCTCGGCGCGATGGCCAGCATCATCGTCGTCGACGTGTGGCACTGGACGCCGATCGTGTTCCTCTTCGTCTACACGGCCCTGCGCGGCATCGACCCGTCGGTCCTGGAGGCCGCCAGCGTCGACGGCGCCGGCTACCTGCGCAAGGTCCGCCATGTCGTGCTGCCGTTGCTCGCTCCGGCGATCGCCGGTGCCGCGGCGATCCGGCTGATCATGGGCGTGAAGGCGTTCGACGAGATGTACCTGCTCACGTTCGGCGGGCCCGGCACCGCGACGACGGTCATCACGATCTACCTGCGATCGGTGTTCTTCGACGCATTCGAGTACGGCTATGGCGCTGCCCTGAGCATCACGGTCGTCGGGCTCGTCCTCGGCGTGCTGATCCTCTCCTTCGTCGTCCGCTCGCTGATCCGGAGGACTACTCGTGGCTACTGAGCAACCGACACACGGACGCACCACGGGCCGATGGATCGCCGGGGTGATCCTCGGCGGCGCCGCGGTCGCCACGATCGTCCCGCTGGTCTGGATGATCATGATCGCCTTCCAGAGCCCTCGTGCCATCATCGCGCCGGACTGGGAGTTCGACTTCTCGCTGGACAACTTCGCCGAGATCTTCGACACCGACGCCGTCTTCGGCACGCAAGTGGTCAACAGCCTCGTGCTCGTGCTCGCGGCGACCGCTCTGACGCTGGTGATCAGCGCCTTCGCGAGTTACAGCCTGAGCCAGCTGCACTGGTCGCGGCGGACGGTGCTCGTCGTGCTCACCCTCGCGGGCCTGCTGCAGGTGATCCCGCCCATGACGCTGGTCCCCGGGCTCTATGTGACCCTGCTCAACTACGACCTCGTCGGTACCCTCGGCGGGCTGATCCTCCTGAACACCGTGTTCAACCTGCCCTTCGCCGTGATCATGACGAAGTTCTACTTCGACACGATCCCTGGCGAGCTGCGCGAGTCCGCGTCGATCGACGGCGCCGGTGAACTGCGGGTGTTCCGGGCCGTGATGCTGCCATTGGCGGCGCCCGGCATCGCCGCCGTCGCGATCTTCACAGCGATCCAGGTGTGGAACGAGTTCCTCTTCGGGCTGGTCTTCACCGCCGGAGGCAGGGAGGCTCCGATCACCGTCGGCATCGCGGCGCTGATCCAGCCGCAGGAGATCAAGTTCGGCGCCATGGCCGCCGTCGGCGTGGTCACGGCGGTTCCGATCGTCCTGCTCGCCGTGGTCGCCAACCGGCAGATCGTGGCGGGGCTGACGAGAGGCGCGGTCAAGGGGTGATGGCGTCCGCCCTGAGGCAGGACCGGCGGCCCGAGGGCCGGTCCGTTGTGGGCATCGCACAAGCTACCCGCCGAGACCTTGTACTCCAGGTCGCACGCACGGGCGTGCATTCGCCTGACAGGGTCGAATGGTGCCAGACATCTCCCGTATCGCGATCGTCAACCGGGGAGAAGCCGCCATGCGGCTCATCCACGCCGTGCGAGATCTCAACGCCAGATCCGGACCCGCGGACGAGACCGCCACGATCCGCACGATCGCGCTCTACACCGACGTCGATGCGTCGGCCGCGTTCGTCCGGGAGGCCGACGAGGTCCACCTGCTGGGCGCGGCCGCCCAGCGGCCGTACCTCGACCTGGCCAAGCTGGAGCAGGCCCTGACGAAGACCCGCGCCGACGCGGTCTGGGTCGGCTGGGGATTCGTCGCCGAGGATCCGAGCTTCGCCGATCTCTGCGACAAGCTCGGCATCACGTTCATCGGCCCGAGTGCGGAGGCGATGCGCCGGCTGGGCGACAAGATCGGTTCCAAGCTGATCGCGGAAGAGGTGGGCGTCCCGGTCGCGCCGTGGAGCCGCGGCGGCGTCGACACGCTCGAGGACGCGCTGGCCGCGGCCGAGCGCATCGGCTACCCGTTGATGCTGAAGGCCAGCGCGGGTGGTGGTGGCCGCGGCATCCGCCGGATCACGTCGCCGGCCGAACTCACCGACGCCTACCAGCGCACCAGGGACGAGGCCGAGCGCGCCTTCGGCAGCGGCGTCGTATTCCTGGAACGGCTGGTCACCGGCGCTCGGCACGTCGAAGTGCAGATCATCGCCGACGGGCAGGGCACCGCCTGGGCCGTCGGCGTCCGGGACTGTTCCATCCAGCGCCGCAACCAGAAGGTGATCGAGGAGTCCGCCTCACCGCTGCTGCCGCCGGACGCCGTCGCCGAGGTGAAGGCCGCGGCCGAGCGGCTGGCGATCGCCGTCGGGTACGCCGGGGCCGGCACGGTCGAGTTCCTGTACCACCCGGCGGAGAAGTCGTTCGCGTTCCTGGAGGTGAACACCCGGTTGCAGGTCGAGCACCCGATCACCGAGGTGGTGACCGGGCTGGACCTCGTCTTGCTGCAGCTCCAGATCGCCGCCGGAGCGCCGCTCACGGGGGAGCGCCCGGTCGAGCGCGGCCACGCCGTCGAGGCCCGGCTGAACGCCGAGGATCCCGACCGCGACTTCGCTCCGGCGCCTGGGCGGATCAGCCGGCTGGAGGTCCCCACTGGACCCGGGATCCGGGTCGACACGGGCGTCGCCGAGGGTGACACCATCCCGGCCGACTTCGACTCGATGATCGCCAAGATCATCGCGTACGGCGCGGACCGTACTGAGGCGCTGGCCAGGCTGCGCCGGGCGCTGACCGAGACCACCGTGGTGATCGAGGGCGGCGCGACGAACAAGAGCTTCGCGCTGGAGCTTCTGGATCAACCCGAGGTGGCCGGGCCCTTCGACGCGGAGGGCCGCGTGCTGGACGGGGGCGACGCCCTGGTCTGTGCGGACACCGGGTGGATCGACCGGGTCCGGGCCGAGGGCCGTCTGGTGTCCCGGCGGCACGCGGGGGTGGCGCTGGTCGCGGCCGCGATCGCGGCCTACGAGGAGTCCGAGCGGGTCGAGGTCACCCGTTTCCTGGAGACCGCTCGCGGCGGCCGGCCGCAGACCCAGCACGAGCCCGGCCAGGTGATCCAGCTCGAGCTGCGCGGTGTGACGTCGACGATGACGGTACGGCGGAGCGCGGCCGGCACCTATCAGGTCGGGCTGGTCGACGCGGCCGGCACCGAGCAGGTGGTCGAGGCACGGCTGGACCGGCTGGACGAGGTGCATGGCCGGCTGCGCATCGGCGATCACACCTTCCGCCTGGTCACGGCGGCCCATCCGCCGGTGCACCTGGTCGAGGTCGACGGCGTCACGCACCGGGTCAGCCTCGCCGAGGGCGGCATGCTGCGCGCTCCGGCGCCCGCGCTGGTGGTCGCCACCCCGGTCGCCGTCGGTGAGGAGGTCGCGGCCGGCGCGCCGGTTCTGGTGCTGGAGTCGATGAAGATGGAGACGGTGGTGCCTGCCCCGTTCGCCGGACGGGTCAAGGAGCTGGTCGTTCGCGCCGGGAGCCAGGTCGAGACCGGCGCCCCGCTGGCGCGGCTGGAACCGATCGACGACGCGGCCCCGGCACCGTCGGACGCACAGCGCGCCGGCGACGACCCGGCGGCCGAGGTCACGGCATTGCGGCCGATCCGGACCGAGCGGGAACAGGCGATCGCGGCCCTCGACCGGCTGCGTGGACTGTTGATGGGCTACGACGTCGATCCGGACGAGCGTCGCGCGGCCATCGCGGACTACCTGCGGCTGCGCGATCACCTGGACGACGACCGGCCCCGCGTGCTGCGTGCCGAGATGCGGCTGCTCTGGCTGTTCACCGACTTCGCCGAGCTGAGCCGCAACCGGCCGGCGGGAGACGAGGCGCACACGGAACTGCGCGTGCACAGCACCCGCGAGCACTTCCACACGTTCCTCCAGTCGCTCGACCCCGAGCGCGGCGGGCTGCCGGAACAGTTCCGTGAGCGGCTGCTGCGCGTGCTGCGGCACTACGGCGTCACCGATCTGGAGCGCACGCCGGAACTGGCGCAGGCGCTGTTCCGGATCTTCCTGGCCCAGCAGCACGCCGAGACCGACGTGGAGATCGCCACGGCCATCCTGCAGCGGTGGCTCGCCGAGCCGAGGCCGGCGACCGGCTTGGCCCGGGCCGCCCGGGCCGAGCTGGAGCGGATGGTCCGGGCGACCCAGCTGCGCTTCCCCGTGGTGGGCGATCTGGCCCGGTCGATCCGGTTCCGCTGGTTCGACCAGCCCCTGGTGGACGCCGAGCGGCGTCAGGTGCTGGACGGCGTCGCCGCCGAGGTGCGCGCGTTGACCTCTGCCGACGCGCCCGATCGGGAGCAACGAATCGAGGCGCTGACGCAGATCCCCGAGCAACTGGTCGGATTCCTCCGCGACCGGTTGTTCGAGGACTTCCCGATGACGGAGCCGCTGCTGGAGGTGCTGATCCGCCGGCACTACCGCGAGTACGCGCTGCGCGACGTGACCGTGACCGAGGTGGCCGGCCGCCCCGTGGTGTCGGCCGAGTTTCAGTCCGACGAGCACGGCCCGACCAGGGTGATCTCGACCATCGCCGACATCGCCGAGCTGTCCGCCGCTCCCTCCGCCGAGGATGGTCTGGCCACGGCGCTCGGCGGCCGGCTGGCCGCCGACCACGACAACGTGGTCGAGATCTACCTGCGCTGGGGCGGCATGCCGGCCGATCCGCAGGGCGCGTCGACGCGGCTCAACGCGTTGATCAGTGCCCAGCCGTACGCGGCCCGCGTCCGGAGGATCTCGGTGGCGGCCTGCCCGGAGCCTGGCCGCGACGTCGACTACTTCACCTTCCGGCGGGCGCCGGACGCGGCCGAGCCGGCCCTGGTGGAAGACGACCTCGTTCGCGGGATGCATCCGATGGTCGGCCGCCGCCTCAACCTGTGGCGCTTGATCCACTTCGACGTCACCCGGCTGGACGCACCGGGCGACGTGATCCTGTACGAGGCCGTTGCCAAGACCAACCCGGCCGACCGGCGGCTGATCGCCTGCGCGCAGGTCCGGCAGCTGGCGGTCGTCCGCGACGACGCCGGGCGGGTGATCGGCCTGCCGCATGCCGAGCGGGCGGTCGAGCACTGCCTGGAGGCGATCCGCCGGGTCCGCACCGCCCGCGGCCGTGCGGGTGCCCGGCTCGACGTGAACCACGTCTGGGTGACCGTCTGGCCGGTGGTCGAGGCCGACGTCGACCAGCTCACTGCGCTGCAGTCCAAGATCACGCCGCTCAGCGAGGGCGCCGGGCTCGAGGAGGTGCTGGCCCAGGGGCGGGTCGCCGACCAGGACGGCGCTCTGCACCCGATCGCCATCCGGTTCCATGCACGGCCCGGTGCCGGCACGGCCGCCGACGTGATCGCGCCGCCGACGCAGCCGCTGGCGCCGCTGGACGACTACGCCGCCAAGGTGCTCAGGGCGCGCCGTCGCGGACTGGTCTATCCCTACGAGCTGGAGTCGGTGCTGGCCGGTGGCGGCACGCTGACCGAGCTCGACCTCGACGACCACGGCGCACTGGTGGAGGTCACCCGGCCCCGCGGCCGCAACAGTGCCGGGATCATCGTCGCCAAGGTGACGACGCCGACGAAGCTCTATCCCGAGGGCGTGACCCGGATCGTGCTCTGCGGCGACCCGACGAAGTCGCTCGGTGCGCTGGCCGAGGCCGAATGCGCCCGGGTGATCGCCGCGCTCGACCTCGCCGAGGACCTGGCGGTGCCGGTCGAGTGGTTCGCGCTGTCCGCCGGCGCCCGGGTGGCGATGGATTCCGGCACCGAGAACATGGACTGGGTGGCGGCGGCGCTGCGGCGTATCGTCGAGTTCACCCAGCGCGGCGGCGAGATCAACGTCGTGGTGGCCGGCATCAACGTCGGTGCCCAGCCGTACTGGAACGCCGAGGCGACCATGCTGATGCACACCCGCGGCGTGTTGATCATGACCCCGGACTCGGCGATGGTGCTCACCGGCAAGCAGACGCTGGACTTCTCCGGCAGCGTGTCGGCCGAGGACAACTTCGGCATCGGCGGGTACGACCGGGTGATGGGCCCGAACGGACAGGCCCAGTACTGGGTGCCGGACCTGGCCCGTGCGCTGGGCGTCCTGATGGCGCACTACGAGCAGACGTACGTGCTGCCAGGAGAGCCCGGGCCGCGGGTCGCGGTCAGCGCCGACGCCGACGATCGGGACATCTCGTCCTACCCGCACGGCGGCGAGTTCGCCACCGTCGGTGACGTGTTCTCCGCCGCCGCGAACCCGGACCGGAAGAAGCCCTTCGACATCCGGACGGTGCTGCGGGCCGTCGCCGACGCCGACGCGCCGCTGCGCGAACGGTGGGCCGGGATGGCCGACGCGGAGACCGCGGTCGTCACCGACACCCGGCTGGGCGGGCATTCGGTGAGCCTGATCGGGATCGAGTCCAAGCCGGTGCCGCGACGCGGGTTCCCACCCACCGACGGGCCGGACACCTATACCGCCGGGACGCTGTTCCCGCGGTCGTCGAAGAAGATCGCCCGGGCCATCAACGCGGCGTCCGGCAACCGGCCGCTGGTGGTGCTGGCCAACCTGTCCGGCTTCGACGGGTCGCCGGAGTCGATGCGCAACCTGCAACTGGAGTACGGCGCGGAGATCGGCCGGGCAGTGGTCAACTTCCGTGGCCCGATCGTGTTCTGCGTGATCTCCCGCTATCACGGCGGTGCCTTCGTCGTCTTCTCCAAGCGGCTCAACCCGCAGATGACGGTGTTGGCCCTGGAGGGCTCCTACGCCTCGGTGCTCGGCGGAGCGCCGGCCGCGGCCGTGGTGTTCTCCGCCGAGGTCGACAAACGGGCGGCCGCCGACCCGGCGGTCGTCGCCCTGGAGCGGAGGATCGAGGCCGCCTCGGCGACCGAGCGGGGGCCACTGCTGGTCGAGCTGGCCGAGCTCCGAGCGGCGTTGCGGGCGGACAAGATCTCCGAGGTGGCGGCCGAGTTCGACCGCATCCACAGCATCCGGCGAGCCGTCGAGGTCGGATCGGTGGACAAGGTCGTCTCGGTCGCCGAACTGCGGCCCGCGATCATCGCCGCGATCCGTTGGAGGCGTGCCTGACCGGCAACAAACATCTGCGACGACGTCAGACCTCGCGGTCGGCTGCCACCGCGTCTCAGAGTTCTCTGATATGCCTCTTTTATCATCGGGATCATGGCGAGACGTCCCCGGCTCGTTCTGGTGGCGGGCATCGCCGCGGCCGCGGTGATCGCCGGCGCGCCGCTGCCGGAAGCGCAGGTCGAGCAGGTGCCGGCGACCGGCCGGTCCGAGCGTCCGTCCGCCGCTCCCTCGCCGGGTGTCACCCCGCCGGCACCGTCGACGGAAGACGCCCGGGAGACGCTGCGACTGGCGTTCGCCGGCGACGTCCACTTCGAGGGCGCGTACCGGGACGTGCCGTCGACTGCCGGTTCCACGCTCGGCCCGATGTCGGACGTGCTGAGTGCTGCCGACCTCGCGATGGTCAACCTCGAGTCCGCGCTGACGCTGCGGGGTGAGCCGGCCGCCAAGGAGCTCGAGGACCCGTCGAACCGCTTCTGGTTCCGCACGGGTCCGGCCGCACTCGACGTGCTCGCTCGTTCCGGTGTGGATGTCGTGTCCGTCGCCAACAACCATGGGGCGGATTTCGGCCCGACGGGCCTGAGCGACACCATCGCGGCCGCCGAGACGGGCGCCGTGCCCGTCGTCGGCGTCGGGCGCAACGACCGGCAGGCGTTCGCGCCCCACCGGGTCGACGTCAAGGGCACCGACATCGCCATCCACGCCGCCGACGCGTCGCCCGCCGAGAGCGCGGACGCCAGCTGGGCCGCCGCACCCGGAACGGGGGCAGGCCTCGCGTCCGCACGCGGTCCGGGAGCCGACGCACTCGCGGCCGCCGTCCGCGAGTCGGCGCGGACCGACGACCTCGTGATCGTCTACCTGCACTGGGGCGAGGAGTACAACGCCTGCCCGACCGAGACGCAGCAGAGCCTCGCCGCGACACTCGGCGCGGCCGGCGCGGACATCGTCGTCGGGACGCACGCGCACACGCCCGCCGGGGCCGGTCTGCAGGGCGATACGTACGTCGCCTACGGGCTCGGGAACTTCCACTGGTACCACGGCCGGGCCCCGGAGAGCGGCGTGCTCCTGCTCTCCGTCCGCGGCGGCGAGGTCGTCGGCGACGAGTGGCTGCCGGGACGGATCGGCCCCGATGGTGGCGGCCCGGTCCCGCTCACCGGCAGCGCACGGACCGCCGCCGTCAGCGCGTGGCAGGAGTTGCGGGGCTGCACCGACCTCGCCCCCGGGCCCGGCCCCGACGCGGCGGCCGGCGACGCCGGCCAGCCGCCCGTTTCAGGCGGCGCCGAGCACGGCCTGCCCGACTTCGCGTCGTCGATCGCGCCGATCGGCCCCTCAGTGAGCCTGACGATGCGCAGCCACGACCCCGCGACGTGCCCGGTGCCGCTCACCGACCTGCGCCACGTGGTCGTCACCCATGTCGGGTTCGACGGCCGCGCCCGCCGCGGCGAGCTTGTGGTGCACGCGGACGTCGCGGCCGACGTCGTCGGCGTGTTCGCCGCACTTTACGCCGCCCGGTTCCCCATCGAGCGGATGCTGCTGATCGACGAGTACGGCGGCGACGACAACGCCTCCATGGCGGCCAACAACACGTCCGGCTACAACTGCCGCCGCGTCGCCGGCCAGTCGAACTGGTCGAACCATGCCTTCGGGCGAGCCATCGACATCAACCCGGTCCAGAACCCGTACGTCGTGGACGGCGAGGTGCGGCCGCCCACCGCGCTCCCGTTCCTGAACGTGGACCGGACCGAGGGCGCCCCGTCCGTCCCCGGCGTCATCCGCGACGGCGACATCGTGCGCCGCGAGTTCGAGCGGATTGGCTGGGAGTGGGGCGGCCTGTTCTCCGACCCCGACTACCAGCACTTCAGCGCGCCCGGCCCGGCCGGCTAGGACCGCCACCGAATCCTTGTCGATCACGGAGAACCGCCCCTTTCGCCGCGCTGGAAAGGGGCGGTTCTCCATGATCAACGTCATGTGTGGGTTCACCTAGGGGACGAGGACGAGCACGATCGCGAGCAGGACGTGTGGCATCGCGACGAAGAAGAGGAAGGCGCCGACGATCAGCGGCAGCGCGCTCGCGTCGGACGACGCCGGCGCCGGGTGCGGCGCATCCGCCGGCCGCGCCGCACCCGCCGGGCGCGCTGGACCCGCCGGGCGGGGAGCGCGCGGTCCCGGAGAGGGCGAGGCCGGCGGAACGTCGCCGGGCGCGGCCCGCTGATCGAGGAGCGCGTCACGCGCGGCGACCAGCCGCCGGAAGGCGCGCGCGTCGCCGCCGGTGTCCGGGTGCCCGCCCCGGAGGACCTCGCGGCGGAACGCCTGGGTCACCTGTCGTGGGGTCGCGTCCCGCCGCACTCCGAGCACCTCGTGCGGGTCCGCGCCGACGTATGCGGTCATACTCATACGACGCCCGGCGGCGGCGATCTGTGACATCGAGTGTTCACCCGCCATGTGCCCGGAGACCGGCGCACTGGGAATCCGTGCCGTCTACCCTCCTGCCCATGAGGCGTGCGGTGCCCACGGTCGTGTGGCTGATCGCCGCGGTGCACCTGGCCATCGCGCTCGCGCAGACCGCGGTGTTCCCGAACGCGCGATCTCCCGACGAGCGCCAGCAGGTGGACCTCGTGCTACAGGTGGCCCAGGGCGAGGCGTGGCCGTGGCCGGACCCCGGCACCGCGTTCGTCACCGAGGGCGTCGAGGCAGGCTACTTCGTCCCGACGGACCGGCTCCCCGGCCGGCAGTACCTCGCCGACCGTGACGACGTCGCGCCGCGTGGCGAGCGTCCGTCCTACGCCGACGCCGGTGGCGGCGCGCCGATGGACGAGATGTACAACCAGCTCATCCAGCATCCGCCGCTGTACTACCTGCTCGGCGGCGGCGTCGTCAGCCTGATCCCCGGCTGGGCGGACCAGCCCCTCGACGCCGTGTGGATGGTGCTGCGCTGGGGCAACGCGCTGCTGACCGCCATACTGCCGATCCTGCTCTTCCTGACGGCGCGGCGCCTCGGGCTGCCGGCGCCACTGCCGGTGGTGGCGGCCGCGACCCCTCTCGTCGTGCCGGAGCTGACGCACATCGAGTCGTCGGTCAACAACGACACCCTGCTGATCGTCGTGTTCGCCGCGGCGACGTATCTGGTGGCCCGTGTGCTCACCGGTGACCTCCGGTGGCGGGTCGGTGCCGCGCTGGGGGCCGTCACCAGCCTGGCACTGCTCACCAAGGGCTTCGCGCTGCTGATGCCCGCGTGGATCGTACTCGCCTATGTCATCGCGGGCGTGCGGACACGACGGGGCGCCGACGCCGTCCGTGGGCTGCTGGTGGCCGGCGCGGCCAGCGTGCCGGGGGCGCTCTGGTGGCTGCGGAACAAAGTCGTCTACGGCACGATCCAGCCGCACGGCACGCACACCGAACCACCGGACCTCACCGCCGTCTATGGCTGGTCCGACGGCGGGTGGGACTGGCTCTCGCGGTTCGCGGAGCGGATGGTGACGCTCTTCTTCGTCAACGACCACGACTCCTCCCGCTCGATGGACGCCTCCTGGTGGATGGCGCGGGTCGCGCTCGTGGTGGTGCTCGTGGGCATCGGCGCCGCGCTCGTCCGCCGCGGCATCCCCCGTCCGGTCGCGCTGGTCCTGCTGTTCCCGATCCCCGCGCTCGCCGGGATCGTCGCGCGCGGCTCCTGGGAGCAGTTCGCGGCGTTCGGTAGCACCGGGGCGGCGCAGCAGGGCCGCTACCTGTTCCCCGGCGTCGTCGGGCTGATGGTGGTCGCCGTTGCGGGGGCGGCGGCGCTCGCGCCAGCGTGGCGGCGGTGGGTGCTCCCGGGCCTGCTGGCGCTCGCCGTCGTGATGCACGCGGCGTTCTGGCACGACGCATGGACGCTCTACTGGCTACCCGCCGACGGGCTCGCCGGCCTCGGACGGGCCATAGCGGCGGTCGCGTTCTGGTACCCGTTGCCAGCGGTGCTCCTCGGCGTCGTCCTGGTGGCCGGGATGGCCGCCGCGGCGCTCCTGGTGCGGTGGACGGTGCGCGCGGCGGCCGCGCCGGTCGAACCGCTCGAGCCGGTCGAGCCGGAACGGACGAAGGAGGCCGTGGCGTGACGCCGTCGTCCCGCGCGACGCTCCCGCTCGCCGTGCTCACCGCGATGCTGCTCTCGGCCGTGGCGGCGCTGGTCCAGGCGCCGTACGTGACCGGCGACGAGGCGCCGCACGTCGACTACGCCTACCAGGTGTGGCAGGGCGAGCTGCCGGTCTTCGAAGACGGTCTCGAGCACCGGCCGGAGGGCGCCTGGGTCGCGCCGGTCCAGTGGACGGCGCAGCATCCGCCGCTGTACTACCTGCTGGTCGCGCCGGTCGTCGGGCCGCTCGCCGAGGCCGGCCACCCGGTGGCAGCCGTGTACGCAGCCCGTGCCGCCAACGTGCTGCTCTCCGGGGTCCTCGTGCTGGTCGCGCATGGCGCCGCGCGGCGGTTCTGCCGCCCCGGCAGCACCGTCCCGCTGGTGGTCGCGTTCATCGTCGCGGCGATGGCGGCGAAGTCTCTCGTCGGCGGCTCCGGCTACAACGACCTGCTCGCGGCCGTCTTCGTGACGGCGATGTTCGGCGTCGCGGCGACGGCGATCAGGCGCGGCCTCGACGCCGGGCTCGTCCTGGCGCTCTCGCTGCTCGCCGGCGGCGCGGCGCTGACGCGGCTCTCGGCGGGCGTCGTGGCCGTCGTCGTCGCGGGCGTGGCCGGGCTGGCCGGGATCGTCCGGGCGCGGCAGGGACGTGGACGGTGGTCGCCGGTGGCCGGTCTCCTGCTCGGCGGCCCCGCGCTCGTCCTGGCCACGGCCGGCTGGTTCTATGCCCGCAACGTCGAGCTGACCGGCACCGTGACGGGCTCCCACTTCGACTGGTCCATCGAGCACCAGGGCCGCTCGCCGAAGCCGCTCTGGCAGGTGCTGGTCGAGTACGTCACCTGGCTGCGGCTGCCGAACCTGTTCTGGTGGGCCGGTCAGCAGCCGCCGCGGACGACGTACGTCCTGTACACGATGATCGTCACCGGCCTCGTGCTGGTCTGGATCCCGATCGGGATCGCCATGGCCCGGGCCGTCCGCCACCGCACCGACGGCGACCGGCAGCTGCTCGTCCTGCTGGTCCTGCCGGTCGTCGTGCTGGTGACGATGCAGGTGGTGTTCGCCTCGAACAGCGGCGGCGTGTACCCGCGCTACCTGCTGCCGGTGGCGCTGCCGCTGTGCCTGGCGATCGCCGCCGGACTCGGCGTCCGGCCCCGGCTGCTGATCCCGGTGTGGACGGCGGTCACGCTCGCCGACCTCGGCGGCTGGGTGGCGCGCGAGCTGACCACGCCGCCGGCCGAGTCCTGGTACTACACGGAGGCTCCGGTTCCGTCCGTCCTGGTCGCGGTGCTGGCCGGTGCCGCCGTCATCGGGACGGCCCGGCTGGTGCTCGCGACGACGGCGAACCGCACGCAGGTGCCGACGGCGACCGCGCCCGCCACGCAGGTCAGCGCGCCGACGGCCGCCAGCTGACCCGGTGACAGCGGGCTCCACCCGGCCAGCCGGGCTGCCGCATCTGCCGCGCTCTCCGCGTGGCCCCAGTACATGCCGCGGAAGGCGAACACCAGGGACACCGCCGCGACCACGCCGCCCCCGGCGACGATCCACGGCACCGCCACTGCGCGCGGACGGATCCCCAGCGCCGCCACGGCGGCCAGCGCCGCGAGCCCGGCGAACAGGTACCGGCCCTGGACCGCGGTGATCCAGCCGGTCTCGACGTAGTGCCGCCACGCGTTGGCCACGATGCTGACCCAGAGCGCGACCGGCAGGAGCAGCAACACCGCGGCCTCCGTGCGGGAATCGCGCCGGACCAGCGCCGCCGCGCACAGCGCTGCCACCACCGTCGCGCCGCCCCAGAAGACCACCGGCGACACCCGCAGCTCGAGCCAGCCGAAGTCGCCGAAGAACGACCGCGTGACGGCGGTGACGACCGTGGTGACGAAGTGGCCGAGCCCGGCGTTGGGCACCGGCTCCCACCGCTCGGGGATCCCGACAGGCTGGACGGCGCCGAACACCAGCAGGTTGCGCAGCCACCACCACCCGCCGGCGGCGAACGCGACCAGCCCCACGACGAGCATGCGTACCGCCCGCGGCCACCACGTCCGGCGCAGGTCCGCGAGCACGGGCCGGCCGATGGTGCCGGCCAGCAGGTATGCCAGGACGACCATGGGCACGGCGAACGCCGCCATGACCTTGGTGAGCAGCCCGACGCCGAGCGCGACCCCGAGTGCGACCGCCGTCCGCCACCCCAGGTCACCCCGCAGGACGCGCGCCACGAGCCAGGTGATGACGGCGCCCGAGAGCGTCACCAGCGCGTCGTTGGTGACCGACGAGAGGATGTGCGCGGACATGGGGACGAACAGGACGCCGCCGGCGGCGACGAGCGCCGCCGGCCGCGCCTCCGGGCGGTCGCCGAGCAGGGTGCGCGCCGTCGCCGCGGCCAGCAGTGGCAGTGGCACGAGCAGCAGCACGTCGAACAGCCGCAGCGACAGCAGCAGGTGGTCCCAGCGGGCGTCCGCCGTTCCGGTCGCGTGCAGCCAGGCCGCCGCGGCCGCGTAGTACAGCGGTGGGTGCTGGGTCATCTGGTCGACGGTGTCGAGGCTCCAGCCGCCGCTCGCTGGCGCCGGGAGCGCGTTGTCCGCCGCTACCACGAGGCGCTCCTCATCCGGGACCGGCTCGACGTCGGTGTACTGGACGACGTCGTGGCGGTTCCAGTGCGGCCAGGGGAGGTCGGACTCCAGCGCAGCCTGCCGGCGGGCGCCGTTCATCGCGGGGCTCATCCGCGCCTCGCCGGGCGCCGGCCAGCCACCGTCGTAGGCGAGCCGGAGGACGCTGTTGACGTGCTGCGGCTCGTCCGGTGCGCGGAACGCAGGCGTGAGCACCGCCCAGGCGGCGGCGACAGCCACCACCAGCAACGTGATCGCGGTGAGGGCGGCGCGGTAGCCGGTGGCGTCGCGCACGACTATCGCCCTCTCCGGGCCGCGGCGAGGCCGAGCGCGAGGTCCGCGACGGTCATCAGCACCCGCGAGGCGAGCACGGCCAGGACCGCGGCGCCGCCCGAGACCTGGTCGGCGAGGACGAGCCCGAGCACGGCCTCGCGCACGCCCACTCCGGCCGGGACGACCACGACGAGGAACCCCACCGTCCAGGCGAGTGCGTACGCCCCGGTCGCGAGCGCCGCCGTCGCGAATGTCGCCTCGGCCCCGAGCGCGGTGACGAGGAGCAACAGGTGCAGCCCGGCCAGCAGCCAGGCCAGCAGCGCCCAGGCCGACGCCCGCGCGACGCCGGCGGCACTCAACGGGTGCTCGAGCGGCGGCCGGCGCAGCCGCCGCAGCAGGAACCCGAGCAGCCGGTTCAGCACGGGCGGCAGCAGGAGCACGACGAGCAGCGGGAGCGCGAGCAGCGCGGCCCCGTACGTCGAACGGACGTCGGACGGCCCGGAGAGCACCGCGACGGCGGCGACCAGCAGCCCGGTCACGATCGAGACCAGCAGCGCCACCGCCATGACCGTCACCGACCGGCGTCGCGGGATTCGCAGGTCGGCCCCGATCTCGGCCGCGGCGACGAGGTTCCATACCCCGCCGGGCAGGTACTTGCCGAGCTGGGAGAGGAGGAACATCCGCGCCGCCGGCCCGAGCGGCACCGCCGAGCCGAGATCGGTGAGGACCGCCCGCCAGGCGGCCATGGTGGCGAGGACGTACGCGAGCGCCGTCATGAATGCTGTGAACGCCGTCAATAGAGGCAGCGCCGACCACGCGTCCTGGACCTCGTCCCACCGCCCGGCGATCGCCCAGACCGCGGCGGCGAGCGCCAGGACGAGGAAGGCCCGCCGCAGCCACGGGTGGCGCGTGATTGCGAGCAGCCGCCTCATCGGCTCGACGTCGCCGGCGCCGTGTCCAGGGCGTCGACGAGCGGCGCGACGACGGCGCGGGCGGTGAACCGCTGGGCCGCCGCGCGGCCGGCCGCCCTCGCCCGCGTGAGCGCGAGGCGATCGGTGAACGTCTCGATCGCCGTGGCCAGCGCCCCGGCGTCGCCGGGCGGCACGAAGACCGCGGCATCGCCGAACGCGCGCCGCTGCGGCCCGGTGTCGCTCGTGACGACGGCGCACCCGGCGGCAGCGCCCTGGTACACCTTGTTCGGGACGACGGCGCGGGCCTTGCTGGTGTCGCCGAAGATGCCGAGGCACACGTCGTGCCCGGCCACCAGGTCCGGCAGCTCCGCGGGGCCGACCCAGTCGTGCCAGGTCACTTCAACAGTGCTGCCGGCGCCGTCCGACGAATCCATCCCGGCCAAGACCGCGCGGACCACCGCGGCGTCCTGGCCCGACCCCACCAGCGTCACCCGGACCCGTACACCTCGGCGATCGAGCAGGCGGAGCGCCTCGGCGATCACCGGCGCTCCCTGCAGCGGCGTGAACAGGCCGAAGAAGCCCACCGTGAGCACGCCGCCGCCGGACACGTCCGTCGCCGAGGCGCGCGCTCCGGCGTCGAACCAGGCCTGCGTCGCGCCGACCGGGACGACGACGGCGTCCCGACGCCGTCGCGCCGGGACCTGCGCGGCGTGCTCCGCGGTGTCGGTGACGACGACGTCCGCCGCCGCGATCGCCAGCCGGTCGAGGCCGGACAGCAGCACGGTCCGGACGCCGGTGCCGACGCCGCGGTCGCGGGCGGTGCCGGCGGCGAAGATCAGGTGGTCCAGCACGATGGTGGCGGACGGGAAGAGGACCCGGGCCAGCAGCACGTCGAAGTGACCGAGATATCCGACGAGCACGTGGCTCGGCCACTCGTCGCGGGTCAGCCGGCGAGCGCGCCCGGCGAGCGTCAGCCACCGGCGGAGCAGGCGAGCGACGAGGACGGGCAGCAGCCACGGCTTGCGCAGCAGCTCCACCCGTCGCGCGGTGTCGAGGCCCAGCGGCGCGACGATCTCCCGGACGTCGACGCCGCGCTCGCGCAGTCCGTCGATGAGGACCTGGACCCTGGGGTGCGCGGTGGCGTCGTACGTCCCGAACGCCACGACCTTCACGAGGCGAGCGCCCGCTCGCCCGCGGCCAGCTCGTCGGCCAGCTCCTCCGCCGGATCGGTGTCGCGCCGCACGTCGTCGTACTGCAGCGCCTTGATCCGCTCGAGCGTCTCCTCCAGCAGGATGCGGTTCGTGCGCTGCAGGTCGACGATCACCAGAAGCGCGAACGTCAGCAGCGCGCCCACGAGCATCGCGGTGCCGAAGATGAGCGACTGGATGTGGCCGGCGCCGTCGCCCATGAACCAGTAGACGAGGAACCGCACGAACGGCACCAGGCCCGCCACCAGCATCGGCACGCCGATCCAGCCGAGGATCACGTTCGGCCGGTACATGAGATACGACCGGGAGATCGCCCGGCCGGACAGGTACATGTGCTGCCAGTGGTTCTTGAACAGGCGCGACTCGCGGGTCTTCGGGTTGGTCACGATCTGCAGCGAGGTGATCGCCAGGCGCTTGTTGCCGGCCTGGATGATCGTCTCCATGCAGTAGCTGAACTGCGTGACCACGTTGAGCCGGAGCAGCGCGGCGCGGGAGTAGGCGCGGAAGCCGCTCGCGGCGTCCGGCAGGTCCGTGCCCGCCGCGAAGCTCACCACCCGCGAGCCGAACCGCTGCATCGCCTTCTTGAACGGGGAGAAGTGCGCGATGGTGCTGGTCTGCCGGTCCCCGATCACCACGTCCGCCTGGCCGGCGATCACCGGCCAGACCAGGTCGGGGATGCGCTCCTGTGGGTACTGGTTGTCGCCGTCGGTGTTCACGACCATGTCCGCCCCATGGGCCAGGGCGTAGTCGACGCCGTCACGGAACGACCGGGCCAGCCCCATGGTGCGCGGATGCCGGAGCACCTCGGCACCGTAGGAGCGGGCCACCTCGGCGGTCCGGTCGGTCGAACCGTCGTCGACCACCAGCACGCGGATCTCGTCCACGCCGGGGATCGCATCTGGGATCGACTCCAGCACCAGCGGGAGCGTCTGCTCCTCGTTGAGGCACGGGATCTGGACATACAGCTTCATGACATCCTCGCGCGGGACTGCAGGGGAGAGCCGCGAGCAGGCTAACCACGGTGCGGGACGTCCGACCGGCCGTCATGGCCACTGTTCGTCGAGGGTTCACGGGAGGTATACGTTCCCGCCCGCAGGCGCTGGCCGTCGACGCCGTCCTGCTGTCCGCCGACCGGCTGCGTGCGCCTGGCGTACCACCACGATCACCCGAGCCTCAACACGATCGCAGGCGTGTTGAGGCTCGAGAAAACCTCATGATGGCCCCGAGCCCGCCCGGCAGTGGATCCGCAGCGCTCAGAAGCCGAACAGCGGGTCCCAGGGGTCGTCGTCGGCGCTGCGGATCCACTGCCGGGCGGGCTCGGGCTGGTGGTCCCAGGCGTGGTGCCGGCCGTGCGCCATCGCCTCGCCGAGGAAGGCGCGCACCTGCTGGCTGGTGACGATGGTCCGGCGGGCCTCCTCGGCGTCCCAGGTCTTCGACAGGTCAGTGCGCATCCTCTCGGACACGTCGGCGTACGCGGCGTCGTCGACGACGTTGCGCTCTTCGGCCGGGTCGGCGCCCAGGTCGTAGAGCTGGTCGGGCAGGCCGGGTGCGCGCACCAGCTTGGTCCGGCCGCGGATCACCGCCCGCACCGGCGCGATGGTGCCCTCGGCGTAGTTCTCCAGGATCACGTCCGGGTGCTCGGCGTCGCGGCCGGCCAGCTGCGGCGCGAGGCTGGCGCCGTCGAACCGGGTGGCGACGCAGTCCGGCAGGGCGGTGCCGGCCAGGTCGGCGAGCGTCGGGTGCAGGTCGGCCAGCGAGACCGGGGTGGTGACGCGGTGACGGGCGGCGACGCCGGGGCCGGCGGCCAGCAGCGGGATCCGCACCGACCACTCCCGCAGCGTGCGCTTGAAGAACATGTCGTGCTCGCCGAGCTGGTCGCCGTGGTCGCTGGTGAACAGGACGACGGTGTCGTCGGCCAGGCGGAGGCGGTCCACCTCGGCCACCAGCCGGCCCACGACGTCGTCGACGTAGCTGATCATCGCGTAGTAGCCGCGGCGGGCCAGGTACACCTGCTCCTCGGTGACATCGTGGCGGTCGACGCCGTGGAAGGCGTTCACCCAGGCGTCCAGCGGATGCCGTTCGGGCGCGGCGGCGGACCGGTCGGGCAGCCGGATGGGCCGGCCCTCGTAGCGGTCCCAGTACTCCGCCGGAGCCGCGTACGGGTCGTGCGGCTGGGTCATCGACGTGACCAGCAGCCAAGGCTCGGTCCGGCGCGGCCCGGTGTCCAGCGCCAGCTCGCGCAGCCGCTGGAGGGTCCGGAACCGCACCTCCTCGTCGTAGTGCATCTGGTACGTCCACGGCTGGGGGCCGGATCGGTTGAGGATGTCGACGTACTCGCGGCCGCCGCTGCGCTGCCGGCCCGACAGCCGCGGCGGGTCGCCGAGGCTCTCCCACGGCCGGGTCCAGGTGAGGTCGGCCGGGAAGATGTCGGTGGTCAGCCGCTCCTCGAACCCGTGCAGCTGGTCGGGCCCGACGAAATGCATCTTCCCCGCGAGGATGGTGCGGTAGCCGGCCCGCCGCAGGGTGTGCGCGAACGTCGGCACCGAGGCGGGGAACTCCTCGGCGTTGTCGTTGCACGGGACGGCGCTGGGCAGCCGGCCGGTCATCATCGACGCGCGCGACGGTACGCACAGCGGTGAGTTGGCGTAGGCGTTCTCGAACACCACCCCGCGCTCGGCCAGCGCGTCCAGGTGCGGGGTGAGGACCTCGTCGTTGCCGTACGCGCCGAGGCCGAACGCCGTCAGCTGGTCGACCATGACGATGAGGACGTTCGGCGGCTGCGGCTGCCCTGTCACGGGGGCGGGTCTCCTTGCGGTCAGGACGCGACGGCGTCGGTGTAGATGGAGGTGTCGAAGAACTGGTCGGGCTCGACGAACTGGGGCAGCGCGCCGATGTCGACGAACACCTGCTCCATGCGGCCGACCCAGTCCAGCGCGGTGCCGTCCTCGTAGAGAGCGGCCCACTCGTCGTTGGTGTAGGTCTGCGTCTTGCCGTAGATCTCGGCGCAGTCCGCGGCGGTCATGAACTCCTCCAGCCGCGGGCACGCGTCGGCGAGGGCGGCGTCGCGGTCGGCGGTGAGGTCCTCGTTCGAGCGCAGCCACACCTCGGCCAGCCTCGCGAGGGTGTCCTTGTGGTCGGCGTAGAAGTCGTTGTTCGCGACCCAGCCGCCGGCGATCGCGGCGTCCTCGTAGTCGGCGGACGTGGCGATGAGCGTGGCATCGGGCAGCTGCTCCTCGACCTGCGCGTCGAACGGCGCCCAGAGCGCGGCCGCCGGCACCCCGCCGGTGACGAACGTGTTGGCGACGGCCGGCATGTCGAGGTTGACGATCTCGACGTCGTCGGCCGGGACGCCCTCGGCCGCCAGCGCGACGTGCAGCAGCAGGTGCGCCGCCGACCCTGTCGTGGTGGCCACCTCGGTGCCGGCGAGGTCGGCCACCGACTCGATGCCAGAGTCGGGCGCCGCCCAGATCTGCTGGATGTCGGCCTCGAGGTTGTTCAGCAGGAACAGCTTGCCCTGGCCGCGGGCGGGGAAGTTGGCGACGACGGCGCCCATGACGCCGACGTCGATGCTGCCGCCGGTGAGCGCGTTGGACAGCGAGATGCCGGTCTGGAACGGAGTGAGCTCGACCTCGATGTCCTGCTCGGCGAAGTAGCCGCGCTCGTCGGCCAGCAGCAGGTTCATCGCCGGCGCCGGCCCGGGTATGTAGCCGATCCTGACGGTGGCCGGCCCGCCCTCGGCGCTGGCGTCGTCGCCGTCGTCGCCGCCACAGGCGGTGAGCAGCAAGGCGAGCGCGGCCGCACCGGCCACGGCGGCAGACGTCGTCGTCCGCATGATCATCTCCTCGAACGCAGTAGGGTCTCGATGTGCCGGCGGAGCCGGACGAACTCCGGCTCGGTCTTGATCTCGTGGGTGCGCCGGTCGCCCCACGGGACGTCGACGACCTCCTGGACGGTCGCGGGTCGTGCGCTCATGACGACGACCCGGTCGGCCAGGAAGATCGCCTCCTCCACCTGGTGGGTGACGAACAGGACGGTGCGCCGCTCGCGCTGGTTGATGTCGACCAGCGCCTCCTGCATCTGCTCGCGGGTCTGCGCGTCGAGCGCCGCGAACGGCTCGTCCATGAGCAGGATCTCGGGGTCGACGGCGTACGCGCGGGCGATGGCGACCCGCTGGCGCATGCCGCCGGACAGCGTCTTGGGCAGAGCGTCGGCGAACTCGGTGAGCCCCATCATGTCGAGGTACCGATCGGTGACGCGGGCCCGCTCCGGCCGCGTGCCCTTCCAAGCGCGCAGCCGGGTGCCGAAGTCGATGTTCCGCCGGACCGTCAGCCAGGGGAAGATCGCGTACTCCTGGAACACCACGCACCGCGACGGGCCCGGCCCGCGCACCGGCTCGCCGTTGACCAGCAGCTCGCCCCGGTCCGGGGTGACGAAGCCGGCGATCGCGTTGAGCAGCGTGCTCTTGCCGGAGCCGCTGGGGCCGACGACGGCGACGAACTCGCCGTCGTCGATGTCGAGGTCGACGTCCTGCAGGACGGAGACCGCCTTGGGCCCGGTGCCGAAGCTCTTGCTGACCGAGCGGACGGACAGCCCGCTGGTGGCGGTGGTGTGCTGCGTCATCGGCTTCCCCTGTCCTGCCAGCGAACGACGTAGGCCGAGAGCATCCGGATCCCGGTGTCCATGACCAGCGCCGAGAGGCCGATCAGGATGATCCCGGCGTAGACCGTCGGGATGTCGAGGAAGTTGCTCGCGTTCTGGATGACCGCGCCGAGACCCTGCTGGGCGGCGACCAGCTCGGCCGCGACCAGCGATGCCCAGCCGATGCCCAGCGAGACCCGGGCGGCGGTCATGATGTGCGGCACCGAGAGCGGGAAGACGACCTTGGTGAGGATCTCGAGCCGGGTCGCGCCCAGCGTCTGGGCGGCGCGCACGTACTTCTCCTCCAGCGCGGCCACGCCCTCGTAGACGATGACGATGGTCGCGAAGAAGGCGGCCCAGACCAGGACGATGCCGCGCGACAGCTCGCCGATGCCGAAGTAGACGATGACCAGCGGGACCAGCGCGATGGGCGGCAACGCCCGGAGGAAGTTCACCAACGGGTTGAACATCGCCCGGGCGATGCCGAACCAGCCCAGCACGAACCCGATCGGCGCGGCGATGGCCAGGCCCAGCCCGACCCCGACGAGCACCCGCCGGAAGCTGATCAGCAGGTCGTCGAGCAGCCCGTTGCCGAGTCCGTCGACGATGACCCGGCCGACCTCGAGCGGCGTCGGCAGCAGGCCGGCGCCGAACACCTCGCCGACGGCCATCAGGTGCCAGGCCACGACGACGACGGCGAACCCGGCGGCGCCGAGTCCGAGCCGGCCGAGCCGTGCGCCGGCCTCGAACCGGCGGACGCGGACGGTGCGGTCGTACCGGCCGACGCCGGCACCTACTCCCGTCACGATGCGCTCCTTTGGTTGAACCAATAATGCGATTAAGACCGAGGAAAGTTGCGGACCTTTTTACGCCGCCTTGATTCGACCGTCAAGCCATGGCAACGGGTTGTGCGCGACTGGATCGCGGTTATATGGTCGAACCATTGATGAGAGGATCATGGTTCGATGACTCTTCCGAGCACGTCCGACGCGGTGCGGCGGCCACGCGTCGACACGGTCACGTCGAGGCTGCGCGCCCTGATCGCCGAGGAGCGTGCCCGCGGTGGTGACCGGCTGCCGCCGGAGAAGGAGCTGAGCGAGCAGCTCGGTACGTCGCGCGGCACCCTGCGTGAGGCGCTGGCCACGCTGGAGGCCGCGGGCGAGATCGAGCGGCGCCGGCGGGTGGGGACGCTGATCACGGCGCCGCAGCGGTTCAGCCTCGATCGCGCCATCGCCTACCCGATCGACTACATCTGCTCGGTGTCGAGCATCCTGGGTGGCGCGAGCGTCGCGCACACCGTGCGCAAGGTCAGCGTGCACCGGGAGGCCGCCGACGACGAGAGCGGCCCGCTACTGGGGCTGGCCGCCGGGGCGCCGGTGTTCCGGGTCAGCCGGTCCTACGACGTCGACGGTGGCCCGGCGGCGCTGGTCGAGCACACCCTCCCGACCACGCTGAACGGCCACGAGGTGCGCATCAACTCGCTGACCGACGGCGTCACCACGTTCTTCCGCGACGTCGAGCACATCCCGCTGGTCCGCAGCGACCACGCCGTCACGGCGGTCGCCGCCACCGGCGAGCTGGCCGCCGAGCTCGAGGTGGCGCCCGGCGCGCCGCTGCTGGTCGTGCACTGCCGGCTGTTCAGCGACGACGAGCGCATCATCGCCCTCGGCCGCCTGGTCTTCCGGCCCGACGCCCTCTACCTGACCTCGAGCGCCTACCCGCGCGCCATGCCCTGAGCGGCGACGTCGTCGTCGAGCGTCGCGCGGACGCAGACGGCCGTCAGACGGGGCAGGTCCGCCAGCGGCACCAGGCCCGCCAGCCCTTTCGGCGACGACGGCAGCCCGAGCTTCCGGGCGCCGTCGGCCGCACGGTCGTCGACGTACGGCGCGACGTCGGTCCAGACGCCCTGGACCTCGCGGCAGAAGATCGCCGCACCCGTCGGACCGATCCCCGGCACGTCCTGGAGTCGCTGTTCCAGCGCGCGGGTCGACTCCGCTGCGTCGTGCAGCAGGCGCAAATCACCCCGATATCGGTCGAGCAGCAGCTCGGCACCATCACCCAGCATCGTGGCGGTGCGCTCGTCATAGCGGCGGTAGTGGCCCCGCCCAAGCGCGTCGACCCGCTGCTGCCAGGTAGCGTCGGCCATCCGCCGCGGCGTCCGGAACCCGGCCTTGGACAGCTCCTTCGCCGCGACGACCGCGATGTCCGCGTCGATGCGGGCGGACAGCAGGACCGCCAACACGAGCAGCCGGTACAGCGGCGACGGCTTGTCGGCCAGCTTGATGCCGGCCTGCTGGGCGTAGGTCTGGCCGTACCGCCGGAGCAGCTCGGCGACCTGGTCGCTGCGTCCCATGCCGCCCGCGTACCCGGGCCCACGTCGGGCATGCGCGGGGGCTGGGCCGGGTACCTGGTCAGCCAGCGGTGGACAGAGGGGACGACGGTGGTTCAGGACGGCGCGATCGGGCTGTGGCGGCAGGGCTATGGGTGGGCGAGCGGCCTGCGCGCGGGCCGGGCGGCCGCGCCGGTGCGGTTCCTCGGCCGCCGTTCGGTGGTCGTCGGCGGCCCGACCGGCGTGCGGCGGTTCTACGATCCGCGGCTGCGGCGCGCCGGAGCGATCCCGGCGCCGGTCGCCGGCGTGCTGTTCGGGCGCGACTCGGTCCACGGCCTCGACGACGAGCAGCACCACAGGCAGAAGGCGAGATACCTGGAGCTGCTCACCCCGGCCGCGGCCGACGACCTGCGTTCGCGCACGCACCACGAGTGGGAGCTGGCTGCCCGCACCTGGGAACCGGGCCGCCCGTTCGTGCTGTTCGACGAGGCCGTCCGGGTGCTCACCGCGACGATGCTCCCGTGGGCCGGTGTCCCAGCCGGCCCGGACGAGGTGTCGCGACGAGCCAGCCAGTTGGAGGCGGTGCTCGACGGCTTCGCCAGCCCGGGGCCGTCATACGTGCGCGCCGCCGCCGCCCGGCGCCGGCTGGATCGCTGGACCAGCGGCCTGATCCGCGCCGCGCGGGCCGGCCGGCTGCAGGCCCAGCCGGGCACGCCGCTCGACGTCATGGCGCTGACCCGGGAGGCGGACGGCCGGCTCCTGTCACCGCGGGCGGCCGGTGTCGCCCTGCTCAACGTCGTGCGGCCGGCGGTCGCCGTGGCGTGGTTCGTGGCCTTCGCCGCCGTCGCGCTGGCGCACCAGCCATACTGGCGGGAGCGGATCGCTGCCGGGGACGACTCGGCGCTCGGAGCGTTCGCGCAGGAGGTCCGGCGCCGCTACCCGTTCGTGCCGGTGCTCGCCGCCCGCGCCCGCAGCGACCAGGATGTGCTCGGCGTCGACGTCCCGGCGGGCGGGTACGTCGTCCTCGACGTCCACGGCACCGATCATGACCCGGCGCACTGGCCCGACCCGGACAGGTTCGACCCCGCCCGCTTCCTCGGCCCGCCGCCGGAGCCCGGCACGCTCGTCCCGCAGGGTGGCGGCGCGCTGCGCACCGGGCACCGCTGCCCGGGCGAGGACATCGCCCTCGTCCTGCTCGAGGAGGCGGTGCGCCGCCTGGCGCTGACCGGTGCCGAGCTCCCGGAGCAGGACCTGGCCGTCGATCTCGCCCGCGTCCCCACCCGCCCGCGCAGCGGCGTGCTGGTCTCAGTGGTCCCATGACACGACCGACTGATGTGATCGACGGCTTGCCGGTCCTCGCCACGCTGGACGACGTCCTGCGCGCCGTCAGCGACCATCCCGGCCTGTTGGTCCGGTACTCGAACGGGCCCGACGCCGACCGGCGCGACGGGCCGAGCCGGGACTACGAGGCCGGGATCGACCTGCCGGGCTGGTCGGTCACGACGCTGGAGCCCGAGCCGTGGTGGTCCCGATCGGCGGCCGACTGGGTCGCGCGCCGGCTGTGCAAGTACGACGAGCTCGGCCAGGACGGCCGGTTCCCCTGGTTGCTCACCGGCCGCGTCGTCGGCCGGGGCCCGGACCACGAGCCGCTCGTCACGGAAGTGGTTCCGGTGGCCCGGGTCGGCCGGCACGCGCTGGCCGAGGCACGGCGCCGGTACGAGGAGCGGTTCGACGTCGGCCGCGGCTCGGCGGGCTGACGGTCCGAAAGGTCCGGATCAACCCGTTTGTGGCTGGGCGCAGGTGGTATTCGACCAGAGTCGAGTTCACGGACCGACGCTGGAGGGGTTCAGTTCATGCCGAAACAACAGGAAGTCGTCCGGAAGATCGTCCTCGAGACGCTGATGCGCAAGATCGAGGCGGACCACTACCCGTCGTCGACGATGCTCGACTACATCGAGTCGCTGCTCACCGAGGAGGACATCGCCGACTACGTCGCGCTGCTGGCAGAGCACGTCGACCAGGACCACTACCCGAGCATCCCGATGCTCCAGCGGCTGCTGCGGCTGGCCGCCTGAGCGGCGTCGGCGCGGCCGCGCGCCCACGTCGTTTGCGGTAGTCCCGGCCGGGTACGCCGCACCCATACCCAAATCGGTACGAACCCCCACAAATGGAGTGTGCGATGAACACGGCCACCAGGGTCGCCGCAGCGGCGGCCACCGGCTACGTCCTCGGCCGCAGAAGGAGACTCAAGATGGCGATCGCCGTCGGCAGCATGCTGGCCGGCAAGCGGCTGGCCACCGATCCGCGCGGCATGCTGCGGCAGGCCGGCGAGTTCGTCGAGAGCCGCCCGGAGTTGGCGAAGCTCTCCGACCAGGTCCGCACGACGCTGTACACCGCCGCACGCGGCGCGGCCGTCGGCGCGGTGAGCCAGCGCATCGACCGGCTCAGCGACTCCATCCGCGATCGCTCGGAGCGGCTGACCGGCGGGGTCACCGAGCACGTCCCGGTCGGCCGCGGAAGCGACGAGGAGCGCGGCGAGGCCGAGCCCGAGGAGCGCCCGCGCTCGCGGCGCGAGGAGCGCGGCGAGGCCGAGCCCGAGGAGCGCCCGCGCTCGCGGCGCGAGGAGAGCCAGGAGGAGGAGCGGGGCGAGCGCCGCGGCCCGCGCCGCTCCCGGCGTGAGGACGACTCCGGCCCGGACGACCGGAGCGAGCGGCCGCGGAAGCGGACCGCGAAGAAGGCGCCGGCCAAGCGCGCGGCGTCCGAGCGCGGCGAGGCGCCTGCCCGTAAGCGGACGGCGAAGAAGTCCGCGTCCGGCCGGTCCAGCTCTGATTCGAAGGAGTGATCCCGCATGGCACGTACGGGTACGGAGGCCCGCCCGGACCAGGGCAGGCGCGGCCTGGCCGACGAGCTGCCGCTGGAACGGCTCAAGGACGAGGCGAAGAACGGGCTCACGTCGCTCGGCGAGTGGGCGGTCAAGTCCGCCGGCAACCGCATCGGCAAGGCGACCGACAAGCTCGACGACATCGCCGCGGGCGGGCCCATCGGTGGCGGCGCCCTGGCGGGTGCCGCGAAGGAGGGCCTGCCGGGCGCGGTCAAGGGCGCCCTCGGCAGCGTCAAGGACAAGGTCGTCGGCGCGGTGACCGGCGGCAAGGGCGGCAAGGGCGACAGGGCGGTCCGCTCGACCAACATCGTCGAGCAGATCGACATCGGCGCGCCCATCGATGTCGTCTACAACCAGTGGACGCAGTTCCAGGACTTCTCCGGCTTCATGAAGAAGGTCGAAAGCGTCGAGCAGAAGTCCGACGAGAAGCTCGACTTCAAGGCCCAGGTGTTCTGGTCGCACCGGACGTGGTCGGCGACGATCCTCGAGCAGGTCCCGGACGAGCTCATCATCTGGCGCTCGACGGGCCAGAAGGGCCACGTCGACGGCGCGGTGACGTTCCACGAGCTGGCGCCGCGGCTGACCAGGGTCGTCGTCGTGCTCGAGTACTACCCGAAGGGGCTGTTCGAGCACACCGGCAACATCTGGCGGGCGCAGGGCCGCCGGGCCCGGCTGGAGCTCAAGCACTTCCGCCGGCACGTCATGGTGCACCTCCTCCAGAACCCGGACGAGGTCGAGGGCTGGCGCGGCGAGATCCACGACAGCCAGGTCGAGGTGACCGACGAGGAGGCGCGCGACCGCGAGGCGGCCGAGCCCGAAGAGGGCGAGGAGTCGTACGAGGACGAGTACGCCGACGAGGAGGAGCCGGTCGACGAGGAGGAGCCGGTCGACGAGGAGGAGGACGAGGCGGTCGAGGAGGACGAGTACGCCGACGAGGAGGAGCCGGTCGACGAGGAGGACGAGGCGATCGATGAGGACGAGTACGCCGACGAGGAAGAGCCGGTCGAGGAGGAGGAGCCCGTCGAGGAGGAGGAGCCCGTCGAGGAGGCGCCGGCACCCCGCCGGCGCCGGAGAGAGGTGAGCGCATGACTGTGGTCAACCAGCGACAGTCCGGAGGCGGTGGCCAGCTGCAACGGCCCTCGCCCAGCGGACTCGCCGACGTCGTCGACATCATCCTGGACAAGGGCCTCGTGATCGACGCGTACGTGCGCGTCTCGCTGGTCGGCATCGAGTTGCTGACCATCGACGCCCGCGTCGTCGTCGCCAGTGTCGACACCTATCTGCGCTTCGCGGAGGCGACCAACCGGCTCGACCTGTACGAGCACGGCGGCAAGGACCTCACCGAGCTGATGGGCAACGGCGTGCACGAGACGGCCAGGGGCAAGACCTCCGGTGCCATCGAGGGCATCAAGGAGGCCTTCACCGGCGGCGACGAGGAGGAGAGCAAGGATCGGCGCCGACCGGCCAAGAAGGCTCCTGCCCGACGGCGGAGGAGCGAGAACGAATGACACTGACGGAAGCAGGAGCGACGATGGACGAGGGCTCGGCCGGTCCGGCCCCGCTGACGGCACAGTATGTGTATGCCATCGTGCCGGCCGGCACGTCCGCACCGGACGAGCTGACCGGTATCGACGACGGCGACATCGAGCTGATCGCGCACGGCCCGGTGGCCGCCGTGGTCGGCAAGGTCGTCACCGACCGCGCGTTCGGCCGGCGTGACGACCTGCTCGCGCACAGCCGGGTGACCGACACGCTGGCGCAGCGCTGCCCCGTGATCCCCGTGCGGTTCGGCTCCGTGGTGACCGACACCGGCGCGGTGGTGGGGGAGCTGCTCGAGCCGAACACGGAGTTCTTCGCCTCCGTCCTCGACGAGCTGTCCGGTCACCGGCAGTACGTCGTCCGGGCGCGCTACGACGAGGAGGCCGTGCTGGCGGAGATCGTCCGGGAGAACCCGGAGATCGCCGCGCTGCGTGAGGACACCCGGGACCACCCCGTCGAGGCGACCTGGAACGAGCGGATCCGGCTGGGCGAGCTGGTCGCGCGGGCACTGGAGGTCAAGCGCGACGTCGACAGCGCGGCGCTGCTCGACCTGCTCGTCCCGGCCGCCGAGGCGTGGAACATCCGCGCCGCCGGTGAGGTGGACCACCTGATCGACGTCGCCTTCCTCGTCGCCGACGAGCAGCTGGACGCGTTCGACCAGGCCGCGGAGCAGGCGGCGCGGAACCTCGCCGGGCGCGCCCGGGTCCGGCTGATCGGGCCGACGGCGCCGTACGACTTCGTGCCGGACGACGACTCATGGGCCTCCTGACCGGGCTGGTCACCTGGCCGCTCGCGCCGGTCCGCGGCGTGGTCGCGCTCGCCCGGTTGATCGGCCCCGAGGCCGAGCGGCAGTACCGCGACCCCGTCGCCGTCCGCCGGGCGCTGGACCAGGTGGAGCAGGACCGCACCGCCGGGCGGATCTCCGAGGAGGAGGCCGCGGCCATGGAGGACGAGCTGATCGGACGGCTGCTGTGAAGGCGACGGAGGCGGCCGAGCGCGCCGTCGAGCAGCTGGCCACGCTCAGCGGCCGCACGGCGCAGGCCGTCACCGGCATCGAACGGACCGACGACGGCTGGCGGGTACGGGTCGAGGTGCTGGAGCTCGAACGGATCCCGCACTCGACCGACGTGCTGGCCGAGTACGCCGTCGACCTCGACGGGGACGGCGACCTGACCAGCTACCGGCGCGTGCGGCGCTACACCCGCGGCGCGTCGAGAGAGGACTGAACGCATGACGGAGGCCAGAGAGCGCGCCCCGCTCACCCGGCCGTACGGCTCGGCGCTGGCGGCGCCGCCGCAGCCGGCGAACCTCGCCGACATCCTGGAACGAGTGCTGGACAAGGGGATCGTCATCGCCGGCGACATCCGGGTCAACCTGCTCGACATCGAGCTGCTGACGATCCGGATCCGGCTGCTGGTGGCGTCGGTCGACAAGGCCCAGGAGATGGGCATCGACTGGTGGCGCCGCGATCCGATGCTCTCGGACACCGGCAACGGCAGCGGCAACCGCGACGGCGACGGCGGCGGATCGCGCGATGGGTGAGACCGGCAGCTACCTGTACGCCATCGCGGCGCCGGTCGGCGACGAGGTCCTCGGCAGTCTGCGCGGGGTGGCCGGCGAGCCCGTGCGCGCCGTCCGCCACCGCGACCTCGTCGCCGTCGTCGGCACCGTCGACGTCGGCACGGACGGCGCGTTCGGCGAGGAGACGCTGGCCCGCAACCTCAATGACCTCGGCTGGCTGGAGGCGGCGGCGCGGGCCCATCACGCCGTCATCGACGGGGTGGCCCGCGCGGTCCCGGCCGCGCCGCTGCGGCTGGCCACCGTCGTCGCGGACGACGACGGCGTCCGTGACCGGCTGGAGCGCTGGCACGACGGCCTCCAACGGGCGCTCGACGAGATCGCCGGCCGGGCCGAGTGGAGCGTCAAGGTGTATGCGCCGGAGGCCTTCGGCCCGGACGTCGACGCGGAGCCGGTGCCGGCGGCCGGGGCGCCGGGCTCGGGCGCGGCCTACCTGCTGCGTCGTAAGGCCGCCGCGACCGCCCGCGACGACGCACTGGCCCGGGCGACGGCGGTCGCCGGGCAGGTGCACGAGGAACTGGCCAAGCACGCCGTCGACGCCCGCAGGCTCGCGGTGCAGGACCAGCGGCTGACCGGCAGCGACACCCCGATGAGCCTCAACGGCGCCTACCTGGTCCCGGCCGACGGGGCGGACGCGTTCGCGGCCACTGTCGCGGGTCTGCGGGACCGGTACGCGGACTGCCGGTTCGAGCTGGCCGGGCCGTGGCCGGCGTACTCGTTCGTCACGATGGACGAGCCGTGACGGTCGCTCCGGTCCGGCCCGAGGGGGCGCAGATCGCGCTGGTCGACCTGCTCGACCGGCTGCTAGGGACCGGCGTCGTGCTGTCCGGCGACATCACCATCTCGCTGGCCGGCGTCGACCTGGTGGAGGTCCAGTTGCACGCGCTGATCCGATCCATCCGGGCGGAGGAGCGACGGTGACCCATCCAGTGCGCGTCCTGCCGAACCGGGTCGACGCCGACGCGGACTCCGTCGAGCGCGACCTGTTCAAGCTCGTCCTCACCGTCATCGAGCTGATCCGCCAGTTGATGGAGCGGCAGGCCCTGCGGCGGGTCGACGAGGGTGATCTCAGCGACGAGCAGGTCGAGGCGCTCGGCCAGGCGTTGCTGCGGCTCGACACCGCGATGGCGGAGCTGCGCGGGCGGTACGGGCTGACCATCCGCGACCTCGACCTCGACCTCGGCCCGCTCGGCACCCTCCTGGGCGATTGAGCCGCGCCTGTCAGTATGACCGGTGGTTCAGGACGCAGAACTCGTTGCCCTCCGGGTCGGCCAGGACGGTGAACCCCTCGCGGCCGGTCTGTCCGACGTCGGCGCGGGTGGCTCCGAGCCCGAGCAGCCGCTCGACCTCCATGTCCGCCCTCCCCTCCGCGGCGACGAGGTCCGGGTGGTTGCGGTTCTTCTCGTGCTTCGGGCCCGCGCTGGGCTGCAGCCAGACTGAGAGCGTCCCCGCCGGTGCGCTCTCGGGCGGCCGCAGGTGGGCGCCGCCGCCGTCGCTGTCGGGCTCGATCCGGTAGCCGAGCGCCGCGGCCCAGAACCGCGCCATCAGGTCCACGTCCCGGACGTCGAGTGTCCACTGTGCGAACGTGCTCGTCATCGATCCTCCCGGTCGTCGTGTCTACGGCGGCCGTACCCAGCGGCGCACGTCCCAGGCATGCGGCCGCCGGTCGCGGGTACGTCCCGGCCAGTCCGAACGGCGTGACCGAAAGGTGGCAGCGATGGCCGACAGCCGTGACGTGGTCGACCTGATCGAGAAGGACCACCGGGAGATCGAGCGGCTCTTCGAGCTGCTGCGGACCGACCCGGGACAGCGGGACCTGGCGGTCACCGAGGTGATGGCCCTGCTGGTCGCGCACAGCCGGGCCGAGGAGGCCGAGGTCTACCCCGTCGCGCGTGATGAGGCCGGCGAGACCGAGGAGGTCGCGCACAGCCAGGAGGAGCACGCGGAGGCCGAGGCGTTCCTCACGGCGCGGGCGGAGCACCTCGGCGAGCGGCCGGGCGAGGCCACCCGCGCGGACCTCGCCCAGCAGGCGCGCAACCTCGGTGTGGACGGCACCGGCTCGATGTCCAAGGAGGAGCTGCGTGAAGAGGTCCGGCCCGACTGAGGCCGGGCCGTTCGAAGGAGGCCATGATGCGGAACCTGCGGCGCTGGGGCGCGGTGTACGTCCTGATCCTGTTGTTCCTCGGTTCGTGGCTGGGGCAGTTCTTCACCCAGCTGTCGGAGTTCCGCAGCGAGCAGCGGACCCACGGTGAGCCGTTCACCTGGTCGGACTATCTGACGTCGTTCTTCGCCTCGACGTTCGAGAACTGGCAGAGCGAGTGGCTGCAGCTGGTCTTCCAGGCCGTGCTGCTGCTGGCCGCGAAGCACCTGCTGTTCCAGGCCGACGCCGAGGACCTGGAGCGGATCGAGCGCAAGATCGACAACATCCACGAGCGGGTGGGCGCCGGCGAGGTCGGCCCGGAGTCCGGAGACGAGGCGGCGATCAACCCCGAGCCCAGTACCTGACCGCTGACCCGGTTGCCACCCCGGCCGCTGGGTACGGGGCGCCGGCGAGACAACGGCGAGACACCGGCGAGGTACCGGCGAGTGAGGAGGGACCATGGCCGAGACGGTGGCGGCCCGGTTGCTGGGACGGTTGCGCGAGTGGGGGGTCGAGCAGGTCTTCGGGTATCCGGGCGACGGCATCAACGCGATCGTCGCGGCGTTCGAGGAGGCCGACGACGAGCCGAGGTTCATCCAGGCGCGGCACGAGGAGATGGCGGCGCTCCAGGCCGTCGGGTACGCCAAGTTCAGCGGCCGGCCCGGCGTCTGCGTCGCCACCTCGGGACCCGGGGCGATCCACCTGCTCAACGGCCTCTACGACGCCAAGCTCGACCACGTGCCGGTGGTGGCGATCGCCGGGCAGACCGACCGCGCGGCGATGGGCGGGCACTACCAGCAGGAGGTCGACCTGCAGGCGCTGTTCAAGGACGTCGCCAGCGAGTACCTGACTGAGGTGAACGTCCCGGAGCAGCTGCCGAACGCCGTCGACCGGGCGTTCCGGACGGCGCTGGCCCGGCGCGCGCCGACGGCGGTCATCGTCCCGGCCGACGTCCAGGAGCTGGACTACCACGCGCCGGGCCACGTGTTCCGGCAGGTGCCCTCCGGCCCGCCGGACGCGCCGTCGTCCGTCGTCGTGCCCTCCGAGGAGCAGCTGGCCGCGGCCGCCGAGGTGATCAACGCGGGGGAGAAGGTCGCGATCCTGGTAGGGCAGGGCGCCCGCGGCGCGGCCGGCGAGATCATGAAGCTGGCCGAGACCACCGGAGCCGGCGTGGCGAAGGCACTGCTGGGCAAGGACGTGCTCTCCGACGACCTGCCGTACGTCACCGGGGCGATCGGGCTGCTCGGCACCCGGGCCAGCTACGAGCTGATGCGTGACTGCGACACGCTGCTGATCGTCGGCTCCAGCTTCCCGTACACCCAGTACCTACCCGGCTTCGGCCAGGCCCGCGCGGTCCAGATCGACCTCGACGGGCGGATGGCCGGCATGCGCTACCCGACGGAGGTCAACCTCGTCGGCGACGCGGGCGCGACGCTGCGGGCGTTGCTACCGCTGCTGCGGCCCGTGCGCGACCGCTCGTGGCGCGAGTGGGTCGAGCGCACCGTCACCGACTGGTGGGAGACGGTGGAGCGGCAGGCGATGGTCGACGCGAAGCCGATCAACCCGATGCGGATCGTGCACGAGCTGTCGCTGCGGATCCCCGACGACGCGATCGTCACCGCCGACTCCGGCTCGTCGACGAACTGGTACGCGCGGCTGCTGCGGGTGCACGGGACGATGCGCGGCTCGCTGTCCGGCACACTGGCGACGATGGGCGCAGCGGTGCCGTACGCGATCGGCGCGAAGTTCGCCCACCCGGACCGGCCGGTCGTCGCGCTCGTCGGCGACGGTGCGATGCAGATGAACGGGCTGGCCGAGCTGCTGACGATCAGCCGCTACCAGGACCGCTGGGCCGACCGGCGGCTCGTCGTCTGCGTGTTCCACAACAACGACCTCAACCAGGTGACGTGGGAGCTGCGGGCGCTCGGCGGGGCGCCGAAGTTCGAGGAGTCGCAGAGTCTGCCCGACGTCGACTACGCCGGGGTGGCGCGCGCCTTCGGCCTCGATGCGATCGCGGTCGACGAGCCGGGCGAGGTAGGCGACGCCTGGGACCGGGCGCTGTCGGCGGACGGGCCGATGCTGCTGGACGTCCGGTGCGATCCTGAAGTGCCGCCGATCCCGCCGCACGCGACGTTCGAGCAGCTGAAGGACACCACGGAGGCGCTGCTCAAGGGCGACCCGAACGCGTGGCGAGTGCTGGTCCAAGGCGTGAAGAGCAAGGCGCAGGAGTTCGTGCCAGGCCGCCGCTAGCCGACCTCGTCGAGGAGGTCGAGGACGGCACGCTCGACCCGTTCGCGGTCCTCCTCGCCGACCAGCACGTCGTCGGTGCCGAGCCGCTCCAGCGTGCGGCGGACGGTGACGCCCTGCTGGAACGCCTGGATGACCGCGGGATCGACGTAGGCGGAACGGCAGACCGCCGGGGTGTTGCCGAGGTACTCGGCGACCTCCTTGATCGCGCGCGCCTCGGCCCGGCGGCGGGCGGTCCGGCTCAGCGCCGCCGGGTCGTCCAACGCCGTCGCGAGCGCCACCGCGGCGAGCACCGTGCCGTGCCAGGTGCGGAAGTCCTTGGCACTGTTGTCGTCGCCGCAGATCTCGTGCAGATAGTCGTTGATGTCGGCGGAGCGGACCTCGTGCCAGGCGCGTCCCTCGAAGTAGGCGAGCAGCGTCTGGTGCGGCTCGCGGCGGCGCATCAGCGCCCGCACCACCGCGACGACGTCCTCGTCGGCGACCGCCTGGACCCGCTCCTGGCCGGACTTCGCCGGGTACTCGAACACGAGGGTCGGACGCCGACCGCGAGGTCTGACGTCAGTCCTCGATGATGACGCGCCGCCGCGGGCGACGCTCACGTGCGAGCGGAGCACGGTGGCGAGGCCGTGCGAGCCGTTCTCCTGCGCGTAGGCCTCGCTGCCGATACGGAAGAACCCGATGTCGAGCAGCCGGGCGGCAGTGGCGAGGACGCGGCGGCGGTTCAGCCCGCGGGTGGCAAGGTCCTCGGCGATGCGGACGCGGGCCTTCGGCAGCGTCCGGCCGAACTCGCGGACCCGGGCGAACTTCTCCCGGTCGCGCTGCACGCGCCACGCCTCGTGGTACAGGTACTGCCGCCGGCCGGCGTCGTCGGTGCCGACGGCCTGCAGGTGGCCGTGCGGCCATGGGCAGATTCGCACGTCCTTCCAGGCCGGCGGGATCACCAGGCCGGTGATGCGGGCCAGCGCCTCGTCGTCGCACAGCGGTTCGCCGCCGACGTCGACGTAGCCGAACCCGCGACCCCGGCGGCGCCGCAGGATCGCCGGCCCGGCCGGATCCCATCGTCGCAGTCGCACCGCCACCCCCTCCGTGCGCAGGGTTCATACCCCGCGGGCCCGGCCGCACACGGCCGAATGGCGGCGCGCACCAGGGGTACAGGCGCAGCAAGGACGAACCGACGACCCGAGAGGAGCACCGATGACCACCGCGACGAAGTCGGTCGACGTGCACGTACCAATCACGACCGCGTACAACCAGTGGACGCAGTTCGAGGAGTTCCCGAAGTTCATGGACGACGTCGAGTCGGTCCGCCAACTCGACGACCGGCACCTGCACTGGACGGTGAAGATCGCCGGAGTGAAGCGCGAGTTCGACGCCGAGATCACCGAGCAGCATCCCGACGAGCGCATCGCCTGGCGCTCCACCGGCGGCACCGACCAGGCCGGCGTCGTGACGTTCCACAAGCTCGACAACGACAACACGCGGGTGACGCTGCAACTGGACATGGAGCCCGAAGGCATGGTTGAGACCGTCGCGGACAAGAGCGGCATCGTCTCCAGAGCCGCCGAGCGCGACATGGAGAACTTCAAGCAGTTCATCGAGGAACGCGGCCTCGCCTCCGGCGCCTGGCGCGGCGACGTCCCGCGTGAGGGATAGCCGGCGAGGCGCGGGTCAGCGGCGGGGGTCGACGATGAGCTTCACGACGTCGGCCGTTGCGGCGATCGCTGTCGGCCAGGTGTCGACGTAGCGCTCACCGGCCGGCGCCGTCAGGCAGAAGCACGCCAGAGCGGCCGCGGGAGCACCGTCCGGACGACCGACGGCTGCGGTGGCGGCTCGGCGCCGTCGAGCAGCGTGCTGACGATGTCGGCGGCCTCCGCCGCGAGCGCGCGCCGGTCGATCGACAACGTCGACAGCGGGGGCGACATGACGGCACCGAGCGAGAGGCCGTCGACGCCGACGACGCGCAGGTCGCCGGGGACGGCGACACCGTCGAGCTGGGCCTGCTGCATCGCGCCCATGGCCATGAGGTCGTTGAACACCACCACGGTGTCGACGTCGGGGTGCTTTGCCCGGAGCCGGACGAGGCCGTCGGCGCCGCCCCTGATCGACTCCTCGGCGACGACGACGGCATCGGCGGAGTCCGGCCCGGCGAACCGCTCGTAGGACCGTCGCCGGCGGGTCGGCCGGTACCGGCGGCCGTCCTCCGGCGGCATGCTGGACTCGATCAGGCCGAACCGTCGTGCGCCACGGCTCCTGAGCTCGTCCAGCAGCGCCTCGATCGCGGCGTCGAAGTCGACGATCACGGCGTGCATGCCGGACACGGTGGCCGGCCGTTCCACCTGGACCAGCGGCACGCCGCGCGCGGCGGCCACCAGGTCCGTCTCGTCGCCTATGAAGTAGCCGACGATCGCGTCAGCCTGGCCGCTGAGCGCGGCGACGAGCGCGACGTCGTCGCCCTGCTCGTGCGAGGCCATCAGCACCTGCCATCCGCGCGGCGTGACGACGTCGAGCAGCTCGGCGGCGAGTTCGGTGTAGTAGGGGTTGCGCAGCGAGCCGAGGACGAGCCCGATGGAACGGACCTTCCGCCGGGCGGCCAGGTTGCTGGCGAACCGGCTGGGCCGGTACCCGAGCTCAGCGGCGGTCCGCAGGACCAGCTCGCGGGTGCGCTGGCTGATCTCGGGCATGCCGTTCATCGCCCGGGTGACGGTCTGCCGGGAGACGCCGGCCGCCGCCGCGACGTCCTCGATCGTGATGTGGCCGCCGCTCATCGTCGCCCCTTCTTGACCCCGATTCCACGCCCAGCGTAGCGTCACCGTGAACGTTCACGGAGTGAGGAAGGACCGCGATGACTCTCTGGTTCGGCGGCGACTACAACCCGGAGCAGTGGCCCAAGGAGGTCTGGGACGAGGACGTGCGGCTCATGCGCCGCGCGGGCGTCACGGTCGCCACCGTCGGGGTCTTCTCGTGGGCGCAGCTCGAGCCGGAGGACGGGCGGTTCGAATTCGAGTGGCTCGACGACGTCCTCGGCCGGCTGCACGCGGCCGGCATCGGCGTGGACCTCGCGACGGCGACGGGGTCGCCCCCGCCGTGGGTGCTGCGGGCCTACTCGGACGTGGCGCCGGTGACGGCGAACGGCGTGCGGCTCGGCGGCGGCAGCCGGCAGCACTACAGCCCGCACTCGCCCAGCTACCGGCGGCTGGCCGGGCGGCTGGTCCGGGCGCTGGCCGAGCGGTACGGGTCGCATCCGGCGCTGGTCGCCTGGCACGTGAACAACGAGTTCGGCTGCCACGTGAGCCGCTGCTACAGCGACCACTCGGCGGTGGCGTTCCGGGGCTGGCTGGGTGAGCGGTACGGGACCGTCGAGGCGCTGAACGACGCCTGGGGGACGGCCTTCTGGTCGCAGCGCTACGCGACGTTCGACGAGGTCGAGCCGCCGCGCGCCGCCCCCTCGTTCCTGAACCCGACCCAGCTGCTCGACTTCGACCGGTTCAGCTCCGACGCGCTGCTCGAGCTGTACCGGGCAGAGGCGGCGATCCTGCGGGAGCTGAGCCCGGGCGTCCCGATCACCACCAACTTCATGGGACCGTTCCGGCCGCTGGACTACTGGCGTTGGGCGGAGGAGGTCGACTTCGTCTCCGACGACAGCTACCCGGACCCCGCAGACCCGGACTCGCCGGTGACCGCCGCGCTGGGCCGCGACCTCATGCGGTCGCTGGCGGGGGAGCGGCCGTGGGTGCTGATGGAGCAGGCGCCGAGCGCGGTGAACTGGCGCCCCCGCAACGCGCCGAAGCCGCCAGGTGGCAACCGAGTGCTGTCCATGCAGGCGCTGGCGCGGGGCGCGGACGGGATCATGTACTTCCAGTGGCGGCAGTCGGCCAGCGGCTCGGAGACCTTCCACTCGGCGATGGTTCCGCACGCCGGACCGGACACCAGGATCTTCCGCGAGATCGAGGCGCTCGGTGCCGAGCTGGGCGGAATGGACTGGGTCGAGCGGCAGCCGGTACCCGCCCGGGTCGCGATGGTGTTCGACTGGGACGCCCGCTGGGCGTTGGAGCAGCCGTCCCGGCCGACGGCGCTGAACTACCTGGGCATCGTCAGCGACTGGTATCGCGCCTTCTGGGACCGGTCCGTCACGGTCGACTTCGTCCGTCCCGGCGCCGACCTCTCCGGCTATCGGCTCGTCGTGGCGCCGGTCCTCTTCGCCGTGGACGGCGCCGCACTGGACGGGCTGCACGAGTTCGCGGCGTCCGGCGGAACCCTGGCGGTGACGTTCCAGTCCGGGATCCTCGACAAGTCGCTGCACGTCAACCCGGCGGGCTACCTCGGCCGGCTGGCCGCCACGCTGGGGGTGCGCATCGAGGAGTTCGCTCCGCTGGCCGGCCCGGGCGATGCCGCGCCGCCGGTCATCGCGGTCGAGGGTGAGCTCGGCCCGCTCACCGGCCGGCTGTGGAGCGAGTTCGCCCACGCCGACGGCGCCGACGTCGTGGCCGCCTTCGCCGACGGCGACGTCGCGGGCGGGCCCGCCATCACCCGGAACGCCGTCGGCACCGGTGCCGCGTGGTACGTCGGTACCCACTTCGACGCCGCCGGCCTCGCGCGGGTGGCCGACGCCCTGCTCGCCGACGCCGGCGTCGACGGCATCCTCGACCGGTCCGCCGACGGCGTCGAGGCCATCGTCCGCGGCGACGCGACCTTCGTCCTCAACCACCGCGGCGAGGAGCGACAGGTCGTGCTGGGCGGCGAGAAGCTGACCCTCGCCCCGCGCGAAGTGCGCATTCTCCGCGACGCCTAGGCCGGGGTGGGCCATCACGAGGACTTCCGCCCTCCTTTCCCGGCTGGGCTGTCTCATTCGCGTCCGCTGGTTCGTCATAGGGGTGAGGGAAAGTCCGCCGTCCGGAGGTTCACGTGCAGTATGCCCTGATGATCTACGCCCAGCCCGGCCACGACGACGCGGTTCCCGAAGCCGAACGGTCGACCGTGCAGGCCGACTACGAGGCGCTGGGCGACGACCCCCGGTTCCTCGGCGGCACCCAGCTGGAGCCGGCCGAGACCGCCACCAGCGTGCGCGTGGCCGGCGGCCGGACGCTGCTGACCGACGGCCCGTTCGCGGACACCAAGGAGGTGCTCGGCGGTATCGTCCTGATCGAGGCGGCCGACCTGGACGAGGCGATCGAGGTGGCGGCGGGCATCCCGGCGGCGCGGTACGGCGGCGTCGTGGAGGTCAGGCCGGTGGTGGCGCGGCGCTGAGCGTGCTCGAGGAGGTCTTCCGGGACGAGTGGGGCCGGGTGCTGGCCTCGCTGGTCGGGTTCCTCGGCGACATCGACCGGGCCGAGGAGGCCGCGCAGGAGGCGTTCGCGATCGCCGCCGCGCGGTGGCCGGAGACGGGCGCGCCGGCCAACCCTGCCGCGTGGCTGGTGACGACGGCCCACGGCGGCGGCCGCGCCGGCGCAGCCTCACTCGCCAGGCCGACCGGCCAGACCGCCGCTCACGATCCGGGCATGTTGACATGAGCGCCAACCGTTGGCGCTCATGTCAACACGCCGCGAACGACGACCAGGCCGCCGAGGCGCGAGCCGCCGCACTGGGCTGACGCGCGTACCGCACCACGGGCAGGCGTCCTGACCTTGTACGATGGCCAGCCGAGGTGATGCACGTGGCTGCCGACACCGAGGCCGGTCCCTATCGGGTCCCGCTGAGCCGGGACCGGGTGCTGCGGGCCGCGGTCCGCATCGCGGACGAGGCCGGCATCGGGGCGCTGACCATGCGCCGGCTGGCCGAGGAGCTCGGCGCCGAGGCGATGTCGTTGTACTACCACGTGGCCAACAAGGACGAGGTCCTCGACGGCATCGCCGACGTCGTCGCGCGGGAGATCAACGAGGTGGTCGACGCCCTCGACGTGCCGTCGGCGGGTGCACAATGGAAGACCGCCGTGCGCCGCCGGATCCTGGCCGCCCGCGAGGTGCTGCTGCGCCACCCCTGGGCGCCGGCCGTCTTCGAGACCCGGGCGGCGATGAGCCCGGAGATCCTGCTCTACCACGACCGCCTGCTCGGGCTGATGCGCGACGGCGGCTTCTCCTACGACCTCGGCCACCACGCGCTGCACGCGCTTGGCAGCCGGGCGCTCGGGTTCAGCCAGGAACTGTTCGACCCCGGTGATGGGTCCGGCGCCGACGAAGCGCTGGCCGGGTTCGCCGAGCGGCTGCCGCACCTGGTCGGCATGCTGGCCGAGATCGCGCACGACGACCCCGACTCCACGCTGGGCTGGTGTGACGACCAGGCCGAGTTCGAGTTCGGCCTCGACCTCATCCTCGAGGGGCTCGACCGCCTCCGCGAACGCTCCTCCTGACGTCACGGGAACAGCCCGCCAGGTCTTTACAGCCTTACGCCGTACGGCTACCTTACAACATACGGTCGACCTTACAGCGTAAGAATCGCTGCTCAGGAGGCACCATGAAGGCGTTCGTCATCCCCTCGTACGGTTCCCCCGACGTCCTCGAACTGGCCGACGTCCCGACCCCGGTGCCCGGCGACGACGAGGTGCTGGTCCGCGTCCGCGCCACGTCGGTGCAGCCGTACGACTGGCACCACCTGCGCGGTGAGCCGCGGATCGCCCGGCTCATGCCGGGGACGCTCGGGCTGCGCCGGCCGAAGATCGACATTCTCGGCGCCGACGTCGCGGGCGAGGTGGCCGCCGTCGGCCGCGACGTCACCGGCTTCGCGCCGGGTGATTCCGTGTTCGCCCTGGTCGTCGGTGGCGGCTTCGCCGAGTACGTGCGCGTGCCGGCCGCCGACCTCGCGCCGATGCCGCGCACGCTCTCGTTCGAACAGGCGGCTGCCGTGCCACTGGCCGCCGTCACGGCACTGCTGGCGGTCCGCGACGACGGAAGGGTCCAGGCCGGTCAGCGGGTGCTGGTCAACGGCGCCTCGGGCGGGGTCGGCACGTTCGCCGTCCAGCTGGCGGCGGCGATGGGCGCCGAGGTCACCGGCGTATGCAGCGGCCGCAACGCCGACCTCGTCCGTGAGATCGGCGCCGCCGACGTCGTCGACCGCACGACCACCGACGTCACCCGCGGCGGTGGCCGCTTCGACCTCGTCGTCGACATCGCCGGTGGGCACTCGGCCTGGGCGTTCCGGCGGATCCTGACGCACGACGGCGCGCTGGTCGTCGTCGGCGGTCCGGCCGGTCGCTGGCTGCAGCCGGCCGCGCATGCGTTCGCCGCGCTCCTGGTCGGTCCGCTGGTGTCGCAGCGGATGACGATGACTCAGGTGGCCGACGCCGGGAACCGGCGGGCGGACCTGCTGACGCTGACGGAGTACCTCGACGCTGGGCGGGTCGTCCCGGTCGTCGACCGGAGCTACCCGTTCGCCGAGCTCCCGGCCGCGCTGCGGTACTCCGAGGAGGGCCACGCCCGCGGCAAGGTCGTCGTCACCATTTGAGGCGCAGTCACCGCCGTCATGCCCGGAGGTGCTCGCGGGCCAGGGTGACCAGGCCCCTCGGGTCGTCCGCGTAGAAGCGCAGCTCGGTGAAGGTGACCGGGCCGTTCAGCAGCTCGACGGTCACCGGCTCGAACAGCACGAGGTGCACGTTGAGCTGGCTGGACACCGCCACCTGCAGGACGGCGCCGTCCTCGCCGTCGGCGACCTGGACGGTCTTCGACTCCGGCAGCGTCCGCTTCTGGATCCGGATGGCGTCGACGTCGGACCAGCGCAGCGGGATGTCGACGGTGGACCCGTTGCGGACCCATAGCCCGGCCGGGCCGACGGCGTGCGGATGCACCCGCAGCGACGCGGCGTAGCCGAGCATCCAGATCAGCCCCCAGATGCCGATCACCAGCGCGATGATCTGCACGACCGGCCACGGGATGATGAAGTGGACCACCACCACCTCGATCGCCGACCCGATGATGAACACCCAGATGATCAGCGAGACCGGCTCGACGTAGCCGAACGGCGTGGCGCCGGGCTCGGGCACCCGCGGGCGCCGGGCCAGCCAGACGTACAGGCTGCGCCACACGCCCGACTCGTAGGCGGCGGCCTTCTGGAACAGGGACGCGCCGCGGGGCTCGGTGGTCTCGGTCATCGGCCGGCCTCGCTCTCGGGGTCGGTGGCCTCGCGGCTCGCGTCGATCGACACGCCGTGGGCGCGCAGCCGCGCCAGCAGGTCGTCGAGGCCGTCGACCAGCGCGGCGAATCGGTCGTCGGGCATGTCGGCGAAGAGGATGCGGGCGAACTCGTGCTGGTCGTGCTCCATGGCGGCGGTGACGGCAGCGCCGTGCTCGGTGAACGAGACCAGGGTGGCCCGGCGGTCGGTGGGATGCGGCTCACGGGTGACAAAGCCGGTGGCGACCAGTGCGTCGACCAGGCCGGTGATGTTGCGCGGGCTGACACGCAGGGCGTCGGCGAGCACACGCTGGGTCGACGGGCCGCGGCGGTGCAGCTCCCAGAGCAGGTGCGCCCGGGCATTGGTGAGCCCCTGGGCAGCCAGCGAGCGGGTCATGTCGTCGCTGAGGACGACGACCAGCTCGAGGACCCGGCCGAGGGCCTCGGTGTGTTTCTGCGGGCTCGGCATTTCGTGATGCGCCTTCACTATGTCGGTGGTTCACAGGATAGCGCACTGGCGCCAGACAGGCGAGCCGGCCGGGTGACGAAACGACAAAGTGAGGACGGTAGCGGAAAGATCGCAAATGCTGTGACAGAAATCACGGCGAAGGCAGGTTTGCGGGGGCGGAGAAATGCTCCGGGCAAAGAAAGGGCCACCCTGCCAATTTGGGGGGCAAAACGGCAGGGTGGCTCGTGCAACAACACTAACGCATCGACCCCCCTCCGCGCATCTGGATCCAGAAGATCGCGGCCACGGGGCGTCGACCAGCGCGTCTTCCGTGCGGCGGCGGTGACGGACGGCGGGTCGCGCGAACTGGTCCGCGGTACTGGCGGTCAAACCCGGCGAATGTCGGCATACGCGGCGGCCAGCCTCGCGACTCCGTCCGCGACTGCGCGTTCGTTCAGGGCCGAATATCCGAAGATCAATCCGCCTCGTTCGGCCGGAGAAATGCGGTAGGGCGTCACGCCGTTCACCCGCACGCCGCGGCGGGCCGCCGCGGCCACCACCGATGCCTCGTCGACGTCGGCCGGCAGCCAAGCGACCAGGTGCAGCCCGGCCGAGATGCCCGCGGCCTCCAGCTCCGGCAGCCGGGCGGCGAGCGAGTCCAGCAGTACGTCACGCCGGCGCCGGTAGACCGGCCGCATCCGCCGCAGGTGCCGGTCGAATTCGCCGTGCGTCAGGAAGTCGGCGAACGTCAGCTGGTCGAGCACCGGCGAGCCGCGATCGGCCACCAGCTTCGCGGCGGCGACGTCGTCGACCAGGGACCGGGGCAGCACCAGCCAGCCGAGCCGGAGCCCGGGCGCGAGCGTCTTGCTGGCCGTCCCCGCGTAGACGACGAGGTCGGGCGCCAGTCCCTGCATGGCGCCCACCGGCGCGCGGTCGTAGCGGTACTCGGCGTCGTAGTCGTCCTCGACGACTACCGCGCCCCGCTCGGCCGCCCACCGCAGCACCGCGGCCCGGCGCGACGCCGTCAGCACCGCACCGGTCGGCCACTGGTGCGACGGCGTCAGGACGAGCGCGTCGGCGTCGATCCTGCCGAGCAGGTCGGTGCGCAGGCCGTCGTCGTCGACCGGTACGCCGACCACCTCGAGCCCGGCCGCGGCGGCGAGCGGCCGCAGGTCGTCGTCGGCCGACGGGTCCTCGACGGCGATGCGGCGGGCGCCGCGGGCGGTCAGCACCTGGACGAGCAGGGCGATCCCCTGCGCGTAGCCGTTGCAGACCACGACGGCGTCCGGGGCGGCGGCGGTGCCCCTGACCCGATTGAGGTAGTCGGTCAGCGCCTCACGCAGTTCCGGTGTGCCGCGGCCGGTCAGGTACCCGAACCGTTCGTTCGGCGCCTGGGCGTAGGCCCGGCGGATCGACCGCAGCCACGCGACCCGCGGGAAGTTCGCGACGTCGTAGCGGCCGTAGCCGAAGTCGATGGCGGGCTCAAGCCGGGTGGGCGGTGCGGCCGGCGCGGGTTGTGCTGCCGGTGCCGCCGCAACCTCGGTGTACCCGCCGGTCCGGCTGGTCAGATAGCCCTCGGCGACCAGTTGCTGGTACGCCTCGACGACGACGCCGCGGGACACGCCGAGCTCACTGGCCAGGCGGCGGGTGGGCGGGAGAGTGGTGCCGCGGCGCAGCCGGCCGGACCGGACGCCGTCGCGCACAGCCGCCGCGAGCTGCCGGTGCAGCGGCTCGCCACCGTCCCGGTCCAGCGTCACCAGCAGACTCTCGGCGGTGGAATTGGTCCGGGGTCCCGCCATGCCATTGGACCTTATCGCGGGAACCGGTCACTGTGATGCTCGGCACATGACGACGACACGCCTTCGCGAGCAGCTCGGGGACCGGCTGGTCCTGCCGGGCGACCAGCATTACGACCACGCCCGCGCGGTCTGGAACGCCATGGTCGACCGCCGGCCGCGGATGATCGTCCGCTGTGCCGGCCCGGACGACGTCGTGGCCGCCGTCCGCCTGGCCCGCGAGCTCGGCCTGGAGATCGGCGTCCGCTGCGGCGGGCACAGCGTGCTGGGGATCTCCGTGCCCGAGGACGGCCTGATGATCGACCTCACCCCGATGGGCGGGGTGTCCGTCGACCCGGCAACGCGGCGGGCCCTGGTGCAGGGCGGCGCGCTGCTCGGCGCGCTGGACGTCGCGGCGCAGCGACACGGCCTGGCCACCACCGCCGGCAACGTGTCGCACACCGGCGTCGGCGGCCTCACACTAGGCGGCGGCATGGGCTGGCTGGCCCGCCAGTACGGCCTGACCTGCGACAACGTCGTGTCCTACGAGCTGGTGACGGCGGACGGCGAGCGGCTGCGGGTCAGCCGCGACGAGCACCCGGACCTGTTCTGGGGGTTGCGTGGCGGCGGCGGCAACTTCGGCATCGTCACCGAGTTCGAGTTCCAGCTGCATCCGGTCGGCACCCGCGCCTATGTCGCCGAGCTGACCTACCCGCTGGAGCGGGCCGCCGCGGTGCTGCGCGGCTGGCGCGACCTCAGCGCCGACGCGCCTCGGCAGGCCACCTTCGCCGCCGCGCTGGGCCGCGGGCTGCTCACCGTCGGATACGTGTGGGCCGGCCCGACGGAGCAGGCGGCCGACCTGCTGCCGCACCTGCGCTCCCTGGGCGTGCCGGTGACAGAGAACGTCGGCGAGCTGTCCTACGTCGAGCTGCAGACCCGCGAGGACAGCCCGGAGGGGCACGCGTACCGCCGCTACTGGAAGGGCCACTACGTGCGCGGGCTGCCCGACGAGGCGATCGACGCGATGGTAGAGCACGGCGACGTCGACATGGGGATCAGCCTGCAGGCCTACGGCGGCGCCATCGCCGACGTGCCCGACGACGACTCCGCGTTCAGCCAGCGCGACGCCGCCTTCGAGTACGTCGCCGCCGCGCGGTGGAGCGACGCCGCCGAGGACGCCGAGCGGATGACTCTCGCCCGCCGGACCGCCGCCTCGATCGAGCCGTTCGCCAGCGGCGCGTACGTCAACGCGCTCAGTGACGAGGGCGCCGCCGGTGTGCGCCGTGCCTACCGGCCGGCGAAGCTGGACCGGCTGACCGCGGTGAAGACCGCCTACGACCCGGAGAACGGCTTCCACCTCAACCACAACATCGCGCCGGCCGCCCGGTCGTGACGGCGGACGCGCTGGTCAGGCCGGACGATGCGCGATGAACAGGTCGCGCGGCGCGTCGTCCGGCCCGTCGCTGCGGGTCAGCACCATCGGCTCGAACCCGGCGCCACTCAGCAGCCGGTGCCAGACGTCGCGGCTGAAGATGCCGGTGCGGTGCGTCTCGTGGACCGTCTCGGTGCTGCCGTCCTGCTCGCGCAGCAACAGCACGTATTCCGTCCGCACCCAGGTGTCGTCCGGGTCCGGGTCCCAGGTCCAGCCGAGGAACCGGGCGCCGCGCCCGTCGTCGGCGTCGGCACCGCCGTGCTCGGTGCTCTCCTCGAACGTCTCGGCGGTGTGGTCGGGGAGGAACACCGCGGCACCGCCCGGCCGGCAGTGTGCGAACGCCGTCGAGACCGTCCGGCCCAGGTCGCCCTCGGTGAGCATGTAGTCGACGGCGTCGTGCACGAACACCGCGTCGAACATGCGGTCCAGGCGCAGCTCGCGCATGTCGCCCTCGACGTGCTCGCACTCCGGGTTGAGCCGGCGCGACACCTCGAGCATCCGCGGCGACAGGTCCACCAGCGTCAGCGCGAACCGGTGCTTGAGGTGGACCGCGTTGTGCCCGCCGCCGCTGCCGAGCTCGAGCACGTCGCGGACGGGGACGCTGGCGGATTCCAGCGCGGTGGCGGCGAGCGCGGCCTCGTCGGCGTACTCGCCGGGCGGCGAGATCAGCGGCCACCAGTCGGCGAGGTCACCGTAGAACCGGTATTCCTCCGTCATGGCCGCATCGTCGCATCAGACGGCCTCACCCGACGCGGGTGGGAGCTTCCGGCGTGGCGCCGGCGGTGGTTCCGGCGGCTCGATGTGGGGCTCCTGCTCGGCCAGGAAGGCCTCGATCTCGGCGATGCCTTCGGCGGCCTCGCGGGCGACCTCGTCGTTGCACCGGCGCGCGGGCGGACCCGCCTTCTGCCAGACGGCGGCCACTCCGGCACCGCCGTAGAACGCGGCGCCGACCACGGCGAACCCGCTGACCATGACCCACAAGACGTAGCGCAACCCGTCGAGTATCGCTTGCATGAGGTGTGCCGACCCGTAGCTCACGTTGCTCACCTCCGCGTCATTGCGGCTGCGGTACTCACCGTTCGTCTTACCCAGAGTGGACGGCTCGTCACTTCGAGGCTACGCCGATTTATATAGCAGGAACAGCTTCGTGGCCAGTCAGACCGGCCGATGATAAGCCGAGCGTGTTGACACCAGCGCCAACAGTTGGCGTTCGTGTCAACACGCCGCACCGACAGACCAGCCCGGGAGGGGCCGCTGTGAGGTCCGCCGGGCTCAGAACAGCTTGTCGACGAGCTCGGTGAGGTGGCGCAGCAGCGGGACCACCAGGTCCTGCTCGGCGGGGGAGAGGTTGTCCCAGGCACCCGCGATGTGACCGGCGACGACCGCGCGTTTGGCAGCGAGTACGGTGCTGCCGCGTTCGGTGAGCTCGAGCACCCGGCGCCGGCCGTCGCCGTCCACCTGGCTGTAGCGGACCAGGCCGTCGCGGACCAGCGCGCCGGCGCTGCGAGTGACCGTCGGCTGGCTCAGGCCGGTCAGCGCCGCGACCGCGCCGACACCGTCGCGGCCGCACTCCTGGATAGCGTCGAGCAGCACCAGTTGCGGGACGGTGATGTCGTCGAACAGCGGCTGCAGCCGGCCGCGGGTGCGCCGCGACGCCGACAGGAACGCCATGAGCGCGTCGGCGAACTCGAGCGCCTCCCCGCGGCTGGCGCCGGAGACGGTGTTGACGCTGCGGCCTAGCGCGCCGCTCGCTGGTATCTGCTCGGTCACGCGCCCCCCTCCTGCAAGTCCTCTTGAGACATGAAACCACTCACGACGATCAGAGCCCCGGCGGCGGGCGGGAATGGATTGGGCGGTGACCGGGTTATACGTAGCGGTCGTGATTTTTGTGTTCGTGTGTCCGCACGCTCGCAAGGACTTTTGTTGCGGGCGCGCTGCTTGCCTTCAGGTCTGCTGGAGAAGTTGCGTCGTCTAGAACCGGCCAGGGCGAACCGCATGGTGCGGCGCCCGTATCCAGCCCCTGTGAGGAGCAGAAATGACTCAGGGCACTGTCAAGTGGTTCAACGCGGAGAAGGGCTTCGGCTTCATCGCCCGCGAGGACGGACCGGATGTGTTCGTCCACTACTCCGAGATCGACGGCGCGGGCTTCCGCAGCCTCGAGGAGAACCAGAGCGTGGAGTTCGAGCTGGCGCAGGGCCCCAAGGGCCCGCAGGCCACGCGCGTCCGCGCACTCTGATGCGGCGGCAGGTCACACCTGCCGCACACAACTGAAAACGACGAGGGGCCGGCACGCATGTGCCGGCCCCTCGCCGCGTGTGGTCCCGGCGGACCGCCGTCGATCACTGCTCGTCCTCGTCCTCGTCGTCGGAGAGGGCGGTGAGGTCGGGGCGGCCCTCGTCGGGCGCGTTCTTCGTCGGCTCGGCGTCCTGGTCGTCGCGGTCGAGGTCGTCGGGCCCGGTGTTCTCGGTCATGCCGGTCCCCGTACCCGGGTATCCCCTCGGCATGCGATGGAGCGGGCACGAGTACACCGCCGTCGGCGGACGGTGGATGCAAGCGGCGGTGCTTGGCCCACCCGACGCCGCCGAGGTGGTCTGCGTGCCGGGACTCGGCGTATCGCACCGGTACCACCTGACGTGGAGATCGCCGCAGCCGGGCACGTGACGCGGCACCGCCGGCCGGCGGCCGTCGCCGCGGTGGTGCGGGATCTCGTCAGCGCGCGGTGACCCGGCGCCGCACATGTTCGCTGCTGCTCTACGCTGACCCGAAGCGGTGGGGCGGACGAGCAGCGATGGCCGGCGGCGGGAGGATCGGTGGTAGGTCAGCATGCCGATGCCGCCGCGCACGCCGCCGCGTTCGTGGGCCGCGAGCGCGAGCTGTCCGCCGTCGCCGACGCCCTGGCCGCACCCGGCCGGCCCGCGTTCGTGCTGGTCGAAGGTGAAGCGGGCATCGGCAAGACCCGCCTGGTGCAGGAGGCGCTGCGCGCCCTGGACCCCGCGACGACGCTGGTGGCGGCCTGCCCGCCGCTGGCCGAGCCGTTCCCGCTGGGGCCGCTGGTCGACGCGCTGCATCGGCTGCCGGTCGACGGCGTGCCGCTGAGCCCGCTGGCGGGCGCGCTGCGGCCGCTGTTCCCGGAGTGGGCCGAGCACCTGCCGGCCGCGCTGGAGCCGCTGGAGGACCCCAGCTCGACGCGGCACCGGCTGTTCCGGGCACTGGCCGAGCTGGTCGAGCGGTCCGGCATCAAGGTGCTGGTACTCGAGGACGCGCACTGGGCCGACGCCGCGACGCTGGAGTTCCTGCCGCTTCTCATCGGCGCCACCAAGCACGACCTCAGCCTCGTTGTCACCTATCGCGGTACCGACGTGCCGGCCGCGTCGCCGCTGCTGCGGCTGACCGCTCGGCCGCCGGCCGGCCTGCGCCGCGTGGAGCTGGCGCTGGAGCCCTTGACGGTCGGGGAGACGACCGCCTTGGTCGCATCCATGTTCGCCACCGACGACATCTCGGCGGAGTTCGTCTCGTTCCTGCATCGCCGCACCGAGGGCGTGCCGCTCGCGCTGGAGGAGAGCCTGTCGCTGCTGCGCGACCGCGGCGACATCGTCCGGCGCGGTGGTGAGTGGTCCCGCCGCGCGGTCGACGAGCTGCAGGTGCCGCCGACGGTGCGCGACTCCGTCCTCGAGCGGGTCGACCGGCTGCCGCCGCCGGCCCGCCGGATCCTCGAGGCGGCCGCCGTGCTGGTCGAGCCCGCCGACGGCGACCTGCTCGCCCGGGTCGCGGGGCTGGGCGGCGACGACGCCAGGCAGGGGCTGGCCGCGGCGCTGACGTCAGGGCTGCTGCGCGAGGCCGCGCCGGGCCGGTTCGTCTGCCGGCACGTGCTGGCGTCGCGGGCGATGGAGGAGGCGCTGCCGGTGTCCGAGCGGCGGCTGCTGCACGGTCAGGCCGCCGCGGCGCTGCAGGAGCTGCCGACGCCGCCGGTGCTGCGCCTGAGCCGGCACTTCCGCGAGGCCGGCGACGTCGCCGCCTGGAGCCGGCACACCGAGGCCGCCGCGGACCTCGCGCTGGAGTCCGGCGAGGACCGCGCCGCCGTCGTCCTGCTGAACGACCTGCTGACCGCCGCCACGCATCCGCCGGACCGGGAGGCCCGGCTGGCGCACAAACTCGGCCAGGCCGCCACCTGGGGCGTCGCCGCGCTCGGTGAGCTGGCGGTGGTGGTGGCCGCCACGCTGGCCGCCGCGCTGGACCGTCCGGAGCTGCCGGCCGACCGGCGCGGCGAGATCCGGCTGCTGCTCGGGCGGCTGTGGCTGCAGCTGGGCGACTTCGACACCGGCATCGAGCAGGTCGAGGCCGCCGCCGGCGAGCTGGCCGCCCGGCCGCAGCTGGCGGTGCGGGCGATGATCTCGCTGTCGCACCCGCGGGGGCAGGTCTGGCCGGTCGGCCGGCACCGCGACTGGCTCGACCGCGCCACGGCGCTGTTTCCGCAGGTCCCGGCCGAGGAGCAGACCTGGCTTGCGGTCGACCGCGCCAGCGCGCTGCTGATGATGGGCGACGAGGCCGGCTGGGCCGCGGCCGAGGAGATCGACGCCGCCGCGGACAGCCTGTTCGAGCGCCGGCAGCTGGGCCGGTGCCGGATGAACGTCGGGCACACCGCCATCGGCTGGGGTCGCGACGCGGTCGCCCGGCGGCAGCTGGACGGCGCCGTCGACCTACTCGCCGCGACCGGCTACCAGCGGCTGGTGAACTCGGCGCTGATCACCCGCGCCAACCTCGACTGGCACGGCGGCGCGTGGGACGGGCTGGCCGACCGCGTCACTGAGCTGGCCGGGTCCGCTGACACGCTGCCGGAGGCGCTGCTCGAGGCGCGGATGATCCTCGGCCTGCTCGACCTCGCCGCCGGCCGCCGCGACGACGCCGCCGACCAGTTCCGGGTGGTGGTCGCCGAGGCGGTGCGGCGCGGGCTGGTCGACGTGCAGACCGGGCCGGCCGGCGCGCTCGGCCGGCTCTTCCTCGCCGACGACGCCGTCGCCGACGCGCTGCGGATCACCGAGCCTGGCATGACGATGGTGCTGCGCAAGGGGATCTGGCTGTGGGCGACCGAGCTGGCGCCCGTGCACGTCGACGCGCTGGTGCGGGCCGAGCGCGGGGACGAGGCGGCGGAGCTGGCCGAGCGGTTCGCCGCCGGGCTGGGCGATCGTGCGGCGCCGGCTCCGCAGGCGGCGCTGCTGGTCTGCCGGGGGATCGTGGCGGGTTCCGGCGAGCGCGCGGCCGAGCTGTTCGGCGCGGCCGCCGCGGCGTGGGCCGAGCTGCCCCGTCCCTACCAGGAGCTGCTCGCGCTGGAGCGGCAGGCACTGGCGCTGCTGCCCGACGCCGCCGCGCTGGAGCTGCTCGACACGGTGCAGCGGAGGTTGCGCGACCTCGGCGCCTGGTGGGACGCCGACCGCGTCGCCCAGGTGCTGCGCGCGCACGGCGTCGACGTCGCCCGCGCGTGGCGTGGCGGCCGCCGCGGCTACGGCGACCGGCTGTCGCCGCGCGAGCAGGAGGTCGCCCGGCTGGTCGCGCAGGGCCTGACCAACCGGCAGGTCGCCGAGGCGCTGTTCCTGTCGCCGCGCACCGTCGACCGGCACCTCAGCGCCGCCATGCGCAAGCTCGGCGTCGGATCCCGGACGGCGCTCGCGGTGGCGGTCGCCTCCGACACCGCCGGTGACGACGCCGCATTCATTGGGTGATCTGCCCACTCGCGAACGGCACCGGGGTGACCGACGGTGATCTCATGCACGTGACCGACCTGCCCCAGCCCGACGACGCTGCCGACGACGTGCCCGCCGACGAACCGGAACCCGCCGACAGCGAGCGCTGGGAACCGCTCTGAGGCCGCGCCCGGGCATAAATGGGTGATTCGCCCAATCGCAACGGACGGCGCGGTACGGGACGGTGAACACACGGCGATCCCCCGCCGCGGATACCCCGCCGCCCGCCAACCCCCGTCGGGCGGCGGGGCCGCGGCCCGAGGAGACGAGGTCCCATGCCCCGCACGATCCTGTCCTGGCATCGCATCCGGGCCCGGCTGCTCGTCCCGGCCGTGGCCACCGCCCTGCTGATCGGTGCCGGTGGGACGGCGCCCGCCGCCGGGCCATCGGCTGACGCGGCAGGCGCGGCGGTCCCGGCCACGGGATCGGCCGCCACCGGGCGCACCTACCAGCTGACGCTGCTCACCGGCGACGTCGTGGTCCTGCACGTCGCGCCGGACGGCCGGCAGGCGGCGTGGGCCGAGACGACCCCCAGCGGCCGGCCGCCGGCGTTCGTCGAGCGCGACGGTCACCTGCTGGCGCTGCCGGACGAGGCGGTGCCGTACGTGCAGTCCGGCGTGCTGGACGAGCGGCTGTTCGACCTCACCCACCTCGCCGAGTCCGGCTACCACGACCTCGCCCGGGCGGACCTGCCGCTGCTGGTGTCCGCGCCCGGCGGTCCCGGGATCCGCAGCGTGCCAGAGGCGCCCTCGGGCACTCGGGCCGAGCGGTCGCTGCCGAGCATCGGCGCGCTGGCCGTCACCGCCGCGAAGGACGAGCTACGCTCCGTCTGGGACGACGTGCGCGCCGGCACGATCGGCCGGGTCTGGCTCAACGGCCGGGTCGAGGCGACGCTGGCCGAGTCGGTGCCGCAGATCGGCGCGCCGGAGGCGTGGGAGCAGGGCCTCGACGGCACCGGCAGCACCGTCGCCGTCCTCGACACCGGCTGGGACCCCACGCACCCGGACCTCGCCGGCCAGGTCGCCGGCGCGCGCAACTTCACCGAGGACGCCGACCCCGAGGGCCAGGTCGCGGTCGACCGCCAGGGCCACGGCACCCACGTCGCGGCGACCGTCGCGGGTACCGGCGCCGCGTCCGGCGGCACCCACCGGGGCGTCGCGCCGGGCGCCGACCTGCTGATCGGCAAGGTGCTGGGCGACGACGGCTCCGGCTACGAGGACTGGATCATCGCCGGCATGGAGTGGGCGGTCGCCCAGGGCGCCGACGTCGTCAGCATGAGCCTGGGCACCGACTGGGCCAGCGACGGGACCGACCCGATGAGCCTGGCCGTCGACCGCCTCAGCGCGGAGTCCGACACGCTGTTCGTCATCGCCGCCGGCAACACCGGCCCCGCCGAGGGCACGGTCGGCTCGCCGGGGGCGGCGAACGCGGCGCTCACCGTCGGCGCCGTCGACAAGCAGAACCAGGCAGCGGCGTTCTCGTCGCGCGGTCCGCGGATCGGCGACGGCGCCGTCAAGCCCGAGGTGGTCGCGCCGGGCGTCGGCATCGTCGCGGCTCGCGCCGCCGGCACGTCGCTGGGTAGCCTGCTGGACGAGCACTACACCTCGCTCAACGGCACCTCGATGGCGACGCCGCACGTCGCCGGCGCGGCCGCGATCCTGGCCCAGCAACACCCGGACTGGGACGACGAGCAGCTCAAGCAGCGGCTGATCACGTCGAGCACGCCGCTGGACGAGCCGGTGTCGTTCCAGGGCGCCGGACGGGTCGACGTCGCGGCCGCGGTGGGTGAGACGGTCACTGTCGACCAGGGCGTCGTCGACTTCGGGCAGCTGGCGAAGGACGCTCCAGTCGTCGGTCGGACGCTGACCTACCACAACCCGACCGACCGGCGGGTCACGCTGCGAATCACCGCGGACGTGACTCGTCCCGGCGGGAGCCAGGGTCGGCCCTCGATGCGGGTGCGCAACCCCGTCCTGAGCATCCCGCCCGGCGGCAGCGCCAGCACCCGGGTCGAGGTGTCCGCCGAGGCGAGCACCGGCGGCAGCTACAGCGGGCGCATCGTGGCGCAGAACCCGCGCGACCGCGACTCCGCGATCCACAGCGTCACCACGTTCACCGTGGAGCGGCCGCTGCACACCGTCACCGTGTCCACCGTGGGCCGCGACGGCGAGCCGGCCGGCGGCAAGGTGGACCTCTGGAACACCGAGACCGGCGAGTGGACACGGGCGTTCGTCTCCGGCGGCAGCGCGACCGCCGAGGTCCCGGAGGGCACCTACACCGTCGTGACGACGATCGAGACCGCCGGCCGCGACACCGTCGCGAGCTTCGCGCTGGCCGCCGAGCCCGACCTGCGCATCGACGACGACGTGACGCTGACCTACGACGCGCGCGACGCCGAGCAGGTCCGGGTGACGACGCCGCGCGAGGCCGACGAGACCGGGTTCGACGCCGTGTGGGAGCGCACGGTCGGCGAGCAGTCGATCCGGATGATCGTCGCTCAGGGCTTCGACGGCGCGGACCTCTACACGCTCCCCAGCCGCCGGCCGAAGTCCGGCACGTTCGAGTTCTCCACGACGTGGCAGCTGGCCCAGCCGCTGCTGGAGCTGACCGCCGCGGGTGAGCGGCTGCTGCCGTCGCCACGCCTGGCATCGGCGCCGACGGTGTATGCCGGCCAGGACGCGCTGCCGCTGGTCGACGTCGGCACCGGCACCGCCGCCGAGTTCGCCGCCGCAGGCGTCGCCGGCAAGGCGGTACTGGTGAGCCGGCACGGGGACTGGGAAGGGCCGCAGGAGCAGCTGCGGCTGGCGACGGAGGCCGGTGCGGCGCTGCTGCTCATGGCCAACGACGCCGACGAGGAGTGGTCGCAGTTCTTCTGGGGCGCCACGCTGCCCACCTTCACCGTCGACCGGGCGACCGGCGAGCGGCTGCGGGCCGAGCTGGCGGCCGACCCGGGCCTGGAGCTGGACCTCACCGGCCGGCGCGACTCCGAGTACAGCTACCACCTCGCGTTCACCGAGGACGGCCTGCCCGGCGGCGTCACCTACGCCGCCGACCCGGACGACCTCGCCGTCGTCGAGGCCGACTACCGGCAGGCGTCAGAGCGGATGGGCCGGCGGGAGTCCTGGATCCCGTTCACCGGCGCCTCGAGCCTCGGCTCGAGCATGTCGATCATCCGCAATGGGCCGGTTCACCGCACCGAGTACCTGAGCGCCGACGACGTCGAGTGGCAGCGGTTCGCCCAGCCGCACCCGGAGTTCGCCAACATGTACTGGACGTGGTCGGGCATCGAGCCGTACGCCGCGGGCAGCAGCACCGAGCAGGTGTGGTGGGGTCCGCTGGTCGCCCCGGGGATGCCGGCGCTGACCGGCTCGGAGGAGTACGGCCTGCCCGCGGCGCGGTTCCGCGACGCGATCCGGGTCTCGCTGCCGCAGTACCTCTACGGCCCGTCGACGTACGGCTTCATCCAGCAGCAGCTGGGCGACTCGTCGGAGCTGGTCCTGCGCCGCGACGGCGTCGAGGTGGGCCGGTCGTCCTGGTCAGAGGCGCAGTTCACCGTGCCGGGCGCGGCGGCGGACTTCGAGCTGTCGCTGGAGACGACGGCCGGGCGGGGCAACTTCTCCGACCTGTGGACGCACACCGCGACGACGTGGGGTTTCCGGTCCGCGCGGCCGGCGGTGGACCGCGAGGTGCTGCCGCTGATCCAACTGGCCTACGACCTGGAGACCGGGCTGTACAACGAGGTCCCCGCCGGCGCGTCGTACCCGCTGGAACTGCGCCCGTCCTACCCGGCGGGTGCGGCCGGGCCGGGCGGGTTCACGGCCACCGCCGAAGTCTCCTTCGACGACGGTGCCACCTGGCAGCCGACGCCGGTCACACCGTCGGGCGACGGCGGGCTGCGGGCGAGCGTCCCAGCGGCCGGCGACGGGTTCGCGTCGCTGCGGGTGACGGTCGCCGACGCCGCCGGCAACTCCGTCCGGCAGGAGATCGACCGCGCCTGGCGGGTCGGCGCCATGTCGTAGCCGGCGCCCACTGATCGTGCCCGGCAATGGGGTGTGCCGTGTTGTCCCTCCCGAAGGCCCCCATTGCCGGGCACCGGCAACGCCCGAGCGAGCCGTCAGTCGGTGGTGACCCGCAGGCTCAGCTCCATCCGTCCGTCCTCGATCTGCATCGCCATGCCGACCGCCTGCAGCGCCTCGATCGAGCGCGTCTCGGCCTCTCCGAGCGACCCGCCGGCCGCGTCGAGGACGTGCTGCTCGACGGCGTCGAAGTTGAGGAAGAAGACGGAGTCGGCGTCGGCGGCGTCGGCCACCGCAGTGCGGTAGACGTCGGTGTCGGCCAGGCCGCCGCCCTCGAGCAGTGCTGCCGCGTAGTCCTCGGAGGTGGCGAGCACGTAGCCGTCGTCGGTCGTCTCCAGCGGCAGGCCGTCCAGCGAGGCGCCGGCGTCGGCGGCCAGGCCCTGAACGCGCTCCCACAGATCGGCGAACGCGCCGGGATCGGTGACGACGCGGGCGCCGACGTCGATGGAGGAGAAGTCGCCGTACTCGGAGAACGCCTCGACGTCGAGATCGCTCGCGTCGACGGCGACGACGAGGTTCTCGCCGAGCACGGTGGCGAGGTCGTCGGGCAGGACGAGGCCGGTCTGCGCCTCGAGCTCGGCCAGCATCTCCGCGCCGTCGGGGATCGACTCCAGCATGGCGTCCCAGTTGTCGCGCAGGTACTGGCCGGCGTCGCGCGAGCCGACGAAGAGCGTGGTGTCGTCGGGCACGTCGGCGTCGACGCCGCCGCCGTCGAGGGCGTGGTACGAGCTGCCGGTGACGACGCCGGCCAGCTCGGCGTACCGGTCGTCGAAGCGGACGGACACCGCGACGCTGCGGTAGGTCTCGTCGATCAGCTCGCGCACCTCTTCCAGCGACGGCAGGTCGTTGCCCGAGGCGCCGGCGCCGATGCCGAACGCGCTCGCCGAGCCGTCGAACGTGTCGAACATGGCGGCGCCGGAGAACCACGCCGACGCGATGCCCTGCTCGCCCAGCTGCTCCATAGCGTCGGCGAACTCGGGGTTGTCGGCCAGCGACGAGTCGGCCGCGGCCTCCGCGTAGGCGTCGGCGTTCTCCTGGGTGTCGGTGACCAACAGGTAGCCGTCGACGTAGGCGCGGCCGAGGCCGCCGGACTCGGCGTCGGCGCCGCCGCAGCCGAGGACGCGGTCGATCGCCGCGGTGGCGGCCTCCTCGTCGCCGGCCTGCAGGGCGACCACGTAGCCCGGCTCACCGCTGTCGGCCGAGGGCGGGGTCATGGCCGCGCCGACGCGCTCGCCGACCCACGGCTCGACGTCGTCGGCGAAGTCGATGTCGCAGCCGGTGGCGTCGGCCAGCTCGTCGACGAACCGCTCGCGCAGGTCGACGTCCTCGTCGGTGATACCGGTGGCCTCGGTGAACAGCGGGAAGTTCTGCAGGAACCGGAACGCCTCGATCTTCTGCCCGGCGGACGGGTCGAGGTCGAGCCGGACGTAGCCGATGGCGTCGGCCGGGAGCACGTCGTGCGGCTGCGCGCCGCCGCCGTCGAGCGCCTGCCAGGCGAAGACCGCGCCTGGCACGACCAGCAGCACGGCCGCGGCGATGCCACCGGCGAGCAGCCCCCGGCGCTTGCGCGGCACGATGGCCGGCTCCGCGGCGGCGTCGTCGGCGTAGTCCAGCGGCTGGGTGGCCGGATCGGGCGCGGCCGGGTACGGAGTGCCGGGCGGCGGTGGCGGCACCGGCGGCACCGGGCCGGAGCCCTCAGCCGGCTCGTGCTCGCCGGGGTCCGTGGGCGATCCTGGATACGACATGGCGACCTCCGCCTTCCCCCGTGAGCGTCGGACCTGCACGCCGACCGCGCGCTCAGGGTAGCGGAAAGTCCGGATTCATGCCTTGTGTCAACCTGTCCAGTGCGCGGCCGTACGATGACCGTCACGTGGACCGCAGTGCGGGCAGCACCTCGTCGCGGTAGAAGCCGAAGAAGCCGTCCTGATCCGGTCCGATCTGGTTCACGTAGACCTCGTCGAAACCGGCATCGACGTACGACGTCAGGAACTTCCGGTGCTCGTCGGCGTCCGGGCCGCAGGCGACGGAGCCGGCCAGCGTCTCGCGGGTGACCAGCGTGGAGGCCTGCATGATGTGCTCCGGCGTCCGCAGGACCTGGGGCAGCTCGCCCGGGAGACCCTGGTTCGGCCAGTGGCGCAGCACGATGTCGAGGCCGTCGTCCGCGCTGGGGGCGAAGCACACCTTCGCGCCGGCCTGCTTCGGCTTGCCGGCGCCACCCGCCGCCTCGAACCGTCGCGCCATCTCCGCGTCCGGCGACGTGGAGATGAAGCCGTCGGCGATGCGGCCGGCCAGGTCGGCCGCATCCGGCCCGAAGCCGGACAGGTAGACCTTCGGCGGCTCGTCGGGGACGGTGTAGAGCCGGGCGTGCTCGACGTCGTAGTACGGGCCACGGTGGGTGACCACCTCGCCGGTCCAGAGCGCACGCATGATCTCGATCGCCTCCTCGAGCATGTCCAGCCGTTGGTCCGCCAGCGGCCACGGCGCCCCGGTGACCTGCTCGTTCAGCGCCTCACCAGTGCCGACGCCGAGTGTGAACCGGCCCGGCGCCATGACGGCCGTCGTCGCCGCGGCCTGCGCGACGATCGCCGGATGGATGCGCAGCGTCGGGCAGGTGACGGCGGTCGTGATCGGCAGCGATGTCTCGCGCGCCAGCGCGCCGAGCACCGTCCACACGAACGGCGCCTGACCCTGCTCGTCGGTCCAGGGGTGGAAGTGGTCGGAGATCCAGAGGGCTTCGAACCCGGTCTCCTCGGCGAGCCGCGCCTGGCGGAGCAGCTCGTCGGGCGGCCAATCCTCGGTGGCGAGGAAGTATCCGTAACGCGTCATGGTCCCGCCAGTACCCAGACCGGCGTCCGGCATCGCCGACAGCGAACACAAGAACCCTTGCGTCAATGTGACCGGGTCTCGTCCACACCGCAGCTGAACAGTAGACTCGTTCTACGAACCTGATTCGCCCCGCTGTGGGGCGTTGGAGGAGAACGATGCAGGGAAACAACCCGATCTTCAGCCGGGCTGAGGGCTTCAACGGACGGCACGCGACCTATGACGCCGCCGCGCCGAGCGCTGAAGAACTGCAGAACATGTATGCCGCTCCGTCGGCGACGCCCGTGCAGACCGGGCGGATGACGTACGACGACGTCGTCATGAAGACCGGCATCACCTTCGCGGTGCTGATCGCCGGGGCGGTCGTCGGCTGGCTGAACCCGGGCCTGACGTTCATCGGCCTGATCGTCGGACTGGTGCTAGGCCTGGTCAACGCGTTCAAGCGCAACCCGTCGCCGGCACTGATCCTGCTGTACGCGGGGTTCGAGGGGCTGTTCGTCGGCGGCATCAGCAACTACTTCGAGAACACGGCCATCTCCGGCCGGCCGCTCGACGGCATCGTCGCGCAGGCCGTCCTCGGCACGCTCGGCGTGTTCGCGGCGACGCTCCTGGTCTACCGCAGCGGGAAGATCCGGGTGACGCCGAAGTTCCAGCGCGGCGTCATGATCGCGCTGATCGGCTACGCGATCTTCAGCCTGGTCAACCTGATGTTCATGTGGTTCGGCTCGTCCGACAGCGCCTTCGGTTTCCGCGACGGCTGGTTCGGCGTGCTGATCGGCCTGTTCGCGGTCGGCCTGGCGTCGTTCTGCCTGATCCTCGATTTCGACTTCATCGACAAGGGCGTCAAGGCCGGTCTGCCGGCCAAGTTCGCCTGGACGGCGGCGTTCGGCCTCACGGTCACGCTGGTCTGGCTCTACATCGAGATCCTGCGGCTGCTCGCCATCTTGCGCGGCGAATGACCGCCTGAGCGCACACGAAACGGCCCGCCCCGTGGTTCATGGGGCGGGCCGTTCTCGTTGGTGTCCGTCCGTGCCGGCGGTCCGGGGCCGCGTTCAGACGCGGACGGACGTCGGCGGTCGTCCGTCGCGGAAGGTGTCGTGGTGTCCGGTCAGCCGAACATGCGGGCGGCGCGGCGCAGGTCGGCCTCATGCACGATGGCCGTCGCGTGGCCGTGCGCCAGACCGTGCTCGTCGCGGAGCCATCTCACGCGGTCGTCGAAGCGCAGGAAGGACGGTCCGGCCTCCAAGGCCTCGAACCACTCCGGGAGTTCTCGTCCGGTAACGCTCGGAACCCGGGCGAGAAGGTTGCGATGGGTCTCGTCGGAGTGATTCAGGCTCATGGCTGCCTCCGAAGGCTATAGAGGTTCCCGTACATCGACTGTGCCGCAGGACTCCGGACGGCACAACCCCTTCCCCCAAGACCATCTGCGGACCGGGCCGATCCGCGCGGCGTCAGCCGAGCCGCTCGAGGATGATCGCCATCCCCTGACCGCCGCCGACACACATGGTCTCCAGCCCGATCGACGCGTCCCGCGACCGCAGCCCGTTCACCAGCGTCGTCATGATCCGCGCGCCGGTGGAGCCGAACGGGTGGCCCAGCGCGATGGCCCCGCCGTGCACGTTGAGCTTGTCGTGGTCGATGCCGAGCTGCCGCGCGCTCGGGACCACCTGCGCGGCGAACGCCTCGTTGATCTCGACCAGGTCGACGTCGTCGATGGTCATGCCGGCGCGGGCCAGCACCCGCCGCGACGCCTCGACCGGACCGAGGCCCATGATCTCCGGCGAGAGCGCGGACGCGGCCGTCGCGACGATGCGCGCGAGCGGAGCGAGCCCGAGCTCGCGGGCGCGGGTGTCGGACATGATCACGACGGCGGCGGCGCCGTCGTTGAGCGGCGTGCAGTTGCCGGCCGTGACGGTGCCGTCGGGCCGGAAGACGGGCTGCAGCGCGGCCAGCTTCTCCAGCGTGGTGCCGGGACGTGGGCTGTCGTCGCTGTCGACGACCTGGCCGTCGGGCCGGGTGATCGGGACGATCTCGCGGGCGAAGAAGCCGTCCTTCATCGCCTGCTCGGCCCGCGCCTGCGAGAGGACGGCGAACTCGTCTTGGTCGGCGCGGGTGACGCCGACCGCGGTGGCGACGTTCTCGGCGGTCTGGCCCATCTGGATGTAGATGTCGGCGAGCTCACCGTCGGCGCGCGGGTCGTGCCAGGTCTCGTTCGTCGCGGCGTACCGGGCCGTGCGTGCCTGGGCGTCGGCGAACACCGGGTTCTGCGTTTCGACCGGGTCCACGCCGGCTCCGCCGAAACCGACGTAGCGCGAGACGCACTCGACGCCGGCGGACACGAAGACGTCGCCCTCGCCGGCCCTGATCGCGTGGAACGCCATCCGCGCCGTCTGCACCGACGAGGCGCAGAACCGGTTGATCGTCGCCGCGGGGACGCCGTCGAGCCCGAGCTGGACGGCGATCCGCCGCGCGACGTTGCCGCCCTGCTCGTCGCGCGGCTCCGCGCAGCCGACGTAGATGTCGTCGATGGTGGTGGGGTCCAGCGCCGGGATCTGGTCCAGGGCCGCCTGGATCGTCATGACGGCGAGGTCGTCGGGCCGCACGTCGACCAGCGACCCCTTGTAGGCCCGCCCGATCGGCGACCGCGCGGTGGCAACGATGACTGCCTCAGGCATGGCGGGCTCCTTCGACCGTTGGTTACCGACTGGTAACTCCAGGATACTCCCCGGCAGCGCAGCCCATCACCGGGAGCCCCGCGCGTCCGCGGGTTCTGGGACGCGTCACGTGTGTCCGATGTGCATTTCGCCGGGTGTGCCGTTCGTCTGGGGTCGTGTCGTTCGTTCGCGAGTCTGGGCACACGACGAGGTCGCTTGGCGTGATTCGGGGCGTGCCGAAGGTCGCTTGGCGTGGTGCGGTGCGCCGTTTGGTGCCTGTGGACAGCGATGATCATCAACGATCACGCACATCACCAGGACTACCCGAGCCTCAACACGATTGCAGGCGTGGTGAAGCTCCAGAAGACCTCATGGTGGCCCCCGGAACGCCGGGAAATCTCACACCGTGGACACCGGGACCGCGACTTCGATACAGCTCGCCGTATCGAAGACCGCCAACGTCCACTCGGACGGGCCCACGCGGCGAACCAGACGCGACCGCATCATTCCCGGGCCAGCCCGGCTGCGGTCACACCCGCTCGGGCGCGTCCGGGAGCGGCCGCCGGCGGCGGTTGCGCAGCTGCGCCCAGGGGCCGCGCGGCCCGCCGGCCCGGCCGCCGACCGTCGCCGCGGCCACCTCGGTGCCGGCGTGGTCGGCAGCGGCGACCGCGGCGATGGAGACCGGCAGGACGCTGTCGCCGCGGACCGCTTCCGGCAGCTCGTCGCCCGGCGCCCAGAGACCGAGCGCGCCGATCAGCGACGGCAGGACCGCGGCGGCCGCGTGCGCGTAGCCGGCGGACGACGGGTGGAACTGGTCCTCGCTGAACAGCTCGCCCGGTGCGGCATCGAACTCCGGCCCGAGGATCGAGCCCAGCGACACCGTCCGGCCGCCGGCCGCGACGACCGCGATCGTCTGGGCGGCGGCCAGCTGCCGGCTCGCCCGCCGGGCCAGCCACCGCAGCGGCTGCCCGATCGGCCGGATCGTGCCGAGGTCGGGGCAGGTGCCGACGACCACCTGGCAGCCGGCCTCGCGCAGCCGGCGCACGGCTTCGTCGAGCAGCCGGACGGACTCGGTCAGCTTCACCTGGTGGGTGATGTCGTTGCCGCCGATGATCAGCAGCGCGACGTCGGGCGCGGCCGCCTCCGCGTGGTCGAGCTGGTCGGCGAGGTCGGCGGTCTGCGCGCCGACCTGCGCGACGGTGGTGAGGGCGACCGGGCGGTGCGCCACCTCGGCCAGCCCGGCGGCGAGCAGCGCGCCCGGCGTCTCCTCGGCGGTCTCGACGCCGTAGCCGGCTGCCGCGGAGTCGCCGGCGACCACGAACGAGAGCGGCGTGCCGTCGCCGCTGCCGTAGAGGCCGTCGGGGTCGGGCGGGCCCCCGAGCGGGCGGCCGGTGATGGTGCGGCGGGCCAGCTTCGCCTGCAGCCGCAGCAGTCCGTAGCCGGCGGCGCCCAGCAGGCTGAGCCCACCACCCCCGTACGCGGCGGCCGCAGCGAGACGACGTGCCATCTGAACGTTGACCAAGCCGACCACCGTTCGACTCTAGCGAACCGGACGCTCGGCTAAGGTCGACACGTGGAGTACTACGAAAGCGTCGTGGACCTCATCGGCGACACCCCGCTGGTCCGCCTGGGCGCCGTCGCCTCCAGCCTGCCGGCCACCGTGCTCGCCAAGGTCGAGTACCTGAATCCGGGCGGCTCGGTGAAGGACCGCATCGCCACCCGGATGATCGAGGACGCCGAGAAGGCCGGCCTCATCGGCCCCGGCGGCACCATCGTCGAGCCCACGAGTGGCAACACCGGTGTCGGGCTGGCGCTGGTGGCGCAGCGCAAGGGCTACCGCTGCATCTTCGTCTGCCCCGACAAGGTGAGCGAGGACAAGCGGAACGTGCTCAAGGCCTATGGCGCCGAGGTCGTCGTCTGCCCGACGGCGGTCGCGCCCGAGGACCCCGACTCCTACTACTCGGTGTCCGACCGGCTGGTCCGCGAGACCCCCGGTGCCTGGAAGCCCGACCAGTACTCCAACCCGGCCAACCCGCGGTCGCACTACGAGACCACCGGGCCAGAGCTGTGGAAGCAGACCGACGGCCGCATCACCCACTTCGTCGCGGGCATCGGCACCGGTGGCACCATCAGCGGCGTCGGCCGCTACCTCAAGGAGGTCTCCGGCGGCAGGGTGAAGATCGTCGGCGCCGACCCCGAGGGCTCGGTCTACTCCGGCGGCACCGGCCGGCCGTACCTCGTCGAGGGCGTCGGTGAGGATTTCTGGCCCACGACCTACGACACCGAGGTGTGCGACGAGATCATCGCGGTGTCCGACAAGGACTCCTTCGACATGACCCGCCGCCTGGCCCGCGAGGAGGGACTGCTGGTCGGCGGCTCCTGCGGGCTGGCGGTCGTGGCGGCGCTGCGGGTGGCCGAGCGGGCCGGCCCGGACGACGTCGTCGTCGTGCTGCTGCCCGACGGTGGCCGCGGCTACCTCTCCAAGGTGTTCGACGACACCTGGATGACGTCGTACGGCTTCCTGCCGCCCGTCGAGGGCGTCACCGTCGGCGACGTGCTGCGGGTCAAGTCCGGCGAGATGCCGGCGCTCGTGCACACCCACCCCTCCGAGACCGTCGCCGACGCCGTGCACATCCTGCGCGAGTACAACGTCTCGCAGATGCCGGTCGTGCGGGCCGAACCGCCGGTCATGGCCGCGGAGGTGGCCGGCTCCGTCGTCGAGCGCGACCTCATGGACGCGCTGTTCACCGGCGCCGCCGCGCTCACCGACCGGGTCGAGCGGCACATGTCCGACCCGCTGCCGACGGTCGGGGCGGGCGAGGCGGTGTCGGCCGCCGTCGAGGCGCTGCGCGCGGCCGACGCGCTGCTGGTGGTCGACGACGGCAAGCCCGTGGGCGTGCTGACCCGCGCCGACCTCCTGGGCTACGTCGTGGCCGGCTGAGGCGCCGGCCGGCGGGTTCAGCCCTCCTCCAGGACCAGAGCCGTGGCGCCGCGGATCTCGACAACCTCGATCGTGGCACCTTCCTCTATGATCGAGCGGCCGTCGTAGCAACGCGCCGACCACACCTCTCCGGCCAGCCGGATCAGGCCGTTGTGGGCGTCGACCCGCTCGATGACCACGCCGCTCTGCCCAACCAGCGCGGCCACGCCGAACGACGACGGCGGCGGCTTCAGCAGCCGCTTCTTGGCGATCGGGCGGACGACGCCGAGCAGTGCCACGCTGACCGCGACGGCCACCAGCACCTGCACCAGGAACTCCGCGCCGGTTGCGGCCGCGACGGCCCCGCTCACCGCCCCGATGGCCAGCATGAGGAAGAAGAAGTCGAGCGTAGTGAGTTCGATGGTTCCCAGGACGAGCGCCGTGCCGGCCCAGGCGAGCACCCAGGCGTGCTCGCTGAACCAGTCCCACATCGACTGCATGGCCGCAGTGTATTGACTCACGCCGGATGTCCGGTTGGTCTAGCGGTGGCGAACGCTGCCGCTTTCGACGGTGACGACCGGGGCGGCGCGCCTGTCGGTGGTCCGGCGATGCGGATGTCCCGGCGTCACCGTGACGTTCTCATCGTCCTGCCGTGCATCGATCACGTGCCTTTGATGACGCTGGTCACTGGAGCGGAACCGGGCCTCGGCCGCAGGATCACAAGGCGGACGGCGAGGCACAGGGGGCGGTCGATGGTGGGCGACGCGGACGGGACGTTCTGTACCGAGAGCGTGTTCTTCTACGCGCCCGTCGGCCGGCCGCCCTGGCGCGTGACGCCGGTGCGCTCCGTGCCACCCGACACCTGGCCCGCCGCCGCCGATGCCGGCATGCCAGGAACCCCTGCACCCACCGCCTCGGCGCGACCGCACGCCTCCACCGGGGTCCTGGCGCTGGCCGGGACACTCGGCTCGGTCACGGGGATGTCCGGTGATCGACCAGTATGAGCTCTACTGCCTGACCGACGGGCTCGTCTACGACACACCGGGACGTCCGGCGTCCGGAAGTGCGGACTTCGCGGTCGCGGCTCGGCGCGTTCCGGAGGGCTGGCAACGCACGGCCACGGACGTCTGGATGAGCTACGCGCCCCGCGAGATCGAGCTGCCACCGCAAGGCTGGAAGATCCATGTCTCGTCCCGTGTCGAGGACGCCGAGCGGGCGCTGGAGACAGTGTGGGACTACTGCGTGCCGCGCGGACTGGCGTTCAAGTTCCTGCGCAGTCACGCGGTCATGGTGATGTTCAACTCCAAGTCGGCATTCCGCGGGTCGAGCGGGAAGCTGGTGACGATCTATCCCCGGGACGTGGCGGAACTCGAGCTCGTGCTCAAAGAGCTGGACGAGCTGATGACCGGGGTCGAAGGCCCGTACATCCTCAGCGACCTTCGGTACGGCGACGGGCCGCTCTTCGTCCGGTACGGCGGCTTCACTCCGCGGTACTGCCTCGACGGCCGGGGTGCGCGCGTGCTCGCGCTGGAGAACGACCTGGGCGAGCTGGTTCCCGACGTTCGAGGACCCGTCTTCGCCACGCCTCCCTGGGTGCCGCTGCCGGAGTTCCTCGAGCCGCACCTGGCCGCCCGAAACGCGGTCACCGTGAGCGGGCTGCCCTACGCGATCGAGAGCGTTGTGCAGTTCTCCAACGGCGGCGGTGTCTACCTGGGCCGGGTGCGCACGACCGGCGAGCGGGTGCTGCTGAAGGAGGGACGCCCCTTCGCCGGCCTCGACGTCGCCGGCCGGGATGCCGTGGAACGCGTCATCCACGAGCGGGACATCATGCGACGGCTGTCCGGGTTGGACAGTGTGCCCGCGGTGCACGACCACTTCACCGTCGGCGACCATCACTTCCTCGTCGTCGAGTTCGTGGACAGCGTCCCGCTGCAGCGTGTGCTCGTGATGCGATACCCCTTGACGCACCCCGATCCGGCGCCGGACGAGGTGGCCGGATACACGACGTGGGCGCTGGAGATGCTCGACCGGGTCGGCCGCGCCGTCGACGCCCTCCACGAACGTGGCGTGGTCTTCGGCGACCTGCATCCCGACAACGTCCTCGTCGGCACCGACGACCGCCTGGTCCTCGTCGACTTCGAAGTGTCGACGCTCGTCGCGGACGATGCCCGGCCGGCGCTGGCCCATCCGGGGTACGCTGCGCCCGCGGACCGGCAGGGCGCCGACGTCGACCGTTACGCGCTGGCGTGTCTGTGTCTCGGGCTGTTCGCACCCCAGACGACGACGATGCTCACGCTGCACCCGGCCAAGTGCTTGCACTTGGCCGAACTCATTGCGGAGACCTTCCCGGTGCCGCGTGCCACGCTGGACCGCGCCGTCCGCACGATCCTGGGCGCACGCGCCGACGACGCGTCGACCGAACTCCGGTCCGTGCCGATGCCGGGGGCGGCGGAATGGGAGCACGTCCGGGACGCGATGTGCCGAGCGATGGTCGCCAGTGCCACCCCCGGCCGTGAGGACAGGCTCTTCCCGGGCGACATCGCGCAGTTCCAGCCCGGCGGTGGTGTCAACGTCGCCCATGGCGCGGCCGGCGTGCTGTACGCCCTCGCCAGCACGGGCGCCGGTCGCTTCCCGGAGTACGAGGACTGGCTGTGCGCGCGTGCTCTGGCCGCCGACCAGGAGGCCGGTCCGGGCTTCTACGCCGGCCTCCACGGCGTCGCTTACGTGCTCGAGGAGCTGGGACGTCGCCAGGACGCCCTCGACACCATGGAGCGCTGTCTCGGCCTCGAGCTCGACGCGCCGGAGCTCGGGCTGTACTCCGGAATCGCGGGAGTCGCGCTGAGCCTGCTGCACCTCGGCGACCGCACCGGCGATCGGGCCTTCCACGATGCGGCCTGGCGACTGGTGGACGTCACGGCCGATCGCCTCGGCGGACCCGAGGACGTGCCGGTGATCAGTGGCGGGGACCATCCCCGGGCCGGCCTCTTGCACGGCTCCTCGGGGCCGGCGCTGCTCTTCCTACGCGCGTACGAGCGCGACCGCGACCCGGCGCTGCTCGACCTGGCGGCCACCGCGTTGCGACAGGACCTGCGCCGGTGCATCCGGGCCGAAGACGGGACGCTGCAGGTCAACCAGGACTGGCGCACGCTGCCCTATCTCGACGAGGGCTCGGTCGGGATCGCCGTCGTGCTGGCGCGTTACCTGACGCATCGCCGGGACGAGGCGTTCCAGGCCGCGCTGGGCGACCTGCTCGGCGTGATCCGCGCCCGCTACTTCGTCCAGTCCGGGCTGTTCACCGGTCGCAGCGGCCTCATCGCCGCGGCCGGCATGATGGCGCGGTCCGGGCTCGCGCCGGGCCGGGTCACCGATGCGGATCTGACGGAGCTGGTCCGCCGGCTGGCGTGGCACGCCCTGCCCTACGGCGGCGGGCTGGCGTTCCCGGGAGACCAGCTCTTGCGGCTGTCGATGGACTTCGCCACTGGTACCGCCGGTGTGCTGTTCGCCGTCGGCACCGTGCTGCACGAGCGACCGGTGTTCCTGCCGTTCCTCGAGCCTCCCGCCGATGCATCGCATCGGCGGACCATGGGCCCGGCTGGGCGGCTGGACCCGGATCACGCGAGGAAGGAGGTGTGAACGGCGACTCGTCTCACACCAGGACACGGACAATGGGAAGGAGGTGTAGACCATGGCACTCCTCGACCTTCAGGGACTCGAGGCTCCCGGCGGCGGCCACTGTGGCGGTGGCGGCGGCGGTGGCAGCACACTGACCGTCGCGACCTGTGGATCGCTTCGGCCGAGCAACCTCAGCGTCGCACTGTGTCACTGACCGACACGCGGGTCCTGGGCGGCCATCGTGCCGCCCAGGACCTGCCCGGTGACGAGAAGGAGCAGCTGCCGTGATCTCACCGCTGATGGCACCGACGTATCCCCGTGCCGAGCGCCAGCCGATCGTCGACGACCTCCATGGCCTCCTGGTGCCAGATCCCTACCGGTGGCTCGAAGACCCGTCGCTCCCGGAGACGCGGGAGTGGCTGGCCGCGCAGGACGAGCTGTGGCGACAGCACCAGCGGGTCCTGCCGGGATTGGGCTCGCTGCGTGCCCGGGTGGCCCGGCTCACCGAGGTCGGAGCGATCACGGCGCCGGTATGGCGCGGCGACCGCCGGTTCTTCCTCCGCCAGACGGCGGGACAGGAGCACCCGGTGCTCTACGTCGCCGGGCCCGACGGGCGCGAGCGCGCGCTCGTCGACCCCATGGCTCTCGCGGGTGACGGGTCGGTCAGCCTCGACCGCTGGCAGCCCGACGGCGACGGGCGACTGCTGGCCTACCAGGTGTCGAGGCACGGGACCGAGCAGGCGGAGCTCTACGTCCTGGACGTGGACACAAGGCGCGTGGTCGACGGACCCATCGACCGCTGCCGCTACTCGCCGGTCGCCTGGCTCCCCGGTGGGACGGCGTTCTATTACGTCCGCGCCGGCACGCGCGATGACGGGAACCGCCGCGGCGTGTACCTGCACGAGATCGGCACGGCGGCGGACGGCGACCGGATGATCGCGGGCCCGGCCCCCGACGACGGCGGCTCCTACGGACTCGGGATCAGCTGGGACGGGCGCTGGCTGGTGGTCTCCGCGACCAGCGGCTCCGCTCGGTCCAACGACCTGTGGCTCGCCGACCTGTCGACGTCGTCGTGGGCGCACCCGCGGCTGCGGGTCGTGCAACAGGGCATCGACGCGCGGACGGTGGTCGACGTAGGCCTCGACGGGCGCCTGTACGTGGTCACCGATCTCGACGCTCCCAACGGCAGGTTGTGCGTGGGCGATCCGGGTCGCCCGGAACCCGAGGTGTGGCGCGATCTGGTCCCCGCCGAGCCCGACGCCGTCCTCGCCGACTTCGCGGTCCTCGACGGTCCCGAGCTGGCCCGTCCCGTTCTCCTCGCCGCCCGGACCCGGCACGCCCTCGGCGAGATCACCGTGCACGACCTCCGTACCGGAGACCGGCTCGCGGAGGTGCCGCTGCCGGGTCCGGGGACGATCGGACCGCTCTCCGCCCGACCCGCCGGGGGGCACGAGGTGTGGTTCACCTACACCGACCACCTCACGCCCAGCACCGTGTACCGCTACGACGCCCGCACCGGCGAGACCACTCGCTGGGCCGCGGCGCCGGGCGCCGTCACCGCACCCGACGTCGACGGCCACCGAATCGTCTACCCCTCCGCCGACGGCACACCGGTGCGGATGGTCGTCCTGGCGGGACGCGGTCACTCGGGCCCGCGCCCGGCGATCCTCTACGGTTATGGCGGCTTCGGCGTCCCACTGACTCCCAGCTACTCCAGCTTCACCCTTGCCTGGGTGGAAGCCGGCGGCGTCTTCGCGATCGCGAACCTGCGCGGCGGGGGAGAGGAAGGCGAGCAGTGGCACCGCGCCGGCGCCCTCGACCACAAGCAGAACGTGTTCGACGACTTCGTGGCCGCGGCCGAGCGGTTGATCGCAGACGGCTGGACGACCGGCGACCAGCTCGGGATCTGCGGCGAGTCGAACGGCGGACTCCTCGTCGGTGCCGCGCTGACCCAGCGGCCGGACCTGTTCGCCGCGGCCTTGTGCTCGGCGCCGGTCCTCGACATGGTCCGCTACGAGAGGTTCGGTCTCGGGCCGGCCTGGAGGGGTGAGTACGGGACCGCCGACGACCCCGATCAGCTGCGCTGCCTGCTCTCGTACTCGCCGTACCATCGTGTCCGGCCCGGCGAACGTTACCCCGCCGTCCTGTTCACCGTGTTCGGTGACGACACGCGGGTCGATCCGCTGCACGCATACAAGATGTGCGCTGCCCTGCAGTGGGCGACGGCAAGCGACCGCCCGGTGCTGATACGTCACGAGGACGGCGCCGGGCACGGCGCGTCACCGGCCAGTCGCCGTGTCGCCCTCGCCGCCGACATGCTGGCCTTCGCGGCGGCCCACACCGGGCTCGACCTGTCCGCGAGGTAGGGACGCATGAGGGGGAGCTCCCAGCGCGAACGCCCGCGACCGGCGGCACGGGTCATCACGTTCGGTGCCGTGGTCCGGCACGGTGGACGCTGGATCCCGGTGATAGGACTCGCCGCGCTGGTCGACAGCCTCGTCGTGCTGGCCCTGCCTTTCGTGTTCGGCCGCACGGTGGACGCCATCGTGACCGGCGGCGACGTCGGCCGGTGGCTGCTCGTCGCCATGGGGCTCATCGTGGTCGGCATCGTCAGCGACCTCGTCGACACGTTCGCCGACGCCGCCTGCGTCGCCGGTACCACCGCTTGGCTGCGCAACCGCCTGATCCGTCAGGTGCTGGCCATCGGTCCCGCGGCCGGCCGCCGGTTCACCACCGGAGACCTGGTCAGCCGGGTCTCAGGGAACGCCGTCGACGCCGCCCAGGCGGGTCCGAGCGTGGTGACGGTAGGCGCGGCGGCGCTGCCACCGGTCGGCAGCCTGGCGCTGCTCGCCTACATCGACGTGTGGCTCGCGGCCGCCTTTCTCGGCGGGGTCTCCCTGGTGGGTCTGGTCCTGCTGGCCTTCACCCGGCGCACCGCCGAGGCGGCGCTGGCGTATCAGGAGACCCAGGCGCGGATCGCCGGCCGGCTCACGGAGTCGTTGTCCGGGATCCGGACCATCGCCGCCGCCGGCACCGTCGGCCGGGAGGAGGATCGGGTGCTGGAACCGCTGCCCGACCTCCACGACCACGGCGCGCGGGCCTGGCGCGTCCTTGCCCGGTCCAGTGCGCAGTCGGCCGTGGTCGGGCCGATCGTGCTGGTGGCTGTGCTGGCCGCAGGTGGGCTCCAGGTGGTCGACGGCCGCATCACCGCCGGCGAGTTGTTCGCGGCCAGCCAGTACGCGGTGCTGGGCGCCGGGCTGGGCGGGCTGACCGGCGTGTTCGCGGAGTTCGCGCGGGCTCGGGCCGGTGTGGCACGGGCCGCCGAGGTCTTCGCCGTGCCGCCGCTCCGTTACGGCAGGATGCACCTCCCACCCGGCCCGGGGCGGCTGGAGTTCTGCGGCGTCACCGTCCGCGGTGAGGAGTCCCCGCTGCTGGACGGGGTCGACCTGGTCGTGCCGGGCGGAGTGGCGGTGGCCGTCGTCGGCCACTCCGGCGCCGGCAAGTCGGTCCTCGCCGCCCTGGCGGCCCGGCTGCGTGATCCCGACGAAGGCCAGGTGCTGCTGGACGGGGTGCCGCTGCACGAGGTCGACCACGATTCGTTGCGGGCCGCGGTCGGCTGCGCCTTCGAGCGACCGGAGTTGGTCGGTGCCACCACCGGGGACGCCATCGGGCTCGGTCTGGAGCGCGACCTGGTGGAGGCCGCCGCGCACGCCACCCACGCGTACGAATTCGTCAGCCGGCTGCCGGACGGGTTCGACACGCCGCTGCACGATGCTCCCATGTCCGGCGGGGAACGGCAGCGGATCGGCCTGGCCCGGGCCTGGCACGCCGGCCGGCTGCTCGTCCTCGACGACGCGACTTCGAGTCTCGACACCGTCACCGAACTGCAGATCAGCCGGACCCTCACCAGTGACGAGGGGCGGCGTACGCGGTTGATCGTCACGCATCGGGCGGCCACTGCCGCGCGCGCCGACCTGGTCGTGTGGCTGGAGCAGGGGCGGGTGCGGGCGTTCGGCCCGCACGCCCAGCTGTCGGGCGACCCGGCCTACCGGGAGGTGTTCGGATGAGGCGGGAGCTGCGGTTCGGCCTCGCTTCGCTGCCACGCCGGCCGCTCCTCGAACTGGCCGGGTGGTCGCTGCCGGACGCGGTGCCCACGGCGTTCTACGGGCTGGCCGTCGCGCGTGCGGTCGACGACGGATTCCTGGCCGGCCGTCCGGCGGTCGGGCTGGCCTGGCTGGCCGGGCTCGTCGCGGCGGCCTGCGTCGGCGCGATCGGGTCCCGTCAGGTGTATCGACGCCTGGGCGACCTGGTCGAGCCGTTCCGCGACGAACTGGTTCGCCGGGTGGTGACGGGTGCACTGCGACAGGGAGTGGCAGGCCGCCCGGACGACGGTGCGGTGGCGCGGCTCACCCGGCAGGTGGAGATCGTCCGCGACACGTACGCCGGACTGATCGTCGTGGCTCGCGACTTCGTGGTGCGCCTCGTCGGTGTCGTAGTGGGACTGCTGACCATCGCGCCGGTGATCGTCGTACTCGTGCTGCCACCGTTCCTGCTCGGGTCGGCGGTCGCCGTCGCGACGCTCGGCCTGGCGGCGGCTCGGGTGCGCGCGTCGGTACGCGCCGACGAACGCACCGCGGCCGCAGCAGGAGAGGTGGTCGCCGGAGCCAGGGACATCACGGCGCGTGGCGGCGAGGGTTACGCGACCGCGCTGGTGGCCGGGCCGGTGGCCCAACACGCCGCCGCCGAGCGAGCGCTGGCTCGGGTCGGTGCGCTGCGCACCCTGTGCTTCGCACTCGGCGGCTGGGCTCCATTGATGCTCCTGCTGGCCGCGGGTCCCTGGCTCGTGGCGCGGGGGGTGACCGCAGGAGCACTCCTGGGCGGGCTGACGTACGTTCTGGTCGGGCTGCACCCGGCGCTGGGCACCGTCATGGGCGCCCTCGGCGGCAGCGGTCTGCGGTACGTCGTGACGCTGGGCCGGATCCTCGACGCTACCGCGGTCGATCCGGCGGGCACTCCGCTGGCCAGGGCGCCCAGTGGGCACCGGGTGGTCGTGGACGCGGTCACCTTCCGCTACGGACCACATGCCGCTCCTGTCGTGCGCGGCCTCGATCTGGTGATCGACGACGGTGATCACCTGGCCGTCGTCGGGCCGAGCGGGATCGGGAAGTCCACCCTCGCCGGCCTGATCTGCGGGTTGCTCCGGCCGGACGAGGGACACGTGCTGCTGGGCGGGGTCCCCGCCGCCGATCTGCCGGCGGAGCGGCTGGCGGCCACGCGGGTGCTCATCCCGCAGGAGGCGTATGTCTTCGAGGGGACCGTCCGCGACAACGTCACCTATCTGCTTCCAGGGGCGTCCACCGCAGAGCTCCGTCGCGCTGTGGAGGCCGTCGGCGCCGAGGGGCTGCTGAGCCGGCTCGGGGGAGTGGATGCGCTGGTGCGCCCGGACCGGCTGTCGGCCGGCGAGCGCCAGCTGCTCGCGCTCGTGCGCTCCTACCTGTCGCCGGCTCCGTTGGCGGTTCTCGACGAGGCCACCTGTCACCTGGACCCGGTGGCCGAGCGGCTCGCCGAGGAGGCCTTCGCCGGCCGTGGCGGCACGCTGATCGTCATCGCACATCGGATCAGCTCGGCGTTGCGCGCCCGGCGCATCCTCGTACTCGACGGCACGTCCGCGACCGTCGGAGAGCACGACGAGCTGCAGCTCGCCTCACCGCTGTACCGGGACCTCCTCGGGCATTGGACCGGCCCCGCGCCGGACGGCCGCCGTCAGATCCAGCCGGCGTCCTGAGCGATCCGGATCGCCTCGATGCGCGTGCGCGCGCCGGTCTTGGTGAGGATGTGGGAGAGGTAGTTGCGCACAGTGCCGGGGCTCAGATAGAGGGTTCGGGCGATCTCCTGCGGTGGCGCGCCGGTCATCGCCAACCGCAGGACGTCGAGCTCGCGGTGGGTCAGCGGGCTCTCCGCGGCCGTCAGCGCGGCCACGGCCAGCGCTGGGTCCAGCACCGGCTCGCCACGCGCCACGCGCCTGACGGCGTCGAGGAGGTCGGCGAGCGACGCGTCGGTGGCGATGAGACCGACGCGAGGCGCCATCCGCGCCAGCGACAGGCACGTTCCGTCGACAGTGCCTCGCTCGAGCAACATCAGGACGCGAAGTCCCGGCAACTGCCGGCACAGGTCGTGCACGTCGACCGGGTCCCGCAGCATGACGTCGAGGACGAGGACCTGCGCGCGAGTCCGGCGCGCGGTTGCGAGAACGGAATTGCCCTGATCAAGCTCGGCCATGACTTCTAGATCATTTTGCCGTGCCAATTCAGCGCTGAGAGCGTCGCGCAGGAGCCCCGTTCTGTGCGCGAGCAGAACCCTGGTAGCCACGCAGCTCGCCCCCCTAGCGATCAGCCGCCCAAAGGCGGCAAATACCCCAAGTCACTGCGGAGCGTGACTCACCTTAGCGTTCAGGGTCGATTCCGGCCACAGCTTCCGCAACATCATCCGCCCCCCAGGTCATTGCCCCGCCGTCGCCGATCACGAGGCGACAACGGCCGCCGTCGTCCCAGAAGTGATCATAGACGCGCTGTGTATTTGCGGCGGGAAGGAACGTAGCGCTCCCGATCCCAAATCCGGACATGATCGCTCCGGTCATTCTGCGGCAGACCTGCAGTTTGTGCGGCTGTCTGCTCGAGCCCGGGGCGCCACCCGTGATCATTACGCAGGCCGTCGAATGATCACTTCCGAGTGGGCCGATACCGTCAGAAGACGTTCCCGTGCCGTGCTGCCGCCTGGGCGACCGGAAGCCGGCGAACGCGTGCCATGGCCTGGCCGCCCAGCGGCCGGTCTGAGATCGGTCTGAGAACCGTGTGAGAGCATGATCCGCATGGCCTCCCGAGTGCGTCGCGCCGGTCATCGCGATCGGGGACGCCGCCGGGCGCCGGAATCACCGTCCGGAGGTCGCGGCCGCCTGCTGGGCGGCCTCGCTCTCGGCCTGGCCGTCATAGGCCTCGTGGGCTGGGCGGTGGTGCCCGACGGCGAGCCGGTCGCGGGCAACGCCGCCATCGTGCCGCCGGTGGCGCACCCGCCCAAGACCCTCGTCGTCCTCCCGGCCACCCGCCCGACGCCGGCGCCGTCGGCCACGCCGTCCGCCCCGGCCACGCCGGAGGTCCCCGCCACCGGACCGGGCACGTTCGCCGTCACGCCCGGCCAGAGCGCCCAGGCCGGCACGGGGAGCACGCTGCTCACGTACACCGTCGAGGTCGAGACCGGGCTGCCGTTCGACCCGATCGAGGTGGCCGCCGTCGTCGACGCGACGCTGGCCGACCCGCGCAGCTGGATCGCCGGCGGCCGCCACTCGTTCCAGCGGGTCCCGTCGGACGGCGACCTGCGGATCCTGGTCGCCACACCGGGCACCACCGACGAGCTGTGCGCGCCGCTGCGCACCCGCGGCGAGGTGTCCTGCCGCAACGGCGACAACGTCGTGCTGAACGCGCTGCGCTGGGCGGTCGCCGTCCCGCACTACAACGGCGACGTGGCCGGCTACCGCCAGTACGTCGTCAACCACGAGGTCGGCCACGCTCTCGGCGAGGGCCACGTCCCCTGCCCGGGACGGGGTCAGGTCGCGCCGGTCATGCTGCAACAGACCTACGGCTTGGACGGCTGCCTGGCCAACAGCTGGCCGTATCCCTAGTACGCGCCTCATCATCGATAATCAGATAACGAGACGGCGACGGACTGTCGAGCATCTTGGCCGACGACGACATCGCGGTGGCGGCCGTCACCGTGGCCGAGCTCCAGCTCGCCCCTCGTCCACGCCCGGCTTCTCGCCCAGGTCCGGCGCACCGGAACGCCCCGAGGCGCTCATGACCTGATCATCGCCGCCACCGCCGCCGCGACCGCGCGCGTGCTGGTGACCCGCGACGACCAGGCCAGGTTCGACGATCTGCCCAGGGTGCACGCACTCCAGGCCTGACCGCCGCTCGGTTCAGAGCGACGTGCCGGTGCCGATCGGGCAGGCGACCCCGGTGCCGGCGAGCCCGCAGTAGCCGTTCGGGTTCTTGGCGTCGCTCAGGTACTGCTGGTGGTAGTCCTCGGCGTAGTAGAACGTGCCCAGGGGCTCGATCTCGGTGGTGATGTCACCGTGGCCGGCCGCCCGCAGCTTGGCCGCGTACGCCTCGCGCGAGGCCACCGCGGTCTCCAGCTGCGCCGGCGACGTCGTGTAGACGGTCGAGCGGTACTGCGACCCGATGTCGTTGCCCTGCCGCATGCCCTGGGTGGGGTCGTGCTCTTCCCAGAACGCCTTGAGCAGGCTCTCGAAGCTGATCACGGCCGGGTCGAAGACCACCCGCACCACCTCGGCGTGCCCGGTGCGGCCGGTGCACACCTCCTCGTAGGTCGGGTTCGGCGTGTACCCGCCGGCGTAGCCCACCGCGGTGGTCCACACGCCCGGCAGCCGCCAGAAGATCCGTTCCGCACCCCAGAAACAACCCATGCCGAACACGGCCTCCTGGTACCCGGCCGGCGGCTGGCCCTCGATCGGCGTGCCGAGAACGGTGTGCGTGCCGGTCAGCCCGAACGGGCGGGCGTCGCGGCCGGGCAGCGCCTCCTCGGGACCGACCTTCCTCGTCTTCACCAAGCGATCGAACAGCGACATTCGCTCACACCTCCGCTCACTCGAACAACTGGACCGGCCGTGGCGTTCCCGCCGATCGTCAGGCGACGGCGTCGATGGGCTCGGCCGCCGCGCCGCCGTCCGCCGTCACCGTCCGGAACGCCTGCTCGAGCGCGTCGACGGCAGGTCCGAGCACGTCCGGGGGATGGGTGTACGGCAGCCGCAGCCGCCGCTCGAACGCGCCGTCGACGCCGAACCGCGGGCCGGCCGCCAGCCGGATGCCGTGCCGCTCCGCCGCCACCACCAGCCGGCTGGACACCGGGCCGCCGAGGTCGCACCACAGCACCAGCCCGCCGGCCGGCACCCGCGCCCGCCACGTGGGCAGCCGCTCGGCCAGCGCCGCGACGAGGGCGTCGCGGTGGGTGCGCAGCTCCGCCCGGCGCGCCGGCAGGGTCGCGTCGAGGCCGCCGAGCAGCTCGGCCGTCGCCAGCTGCTCGACCACCGCCGAGCCCATGTCGACGCAGGCCCGCACGGCGGCCAGCCGGCGGATCAGCGCGGTGCTCGCCCGCGCCCAGCCGACCCGCAGCCCGCCCCACAGCGTCTTGCTCGCGCTGCCGACCGTCACCGTCAGGTCGTCGGGCAGGTACGTCGCCAGCGGCGGCGGCACCGGCCCGTCCAGGGCGAGCTCGACCAGTGTCTCGTCGACGACGGTGAGCGTGCGGCTGCGGGTGAGGACGGCGCCCAGGTCGCGCCGCTCCGCCTCGGTGGCCAGCAGTCCCGTCGGGTTGTGGAAGTCGGGCATCAGGTAGGCCATCCGGGGCGCGGTCTGCCCGACGGCGGCCGCGACGGCGGCGAGGTCCCAGCCGTCGTCCGTCAGAGCGACGGGTACCGCGGTGGCGCCGTGCCGGCCGATGGCGTCCAGCGCGTTCGGGTACGTCGGCTGCTCGACCAGCACGCGGTCGCCCGGCCCGGTGACCAGCTGCAGGACCAGCGTGAACGCGTGCTGCGCGCCGGACGTGACGAGCACCTGCTCGGGCAGCGTGGGCAGGCCGCGCGCCGTCAGCCGGTCTGCGACGGCAGCACGCAGCTCCGGCAGCCCGAACAGGTGGTACCCCGAGCCCGGCAGGTGCCGCGGTAGCTGCTCGAGCGCGGCGTCGTAGGCCCGGCGCACCTGGGCCGGAGCCTCCGGCGCGGCGTGGGCGAGGTCCAGCAGGTCCGAGCCGTCCGCCGTCCACGGCATCCAGGCCGGACCGGCGCCGCCGGCGGATCCGTTCGTGCGCGACGGCGGCAGCGCGGTCCGGGTGCCCGAGCCCCGCCGGCTGACGGCGTACCCGCCGCCGCGCAGCTCGTCGTAGGCGGCGGTGACCGTCGTCCGGCTGACGCCCAGCGCCGCGGCCAGGTCGCGCTCGCCGGGCAGCCGGGTCTCCAGCGGCAGCCGGCCGTCGAGGACCAGCCGCCGGATCGCCGCCGCGACGCGGGCGTACGCCGGCCCGCCGGTCTCGGACCGGTCGCCGATCAACGCCGCCAGTTGCGGCCCTGTGACGGTGCGCACCAGTCCACTCTGGCACGATTGGCTATGGAATAACAGACCACTTTCGGTGAGGATGGTCGCGTGATGACGCGCCGCCTCTCCCAGCTCTTCGCCGGTCTGCTGCTCTACGGCTTCAGCATGGCCCTGCTCCTCGAGGCCGGCCTCGGGCTGGATCCGTGGGACGTGCTGCACCAGGGCATCGCCGAGCGCACCGGCCTCACCATCGGCACCGTGGTCATCGCGGTCGGCGTCCTGGTGTTGCTGCTGTGGATCCCGCTGCGGCAGCGGCCCGGCGTCGGCACCGTCGCCAACGCGCTGCTGATCGGGCTGGCCGCCGACGCGTCCATCTGGCTGCTGCCGTCGCCCGAGCCGCTGGCGGTCCGGATCGGCTTCATGGTCGCCGGCGTCGTGCTGAACGCCGTCGCCACCGCGGCCTACATCGGTGCCCGGCTGGGCCCCGGCCCGCGCGACGGCCTGATGACTGGGCTGGTCCGGCGCACCGGCCGTTCGGTGCGACTGGTCCGGACCTCTATCGAGGTGACGGTGCTCGCCACCGGCTGGCTGCTCGGCGGCACCGTCGGCGCCGGGACCGTGGTCTATGCGCTCGCGATCGGCCCGCTGGTCCATCTGCTGCTGCCGAAGTTGCAGGTCCGTGAGCCGATTCGCGTCGCCGCCGTGACTTCGGCGACGTAGAGTCGCATCTCGTGCACGGATTCGAGACGCGAGCCATCCACGCGGGCCAGGACCCCGACCCCACGACCGGGGCGGTCATCACGCCCATCTACGCCACCAGCACCTACGCCCAGGACGGCGTCGGAGGCCTGCGCGAGGGGTACGAGTACAGCCGCACCGCCAACCCGACGCGCACCGCGCTGGAAGAGTGCATCGCCGCGCTCGAGGGCGGCGTCCGGGGTCTCGCGTTCGCCAGCGGCATGGCCGCCGAGGACACCCTGCTGCGCACCGTCTTGAATCCCGGTGACCACGTGGTCATCCCCAACGACGCCTATGGCGGCACGTTCCGGCTGGTCAGCAAGGTCGCCGAGCGATGGGGCGTCAGCTGGACGGCGGCGCCGGTCACCGACGTCGCGGCGGTGCGGGCGGCGGTGCGTCCCGAGACGAAGCTGATCTGGGTCGAGACGCCGACCAACCCGCTACTCAGTGTCGCCGACATCACGGGTCTCGCGGCCGTCGCGCGCGACGCCGGCGTGCTGCTCGTCGTCGACAACACGTTCGCCACGCCGTACCTGCAGCAGCCGCTGGCGCTCGGCGCCGACGTCGTCGTCCACTCGACCACCAAGTACTGCGGCGGCCACTCCGACGTGGTCGGCGGCGTGCTGGTCGTCTCCGACGCCGCCCTTGGCGACGAGCTGGCCTACCACCAGAACGCCATCGGCGCCGTCGCCGGCCCGTTCGACGCCTGGCTGGTGCTGCGCGGGTTGAAGACACTCGCCGTCCGCATGGACCGGCACTGCGACAACGCCGAGCGGGTCGTCGAGCTGCTCGAGCGGCACCCGCGCGTGTCGCAGGTGCTGTACCCCGGGCTGCCCGGGCACCCCGGCCACGACGTCGCCGTCAAGCAGATGAGCCGGTTCGGCGGCATGGTCTCGTTCCGGATGGCCGAGGGCGAGCAGGCCGCCGTCGACGTCTGCAACCGGGCGAAGCTGTTCACGCTGGGCGAGTCGCTGGGCGGCATCGAGTCGCTGATCGAGCACCCGGGCCGCATGACGCACGCCAGCGCGGCCGGGAGCGCGCTCGAGGTCCCCGGCGACCTGGTCCGGCTGTCGGTCGGCATCGAGACCGTCGAGGACATCCTCGCCGATCTCGGCCAGGCATTGGGCTGACCCTTTCCCCGTGCGGCGTGGACCGCTGGTTCCTCTCCCTTGTGGGACTCGCCGCCGTCTGGGACCATGCGGTCGGCTTGGGGCTAGATTGAGCCGACGCCGCACCGATCGGGGGAATGCATGAGCTTCTACGACCACCCGGACCAGCAGCGGGGGAGCGCCCAGTGGACGCCCCCGCCGCCGGCCGGTGAGCCGTCCAGCCTGGGCGGCTTGCGCACCGCGCTGACGGTGCTGTTCGTGGTCATCTCGCTGGCCAGCGTGCTGTCCATCGCTGCGTACGCCGGCCGCATCGGCTACGTCGACGACGTCGTCGAGTCCGGCAGCATCGACCCGGGCCGGGCCGAGGACGCCGACGCGTTCGTGGGCGTTGCGGTGCTGCTGTGGGTCCTGCTGTTCCTCGCGATCGCGGCGGTGTTCATCGTGTGGCAGTACCGCCACGCGAAGAACGCCCGTCTCCTCGGCGCGCAGGGCGGCGTGAGCGGTCCCGGATGGGCGATCGGCGGCTGGTTCATCCCGCTGGCGAACCTCGTCATCCCGGCGATCAACCTCTACGGCAACGGCCGAGTCTCCGGCACCGAGGGACGGTACGGCGCGGCGACCGAGCGGCGCGGGCCGGCCGTCGTCGTGGCGTGGGCGGTGTGCTGGGGCCTCGCGGCCAGCCTGGAGCGCGGCGCCCAGGCCAGCATCCCCGACTCCGTGAGCGCGGACTACCTGGACCGGCTGCAGAGCGCCGACGGCCTCGCGCTGGCGGCGAACATCGGCTACATCGCCGCGGCGGTGCTGGCGATCGTCATGGTCCGCACACTCACGACGCGCCAGGAGGCAGCGCTTGCGGCTCGCACGGCGCTCGGCGGCGGGCAGCCGTACGCCGCCTGGCCCGCCGCCCCGCCCGGGGCGCCGTACGGGTACGGCCAGCCGCCGTCCCCGGGGTCGCCGTACGGGCAGCCGCCGGCCGGCCAGAACCCGCCGCCGCAGGCGACGCCGTACGGCTGGTCGCCGCAGCAGCCCGGCCAGACCCCAGCGGGCCAGAACCCGCCGCCGTCGCCGTTCGCCCAAGGCGCCGGCGACCCGGCGCCGTCGGAACCCGACGGCCCGCCGAGGCCGCCCGCCCCGCCGCCGGTGCCGCCGTCCTGACCCTGCCCATCCCGTGATCATGTTCGCTGGCGGCGCCTGAGCGACCGCCAGGGAACATGATCACGGGATGGAGGCGCCGGACCGGCGTCAGGACGCTGCGGCCTCGCGTAGTGCCGGCAGCACCTCGGCGCCGATGCGGCGGATGGTGTCGGCGGGGTCGGTGCTGGCCACCTGGATGGCGACGTAGTCGGCGCCGACGTCGTGGACGAGGGGACGGTAGGCCTCGGTGAGCTGGTCGAGGTCGCGGACGATGGTGTACTTGCTGAGGATCTCTTGCCGGTCCATTGCGTCGGCGCGTTCGCGCAGCACCGCGGGGTCGGCCGTTTCCAGTCGGCCGGGTGCGCGCAGGCCGCGCATGGAGACCAGCGCCTCCCAGGCCTCGTCGTCGTTGCCGGCCAGCACGACCCAGCGGGTCGCCATCACCGTGGTGTCCGCGCCACGGGCCTGCGCGGCCTCGCGGTAGGGGGTGATGATGTTCGCGACGGTCTCGGCCGGGTCCTTGACGCTGGTGATGAGGCCCTCGCAGGTCTCACCGGCGAACGTGGCGGACTTCGGGCCGCCGGCGGCCATCCAGACCGGTGCCCGCCCGATGGGCGGGCTGTGCAGCTTGGCCGTGCGGGTCTGGTAGTACTCGCCGTCGAAGTCCAGCTTCTCCCCGGCGAGCAGGCCATGCATGATGGTCAACGCCTCGCGCATGCGGGCGATCCGCTCGGCGTAGCCGGGGAACGTGTACCCCAGCGGCGCCTCGTTGATGGCTTCGCCGGTGCCGACGCCCAGGATGAACCGGCCGTCGGAGAGCCGGTCGACGGTGGCGGCGGCCTGGGCGATCAGCGCCGGGTGATAGCGGAACAGCGGGGCGGTGACGCTGGTGGCCAGCTCGACCCGCGACGTGGCCTGTGCGACCGCGCCGAACCACGACCAGACGAAACTGGCCGCCGACACGTCGTCGACCCACGGATGGAAGTGATCGGCGCCCGTGACCACGTCGAACCCCACCTCTTCGGCGAGGACGGCGTGCTCCACCAGCACCTCGGGCTGGTAGGACTCATGACTGCACAACCAGGCTAGTTTCACGTTCTCACTCAATATCTTGTATCTAATTGCGGCGAGAGGACCGTACCGGCCCTGAGGCGATCATAGGCAGCCGGGTGACAGGATCGTGGTCATGAGTACTGTCTCCATGGCGGACGTGGAAGCCGCGCGCGAGCTGCTGCGCGACGTCGTGCGACCCACTCCGCTCGAGGACTCCCGCTGGCTGGCCGGACGGGTCGGCGGCCGGGTTCATTTGAAGTGCGAGAACCTGCAGCGTGCCGGGTCGTTCAAGATCCGCGGCGCGTACGTGCGCATCGCCCGGCTGTCCGAACAGGAGCGCGCCCGCGGCGTCGTGGCGGCCAGTGCCGGCAACCACGCCCAGGGCGTGGCGCTCGCAGCCAGCATGCTGCACACCAAGGCGACGGTGTTCATGCCCGAGGGTGCTGCCATCGTCAAAGAGAAAGCCACCCGCGCGTACGGCGCCGACGTGCGATTCGCCGGCACCAGCATCGACGACGCCCTACTGGAGGCGCGCGCCTTCGCGGCTGAGACCGGCGCGGTGCTGATCCACCCCTTCGACCACCCCGACATCGTCGCGGGCCAGGCCACCGTCGGCATGGAGATCCTGGAGCAGTGCCCCGACGTCCGCACCATCGTCGTCGGCACCGGCGGGGGCGGCCTGACGGCGGGCATCTCGCTGGCCGTGCACCATCTGAAGCCCGGCGTGCGGGTCGTGGGCGTGCAGGCCGAGGGGGCCGCGGCATACCCGACGTCGCTGGCGGCCGGCCAGCCGGTCGCGCTCGAGCGGATGGCGACGATGGCCGACGGCATCGCGGTCGGCTGCCCCGGCGACGTCCCGTTCGCGATGATCCAGCAGTACGTCGACTCCGTCGTCACCGTGTCCGAGGAGTCGCTGTCGCGGGCGTTGGTGCTGCTCCTCGAGCGGGCCAAGCTGGTCGTCGAGCCGGCGGGCGGCGCCGCCGTCGCGGCACTGCTGGACGACCCGGGCGCGTTCGAGCCGCCGGTCGTCGCTGTCCTGTCCGGCGGCAACATCGACCCGCTGCTGCTGTTGCGCGTGATCCGGCACGGCATGGCGGCCGCAGGACGGTACCTGTCGCTGCGGGTCCGGGTGCCCGACGCGCCCGGCGGACTGGCCCGGCTGCTGGCCGAGCTTGCCGCCGTCGACGCCAACGTGCTCGACGTCGTGCACGAGCGCACCGGTGCGACGCTGTCGATCGACGAGGTCGAGATCGCGCTGCAGTTGGAGACCCGCGGGCCGGACCACTGCGAGCGGGTGCTAGCCAAGCTGCGTGAATCGGGCTATGCGGTTTCCATTTCGGGAGGCGGACTTGCCAATCTGTGAGGCGCACTTGACGTTTTGATAGCTCGGGTCCCACCATGGGACCATGAACACCCTCAGCGTGCGTGAGATCCTCGAGCAGGTGGCCGACGGCCGGCTCGACCCCACCCGGGCGGCCGTCCTGCTCGACCAGATCGAGGACGAGAAGGCGGGCGGGCCCACCGGCGCCGTCACCGTCGAGCCCGCCGACGCCGAGACGGCCGAACCCGTCGACGCGCCGGCCGGGGCCGCTGGGGCGCCGGCGGGAGCGTCCGCCGGTACGGCCTCCGGGGCGGGATCGGCAAGCACCGGGTGGGCCGGGA
>NZ_SMLB01000080.1 GCF_004349105.1 Jiangella aurantiaca
GGGTCAGGCGTGGGGGAGCGGGAAGAGGTTGAGGTCGTCCTCAGGTAGCGGTCGGTCGCGCCAGCCGAGCCGGACGGGTTCGTCCTGGAGCCGGCGGTGGCCGTTGAACGGGAACGCGGCCGGGAAGTTCGAGACGAGACCGGGCACGACGGTGCGGACGACCCGCAGGCCGGCGGCGGCGACGTCGGGCGTGGTGACGTCGACGGCGACGATCTCGTGGCCGGCGGTCTCGATCAATCGTCGGTAGGTGGCGAGTGACCGGTCGGGCAGGCGCGGGACGTCGCCGAGCGGCCGGCGCTCGTCGGAGGCGATCCAGGGCCGCACGGTGTCCACGGCGCGGGGGTCCAGGTGGACCTGCATCTGGCATTCCAGGTCGCCGACGTCGTGGAAATCGCGCCGGAAGTCGTCGAGGTAGCGGCGGTCGGCCCGCCACGGCTTGATGAACCCCTGCCGTTTCGCGCCGCGCCGCACCGCCTGCCAGAACAACCCGTCCGGTTCCTGCAGGTCGCGGGAGATCTCCTGCAGGGTCAGCGCCTCGGCCCACGCCTTCAGCGCCGCCTCCTCGGGGTCGTCGCGTGCGGCGAACCCGATGGCGACGGTGCGCTCGACGGTGTTCTCCACGACGCCGGCCATGACGGGGATGCCGAACGCGTTCGGCAGCGACAGCAGCCATGCCCGTTGGCCGTGCGCGGCCGGCTCGCCGTCGAACAGCGCGGCCAGCCGCGGCGGCGGATCGACGACCGGGAGCCGCTGCCGGTTGGCCCACCAGATCATCGTCGCGTCGCGCTCGACGATCTCCTCCAGCCCGGAGCGGACGGCGTCGTCGAACGTGGCGCCAGCGGCGATGCCGGCGTAGAAGGGGTAGTTGGTGGGCGGCGCGTCGGCGAACGGCCCGACGTACCAGTTGACGTAGACCACGCTGGCCGGCACCCAGACCGGCCGGTCGTGGGTGAGGGAGCGGCCGGCCACCCAGTGCACCGGCAGGTCCGGGGTGAACGGCACAAACGGGAACCCGGCCGCCGCGTACTGGGCCTCGGAGTAGAGCACCAGCGACGCCGGGTCTACCGCCTCCTCGCCGGCCGCCGCCAGCTGCTCGTACGAGGCCAGCCGGAGCCGTTCCGGGCGGACCCAGTTGCCGCAATAGCGTTCCACGCTCTCGCCGATCGCCGCCGCCTCGGCCGCGGCCGGGTCGCCGAAGACGCTGCCGCCGCAGACGGTGTTCGGCGCCCACGGGTAGATGCGGGCGAGGTCGGCGACCTCGGCCTGCACGGTGGCCAGTGCCTTCGGGATGGACGGGTGGTGGGTGACGTGCCAGGTCGCGGTGATGACGCCGAGCCGCTTGTCGCGCAGCAGGTCGGTGCCGCGGACGCGGTGATTGCGCGGCGCGAGCAGTTCCTGGTCGGGCAGCGGCAACAGCGGATGCACCGTCATCGAGGGCGCCGCCGGATCGATCTCGACCTCGTTGCCGAGCAGTGCGCACGGTCGGCCGGCCAGCCAGCGCCGTACGTCGGCGAGGAACAGCGCCACCAGCCAGGTGAGCACGTCCTCCGGTGGTGGCCGCAGCGGGCCGGCGACCGGCGGCGCCAGCAGCGCCTCGGCGATCTCCGGGCGCTGGACGGCGCAGCGGCGGCGGGCGAGCAGCTCGCGGTAGCCGGGGGTGCGGCCCGGTTCGATCGCCGGGCCGAGAAATGCGCCGGCGCGGTCCAGGTGCAGCTGGGTCCACGGCGCCTGCCGGTCGGCGCGGACCTCGTCGACGGCGAGGAGCAGCTCGGGGTCGAACCGGTCGCGCAGCACCACCAGGGGCGCCGCGGCGGTTCGAGCCAGTTCCGCGCGCAGCCGGTCGGGGTCGTCCGGCAGCGGGCGCACGTGCTCGGTGGACCGGGTCAGCGCGGCGGCGGCCCGGTGCAGGGTGGCGTCGGCGAGCACCACGACGTCGTCGATGCTCGCCACCGGCGGCGGGTCGAGGCTGCCGGTGGCGCGGAGCAGCGCGGCCAGCTCCGGCCAGACGGGCCGGTCGTGGCCGGCGGCGAGGTCGTCGAGCGCGCGCAGCAGCTCGGCAGGCGGCTTGTCGATCTCGAACAGCCGGCCGTCGGCGGTGATGAGGACCGACGCGTCGGTGCCGAGTGGCCGCACGTCCACGTTCGGGCTGGTTCTGGGGCTGGTGAGGTCGCTGAGGGTCATCTGCGGCACGTCCTCCCGGGGCTGGGGTGGCCCCGCGCGGCCGGTCGGGCCGCGCGGCCGCACGGGGCCGGAATGGTCAGCTCCAGTGGAAGCTGCCCGCCGTCGTGGCGTGGTTGTGCGGGGCGACGCTCTGCCGCTGCGTCTCCTCGATCTCACGGATCATGCCGGTTCACCTCCTCCCCTCGCCGGGTCCAGCTGGTGCCGCACCAGCCGGGCATAGACCCCGTTGGCGGCGAGCAACGACTCGTGTGTCCCGGTCTCGGCGACCCGGCCGCGGTCGAGGACGACCAGCCGGTGCGCGGTGCGGATGGTCGAGAGCCGGTGGGCGACGACGAGGGTGGTGCGCCCGGCCCGTACCCGGGCGGTGGCCAGGCCGAGGGCGCGTTCGCTCTCGGCGTCGAGGTTGGAGACCGGCTCGTCCAGGACCAGGACGGGGGTGTCGCGCAGCAGGGCTCGGGCGATGGCGACGCGCTGCCGCTGTCCGCCGGACAGCCGGGCGCCCCACTCGCCGACGACGGTGTCGTAGCCGTCGGGCAGCTCATCGACGATGAAGTCGTGCGCGAGCGCGGCCCGGGCGGCGTCCTCGATCTCCGCCCGACCGGCGTCGGGCCGGGCCAGTGCGATGTTGCTGGCGACGCTGGTGTTGAACAGGTACACGTCTTGGGGGACCACAGAGACCAGTTGGCGCAGTTCGCGGAGCGGGAGACTGCGCAGGTCGACGCCGCCGACCCGGATCGAGCCCGTCGCCGGGTCCCAGAACCGCAGCAGCAGGTGGGCCAGGGTGGACTTGCCCGCGCCGGAGTGGCCGACCAGCGCGACCGTCTCACCCTCGGCGATGTCGAACGTGACCTCGTGGACGGCGTCGGGCAGGTCGCGGCCGTACCGGAAGGTCACGCCGCGGAACGACACGTCCGTGCGCGGGGAGAGTCCAGGCGGGCGGCCGCCACGGTCGGTCACCGTGGCGGGCGCGTCGAGCAGGGCGAAGATCCGTTCCGCGGCGGCGGTGACGATGCCGAGCTCCCGTGCCGCGTCGCTGATCTTGGAGACCGGTGCGAGCGCGGCGGCGGCCAGGATCACGGCGGTGGGGAACAGCTCGGCGGCCATGGCGTCGCCGGCGACCAACGAGGCCGCGGCGCCGAGCACGATGAGGACGCCGAGTGCGACGAGCCCGTCCGTGGCCGCCTTCTCGACCCCGACGCGGCCGCCGTGGGCGAGCTGGGTGGCGTGCAGGTCGCGCGTGCGCCGGTCCAGCCGGTCGAGGAACTCCCGCTCCCGGCCGAAGGCGAGGATCTCGGCGATGCCCTGGACGCCGTCGACGGTCTCGGCGTTGACCGCGCCCAGCCGGTCACGCATCTCCTGCCCCTGGCTGGCGGCGCGCCGGCGCAACCAGGCCGGCACCGACGCCACGAGTGCGGCGACGGGCAGCAGCGCGAGTGCCGGCCCTGGGTGGATGAGTCCCAACGCCACCATCGACCCGGTGGGTACCACGACCGCGACGACGAGCGGGCTCAGCGTGTGCGCGAAGAAGACCTCGAGCCGTTCGACGTCGTCCATGGCGGTCGACGCGACATCGCCGGAGCGGCGGCCGTGCAGCAGACCGGGCGCCAGCCGCTCGAACGCGGCGAACAGCCGTTCCCGCACGGTCACCAGGACCCGGAACGCCATGTCGTGCGCGATGTGCGACTCCACCCACGCCATCACCGCGCGCGGCACGACCAGTGCGGCCAGCGCCACCAGGCCCGGCCGCAGGGCGTCGACGTCGGCGCCGGTGATGGCCGCGCCGACCAGCCAGGCGCCGACGGCGGCGCTGGCCACGGCGAGCGCCTGGTCGAGGACGCCGCTGAGGACGGCGCCGGCCAGGTGGGCGCGGTAGGGCCGGGCGATGGTCAGCAGCGGCCGGAGCCCGGTCCGGGCGGGCGCGGCGACCGGCGGGACGGCGGCCGTCATGCGGAGAGCCCCGAGCCCGAGGTACGCGTCTCAGCCGAGGGCTCCAACGTGCTGGCGGCGACCAGGCGGGCGTAGCCGGTGGAGTGTTCCAGCAGCTCGGCGTGGGTGCCGACGTCGGTGATGCGGCCGTGATCGAGCAGGACGATCCGGTCGGCGTGCTGGACGGTGGACAGCCGGTGCGCGATCGCCAAGGTCGTGCGGCCGGCTGCCAACCGGTCCAGCGCCTGCTGGATCTCGGCCTCGTTCTTGGCGTCGATGCTGGAGGTGGCCTCGTCCAGGACGAGGATCGGAGCGTCCTTGAGCAGTGCGCGGGCGATGGCGATGCGCTGCCGCTCGCCGCCGGAGAGGGTGGCGCCGCGTTCGCCGACGACGGTGTCGTAGCCGTGCGGCAGCCGCTGGATGAACTGGTGTGCTCCGGCGGCGCGGGCGGCGTCCTCGAGCCGGCTCTGATCGGCGCCGGGATCGCCGACCAGCAGGTTGTCGCGGACCGAGCCGTGGAACAGGTACGTCGCCTGGGCGACGACCGCGATGCGGCGGCGCAGCTCGGGGATCGCCAGGTGCCGCAGGTCGATGCCGCCGAGGGTGATCCCGCCGTCCTGGGCGTCGAAGAACCGCAGCAGCAACGCGACCAGCGTGCTCTTGCCTGCCCCGGAGCGGCCGACGAACGCGACCGTCTCGCCCTCGTCGATGTGGATCGACAGGTTGCGCACGGCGGGCCGGCCGGGGGTGTAGGCGAAGGTGACGTTCTCGAAGGTGACCGATCCGGATCGTGGGGCGGGCGCGGGTTCGCGGGGGTCGTGCACCGCCGGCTCCGCGTCGAGCAGCTCGAACACCCCGGCCGCCGCCGACAGCGCCGGGTAGGCCGAGTGGTAGGCCTTCTGCAGCTCTTCCAGCGGCCGGAACGCCTCACGGGCCAGCAACAGGACGAGCAACAGGTCGAAAACGCCCAGCGCTCCCTGGGCCAGCCGCACCGCGCCCAGGCCGACCGCCAGCGCGATCCCGCCGCTGGAGAGCAGGCCCATCGCGCCGGTGCGCAGGTTGGCCACGGCGACGAACCGGATCGAGGCCCGATAGAAGTCCCACGACTCGCGGGCCAGCTCACGGCCGCGGCCGGCGCTGGCGTCGAACGCCTTCAACGTGGTCATGCCCTGCAGGACGTCGAGATGGTCCGCGCCGAGCCGCCGCCACTGCGACCAGAACCAGCTCGACCGCTCGGCCTGCAGGCGGCGCGCGAGCAGCGGCGTCGCCGCGATCGCGAGCGCACCGGCCAGCAACGTCAGCCCGATGACCGGATCCACCACGAGCAGTCCGGCGAGGATGCCGGCCGCGCCCAGCGCGGCGCCGGCGAACTGGGCGGCGAACCGGCTGAAGTAGACGTCGAGCTTCTCGACGCCGTCGACGACGGTGGCCTGGACCGCGCCGGTGCGGCTGCCCTGAACGTAGGCCGGACCGAGCTCGAACAGCTTGGTGTAGAGCCGCCGCCGCAGCCGCGACTTGAGCGCCGCGCCGGTCGCGACCGCGGTCAGCTCGCGCAGCCACAGCAGTACGGACCGTACGGCCACCAGCGCGACGGCGGCCACCAGGTGCCCCGCGATGGCGCTCCACTCGGCGCCGGTGAAGATCCGCTCCACTGCCGAGGCGATCACGATGCCCTGTCCCACGTAGGTCCCGGTGACCGCGAGGGTCATCAGCGTTCCCAGCGCCATCCAGCCGCGCACGCCCGCCGACAGCCTGAGCAGGCGCGGTGTGACCGGTGCGACGGCGTCACCTGGCCCGGCTGTGCGGCCGGCTTCCGACTCGCGAGTCGCAGCGGCGACCCGGCGGCTGTCGAAAGCGATTCTCATGTTCATGTAGCAAAGCGGATCAAGCCGTGGTGCGCAAGGGGTGCGGCCGGTCTTGTCGGATTCGCACTCTCGCCGCTACTGTCGGGCGGCAACGAATGAGAGTGGTTCTCGTTCGCGTTCAGGGATGGGTGCGTGGTGATGCGATCGACGACGTGGGCACTCCGGATGGGCGCCGGCCTGGCCGCCGTGGTGCTGGCCGCGGCCTGCGGGTCATCGAGCGACGCCGACGGTCAGCAGCCGGGCGGCACCAGTGACGCCGAGCCGGCGGCCGGCGAAGCGACGGCACCGTCGGGTAACCCGATCGGGTGCCTCGATGACTACCAGGAGGGCGTCGACTACTTCCCCGACAAGGTCAGCGCCGAGCATGCCGGCGGCTGGGACGTCCGCTACGAGGACCACTACAAGGTGCTGACCACCACCGTGACCGCGGCCGGCGGCCACGCCGGTGCGTCTGACCGGGTGATCGACAGCACCTACGTCCTGCTGCAGTGCGGTGCCCCGGAGCCGGAGCTCACCGGCGACCTCGCCGGCGCCACCGTCGTCGAGATCCCCAGCGAGACGTTCGTCGACGGAGGCAGCGTCCTGTACGCCTCGGTCGAGAAGCTCGGCATCGCCGACACGCTGGTCGGTTCGGCCGAGCCGTTCATCGGCGACGTCGAGGCCCCGTACCTGCCGGAGGTGGCGCAGCGGATCCAGTCCGGCGCGGTCGCCGAGATCGGTTACGAGGTCAACTACGAGCTCCTGGCCGAGACCGATCCGGACTTCTACACCAACTACGCCGGCGACGACGCGATGTTCGGCCAGATCGACCAGCTCGGGATCCCGATCGTCTTCTACTTCCCCTACACCGAGACCCCGCTCGGCGCCGCCGAGCAGGTGAAGTTCCTGTCGCTGTTCTTCAACCTCGAGGCGGCCGCCAACGAGATCTTCGACCCGATCGAGCAGCGCTACGTGGAGCTGCGCGAGCAGGTCGCCGACGTCGCGTCCCGGCCGAGCGTGCTGATCGGCGTCGTCGGCGACGGCGGCGACGTGACCACCCGCGAGAACCAGCGGTTCGAGCCGCAGCTGGTCCGCGAGGCCGGCGGCGAGCCGGTGCCCGACCTCGACGGCGGCGGCATCGCCACCGTCTCGCTCGAGCAGTTCCTGGACGACGGCGCCGACGCCGACGTCTGGCTCGACCTCACCTTCTTCCCGTCGCACGAGACCGCCGCCGACTACGTGGCGGCCGACCCCCGGCTGGCCACCCTGGGCCCGCTGTCGAACGGCGGGACGTACCACCGGGTCGGGCCGCGCGGGTCGGACTACTTCCTCAGCGGCGCCGTCGACGTCGACCTGATGCTGGCCGACATGGTCAGCGTCCTGCACCCGGACGTTCTGCCCGGTCATGATCTCGCCTTCCTCGCTCACGTCCCCAGCTGAGCGGGTGACGCCGCCCCCGGCCGGCGACGGCCGCGGGCGGCGCGTCGTCGGCTCGCGCCAGGCCGCGGTGCTCACCGTCCTCGCCGTCCTGGCGGTGCTCAGCTTCCTGGCCACGCTGGCCTGGGGCTCGGTGGCCATCCCGCTCGGCGACGTGGTGGCGATCCTCGGCGGGGAGGAGGCGAGCCGGCGCACGTGGGAGGCCATCGTCATGGACCTGCGGTTGCCGCGGGCGATCACCGCCGTGTTCGCCGGCGTCGCGACGGCGCTCGCCGGGCTGGTGATGCAGACGCTGTTCCGCAACGCCCTGGCCGAACCGTACGTGCTGGGCGTCACCTCCGGCGCCAGCCTCGGTGTCGGGCTGGTCCTGCTGCCGCAGGGCGCCACGGCCGGCCTCGGCGCGGCGCTGCTGGCCGCGTTCGCCCCGCTGGCGAGCATCGGCGTGGTGGCCGCCGCCGCGATCGGGGCGCTCGCCGTGCTGCTCCTGATGTCCGCCGTGGCCGCGCGGGTGCAGAACCTCGTCATCGTCCTCGTCGCCGGCATCATGGTGAGCGCGTTCCTCACCGCGATCGTCAACGTGCTGGTGTTCTTCGCCCGGCCCGAGGCCGTCGTCGCGTTCACCGCCTGGCAGTTCGGCACGTTCCAGGGCGTCACCATGGCGCAGCTGCCGGTGCTGGGCGGCACCGTCGCGCTCGGCGTCCTCCTGCTCGCCCTGAGCACCAAGCAGCTGAACGCATCACTGCTCGGCGAGCGCTACGCACAGAGCATGGGCATGTCCGTGCGCCGGTTACGGCTGCTCGCCATGGCCAGCACCGCGCTGCTCGCCGGTGCCGTCACCGCCTTCGCCGGCCCGATCGCGTTCCTCGGCATCGCCGCGCCGCACCTGGCCCGCGGCCTGCTCGGCTCGGCCGACCACCGCGTGCTCATCCCCGGCACCGCCCTGGTGGGCGCCGTCGTCGCGCTCGCCGCCGGCGTGTTCGCCCAGCTCCCGGGCACCGACGCGGTGCTCCCGCTCAACGCCGCCCTCGCCCTGATCGGCGCGCCGGTCGTGCTGCGGGTCCTGCTGCGCCTGAACCGCACCGGCGCCGGGTTCACGGTATGAGCCGGCACACGACGGCGCCCGTCCTCGTCGCCGATCGGGTGAGCGTCGGCTACGGCCGCCCGCCCCGCCACGCCCGCGCCGTCCTCACCGGCATCGACGCCACTCTGCATGCCGGCGAATTGGCCTGTCTCGTCGGACCCAATGGCGCCGGCAAATCCACCCTGCTGCGCAGCCTGGCCCGGTTCCAGCCGCTGCTCGCCGGTGACGTCCGCGTCGACGGCGTCTCCATCGCCGGATACACGGCCCGCGACCTCGCCCGCAAGATCGCCGTCGTCCTCACCGACCGCGTCGCCGCCGGACAGTTGCGCGCGTACGACGTCGTCGCGCTCGGCCGCTACCCGCACACCGGCTGGGCCGGCCGGCTCGACCGCGACGACCACGCCGTCGTCGACCGCTGCCTCACCGACACCGGCGCCACCCACCTGGCCGACCGCCCCATGTCCGAGCTCAGCGACGGCGAACGGCAGCGCATCATGATCGCCCGGGCGCTGGCCCAGGAGCCGCACGCCCTGCTGCTCGACGAGCCCAGCGCCTTCCTCGATGTCCGCGGCCGGCTGGAGCTCACCACCCTGCTGCTGTCGCTGACCCACGACCACGGCCTGGCCGTGCTCATGTCCACCCACGACCTGGAGCACATGATGCGCCACGCCGACCAGGTCTGGCTCGTCACCGGCGGCGGCCTGCGCGTCGGCGCACCGGAGGACCTCGGCCTGGACGGCAGCCTGCAACGCGCTCTCGCCGGCGACGCCGTCTTCGACCCGGTCACCGGAGCCTTCCAGACCGGGCGCCGACCGACGGGCCGGGTCCGGCTCATCGGCGACGGCGCGACCATGCACTGGACCCGGAGAGCCCTCGACCGAGCCGGCTACCTCGCCGCCGACGACGCCACCATCGACGTCATCTGCGTCTCCGGCAACGGACAACCAGCCTGGCTGCTCCGCGGTGATGGCCGTCAACACACGGCCGACTCGCTGGCCGCACTCGTGGCGCTCCTGCGCCGACCTGACTGACTTTTCCGGCCGCAATCGGAAATTCTTGACCCTACCCCCCGGAAACCCATCAATTAGCCCTAATGCTTGGCGGCGGGCGACGACGCGGGCAGGACGACTGATGAGAGGGCGGGCGGGATGGTGGGTCAGCCATGGGCTCTGGACGGGCACGGCGAGGACTTCAGGCTGCTGACCACGCTCGGGCTGACCCACGTCGAGACCGAGGTCTACGTCGCTCTGCTGGGCCAGGGCCCGATGCCGGCCAAGGCGATCTGTGAGAACGTGCACCACGCGCAGTCGTCGGTCTACCTCGCTCTTCGCGCCCTGATCGACAAGGGTGTCGTCGAAGGCGGCGGCGGTTACAGCGCGAGGTATCACGCGGTTCCTCCGCGCCGGGCACTGCAGGCCCTGCTGGACCATGCGGCGCAGGAGATGCGCCGGCGGCCCGGCGTACGAGATCGGCGTCAACGCCGGCGGACCCGGCCACACCGACACCGGCGGGCGGTCGTGGCACGCCGACCAGCCCTACACGGCCGCGACCGGCTGGGGCTGGGTCGGCTCCGGCAGCACCTCGAGCACGATCGTGGACATCGGCGGTACCGACGAGGACATCCTGTTCCAGCACCAACGGACGGGAGCGTTCAGCTACCGGTTCGACGACGTGCCCGCCGGCAGCTACCAGATCGAGCTGGGCTTCGCCGAGCACGCCGCCGGCTACCGGCCCGGCCGGCGAGTGTTCGACGTCAGCGTCAACGGCCGGTACGTCCTCACCGCCCACGACATCGCAGCTGAGGTCGGCAGCCGGCACGCCAACGTCGAGACCATCACCGTCGACCACCCAGGCGGACCGCTGGTCGTCCAGTTCCATCCACGAAGCGCTACCAGGAGCCCGTCGTCAACACCCTGCGCATCACAGAACGCTGACGTGCGCGCCGCTGGCGCGCCGGTCAGTGCTCGTCGTAGTGGTCGCCGTGCGAGGCGTGCCGGTGCGAGCCGTGCAGGTAGTCGACGTGGTCGCCGTGGTCGACGGTGTCGTGACCGCAGTCGGGACCGTGGTCGTGGTCATGCGCTCCATCCACGACGTGGACCTCCGCACGGTGTTCGTCGGCGTGGTCTTCGTGGGTGTGGTGAAGGTGGCCGTCGTGCAGATAGTCGACGTGGCCGTCATGCTCCACGGCGGCATGGCCACAATCGGGGGCATGGTGGTGGGCGTGTTCGGCGTGGACCTCATGGGTGACGGTCATGGTGGAGATGCTCCTTCCAGACTGGCGTCGCTCTGCGCTGGCCGATCAGGTCGACCCGGTCACGCACGAGCACGCGCCCGGCGACGCCAGCACCCGTCACGAGTCGACAGTGGGGCACCGTCGCGGCTTCTGCGCACACACGAACGACACTAGAACCGGCACACCCACCGATCAACTGGATCGGTACGACGCAGCTCAGCGTGCTTCCGAGCGCACTGTTCGTACGGCGGCCCCTGCTCTGGAGACAAGGCGAAGGTAGGTGGTCAGCGGGGCCGGAGCCGCGGCGAGGAGTCGGCGGACTCACGATGGCGATCGGGAGGCCCGCGATAGGCCGCGTTGGTGGCCTCGGGCGCCCAGCTGTGCAGGAGCCAGGGGTTGGCTACGGCGCCGGACGGAATCGGCTCTGGAGTGCTCGTGACGTCGACCGCGGCGGCGAACCGTGGCTCGAAGCAGCTACGCACCTGGAATTCCGGGGGCAGGGCCGCCATGATGTAGTCGCTCGTTTCATGGTTCCGTTGCGGGATGTATCCCGGCTTGCCGTCCGGACCTAGCATGACCAGGGCGAACCTAGGCGTTCGGTGCGCGGTCACACCTGCCGAGCTGATCAGCCCGGAGCGACCGTCACGCCTGGGCCGGGCAGCACCTCGATGTCGGTGATGTGCAGCTCGGCGCCGCACTCGGAGCAGCGCAGCTCCGCATGGCAGAGCTGTCCGCAGGCCCGGTGACGGTGGAGGACGGGCGGTCCGTCGTCGCCGGCCAGCCACCGATCGCCCCAGCGCCGCATGGCCAGGAGTACGTCACAGAGCTCGGCGCCCTTCGTGGTCAGGGCGTATTCATAGCGGGGCGGACGCTCGGAGTACTGCCGCCGCTCGAGCACGCCGTTCTCGGCCAGCCAGCGGAGCCGCTGGGTCAGCACCTTGGTGGAGATGCCCAGGTCGGCCCGGATCTGGTCGAACCGGGTCATCCCGACCCACACGTCGCGCAGGATCAATGGCGTCCACGGCTCTCCGAACACGTCGAGCGTGCGGGCGATTGAGCAGGGCATCCCGGCGAACTTCGTGCGTTGCATTCGGGCAGTCTACGTCGGTCCCTTCCCTGAGGGAAGGTAGTGCTAGTGTCCCGGAAGTAGTGAGTTCCCTGAAGTAAGTAACCAATGGAGGAGTCATGGCGGAGAGAGTCCCGGCCAGCGCGGTGAACGTGACCGAGACCTGGGAAGACAACGTCCTGAAGCACGGCGAGCCGACGAACGTGATCGCGTGGGAAGACGTTCGCGACCGCATTGCCAGAGCCAGTGACTATTGGGTGTCGACGGTGCGGGCGAGCGGTGCACCGCATGTCCGTCCCGTGTTCGCGGTGTGGGTCGACGGACTGCTGGTCTCGACCACCAACGGCACCCGGGCCAAGGCCCGCAACCTCGAGACCAACCCCCGCGTCTCGTTCACGACCCGTGTCGACGGCATCGACGTGGTCGTCGAGGGCCGGGCCGAGTTCGTTACCGACGAGGAGCTGCTGGAGCGGATCGCGGAGGCGTACCGGAGCAAGTACGGCTGGCCACTGGAGATCCGCGACGGCGAGGCATACCACGCCCCCTTCGCCGCCCCGGCCGCCGGTCCGCCGCCGTTCCGGCCGTACGCCGTGACGCCTCAGACGGTCTACGCCATGGGCGTCACCGACGAGCTCGCGCCCAGGACCACCAAGTACACCTTCTGACCTGCGACGACACGATCAACCGGATCGGTACGACGCGACTCAGCGGGCGCTGCTGAGCGCATTGCAGCTCTGGCGAGCCGCACGTCAGTACTCGTAGGGTTCGATCGGCTGAGGAACGGGGTGACCCGTTCAGCGACGAGCAGCGGCGGCTCGGAGCCGACCGTTCCGGGCTGGTGCCCGTCTCGCGGCTGCCACCGGCCTTCGATCTCCAGCCACGTGTCCGCGGCTCGTGCCTGGTCCCCGACCACCTCGATGGTCAGGGCAGTGGCGTCGGCGGCGCAGCAGTTGACCGCGAACCTGGTGAGCAGGTATCTGCCATCGGCATCCCCGTCATCGTCGAGCGGGGTGACGAAGCCGACCAGTCGTACTCGCGTTCCCTCCAGGGACGTCTCCTGGTCGTAGAGGGCACGCTGCACGTACTCGCGAATGGAGAGGTCGACGGCGCCTTCGTGTGGTTGCGGCAGCTCGGTGAAGCCGACCGGCGACATGGCCGGCGGCGCGGTCCCTTGCCGTGCCGCGGCGAACGACCCGAGCGGGGCCGGCGCGACGAGCAGCAGCGTGAGCAGTGGTATCGCCAACATCCAGGCCACGCCGGGCGCGTGGTCGTGGTGTGCGACGTCGGCGTCAGGCGTAGGCCGGTAGGCCCGGCGCAGGGCGTACGCGCCGAGGACGGCCAGACAGCTGCCGGCCAGCAGGAGCGCAGGCTGCAGTCCCGGCCTGACGTAGGCCAGCGCGGCGTCGGTGATGCCGAGACGGATGGAGACCGCGGCGACGGCGAGGAGCAGGATCGCCTGGGTGCGCTCGTCCATGGTCCTCACAGCAGCCACCACCCGACGGCGAGGGCGCTGACCATGGCAGTGACGAAAGTCAGCGGCGCGAAGCGGAGCGCGAAACCACGGCCGAAGACGCCGCCTGCAGCGCCAGAATGACGAGGCCACCAACCAGGACCGCCGTCCGCCGCCCTGTCCGCCACCTGCCCCCGTCAGCACGCCGATCGATCGCTGGAACAGTCGTGGTCATGGACTCCCTCAGCTCTGTAGTTCTGCAACCGTGGACGACGTCAATGCGCCGGCCGAGCGTAACAGATGATGAGAATAGATATCATTAGGTCATTGCCTGGTGCATGTCGGACATGGAGCCTCATGCGAGGTCTGCCCGGATCTCCAATGCCTAGCGATCGGAACGCCGGCTCGGTACGCGAGGTGCCGGTAGGACGGCGCGTCGACGACGCACAGATCCGGGCGGGCGCCGACACGGAGGTGGCCGACGTCTGGCCGGCGCAGGGCCTGAGCACCGCCGAGAGTGGCCGCGCCGAGTGCCTCGGCCGGTGTCATGCCCATCTCGTGTACCGCGAGGGCGATGCACCACGGCATGGAGGTGCTGTAGCAGGTGCCGGGGTTGCAGTCGGTGGCGAGCGCGACGGTGACGCCGGCGTCGAGCAGCCGCCGGGCGTCCGGGTACGGAGACCGGGTGGAGAACTCGACTCCGGGCAGTAGCGTCGCCACCGGCCCGCTGTCGCGGGCGGCAGCGGCCAGGGCGTCGACGTCGTCGTCGGTGAGGAAGGTGCAGTGGTCGACGCTGGCGGCGCCGAGCTCGACGGCGAGGGCAACGCCGGGACCGGGGCCGAGCTGTCCGGCGTGCACGCGCAGCTCGAGGCCGGCGTGGGCCGCGGCTTCGAGGATGGTCCGGGACTCGTCGCCGTCGAAGGCCGCGAGGGAGCGGGGCTCGCAGAACACGTCGGCCCAGCGGGCGTGCGGAGCGCACGCGTCGAGCATGGGGCCGGTGGCGAGCTCGACGTACGCGGCCCGGTCGGCGGCGAACTCTGGCGGGACCACGTGGCCGCCGAGGAACGTCGTCTCGGGTGTCAGCTCGCGCGCGATGCGGAGCAGGCGCGCCTCGTCGGCGACGGTGAGTCCGTAGCCGCTCTTGATCTCGACAGTGGTCGTGCCCTGGGCCCGCAGCTCCGCCAGCAGCCGTCGGCCGTTCGCCATCAGCCGGGCGTCATCGGCGGCGCGTGTAGCGGCGATGGTGGTGGCGATGCCGCCGCCGTCGTAGCGTTCGCCGGTCATCCTGGCCTCGAACTCGCGGGCTCGGTCGCCGGCGAAGACGAGGTGGGTGTGGGAGTCGACGAATCCCGGGATGACGGCGCGGCCGGCGACGTCGATTCGTCGGTCGGCGGCCGGAGCGCTGGTGGCTGGGCCAGTCCACAGCACGGCGTCGTCATCGACGACGATGGCGGCGTTCTCGACGGTGCCGAGGCCAGGTCCGTGCGTGGGATCGTGCGTGACCAGTTCGGCGATGCCGGTGACCAGCGTGGTCGTCATGTCCCGTCCCACAGCGGCGTGATCGCGGTGTGCAGCAGTTCCGGCACATGCCCGATGACGTGTGTTCCGCCGCTGACGATGGTGCGGCCGGCGACGATGACGGTGTCGATGTCTTGGGCGCCGGCGGCGAAGATCAGGTGGGCGGGGTCGGCGCCGGTGGTGTGGACGGTGTCGGTGCGGACGGCGACGAGGTCGGCCGCCGCGCCCGGGGCGAGGCGGCCGTTGCCGGGCCAGCCG
>NZ_SMLB01000081.1 GCF_004349105.1 Jiangella aurantiaca
GTCCCGGCCCACCCCGAGTGCGTCCTGCATCGCCTCGAGCACTTTCGGCCCACCCGGATGGCACACCCACCACTCGATGTCCTCGCGCCGCAACCCCTGCTCGGACAGGAAGCGGTCGACGTCGCCGCCGACCTGCCCGCGCACCAGCGCCGGCACGTCCGCGCTGAGCACGATGCGCAACCCGGTGGGCCCGACGTCCCAGCCCATCGTTCGCTCGGTGTCCTCGTAGAGCCGGCTCCGGCTGGCCAGCACCGCTGGGCGGACGCGCGCCCCGACCGGCGGCACCAGCGCGGCCACCCGTTCCGAGCCGGCCGCGACCACCGCGGCGGCGCCGTCGCCGAACAGGCCGCTGGCGACGAGGTTGGGGATCGACGCGTCGTTGCGCTGCACCGTCAGCGAGCACAGTTCCACCGACAGCAGGACCGCGACGTCACCGGGGTGTCCGAGCAGGTAGTCGTGTAGGCGAGCGATCCCCGCAGCGCCGGCCACGCAGCCGAGGCCGACGATCGGCACCCGCTTCACGTCCGGGCGCAGCCCGATCCGGCCGGCGATCCTGGCGTCCAGTGACGGCACCGCGATGCCGGTGATCGTCGTCGCGACGATCTGGTCGACGTCGGAGGGCGTCAGGCCGGCGGCGTCGAGGGCGTCGGTGACCGCGCGGGATCCCAGTTCGACGGCGGCGGCGATGAACGCGTCGTTGGCCTCACCGAAGTCGCGGAGCGTCGCGTAGCGCTCCTTCGGCAGTGCGAGGTGCCGCGTGCTCACACCGGTGTGGGCGTGCAGGCGTTCCAGCAGCGCATGGTCGTACCGTCCGGCCGGGGCGATGATGCGGGCGAACTCGGCGGTCAGGTCGGCCTGCGCATACTTGTGGTCCGGCAGGGCGCCGCGGACGGACAGGATGCGCGTCATTGTCTTGTAGTAGGCAAATCCGCCGACCCTAAACTTCGGATCGTGGCGGTGGTGACAGCGACGGCCGGCCTGGTCCGGGCCTGCCATCCCGAGCCGACGCTGGCGGTGACGGCGCTCGCCGGGCTGCTGGCGCTGCGGCTGGGACACGACGCCGGCGCGCTCGTCCTCGTGGTCGCGGCCGTCTTCACCGGCCAGCTGACCGTCGGCTGGTCCAACGACCTCGTCGACGCCGGGCGCGACCGTGCTGTCGGCCGCGCGGACAAACCGCTGGTCACCGGCCGGGTCTCGGCGCGGGTGGTCGGCGTCGCGCTGGTGGTCGCCGCCGTGGCCTGCGTGGTCCTGTCCCTGGCCCTGGGGCTGGCGGCCGGGTCGTTGCATCTGGTCCTCGTCGGCTGCGGGGTGGCGTACAACGTGGTGCTGAAGCGGACGTCGCTGTCCTGGCTGCCGTACGCGGTCGCGTTCGGGCTGTTGCCCGCCGTGGCGAGCCTCGCCCTCGACCCGCCCGTGTGGCCGCCCTGGTGGATGGTCGCGGCCGGCGCGCTGCTCGGGGTCGGCGCGCACCTGGTCAACGTGCTGCCGGACCTCGACGACGACGCGGCGACCGGCGTGCGCGGGCTGCCGCACCGGCTGGGCCCGGCGCGGGCCCGGCTGATCGCGGTGATCGTGCTCGCGGCCGCGTCGGTGCTGGTCGTGCTCGGCCCGGGCCGGCCGCCGGTATGGGCGTGGGCAGGGCTGGGCGTCGTCGGGGTCCTCGTCGTGACGGCGCTCCGCGGCGGCGGGTCGACGCCGTTCCGCGCCGCGATGGCCATCGCACTGGTCGACGTGGTGTTGCTCGTGCTGCGCAGCTGAGCCCGGCGTACCTGGGTAGTGCACTCCCATGGGTGACCCGTGGGACCTCGTCGTCGTGGGCGGCGGACCGGCCGGCGCGGCGACGGCGCTCGGCGCGCTGTCGGCGGCTCCCGACCTGCGGGTGCTGCTGCTCGACCGCGCCGCGTTCCCACGCGACAAGGCCTGCGGCGACGGCGTCTCGCCGGAGGCGGCCGACGTGCTCGCCGGGCTGGGCGTCCCCGGTCTGCTGGACGACTGGACGCCGGTGCGGCGCCTGGACCTGTCGCACGGGAGCCGCCGGGTGTCGCGCCAGATGCGCCGGGCGGTCCGCGTCGTCCCGCGCACCGTTCTCGACGACCGGCTGGTCGCGGCCGCGGTCGCCGCGGGGGCGCGGCTGGAGCGGCATCGAGTGCGCAAGGTGCGAGTGCGGGGCGACGCTGTGGCCGTCGACGACGACCTCGCGGCCCGGGTGGTGGTCGGCGCGGACGGCGCCTACTCCGTCGTCCGCCGCGCCGCCGGGGTGCCCGAGGTACGCCACCGCGCCGTCGCACTGCGCGGGTACGTCGCGACGCCGCCACGGTGGTCGGGCCGGCAGGTCATCGCGTTCGACCCCCGCCGCCGCCAGGCCTACGCCTGGTGCTTCGACCGCGGCGACGGCCTGGCCAACGTCGGCTACGGCGCCTTCGGCACCGACGGCCTGACCCGGGCGGTGCTGCTACGGCGGCTCGGCGAGCTGCTCCCCGGCACCATGGACGGGCCGGGCGACGGCGCCGACTGGCGCGGCCACCATCTGCCGTTGTCGTCGTGGCGCTGGACGCAGCCCGACGGCCGGCTGCTCCTGACCGGCGATGCCGCCGGGCTGGTCAACCCGATGACCGGCGAGGGTATCCACTACGCCGTCGCCACGGGAGCACTGGCCGGGCGGGCGGCCGCGGCGGCGGTGACCGAGGGGCGGCCGTCGACGGCTGGTGCGCGTTACCGGACGGCCGTGCGCACGCTGCTCGGTCCGCACCTCCGGCACTCCGTCGTGGCCGCGCGCCTGTCGGTGCTGCCGGCGGTGCTGACGGCCGGCATCGTGGCGGCGGACCGCGACCAGCGCGTCTTCGACGACCTGGTCGACCTCGGCCTGGGATCGGGGCGGCTCACCCGCCGCGTGGTGGCCGGGCTCGCCCGCGCGCTCACACCGACCCGGTGTTGATCTTGGACTTGTTCGGCCATCTATCGGACATTTCATCCCGCAATTGCCGAACAGCTCCAAGATCAACATGAGATGCGGGCTGAGATTACGCGCCTGGCGCGCGTCTCACTCGCCGCAAGTGCCGTGTGTCGTGCAGCGCTGAACCTCGCGGCGATCTGACACCGTCGCGGCCACGCACCCACGGATGCAGCAGAAGAGCCTCACTTGAGCACGGTCCCGATGAACGTGGCCAGGTTCTGCCGGGCGCGGGCCACCTTCTCCTCGACGGTGATGGTCTCGTCGATCTCGGCGCTGACGATCGACTTCTTGCGGCCGCGGACGTACAGAGAGCAGGCGAGGTCGCCGCAGAGGTACTGACCCACGGTGTTGCCCTGCCGGCCGGCCTCGCCGGCGCGGCGGGCCGTCATGAGCGACACGCCGCCGCTGGTGTGGGTCGTCAGGCAGAGCGAGCACATGCTGCGGCTGGCGAAGCCGCGAGCGGCCTTCGGCGCGGCCCGCAGGGTGATGCCGATGAGGCCGTCGTCGCGGTGGGTGACGAGATAGCCGCGGTCGGGGGCGCCGGGATCGCGCCAGCCGAGGAAGTCGAGGTCGTCCCACGGCTGCTCGTCGAGGTCGCGAGGGACGGCCAGCCGCTGCGCCTCGCCCTTGGAGCAGTTGACGAAGGAGCGGCGGATGTCGCTCTCGGTGATCGGCCTCATGCTCGCGACGCTAACTCTGGGCGATTCGCCAGGGCAAAGTGTTTACCGCGGCGAGGATGATGATCATCAACGATCGTCGACGTGCGAACCGCGTCGACATCCCAGCCGGATCGTCCAACGCGACCGCGTCCACCCACCTGGGCTACGACGTCGTCAAGAGCTGACCGGGCGATTCGGGAACGACGCGTCGCCGAAGAGGATGCGGCGGGCGGCGGCCTGGCCGGGCGACGTGCGCAGCACGGCGAACGCCGCCGCCGCAACCACCGGCGACCTGACGTGGGCCAGCCCGTGCCGCAGCGCCAGCCGGCCGCGGAAGTGCGCCCGCAGTGTGGCGCCGTCGTAATGGGCCAGGGCGTCGGGCCGGCCGCTGCTCAGGGCGTCGTCGAGGACGGCGGCCGCGTGCTCGGACAGCCGCAGGCACGGGTCGAGGCCGCCGGCCGTGAGCGGCGAGACCGCGCCCGCGGCATCGCCGACCAGCAGGCCGTCGACGCAGCTGATGCGGCGCAGCACTCCGCCGACGGGGATCGGGCCGCCGCGCCGCTCGACCTCGCCGCCGTCCGTACGCTCGACGCCGTCGAGGCCGGGCGCGGCCGCGCTGAACCGAGTCAGCGCCCGACGCATGCCGTGCGGGAAGCGGTCGGCGTAGCCGGCGACGCCGACGTGCGCGTGCCGGCCGTCGTCTACCACCCATGCGAGGTAGCCGGGGGCGATCGCCGGATCGATGACGCAATGGAACGTCGGCGGCCGGTCCGAGGCGCCGATCGCGAAGACCTCCTCGGCGCCGGCGAGCAGGTGCTGGTTGCGGTCCAGCGCCAGGTCCCTGGCGACCCGCGAGCGCGCGCCGTCGGCGCCGACGACGAAGCGCGCCCGCACCCGGATCGGCCCGTCCGGCCCGGTCAGCAGGAACGACGAACGGCCCCGGCCCTCGTAGCGGGTGCCCAGCAGGACGCGCACTCCGGCGTCCGTCGCCGTTCGGGCCGCGTCGACGTACAGCGGCCCCATGTCGCCGACGCGGTACTCGTCGCGCTCGCTGACCAGGGTCACCGGACGGCGCCGGTTCGGCGGGTAGAGCACGACGCGGCGGATCGGCGGCCCCAGGCAGTCCGCCGGCAGCTCGAAGTCGTCGAGGGTGCGGCGGACGAAGATCCCGGTCGTCCGGATCGCGCCGTCGAGCCGCGGCCGCCGTTCGGTCAGCAGCACGTCGTGCCCGCGCCGGGCCAGCAGCGTCGCCGTGTGGAGTCCGGCCAGCCCGGCTCCCACGACCAGGACGTCGACGTTCACTCGTCGCCGTCCGGAACCCATTCGAGCAGGTCACCGGGCTGGCATTGGAGCACCCGGCACATCGACTCCAGCGTGCTGAACCGCACCGCCTTGGCCCGGCCGTTCTTCAGCACGGCGACGTTGGCCGGCGTCAGTCCGACCCGCTCGGCGAACTCGCCGACGCTCATCTTCCGCTTCGCCAGTTCGACGTCGATGCGCACGACGATGGGCATCAGATCACCGCGTCCATGTCGGAGCGCAGGATGGTGGCCTGACGCAGCAGCGCCCGCATGACGACCATCAGCAGGACCAGCACTCCCCCGGCCAGCATCACGCCGAACAGCAGCACCGGCAGCCCGGGCCCGGAGACCAGGACGGTGACGTAGACGAACGCGCCGAATAGCAGCACCCACGCGGCGGCCATCGTCCACACGATCGTGTTCACCCAGACGAACGCGCCCTCGCTGAAGATGCGGTCGGCCTTGACCATGCCGAGCAGCTGCCACGTGCAGACGATGACGACCTGGACGCACAGCAGCTCGACGATCGAGAACACCAGCGCCGGCCACTGCAGGTAGGCGAGGTCGGGCTCCTCGTCGGCCAGGTACGCGAGGGTTCCCGGCAGGATCGCTACCTGCGCCACCACCAGCCCGGCGAACAGCAGGACGAGCAGGACGCGGAGCAGGCCCAGTGCCCGGTGCTTGGACGGCATGCGTCGACTTTCGCTGGCTATCGATCGATTGTCAATAGATTTCGCTCGACAGCCAGTCGTGTCCGATCGGGCCGGTGCCGCTTACCGGAGCGCGTACGCCCGGATGATCTCCTGCTCGACGGTGTTGCCCTCGACATCCGACGCCGTGACCCGCAGCGAGAGGAATTCGCCGGCCGCGCCGCGGTCGTCGAGCCTCGCGGCGTACCGGCCGCCGTCGCGCTCGCGCACGTCGCGGACCCGCTGCCAGCTCGCGCCGTCGTCGTAGGACACCTCCAGCACGACCTCGTCGACGGGGCTCGGCTCGGCGCCCTCGGGGTGCGCGACCGTCAGCACGACCTCATGCGGCCCGCGGCGCTCACGCGGATGCGGCGCCCGGTTACGCAGGTCGACGTCCACGTCGTAGTCGACGGCGAGGAGCGGCGGGTCGCCGAGCTGATGGAGCTGCTCGGCGCCCGCACCCGGTTCGAGGCGGGCGTGAGGAGCCAACGGCGCCAGCTGCTCGGCTGACGCCGCGACGGGCGCCCGTCAGGCCGCCGGACCTGTGCCGACGTTCAGGATGTTGCCGTCGGGGTCCTTGAACCAAGCGCCCCGGAACGGGCCCAGCTCGGCCATCCCCCGCTCGTCGGTCTTGAGCCCCGGCAGGTCGTACTGCTCGAACGTCACGCCCTTGCCGACCAGTTCGTCGATCATCGCGTCTGCGTCGTCGACGACCCAGGTCGCCACCGTCTGCTGCGCAGTGCCTGCGAACTGGCTCTCGTAGAGGAGGAAGCGCGTCGCTCCCGACCGGTAGAAGACTCCGCCGGTCGGGTCCTCCATCTCGACGGTGAACCCCAGCGTCTGTTCGTAGAAGGATCGTGCTCGTGCCAGGTCGCCCGTCGCGATCGTGGCGTAGACCGGATAGTCGTTGAGCATGCCGATCACCCCCCACGTCGACTGTACGCCGATATCCGCGGGCGGAGCCGATGGCGGCTGGACATTCTCCGTGCAGCGGGTCAGGCCGTCAGCGCCGTGACGGTTGATCATGGACAAGGTCCCCTTTCGCGACGTTGGAAAGGGGCGTTTCTCCACGATCAACGCGACGGTGTGAGCTACGGCCCCGAGGAATGCGACGGGCGGCCGGTGCGGGCGCGATTAGCCGTTCATTACGGTGACCGCACTCGAACGTCTGGCCCAGTGCACGAACGTCCGGCTGGCCCTGCCGCGAACGGCGAGCCGGAGCGATGATGGCGCGCATGCGGTTCCGCCACGCGCCCGAGATCTGGGCCGATCACCCCACACTGGCCGCCGGGGTCCTCGTCGTCGACGGGGTCAGCGACCGAGCCGCGCCCGACGATCCCGTCGAGCGGTATGTCGACCAGGCCCGCGAGCGACTGCGCAACGGGCCGGCCAGCGCGCTGCCGCAACTGCAGGCCTGGCGGCGCACGTTCGCCGCGATGGGCCTGAAGCCGACGCAGTACCGGTGCGCCGCGGAGTCGCTGCTGCGCCGGTTGGGCAAGGACGGCACGCTGCCACGGATCCACCCGCTCGTCGACCTGTGCAACGCGGCGTCGGCGGCGGCCGCGATCCCGGTCGCCGCGCTGGACCGCGACCGCGTCAAGGGCGATCTGGAGGTCCGCCGGGCGCACGGCGACGAAACGTACACGACGTTCACCGGCGAGGTGGAGCGGCCGCCGCCCGGCGAGGTGATCTTCGCCGACGAGGCCGGTCAGGCGCACGCGCGGCGCTGGACGCACAAGCAGAGCGGCACGTCGATCGTCCGGCCGGAGACCCGCGACGTCCTGATCGTGTCCGAGGCACTGCACCCGGGCGCCGCCGCCGACGTCGAGGCGCTGCTGACCGCGCTGGCAGCCGACGTCGCCAAGGCCTGGCCCGGGGTGGCGCCGCGGGTGACGATCCTGACGAGCACGCGGCCGGCCGTGGAACTCGCTGGCTGACGCCGCCGCTCCTGTGATGGAGTGGCGCCGTGGACGCCGCCACCATCGCCGACCGCTTCGACCTCGGCGCCCGTGCGACGCTCTCCGAAGGCCCGGTCGCCCGCGGCAAGCAGGGCGCCGTCTGGCGGCTCACCACCACGGACGGACGGTGGGCGGTGAAGGTCCCGTTCCGGCACGAGGACGAGGACGCGCTCGCCCCCGCCGCCGCGTTCCAGGAGGCGGCCGTCGCGGCGGGCGTCCCGGCGCCGCGGATCCGCCGCACCACCGATGGCGACCTGTTCGCCGTCGTCGGCGGGGTCCGGCTGCGGGTCTACGAGTGGTTCGACCTGGGCGACCCCGATCCGCTGCTCGACCCGGAGCTGGTCGGCGCCGCCGTGGCCGCGAGCCACTGCGTGGCGGACGCCGAGCCGGCCGCGCCGTTCACCGCTCCCGACCGCTGGTACCTCGACCCGGTCGGCGCGACGCGGTGGGACGTGCTGCTCACGGAGCTGGACGCCGCCGGCGCCCCGTTCGCCGGCGACCTCGCCGCGCTGCGCGACGAGCTCGTCGAGTTGGAGTCGTGGCTCACTCCCCCGGCCACGCCGCGGACCTGCCACCGCGACCTCGTGGCGGACAACCTCGTCCCGACGGCGGCCGGCGGCGTCTGCATCATCGACTGGGAGAACAGCGGCCCGGCCGGCCCGGCGCAGGAGCTCGCCGTCGTGCTGTTCGAATACGCGCGCACCGATCCCGGCCGGGCCCGAGCGCTCGTCGCCGCCTACGAGGACGCCGGCGGCCCGGCCCGCATCACCGGCCGCGGCGACTTCTCCATGCTGATCGCGCAGCTCGGCCACATCACCGAGCTCGCGGCCACCGACTGGCTGCGGCCGAACGACCGCTCGCCGGGCCGGCCGCACGCGGAGGCCTGGATCCGCGAGGTCCTCGACGACCCGCACACGCGGGAGCGACTCGACCTCCTGCTGGCGGCGATCTCCCGATGAGGCTCACCGTGTTCGGCGGCTGCGGCGCCTGGCCGGCGGCCGGCCAGGCCTGCGGCGGTTACCTGCTGGAGCAGGACGGCTTCCGGCTGCTGGTCGATCCGGGGTACGCCGTCCTCCCGCGGCTGCTGGAGGTCGTCGACGCGGCGGCGGTCGACGCCGTCGTCGTCTCGCACGGGCATCCGGACCACTGCGCCGATCTCAACCCGCTGCTGCGGGCCCGGGCGCTGAGCGACGAACCGCCCGCGGCGCTGCCGGTATACGCCCCGGCGGGCGCTGTCGACGCCGTCCTGGCGCTGGACTCGATGCGCGCGATGAGCAGGGCCGTCGAGCCGGTGGTGCTCACCGACGGCGGGCGCGTCCGCGTCGGGCCGTTCGACGTCACGTCCGCGCTGCTGCCGCACCACTTACCCAACCTCGGCGTGCGGATCACCGACGGCGCCGGCACGCTGACCTACAGCGGCGACGCCGGCCCGGACGCGGCGCTGGTCGAGCTGGCCCGCGATGCCGACCTGCTGCTCGTCGAGGCGACCTATCCCCACGCCGTACCGGACGAGGACGCCGGGTTGCTCTGCAGCGCCGTCCAGGCGGCCGAGCAGGCGGCGGCCGCCGATGCCCGGCGGATCATGCTCACGCACCTGTGGCCGGGTCTGGACCCCGCCACGTTCGTCGCCGCGGCCGAGCGCACCGGCGCGACGAACGTGAGCGTCGCCGCGCCCGGGGCCGCTCAGCCGATCGGCTCGTAGTCGAGCTCGAGGAAGTCGTCGACCTCGGTGGCCCACCGCTGCGCGACGAACGCGACGTGCACCGGATGCTCGTTGTAGCCGTCGTAGGCCGCCTGGTCGGCGAACTCCATGGAGAAGCCGAAGCTGAAGTCGTTCTTCGGGCTGGTCTGCCGGAGCTGCTCGAACCGCTGGACGCCGGGGATGTCCGCGAGCGCGAGGGCGGCCTCGAGGAAGGTGCGCTCCTCGTCCGAGCCGGCGGGGTGACGGAGGCGGAAGGCGACGGTGTGGCGGATCATGGTCGGAGCGTAACGGAGGGCCGTTCCTGGTAGAACGTCCGGATGGTGCCCGACGTCAGCGCCTGGCGCGGCCTCGACCTGCTCGAGCCGCTATCGGGTGGTGCCCGGAACCCGGTGTTCCTGGCCCGTCGCGGCTCCGAGCGGTTCGTCGTGCGCGTGTCCGGCCGCCCTGCACCGGCGCTGACTTGGGAACTCGACCTGCTGGACCACCTCGCGGCGCACGGTGTCGCCGTCGCCGAGATCGTCGCTGCCGACGACGGGCGGCGCGACCACGGCGGCGTGCTGGTGCACCCGTTCGTCCCCGGCCGGCCGCCGTCGACCGCGGACGACTGGCGGCGGGTCGTCGCGGCGGCCGCCGCCGTACACCGGTGCACGCCGAACTGGCCGCAGCGGCCGGGGTTCGCGAGCAGCATGGCGCTGCTGACGGCGGCCCGCGGCGGCGACGTCGACCTGGCGGCGCTGCCGGACGGCGCCGCGGAGCTCATTCGGGACTGCTGGCGTCGGCTCCCGCCGGCACCGCCGGCTGCCGTCCACGGTGATCTCGGCGCGGGGAACGTGCTCGTCGACGGCGAGCGGGTCACGCTGATCGACTGGGACGAGTCGCGGGTCGACGTGCCGTGGCTCGACTTCGCCCACCTTCCCGAGGACGTCGACGTGCCGGTGCCGATGGACCGCGCCCACCTGGTGACGGCCGGCGTCGCCTGGGAGGTGGCCACCTGCTGGGTCGCCGAGCCGGAGTACGCGGCGCGCCGGCTCGCCGAGCTGCGTGCCCGCACCGGCCATTGAGACCGGCGTCAGCCGCAGTGGATGCGGGTGCGGGTGGCCGTCGTCCAGTCGACCACGCCCTTGATGTTGACGCAGCGGTTCGACATGTCCACGCCCGCAGGCGTGTAGACCGGACCGGCGTAGTAGCTGTACATGCCGCCGTCGCAGCCGACGCTGCTGGGGCACGACGGCGGCGACGAGCCGTACGGCCAGATGCTCGCCTCGGTGTACAGCTTGGTGCCGTAGGTGGCGCTGGAATGGTTGACGACCATGCAGTTGCGCTTCGACGTGCTGGACCAGTAGACGTCCATGTAGCCGAGCACCGGCGACGACCCGATGGGGTAGTGCCCGATGTGCCGGTACGACGAGCCGCACGGACCGGACGCCACCGCCATCCGTTCGTCCCCGCCGATCGTCGGGTCGGAGTCTTCGCCGGCGGCCGCGGGCGCGGCGAGACCGAGCAGCAGGAACAGGACGAAGACGAGCGCTGAGATGACACGTTTCATCCGGTGGATCCTCCTTGCCCTGCAACAACCGGATTGTCACGAACGACAGTGGCGGACAACCCGCCCGAGCGCAAGATCATTACCGCATCTGTCTCACAACGGCGCCTGATTCACGTCCGGCCGGCGTCCGGTGACGGCCCGGGCTGCCGCGGAATCGGCCGTTGCAGCGGACCGATGGTGACACGCAGGCCGAGGTGCTCGGCGAGCATGTGCTCCAGCTGGCCGCCGTCGATCAGCTGGATGCGCCCGTGCCGAGCCGCGAACTCGTGCGTCGCCCGGCCGAACCACGACGTCGTGACGAGGACGCCGCGGCCGGCGCGCTTGTCCTCCATCGCGCCGGCCAGCGCCCGGACGGCGTCCGGCGGGACGACCTTGCGGTAGCGCTTGGCCTGGACGACGCAGACGCCGCCCATGATCGGGTCGGTGTTGACGGCGACCGCGTCGACGCCGTCGTCGCCGGAGGCCTGCGTCGTCCAGGCGCGCATGCCCATCGCCTCGAACATCTGGCGTACGAGGTGCTCGAACTCGACCGGCCGCAGTTGCAGCAGTACCGGCCGGCCGTCCAGTACCGCGGCGGCGTCCCGCGGCTCGACCAGGCGGTACCGGGACAGGTCGGGGTCGAAGATCGGCGGGACCGCCTCCAGGTCCCACGGGTGCGGCGAGACGACTGCGGCGAGGTGGCGCAGGCACTCGCGCGGGTCGAGCCGGGTCAGGACGAGGTCGCCGAACTGCTCGCGGGTGGCGGTGACGCTGACCAGGCACGGATGCTCCGACCGTCCCGTCGCGCGGTTGCGGGTCGAGACGTGCGCGTTGACGGCGACCGCGTTGACCAGCCCGGGCGGCTGCACCTCGAATGCCGCGTGCAGCGTGCGCAGGACGAGCTGCGCCACCAAGCCCGAGTAGAGCCGGCGGATGTCCTTGGCCGTGCGCAGCCGCGGCGCGACCTTGTCCAGTGACCGCACGTACTGGTACTCGCGGACCACGGGCACGATCTCGACCGCCGGGAGCTCGCGCACCACCAGCAGCCGGCGCTCGTCCGGCTCGTAGGCGACGTCGACCGCCGCCGGCAGCCCGTCCGGCAGCGGGGCCGCCTCTATGAGCAGCTGGTAATAGTCGGCGACGGCCCGCGCGTCGCCGGCCTCGACGCCCAGCTCGACCTGGTCGACCTGCGCGTTGTGGCGCTCGATCTGCTCGCGCCGCGATGCCTCGGCGACGGCGTGCCGGCGCTCGGCCTCGGCCAGGGCGGCCAGCCGCAGCGCCTCGTGCTCGCGGTGCACCCGCACGGCACGCACGAACCTGGTCCGGGCCTGCGCGGCCGCCCGCCGCCGGCCGCCTGTCAGCAGCCGGGCGGCCCAGCCCATCGGTGGTGGCGCGTAGTCGTCCCACGCCGGCGCCTCGGCCGCGGTGACCAGCGCGCGGTCGGGCACGAACGGCCATGGCCGGTAGCTGTGCCGGAGCTGATCGAAGTAGACGGGGCCGCCCGCAGCGAGGCCGTCGACCAGGATCGACTCCAGCTCGGCCACCCGGGCGGCGACCGCGCTGGTCATGTCCGCCGCGTCAGCCTGCTGCCGGCGGACGTGCTCGTCGTGGCCGGCCCGATCGTCGCCGGCCGGGTGCCCGGCGGCGGAACCGGGGAGCCGCCGGGTGACTCGGTGCTGTGGTTCGTCGGTGGAATCGCTGCTGCTCCGTCGCGTCATGATCCGCCCCAGACTCGACGCCCAACGGTAAGGATCATTATATGGCGGGAAAATGCGGCGAAAGAGCGAGAAAGCCGCCACGCGGGCGTTATCGATGAAAACTCGGTGAACGCCCGGCGTCGCGAAGAATACCGTTCATCGACGCCGCAACCAGCGACGATGCGTCGCTTTCTCGGAAATGCGTCGGTTTGTGACTCCCGGGGTCACACCGTCGGGTCGATACCGTCGGGCAGCACGGCCACGCAGTCGATCTCGATCTGGATGAACGAGAAGTGGTTGCCGACGGTGGTGCGCGCCGGGTACGGCGGCTGGAACGTCTGCGTGTAGAGCTCGTTGTAGCGGGCCCGCGACTCCTCGTCCCGCAGAAACGCCCGCACCTGCACGACGTCGCGCAGCGTGGCGCCGGCGGCCGCGAGGATCTCCTCCAGGTTGCGGATCGTGCGGTGGAACTCGCCGTCGAACGTGTCCGCCACGATGCCCAAGCCCTGCTCCGTCGACGCCTGGCCCGACACGAACAGCAGCCGGCCGACCCGTACGGCCGACGACAGCGGCACCGGCGGCGGGTTGTCGGGGTCGGGCTCGATGTACTCGATCACGCGTGTGCTCCTCGGTGGCTGGGCGGACGTCGCTCACCCTCCGGGGCCCGCCGTTCCATGTCAACTCGGCCAGCGCCGCGATAGTGGATATGCTTCCGCCATGGAGGACGACCTACCGGAGCGGCTGCGAACCCAGCTCAAGGCGCAGCGCCACCGGCGCGAGCTGAGCCTGGAGGCGCTGGCGGCGGCCAGCGGGGTGAGCCGGAGCATGATCTCCGACATCGAGCGCGGCACCAAGATCCCCACCGTCCTCGTGCTAGCCCGGCTCGCGACGGCGCTCGGCGTCACCGTGGCGCGGTTGCTGGGCGAGGACCAGCCCGAGCGGGTGATCGTCCGGCGGGCCGCCGAGCAGCCGGTCATCACCGACCCCGGCGGCTGGGAGCGGCGCATCCTCTCCCCCACGCTGCCCGGCGTCGAGTTCGAGCTCATCCGCACCACCATCCCGGCCGGCGTCGTGCTCGGCTCGTTCGCGGCGCACGCCGCTGGGTCGCGCGAGTACGTCGCCGTCGAGACCGGCGAGCTCACCGTCACCGTCGACGGCGTCCGGCACCGGCTCGCCACCGGCGACGCGCTCTACTACGCGGGCGACGCCGTGCACGAGTTCGCCAATCCCGGCACCACCGAGTGCGTCTACTACACCGCCATGCACGTCGCGAAGGAGCCCGCATGACCATCCAACGGCTCGACCCCGCCGGCCTGCCCGCGGCGACCGGCAACTACACCCATGGCACGCTGGTCACCGGTGCCCGCCGGACGGTGTACGTCAGCGGCCAGGTCCCCTGGGCCGACGACGACGGCCGGGTGCCGCCGGAGTTCGAGGAGCAGTGCCGGCTCACCTGGCGCAACGTCCTCGCCGTCCTGGCCGAGGCCGGCATGGGGGTCCAGAACCTCGCCAAGGTCACGACGTACCTGTCCGACCGGCGCTACCGCGAGGCGAACAGCCGCATCCGCCAGGAGGTGCTCGGCGACCACCGTCCGGCGCTCACGATCATCATCACCGACATCTACTCCGAGGACTGGCTCCTCGAGATCGATGCCATCGCGGTGGAGTGAGGAGCGAGAGAAAGTGTCGGCACTATGCCAGTGATGTCCACGAGTTTGCACGCCGGCCGGGCGACTTAGGCGAGCTGGTCGCCGAGGTCGTCGCCTTTGCCGATCCTCTCGGCCGAGAACGGGCGGCTCACCTGGTCGGCCCGGGCGCGCCCCTGGGGGTGACGCGGGCGAGCGGCTGAGCCGCGGCGTTCATGGACGTTTCATCCGGGCGCCGAAGCGCGTTCCCGTGGCGGATCGGGGCGGGTCGGAAGCTGCTGCCACCACCCGCCCCACC
>NZ_SMLB01000082.1 GCF_004349105.1 Jiangella aurantiaca
CCACCCACCCACCGCAACGGCGCGGTGCCGAGCAGCCGCCCCGGCAGTGTCCCATTTCCCTTGTGGGACTCGCCGCTGCCTGGGACCTCGCGGTCGGCGCCCGGCGACGTCGGCGCCGACGCGACGCCACCGCCGACCACCGCGGCCGTCCCGAGGACGGGCACCAGTGCCGCCGCGCCGGGGAACGGCGTCGTCGCGTCGTAGGTCAGCGCCGCCCAGCCGACTGCCGCGAGTCCGCCCCCGGCCAGCGCGCTGGCCACCCAGGCGGGCAGCCGCTCCAGCCGCCGCGCGCCGATCGCCAGCGCCGCGCCGGCCGCCAGCTCCCACGCCCGCGTCGTCGACACGAAGTACGCCGCGCCGGGGGACGCGGCGGTCAGGTGCACCGACCAGGCGAGCGACGGCACCGCGACCACCGCCAGCCCGGCCAGCAGGGTCCGCCGCAGCGACGGCGCGCCGCGGCGGCGCCGGTGCCACCACACCAGCGCGATGATCAGGACCGGCCAGAGCAGGTAGAACTGCTCCTCGACGGCGAGCGACCAGAAGTGCTGGACCGGGCTGGGTGCGTCCTCGGCCGTCAGGTAGTCCACCGACTCCGACGCCAGCCGCCAGTTCACCACGTACGTCGCCGACACCGCGATGTCGCCGGCGATCGCGGGCCAACGCAGCGGCGGCAGCAGCACGATGGTCAGCGCGGCGGTCGCCGCCAGCACGACCGCCGTCGCCGGGAGAAGCCGCCTGATCCGGCGCGCGTAGAACCGGCCCAGCCGCAGCCGCCCGGTGGACTCGACCTCGCGCAGGATCAGCCCGGTGATGAGGAACCCGGAGATGACGAAGAACACGTCCACGCCGACGAACCCGCCGCTGACCAGCGGCAGTCCGGCGTGGTAGGCGAGCACCAACAGCACGGCGACGGCGCGCAGGCCTTCGACGTCGGGCCGGAACCGCGGCCGGTCCTGGGCAGACTCGGTCCCGGCCGCGGCGAACGGGTACGTCCGCCGCGGCCGCTGGTGCCGCGGGCCGAGCGAGATCAGGCCGGCTGCCCGATCGCGCCGAGGAGGTCGGCGAACCACGGCGTGGCGGGGTCGAACTCCTTGCCGCCCTTGATGCGGTCGAACTCGATGGCGCGCAGCCGGCCGCCGCGCTCCTCGTCGTGCCCGATGAGCCCGCCCTCGTGCCGCAGCGCGCACTCGACCGCGAGGTCGGTGCAGCTCTTGATCAGCCGCAGGTCGTCGGCGTTGGCGGCGGCGGACCGGCTGTAGTAGCCGCTCTTCTGCACCATGACTTTCTCGGCGCCGACGCGGGCGGCGAACTGGTTCGCGAACCAGGCGCCCGGGTTGATCTTGTCGATCTTCACGTGGCCGAACGGGTCGCGCGGGACCTCCTCGCCGGCCTCCTCCAGCTCCGTGATGATGGACTCCACACCGGCGCCCTCGGACAGGAAGATGTTGACGCAGCCCAGCTCGTCCATGAGTGAGCGCAGCCGGCCGGCCTCGGCGTCGAGGTCGAGCTTCTGCTCCGGCACGTAGACGGCGTGCACGTCCCAGCGGCGCGGGTCGACGCCCAGCTCCGGCGCCCACTCCTGCGCGGCCAGCCACTTGCGGTAGGCGCGCGCCGTCGCCGCCGTCAGCCAGCCGCAGTGCCGGCCCATGACCTCGTGCACGATGAGCATGCGCGGGTTGGACGAATGCTCGGCGATGATGTTGCGGGCGTAGATCGAGCCCTGCTCGGCCGCCGTCCATGCGCCCAGGCTCTGCCGCACCGGGACGATGTCGTTGTCGACGGTCTTCGGCAGCCCGACGACGGTGAGCTCGTAGTCGTTGGTGGCGAGGTACCCGGCGAGGTCGGCGGCGGTGGTGTTGGTGTCGTCGCCGCCGATGGTGTGCAGCACGTCGACGCCGTCGCGGGTGAGCTGCTCGGCCGCGACGTGCAGCGGGTCCTGGCCCTCCTGGACCAGCCCACGCTTGACGCAGTCGGCGACGTTGGTCAGCTTGACCCGGCTGTTGCCGATGGGGGAGCCGCCGAACCGGTGCAGCCGCGACGCCGTGGCACGCATCTCGGGGGTGATGGTGATGGAGCGGCCGGTCAGCAGGCCCGCGTAGCCGTCGAGATAGGCGATGATCTCGACCTCGGGCGCGATCTCGGTGTACCGCTCGATCAGGCCGCCGACGGCCGACGACAGGCACGGGGCCAGGCCGCCGGCCGTGAGCATGGCGACCTTGCGCACAGGTGTGCTCTCGGGCATATGAGGTGACCTTCTGTCGATGTGGAGAGGGACAGATCGCCTGACACCCTATCGTCGGCGCCTGTGGCCCCGGCCGTGGCTGTCCGGGGTGTGGGCGTTCGCGGCGGATCGGGGAGGGCGCGGCCTACCCTGTAAGGCGTGAACTCCCCGGAGGACCTTGCGCTGTACACAGAGCTGACGGACGCGGTCGGCGCGCTGCCGGCCGGCCAGCAGCCCGAGTGGCCCGACCCCGCCGCCGTCCAGGACGCCGTGGCGCAGCTGCGCGCCATGCCGCCGCTGGTGTTCGCCGGTGAGTGCGACCTGCTGCGCGAGCGGCTGGCCGCGGTCGCCCGCGGCGAGGCGTTCGTCCTGCAGGGCGGCGACTGCGCCGAGACGTTCGCCGGGGTGAGCGCCGACAACGTCCGCAACAAGCTGAAGACGCTGCTGCAGATGGCGGTCGTGCTCACCTACGCCGCAAGCGTCCCGGTGGTGAAGATCGGGCGGCTGGCCGGGCAGTACGCCAAGCCGCGGTCGAAGTCGACCGAGACCCGCGACGGCGTCACGCTGCCGGCCTTCCGCGGCGACATCGTCAACGACTTCGAGTTCACGCCATCCGCCCGCGTGCCCGACCCGCACCGCATGGTTCGCGCCTACCACGCGTCGTCGGCCACGCTGAACCTCACCCGCGCGTTCGTCGGCGGCGGGTTCGCCGACCTGCACCAGGTGCACGCCTGGAACAACGACTTCGTCCGCACCTCGCCGGCCGGCCAGCGCTACGAGCGGCTGGCCCGGCGGCTGGACCAGGCGCTGTCGTTCATGCGGGCCATCGAGATCGACACCGAGCAGTTGCGCACCGTCGAGCTGTACTCCAGCCACGAGGCGCTGCTTCTCGACTACGAGCTGGCGCTGACCCGGGTCGACTCCCGCACCGGCGCGCCGTACGACGTCTCGGGCCACTTCGTCTGGATCGGGGAACGGACCCGGCAGCTCGACGGCGCGCACCTGGAGTTCGCGTCGCGCATCCGCAACCCGATCGGCGTCAAGGTCGGTCCGTCGACCACGCCGGACGAGCTGCTCGCGCTGGCGGACAAGCTCGACCCCGAGCGCGAGCCGGGGCGCCTGACGTTCGTGACGCGCATGGGCGCCGGCAAGATCCGCGACGCCCTGCCGGCGCTCATCCAGAAGGCGACCGCCGACGGCCTGGTCGCGTCCTGGATCTGCGACCCGATGCACGGCAACACCTACGAGGCGCCCAGCGGCCACAAGACCCGCCGCTTCGACGACGTCGTCGACGAGGTCCGCGGCTTCTTCGAGGTGCACAGCGCTCTGGGCACCCACCCGGGCGGCATCCACGTCGAGCTGACCGGCGACGACGTCACGGAGTGCGTCGGCGGCGGCGACCCGATCGCCGAGGACGGCCTGAGCAGCCGCTACGAGACCGTCTGCGACCCGCGGCTCAACCGCACCCAGTCGCTCGAGCTCGCCTTCCTGGTCGCCGAGCTGCTCGAGTCGGCGAACTAGCGGCGCTCCGACGGTGGCCCCACGTGCTCCGTCGCCATGATCAACAGGGCGGCACCGGCCCACCCTCCAAGTTGATCTTGGAGTAACCGCGGAATCAATCGGGCATATCGGACCGCAATGCCACAGTTACTCCAAGATCAACTTCGGGAGGGCGCGGAGCGGAGCTCAGGCGGCGGCCACCGTGACCGGCACGGCGACGGTCCCGCGCAGCGCGCCGCCGGGCAGCCGGTCGAGGAACGCCTTGAGTAGCCCCGTGTACCTGGCCTTGTACGTCGGCGTCGCCAGCAGGCTGGGCCCACCACCAATTTCCTATGGACTTGATGGGAAAGCAACCGCCCATCCGCATCGTGGGAATCGGGGCTCAGGTGAAGGCCGACCGCGAGGTCCCAGGCGGCGGTGAGGCCCACAAGGGAAAAAGATTAAGGTGTGGACGTGATCGACCTGCGCAGCGACACCGTCACCCGGCCCACCGCAGCGATGCTCGCCGCGATGTCCGGCGCCGAGACCGGCGACGACGTCTACGGCGAGGACCCCACCGTCCACGCGCTCGAGGAGCGGGTCGCCGGCCTGCTCGGGCACGAGGCCGGCCTCTTCACCGTCAGCGGGTCGCTGGCCAACGCGCTGGGCGTTCGGTCGCTGGTCGCGCCGGGTCAGGAGCTGCTGTGCGAGGAGCGGGCGCACGTCGTCCGCGCGGAGCTGGGCGCGCACGCCGTCTGGCACGGCGTCACCACCCGCACGTGGTCCGACCCGCGCGGCCACGTCGACCTCGACGCCGTCCGCCGGCTGATGACGCCCGACGCCGGGCCGTACCTGGTGTCGACGGCGGCGATCGCGGTCGAGAACACGCACAACTTCGCCGGCGGCACCGTGCAGCCACTCGAGGCGCTGCGGGAGCTGCGTGCGCTGGCCGAGCCGGTCGGCGTGCGGCTGCACCTCGACGGCGCCCGGCTGTGGAACGCGCACGTCGCCACCGGCGTCGCGCTGGCCGAGTACGGCCGGCTGTTCGACACCGTCTCCGTCTGCCTGTCCAAGGGGCTGGGCGCGCCGGTCGGCTCCGTGCTCGCCGGGCCGGCGGCCGCGATCGCCGAGGCGCGGGTGTGGCGCAAGCGGCTCGGTGCCGGCTGGCGGCAGGCCGGCGTCCTGGCGGCGGCCGGGCTGTACGCGCTGGACCACCACATCGGGCGGCTGGCCGACGACCACGCACACGCCCGGCTGATCGCCGACGCGGTCGCCGAGGCCGATCCGTCCGCCGTCGACCCCGCCACGGTCGAGACCAACGTCGTCATCCTCGACGTCGGCGACCGCGCGGCCGGTCTGGTCGAGCGGGCGGCCGCCGAGGGCGTGCTCACCGGCGTGGTCGGCCCCGGCCTGGTGCGGCTCATCACGCACCTCGACGTCAGCGCGGACGACGCCAAGCGCGCGGCCGGCGTGCTGGCCGAGCTGGTCCGGGCCTGACGCCGCGGAGCCCCGCGCATCCTGCCCCGTCGTCCGCAGTGCGAGACGACCGCGTCCATCCATTGACCCCAATCCCGACCTAGGCGACTATTCCTATAGTTCTGACGGGTTAGATGGTTTGGAGGCGGCCGGGTGCGTACCCTCGTTCTGCTGGGCCTGGTCGGTTTCGCCGCCCAGCTCGTCGACGGCAGTCTCGGCATGGCCTACGGCGTCACCTCCAGCACGCTGCTGCTCGCCGTGGCGGCGAACCCGGCGGCCGCGTCCGCGACCGTCCATCTGGCCGAGATCGGCACCACGCTGGCCTCGGGCCTGTCGCACTGGCGCTTCGGCAACGTCGACTGGAAGGTCGTCGCGAAGATCGGCGTCCCGGGCGCGGCCGGCGCGTTCGCCGGGGCGACGTTCCTGTCCAGCCTGTCCACCGAGGCCGCGGCGCCGGTCATGTCGCTGCTCCTGCTGGCGCTGGGGATCTACCTGCTGGTCCGGTTCACGCTGCGCGGCCTGCCGGTGCGGCGCGACCCGAAGCCGCTGGGCCGGAGGTTCCTCACGCCGCTCGGGCTGGTGGCCGGGTTCATCGACGCCACCGGCGGTGGTGGCTGGGGCCCCGTCGGCACGCCGGCGATCCTGGCCAGCGGCCGCATGGAGCCGCGCAAGGTGATCGGCTCCATCGACACCAGCGAGTTCATCGTCGCCGTCGCGGCCAGCACGGGGTTCCTCATCGGGCTCGGCACCGAGAACATCGACTTCGCGTGGGTGGCCGTGCTGCTCGCCGGCGGCGTGGTCGCGGCGCCGATCGCCGCCTGGCTCGTGCGCGTCGTCCCGCCGCGGGTGCTCGGCTCGGCGGTCGGCGGCATGATCGTGCTGACGAACGGCCGGACCATCCTGCGCAGCGACTGGGTCGACGCACCCGGCGGCGTGCGTGCCGTCGTGAACGGGGTGGTCGCCGTCGTGTGGGCGGCGGCGCTGGCCTACTCGATCCGCGCGCACCTGGCGCAGCGGGTCGTCCAGCCCGAGCCGGAGCTTGCCCGCGTCGGCTGACCCGGGGGCTCAGAGCCCGACGGGGGAGGGGTCGCCCAGCCGGCGGCCGGCCGCCGGAATGAGCCGCCGTAGCGTCGACGCCAACTCGCGGACGTCCGCGCCGGCCAGCGCCTGCGGCCCGTCGCACAACGCGGCCTCCGGGTCGGGATGGACGTCGACGAGGATGCCGTCGGCGCCGACCGCGATGGCCGCCCGCGACAGCGGCAGCACGAGGTCGCGTCGCCCGGCCGAGTGGGACGGGTCGACGATGACCGGCAGGTGCGACAGTCGCTGCACGACCGGCACGGCCGCGATGTCGAGCGTCGTCGCCGTCGCGGTCTCGAACGTGCGGATGCCGCGCTCGCACAGCACGATGTCGAGGTTGCCGCGCTGGGCGACGTACTCGGCCGCCATCAGCCACTCGTCGACGGTGGCCTGGATGCCGCGCTTGAGCAGCACCGGCTTGCCGGCCCGGCCGACCGCCTGCAGCAGCGCGGTGTTCTGCATGTTGCGGGCGCCGACCTGGAGCATGTCGGCGTACCCGCTGACGAGGTCGACGTCGCCGGGGTCGATCACCTCGGTGACCACCGGCAGCCCGGTGACCTCGCGGACCTCGGCCAGGATGTGCAGGCCGACCTTGCCCAGTCCCTGGAACTCCCGCGGCGCGGCCCGCGGCTTGAACGCGCCGCCACGCAGCATGGTCGCGCCCGCTGCCTTGGCCATCTCGGCCGCCTCGAGCGTCTGCGCCAGCGATTCGACGGCGCATGGTCCGGCGATGAGCGTGAACGTGTCGGGGCCGATCATGACCGGACGTGCACCGGTGCCGGTGCCCACGACGACGGTGCTGCGGGCAGGCTGGTGGTCGACGCTCACCAGCTTGTACGGGGTGGAGATGGCGATGACGTCGGCCACGCCGGGCAGGCTGCGCAGGTTGAGGGCGCGGAAGTGGTCGACGTCGCCGACCAGGCCGATGATGGTGCGCTGGACGCCGCGGCTGACGAAGGCCTCGCCGCCGGTGGTGCGGACCCGCGACACGACCGCCTCGATCTGTTCCGGCGTCGCATCGGGCGACATCACGACCACCATGACGCAACCTCCCCGCCTCGTCCCCAGTCTCGAAGCTAGGGCACCGAAACCCTAGTTCGGGAGGGTTGTCCGGGGAGTAAGACAGTTGGTCACAATCAGGTCACTTGACATCTCATGTTGTTATTTCCGGGAACTCGGCTGTAATTCCTTCAGCAGCGAAAGATCTTCGGCATAAGCGGGCGGGCCACCGGGCGTCTCCAGGACGACCGGCAATCCGGCGACCGATTTGTGGTGCAGCAGCTCGCCGAACGCCGCGGCGCCGATGTTCCCCTTGCCGATGCGCTGGTGGCGGTCGCGGAACGAGCCGCAGCCGTCCATCGAGTCGTTCGCGTGGACGGCGGCCAGCCGGTCGGCGCCGGCGACGTCGGCGAACCGGTCCAGCATCGTCGTCATGCCGCCCGGCGCGGCGAGGTCGTGGCCGGCCGCGTACAGGTGGCAGGTGTCCAGGCAGACCCGGGCCCGCGGGTGGTGCTCCAGTGCGGCGAGGTACGGCTCGAGGTCGTCCACCGTCGCGCACAGGGACTGACCCTGCCCGGCTGTCGGCTCGAGCAGCAGCTCCGGCCCGCCGGGTGCGCCGTCCAGCTCGTCGAGCAGCGGCAGCAGCAACTCTCGGACCTGTCGCAGCGCGTCGTCGCGGCTGCCCGCCGTCACGCACGAGCCGGTGTGCACGACGACCCCGGCCGCGCCGACCTCGCGGGCCCGGCGCAGCGAGTGCGCCAGTGCGGCGGCCGAGCGGTGCGCCGTCTCCGGCACTGGGCTGCCGAGGTTGATCAGATAGGCGGCGTGCACGAGCACGGTCAGGCCGTGCTCGGCCGCCGCGGCGCGGAAGACGGCGTCGGTCTCCGGGTCGCCCGGCGTCATCGCCCAGCCGCGCGGGTTGCCGAGGAACACCTGTACCGACGACGCGCCCATGCCGGCGGCGCGTTCGGGCAGCGCGGCCAGCTTCCCGGCGACGGGTAGGTGGGTGCCCAGAAGGGCGAGCGCGTCGGTCACGAGCGTCCTCGGTCGGCCGGAGCCGGGTCAGAAGTGGATGATGCGGATGGTGGTGCCCGGTGGGTGCTGCTCGCCGGCCGCGGGTTCCTGGTTCTGGATGCGGTCGCCACGGCCGTTGTCGCTGAAGTCGGGGAACAGGTTGACGACCTCGACCTCGAAGCCGGCCTCGCGAAGAATTTCCTCGGCTCTTTCCACTCTTTCGCCGCGCACATTCGGAACCTCGATCAATTCCGGTCCGAGCGAGACGACGATCGTGATCTCGTCCTGACGGAAACCGGTGCCCTCGGCGGGGTCCTGCGAGATGACCACGCCCGCCGGAACGTCGTTGGAGTTCTGTTCCACCGTGTTGACCTGGAAGCCGGCTTCGGCGAGCGCCGCCTGCGCCTCCTCGGCCGGCCGGCCGGTGAAGTCCTCGATCTCCACCGGCTCCGGGCCGCGGCTCACGGTGACCGCGATCTCGGTGTCGCGGCGCACCTCCTCGCCTGGCGCGACACTCTGGGTCAGGATGAGCCCGGCCTCCACCTCGTCGTCGTAGACCTCGTCGTCGACGCGGATGGTCATGGACAGCGGCTCCGCCAGCTGGTTCGCCTCGTCCACGGTGCGCCCGACCAGCTCCGGGACCTCGTACCGCTCCGGGCCGAGGGACAGGACGTAGGTGATCTCGCCGCCACCCAGCAGTCGCTCACCGGGCTCGGGCTCGGTGCTCAGGACCAGGCCGGCCTCGACCGTCTCGGAGAACTCCTCGCCGCCGTTCACGGCCGTGAAGCCATTCTCCTCGGCGCGGGCCTCGGCCTGCTCGGCGGTGAGGTCGAGCAGCGACGGCGTCGACTCCCACCGCCCGGACCCGTACCACCACGCCGCGGTGGCGACGCCGATGGCCAGCAGCAGCACGAACAGGAACAGGTACAGGCCGCGGCGGCTGCGCGCCTGCTCGGTCCGGCGGTGGCCGGCGGTCCGGGCGCGCGCGTCGGCCTGCCGGTCGGCCCGCACGCCGGCCGGCGGCGCGTCGTCGGCGGTCTCGTCCTCGGTGAACCGGATCGACAGCGGCGCGTCGATGCGGCGGGTCGAGCCCGGCCGGCTGACCTCGCCCGCGCGGTCGTCGACCGGCGGGATGTCGTCGTCGGCGGTCTCGTCCTCGACTGGCTCGACCCGGTCGACCTGGCCGGCCAGCACGGTGCCGGCCAGCGCCTCGTCGACGGTGACGCCGGCGGAGTCGCGGGGCTCCGCGTGCACGGCGGTCAGCTCGGGGTCGTCGTCGGGCTCCGGCAGCGGGAGGCCGGCGATGGTGGCCCGGGTGGACCGGACCGCGGCCAGGAACGCGGCGGCGTCGGCGTAGCGCTGCAGCGCCTCGCGCGCCGTCGCCGTCAGCACGAGTTCGTCGACGGCCGGCGGCAGCGGCACCGCCTCGGACGGCGGCGGGACGTCGTCGTCGATGTGGCTGCGCACGATCACGAAGTCGGTGGGCCCCTCGTGCGGCGTCTTCCCGGTGAGCAGCTCGTAGAGCATGATGCCGGCCGAGTACACGTCGGAGCGCGGCGTGGCCCGCTCGCCCAGCGCCTGCTCGGGTGAGATGTAGCTGACGGTGCCCAGCAGGCCGCGGGTGGTCTTCGACGACGTGCTGTTGGCCCGGGCCAGCCCGAAGTCGGCGACCTTGACCCGTCCGTCGTTGCCGACCAGCACGTTCTCGGGCTTCACGTCGCGGTGGACGATGCCGGCCCGGTGCGCCGCGGCCAGCGCCGACAGCACCGACTCGGTCACCTCGAGCGCGAGGTCCGCGCCCAGCCGGCCCCGCTCGTGCAGGACGTCGCGCAGCGTGCGGCCGTGGATGTACTCCATCGCCAGATAGACGGCGCCGTCGTCCTCGCCCTGGTCGAACACGTTGACGACGTTGGGGTCGGACAGCTGCGCGACGGCGCGCGCCTCGTTGATGAACCGGGCCACGAAGTCGTCGTCGGCGGCCAGCTCCGCGTGCATGATCTTCAGCGCGACCGGCCGGTCGAGCCGGGTGTCGGTGGCCTTGTAAACCGTCGCCATGCCGCCCCGCGCCAGCAGCGCCTCGATCCGGTAGCGTCCGTCGAGGAGACGGCCCACCGGTGCGTCGGAGACGGAGAGGTCCACGGGTGGAGTGTACGTTCACCTGAGGGCCCCGGCCGATCGACACGGTCCGCCGGCACGCCCCGCCCGGTACGTCGCAGCTCGTGTGCGTGCGTCCGAGATGTCGCTGTTGCGGGCATTCGCGCCGACCAATACCGGCACTCGGATGGCGTTCGGGCCGCGGGCGGGCTATGGTCGCGGCCCGTGACCGCTGTGCCCCCACGCCGCGTGCCGTCCACGCCCTTCGGCGACGACGACGGTGCGGCGGACCCTCGCATCGTGGCCGCGCTGGCCGCGTACGAGCGGGGCGAGGGCGGCTCGGCCGACGTGCTCGCGGCACTGGCCGCCGGCCGGCTGCTGATCCCCGTGGTCGCGGTCGCCGAGTCGGTCGACGCCACCGGCGCGGAGAAGGAAACCGCCATGGCGGCGGTCCTCACCACCGGCCGCGACGGCCGCCGCGGCCTGCTCGCGTTCACCTGCGTCGAGTCGCTGATCCGCCTCGATCTCATCGAGATGCTGGGTGAGGAGGGGTACGAGGTGGTCGGAGAGGCCGCCGACGGCGCCAGCGCCGTACGGCTGGCCGAGGAGCACCGCCCCGACCTCGTCGTC
>NZ_SMLB01000083.1 GCF_004349105.1 Jiangella aurantiaca
GGGCCGGGACGGGCTGGCGTTGACGTGGGACTCGCTGGACCGCATCGGCAACCTGTCCTCGGCGTCGGTGCTGCACGTGCTCGCCGACACGCTCGAGCTGCGCCCGCCGCGGCCGGGGTCGTACGGGGTGATGCTGGCCATGGGCCCGGGCTTCTGCCTCGAGCTCGTCCTGCTGCGAGCGTGAGCCGATGTCCGAGGTGCTCTTCACGGTGCTGGTCGGGCTGGTCGGCCTGGAACGACTGGCCGAGCTGGTGGTGTCCAAGCGGAACGCGGCCTGGAGCTTCGCCCGGGGCGGCGTCGAGTACGGGCAGGCGCACTATCCGCTCATGGTCGCCCTGCACACGGCGCTGCTGGCCGGTGCGCTCGCGGAGGTGTGGATCCGGCGGCCGGGCTTCGTACCCGGTCTCGGCTGGACGATGCTGGCGCTCGTCCTGCTGGCCCAAGGGCTGCGCTGGTGGTGCATCGCGACGCTCGGGCGGCAGTGGAACACGCGTGTCATCGTCGTTCCTGGGCTGCGGCTGGTGCACGCCGGGCCGTACCGGCTGCTGCGCCACCCCAACTACGTCGCCGTCGTGATCGAGGGGTTCGCGCTGCCGCTGGTGCACTCGGCGTGGATCACGACGGTGGTGTTCTCCGTGCTCAACGCCGTCCTGCTCACCGTCCGCATCTCGGTCGAGAACGCCGCGCTCGCGGCGCTGGACCGCGCGCCGGCACCATGATCGACGTCATCGTCGCCGGCGGCGGGCCCGCCGGTCTCACGGCGGCACTGCACGCCGCGCGGCGCGGACTGGAGGTCGTCGTCTACGAGCCGCGCATCGGACCGATCGACAAGGCGTGCGGCGAGGGACTCATGCCCGGCGCCGTCGCCGCGCTCGACGACCTCGGCGTGCGGCCCGGCGGAAGGCCGCTGCGCGGGATCCGGTACGTGTCGGGGGAGCGGTCCGTCGTCGCGGACTTCCGCGCCGGGCCGGGCCGCGGCGTCCGGCGGACGGTGCTGCACGCGGCGCTGCGCCAGGCCGTCGCCGACGCCGGCGTGCCGGTCGTGCCGGCCGCGGTGGAGCTGCCGGTCCAGGGCGCCGACGGCGTGGAGGTGGACGGCGTGCGCGCTCGCTACCTCGTCGCCGCCGACGGCCTGCACTCGCCGATCCGCCGCTGTCTCGGCCTGGACGCCCGTGTGACCACGGCCCGCCGATTCGGGCTGCGCCGGCACGTCGAGGTGGCCCCTTGGACCGACTACGTCGAGGTGCATTGGGCGCCGGCGGCCGAGGCCTACGTGACGCCGGTCGGGCCCGACCTGGTGGGCATCGCGGTGCTCACCGCGACCCGGGCCCCGTTCGACGAGCACCTGGCCGCGTTCCCGGCGCTACGCGAGCGCGTCGCCGGCCGCGCCATGACCACCCCGGTGCGCGGCGCCGGGCCGCTGCGGCAACGGTCCCGCTGCCGGGTGGCCGGGCGGACCCTCCTGGTCGGCGACGCCGCCGGATACGTCGACGCACTCACCGGCGAAGGCGTCGCACTCGGCATGGCACAGGCCCGGGCGGCTGTCGCCGCTATCGCTGCCGGGCGGCCGGATCGTTACGAGGCAGCGTGGCGGCGGCTCACCTGGCGGTACGAACTGCTGACCCGGACGCTCGTGCGGGCGACGTCGATGCCGGCCGGCCGCCGCGCGCTCGTGCCCCTCGCCGTCGCCCTTCCGCGCGTGTTCGCCGCCGCCGTCAACGTCCTCGCCAAGCCCGCCTGAGCCGGCTCGGGCGGGCGTCGCGGCGCGGGCCTCCGTCAGCCGACACGTCGAATCTGGCCGAGCACGGAGGCGTTGGTACCTCCCGCCGCTGCGCGAGCAGCCAGCACAGCGCCCCAAGCTCCCGCCCAGACACCGAGCTCAGCAGCCATGATCGGTGGAAGACGGTGAAAGGTCGCTCGCTCGGTCGCCTTGGCCACGGCCGGTTCGACGATCCACTTGGGCGATCGGGCGAGGCCACCGCCGATCACGATCGCTCCCGGATCGATCAGCGCGACGACGCCGAGCAGGCTCTGCGCCAGCGCGGACGTCGCGGCGTCGAGCACCCGTACCGCAGCAGCATCGCCGGCCCGAGCGGCGTCCACGACGTCGCGCGCGGTGGACCCGGGCGGCGCGCCGCGCTCCTCGTCCCAGCGAGCGCCCAGCCGGGTCCCTCCGATCTCCGACTCGAGGCACCCGTACTGTCCGCAGCTGCAGCGTCGTCCCGTTCCGAAGGCGACGTGGCCGATCTCGCCGGCTGCGCCGTGCGCGCCGCGCCGCACCGAGCCGTTGATCACGTGCGCGCCGGCGATGCCCGTGCCGAGGGCGAGGACGAAGATGTCGTCCCGGCCACGTCCTGCGCCCATGATGGCCTCGGCGGTGGCGGCCGCCGCGCCGTCGTGCACGGCGACACCCGGTGCACCCAGCTGTGCGGCGAGCTCGCGCGCCGGGGCTCGGCCGTTCAGCCATGGTGTGTTCGTGCTGGTGACGACCGTCTGGCTGGCGTCGTCGAGGATTCCCGCGACGGTCATGCCGAAGGCGCTGGGCCGGTCGGACCTGACGAGCCCTCGAACGAGCCCGGCGAGTTCTGACAGCGCGGTCTCGCTCCGCGGCGTGCGGAAGATCTCCGCGCTGACCCGTTCGAGGCCCGACGGACGCTCGTGCGCGAGCAGCACCTTCGTGTGCGTCCCGCCGTAGTCGATTCCGAGGAGCGCCGTCACGCCGCCGCTCCGGCCGATCGAAGGACCGCGTGGATGCGCCGGGCCGCGTCCTGGACCGCGAGCTCGAACGCGACCATCAAAGCATCCGCGCCGTCAGCGACGGGGCCCGGTCGAATGAGTCGAACGGGTGCATCGGCCGCTCGATGCGGGAGTGGCCGAGCCGCCCGAGGTCCTGGTCGACCGGTCCGGGCGTGAGGGCGAGCGTCCAGCCCTTCGCGATGTCGTACAGCGTCGGCTCCAGGTATCCGATCTTCGTCACGATGATGTCGGCGGCGCTTGGTTCGAGTCCGATGGCGGCGAAGTCCGAGGCCGCATGGTAGGCCTTGCGGAACTCGGTCACGACGGCGTGCACGCCGCCCCGGCGGACGACGGCGACACGGCCCGCGTCCGGGTCGGCGTCGTGCAGGCTCACCAGCTGGCCCGTGATGCGCACCGGCCCGGCGACCCGTCCGTCGACGCGTGCGCCCGCGAGCACGTCGACCTCGTCCCCGACGCCGTACGTCCACAGCTTCTCGATGGCGGCCGCGTCGAAGATCGAGGCCACGTACGTCACCGGCGCGCCGGGACGGGTCAGCGACGGCATCTCCAGCAGGCGGCCGACTGTCCACGTCACGTCGCCCGACCCACCGGCGCCCGGATTGTCGCCGGAGTCGCTGACGAGATAGGGCCGCCCACCGCCGGCGTCGCGGTGGGCGATGCTCGCGGCGATCGCCTCGTCGAGCGTGCCGGTGGGACCGACGAAGGAGAACTCGTCGCGCACGTCCCACAGCCGGTGCGCCAGGCGCTCCGCCTCGCGTTTGATCACGGTGTCGTCGTCGCCGGTCACCAGGACGGTGGCGTGACAACGCGGCTCATCGGCCCAGGCGTAGCCGATCCAGATGGAAGCGTCCGTCACACCCGGCAGCGCCTCGATCGCCGGGATCATCCCGTAGAGGCCGCGGGCCGGCTCGACCCGGGTCGACGTCTTCTCGCCCGGCAACAGGATCGGCACACGCACCCAAGCACGACGCGGCCTGCCGGCCCGTCCGATCCACTCCAACAGGTTGAGTGCGGCGCGCTCGCGCGTCTCCCATGCGTCCTCGTGCGGTGCCAGTCGGTAGCACGTCGGCAGGTCGACGCCCAGCGCCAGCCGCTCCGAAACGTTGCCGTGGAGGTCCATCGGCGCCGAGACCAGCGGTTCGGTCCCGACGAGGGCACGGATCGCGTCGATCAGGTCGCCCTCGGCGTCATCCATCCCGTCGACGCTCATCGCGCCGTGGATGTCCAGGTAGATCCCGTCGAGCGGTGCGGTCGCCGACGCCGCGGCCAGACCCCGCAGCATGCGCTCCTTGAAGTCGTCGTAGACGTGCCGGTGCACACGCCCGCCCGGGATGGACCGCGCGTAGAACACGCCGATCCACTCGGCGGCGTCCCGCAACGCGGTGCCGGGTGCGAGGAACCCGTATCGGGTGACGACCTCGTCGCCTTCGCGCACCGCGAAATCGCGATAGCCGGCACGATGCTCGGAGTAGGCGCTCGATTCGATCGCCATGCCGACGATCGCGACTCGCGGACGCATCGGGCCGCTCATCGTCCGCCCAGCCCCGAGGTCGCGATGCCCTTGACGAGGTGCTTCTGCAGCGCGATCACCAGGATTGTCGTGGGAATCATCGAGATGATCGAGGCCGCCATCTGCAAGTCCCAGCGGGTCCCGGTCTGGGTGGCGAAACTGGCCAGCCCGATCGGCAGGGTGCCGAGCGTCGAATAGTCGTTCACGGTGATCAGAGGCCACAGGTAACTGTTCCAGTAGTTGAGGAAGGTGAAGACCGCCAGGACGGCGAGCGCCGACCCGGTCAACGGCAGGATGATCCGTAGGAAGGTACGGACCGGGCCGGCGCCGTCCACGCGCGCGGCCTCCTCGAGCTCGTACGGGATGCCGCGGAAGAACTGGCGCATCAGGAACGTGCCGAACGCCGTGAATGCCCAGGGGAAGACCAGGGACTGGTACGTGTCCACCCAGCCGAACCATTGCATCACGACGAACATCGGAATGACCAGGACCTCCTGCGGCACCATCAGCGTGCCGAGGAACAGGACGAAGACGATGTCGCGGCCGGGCCATCGCAGTCGCGCGAAGGCGTAGCCCGCGGTGGCCGATACGAACAGGACGACGAGCGTACCGGCGACCGAGACGATGAACGAGTTGGTGATGTAGGTCCTGAACGGCGCGTACTCGAAGACGTCGGCGAAGTTCTGCCAGCGCACCTCCGTGCCGATGAGCCGCGGCGGCGCGAGAAGCACCTCCCGTGACGGTTTGAGCGCGGAGAAGAAGGCGTAGACGAGCGGGGTGACGAAGACGAGAGCGGCGACGACGGCGACGATGTATGCGACGACCGTGCCGAGGCGGCTTCCCTCGCCGCCGAACGATGCTCGCCGACGGCGGCGCGTGGGGCGGTCCGCGGCCGGTACGCCGGCGCGTGGCGGTGCGCCCGGAACCGGTGCCCCGAAGGTCTCAGTGCTCATAGTGCACCCACCTCTTCTGCACGCGGAACTGCATCGCCGTGACGCCGATGATGAGGATGAACAGCAACCAGGCGCCCGCCGCCGCGAGGCCCAGGTCCTGGAACTCGAACCCGGTGTTGTAGATGAACATCACCAGCGGGATCGTGCTGGTGCCCGGGCCTCCGCCGGTGAGCAACTGCGGCTGCGCGAACACCTGCAGCGACGAGATGATCGTCATCACGGCGGCGAAGAAGATCGCCGGGGAGATGAGCGGTACGACGATGCTGCGCAGCATCCGCCAGCCGCGTGCCCCGTCGACCTGCGCCGCCTCGAGCAGGGAGGCCGGCAACTGCTCGAGCGCAGCCGTGAGCACCAGCATGTTGTAGCCCATACCGGCCCACACGCTCATGGCGACGACAGCGATCATCGCCCAGTTCTGGTCGACCAGGAAGTTCGGAAGGGTGAGACCGAACCACGACGTCGACAGCCCGTTGAGGAGGCCGTCGGGCTGCAGGACGAGCTTCCACACCAGCGCGTTGGCGACGATCGGCGTCACCACCGGGATGAAGAAGATCACCCGGAAGATCGCTCGGCCGCGGATCCGCGGCCCGAGCAGCAGCGCGAGGCCCAGCGCCACGACCAGGTTGACGGGCACGTACAGGACCGTGAACACCACCGAGTTGCGCAGGGCGGGCCAGAAGTCCGGCGAGTCGGTCAGCAACTCGATGTAGTTGCCGAATCCGATGAACTCCCGCTCGCCGAAGATGGGCCAGTCGAACACGCTCATCACGATCGCCAGCCCCACCGGCATCACCGTGAAGATGCTCAGGCCGGCGACCGCAGGGGTGATGAAGCCGAACGCCTGCCGGCGCTCCCGGCGATGCAGGCTGTTCCGGCGCGGCGGCCGGATGGACGACTCGGTCCTCACGCGTCCTCCCGCAGGATGAGCTCGATGACGGGCAGCGCCACGGGCGGTCTCTGGACCGGGAGCGTCAGCGTGAGCGTTCCCGCGGCGGGGCCTGCGGGGATCATGTTGAAGGCTTCCTGGTCAGGTCGGATCTCCTGGAAAAGGATCTCCGACCCGTCCCAGAGCAGCCGGGCGAAGCTCACCTTGGAGGCGAGACCCGGCAGGTGCAGATGCTGGAACGGCCAATCGAACAGATGCACGTACAGCCGACGGTCGCGCTGTGTGTACACGACGCCGGACGGCGGGGTGAACCGCGAGGGACCGGCACCGTAGATGGCCGGCCCGTGCCGCCGCGTCCACTCGCCCACCTCCGCGAAGAGGACCGCGTCGCGCGGTGCGATCTCGCCCCGGCCGGTCGGACCCACGTTCAGCAACAGGTTGCCGCCGAGCGCAACCGACCCGGCGAGCATTCGCACGAGCAGCCCCGCACTCTTGGCGTCCAGGTTGTCACGGTGGTAGCCCCAGCTACCGTTGATCGTCTGACACGCCTCCCACAGGACGGGCACACCGTCGCGCTCGAGCGGGCGCACCGGCTGGTACTGCTCTGGAGTCACCAGGTCGGCGGCGATGCCGAGCCGGTCGTTCACCACCATGTCCGGCTGAAGCCGGCGGCACAACGCCAGCAGTGTGGCCGCGTCCCAGTCCTCCGGCGCCTTACCCGGCAGGCCCTCGTGCTCCGCGTGCTCGGTGAAGTCGAAGAACAGATAGTCGACGGGCCCATAGCTGGTCAGCAGCTCGCGTACCTGCTCGTGCAGATACGCGCGGTAGCGGTCCATGTCGCGAGCTGCGTTGAGTGCCGCGACATGGGGGTGGCGGCGCAGCGGGTGGTGACGGTCGATCGTGTAGTCGGGGTGCGACCAGTCCAGCAGAGAGTAGTAGAAGCCGACCCGCAGGCCCTCTGCCCGGACGGCGTCGACGAACTCACGGACGAGGTCGCGGCCGCAGCTGTGCGGAGCGGAGAACGCCGTCGTGGCGGTGTCCCACAGGCAGAAGCCCTCGTGGTGCTTAGTCGTGAGCACGACGTAGCGTGCGCCCGCCTCCCGCGCCGTGCGCGCGATCGCGCGTGCGTCGAAGAGGTCGGGGTCGAAGTATTCCGCGTACCGTGCGTATTCCTCGACGCCGATCTCCTCGTAGTTCATGACCCACTCGTGCCGTGCCGCGACGCTGTACAGGCCGAAGTGCACGAACATGCCGAAACGGTCGTGCGCGAACCACGCGGTGCGGTGCTCGGTCACGGGATTGTTGCCTTTCCGTCGGGGCGAAGCCGGGGCGGTGCGGGTCGATGCGGCAGCCGTGCGGGGCGGAACCGGAGGCTGCCCGGTCCCGCCCGGCGTCGTCGTCAGCGCGCGAAGCGCGACTGCAGGCTCTCCAACGCGTCGGCCATCGAGCTCTGCCCTGCGTACACGCTGACGAGTTCGTTCGGCATCGCGGTCGCCACCTGCGTCCACTGATCATTCACGCGCTGCGCGGTGGAGCCGTCGAAGCCCGCGGTGAAGGCCGCCGTCAGCACGTCGCGCGAGGACGCCGGCAGCGCTTCGAAGTACAGCGGCTGACTGCCCAGCTGCGCGGGGTAGCCCCCCTGCTCGGCGATGACCTGCTGCACCTCGGGGCCGGTGAGGGCGCCGAGGACCTCGAGCGCGGCCTCCTTCTCCTCGCAGTTGGCGGCGACGCCGTAGCCGGAGCCGAGCGCGACACCGAAGGCGCCGGCGTCGCCGGCGGGCAGACGGACCGCGCCCCCCGTGAACGGCAGGCCCTCGTCGGTGTAGCGAGTGGCGTTCCACGTCCCGTCGATGATCATGGCCGCCTGGCCGTTCTCGAACTGCGTCGGATCCCACGCCGTCTCCGCGGCCGAGGGCGGGGCGGCGGAGACGCCGGCCTCCGTCACCAGGTCGCCGTACCACGTCGCTGCCTCGACGAACGCCGGGTCGGTCAGGGCGAGCTCGCCGTCGTCGTTCACCGGCTGCAGCCCGGACTTCGCCATCGGCAACGACAGCCACTGGAACTCGTCGATCGAGACTGCGAAGCCCTTCACACCGGTGTTCGCGGTGATTTGCCTGGCCGCCTGTTCGAACTCGTCGATCGTCCAGTCGTTCGTCGGCAGGGCCACACCGGCCTGCTCGAAGAGGTCGGCGTTGTAGAACAGGAACATCGTCGCGGTGTCGTACGGGAGTCCGTACAGCGTGCTGTCGTGCTCCATCACGCTGAGCGCACCGGGGTTGTAGTCGTCACGAGAGATGCCGGCTGTCTCCAGCTCCTCCTCGCCCAGCGGCAGGAAGGCCTCCGTGTACCCGGTGAGCCGCTGTCCGTTCATCGCTGTGACACAGGCGACCTTCCCCGAGGCCATGTTGGCGTTGAGCTTAGTGAAGAAGTCGGCCCACGGTGCTGTCTGCAGCTCGATCGTGATGTCGTTCCCGACGAGCCCCTGTGCGACGGCCATCTGGTCGCGCAGCTTCTGCTCGGACTCGGCATCGCCCGACCACATGTTCCACACGATGGTCGTGGTGCCCTCGTCGGCGGACGTTCCGTCGTCCTGCCCGCAGGCGGAGAACCCGAGAGCCCCGACAGCGACCATCGCGCCGAACGCCAGTCTTCTCTTCTGCATTGTGCCCCTCTCGAAGGGTCGCATCCTGCGACTGAGTGGAACGCTCCAGCGCTCCGACGGCTAAACATCGGATGTCCGGTGGATCGCGAGGCTAACGCATCCGCGACGTCGAGCCCTCTGCCGTGACCCATTCGTTAGGAGAAATCGCACTTAAAATGCAGTTTGAATTCAATAGCTGAACTAAGTCCGCGGCGACTTGCCAAGATCGCGGTCCACGGCGGCGGGATCGAGGAGCTCTTCGAGCGCCAGGGCGGCGACGCCGCGGGCACCGAGATCCCAGCCGACGGTCGACTCGGCCAGCTCGAGCCCCGTCGTGGACATGGGAAGGCACAGGTCGTAGACGCTGGAGCGAACACCCGCGACGAATGCCTCGGTGGTCGAAAGCACCCCCGCCAGGACGAGTCGTTCGGGATTGAAGAAGCTCACCAGCGTGGCCAGCACCGCACCCGTGCGCAGTCCTGATTCGCGCAGCAGCCGGGTGGCCAGCGGATGGGCGTCACTCGCGAGGCCCGCCACGCCGGCCACGTCGTCGATCGGCACGCCGGCGGCGGCCAGGGCTGCGACGATCGAACGACCGCCGGCGACCGCGTCGAGGCAGCCGAACCGGCCGCACGAGCACAGCACCTGTGGCCCGTCCGCGACGGACGTGTGGCTGACGTCGCCGGCCATGCCACGTGCGCCGCGATACAGCGCCCCGTCCACGATGACACCCGTGCCGATGCTCGAGCCCGCCTTGACCACGATCATGTGCCGTGTCGTGCGGCCAGTGGCGATGAACTCGCCGAGGGCCATCGCGTTCGCATCGTTCTCAGTTCGCACAGGCACGCCGGACAACCCACTCAGGATCGCGGCTGGATCGATGCCGTTCCAGCCCGGCATTCGCGATGGCGAGATCACCCGTCCCTCGGGTGCGCTCACCGGGCCCGGCAGCGACAGTCCCACCCCGGCCAGGCGGCGTGCGGCGTCGTTGCTCGCGGCCAGGGCGTCGAGGATCTCGCGGTGAACGCTGCGCAACACGACCTCAGGCGGCCGGGTGATGTCGATGCTGCTTCTCCTGGTGACGATGCATGTCCCGGCCACGTCGAACAGGCCGATGGCCGCGTGACGGGCGCCGAGATCGACCCCCGCCACCACTCGTTCGTCGCGAGCGAGCCTCAGTACTCGTGGCCGCCGGCCCCCGCGTGAGACGCCATCACCTTCCTCGTCGAGGTATCCGCGGCGGAGCAGCTCCTCGACCCGGAGCGTGATGGTCGACGGCGCCAGCCCGGTGAGTCGCGCGAGATCGGCACGCGACCGCGCGAGCCCGTCGCGCACGAGAGCGTAGATGCCGCCGGGCGTCGTCGAATGGGCGTATCGAGCCGCCATGATGCTGCCTCCGAACGAAGTTGATTCGACATCCGCACGAAGTTCAGCGTAGACCGCCCCAGGGCGGGACATCGGATGATTGGCGGTCGTGCCGGTCTGCCGCCGGTAGCCATCCTTCGCACCCCAGCGCAGCGGATCGAGCGCAGAGCATTTCCATCGTCGCTCCCCGGTCGTAGCGTGGGAGTTGTCGCCGTGCCCCGGACGACGACTCCCGAGAGGCACGCCATCTTCAGGGGGTGAGCGGCGATGCCCACATTCATCAGCTTGATCAGCTGGACCGATCAAGGAGTCCGCAAGTCCAAGGAGTCGCTCGACCGAGCCAAGGCCGCCAGCGAGTTG
>NZ_SMLB01000084.1 GCF_004349105.1 Jiangella aurantiaca
CCCACCCACCTCATAGCGCGTGATCACCCGCGCCGCGTTCTCCAGCGGCGACCCCGTCACGGTCGGGGCGAACATCGTCTCGCGCAGCACGTCGCGCACGTCCAGCCGCGTCGCGCCCTCGAGCAGGTACTCGGTGTGGATCAGGTGGGTCATCTCCTTGAGGTACGGCCCGAGCACGCGTCCGCCGTCCTCGCACACGGCGCTCATCATCTTCAGTTCCTCGTCGACCACCATGAACAGTTCCTCGGTCTCCTTCGGGTCGGCGAGGAACCGGAGTAGATCGCCGGAGGTCGCACCGCCCGCCGGGACGCGGTACGTGCCGCTGATCGGGTTCATCACGACGGTGCCGTCGTCGACGCTGACGTGCCGCTCCGGCGTCGCGCCGACCATCGTCACGTCGCCGGCGTGCACCGCGAACGTCCAGTACGCGCCCGGTTCGCCGGTGAGCAGCCGGCCGAACAGCCGCAGCGCCGCGTGCGGTACGGATCCGGTCAGCCGGGCCAGGTAGTCGCGCCGGATGACGAAGTTGGCGCCGGCGCCGCGGCCGATCTCGTCGCGGATCACCCGGCCGACGATGTCCGCGTACTCGTCGTCGGCGACGTCGAACCCGCCCGGCGCGACGTCGACGTCGCCGGACACCGCGGCCACGACGTCCGCCCGCGACAGCTGCGCCCGCTCCCGCACCCGGAGGCAGCGCAGCGGCGCGCCGTCGTCGTGGCACTCGAAGCCGCGCTCGGACAGCTGCCGGTACGGGATCAGCGCCAGCGTCGCCGGGCTGTCCGGGTCCGGCAGCGGGATGTCCGCCAGCCGGTCGACGTCGACGAGGTCACCGAGCAGCAGCTCGACGCCGGGCCGGCCGGCGCGGGCGAGCACGGCGAACGGCGGGGGAGCGGGGTCGTCGAGCAGGTCCTTCAGCATGGTCGTTCCTTCCGGTCGAGCCTCGACCGGGGCGGAACGGCGCCGGATACGACAACGACCGCCTCGGTGAGGCGGTCGCTTGCGTGGGGTACGCGAAGGGGGTGGGCCGCCTAGGAGGCGGGCCACCACGTGCCGAGCACGGTCGCGTACATGCCGCAGACCCTAGCATCACGGCGGCGGAGGCGGCGGCCGATCCGCCAGCTGCCGCTCCGCGATCGGCCGCTCGGCGCCCGGCCGCTCGCCGATCGACCGCTCGGCGCCCGGCTGCTCGGGCAGCGACCGGGCACCGTTGCTCTCGGCGGTGCTCTGCTGACCGGCCGGCGCGACCGGCTTCTCCGTCGCGTTCTCGAGGAAGCGCAGCAGCTCGACCGGGAACGGCAGCACCACGGTCGAGTTCTTCTCGGCGGCCACTTCGACGATCGTCTGTAGCAGCCGGAGCTGCAGCGCGGCCGGGGTCTCCGCCATCGCCGACGCCGCCGAGGCGAGCTTGTGCGACGCCTGGAGCTCACCGTCGGCGGTGATGATCCGCGACCGCCGCTCCCGCTCCGCCTCGGCCTGCCGTGACATCGACCGCTTCATCGTCTCCGGCAGCGCGACGTCCTTGATCTCGACGCGGTCGATCTCGATGCCCCAGCCGATGGCCGGGCTGTCGATCATCAGTGCCAGGCCCTGGTTCAGCGACTCCCGGTTGGACAGCAGGTCGTCGAGCTCGCTCTTGCCGATGATCGACCGCAGCGACGTCTGGGCCACCTGCGAGACGGCGAACTCGTAGTCCTGCACCTCGACGACGGCGTCGACGGGGTCGTGCACGCGGAAGTACACGACGGCGTCGACGCGGACCGTCACGTTGTCGCGGGTGATGCCGTCCTGCGCGGGGATCGGCAGCGTGATGATCTGCACGTTGACCTTGCGCATCTGGTCGACGAACGGCGCGATCCAGATGAACCCCGGCTCGCGCGGCGGCCCGTGCACCCGTCCGAGCCGGAAGACGACGCCGCGTTCGTACTGACGGACGATGCGGGCGCTCGCGCTCAGTCCGGCGAAGCCGACGATGACCAGGATGATGAGGATCGCGAGTAGCGCACCCATGCTGACCTCCTCGTCAGCGGCCCTTCACCTTCGAGCGTACGCCCGCCGTCCGCGCGGAGCGAACGCCCGGCAACCGAGTTGTGAGTGAGTCCTCACTCACTTACCATCGTGACTCATGGCCACCGAGACCCGACGGACCCGCGCGACGCCCATGTCGCCCGACCAGCGACGCGAGGCGATCATCGCCGCCACGGTTCCGCTCGTCCGCCAGCACGGGTTCGCCGTCAGCACCAGGCAGATCGCCGACGCGGCGGGCATCGCCGAGGGCACCATCTTCCGGGTCTTCGACGACAAGGACTCGCTGCTGCGGCAGGCCCTCGAGGCGGCTCTCCACCCGGGTGACACCGAGCGGCGGCTGGCCGCCATCGGCACCGACCTGCCGCTGGAGGACCGGCTGCTGCTCGTCGCCCAGATCCTGCACGAGCGGCTGACCAGCGTCTTCCAGCTGATGGCGGCGATCGGCTTCCAGCGGCCGCCGGGCGACGACGGCCGGAACGAGCCGCCACGGCACGCCGGCATGATGGCCATCATCGCCGAGCTGGTCGAGCCCGACCGGCATCGGCTGCGGGTGCCGCCGGCCGAGGTGGCGCGGCGGCTGCGCATCCTCGCCTTCGCAGGCTTCCACCCACTCATCAACGACCACGAGCCCATGACGCCGGCCGAGATCGTCGACCTGCTGCTGCACGGCGTCAGCACCGAAGCGGGCGACCCGTCGCCCTGACCCCTCGACCCGGGTACACGAACCACCACACGTCAGATCCGATACTCCAGTTCGGAGCCGCACCATGCTCATCACCCTGCTGCGGACGTACCTGCGCCCGTACCGGCGATGGCTCACCGCCGTCGTCGTGCTGCAGTTCGTCGGCACGCTGGCCTCGCTGTACCTGCCCAGCCTCAACGCCGACATCATCGACAACGGCATCGCGCGCGGCGACACCGGCTACATCATGCGGACCGGCGGGTGGATGCTGGCGGCGACGCTGCTGCAGATCACCTGCTCGGTCGGCGCCGTCTACTTCGGCGCCAAGACGGCGATGGCGTTCGGCCGCGACGTGCGGGCCGCCGTCTTCCACCGCGTCGGCGAGTTCTCCGCGCGCGAGGTGGGCCGGTTCGGCGCGCCGTCGCTGATCACCCGCAACACCAACGACGTCCAGCAGGTCCAGATGCTGGTGCTGCTGTCGTGCACGCTGCTGGTCGCCGCGCCGATCATGGCCACCGGCGGCGTCGTCATGGCGCTGCGCGAGGACGTCGGGCTGGCCTGGCTGCTGCTGGTCTGCGTCCCGGCGCTGATCATCGGCATCGCGCTGATCGTGCGGCGCATGGTGCCCGGGTTCCGGCGCATGCAGGAGCGCATCGACGGCGTCAACCGGGTGATGCGTGAGCAGATCACCGGCATCCGGGTGGTCCGCGCGTTCGTCCGCGAACGGTGGGAGCAGAGCCGGTTCGCCGTCGCCAACACCGCGCTCACCGAGACCGCCCTCTACGTCGGCCGGCTGACGGCGCTGATGTTCCCGTGGGTCATGCTGATCTTCAATGTGTCGAGCGTGGCCGTGCTGTGGTTCGGCGCCGGCCGGGTCGACGACGGCCAGATGCAGATCGGCGCACTGACGGCGTTCCTGACCTACCTGATCCAGATTCTCATGTCGGTCATGATGGCGACGTTCATGCTGGTCATGGTGCCGCGGGCGACGGTGTGCGCGGAGCGCATCGGCGAGGTGCTCGGTACCGAGTCGTCGGTCGTGCCGCCGCCGGAGCCGGTGACGCGGCTGCCGGGGCGGATGTCGCTGGAGCTGCGCGGTGCGTCGTTCGCCTACCCGGGCGCCGAGGCGCCGGTGCTGCGCGACGTCACGTTCACCGTCGAGCCGGGCACCACGACCGCGGTCGTCGGCAGCACCGGCTCGGGCAAGACCACGCTGGTCAGCCTGGTGCCGCGGCTGATCGACGTGACGGCGGGCCAGGTGCTGACCGGCGGCGTCGACGTCCGCCGGCTCGACCCCGAGGCGCTGCGGGAGCGGATCGGCCTGGTGCCGCAGAAGGCGTACCTGTTCTCCGGCACGGTCGCCAGTAACCTGCGCTACGGCAAGCCCGGCGCCACCGACGACGAGCTGTGGGCGGCGCTCGAGATCGCGCAGGCCGCCGACTTCGTCCGCGAGATGCCCGAGGGCCTCGACGCACCGATCGCGCAGGGCGGGACCAACGTGTCCGGCGGCCAGCGGCAGCGGCTGGCGATCGCCCGGGCGCTGGTCCGCAAGCCCGACATCTACCTGTTCGACGACTCGTTCTCCGCGCTCGACCTCGCCACCGACGCCCGGCTGCGGGCGGCGCTGCGGCCGCACACCACGGACGCTGCGGTGGTCATCGTCGCGCAGCGGATCTCCACCATCATCGACGCCGACCAGATCGTGGTGCTCGACGACGGCGCCGTCGTCGGGCTCGGCACGCACACGCAGCTGCTGGAGAGCTGCCCGACGTACGCCGAGATCGTCGAGTCCCAGCTGACCGCGGAGGAGGCGGCATGAGCGCGTCCAGGCCGGCCGGCGGGGCCGGGTCCACGACGACGATGCCCGCGGCGCCCGCGCGTCCCGGCGGGGGAGGACTCCGGCCCGGTGGCGGACCGTTCGGCGGCGGCATGGCCGGGCCGCCGCAGAAGGCGATGGACTTCGTCCCGTCGGCGAAGCGGCTGATCGGCCGGCTGCGGCCCGAGCGGACCGGCGTGCTCCTGGTGGTCGTGCTGGCCGTGGTCAGCGTGGCGCTCAACGCCGTCGGCCCGCGGCTGCTCGGCCACGGCACCGACCTCATCTTCCAGGGCGTCATCGGCCGCCAGCTGCCCGCCGACGTCACCAAGGACCAGGCGGTCGAGAACCTGCGCGCCGACGGGCAGGACACCTTCGCCGACATGATCGCCGGCATGGACGTCGTCCCCGGTCAGGGCGTCGACTTCGGGGCGCTGCAGTCGGTGCTGCTGGGCGTGCTCGCGCTGTACGTGGGCGCGTCGCTGTTCATGTGGATCCAGGCCTACCTGCTCAATACGATCGTGCAGCGGACGGTGTTCCGGCTGCGCTCCGACGTCGAGGACAAGATCCACCGGCTGCCGTTGAAGTACTTCGACGCCAACGCCCGCGGCGACGTGCTGAGCCGCGTCACCAACGACATCGACAACGTGTCGCAGAGCTTGCAGCAGACCATGAGCCAGCTGCTCAACTCGCTGCTCACCGTGCTCGGCGTGCTGGCGATGATGGTGTGGATCTCGCCGCTCCTGGCGGTGATCGCGTTGGTGACGATCCCGCTCTCGATGGTCGTGACTGCCCTGATCGCGAAGAGGTCGCAGCAGCAGTTCGTCGCGCAATGGGCGCACACCGGCGCGCTGAACGGGCAGATCGAGGAGGCCTACACCGGGCACGCGCTGGTGAAGGTGTTCGGCCGGCAGCGCGAGGTGGAGCAGTCGTTCGGCGCCAAGAACGACGAGCTGTTCCAGGCCAGCTTCGGCGCCCAGTTCGTGTCCGGGCTGATCATGCCGGTGATGTTCTTCATCGGGAATCTCACCTACGTCGCGATCGCCGTCGTCGGCGGCCTGCGGGTGGCGTCGGGGTCGATGAGCCTCGGCGAGGTGCAGGCGTTCGTGCAGTACACGCGGCAGTTCACCCAGCCGCTCACCCAGCTGGCGTCGATGGCGAACCTGCTGCAGTCCGGCGTCGCGTCGGCGGAGCGGGTGTTCGAGCTGCTCGACGAGCCCGAGCAGGTGCCCGACCCGGCCATGCCGGCGACGCTGGACGGCCCGGCCCGCGGGCGGGTCGAGTTCGAGCACGTGACGTTCAGCTACGACCCGGACCAGCCGCTCATCGAGAACCTCTCGCTGGTGGCCGAGCCGGGCCGGACGGTGGCGATCGTCGGCCCGACCGGCGCCGGCAAGACCACGCTGGTCAACCTGATCATGCGGTTCTACGAGCTGCAGGGCGGGCGGATCACCATCGACGGTCGCGACATCGCCGAGCTGAGCCGCGACGAGCTGCGCTCCAACATCGGCATGGTGCTGCAGGACACCTGGCTGTTCGGCGGCACGATCCGGGAGAACCTCGCCTACGGCGACCCCACGGCGTCGGAGGAACAGATCCGCGCGGCCGCCGAGGCGACCTACGTCGACCGGTTCGTCCACTCGCTGCCCGATGGCTACGACACCGTCATCGACGAGGAGGGCGACAACATCAGCGCCGGTGAGAAGCAGCTGCTCACCATCGCGCGGGCGTTCCTCGCCGACCCGTCGATCCTCATCCTCGACGAGGCGACGTCGTCGGTCGACACCCGCACCGAGGTGCTGGTGCAGCACGCCATGGCGGCGCTGCGCAGCGACCGGACCAGCTTCGTCATCGCGCACCGTCTGTCGACGATCCGCGACGCCGACCTGATCCTCGTCATGCGCGACGGCGCCATTGTCGAGCAGGGCTCGCACGCCGACCTGCTGGAGCGGCGGGGCGCGTACTTCGACCTGTACAACAGTCAGTTCGCGCTGCCGGCGGTCGACACGGACTGATCGCCGGACGGTTCAGGCGTCGCGGCCGGTCGGGTCGGTGCCGGCGAGGCGGACGAGGCCCAGGCCCTCGGCCCGAACGCAGACATAGAGGGTGTAGGTGCGTTCTCCCCGCTCACGCTCGGCCCATTCGATCACCTCGTGGACGTCGGCCCCGCGCACCTAGTACTCATGGGATGAGGCGTTGTCGCCCCAGAAGTAGACGCGGTACGTGGGGCGATCGTCCTCCCAGGTCTGGTCGCGGGGTCGACGTCGGCGATGTCCACTTGTACAGCCTCCCAGACCGAACGACGAGCGGCGGGTCATACACGCGGCGCACTCCGTTGACCGTATGGACCTGGTTGTAGTTGCTGCGTGCCCTCGGTACGAGATCGCCACTGGAAGTTCTCGTGAAGGACAGCAGGCCGCGCTGACGCACCGTGACAACTGGCAGGTCGACGGTTGGATCCTTTGCGGGTCTTCTGCTGTATCCGTGGTCCGGGTTCGTACCGTTGGCCGTCCCCCTGCTGCCCCATTCTCCTGCCACGAACGTGCGCATAAAGCGGACTGTTGGGCGCTTCGCGCTGGCGGTGACCGCTTGGCCCGCGCGCCCGCGGCTCTGGGTGTTGGCCGCCGTTGTCGATGACGATGGGTCGTCGTTGACGTTGACGACGACGACCGGCACGCTTGATCATGGAGAAGGTCGCCTTTGGAGTCGCGGGAAACCCGACCTTCTCCATGATCAACTCGGTAAGGGACGGTGTGAGCCGCTATGGGGCAGGTCATTCCAGGCGCTGCCCGCGGAGGTGTTGACATGAGCGCCAACGGTTGGCGCTGGTGTCAACACGCCCGGTTGTGATCGGTGCCCGGCCCGGGCCGGCCCAGCGTCGCGGGGGCGGCCGACGCCGTACGACGGCGACGTCGCCGCGCCGATCACACGACCTCGCCCGTGACCGCCAGATCCTCGTGATCAGTGACGCCATCATCGGCATTTTCAATGGCGGCTAACATCATGGGCGCTATCAGGGGGACGGGGCCAGTCTGGGCACACCTCGAGGCGCCCTGGCGTGGAGCGGTGTGGCGTTGGTGGCTGTGGACAGCGATGATCATCAACGATCGCGCACGTCACTAGGCGTTCTCCCGCTCTACCACCCATGCATGCCTGGTGAAGCGGGAGAACGCCTGGTGGGCGGCCTGCAAAACCCGGCGAACCACACGCGACCGACCCATGGAAGCAGCAGGAGCGCCTCATTTGCCTTGCTGTGGTCGAGGCCGCCCGTCCGCGGGCAGTTCGACACCGTGGTCGAGGAGGGCTCGCGCGCACCCGTCGAAGTCGCGCGGGCCCTCCGTGCCGTTGCGCGACGCCCACTCCAAGGTGCCGACGACGGTGTCGCCGAAGCCATGCGGCACGGCCGGGTCGGCGCCGTGCTCGAGGAGGAACCGGGTCAGGCCGGCGTCGCCGCGGAAGACTGCGTGGTTCAGCGCGGTCGCCTGCCAGTCGCCGCCGACGGTGTCGATGGGCCAGCCCGCCTCGACCATCAGCCGGAAGGCGTCGGTGGCGCCGGCCGCGGCGAGGTCGGGCAGCAGCCGTCGTTGGGTCTCGTCGAGCGTCGCGACCACGTCCGGGTGGGCCGCCAGCAGCCGGCGCGCGGCCGCTGCGTCGCCGCTCGCGCACGCGGCGACGACCAGCTCGCGGAGATCCAGCGGCTCGACGGCGCCCGAGCCGTGCAGCAGTTCCGCGACCTCGGGGTGGCCGAACCGCAGCGCCAGCCGGTAGGCGCCGACGCCTTCCGGCGTGACGGCGCGTGGGTCCGCCCCGGCGTCGAGCAGCAGCCGGACGAACGCCGTCGAGCACCGGCGCCGGATCGCGAACAGCAGCGGCGCGCCCCAGGACGGCGACGGCTCGTTGGGGTCCCCGCCGTGCTCGAGCAGCAGCCGCAACACGTCTGCGTCGTCGTGGTCGGCGACCGCGTACATCGCGTTCGTGCCGGTCACCGTCGCGCCCGCCGCCAGCAGCAGCCGCGTGCACTCGATGTCGCCGAGTGAGTGGTAGAGGGACTCGCCGTCGTCGGGGTCGGCCCCGGCGTCGAGCAGCGCCCGGGCGCAGTCGCGCAGGCCGGCCGCGAACTCCGGCAGCCGGACCAGCGACGAGTGCGTGACGGCGACCAGCGGCGGCAGGCCGAGCGGCCCGCCCGGCCGGTGCACCCAGCCGTGGTCGGCCGCGGCCGTTCCGCGCACTACGTCGACGTCCCTGGCCGCACAGGCGAAGTAGGGGTCGGACCGGTCGACGAGGGCGGTCCACCGGGCGGCCTCGGCCGGCCGGGCGACGTGGGTTCCGCCGATCGTGTCGCCGGCGTACACAAGGCGCAGCCAGTCGGTCACCGTCAGGCCGCGGACCTCCGCGACGCGCTGCCGCCGATCCTACCGTCTTCACCGGCCGGTACGGGGGAGTTCATCCGACGGGCCCCGGCCGCTCGATCACCGCCCCTACCGTGACCGCCAGTCAACGGCGAGCCGGGAGCGTGCAGCGATGACCGACACCGACACACCGAGCAGGACGATCGATCGGCGGCGGTTCCTCGGCCTGGCCGGGGCCAGCGTCGCAGGCGCTTTGGCGACGACGGCCGTGCCGGGCTCGTTCGTCCGGCCGGCCCGGGCCGCTGCGGCTCCCGACGGCGTGAGCCTGCGGTTCGCGGTGATCACCGATACCCATGCGAGCCCGGAGGAGCCGGTCCGGCTGCAGCTGCTGCCGCGGGTCTTCCAGTCGATCGATCGGGCGAACCCCGACTTCGTCATGAACTGCGGCGACATCACCGACTACGGCGCCGGCGTGGAGTTCGACGCGTACCTGGCGACGATACCGGAGACGCTGCGGCCGAGGACGCGGCACGTGCCCGGCAACCACGAGGTGCGCTGGGACGTCAACGCCGGCCAGTCGTACCACCAGACGTTCGGCCCGGCGCCGTACACGTTCGACGCCGGCGGGCTGCGGATCGTCGGCCTGGACGTGACCCAGCTGCTGCAGGAGCCCGGCCACTTCGGTCCGGAGCGCCTGCGCTGGCTGTCCGGCGCGATCGACCAGTCCGCGCCCGCGGTGCTCTTCCAGCATTTCCCGTACGGCGCCGACCACTACTACGTCAACGACCAGGACGCGTTCTTCGCGACGGTGACCGGGTCGCCGGTGCGCGCGGTGTTCGCCGGCCACGTGCACGCCGAGGGCGTCTACCGCTTCAATGGGTTCACGCAGGTCACCGGCGCCGCGACCCGCAACGCGGCGCTCTACTACTGGGTCGAGCGGGTCGAGGACGCCGGGCACCCGGTGCTGCGCGTCTGGGTGGTGACGGTGGCCATCGACGGCGTCGAGACGCGCCGCGAGCTGACCACGATCCCGCTCGGCGGCGACGGGTCCGGCCGGCTGCTGGCGCCGGGCAAGGTCGTCATCGACCTCGCGGCGGGCGGTGCGCTGGACGTCCGGGTCGAGGTCCCGCGCGACGGCGCACCGGCGCAGGTCCGCGCCCAGCTCTACCCGCAGCACGTCTTCGGCGGCCGCAACGCCGGTGCCTGGGTGCCGCTGACCGCGCCGAACCGCAGCCGCTGGTGGTCCGGGACGGTCGACGCCGCGGCGCTGCCGCCGGGAACGCACCGGCTGCAGCTGCGGGTCGTCGGCGCCGACGGCGCGACGCACGAGTCGACGACGGCGTTCGAGCTGCCGGCGGTCGCCGGGACGCCGTCGCGACGGTGGTCGCGGATGCTGTCCGGGAGTGTGCAGGGCGGGCTGACGGCGACGCCGGGCGGGCTCGTGCTGGCGGGCTCGACGGGCGGGGAGGTGACGCTGGTG
>NZ_SMLB01000085.1 GCF_004349105.1 Jiangella aurantiaca
CGCCGCCCCCCGCCCCGGAGCCACCGCCGCGGCCGTCCGCGCGGATCGCCGTCGTGCTCGGACTGTCCGGGCTGGTCACCGGCTGCGCCCAGGTGCCCGGCGAGATCGACCAGGCCGCACGCGACGCGTTGATCCCGGCGATCACGTCCGAGCGGGCGGAGAGCTTCTTCGATCGGTACAACGAGGTGGTCGGCTCGGCCGCCGCCGGCTCCGGCGCGGCCCCGCTGGCCGAGGTCGAGGGCGGCACGCTCCTTGCGACGTCGCAGTTCGCGGCCGAGGAGCAGCAGGTCACCGGCGTCGCGCCGGAGGACCCGCCGGCCGCCGTCACGCCGTCGGTCGTGCTGTCGCCGCAAGTCGGCGGGTATCCGATGTGGGCGGTCGTAACGGGCGAGCCCTCCGCCGGCGGCGCCCCGTCCTGGTTCCTGCTCACCCGCGAGAACGCCGCGTCGCCGTGGCTGGCCAGCCTCGCCGTCCACCCGCCCGAGGGCGCGTCCGTCACCGCGCCGCTCACCGCCGACGGTGCCGCCGTCGTCGCCGACAACGCCGCCGTCCGGCGCGGCGACGAAGTGCTCGAGGCGCTGCGGGTCTACGGCGAGACGGGCGAGGCGCCGGAGGGCGTCGACCTCAGCTTCGCCGACGGCCTCACCAACCTGCCCGTCCACGGCCTGCAACTGGAGACCGCGCCGCCGGAGTTCGGCACCGCGACCCGCACCTGCGCCGTCGAGAGTCCCGACGAGATCCACTGGCTGCAGACCGAGTACGGCGCCGTCGCCCTGGCGTCGATCAGCTGCACGCAGTCGGTGACGGTGAACCCGGGCTTCTCGGTGGTGATCGAGGCGGCCGGCCTCGGCACCATCCCCGGCGGGTCGCAGATCTCGCAGGCGGAGATCTCCCAGAACGCCACCTTCATCCTCTCCGTCGACGTCGACGGCTCGGCCACGGTGGTCGGGCAGCAGATGCAGCCCATCGGCATGACCTGGTCGGTTCCCTGAGACCCGAAGTGCCTTGTCAGCCTCGCCAAGGCGCGGTGCCCTACGATTACCGGTGCGCGGGAGTGGCGGAACCAGGTAGACGCGCCAGATTTAGGTTCTGGTGTCTTCGGACGTGGGGGTTCAAGTCCCCCCTCCCGCACGCGGCCGTCAGGCGGCCGTCTTGACGTGCATCCAGAGCACGACGTCGAGGATGCGCAGCGGCGGGTCGAGCAGGTCCGACTCGCGGATCGCCGACTCCTGCGTCACCTCCTTGAGCCGCCGCTGCACCTCGCCGTCGGTGATGAGGTGCTGGTAGACGAGCCAGTCGACGCGGCGGTCCTGGCCGACGCCGAGCAGGCCGCGGGTGACGAGGGAGTCGCGGACGGGGAACAGCCGCGGCCGCTTGCGGGCACACAGCTTCGACGCCGCCACCCACTTGTTGCCGCCCAGTGCGTTCTTGAGCTGCAGGTGCAGGTGCTCGGCGGCGTCGAAGACGGCGTCGTCGGCGTCGGCGAGGTCGGTCTCGACCGGCACCATGCGCAGCGCCTTGAGGACGTCGTTGCGGTGCGGGCCGCCCTGCAGCAGCTGCCGCCCGGCGCGCGGCCCGACGCTGATGCCCAGCAGCGACGTGGCGTAGAGGTCGGCGGCGGTGATGCTGTCGTACTCGACCGGCCCGACGGCGAGGAAGCTGCGGCCGGCGTAGTTGGAGTCGCGGTCGTAGAAGAGACGGAGGTTCTCGACGGCGGCGGGGTCCTCGAGGGCTCCCAGCGCGGCCGACCGGGCGCGGTCGAGCTGAGCGGGGGACGGCCGACGAGCGCGTGTCGGGGTCACGACGATCATGGTGACAGGCTCCCCGGACAGAACCAAGGCGTTGATCGTCACGCGGACGCAGAGATTGCGGACGCTGGCAGCGCTAGGGCCTAGCGTGGGTCCATGGGGTACGCGTTCGAGGCCCGGCCGCTCACTCCGGAGACGTGGGCCGACCTGGAGGAGCTGTTCGCGATCCGCGGCGGATCGATCGTCCGTGGCTGCTGGTGCATGTACTACCGGCGTTCCGGTCCGATGTCGGTCAGCGCGGCAGCCGGCCCGGACAACAAACGCGACCTGCGGACGCTGGTCGACGACGGTGACGTCAGCCCCGGCCTGATCGGTTACGTCGACCGCGCCCCGGCCGGGTGGATCAGCCTGGGCCCACGCGAGGACTACGCCCGGCTCGAGCGCTCGCGCGTCATGAAGGCGGTCGACGACCAGCCCGTCTGGTCGATCATCTGCGCGTTCGTCGCCAAGCCCTACCGAGGCCGGGGTGTCCACCACAAGCTGCTCGACGCCGCCGTCCGGTACGCGCGCGAGCAGGGCGTGCGCATGCTCGAGGCGTACCCGGTCGACAAACCGGAGCGCAGCCACGACGACTTCATGTTCTTCGGGTCGCGGTCGCTGTACGAGCGTGCCGGGTTCACCGAGGTGGTGCGCCGCTCCCCCACGCGCGTCACTATGCGCCGCGCGCTCAGCTGACCGCCGCGAGCCCGCGCTCGATCAGTTCGGCCAGCGTCCGCTCGTGCTCCGGAGCCGGGTCGGACAGCGGCGGACGGACGGAGCCGACGGCGCTGCCGCGCAGCCGCAGCCCGGCCTTGATCAGCGAGACGGCGTAGCCCGCGCCGCGGTCGCGCAGCTCCGCGAACGGCAGGTAGAACTCGCGCAGCAGCAGGTCGCACGTGGCGTCGTCACCCGCCGCGAACGCCCGCCGGAACGCGACCGCGACCTCGGGCAGGAACGCGAACACGGCCGACGAGTACCCGGTGACGCCGATGCCGCCGAACGCCCGCGCCGACAGTTCCGCCGTCGGCAGCCCGTTGAAGAACGCCCACCGGTCGCCGGCCGCCAGCACGATCTTCTGCATCGCCTCGAGGTCGCCGCGGCCGTCCTTCAGCCCGGCGACGTTGCCGACGCTCAGCAGCTCGGTGACGGTCGACGGGGTCAGCGCCAGCTGGTCGCGCTGGTAGAGCACGATCGGCAGCGACGTGCTCGCCGCGACCGCCTCGACGTGCGCCACGAACCCGGCCGGCCCGCCGATGACCGTCGGCGGCGGGAACAGCAGCACCGCATCGGCGCCGGCGGCCTCGGCCCGGCGCAGGTACTCCGCGCCCAGCGCCGCGCTGTAGCCGGCGCCGGCGATCACGGGGACGCGGCCGCTTACGACCTCGACGGCGGCCGCGACCAGCTGCTCGTACTCGGCCGGCCCGAGGGCGAAGAACTCGCCGGTGCCGCAGCCGGCGAACACCGCGCCGGGCTCGTACGGGAGCCGGTCGTCCAGGTGCTTCCGGAACGCGGCGAGATCCAGCCCGCCGTCGTCGCCGAACGGTGTGACGGGGAAGAACAACACCCCGCTGTCGCCGAGCTCCCGAAGCGCATACGCCACGTCGCCTCCTTCGAGTTCATGTATCTGAACTAGTTAGCAGATGTGAACCCACCGTAGGCGGCGGCGCGCGACGGCGTCAACGCGCATCCCGGCCCGCCCAGCGAAGTTGATCTTGGAGTAACTGTGGTATCTATCGGACAAATCGCCCAAGAACTCCCCGGTTACTCCAAGATCAACTCGGCTGGGGCGGGCTGGGGCAGGCTGGCGCAAGCGACCGCGGCGGTCAGGGGCGGAGGCGGCCGAGCACGGTGGAGCGGGCGTCGAGGAGGGCGGCGACGATCTCGGCGCGCTTGGCATCGGCCATCCGCGGCACTGGGACCGAGCAGCTCATCGCGACCAGTGGCAGGTCGGCGTGCTGGAGGGCGACCGCGACGCACTGGAGGCCGACGGTGCCCTCCTCGTGGTCCTCGGCGTAGCCGGCTGCGCGAACCCGCTCCAGTTCGGTCGTCAGCGCCGCCTCCGACGTGAGCGTGTGCGGTGTCAGCGCGGCGTACTCCCCGGGCAGCGCCCCGGCCAGCTCGGACGCCGGCAGCGCCGCCAGCATCGCCTTGCCGAGCGCCGTCGCGTAGGCGGGCATCCGGCGGCCGGGACGGAACCGGACCCCGAGCGCCTGCAGCGAGAACTTCGACGCCAGGTAGAGGACGTCGCCGTCGTCGAGCCGGGCCAGGTGGACGGTCTCGTCCAGGCGGGTGCGGAGATCCTCCATCACGTCGTCGACGAGGTCGAGCACGTCGGACTCGTCCAGGCCGGACAGCCCCATCGCCCGGGCCCGATAGCCCAGCGACACGCCGCCGCGGCCGTCGTCGGCGATCCAGCCGTGGTGGGCGAGCGACGCCAGCAGTGCGTGCAGGCTGCTCTTCGGCATGCCGAGGGCGCGGTACAGCTCGGTGAACGACCGCGGCTCGCGCTCGGCCAGCAGCTCCACCAGCCGCAACGCCCGCTCGGCCGACTTCACCGACGGTGCCTGCTTCTCCTCCACGGCGGCCCATACTACGAATCCGCAGGAGCCAGAATGTGCGTACGTCGTACGCGTACGGTGTACGCTGTCTCCATGACCATCCTCGTCACCGGTGCGACCGGAAGCGTCGGCCGCCTCGTCGTCGATCACCTGCTCGCCCTCGGCGCCACTGACGTGCGCGCCCTTGTCCGCAACCCCGCCAAGGCCACGCTGCCCTACGGCGTCGAGGTCGCGACCGGCTACGTCGCCCAGCCCGACTCGCTGGACGGCGCCCTCGACGGCGTCGACCGCATGTACCTCACCTCGTACACCGACACCGCCGCGGAGGTCCTCGCCCGCGCGCAGAAGGCCGGGGTGCAGCACGTCGTCAGTCTGTCCGGCGAGCGGGAGAGCTGGTGGGGCTCGATCGTCGACGACGTCGAGGCATCCGGGCTGGACTGGACGCATCTGTGGCCGGGCGAGTTCATGGAGAACACGACCATCTGGGCCGACCAGATCCGTACCACCGGACAGGTCCGCGACGGCTACGCGTGGTCCGCGAACGCCGCCATCGCGATGGACGACGTCGCCGCGGTCGCCGCCGTCGCGCTCACCGGAGGCGGCCACGTCGGCCAGGCGTACGCCCTCACCGGCCCGGAGACGCTGACCCGGGCGGAGAAGGTCGCGCTCATCGGCCGGGCGCTCGGCCGCGACGTCCCGTACGTCGAGCTGAGCCGCGAGGACGCGATCGCCGAGCTCAGCAAGGCCATGGGCGAGTACGCCGAGTGGTACGTCGACGGCGAGAGCCAGCAGATCGACGATCCGCAGCAGCCCACCACCACCGTCGCCGACCTGCTCGGCCGGCCGGCCGCGTCGTTCGCCGACTGGGCGGTGCGCCACGCCGACCTGTTCCGCTGACGCGAGCCTCGTCACCGCGGCGATGCCGCATTAGAGTCGATATGTGACGGTCGTCGTCGTTCTGCTCATCGCGCTCGTCGTGGTGCTCATCATGACGGTGACGGTCGTTTTCGCGCGCCAGCCGGCATCCGGTACCGGGCGCGTCTCCCGGTACCGGCGCCGTGCCCGCGCGGCGCCACGGTTCCGGCTCGAGCGGCGCAGCCAGCACCGCTACGTCCTGCACAACGACGGCGGCCTGCCGGCCTACGACGTCCGACTCGACACCGGCGACCTCACCGTCACCGAGGGCGAGACGCACCTGCGCGAGTTCGGCCCGCGGCACGCCGAGCACTACCTGCTGATCCAGCCGATGTACGGCCGCGTCTCCGATCTCGTCGTGCACTGGCACCTCCGGCCGGGCGACGACGCGGAGCAGGTCACGCCGCTGCCGCTGGACATCGAGTCGGCGTCGGAGGGCCAGGACGCTTGACCGGCCAGACCGCGCGGCGCGCGGGATTTCGCCGAGGCCACCCACCGCCTCCGGTGATGACTTAAGGTCGTCAAATGCTTGGCCTGCCGGACCACATCAGGGCGTGCCTGTTCGACCTGGATGGAGTGCTCACGCCCACGGCGGAGGTGCACAAGGCCGCCTGGAAGGCGACGTTCGACGCGTTCCTGCGCGACCGCGCCGTGCGGACGGGCGAACCCATCGTGCCCTTCGACGTCGAGCGCGACTACAACGTCTACGTCGACGGCAAGGCACGGGCCGACGGCGTACGGTCGTTCCTCACTTCGCGCGGCATCACGCTCCCGGAGGGCACGCACGACGATCCCGGCACCGCCGACACCGTGCACGGCCTGGGCAACCGCAAGAACGCCGTGCTGCTGGAGCGGCTGCGCGAGGTCGGCGTGCGCCCGTATCCGGGCTCGGTCGCCTACCTGCGCGCCGCCGTCGACGCCGGGCTGCACCGGGCGGTGGTGTCCGCCAGCGCGAACTGCCGTGAGGTGCTCGCGGCCGCCGGCATCGAGGACCTCGTGGAGGTCCGGGTCGACGGCCGCACCGCACGGGCGGAGCGGCTGCGCGGCAAGCCGCATCCGGACTCGTTCCTCGCCGCAGCCGATCGGCTGGGAGTCGCGCCGGGCGAAGCCGCGGTGTTCGAGGACGCGCTCGCCGGGGTCGAGGCGGGCCGCGCCGGCGGCTTCGGGTTCGTCGTCGGCGTCGACCGGGTCGGCCAGGCCGGCGCGTTACGCGAGCGCGGCGCGGACGTCGTCGTCGCCGACCTCGGCGACCTGCTGGCGGAGGCACCCCGGTGATCCGCGAGAGTGCCTACCCGACCGAACCGTGGCGCATCCGGGAGGCGACGCTGGATCTGGACCTGCTCGCGCAGTCGGAGTCGGTGCTCGCATTGTCCAACGGCCACATCGGCCTGCGCGCGAACCTCGACGAGGGCGAGCCGTACGGTCTGCCCGGCAGCTACCTCAACTCCTTCTACGAACTGCGCCCGCTGCCGTACGCCGAGGCCGGCTACGGCTATCCGGAGCAGGGCCAGACCGTGGTCAACGTCACCAACGGCAAGCTGATCCGCCTGCTGGTCGACGACGAGCCGTTCGACGTCCGCTACGGCGAGTTGCGCGCGCACGAGCGGGTGCTGGACATGCGCGCCGGCACTGTCGACCGCACGGTCGAGTGGGTGTCGCCGGCGGGCCAGGCGGTGCGGGTGCGTTCGACCCGGCTGGTGTCGTTCATCCAGCGGGCCGTCGCCGCGATCTGCTACGAGGTCGAGCCCGTCGAGAAGGAGGCCCGGGTGGTCATCCAGTCCGGGCTGGTCGCCAATGAGGAGGTGCCGGTCACGAAGAAGGACCCGCGCGTCGCCGCCGTGCTGGAGGAGCCGCTGGAGTCCGAGCACCACCTCGCCAACGGCGCGGGCGGCCTGCTGATCCACCGGACGAAGGCCAGCGGGCTGCGCGTGGCGGCGGCGATGACCCACGTCGTCGACGGCCCCGACCGGACGGTGGTCAGCACGGAGGCGTTCCCCGACTGGGCGCGGACCACCATCGCCAGTGTGCTCAAGCCCGGCGAGCGTCTCAGAGTGGTCAAGCTGCTCGCCTACGGCTTCTCCAGCCGGCGTTCGCTGCCGGCCCTGCGCGACCAGGTCGGCGCGGCGCTGGCCTCCGCGCGGCTCAGCGGCTGGGACGGGCTCCGCCGTGGGCAGCGCGAGTTCCTCGATGCCTTCTGGGACGCCGCCGACGTGCGGGTCGACGGCGATCCCGAGGTCCAGCAGGCGGTCCGGTTCGCGCTGTTCCATGTACTGCAGGCCGGCGCCCGCAACGAGATGCGGCCCATCCCGGCCAAGGGCCTGACCGGGCCCGGGTACGACGGCCACCTGTTCTGGGACACCGAGATGTTCGTGCTCCCGGTCCTCATCTACACCCAGCCGCAAGCAGCTGCGCAGGTGCTGCGGTGGCGCCACGCCACCCTGGACCTCGCCCGCGAGCGGGCCCGCACGCTCGGACTGAAGGGCGCGGCGTTCCCGTGGCGGACGATCCGCGGCCACGAGACGTCGGGTTACTGGCCGGCCGGCACCGCTGCCTTCCACATCGGCGCCGACATCGCCGACGCCACCTTGCGCTACATCCAGGCCACCGGCGACGAAGCCTTCGAACGCGAGGTCGGCGTCGAACTGCTGGTCGAGACGGCCCGGCTGTGGCGCTCGCTCGGGCATCACGACCGGCACGGCGCGTTCCACATCGACGGCGTGACCGGCCCCGACGAGTACTCCGCGGTCGCCCACGACAACGTCTACACCAACCTCATGGCGCAGCGGAACCTGCTCGGCGCCGCCGACGCCGTCCTCCGGCACCCCGAGGTCGCCGACGCACTGGAGGTCGACGAGGAAGAGGCGGCCTCCTGGCGAGACGCGGCCCACGCCATGACCGTTCCATACGACGATGAGCTCGGCGTACACCAGCAGTCCGAGGGCTTCACCCGGTTCCAGGAGTGGGACTTCGAGGCGACCGCGCCCGACGATTACCCGCTGCTGCTCACGCACCCGTACTTCGACCTCTACCGCCGGCAGGTGTGCAAGCAGGCCGACCTGGTGCTGGCCATGCACTGGCGGGGCGATGCGTTCACACCGGAGGAGAAGGCCCGCAACTTCGCCTACTACGAGGCGCGCACGGTCCGGGACTCCTCCCTGTCCTCGTGCACCCAGGCCGTGATGGCCGCCGAGACCGGGCACCTGGAACTCGCCCACGACTACCTGGGCGAAGCGGCGTTGACCGACCTGCACGACAGCCATGCGAACACGAGCGACGGAGTCCATCTCGCCTCGCTCGCCGGATCCTGGCTGGCCCTCGTGGCCGGCTTCGGCGGGATGCGCGACCACGGCGGCGTGCTGTCGTTCGCGCCACGCCTGCCGAGCCGGATCGAGCGGCTGGACTTCTCGCTGTTGTGGCACGGCCTGCGGCTGCGGGTGAGCGTACGTCGAGGCGAGGTGACGTACTACCTCCGCGAGGGCGACCACGACGACGGATCCCGCCTCGACCTGCTGCACCACGGCGAAGCGGTGACCGTCCGCGTCGGCGCGCCGGTCACCATCCCCATCCCACCCG
>NZ_SMLB01000086.1 GCF_004349105.1 Jiangella aurantiaca
CCGGGCCGCGCGGCGGACCGGGTCGCGGACCCATGGGACGTGTTCCTCGGCGGCGAGGGGCAGTCGCCGCGGCCGGCCGGCGGCGCGGCGGGGGCGGTGCCGGCGGCCTTGCGCTCGGCGAAGAACTCCGCCCATTGGGGGTCGACGCTGGAGGGGTCTTCGAGCCAGCTCTCGTAGAACTCCTCGACGAGCCACTCGTTCGGTCCGAATCCCGATTCCGGGCCGGTGGGGGCCACTGTCGCGTTCGCCTTCTTCCGTTCGAATCTGCGCGGCTGCTCTGGTACAGATTAGTCGCGGTCACCGACTCCGCGCATCGGCGCAATCGTGGCCTAGATCACTCGGCAGCGACAAGTCGAGATCCCGCCCACCGGCCGCGCCGCGTCGGGGGCATCCCTGACCGGTCCCGGAGATGACGCTACGCGCCTTCTGTACCCCCGTGGGCGGCCGTTACGCTGGCGGCGAACCGTCCAGTCGGAGGCGCTGTGATCGACCAGTACGTCGCCCAGTTGCGCCGCGAGGTGCGCGGGCCCGTGCTGCCCCGGCGCAGCATGATCCGCGAGCTCCGCGACGGCCTGCGCGACGCCGCCGACGCGCACCGGTCGGCCGGCGCCACGGACGCCGAGGCCGAGCGGCTGGCCGTCGAGGAGTTCGGGCCGGTCGAGGTGGTCGCCGCCGGTGTGCGCGAGGAACTGGCCGCGGTGGCGGCGCGGTACCTGGCCGGGCTGGTCGTCGTCCTCGGGACGGTGCAGTTCGCGCTGGCCACCTACACGTGGACGACGGCGGCCGCCGCGCAGGGCTGGCCGGAGCCGTCGCCGTGGTACGGCGTGCTCTCGCGTGCCGTCGACGTCTCCAGCTTCGCGTTCATGGGTCTGGCCGGCGTCGCGGTGCTGGCGCTCGGCCGCGGTGCGCGGCTGCTGTCCACCCGCCGGGTGGTGCGGGTGATCGCCGTCGTGACGCTCGTCGACGTCGTCCTGCACGTCGTCAGCGGGGCGGTGCTGAGCGCGTTCGCGCCGGCCAGCATGGCCGAATGGGACGGGCCGGAGCTGGTGGCGATGTCGCTGCTCTCAGTGGGATCGACGCTGTGGATCACCTGGCTGGCGGTGCGCTGCCTGCGGCTGACCTCACGCCGGGCCCAGGATGGCGTTCATGACGCTGCTCATCTCGCTCCAGGCCTGCTGCTGCGCGGCTAGGTAGCCCTTGCCCGCGCGGGTGATCTCGTACGTGCGCCGCTTGCGGCCGCCGACGGTGTCCCAGGAGCTGCGCAGGTAGCCCAGCCGCTCCAGCCGCCGCAGCGCGGGATAGAGGGTGCCGGTAGGGAGGTCGACGGCGCCGTCGCTGCGCGCGTGCAGCGCCTCGGAGACGCCGTAGCCGTGCAGCGGCCGGTCGCGGACGACGGCGAGGATCAGCGCGTCGAGGTTGCCGCGGAGGGCATCGGCCTTCATGTCGGTAGTCTACGCATCGTCATGTAGCCTGCCTACGTGTAGACAGTCGGATCTAGCGCGGGAGGGGCGAGGATGAGCGTGCTGGACGTGTCGCGGCTGCAGTTCGCGCTGATGGCGATCTTCCATTTCCTGTTCGTGGTGCTCACGCTCGGCCTTGCGCCGGTCGTCGCGCTCTTCCAGACCCGCTGGGCGGTCACCGGGAAGGAGGTCCACGAGCGGCTGACTCGCTACTGGGGCCAGCTCTACGTCGTCAACTACGCGATGGGCATCGTCGTGGGGCTCGCCATGGAGTTCCAGTTCGGCCTGCACTGGGGCGGGCTGATGACGTTCGCCGGCGACGTGTTCGGCGCGCCGCTGGCCACCGAGACGCTGGTCGCGTTCTTCCTGGAGTCGACCTTTCTCGGCATGTGGATCTTCGGCTGGCACCGGCTGAACCGCTGGGTGCACACGGCGCTGATCTGGCTGGTGGTGCTGGCGGCGTACCTGTCGGCGTACTGGGTCATGGTCGCCAACGGGTTCCTGCAGGACCCCGTCGGCCACGTGATCGAGGACGGTGTGGCACGCATCGACGATGTCGGCGCGCTACTGACCAACCAGCAGGCCGTCGGGGCACTGCTGCACATCGTCCCGGTCTGCCTGCTGACCGGCAGCGTCGTCATGGTCGGCATCTGTTCGTGGCACTTCCTGCGCGGCACGCCCGACCTCGACTTCTTCCGCCGCTCGCTGCGGGTCGCCGTCGTCGTCGGCGCGGTGGCCGCCGTGTTCGCCGTCGGCAACGGCTACGCGCAGTTCGGCTACCTGACCGAGGGCAAGGAGCTGGCACTCGGCGGCTCCGCGGAGGAGCGGGCCGCGTTCCAGGCCGAGATGGAGGCGCTGCACGGACCGGGCGACTGGACGCCGCCGACGTGGATCTCGTTCGCCTGGCCGCTCATGGAGATCAGCGGGACGCTGTACCTGCTGACCTTCTTCGGGCTGCTGCTCTTCCTGATCAAGAACGCGTTCGACCGGACCCGCCCGGCCTGGCTGCGCCGGTTCTGGCACCGGTTCTACGTGTGGACGCTGCCGTGGCCGTTCGTGGTGGTCGCCTGCGGCTGGCTGATCCGCGAGGTGGGCCGCCAGCCGTGGGTCGTCTATGGCGAGCTGACGACGGCGGAGGCGGTCTCGTCGCACTCGGCCGGCACTGTGCTCACCAGCCTGGTGGTCTTCGGCGTGCTGTTCGCGACGCTGGCCGTGCTCGACTGGTGGCTGATCGCCCGGCTGGCCCGGCGCGGCCCGCACGACCTCGTGCTGGGCTCCGACGGCGCCGGCCACGAGGAAGCGGAGCCGGAACTCGTGCTCGCGGGGAGGAGCTGACGTGGACCTCCTCTGGCTGGGTCTGCTCGGGCTGCTGCTGACCGGCTGGTCGGTGATCGACGGGGCGGCCCTGGGGGCCGGCGCGTCGCTGCGGCGCATCGGGCGCAGCGGGCCGGAGCGCCGGCTGCTTCTGACCGCGATCGGGCCGTTCCTGCTCGGTGGCGAGGTCTGGCTGGTCGCGGCGGCCGGCATCCTGATCGGCGCGTTCCCCGGGCTGGAGAAGGACCTGCTGACCGCCTACTACCCGCTGATCGTCGGGCTGGTGGTGGCCTGGGTGCTGCGCGACATCGGGGTCTGGTTCCGCAGCCGGCGCCCGTCGCGGGCGTGGCAGGGCGGCTGGGAGACCGTCGTCGTGATCGCGAGCACGGCCGTCCCGTTCGCCTGGGGACTGCTGCTGGGCAACGTCGTCCAGGGGGTGCCGACCGAGGGGCGACCGGGGGTTGAGACACTGGTGGGGCCGTATTCACTGTTGTGGGGGGCCGTCGTGGTCGCCGTGTTCACGCTGCACGGCGCGGTGTTCGCCGCGCTGCGGCTGCCGCCTGAGCGCCGTACTCGCGCCGCCGGCACCGTCCGCCGGTCCGGCGCCGCCGCGCTGGCGCTGCTGGCCGCCGTCGCCGTGGTCACACCCGCGTTCAGCGTCGAGCTCGCCCGTCCGCTGCCGGCCGCCGTGCTGGCGGTCGCCGCCGTCGTGGCGGTCCCGCTGGCGACGCGGCTGTTCGGGCGCGAGCGGGACGGCTGGGCGTTCGCCTGCACGGCGGTCGCCGCGGCCGCGCCGGTGCTCGCCGCCGGGCTCGCGTCGGCGCCACGGCTGATCGACGGCATCGCCGCGGCGGGGACGCTCGACCTGCTGGGCGCCGTCGTCGCGCCGGTGCTGCCGGTCCTGCTCGCCGTCCAGGCATGGATGTGGTGGACGTTCCGGCACCGCGTCGGCGTCGGATCGGCGGTGTTCTTCTGAACCGGCTCGCCCGCCGGCTGCTCGCCGGCCTGCCCGCCTTCCGCGTCGTCACCCTGGGCTTCACCCTGCTGGCGGTGGCCGCGGCCGTCGCCATCCTGGTGCAGGCCGAGCTGCTGGCGCGGCTGCTGGCCGACGGCGTGCTGGACGGGCCGTCCGCCGGCTCCGTCGCCGGGCTGCTGGGGCTGCTGGCCGGCGTGTTCGCCGTCCGGGCCGGGCTGTCGTGGGCGCAGCAGGTGCTGGCCCAGCGTGCCGCCGCGTCGGTGAAGGCGTCGCTGCGGCGGCGGGTGCTGCGCCGTACCCAGGAGCTGGGCCCGGGCTGGCTGTCCGGCCAGCACACCGGCGGGCTGACTACGACACTCGGCCGCGGCCTGGACGCCCTGGACCCGTGGTTCACCGGCTACTTCCCGCAGCTGTTCCTGGCCGCCGTGATCCCGCTCGCGGTGCTGGTGCGCATCGCCACCGCCGACCTCGCGTCGGCGGTGATCATCCTGGTCACGCTGCCGCTGATCCCGATCTTCGGCGCGCTGGTCGGCATGTCGACCAAGCGGGCCACCGAGCGGCAGTGGCGGGCGCTGGAGCGGCTGGGCGGACATTTCCTCGACGTCGTGGCCGGGCTGCCGACGCTGCGGGCGTTCGGCCGGGCGAAGTCGCAGGCCGAGCAGGTGCGGCGGATCGCCGACGAGCACCGGTCGGCCACCATGGGTACGCTGCGCATCGCGTTCCTGTCGTCGCTGGTCCTGGAGCTGGTCGCGACGCTGTCCGTGGCGCTGGTCGCGGTCCCGATCGGCCTGCGGACGCTGAACGGCGGGCTCGGCCTCGAGACGGCGCTGCTGGTGCTGCTGCTCGCGCCGGAGGCGTACCTGCCGCTGCGGGCGCTCGGGTCGCAGTTCCACGCGAGCACCGAGGGTCTGGCGGTCGCGGAGCGCTGCTTCGCGGTGGTCGACGCCGAGGGTGGGCAGCGGCACCCGGCGGTCGCCGGCGGGGCCGCCGCGCCCGACGCCGCCGCGGGCGTGCGGTTCGAGGGCGTCACGGTGCGCTACCCGGGCCGCGACGAGGCCGCGCTCGACGACGTCTCGCTCGCGATCGCCCCGGGCGAGCGGGTCGCGCTGGTCGGGCCGAGCGGTGCCGGCAAGAGCACGCTGGTGAACGTGCTGCTCGGGCTGGTGACGCCGACGTCCGGACGGGTTCTTGCCGGCGGCCTCGACCTCGCCTCCGCCGACGCCGAGAGCTGGCGGCGGCAGCTGGCCTGGGTGCCGCAGCGGCCTCACCTCTTCGCCCGCACCGTCGCCGAGAACATCCGGCTCGGCCGGCCCGACGCGACCGATGACGACGTGGTGCGGGCGGCGACGCTGGCGCACGCCGACGAGTTCGTCGCCAGGCTACCGCGCGGCTACGAGACCCCGCTGGGCGAGCGCGGCGCCGGGCTGTCCGCGGGCCAGCGGCAACGCATCGCGCTGGCCCGCGCGTTCCTGCGCGACGCCCCGCTGCTGCTGCTGGACGAGCCGACGGCCGGGCTCGACGCCGGCAGCGAGGCGGTCGTCGTCGAGGCGACCGCGCGGCTGATGGCGGGCCGGACGGTGCTGGTGGTGGCGCACCGGCCGGCCATGGTGCTCGACGCCGGCCGGGTCGTCACGCTGGAGCACGGCCGCATCGCCGGGCCGGCCCTGCGCGCGGGGGTGGTCTGATGGTGCGGCGGATCGCGGGTCTGCTCCGTGCCCACCTCGGCCGGCTGCTCGTCGCGGTGTCCGCGTCGGTGGCCACCGAGCTGGCCGCATTGGCGCTGATGGGCACCGCCGCCTGGCTGCTGGCCCGGGCCGCCGAGCAGCCGCCGCTGGCCGCGTTGTCGCTGGCCATCGTCGGGGTGCGGGCGTTCGCGACCGGCCGCGGCGTCTTCCGGTACGCCGAGCGGCTGGCCAGCCATGACGCCGCGCTGCGGGCGCTGGCGTCGCTGCGCGGCCGGGTCTACGACGCGCTGGTGCCGCTGGCGCCCTCCGGCCTGCCCGCCTACCGCAGCTCCGACCTGCTCAGCCGCATGGTCTCCGACGTCGAGGCAGTGCAGGACCTGGTTGTGCGGGTGCTGGTGCCGGTGAGCACGGCGGTCGTGGTGGCCGGCGTCGCGGTCGGGGTCTCCGCCGTCATACTGCCGTCGGCGGCCGTGGTGCTGGCGGCCGGGCTGGCGCTGGCCGGGCTCGTGGTGCCGCTGCTCATGGTGGCGGCGGCGCGGCGCACCGCCCGGCGGCTGGCGCCGGCCCGGGCCGAGCTGGCCGCCCACCATACCGATCTGCTGCAGGGCAGCGCCGACCTCGTGGTGTTCGGCGCCACGGCGACGGCGCTGGAGGAGGCGGAGCGCGCAAGTGAGCGGCTGGCGCGACTGGAGCGGCGCACCGCGCTGACGACGGCGCTCGGCGGCGCGGCGGCGATGCTGGTCCAGGGCGTGACGACGGTCGCGGTGACGGTGCTGGCGCTGGGCACCCGCGCTGACGGCGGCCTGGCCGGCGTCATGGTGCCGGTGGTCGCACTGGTCGCGCTGATTTCGTTCGAGCCGGTGCTGCCGCTGGTGCCCGCGGTGCAGCGGCTGCTGGAGTCGCGGTCGGCCCTGCGCCGCGTGCTGGCCGTGCTGGACACGCCGGCGCCGGTGTCCGAGCCGGGCGACGCCGCACTGCCGGCGCCGGACGGCCCGGTGACGGTGGCGCTGCGCGGCGTCTCGGTCCGCTACCCCGGCGCGACCGTGGACGCCGTCGACCGCGTCGACCTCGACCTCCCGCCCGGCCGGCGGGTCGCCGTCGTCGGGGCCAGCGGTTCCGGCAAGAGCACGCTGCTGGCCTGCCTGATGCGCTTCATCGAGCCGTCGGCCGGGACCGTGCTGCTCAACGGTGCGGACACACGCCGCTACGACGGCGACGACGTGCGGGCGGTCATCACCGGCGTGACCCAGGACGCGCACCTGTTCCACACCTCGATCCGCGAGAACCTGCGCCTCGCCCGGCCGTCGGCGTCCGACGACGACCTGCTGGCCGCGCTGGAGACGGCCCGGCTGCGCGACTGGGTCGAGTCGCTGCCGGCCGGCCTCGACACCATGGTCGGCGAGTCCGGCGGGCAGGTCTCCGGCGGCCAGCGGCAGCGGCTGGCGCTGGCCCGTGCGCTGCTGGCCGACCCGCCCGTCGTGCTGCTGGACGAGCCGACCGAGGGCCTGGACCCGCGCACCGCCGACGACCTCATGACCGACCTGCTCGCCTCCACGCGCGGCCGCACGACGGTCGTCGTCACCCACCGGCTGGCCGGGCTGGATGCCGTCGACGAGATCGTGGTGATGGACGCCGGCCGGGTCGTGCAGCGCGGCACCCACGCCGAGCTGGTCGCCGTCGACGGTCCCTACCAGGATCTGTGGTGGGCGTCGCGGCCCGCGCTGGCGGAGTGAGCGCTGGGTTCGCCGCGGGGTTGCCGGGTTGGAGCGTCCACGGTGTGAGATCTGCCGGCGATTCGGGGGGCATCACGAGGTTTTCTAGAGCTTCACCACGCCTGTAATCGTGTTGAGGCTCGGGTGTTCCTGGTGATGTACGCGATCGTTGGCCCCGGATCGGGACCCGCCACGCGATGCTCGGTCAGATGCCGTCGAGGGCGCGGGAGAGGTCGGCCCACAGGTCCTCGACGTCCTCGATGCCGACGGAGAGGCGGAGGAGCGACTCGTCGACCGCCGGGCTCTCGGTGGGCCAGCGCCGCCGCCGCTCCAGCGACGACTCGACCCCGCCGAGGCTGGTCGAGTGCACCCACAGCCGGACCGCCGCGACCACCGCGTCGGCGCCGTCCGCACCGCCGGCGACCTCGATGGAGCACATCGTCCCGGAGCCGGGGTAGCGCACGACGTTCACCGACCGGTGCGCGCGCAGCCGCGACGCCAGCTCCGTCGCGTTCGCCTGGGCCCGCTCCAGCCGCACTGACAGCGTCCGCAGGCCGCGCACGGCGAGGTAGGCCTCCATCGGGCCGGGGATCGCGCCGTGCAGGCGGCGATGTGTGTCGAACCGGTCGTACAGGGCGTCGTCGGCCGTGACGACCGCGCCGAGGACGACGTCGGAGTGGCCGGCCAGCAGCTTGGTGACGCTGTGCACGACGACGTCGGCGCCCAGCTCCAGCGGCCGTTGCAGCAGCGGGGTGGCGAACGTGTTGTCGACGACGGTGAGCGCGCCGGCCGCACGCGCCGCCGTGGCCACCGCCGCGATGTCGGTGACGTCGAGGTTCGGGTTGGTCGGCGACTCCAGCCACACCATCGCCGCGCCCTTGGCCGCCGCGGCGATGCCGTCGGTATCGGTGGCCGGCAGCTGCCGCAGCGTCAGCCGGCCCTGGGTGGCCCGCTCGCGCAGCTGGTCCAGCACGCCCAGGTAGGCGCAGTCAGGCGCGACGACGACGGCGCCCTCCGGCAGCAGCGACATGACCGCGCTGGATGCCGCGAGGCCGGACGCGAACGCCAGCGCGCGGCCGCCCTCGAGGTCGCCGAGCGCCGACTCCAGCGCCGTCCACGACGGGTTGCCGTAGCGGCCGTAGCCGACGTCGCCGCCGGCGTGGAACGTCGACGCGAACGTGACCGGCTCGTTCAGCGGCGCGTCGGGGTCACGGGCGGGACGGCCGGCGGTGACGACGCGGGTGGCGGGGGAC
>NZ_SMLB01000087.1 GCF_004349105.1 Jiangella aurantiaca
ATATTCCGACCACCCCACCCAAAAGGCAGGGCCATCAACCATCATCAGAAGAAACTCAACCCCAGCAACACAACAACCCCCGGTAAGAAGCTGTCGCGTCACCAAAGGAACCCCAAAACCAACCCCCCAAAAAGAGGATCAGCCCGAGGACACAAACAATTGGCATCAACCAAACATCATCAGGCACACTGTTGAGTTCTCAAAAATCGGACGCACCCACTCGATTTCCTCTCGGAAATCTCCGTGAGACGCTGGTGTTACTTTAGGTTTTCCCGGTCTTCCGAGTCAAATTCGCGTCTTTCTCGAATTCGACTGGCTGTCGATCGAACGATCCTCGCCCGGGCAACCCCGCTAGCTTACCTCACCGCTCTCGCCGGATCAAGCCGCCAGGCTGATCAGGTTCGCTCGGCTGGGAGGCCAGCACCCCATGCTCACGGCACCGGCAGCGGACACGAGTCCACCGCGATGGGCCGTTCGTACGGGGTGACTCCGTGAGTCCGGGCCGCCTTGCGGCGTCCCGCGCTCTCACGAGCCGACGGAGAACTTACAAAGATCAGCGGCGCCGAGTCAAGTCGAACGCCGGCGATCTCTTCCCCCGAACCGGCCGCCTGGCGAGCTGAACCGGAGTAGACCTGGTCAGAGCCCTGATCACGGGCTCACGACGCCGACTCTGGATGGTGTGCCATGCAGCAGCTGCAGCCGACCGACCCGCCGGCCTACCCCGTCACATTCTCCGTCGACTACCCCGACCGCCAGCTGAACCGGGTGACCACGTTCTTCCGTCTCATCGTGGCGATCCCGGTCCTCATCGTGCTCGGCAGTGTGGTGGGCGGCACGTGGCAGTGGGGCTACGACGACGGCGAGGCGGCCGCCGCGGGCGCCGGCGGCCTGCTGTTCTTCGGCCCGCTGCTGCTGATCCTCTTCCGGCAGAAGTACCCGCGCTGGTGGTTCGACTGGAACCTCGAGCTGCAGCGCTTCGCCAACCGCGTCGCGTGCTACCTCGCGCTGATGGACGACCGCTACCCCTCCACGGACGACCACCAGTCCGTCCACCTGATCTATCGCTACCCGGACGTGCCCACCGAGCTCAACCGCTGGCTGCCGCTGGTGAAGTGGCTCCTGGCCATCCCCCACTACATCGTGCTGTTCTTCCTCCACATCGGCGCGATCGTCGCGGTGATCATCTCCTGGTTCGCGGTGCTGTTCACCGGCCGCTACCCCCGCGGGCTGTTCGACTACGTCGAGGGCGCCATCCGCTGGCAGAACCGGGTCGCCGCGTACGCCTTCGTCCTGGTGACCGACCAGTACCCGCCGTTCCGGCTCTCCGCCTGAGTCCTTCTCAGGCTGTTCTTAACCTCGCACCGCACACTGGCGAGCGTGCGGATCCTTGTCGTCGACGATGAGCCGGTGCTGCGGGAGTCCTTGGCGCGATCGCTGCGCTTCGAGGGCTACGCCGTCACGACCGCCGTCGACGGCGTCGATGCGCTGCACCGGGTCCCCGACGTGCGCCCGGACGTGCTGGTGGTGGACGTGGTGATGCCGCACCTGGACGGGATCGAGGTCTGCCGGCGGCTGCGCCGCGACGGTGACCGCACCCCCGTCCTCATGCTCACCGCGCGCGACGCCGTCCGCGACCGCGTGCTGGGGCTGGACGCCGGCGCCGACGACTACCTGGTGAAGCCGTTCGCCCACGAGGAGCTGCTGGCCCGGTTGCGGGCGATGCTGCGGCGCACCGCCTCGACGGGCGACGAGGCCCCGCTGGTGGTCGGCGACCTGCGGCTGGACCCGCAGACCTGGCAGGTCCGCCGCGGAGACCGGGAGATCTCGCTGACCCGGACGGAGTTCGGCCTGCTCGAGCTGCTCATGCGGCACCCCCGCCAGGTGCTCACCCGCGCCCAGCTGTACGAGGGCGTGTGGGGCTGCGACCTGGACGGCTCCACGAACTCCCTCGACGTCTACATCGGCTACCTGCGCAGGAAGCTCGAGGCCGGGGGCGAGCCGCGGATGCTGCACACCGTCCGAGGCGTGGGCTACAAGTTGCTTGGACTGACGTCAGACCTCGCGGTCGGCGACCGCCGCCTACGCGCGACCGAACCATGACGCTCCGGGCGCGGCTGGCCCTGCTGACGTCGGCCGCGGTGGCGCTGGCGGTGGTCGCGGCCTCCGTCGCCGCCTGGCTGCTGATCCGCTCCAGCCTGCTCGACGAGATCGACCAGCGCCTGCTGTCGCGCATCCCCGACCTCGAGGAGATGGCGCAGACGGCCGCGGAGCTCCCCGACGGCGCCCGGCGCCGGATCTCCCTCGTGGTGGGGAACGAGCCGCTCGGCGTCCAGACGATCACGCCGACCGGACGGGTGGAGCCGGGAATCCCGCCGGGCAACGATCCGGAGTCGCTGGTGCTGGACCAGGAGGAGCAGCGCATGCTGGACGGCGACATCGAGGGCCCGTTGCTGCGCAGCGAGACCATCGACGGTGCCGACTTCCGGGTCATGACGGCGGCGCTGGAGGGCGGCGGTGCGGTGCGCCTGGTCCAGCCGCTGGAGAACGTCGAGGAGACGCTCACTCGTATCGCCTGGCTGCTCGCCGGCATCACCGGCGTCGGGGTGGTCGCGGCCGCCGCGCTGGGATGGACGACGGCCCGCACCGGGCTGCGTCCGATCGACCGGCTGGTGGACGCCGCGGAGCAGGTGGCGACGACGAAGGACCTCGCCCACCGCATCGACGCACCCGGCAGTATCCGCGACGAGGTCGCCCGGCTGGCCGGCTCCGTGAACGCGATGCTGGCCGCCCTCGACGACGCTCGGACCCAGCAGCGCCAGCTGGTCGAGGACGCCGGTCACGAGCTGCGCACCCCACTGGCGACGTTGCGCAACGACCTCGGCGTCCTGCTGCGCAGCGAACAGCACCCGGACCGCACCCTGACCCCGTCCGACCGGGCCGGCCTGCTGCGCGACCTGGAGGCCGAGGCGGCCGCGCTGTCGGACATGGTCGGCGAGATCGTCGAGCTGGCCCGCGGCGGCACCGAGCCCGAACCACCGCTGGAGACCGACCTGCGCGCGCTGGTCGAGCGCGCCGTCGCCCGCACCCGCCGGCTCGACCCCGCCGTGACGGTCACCGTCGCCGGCCGGCCATTCGAGGCGGTCGTGCGCCCGGTGGTGCTGGAGCGGGCGATCGCGAACCTTGTGCGCAACGCCGTCCAGGTGAGCCCGCCGGGCGGCGTCGTCGACGTGCTGCTGGACGAGACCGCCGCGGGCGCCCGGATCCGCGTCCTCGACCGCGGGCCGGGCATCTCCGATGCCGACCTGCCACGCATCTTCGACCGGTTCTACCGCGGCCAGGCCGCCCGCGAGCGGCACGGCTCCGGTCTGGGCCTGGCCATCGTCGCGCAGGCCGCCGAGCTGCACGGCGGCAGCGTCACGGCGGCGCGACGCAAGGGCGGCGGCGCCGCCTTCTCGCTGGTCGTGCCGGTGCGCGACACCGAGCCCGCGATTCTCAGCCCGCTCTTAGACGGGCCCTAAAGAGGTCTCATCCCGCGCCGGGAACGTGGCGGATGCACGGCAGAAACACCGACATCCACGACGTCCCTGGAGGACATCATGACCCGATCCACCCGGCGCGGTACCCGACTGCTGCCGGTCGTCGCCCTGCTGCTCACCGCCACACTGACGGCGTGCGGCTCCGACGGCGGCGACGACGACGTGTCCGCGGCCGGCACCGGCGGCGGCGACAGCACATCGGACAGCGGGGGCGGCAGCGGAGGCGGCGGCGAGACCGACCCGGAGCAGGCCGAGCTGGACTTCTACGAGTGCATGCGCGAGAACGGCGTCGACCTGCCCGATCCCGACCCCGGCCAGCCGGGCATCCAGCTCCAGCTGCCGCCGGGCGATCCGGACAACGAGGCGGCGATGGAGGAGTGCCGTTCGCTGCTGCCCAACGGCGGCGAGGCGCCGGAGGTGGACGCCGAGGCGCTGGAGTCGCTGCGCGCGTTCACCGAGTGCATGCGCGAGAACGGCATCGACATGCCCGATCCCGCCGCCGACGGCCGGCTGAGCATGCCCGAGGGCGTCGACCCCCAGTCCGCCGAGTTCCAGGCCGCCATGACCGAGTGCCAGCCGATGCTCGACGGTGCGCCGATCCGGATCGGCCCGGGCCCGGGCGGTGGGCGGTGAGCGCGACGCTGGACCACCAGGACGACCTCGATGCTGAGCTGGATCGGCCGCGACGCAGCCGCACCCGGCTGCTGTGGTTGACGCTCGGCGTCATGGGCGTGGCCGGCGCCGGCGGCGCGTACTGGTACGTGACCCAGGACGACAGCGGCGAGCCGGCGGACGCGGCCACCGGGCCGGCCGCGACCGCCGAGGTGGTGCGCGACGCGATCGCCGCCACCGAGACGTGGTCCGGCACGCTCGGGCACGGCGACGCGCTCGGCATCCCGGCCGCCCAGGGCACGCTCACCCGGGTCGCGGCGGCCGACACGGAGGTCACCCGCGGCACCGAGCTGTTCCGGCTGGACGAGCGGCCGGTGACGGTGCTGCTCGGCGTGATCCCGATGTATCGCGACCTGGGACCCGGCGACGAGGGGATCGACGTGGAGCAGCTGGAGGCCAACCTGGCGGCGCTCGGGTACACCGGGTTCACCGCCGACGACGAGTACACCGACAACACCGCCGAGGCGGTCGAGGAGTGGCAGGAGGACATCGGCGCCGGCGAGACGGGCACCGTCGCCCGGTCCGACGTCGTGTTCCTGCCTGAGGGCGGCCGGGTCGGGACGGTGTACGGGGACGTCGGCAGCCCGGTCACCCCCGGGTCGCCGGTGCTCGACATCACGGGCACCGACCAGGTCGCGACGCTCGAGGTCGACGTCGCCGACCGCGACCTGCTCGCCGTCGGCACCGCGGTCACCGTCGTGCTGCCGGGCGGTGCCGAGACCGCCGGGACGGTGACCGCGGCGACGGTGGTGGAGTCGCCCCCGGCGGACGGCGGGGGCGGCGCGTCCGGCGAGGATGAGGCGCCGAGCGCGGAGGACGCCGTCGTCGAGGTCGAGGTGACGCTGGCCGAGCCGGTGGACCCCGCGCTGGTCGGCTCGCCGGTCGACGTGGTGCGGCCGGTGGACGAGCGGGCGGACGTGCTGGTGGTGCCGGTGACGGCGCTGCTGGCGATGTCCGGTGGCGGTTATGGCCTGGAGGTCGTCGCGGCCGATGGCACCACGTCGGTCGTCCCGGTCGAGCTGGGGCTGTTCGCCGACGGCCGGGTCGAGGTGACCGGCGACGGCATCGCGGAGGGCGACGTCGTGGGGGTGGCCGGGCGATGAGGGTCACGACGGCGAAGCCGGTGATCCGGCTCCGCGACGTCCACCGCCGCTATCCGGGGCGGCCGCCGGTACGGGCGCTCGACGGGGTCAGCCTCAGCGTCGCGCCCGGCGAGCTGGTCGCGATCGTCGGGCCGTCGGGGTCGGGCAAGTCCACGCTGCTCAACATCCTGGGCACGCTGGACCGGGCGGACGCCGGGGAGGTGCGCATCGACGGCCGCGACGTCGCCACGCTGTCGGACAAGCAGCTGTCGGCGCTGCGGGCGCACCGGATCGGCTTCGTGTTCCAGCAGTTCTTCCTCTCCCCCGGGGTGACCGCGCTGGACAACGTCGCCGACGGACTGCTGTACACCGGGCTGTCGTTGCGCGAGCGGCGGCGCCGGGCGGCCCGGACGCTGGCCCGGGTCGGGCTGGCCGACCGCACGCACCACCGGCCGAACGAGCTGTCCGGCGGGCAGCGGCAGCGGGCCGCGGTCGCGCGGGCGCTGGTCGGGCGGCCGTCGTTCCTGCTGGCCGACGAGCCGACCGGCGCGCTGGACTCCGCATCCGGCGCGGCGGTGCTCAAGCTGCTGCACGAGCTGCACGACGGCGGCACCACCGTCATCGTCATCACCCACGACCACGGGGTGGCGGCCGAGCTGCCGCGGCAGGTGCACATCCTGGACGGGCGGATCGAGTCCGACGAGACCCTGGAGCCGGCCCAGGGAGGCTCATACGGCACCGGCGGCGACGCGGGGCCGGAGGTCCCGCCGAGTCGTCGGTCGAGACCGCTCGCCGAATGGAGCGAAGGAGGCGACGCCGTATGAGCCGACCGACGGATGTCGTGAGCGCGCGGTCGCGGCTGCGGCCGCGCGACACCGTCCGGGTGGCGTTCTCCGGGCTGCGGGCGCGGCCGTTGCGCGCGGTGCTGTCGGCGCTGGGCATCGCCGTCGGGATCGCCGCGATGGTCGCCGTCGTCGGCATCTCCGCGTCCAGCCGCGAGCAGGTGAACCAGCAGCTCGACGCGCTCGGCACCAACCTGCTCACCGTCGCACCGAGCCAGTCGTTCGTCAGCGAGGCGCAGCTGCCGCAGGAGAGCGTCGACATGGTGGCCCGCCTCGACGACGTCACCTCGGTGAGCGCCGTCGGCATCGTCCCCGACGCGGCGGTCTACCGCAGCGACGAGATCGACCCGAACCAGACCAACGCGATCGCCGTCAGCGCGGCCCGGACCGACCTGCTGGACACCGTCAGCGCGACGGTCGCGTCCGGCCGCTGGCTCGACGACGTGCTCAGCGCGTTCCCGGTGGTCGTGCTGGGGTCGGAGACGGCGGAGCTGCTCGGCATCTCGCGCACCGACGGTGAGGTGCAGGTGTGGCTTGGCGGCGAGTGGTTCACCGTCGCCGGCGTCCTCGACCCGGTGCCGCTGGCGCCGGAGCTGGACACGTCGGCGCTGATCGGCTGGCCGGCCGCGGAGTCGCTGCTCGGGTTCGACGGCGCACCGACGACGGTGTACCAGCGGGTGGCCGAGGGCGCGATCGACGAGGTGCGGACGCTGCTGCCGGCCACCGTCGACCCGGCGGCGCCGGAAGAGGTCGCCGTCAGCCGGCCGTCGGACGCGCTGGCCGCCCAAGCCGCGACCGACGAGACGCTGACGACGCTTCTGCTCGCGCTCGGGGGCGTTGCCCTGCTGGTCGGCGGCATCGGGGTGGCCAACACCATGGTGATCGCGGTGCTGGAACGGCGCTCGGAGGTCGGGCTACGGCGGGCGCTGGGCGCCACCCGGGCGCACATCCGGCGGCAGTTCCTCGGCGAGTCGGTGCTGCTGGCGGCGCTCGGCGGCGGTGGCGGCGCACTGCTCGGCGGCGCGGCGACGGCGGCGTTCGCGTCCAGCCGGGAGTGGCCGTTCGCGCTGCCCGTCTGGGTGCTGGCTGGAGCGGCCGGCGCGACGATCGTCGTCGGGGCGCTGGCCGGTGCCTATCCCGCGGCGCGGGCGGCCCGGATGCCGCCGACGGCCGCGCTGTCGGCAGTGTGAATGGGGTAGGACGTACCCATGGAACACGCAGGTGACGGGGCACGGCCGGCGTTCGTGCTGCACGAGCACCGCCGGCCCCGTCACCACTTCGACCTGCGCCTGGAGGAGGGCGGCGTCCTGCGCTCGTGGGCGGTGCCCCGCGGCCTGCCGCGCGCGCCGGGCGAGAACCGGCTCGCCGTCGAGGTGCCCGACCACGACCTCGACCACCTCGACTACGAGGACGCCGACAAGTCGATCGCCGATACCGGCTGGTGGGAGGAGCACGACCGCACCCGGCGGCGGATGCTGTTCACTCTGCACGGCCGCGACGGCGCCGCACGGTACGCGCTCATCCGCACCGGCGACGGCTGGCTGCTGCGCCGGACGCTCGATCAGCCAGACCTGTCGAGAACCGACCGCCGGCTCCGACCCACTGACCGAGAGCCGGAGGCGCCGGCACACGATCCGAGGAGCCCGTCATGACACAGAAGATCACCCCGTTCCTGTGGTTCGAGGACGACGCCGAGGAGGCGCTCGAGTTCTACACCTCGATCTTCGACGACGCCCGCATCACGTCGATGACCCGGTTCGGCGAGGGCGGCCCGTTCCCCGCCGGCACCCTCCAGTCGGCGACGTTCGAGCTGGCCGGCCAGCAGTTCATGGCGATCAACGGCGGTCCGCACGACACGTTCAACGACGCCATCTCGTTGTTCGTCAGCTGCGAGACGCAGGATGAGATCGACCGGTACTGGGACGCGCTGCTCGCCGGCGGCGGCACACCCACCCAGTGCGGCTGGCTGAAGGACCGCTTCGGCGTCTCGTGGCAGGTGACGCCGGTGCAGCTGCTGCGCTACCTCGCCGACCCGGACCCGGAGAAGGCCGCCCGCACCACGGCCGCGATGCTGCAGATGGTCAAGCTCGACCTCCCCGCCCTCACGGCCGCCTACGAGGGCACCGCCTGAGGCCATCGTTCAACCCGGGCCGAAGTTGATCTTGGAGAAAGTGGGGTATCAACCGGGCAATTCGGGCAGCATCACCCGCATCACTCCAAGATCAACAACAGCTGGGGCGGGTGGGTCGCTGGTAC
>NZ_SMLB01000088.1 GCF_004349105.1 Jiangella aurantiaca
GCCGGGCGGTGGGCCCGCGGCGTACGGTGCGCTGGCCGGTGAGCTGGCGCGGTGGGTGGGTGCGGAGCCGCTACGGGAGCGGCTGCGGGCGGCGCACGTCCGGGCCCTCTACGGCGCCGGCCGGCAGGGCGACGCACTGGCGAGCCTCGCCGACCTGCGCGATCGCCTGGCCGACGAGCTGGGGGTCGACCCGTCGCCCGACCTGCTCCGGCTGCACGCCGCGGTGCTCGCGCAGGACCCGGCGCTGACCGGCAGCGGCCGCGACCGCCCGCGACCCGCCGCACAATCCGCAGCGGGCAACGTGCCGGCCTCGCTGACGCCGCTGGTCGGCCGCGCCGCCGCGATCGAGGACGCCGCGCGGCGGGTCGCCGCCCACCGGCTGGTCACGCTGACCGGGCCGGGCGGCGTCGGCAAGACCCGGCTGGGCGTCGAGGTCGCCGGGCACCCGGCGGCCTCGCTGCGGGACGGTGCCTGGCTGGTCGAGCTGGCCGGCCTGCGCCCGGCCGACACCGGGCCGGACGCCGTCGCCGAGCTGATCGCCGGCGTCCTCCAGGTGCGCGCCGACGCCGGGCCGAACCCCGTCGCCCGGCTGGCCGCCGCGCTCCGCACCCGCGAGCTGCTCCTGGTCCTGGACAACTGCGAGCACCTGGCCGACGCCGTCGCGGACGTCGCCGGGCGGCTGCTGCGGGCGGCGCCGGCGGTGCGGATCCTCGCGACCAGCCAGGTGCCGCTCGGCCTGGCCGGTGAGGTCGTCGTCGCGGTACCGCCGCTGGACCCCGGCACAGACGCCGTCGAGCTGTTCCTGACCCGGGCCGCGGCCGCCGCGCCCGGCCGCGACCTCGACCGCGGCACCGTCGCGGAGATCTGCCGCCGCCTCGACGGGCTACCGCTGGCGCTGGAGCTGGCCGCGACCCGGATCCGGGCGCTCGGCGAGCGCGACCTACTGGCCCGGCTGGACCACCGCTTCGAGCTGCTCGCGGCCGGGCAGCGCGGCGGGCCGGAGCGGCAGCGGACGCTGCGGGCGGTGATCGACTGGAGCTGGGAGCTGCTCACCGAGCCGGAACGGACGGTGCTGCGGCGGCTCGCGGTCCCGGCCGACGGGTGCGACCTCGCCGGGGCCGAGGCCATCGCCGGCGGCGACGACGTCGCGCCGACGGCCGTCGCCGGACTCCTGACCCAGCTGGTCGACCGGTCGCTGCTCACCGTCGTGCCGTCCCCCGCCGGGCCGCGCTACCGGCCGCTGGAGTCCGTCGCCGCGTATGCGGGCGAGCGGCTGTGCGCGGCGGGTGAGCTGGACGCCGTCCGGCGGCGGCACCGCGACCACTTGCTGGCCCTCGCGGCCGAGGCCGACGCGGGGCTGCGCGGCGCAGACCAGAGGCGTTGGCTGGACGTGCTGGACGCGGAGTCGGCCAACCTGCGCACCGTGTACGACGACGCCGTCCGGGCCGGTGCGGCGGAGCCGGCGCTGCGGCTGGTCGACGCGCTGGGGTGGTACTGGTTCCTGCGCGGCCGGTTGAGCGAGGGCCGGCGGTCGGCGGCGGCCGCGCTCGCCGTCGAGGGCGCCGCGCCGGCCGGGCTGCGGGCGCGCGTGGCCGTCTGGGCGGCCGGGTTCGCCGTCCAGCTCGGCGACGTTCCCGATGTGGCGGCGCGGGCCCACGCCGTCCTGTCCGGGTTCGACGGCGACGAGGCCGGGCTGGCGTGGGCGCGCTGGTTCCTCAGCCTCGGGCTGGCCGGCGTCGGCGACCTGTCCGTGCACGTCCGGCGCGTGGCAGCGGCGCTGACCACGTTCCGGCGGCTCGGCGACCGCTGGGGTACGGCGGCCGCGCTCAGCCTGCACGCCGACCTCTCCCGGCCGCTCGGGTCCGCCGATGCCGGGCTGCGGTCGGCCGAGGAGGCGGCCGCGCTCTTCCGTGAGCTGGGCGACCGCTGGGGGCTGCTGCGGGTCACCGACACGCTGGCCGGCCGCGCGGAGATCCACGGCGACTACGACCGCGCGGCCGCCCTGCACGAGGAGGGCGTACGCATCGCGACCGAGCTGGGACTGGCGACGGAGCTGTCGTCGCGGCTGGCCGGGCTGGGCCGGGTGGCGCTGCTGCGCGGCGACCTCGCGACCGCCGACGAGCTGCACGAGCGGGCCCGCGTCCTCGCCGCCCGGCACGCGCACCGACGAGGCGAGGAGTTCGCCGAGCTCGGGCTGGCGCTGTCGGCGCGGCGGCAGGGCCGGCTCGACGACGCCGAGCGACACCTGCGCGCGTGGCTGGACTGGTGCCTCGACATCGAGGGCGACCTCGGCGCGGCGCTCATCCTGGCCGAGCTGGGCTTCGTCGCGGAGCTGCGTGGCGACACCGAGGCCGCGCGGGCGCTGCACCTGGACGGCCTCGCGGCGGCCCGGTCGGCCGGCGACCCGCGCGCCGTCGCCCTGGCGCTGGAGGGCCTGGCCGGCGTGCTCGCGTCGACCGGCGACGGCGCCGTCGCGGCCCGGCTGCTCGGCGCTGCGGCGGCCGCCCGCGACGGGTCCGGTGCGCCGCTGCCGCCGGCCGAACGCGGCGACGTCGACCGCGTCACCGCCGCGGCGGTCGCCGTCCTCGGCCGCGCCGGGTTCGACACGGAGTTCGCCGCGGGCCGCGCGCTGCCGCCGAAGGATGCCGACGCCCTGGTCAGACCAGCCGCCGCCACAGGTGCGGATAGTCCGTGACCAGCCCGTCGCCGTCCACCGTCAGGTCGGCGGTGAAGTCGCCGGACGAGTACCGGTAGGTCTCGGAGCCCAGCCGCAGATACCGCTGGTCCACCGCGTCCGCGGTCAGGCCGTTGTCCACCTGCACGTAGACGATCCGGAGGTCGGCGGACTCGCCGACCTCCAGGCCCAGGCGGCGGATCGGCAGCGTGTTGGTGAACGGCGTCAACGCGATGTCGACGTCGACACAGCCGGCCAGGTAGGCACGTTCGGCGCCGTCGCCGTGGAACCAGCGGCCGTCGTCGCGTCGCTCCAGCACCAGGCCGGGTTCGCCGTACGACGCCAGGGTCAGCCGGCGCACGGTCCAGTCCGCGCCGGCCTCGATCGTGTATGCCAGCCGGGTCGGCCGGCCGTCCAGCGCGACGATCATCCCGTCGGCCCGCACGCCGTCGTCGTCCGCGTGAAGGACCAGGTGCTCGGTGGCGGGCCAGGCCAGCGCCGACCACATCAGCTCTCGTTCCACGTTACCGGTCATCATGAACGTCAGTTAACAGCGCCCGGCGCGCCGATGCAACCGGTAAACTGAGTGAATGGTTAACGCCGCGCAGGAGGCGCCTGGCGCGCTGGAGTCCGTCCGCGAGCTGCTGAACAGCTGGCTGATCCCCAACGACACGCGGCGGCCCGACGACCGCTTCGACGCCTGGGCCGCCGCGCACGCCGTCCCTGCCGTCGAACGCGACACCGTCCGGGCGCTCCGCGACGACCTGCGCGCGGTCGTCGACGGCGGCGACCCGGACGCCGTCGTCAACCGGTGGATCGAGCGGACCGGCGTGCGGCCGCGGGTCGGCGGCGGGGCGCTGGGGTTCCAGCACGACGGCGGCATCGCCGGCGACCTGCTGATCTCGGTCCTGGCGGCCGTCGGCGACGGGACCTGGCGGCGACTCAAGACCTGCCCCGACTGCCGGTGGGCGTTCTACGACCACACCCGCAACGGCAGCAAGCGCTGGTGCCTCATGACGGCGGGCGGCCCGGGCGGCCGGTCGTGCGGCAGCATCGCCAAGGTCCGCGCGTACCGTGCCCGTCAGGCCTCGGTGCCGGGGAGGGGTTCGGCCGGCGCCGGGTAGCGGGGGCTCCACCACGCCGCCCACCGGTCGTTCAACTCGGCGTACGCGGCGTCGTCGAGGCCGAAGGTGCTCAGCACGGCCATGGCCGAGCCGTCCGGCTTCTCCTCGCCAGGTGGCACGAAGGCGATCACGAGCAGCCCCTCGCCCCACGCGTCGGCGGTGAGGCCGAGCTGATGCTCCGACCGGAACCAGACCTCACCGGTGACCTCCTCGCCGGCCAGCGTCGCCCGGTACGCGGACCCGACGGGCCGCGTCGCGACGTCGCCAAGGCCCAGTTCGGCGAGTAGCGGCTGCGCGCCGGCCGTCGTCCCGGCGAAGAACGCCGTGCGGCGCGGTGCGTCCGGCTGCCGCTCCAGGTAGAAGCGCAGCTGCTGCAGGAACGTCGTCCAGCCCTCGGTGATGTCGTCGTAGTAGGCGTCCCACTCGGGGCTGACGCCGCGCGGCGCCCGGGTCAGCGTGACCCTGGTGGCGTCGCCGTCGGGTTCGAGGACGATCTGGTCGCCCTCCTGCACGCCGAGCGTGCGCGCCTGCGCGTCCTCTGTGAAGCTCTGGAAGTAGATGAGGTCGATCTCGTCATCCAGACCTGGCGTGTCCCAGCCGTGCCAGTGCCGGATGCGGTCCTTCTCGCGCAGCGCGCGCCACACGTCGTCGATCGGTGCGGCGATGGTCACCTCGATGCGCGGGGTGTCAGTCATGATCGGTCTCCTCCCGTGGGGTGGGGTAGCCGCCGGCGACCATCCGATACGGGCGGCCGCCCTCGGTGTCGAAGCGCGCGACCACCTGCCGCACCGCCTCCGTCAGCTCGTCGGTGAAGGTGTGCACGTCGCCGGGCGCGGCGAACCGGACCTCGGCCTCGATGGTGAACGTGAGCAGCCGCTTGCCGGACGCGTCGGCCTTGGCCTGCATGCGCGCGACGTCGCGGACCGCGTCGGCCGCGACACTCACCAGGTGCTCGGCGGCGTACTGGTCCTGGAGCCGGGCGAACCGCGACCGCTCGTCGTCGGCGGACATGACGGCGGGATCGACGACGACCGCGCCCGGCTTGGCCCGCAGGATCCGTTCGACGCAGCCGCGGCGCTTCCGCTCCTCGACCAGCTCGACCAGCCCGGCCGCCTCGAGCACCCGCAGGTGGTAGTTGACCCGCTGCCGCGGGAGCCCGAGCGCCGCCGCCAGCTGCGTGGCCGACGCCGGCTCGCGCAGCCGGGTCAGCAGCTCGCGGCGCGGCGGGGCGAGCGCGACCCGCACCTCACCGGGCTCCTCGAGGTACGTGATCGCGGCCATGACCCCATCGTGTAATTGACAGTTTGATTTGTCAATCCGTCCACTCATCGCCCACCACCGAGTTGATCTTGGAGTAACCGGGGTGTTGCGGGGCGAAATGCCCGTTTGATCCCACGGTTACTCCAAGATCAACTTCTGAGGAGGGGTGCGGGAGGGGGCAGTGGCGTCGCCGCGGGGCGGACGGCGGCGGGGTCAGCCGGTGGAGAGGACGGCGCGGTCGGGGACGACCCGGCCGAGGCCGTGCAACCACTCGTCCGGCGGGTCCGGCCACCAGCGGCCGGAGCGCAGCCCGGCGATCGTGCCGCGGACGGTCGCGACGTCGGCGGCGGCCGGCACGACGCGGTTCGGCGAGGCGCCCGCGAGCACCCCGAACCACCAGTGGCGCCGGGTCTCCGGGAGCGCGTCGGGGTCGAGCACGATGTAGTAGTCGGGCAGCGCGGTGGCCTCGGTGCGCAGCGACTGAAGCGCCGCCTCGACCGCGACCTCGAGGGTCCCGGCCGGCGCGGTGCCGTCGAAGAATCCCGCCCAGGCGGCGCCAACGTCGGCGAGGGGGTCGACGTCGTGCACGACGTAGGCGGCGTGCGACTGGGCGACGGCCGTGCGGACCCGCCGGCCGGCATCGTCGCCGGGAGCCCGCGGGACGGCGCGGACATTCGCCAGCCCGTCGAGCCCGGCCACCACCCGGCCCGCGTCGTCGCCGACGATCACCACCACCGTGCTGTTCGGCCGCGCCACGAGATCCAGTCTAGAAAGGCCGCCGCGGGCCTATGCTGCCGCTCGTGAAGTACATGCTGTTGATCTACGGCAACGACGAGACCTGGCAACGCATCTACGACGGCGCCAAGGCCGGCGACGACCACATGCGCGCGCATCGCGAGCTGACCGAGCGGCTGATCGAGTCCGGCGAGTACGTCGCGTCAAATGGGCTCACCGTCGAGGCCGCCCGGACGGTGCGGGTGCGCGACGGCGTGCCGGCGGTCACCGACGGCCCGTTCACCGAGGCCAAGGAGGTACTGGCCGGCTTCTACCTGGTCGACTGCGCGAGCGTGGAGCGGGCGACGGAGATCGCGGCGCTGCTCCCGGAGGCGGCCCTGGACCTCGTCGAGGTGCGCCGGGTGCTGGATCCCGCCGACATGTAGCAGGTCAGGCGGGAGCCTCCGGGTCGAGGCCGAGCGCCGCGCGGCCGCCATCGACCGGCACCGTCGCGCCGTTGACGAACGACGCGTCGTCGGAGAGCAGATGCGCGACGACGGCCGCGACCTCGTCAACCCGCCCGACC
>NZ_SMLB01000089.1 GCF_004349105.1 Jiangella aurantiaca
CGTCACCCCTGCGGCCGCCACCCCGGCGCCCGTCACCCCGGCTCCGTCTGCAGCGGGCGGGTCGGCGGCGGCGACGCAGGCCGCGTACCTCACGCAGCACCCCACGGTGGCCAAGGGCCTGCTCGCCCTGGCGATGGGCCAGCACGGGCGGGCCACCGTCGACGGCGTGCCCGTGGCGGCGCTCATGAGCATGCTGAGCTCGGTGTTCGGGCGGGCCGCCGCCGACGCGGACGAGCTGATGTATCTCGGCGGCCACGGCGACGCCGAGGAGGCAGCCGAGTGGGGCGACGACGACTCGCTCTACACGGCGCTGGTCGACGCCGACAACGCGGAACTGACCGAGGCGGTGAGCTGGCCATGAGCCACAACGAGTTACAGCAGCTCGAGTCGCTGCTGTTCCAGGCGCTGCCGGATCCGCGCGGGTTCGCGGACCGGGTCCTGGAGCAGCTGCTGGACCGGCTGGCCACCGAGCCCGCCGGCTCGCAGCCGGTCACTGTCGTGCAGCCCTCGGCAGGCCCGGGCGACACCGAGATCCTGCTCGCCGCGGCGCTGGGCGCGTGTGTGTGCTGGGGTCACGACCCCGGCTGCCCCGTGTGCGCCGGCCGCGGCGGGGCCGGCTGGACCGACCCCGACCTCGAGCTCTATGCCGAATACGTGGCGCCCGCCGTCCAGCGGCGAGCCGCCGCCCGCACCCGGGCCACGGACGACTCCGTGGTCACGAACGGCGGGGCACCACAGGAGGGAGTGCGATCGTGAGCACGACGTGGCTGGAAGGCCTGGAGTCGGAGGCAGCCGAGTACGACGAGGGCGAGCTCTACGACTCCGAGAGCGACCTGGAATGGGACGACAGCGAGACCGACGAGGGCGAGAGCGAGGAGTCGCGGGCCTCGCGTCGCCGCCGGGCCCAGGCGCGGCAGCTCGCCGTCGCCCGCCGGCAGGCGCAGGTGCGCGCGCAGGCACTGGGCCGGGCCCGCACGACGGCTGTGCGCCCGCGGCCGATGCCGCCGCCACCGCCGCCACCGCCGGCCCGCGCCGCGGCGGCGGCGATCCGCGCCGTCGACCTGGACTCGCGCGTCGCCCACGACAGTCTGCGCCGCGAGCTGGCCCTGCAGAGGAGGAGGATGAGCCGCTCCGAGTACGCTGCGGTGGCCGGCCTCGCGGTCAGCCAGTTCGTCGAATCGTTCGACCAGCCGCAGAACGTGTACGCGCGCGCCGCGCTGCGGTTCGCGCCGTTGCTGCTGCTGACGCCGCAGCGCCGCGGCCGTGGCCTGGAGTCGTTCGTCGCCGACCCGCGGGTCATCGGCGGCGCGGCGATCCTCGGCATCACCGTCCTCGGCGAGCAGCGCGCCAAGGCGAGCATCGACGTGGCCGCGCCGTCGGAACTGGCGGCGAACTCGAGCCTGCAGCTCAACGCACAGGTCGTCACACCGCGGGGCGAAGTGGTGAGCGGGCGCACCGTCCGGTGGTCGACCACGGACGACCAGGTCGCCCGGGTCGACGCCACGGGCAGGGTCACCGGAGTCAAGGCCGGGACCGTGTTCCTCATCGCGTCGGCCGAGGGCGTGCCGGTCAAGCGGATTCCGCTCGTCGTGAAGTGAGCGGCGGAGACGTCCGATGGACCCGGCGCTGTGGCAGCTGCTGCGCGCCGAACGGGCGACGCCGGACCGCGAGATCGAGGCGATCATCCGGCTGCGCGACGCGCGAGCCGTCGTGCCCGGCGTGCGGCTGGTGGCCCGGTTCGGCCGGATCGCCACCTGCCGGCTGCCGGTCGGCGCGGTCCCGGCGGTCCGGCGCCACCCGGCGGTCCGCAGCCTGAAGGCCTCGCGCCGGTACGGCCCGGATCCGGCGGTCGAGTGGGAACCGGCCGTACGCGGAGCACTCCGCCCGGCGGATCTCCGTCGCCCGGCGGCGCTGGACGAGGCGGGACTGACCGGCGACGGCGTCGTCGTCGGGGTGGTCGACTGGGGCCTGGACGTCGACCACCCGGCGTTCAAGGACGCCGCCGGCCGTAGCCGGGTGCTGGCGCTGTGGGACCAGCGCGACCAGGCCGGCGACGGCGTCCGCCCGGCACCGTACGGGTACGGCCGGGTGCACGACCGCGCCGCCATCGACGCGGCCCTGCGCACCGCCGACCCCTACGGCGCGCTCGATTACCACCCGGCCGACGCCGACCGCGGCGGCGGCTCGCACGGCAGCCACGTCGCCGCGATCGCCGCCGGTAGCGCCGACCCACCCGGCGTCGCGCCCGGCGCGTCGCTGGTCTTCGTGCACCTGGCCGACCGGGGAACCGGCGGGACGGCGACGCTCGGAGACTCGGTGCGCCTGCTCGAGGCGGTCGACTTCGTACGCCGCACCGCGGCCGGCCGGCCGTGGGTGATCAACCTCAGCGTCGGGCGGCACGGCGGCCCGCACGACGGCCGGACCCTGCTCGAGCTGGCGCTCGACGAGCTCTTGCGCTCCGCCACCGGCGGGCTCGTCGTGCAGAGCGCCGGCAACTACTTCCGCGCCCGCGCGCATGCCGCAGGCACTGTCGCACCGGGCTCCACGCGCACGCTGGCGTTCCGGACCCGGCCCGGCGACCCGAGCCGGAACGAGCTGGAGATCTGGTACGACGGCGGCGACCGGTTCGACGTCCGGCTGACGCCACCCGGCGGTGCCCCCGGCCCGTGGGTGCGGCTGGGCGAGCAGATCCCCGTCGTCGTCGACGGGGTGGCCGTCGGGCGGCTGTACCACCGGGCCGGCGACCCCAACAACCACGACCACCAGGTCGACGCGTTCCTCGAGGCCACCGCGCCGGCCGGCGTCTGGACGGTGAGCCTGCGCGCCGCGCGCGCCACCGACGGGCGGTTCCACGCCTGGCTCGAGCGCGATGACCGCTGCGTGCCCTGCCAGGCCCGGTTCGTGCCCGGCGACGCCGAGCCCACCGGCACCGTCGGGACGATCGCGACCGGCCGGCTGCCGCTGGTCGTCGGCGCGTACGACGCCCACGACCCGGCCGGGGCGCTCGCCCGGTTCAGCAGCTCCGGGCCGACCCGCGACGGGCGCGGCAAGCCGGACCTGCTGGCGCCCGGCGTCGCGGTGCTGTCCGCGCGGTCCGCGCCCGCAGCGGCCCGCCGCAGTCCCGGCGGGTGGATCCGCAAGTCCGGCACCAGCATGGCGGCACCGCACGTCACCGGGGCCGTCGCGCTGTGCCTGCAGGCGGCCGGCGGACGGCTCGGCGCGATCGAGCTCCGCCGGCTGGTGCTCGACGCCGTCCAGCCCGCGCCGCGTGCGTCTCCGGCCGTCCGTACGGGCGCCGGATGTCTCGACCTCACCCGGCTGGCCGCCGTCCTGTCCGCCGTCACCGTCCGCGACCGTCCCGAGGAGGCCATCATGGCTGCCGACCGTTCCGTCACCCCGTCGCTGGCGTTCCGCGAGCTGATGTACCGGCCCGGTGGTGAGCTGGCGAGCTGGGTCGGCGAGCACTTCGACGTGCTCGCCCGCCCCGGCCAGGACGTCGCCGCCCGCGCGGACCGCGGCGACCTGCTCGTCGACGTGCCGCTCGGGCGGTCCGGCCCGGGCGCGGTCACGACGCTGCCGCACGACCAGGCGGCGCCGCCGCGGCTCGGGCCGGGCCAGCTGCTGCTGCGCCCGCACACGCCCGACGACGCGGAGCTGCTCGACGCGGGAGCGCCGGACGCGGAGGAGATGATCCCGGCGCACGTGCAGGCGGCCCGGACCCTGTGGCCGAAGATGTTCAAGGACCTGCCGAAGGTCGTCATCCGCGACCTCGAGGGCTGCGTGCCGTCGGCACTGGTCGCGAAGGCCGGCTTCACAGCGTGGACCAACTCGCCGACGGCGGTGTACGTGGCGCCCGGGGCCAACGAGTTCCCCCAGGTGCTCGCCGCCACCCTGTACCACGAGGCGCTGCACGTCCGGCAGTTCATGAAGGCCGGTGGGAAGCCACCGGCCGACCACGCGACGATGATGCAGTACGAGATCGCCGCCTACACCGAGTCCGCGAAGTGGGTGGACAAGCGCCCGGGCGACATCAACGACCAGATCGCGGAGCAGATGCGGCGTACCGCCCGGCTGCTGAGCGAGGCCGTCGCCCACACGACGAAGACGACGAAGGACCCGGCCGAGCGGAACCGCCGGTACAAGCAGTTCCTCGTCACCGTGAACCTGCTGCCGGACCACCCGGCGATCGGCGACCTCTACAAGCTCACGCCGGGCCGGATGTCCTGCTCGCCGTCCGTCTCGGGCGAGACCGAGACGGCCGAGGCGGCCGAGGCGGCCGAGACGGCCGGCGACGAGGCCATGGAGCTGCTGGCGTCGGGTTTCGGGACCGCCCCCGGCGAGGCGGACACCGTCGCCGACGGCTGGGAGGCCGCCGCGGAGAGCGGCGACGACCTCGCCGAGTTCAGCGGTCCCGAGCACCGCGACATCGCCGACAGAGCCTCCGGCCAGGAACTGACGGCGCTGGCGTACGGCGACCCGCCCGCCCGGCTCACGTTCGGCGAGGTGACGGCGCTGGCCGGCGACTACTTCGGGACTTACGAGGAGATGCGTGACCTCTCCCGGACGGCGGCCGGACGGGTGGAGCTGGCGTACGCGCGCTGGCACTGCCTGTCGCTGTCCGGACAGGGCGTCCCCGCGCCGGCCGCGAGCGCGGCGACGATCCAGTCCGTCACCGACCGGTACCTCCTGCTGGCGTCTCGGAACATCTCCCACTTCTCCGGCGGCGGCACCGCCTGGCAGGCGTACACCAGCTGGCACGCGAAGGCGCTGGTCGACGCGCTGGACGCCGGCCGCACGGCGGACGCGGCCCTGTGGCGGCGGGCGCTGACGAAGGAGGCGTTCGGGCTGCACTTCCTGACCGACTCGTTCTCGGCCGGGCACGTCCGCACGCCGCGCGCGGAGATCCGCGACTGGTACGCGCAGCGGTTCCCCGACAGCGGCCAGCGGATCCTGCAGTACCTGGCCCGGTTCCTGTTCGACCGGCTCGACGAACGGCAGCAACTGCCGCAGCTGGCGTGGTGGTTCGGCTGGGTGACCCGCAGCGTCATGGTGGACCGGATCCGGACGCTGGGCGGCGAGGCGGTCGCGAACATCTCCCTCGGCGACATCGTCAGCCTGGCCCTGCACGACTTCGACAACCGCGGGCTGGACGTCGTCAGCGACGTCGACGGTGACGGCAAGACCGTCCCGGGCGGGCACCATTGGCGCGCCATGGGCGACGGTCACCTGGGATCGAACAGGTTCGGCATCGAGACCCGGCGGATGGCCGTCGTCGCCGTCATCGCGTCACTGCGCGAGCTGGAGCGGGTCCGCGGCGCCGGCGTCAAGCTCGGCCCGGCCGACGTGTCGACGTCAGAGCGGACCAGCGCGGTGCGGCAGGCCCTCGGCTCGACGGTGTTCGCGGCGCGCGGCTTCGTCCCGCGCGAGGACGCCGGCCGCACGGCAGCGGTCGCGCTGCGGACGGCCGACGGCAGCCGGGCGCCGATGGAGTGGCGGTGGGGGCAGCTCGGCCCGGTGGCGTACCAGGCGGTCGACGGCACCATCCGCAAGCGCCTGGCCGACGAGCTCCGCGTCTTCGCCGACCAGGTTCCCGACCCGGTCGACGGGCCGGCCGGGATGCGCATCCACGGCATCCGCGGCGCCTACCGCCTGTTCATCCGGCACCTCCGCGACGACGGCATCGCGGTGCTCGAGCGCGCCGTCGGCCGCAACGCCCGCTGACCGCACCGATCAACGGCGTGAGGGCGAGGGTCAGGACGCCGCGCCGAAGACGGGCCGGCCGGGCGCGACGTCCTCGTCGTCGGGGACGCCGATGTTCCGGCAAGCGGTCAGCAGCCAGCGGCCGTCCTCCTTCGCCGTGATCCACAGGGGCGAACCGACGTCCATGCCGTCGGGCGCCCGGACGCCGGCGACGCCCGCCGCCCTCGCCTCC
>NZ_SMLB01000008.1 GCF_004349105.1 Jiangella aurantiaca
CGAGAGGCACGCCATCTTCAGGGGGTGAGCGGCGATGCCCACATTCATCAGCTTGATCAGCTGGACCGATCAAGGAGTCCGCAAGTCCAAGGAGTCGCTCGACCGAGCCAAGGCCGCCAGCGAGTTGGCGGAGCGCATGGGCGGCAACCTCAAGGAGGTCTACTGGACCGTGGGCCCGTACGACATCGTCTCGATCGCTGAGTTCCCCGACGACGAGACCGGGACCGCCTTCCTGCTGGCCATCGCCGCGCAAGGCAATATCCGGACGACGACCCTTCGCGCTTTCAACGCCGAGGAGATGAACGGCATCGTCGGAAAGCTCAGCTGACCTCGGGACGTCGTCGGTGTCACGTCTCAGGACGCGCCGCCCGTAGGCGCGGGCCTGATGTTGTGGTTGCCGCGGAAGAGGTTGTCCGGGTCGTAGCGTGTCTTGATCGTCGTAAGGCGCTCGTACTTGTGCTCGCCGAACGCCGCTCGCACGCCTGACTCGCCTTCGTCCTCGGCGACGAAGTTCAGGTAGAGCCCGCCGGAGGCGTGGCGACGGATGTCGTCGCGGAAGCCGCGCGCCCAGGCGACGGCCCCATCGACCTCGTCCTCGTTCGCCACAGAGGCGTAGGGGTGCACCACCCAGGATGCGTCACGCTGCGTCATCGGGGTGTCGTCCTCGCCCACGCGGGCGACCGCGCCACCCCAGGGCACCATGAACGACATCGAGGGGGTCGGGGTCGGGGCCTTGAGCGACCAGGTGTGGAGGACGTCGATGGCCTCGTCGGAGACGACGTGCAGGTACTCCGCCGTCCACCAGTTGCGATAGCCGGGCGGATCGTCCAGCGCGCACTGCCAGTCCGCGTAAGCGACCGGCCCCACGAGATCGGCCACCGGGCCGAGGTCGCGGAATGGCTCGATCAGCTTCTCTCCCTCGGCCGCCGGCCCCGTGTGGCACAGAGCGATCGCCGAGACGAATTTGCCGTGTAGCTCGGTCGGCAGCTCGTCGTCCGCCGGAACCGTGAGGTAGGCGAGGGCGGGCCCGAACTCGTCGGGGGCATCGACCATGAAGTCTCGCGTCAGCCGCAGAAGCTCGCGACCCTGCTCAGGCTCGTACAGCAGGAGTCCGGCCAGCACCTCGGGCCCGACCGGGTGGAGCCGGAAGGTGAGCGCCGTCGCGACCCCGAAGTTGCCGCCGCCGCCGTGGAGCGCCCAGAAGAGGTCGGGGTGCTCGTCATCGCTCGCAGTGATCAGCCGACCATCGGCGGTCACCAGCTCGACCGAAATCAGGTTGTCGCAGGCGAGCCCGTGCATGCGCTCGAGCCAGCCCGAGCCACCGCCGAGAGTCAGACCGGGGACGCCGGTCGTCGACACTCGCCCCCCGGTTGTCGCGAGGCCATGCTCCTGCGTGGCGCGATCGAGCTCGCTCCAGGTGCAGCCCGCGCCCACCCGCACGGTTCGGCGCTCGGGGTCGACCTCGATGTGCTTCATCGGCCTCACGTCGATCACGAGTCCGTCGTCGCAGAGCGAGACGCCCGAGACCGAGTGGCCACCGGAGCGCACGGCGATCTCGAGACCGCGCTCGCGGCCGAAGCGCAGGGCCGCGGCCACATCGTCGGGCGTGGAGCATTGGGCGATCAGCGCCGGCCGCTTGTCGATCATCCCGTTGAAGATCGTGCGAGCCTGGTCGTACTGGCGATCAGTTGGCCGGATCACCTCGCCGGCGAACGAGCCGTCGAACTCGCGAATCGCCTCGTCGAGGCTCACATCGAGCGTGCCAGTCATCGGAAGCCTCCTCCTCGCGGACAGCTCAACTGTGACCGGCGGTCGCCGGCGTCACTTCGCCCTTTCCCGCCAACTTTCGTCGCGGCAGGCGAATGGCGTGATCCCGCCATCCGCACGAGCGACCGCTAGATCAGTTCGCGCCGGAGCGCCTCCGCGACCGCGGCCGACCTCGACGCGGAACCGAGCTTGGCGAGGATGTTGGTCACATGCCGGTTCACCGTGTGCTCGCTGAGCACGAGCCGCGCGGCGATCTCCCGGTTGGTCCTTCCCTCAGCAACCATGAGCAGGACCTCGCGCTCTCGCTTCGTGAGCGCCGAGGCTCCAGTGACGGATCTTCCCCGGAGCTCGCTCGCCAACGCGTCAGCGCGCCCGGCCTCCCTCTTGGCACCGAGCCGACGCAGTGAAGCCTCCGAGCCGCTCGCCTCCCGGACCGCATCCGTGGTGCGGCCGAGTCCCGCAAGCGCCCGCGCCAGTTCCATGCGGGCCCGCGCCGCCTCGAACGGCGCGCCGCTGCGGTTGTAGAGCCGCGTCGCATCCTCGAACGCCGTCCGTGCCCGCTCCCCATCGCCGGCGGCCGTCGCAACGATTCCCGCCGCGGAGCTGGCGGCGGCTCGCAGCGGATCCGTCGCCACGCTGCTCGCCATCGACTCGAGTTCCTCCAATGTGGAGGTCGTCTCGTCACCGTGACCGAGCGCCACCTGCGCTCGAACCAACAGCTCGAGCGCCGCGGCACGCAGCGTGCCGGCATCGGCCGGCACCTCGCGCAGGTACTGCTCGGCGCGGTCGCGGGCGCCAGCGGGCTCCCCTCGGTCGAGGCAGAGCTCACCGAGGCCGAGCAGTGCCAGCGGGTGCTCGACGACTCGCCCGAACAGCTCGGCCGCCTTGTCGAGGCGGCCTTGGCGGCGCCGCAGCTCGGCCAGGCGCACGATGGCTTCCGCCGCTACCGGTGGCCTGATCTCGGCAAGACGCTGCGCGGATTCGGTGAGCTCCTTCTCGGCTTCCGTCCAGGTGCCGCGCCAGACCAGCACACCGGCATAGTGTGCGCGGCAGACGGGCGCCATCAGCGCCATGTGCCTGTGCTCGGCCCACTCCTCGGCCCGTTTGCACCACTGTCCCGCGCGCTCGTAGTCGCGCACGCGCTCGCAGGCGTAGATCATGTAGCACAAGCACCACCCGCTGGCCCACACATCGCCGAACTCCCCGCCAAGAGCAGCGGCGGCGGCCTCGTCGAGTCGTGCTATCCCTGCGTCCACTTTGCCCCGTGTCACCTGTGCCAGGCCCTCGGTTGCGAGGCCCATCATCTGCAGATCGACGACGCCGAGGCGGCGCCCGAGCACCGAAGCTCGCTTCGCCAACTGGAGGGCGCGCTCGATGTCGTTCGAATAGAGCAGCAGCTTCTCGGCCTCGTGGACCCATAGCCAGCCGTGCTCGAGACCGGGCTCGAGATCCTTCAACAGCCGCCTGGCGCGTCCGAGCCAACCCTGGCACACCGCCGGCTCGCCGCGGAAGTCGACGTGGTCAGTGCCGAGCCAGGTGGCCATCCGTGCGGCGCCCGGCAGATCTCCTACCGAGCGGTACTTGATGTAGGCGCGCTTGCGCGCATCGAACAACGCCTCAGCATCGTTGAGCCACCAGGCCGCCCAGCTCAGGCCCTCCAGCGCCTCCGGCGTCTCCTGGGCCGACAGGGCGGCCTCGAACGTCGCACGAGCATCTCCCCAGGCACCACGCGTCAGGGCTGCCCATCCGGCCTCGATCAGCTCTGTGACCGCCGCATCGCTGTTAGCGGACATGCGCATATCGCCATCATCGACGATCCGCGGCCATCCGGACGGCCACGAGCGCCCGTGAACCTGATGATCTCTCTGTCAGGATCCTGCGTGCCGGGGTGCTGCTCGACGGAGTGGTGTCCGGGTCGTCAAGATCCAGGAAGTACTGCCGACACACGTCGACCCGACGGAACTGGGACCGTGAGACGGCCGCCGCGCGCTACCGGCGATGCGCAGCCCGTACTGGTCGACGACGTAGGTCGTGTAGTCCTTGTCGTCGCGCGGTGAGGCGCTCGAAAACCTGTGGAGCAGCGCCGCGGCGCGCCATTATCGTGCTGCCGAACCAAGTCGTCTAGTCAAGGACGTGCCGTTGTACACCCTGTGAGACCTCCCGAGCGCTGACTTGTTGCGCGTCGCGCATGTGCGCCGCGCTCCTTTTTGCTGCGGACTTCTCACGGAAACCGGTGTACTTCTGTGCTCAAAAACTGGGTGGTCGTGCCCACCTGCCTGCCGCTCGTTCACCGCCGTTGCCACGCGTGCGCGTCCGAGCGCTTCGGGGCAAGTGGCAAATTCCGCGTCAATGCAAACCACAAGCTCATCGACGCCTGGCTCCTCGCGCTCTGTACCGGTTGCGGGGATACTGCAAAGCTCACGGTCCTGGAGCGGATGAATGTGCGCTCCATACGACCTGAGCTGCTGGACCGGCTGCACGAGAACGACCCTGGCCTGACAGCTGAGCTGCTCCAGGATCCGGTCGTGCAGCGCCGTAATCGCATCGCCCTCGACTGGCACAACGCCTGGCGCCTCGATACCGGCGGATCGAATCACCTGGACCGCGAGGTGATCGACGTCGCGGTCCGCTTTGCGGCGCGGATCCCTGTCCGGCCGGTGCGATTGATCGCTGAAGGTTGCGGTCTTTCGCGGGCCGAGGTCGAGAGACTGATCACGGAGGGGAAGCTCGTCTCGGCAGTCCGGCTGAGCGGCAAGCTCTCAGGCGACTTCACCTTCACGCTCAAGCGCTGAGCCAACCTCGGGACCTAGGGCCTGTCCGGCGTGATCCGCCGGACAGGCCCTAGGGCTCCAGTCGTAGATCGTTATGTGCCTTGGACTTGGGGCTGTCTGCGGCTGGCGGAAACCAATTGGCCTACGCTGAGACGCTGCTCAGCCGTCGTACCGTCAAAGCTGGGAGGCGACCGATGATCACCGCTCCGACTCCGGAGATGCTCTGGGAGAGTTCGGATCCGGACGCGGAGCTGCGCCGCCGGTTCGGCTTCGATAGCGCGGCCGCGGCGGTCGGCTGGACAGCCGACTTGATCGCCGGCGAGTACGGGATCGAGGTCCGCGCCGTCGATCGGGTGGTGATCAGCGCGCAGAACCTGATGGTCTGGGTGACCACCCCCGACCAGCCGTTGATGATCAAGGTCTGCCGGCTCGCGGTGGCGCACGACTGGCTCACATCCCGCGCTGCCTTGGTCGACTGGCTCGCCGATCGCGGCCAGCCAGTGGCCCGTCCGCTGGTGTCCGTCGGTGGTCATCGACAACTGCTGCGGGACGACAAATCCGTCGGGATCCAGCCGGTATTGTCCGGAAACCTGCTGGACGCGACCGACCATGACCAGGTCCGGGCCGCCGGTCACACCCTGGCGGCACTGCACGAAGATCTCGCGGCTTGGCCGGACGCGTCCTGGCTCGAGAACGTCGGACCGGTGGCCGGCGGACGGGGCAAGCCGTGGGTCCTGCCGGACGGGCGAGACGAGACCGTACCGCGGGAGCTGCTCGATCGCCTCGACCGGCGGATCACCGAGCTGCCCGAGCTGCCCGACCGGCAGCCGGTGCACACCGACTTCCGCGGCGCCAACCTGCTCTGGCAGGGCACGGAGATCAGCGGCGTGCTCGATTTCGAAGAGGCCCGCCTCGACCCGGCGGTGGTCGACCTGGCCCACACCGTCTGCCTGCTCGGCACCTGGTATCACAACTGGCAGCCGATCTCGCCCCAGGCGCAGCAACTCCTGATCGACACCTACACCGATCGCCGCCCCCTCACCGATGCCGAGCAAGCCTGGCTCCCGCCCCTGATCGCCTGGGGCATGCTCGGCTTCGGCTGGCATGTGAGCCGCCATTGAAACTGCCGATGATGGCGTCACTGATCATGAGGATCTGGCGGTCACGGGCGAGGCCGGGTGATCGGCACGGCGTCGGCCGCGCCCGCGCGCCTGGCCGACCCGGCCAGGGCACCGAACACGACCCGGGCGTGTTGACACCAGCGCCAACAATTGGCGCTCATGTCACCACCCGCGACCATGACCGGCCCCCGGGCACGGACACCCGGCCGCCGCAGCGGGCAGCACCTGGATGAACCACCCCCATGGCGGCTCACACCGCCGCCACCGAGTTGATCATGGAAGAGGGTCGGGTTTCCCGCGACTGCAGAGCCGACCTTCTCCATGATCAAGCCGTACCCGGTCGTCGTTGCCGTGCGCGCCAGCCCCGTACGACGCCACGCTGACGGCGCAGACGACTCACCGACAACGGCGGCTAACACTGGCACCCCGAAGCCGACCGCTGGCTCTGAGACTCACGCGCAGCCGAGGTCCCGCACGGGGCCATCGGCTGGAGGTAACTGAGGAGACCGGCCGCGACGCGGTGGTCGAACGCCTACTGGGCGTGGACTCGAGGGTGATTCCGGAACACAGGACCGGGATGTCGACGTCACGGCTACTCGCACACTTCTATTGGCGCAGCGGGAGTATGAACCGCCGCGGGATGTCCAAAGTGTCCGGAAATCCCGGGATGCTTCTGTTCGGCGATCGCCGTGTTCGAAACGCCCTCACCGGCCAGCAACACGATCCGGGCCCGCTGCGCCAGCCAGGCCGGCACGCTCGGCGAACGCGTCAGCGCCGCAGCTCGGCCCGACCCGCATCGGCAATCCAGGAGCAGGACGATTTGCCACACGCCAATATGCAAGCCCACCAACCGTCAAATCAAATAATCACGCAGGGCGCTAGTTCATCGTCTCGCTTGTACGGTTGCCGCACGTACGGTCAGCGGTCCTGGGGTAGCTGGAGCGAAGCGACTATGTGGAGGAACAGGGGTATGCGATGCCACTTGTCCGCTGTGTCGGCACTGGTCTGTTCGCGGAGCCGGTTGATCACAAGGCCAGCGTCGGACAGAGCCTCCGTATAAGCCTGGAGTGGCCGGTGTTCGCCGTGGTACGTCATCGTCAGGCCTTTGCGGGAGCGCATGGTGACGTAGTGCTTGGAGTGCGTGTAAGACTCGTCGATGACGAACGGTCGGGTCGCGTCGTCTTTGTCCCCGACGAAGTGGCCTGCCGAATTGATCGGGTGCACGATCGCCATAACCAGATGCCCGCCGATGGTGAGGATTCGTGCGATTTCCTTGACGGCCGCCGGCATGTTGTCGATGTCCTGCAACGACAGGAACGCCACCGCGCAATCAGCGGCACCGGTGGCCAGCGGGAGCTCGGTGGCATCGGCGACGATGGCCGGGACCGGGTCGACCGGGTCTGCCGCAGCTGAGCGGCTCATGGCGAACGAGGTGTATATCGGCGCGTGAGCTGCATGTGTTTTACACGCCGGCGGGGCGTCGGCGATGCTGTGGGCGTGGAGTACGTGTCCAGAGTGCCGCGACCGCCGCTGGACGGGCTGATCGACGACCTTTACTACCTGGAGGGTGCGTCGCCGTACGCCCGGCTGACGCTGCCGCCGGCGCCGGCGGCGTTGCTCATCGTCAACCTCGGGGCGCCGTTCCGCATCCGCGCCGGCACCGACATCGAGACGGCCGAGTACGCCGACGGCTGCGTGGTCACCATGCCCACCCGCGCGTGGGAGTTCGGCTACCCACTCCGCACCCGGTCCGTTGGCGTGCACTTCAAGCCGTGGGGGCTGGCGCCGTTCCTGCCGATGCCCGCGGCCGAGCTGTGTGACCGGCCGGTGACGGTAGAGCAGGTTTGGGGCCGGCCCGCGATTGCTGAGCTGCGGGACCGGCTGGCCACGGCGGACGGACCGCACGAGATGCTGACGCTGCTCGAGGAAGAGCTGACGCGACGGCTGTGCGAGACCGCCGGCCTGGGGCTGGTCCGCCATACGAGCAGCGTCATCGCGGCGACCAGCGGCGCGGTGGCGATCGGCGACCTGAGGGTGGCAGCCGGTGTCAGCAGCACTCATCTGGCACAGCGGTTCAAGGAGCTCATCGGCGTCACGCCGAAGCGGCTGGCCCGCACCTACCGCTTCGCCGCCACGGTGTTCGCGATCAACCCCGCCGAACCGATCGACTGGGGCGACCTCGCCGGTGCCGCAGGCTATTTCGACCAGGCCCACTTCGGCCACGAGTTCCGGGCGTTCACCGGGCTCACGCCGACCCGGTACGTCGAGGTCCGGCGGCAGTTCCTGCGCGAGTATCCCGGCCACGTGCTGGACGGCTGGCCGTTGCCGGCCGATTGATTTCTTACAAGAGCGACAGCTCACGAAAACGCTAATTTTGGGGCACCCCAGAGCAGAGGAGCGCCCCATGGGCAAGGTAGTCATGTACGGCTCGGTGTCGGTGGACGGCTTCATCGCGGACGAGAACGACCAGCCCGGACCCCTGTTCGACTGGTTGTCCAGCGGTGACGTCCCGTTGGACGAGAGTGGCGAGCTGAACGTGTCGCAGACGTCCTACGACTACACCCGGCCGTACTGGGACCAGATCGGGGCGACAATCGCCGGTCGCCACGTCTTCGACATGACGGACGGCTGGGACGGGAAGCCTCCGAGCGGGATCGACCACGTCGTCGTCGTGACCCACCGGGACAGGCCCGAGGGCTGGCACCCCGAGGCGCCGTTTCACTTCGTCGACGGCGTCGAGGCAGCCGTGGCCAAGGCGCAGGAGCTTGCGGGTGACCGCATGGTCGAGGTCGCCGCTGGCGACGTCGGTGGCCAGGTGCTTGCCGCGGGCCTGATCGACGAGGTGCGCATGGACGTCGTACCCGTCGTGTTCGGGTCCGGCAAGCGCTACTTCGGGTCGGTCCACGAGCAGCACCTGTTGGAGGATCCTGACGTGGTGCTTCAGGGCAACCGGGTGCTTCACCTGCGCTATCGGGTGCGCCGTTCACCGATCTGAGCGGGTACGCGAAGAAGTCCACTGCGAACGGTGACACAAGATCGGGCCTCCGGCTGCGTTTGCGCATCGCTGTCCCTGGTCGGGCAGCCGACGCCGAGCCGCCCCGGCACCTCACCTGCGGCAAGTTCAACTCAAGATCGATTTTGCTCGGGAGTGCGCCCACTTCACGCCACCTCGCCGAGGACCATCCACAGGTTTTGATCATTGCTCCCAAGAGGCGTGCTCGGTGAGCTGTCGCATGAGTCCGGTCATGTGATGAGTGGGTGCGATGTCGAGCTCGCGACGTAGGAGCGCCCGGAACCGCTCATACTCGCGTACCGCGTCGGCAGTGTTGCCCTCGGCCAGATGCACCCGGATCACCGAGCGACGGGCGCTTTCCCTGAGCGGATCGATCTCCACGGCCGTCAGCGCCACCTGTAAGGCGTCAGCATAGGCGCCACGCTCGACGAGAGAGCTGGCCAGTGCTTCGAGAACATGCAGGCGCGTCTGCTGGATTCGCTCACGCTCGACGAGCACCCAGTCGTCGTACCACCCGGGAAGCAGTTCGCCACCGACAACCGTGGGCTGGTTGATGGTCACCGACAAGTCCGAATGGTGCCGTGACAGTACCTGACGCGCATGGGTGCGGAACTCGTCTACGTCGACGCACACCCCGTCGGCCAGCTGTACTTCGCCGTGGTCCTTCTCGACCAGTCCCATGACCCTACGATGGAGCACCGAGACAGCTGCGCGCAGGCTCACCAATGCCCGCTGCTCGTCCACGTCCGGCCACAGGGTTCCAGCGAGCGACCAGCGTGTCTGGCGGCCGCGAAGTGCGAGCAGCGCGACCAGCCGCTGGCTGCGGGCCGGCACATACACCACCTGCCGGCCTGCGACAAGCCGCCAGCGATCGAACAACATCAACCGCAGGGCTGCGGTCTCCTGCGGCCCGGCACTTCCATGCATGGCCACAGCTCAGGTAGACGACTGCGGGCAGTTGCCCAGGGAATAAGGACCTTTTGTGACCTATTACCCAATATGGTGCGAAGGAAACGCTCCAACGTTCGGCCGGCGTTGTCGTACGCTCACGACCAGGGGGCCGCGCGTATCGCGCGCCAAACGTCCGGGTCCTCGCCGCCCAGCCGCCACACGAAGGCGCCGCCGAGACCGTACCGCGAGACGAGCTCCAGTTTCTCGCCGGCGCTCTTGGCGTCCTCGTACCACACCTCGTGGCGGTTGCCCGATGGGTCCCGATAGCGGTACCACGGTGTCCCGTCGTCGGATCGTCGGATGGTGGCTCCATGCGCCTGCGCCGTGGATCGTGCTTGCTCATAGTCGACGGTGACACCTCCTCCGTCCGTCCAGTCGTAACCGAGCACGACGACGCCGAGGATGACCTTGTCGGGCGGCACCTGGCTCACCGTCCAAGCGATCACCTGCTCGACCCAACGGGCGGGGGCCTGGGGTCCAGCTGGCGATGACTCCCATGAGTAGTCGTAGGTCATCACCCGAACCTGGTCGGCCGCTGCACCGATGGCCCGGTAGTCCTGGGCGAGGTTGCGCTCGTCGTAGCCGGCATCGGATGTCTTGGGGTGGACAGCCACTGTGAGCAGCTTGCCTTCAGCGCGAAGAGCCGCGCCGAGTTCGGCCACGAACCTCGAGAAGGCGGACCGGTCGGCCGCACGCAGATCCTCGTAGTCGATGTCGATGCCGTCGTAGCCTTCGGTGACAGCCAGCTCCACGAGCGCGTTGACATGGGTGGTCATGGCCGTGGGATCGTGCAGCACGGTCCGCACCACCAGGGGATCCCACTCCCCGTCGCGCAGGTTGGTGACGGTGGGGATGACCCGAATGCCGTGCTCCCGCAGAGCTTGCACCGTCGACCGGTCGACGGTGGTGTTCTCCGCGTCTGCCAGAACAACGTGGCCTCTGGAGTCGAGGGAGTACCAGACCGGGCTGACCTCGTCGAGCAGGTCGAGGTTCTGCCGAACGACCTCGAAGGCTCGGTCCTGGTCCCAGTAGGGCACGTAGGCGATCCGCCTGGGCATCGGCACCTCCGTGGGTGAGGGACTGTCGTGACCGGGCGGGTCCCCGCCGGACAGGGCCGCGACCAGCGCCATGACGACGATCGCGAGCGACGCCCCGACGCCGGCGGCGCCGGCGGCGCGCCAGCGCCTCAGCAGTCGTCGTCGGCGTTGCGCCGCCGGTTGGGTCATGGGCGCCGACCTCGCTCGGATGATGAAGGAGCTCCAGCTGCCGGGCGTCTGGTGGGGCTGGTCCAGCGGCCATCGGAGCGTGTGTGCCAGGCCTGCGGAATCGCACGCAGGACTGCGGTGGCGTCGACGAACCGGAGGGCGAGGAAGCCGACGCCGTAGAGCAGCATGCTCGGACGCCGGAGGGCCAGCGCTGTAAGGCAGGTGAGGAGGTAGTCCAGTGCGGCGACGAGCAGCAGCACGCCACTCAGTAGGAGATAGAGGTCGAGCAGGCCTGACATCTCGGCGGGCCGACCGGCCGCCGGCACGGCTTGCGCACTGACGATGACCGGGGTGAGAAACACGAGCATCCCCACCAGCAGGACGATTCCGACCGAGGCGGTGAGCACCTCGATGAGGAACAGTATGAGCGCAGCGGAGAAGCCGCTGGGCCAGAAGCCGTGCCTGCGGAGGGTCTGCCAGAACCCGAGGTGCCACCGCAGCACCTGGCGGTAGTAGTCGCGAAAGTTGTCCGGATCCTGGGTCGTCGCGTACACACCCGGCCGGAAGGCGATCTTCCCGAGACGCTTGCGGTGGAGCTCGAATGTCATGTTGAAGTCTTCGATCACCAGGCCAGGCGGGTTGAGTTCCATCCGTTCGAGGATGCTGGTCCGATACATGCTGGCGAACCCGGGGACGATCGACGTGACGTTGGTCCAGCGCCAGGTCTGCCCGTACTTGAGCCATTGCATGACCGCGTAGAGCCGGGCGCGGTAGGAGACGAGGAACCGGCCGACCGGCGACAGTTGCGCTGGATACCAGCCCGCCCTCGCGTACCCGGCGAGAGCGACGACTCCAGGCTGTTCGAGCAGTGGCAGCCCGCGCGTCAGGTACTCCTGGTCGAGTTCCGTGTCGGCATCGACGATGAGCAGCACGGCGAGCCGGCGCGGGATGTCGAAGTGCTCGACGGCGGCTTCGATGCCGCCCGCCTTCCCGCGCCCGGGATTCAGCTCGAGTGTGTGCACCCCGGTCGATCGGGCGATCTCGGCGGTGCGGTCGTCGCACCCGTCCGCGATGACATGGACGTTCGTGACGGGTACCAGGCGGAGAGCTGACCTGATCGTCGCGGCGATGACGGGTTCTTCGTTGTGGGCGGGGATCAGCACGGCTACGTCGGCCGGTGAGAGGCGCTCCGACGATTCCACGCTCGTCCGGCCCATGTTCGCGACACTCTCGGAGGTGAGCCGGAGCCCTCCGATCAGCGTCCAGATCGTGAAGTTGACGCCCAGGACGATGACGACCAGCACCGCTTCCATCGACGGTGGACCTATCCGTGTGGCGCGTCCTCGAGAACCGGGCTGACGGGGACCAGCCGCCGGCGGCTCGCCAGGATCTCGCGAGTCTCGCGCCCGCAGGAGAACAGCATGTCGACCGCCGCAAGGCCGGCAATGAAGCCAGCGCCGATCTGGTCGTACGTCGGATGTTCGAACTGCTGCGAGCGTACGGCCAGCCCAGCGTGGTGGAACCGCCACCAGTCGACGTCCTGGTGATCTGCGCCGAACGTGCTCGTCAGGTGTTCGGAACCGCCGGCGTTCCTGACCAGCTGGGCCAACCGATCGGTCCGGTCGCCTTCGTGCGCCAGCGTGGTGGCCCGGACGATCCGTACGGAGACCTCCAGGTACGAGCAGAGCGACGCGATCAGGTCCACGTTCAGGTCCACCAGGCGCTCGTGGCCGCGCGCGTATGTCTGCTCGAGGATCGCGTACACCTCATCGAAGTAGGTCGCGCCGCCATAGGACATGTGCAGCACTTTGAGATGCCGGCGCCGGAACGGCTGGCTGTTGTCGATGCGGATGTCTTTGATGAGCTGGTGGGTGCCGCGCACGTGGCGCACCGGCACCGTCAGCCAGACGGGCCCGGAGTGGGTCTTGACCTTCTGGCGGGCGTGGTACTCGGTCTTGGTGAACTGCACTGTGTCGTAGGCGACGTACACGTCACTGGCGAGGATCTTGTCCAGCAGCTTGAGCCAGGGCAGGAAGTTCGGCTGATGCACCGATACCGTGAGCTCGCTCATTGCGGCAGATCCTTACAGCAGGGCACGGAGGACCTCGAAGCCCTCCGCGGCTTCTACACTCACCTCGCGTCCGCGAAGCCTGGTCGCCAGCTCCAGGGACTCTGGGCTGCCGTGGTAGATCGGCGGACGCACCTGTGATGCGTGTAGGCGCATCGCCTGGATCTTGAGGTCCAGGTACGCGGAGATGTCGATGTAGCAGGTGGGACGGAAACGGTCCTGACCGAACGACCAGAACAGCGACGTGTTGTCGTAGGTCAGCACCAGCGGGACGAGATGTCGCTGGCTGGGGACGCCGGGTCGGGTGGCCGTGACGCACGCCCGGAACAGCGCCTCGTGATCTTGGTTGTAGCTGGGCGCGGGGATCATCACCATGGTCGGGCGGACACGGTCGATCGACAGTCTTCCGTCGGCCTCCAAGACCCGGACGAGCTCTTTGCGCGGCATCATGTCGAGTGTGAGATGCGTCTTGGCATCTGTGAACAACACCTCCCAGTCGTCGACTTTCAGCAACCGCATCACAGACTCGAACTCGCCGAGCCTGGTTTCGTGGGTGACCAGCTTGGTGGCGCCGTCCTCGTAGTGGGCCAGGTCACCCGCGGTGACAAGCACGACGTACACCTCTCCACCGAGCGCCTTGATGCGCGCAATGCTGCCCGCGCAGCCATAGGTCTCGTCGTCGGCATGAGGGGTGATGACCAGCAGCCGCTGCGTAGAAAGGAACTCGTCACCGAACACGTTCAGCCTCCTTTGCGCGCACTCCAGTCCGCACCCGCGACCGTGGCCCTGGCGAGCCGGTCCTCGATGACGCTCAGGATGATGTCGTCGAGGCCGAGCTTCGGGTCGAAACCAGTCAACGCTCGAGCCCGCGCGATGTCAGGGACACGCCGCCGGGTGTCTTCATAGCCGTCGCCGTATGCTCCGTCATAGGAAATGTGCCGAATCTCGCTGGTCGAGCCCGACAGTGCGATCACTCGTTCGGCCAGCTGCCGGATGGATATCTCCTCGGGTCGCCCGATGTTGAAGACGCTGCCGTACGCAGCGGGATGGTCCACCAGGGCGATGATGCCGTCCACCGCGTCCCGGACGTGGCAGAAGCAGCGGGTCTGCTGCCCGTCACCGAAGACTGTCAGCGGCTCTCCGCGCAGCGCCTGATCCACGAACCTGGGTATCACCATGCCGTAGCGACCGGTCTGCCGCGGCCCAGCGACATTGAACAGACGGGTGATCACGGTGGGCACGGCCCAATCACGCCAGTAGAGATACGCGAGTGTCTCGTCCAGAGCCTTCGCCTCCGCGTAGGACCAGCGCGTGGTCAGCGGCGAACCGACGACGCGATCCTCATCCTCGGCAAGCGGGGCGGCGGGACTCTTGCCGTACACCTCGCTGGTGGAGGCGAAAAGTGCGCGGGCACCGTGGCGATAGACGCAGTCGAGAACGATCTCGGCCCCGTGGACATTGGTACGGAGACCGTCGAGAGACCGGTCCAGAATGTGCCGAACGCCGACCGCAGCAGCCAGGTGGAAGACCGTGTCCACCCGCCCCACTAGATCGTCCATCAGAGCCGCGTCGAGCACCGAACCAGCTACGAACTCGTAACCCCGGCTCCCGATCAAGTGCGCCACGTTGTCCAGGTCGCCGGTCGACAGATTGTCGACGGCGAGAATCTCGTGCCCCCTCGCGAGCAGCGACTCCGACAGATGTCCCCCGATGAACCCGGCGCCGCCAGTCACGAGCGCCTTCATCACCACCACCTCGGCCGGCGGCGGAGGCTTACAACACGTGCACGCCCGACGGTCGGTCGAGGAGCAACCCCTGGCTCGTCGTCGCCCAGAAGCGTCAACCCATGGGTGTCCATGGAGCCAGTAAGCCAGTTCCAACGTGACGACGCCGTGACCGTGGCGTGACCGGCGCGCACCGGGTCCTCCCGAGCGCCCTCGAGCGCGGGCCGCGGACCTCGGCACGGCGGACGAGGTCCGCGATGTCGGAGTAGGGCCGGCCGTCGGCGATGCGCTCGGCGACGTCGGCACACCCCCGGCATCAGCCGATCGCGCAGGTTCGCGATGATGAGCGCGATCTCGACGACGAGGTCGAGAAGGTCCGTGGACGCAATCGGGGCAGGGCGGCCATCTGAGCGCTGGACTCGATCTGGAATGTTCCGACGGTGTGCAGGGCCATCACGACGTCGTGATGATCCCGTAGCAGGTCGAATGATCCGCGCAGTGCGCTGAGCATCCCGAGGCCCAGAAGGTCGAACTTCACCAGGCAGCGGCTGCGAAGGCTGAGAGAACTGCAGCGGATCGAGCGCAGAGCATTTCCATCGTCGCTTCCCGGTCGTAGCGTGGGAATTGTTGCCGTGCCCCGGACGACGACTCTCGAGAGGCACGCCATCTTCAGGGGGTGAGCGGCGATGCCCACATTCATCAGCTTGATCAGCTGGACCGATCAAGGAGTCCGCAAGTCCAAGGAGTCGCTCGACCGAGCCAAGGCCGCCAGCGAGTTGGCGGAGCGCATGGGCGGCAACCTCAAGGAGGTCTACTGGACCGTGGGCCCGTACGACATCGTCTCGATCGCTGAGTTCCCCGACGACGAGACCGGGACCGCCTTCCTGCTGGCCATCGCCGCGCAAGGCAATATCCGTACGACGACCCTTCGCGCTTTCAACGCCGAGGAGATGAACGGCATCGTCGGAAAGCTCAGCTGACCTCTCTGACGACGCGATCAGCGCGGGCGAGTCGCTCGGCGCGCTGTGGGATGCCTGACTTCGGATCCGGTGTCAGGCGCCGTTGACGATGCCGGGGATGGCGGTAACGATGTCGCTCGACTCCTGAACGTCTCGCCAGCCACCGGCGGCGGCGACTCGCCGCGCTCAGCGATCCCGAGGCGGTCGGAGGTGCCCTTGGCATGGGCATGTCGTATTCGGCTGCGCCGGCGTCGTGGCCTTCTTCTTCGTCGCCCTGACGGCCGGCCGATCTCGTGGCCTGGGTATGGGCCACCTCGGCGCGAAATGGCTGTGCGCGACTGGGATCCTCTTCGTGCCGGCGTCGGTCTTGGGGTCAGGTTCCGCTGCCGTAGGCGCGGGTGATGAGCTCCAGGAGGCGGCCGCTGAGTCTTCACGGCACACGCCGCGGCCACCGTCGTTGGTATTGATCTCGCCCTGGTGGCGCCGGAACGGGTCCACCCGGTGGATCAGGCCGCGTTCGCGGATGCGACGGAAGATCTCGTCGAACCGGTCCTCGTCAGTCCGGTCAACTCGAACGCGGCGGGTGGGCGCGGCAGAATTTCCGCACGGCCTCATTCACCTGCTCGGGCCGCTCGAGGTTGCTGACGTGGCCGGCGCCCTCGATCACGACGAGCTCGGCGCCCGGGATCGCCTCCTCGAACTGGTGCGCGACGCTCAGCGGCGAGCGCACGTCCAGCTCCCCCCAGATCAGCAGGGTCGGGACGGCGATGCGAGGTAGCAGGTCGCGCTGGTCGGCCTCAGCCATGATGGTGAGCTGGTGCCCGAGGGTCGCGGGGCGGACGTCGGCGGCGATGGCGGCGAGCAGCGGGACGAACTTCGTCGGCGGGTCGCTGGCGAAGAGGCCGGGAAGTGTGGGATCGAAGTCCTCGGGCGGCGCGGCGAGCATCTGGCGGGCGCCGGCGACCCGCTTTCGCACCTCGTCTGCGGGCAGGGAGCCCTTCCAGCCGGCGTAGGTGTCGATCATGATCAGGGTCGCAACCAGCCCGGGATGACGGCGGTAGAGCTCAAGCACCACGGTGCCGCCCCAGGAGAGGCCGGCGATGTGCGCGGGCCCGAGATCAAGCGTCTCGATCAGCGCCGCGAGGCAGTCGGCGAAGTCTGTGAGGCCGAAGCCCTCGGGCAGATCGGAGGACCGGCCAGCCCCCGGCTCGTCCCAGGCGACAACCGTCAACTCGTCGGCCAGGCCAGCAAGCTGGGGTTGCCAAATGCGGCTGTCCTCGGCCGCACCGTGGACAAAGACCACGGGCGGCCCCTCCCCGGCCCGCTCGTAGGCGATATCGAGCCCTCTGGCCTCGATGACCTCCACCGTCGCAGCCTACTCGAGTCAAGCCCCGAGCCCCCTTCTTGCACCCGCCGAGGTCATGCCCGGCCCCGTCACGGCTACACCACCCGACCGGACAACCCTGACCGCCACAATGGCCGCGCGCCGCCGGTCACTGCAGCGGGATCTCGCGGCCGAATTCGTCCTCTGCGCGTGGGCCGAACCAGCGGCGCTCATCCTCGGTGATGGCGAGGTCGTTGATCGAGGCCTCGCGGCGCCGCATGAGGCCGTTCTCGTCGAACTCCCACAGTTCGTTGCCGTAACTTCGGAACCACTCTCCGCCGGCGTTGTGCCATTCGTACTGGAAGCGGACGGCGATGCGATTGCGGCGGAAGCCCCAGAGGCTCTTGCGCAGTACGTAGTCCAGCTCGCGCTCCCACTTGGCCGTGAGGAAGTCGACGATCTGCTCGCGGCCGGTGACGAAGGTGTCACGGTTACGCCACGCCGAGTCGGGTGTGTACGCGAGGCTCACGCGGTGCGGGTCGCGTGTGTTCCACGTGTCCTCGGCGGCCTGTACCTTCTGCGGCGCCGATTCTTCATCGAAGGGCGGGAACGGTGGGCGGCTCTCAGCCATCTCTTATTCCATTAGCCCTAGTGGTGCGTGCTGTGTGCTGGTCGAGCCGTAGGCGGGTTGCGGGGGAGTAGCCCAGGGTTCGCGGGCGCGTAGGGGAAAGCGTGCGCCGGTCTTAGCGTCGAGGTGGAATCGGACGCGCCGGCCGGTGTGGCCGTCGTCGCCGGCGACGCCCGACGCGGTCGTCTCCAGGACGGCCTGTCCGGCCAGGTGCAGGGTGCGGCCGGTGGTGAAGTCGACGAAGAGGAGCGCGGCGGCGGGGTCGACGGCGAGGTTGCCGAGGCTGTTGAACATATTGTTGCCCGGGAAGTCGGGCCACCACAGTGTCTGGTGGTCGTCGACGCGTACGAAGCCCGCCGGACCGCCGCGGTGGGAGGCGTCGTTGCCGCGGCTGGGGTGGGTGGTGCCGAGGAAGAAGGTGTCTGCCGACCGGATCTGGGTGATGTCCTCCTCGGAGAGACGATCCGTGACGGTGCGAGTGCCGGGATCGGGCGTCGCCTCGTCACCATCCTCGCCGGCGGCTGCAGGCGCCGCGAGGATGCGCTGCTGGATGTGCTGAGGGCAGTTGCCGTAGGCCTGCTCGACCTCGACGTTCAGGTCCGTGCGTCCGGCGCCGGCCAGATGGCCGTTGAGGCGGCAGCGGCGTCGTTTGGCGAAGTCGATGGTGATGAGTCCGATGTCCTGTCCGGCGGGCAGACCGAAGAGCGGATCACCGGGCTGCGGCCCTGCGGCGATGTGCAGGTCGCTGCGTCCGGTGACCTCGAGGAACCCTTCGGGACCGGTCACCGGCGTGACCCACAAGTTGCCGATGGCATCGCGGGCGGTCATGACGAGAAACGTCCGCTGTGCGAGGAAGCCGACGATCCCGCCGACGAGTTCGACCGGTTCAAGCATCCGGACCAGGTGACGAGCCTCGGCTCGGACGCCTGCTTGCTGCTGAACCGCGACCTCGCCCTCGTGGTAGCCCGGCGCCGGGCGGCCATCGGTCCGACGTGGCATGCGCCCCTCCTTGACGTTGAGATGAGACGTGCAGAGTGCTCGTCGGGTACTGAGCGGACCTGTCCGAGCGGCCCGGTGACGAACGCGACCCCGTTGTCTGTTGTGTCGGTTCGTCGCCGGACCGTCTCGGGGCCGGGTTGTCTGCTCAGGCGGCGAGGGTGCGCGGGGTCACGACCGGCCAGTCGTTGTCGACCTGGGACAGGATGTTGAAGTAGTTCGTCAGGACGTTGAGCGCGATGTGGCCCACGACCTCACCGATCTCGGCATCGGTGACGCCGGCAGCGCGGGCGGCGGTAAGGGCGGCATCGTCGACGTCGCCCGCGTTCTGCAGGATCGCGTTGGACAGGGCAAGCAGGGCCGCGGTGTGCGGGTCGGCCGACTCCGCCGAGCGGGCTCGGTCGAGCTCGTCGGCGTCGACCTTCGCGATGTTGGCGCCGACGTAGGTGTGGGCCGAGAGGCAGTACTCACAGCCGTTGGCCTCGGCGGTCGCCAGGGCGAGGCGCTCACGCACCGGCGCGGGAATCACGCCACCCCCAAGCGCGCCGTACAGGGCGAGGTAGCCCTGAAGCAATGCCGGGCTGCTGGCCATCACCTTGGTCATGTTCGGCGTCACGCCAAGTGCCCTCTGGACCTCGGCGAGCAGGCCGGCGGCGGCACCGGTGGCGTTCTCGGGCTCGATCTGGGCAATGCGGGGCATGGCTACCTCTCCTCTGACTCTAACGGTTAGAAGCACTTGCTTCCGTTAGACATAGTGCAAGGTGCACTCCGCGATGTCAAACGGCTGAATGAGGCTCGTTCCGTTAGAAGCGGTAGGATGCGGGCATGCCGACCGACACCGCTACGCGCGCGCCGCTCCTGGGCGAGCCCCTGGCGGTGGAGTTCATGAACACCATCTGGGCCGACCGTTCCGGGGTCCACGACGCCCTCACCACCGCCGACGAGGTCGCCGCCTGGCTTCGCGCCTCCCCACAGATTCCCGGTTGCGCGGATGGCGAGCTGCGCCACTGGCTGGCGGCTGCGTCGACACGCGACCTGGAGGAGACCGGGGAACGTCTGCGCGAGCTGCGCGACTCCGTACGGCGCCTCGCCGCGGCCCAAACCTCGGATCGGCGAGAGCGTGCCGCATCGCCAATCGCGGACATCCTTCGAGCCGTCAGCATCGTCAACCACGCCACGGCGCAAGCCCCTCACTGGAGCCGACTCGACTGGCACGACGGCGTCGAGCCCAGTCACGACATCCAGACCGGGTCGAAGACCAGCACGGCGATCACAGCCGGTATCGCAGAGCAGGCGATCCACCTGTTCACCAGCGAGCAGCGTCACGACCTGCGCGCATGCATGGCCCCAGGCTGCGTCCTCTACTTCATCAAGCAGCACCCGCGACGGGAGTGGTGCTCAGCAGCGTGCGGCAACCGCGCCAGAGCCGCACGCCACTACCAACGACACAAGGCAGGCGACCGCACACATTGACACCTCATGCGAGGTCCGCCTTCGGCAGGCCTCCCCACGTGCCGGTCGCCAAGGGTTGGTGGGGCGCGGCGCGCCGAACGCCGCACCCCACAGGTCGTCAGAACCGCTGCCAGGTCTCGCTGGGGTCGCGCTGTCCCACGCCGGGTTTCGAGTAGTCGCACACCCCTAGGTCGAAGGTCTCGAGCAGCCTTGCCCATTGCTCGTCCGACCAGTCCACGTCGTAGTCGTCGCGGCGTGGGAGGGCCAGCCGGCACTTGATCACGTCTGCCGCCACTGACTCGCCGGCCACCTCGCGGGGGAAGGCGGCCGTCGGGTAGAGCTGTTCGCATCGGCTGGCCGGATCTCGGTCCAGTTCCTGGGCGATGAACGCCGGCTGCTGATCACGCGTCCGGCATCCCTCCCGCAACGCGGCGGGCCGGGCGTCCTCGATCTGCTCGATGCGCGAACGACGGGCTTCGGGCAGTCCTGCGAGGTTGGTCAGCCAGTGGTCCATCTGGACGACCGCGTGGCGCACCAACGGGCTGTCGGTGCTGAACAGCCCGTACCGTGCGTCCTCCAGCAGGCTGACGTGGTTGGCCGCCGTCCCGTTCGCCTTCAGCAGCCGCTCCCGCATGGAGAACGTGTGGTAGCGGACGTGGATGTCGCCCCACGAGACGTCGTCGTAGTAGGCGCGGTAGTCGATGATCGGGATGTCGGCCAGACCATCTCCGCCGTTCGTGAGCCGGCCGGTGCGATAGGCGGTCCTGATCGCTCGCAGGTCGCCCTCGGTGCGCTCTGGCACCGCGTTCGCGTCGGCGTCCAGGCCACCGATGCGTTCGTTGAGGTCGAGGAACTGCTCGGGCGTGATGGCGCCGTCGTTCAACGCGTCCAGGCCGTACTGGATGCCGACGTTGTCAAGCGGCCTGCGCGCGAAGCCGGTCGCGGAGTCGGTGCCGTAGACGTTGACGGCGTGGTCGAAGACGCCGCACCGCACGCCCGCCGGGTTGTCCTCCGGGTGGTAACGCAGCGCCGCCGGCACGATGTCACAGTTCTGCCGGGGGTCGATGCGAGCCGCGCCCCGTGACATCGCGGAAACCATCGCGTAGGTCGCGAAGCCGGATGCCGCCCGCTTTTGCTCCTGCGTCCACTCGACGGTGGCGTTCCTCGTGAAGTAGGTCTCCAGTAGTCGGGCGTCGGTGAGGAAGCTGACAGTCGCGAAGCCGACCTCCGGGAACGAGCAGCCGACGACGACGCCGTCGAAGATGCCCGGGTAGTTGTCGGCGATCTGGTGCGCCTGGTAGGAGCCACCCGAGCAGCCGTACCCGATGGTGTGGTCGACCGGGCCGTAGCGCTCGACGAACGTCTCCTTCGTCATCATCGCCGACTCCGCGGCGAGGACGTCGTTGCAGTTGTTCCCGAACACGTTGAGCGACGACGACATGAGCGCGAAACCCCGGCCGAGCAGGAAGTCGTTCGTCACCGTGCCGGTGCTGCTTCCCGAGCGGTACCACCCGCCCGCACACCCGCCGCCCAGCGTGAAGATCGCCCGGCCGTTCCAACCCGCGGGTTGGGCGGTCGGCGCCGGCTCCGGCTCGACCAGCGGGTCGTGCAGGATGGTCGTCTGCACGACAGCCCGGTTGGCGCTCGTCGTCTCCATCCTCACGATGAACGGCACGTCGACTCCCAGCGACGTCGTCGTCCTGGCAAGATCGGACGGGTAGGCGGTAGCGCCGGCAACCCAGCGCCGGTACGTGCCCGTGGTGGTGCGGTAGAAGTAGTCGACCCGCGGTTCGATGGTGCAGTTCTCGTCCAAGGGCTCACCCAACGTGCCGCCGACGACCGGCATGGTGAACGACGCGGTCTCGCACACGAACGGCTGCTGGTGCGGTCCCGAGAGCACCGGCCCTTCCTGCGGGTGGTTCACCAGCGTAAGTGCGGCGCGGGGCCGGTCAGGGACGTCGGCCAGGACCTCGATCTGGTTCTCGCCCAGCTCCAGGTTGCTGACCAGGCCGACGAGTTGCCGCTCGTCGGTCGCCCCGAAAGCGGCGGTGACGTCCTGCTTCTGGTTGAGCCGGACGGTGAGCCGGTCCGGCGGGACGTCCGCGGGTACACCGATGCGTAGGAGGACATCGCCGCCGGTCACCGTGTCGGCGCGGGTGGAGACCGCGCTGATCTCCAGCTCGTCCGGCCCGGCCAGGTCGGGTGCTGCCTCGACAGTGAGGGTCGCGGTCGCCGCACTGCTGCGTTCGCCGTCGCTGACGACGTAGGTGAATGTGTCGACGCCGACGTAGCTCGCCTCGGGCGTGTAGACGAACGAGCCGTCCGGCTCCACCACCACCGTTCCGCGCGCCGGTGGCGCCACAAGACTCGCCGTCAGCGCGCGGCCGCCGGCCGAGGTGTCGTTGGCCAGCAGCCCGGGCGCCTCGACCGGCAAGGCCGTGTCCTGTTCCAGCGTGTAGAAGTCGTCCGTCGCCTCGGGCGCCGGCATCGGCGGACCCTCACCGGGTGCTCGCACGGCCACTTCGTACACCCGGGCCACGTCGAGGCTGTGCTGAGACTTGCCGGTGATGACCAGCCGCACCTTGCTCGCCAGCACGCCACCGTCGGCGGCGACGGCGACGACGGCGTCGGTGTTGCCCGTCACGGCGCCGACCTCGATCCAGGCGTCGTCGGTGTACGCCTCCACGGTGAAGTCGACCAGCACGGTGCCGGCGTAGGGCGTGGGCCAACCGGACCCGCTGTACACGTAGACGGTGCCGATCTCGGTCGGCTCGCCGAAATCGATCGTCAGCGTGGGCGTCTCATCACCGGCCGCCGAGAGCCAACGCGAGCTCTCCGAACACTCACCGTCCACGGCGTTCCCGGCCGCGTAATGCGCCGCGTACGTCGACGATGCCGCCACCGTCGCGCCGACCGCGAGGTGCCCCGTGCACTCGGCGGCCGTGAGAGCCGCCGCCTCGGCGACCGGCGGGGTCACCGGGGTGAGGACCGTCGCGGCCAGGGCTCCGGCGCACACGGCGGCAAGAGAGGGCCTTCGCACATGTTCTCCTTTCATCGTCGGACGGCGAGGACGGCCGCTTGCGTCCTGCGGGGCGCGCCCGCGGACGGCCCGCAGGACGCAGGCGGGTCACGGTCCGGCGGGGTAGGCCAGGTGGACCCTGATGTTGGTCCAGTTGTGCGGACAGGTGGCGTCCTGGCACGTCGACGGGTCATGGGTCCCGACGAGCACCGGGCTCAGATGCCAGGTCTCCCCGTAGTCGTAAGACACCTCGAAGTACGTCGATTCGTCGAGGTTGTCGGCGTCGAACGTGGTCCGGGCGTACATGCCGAAGACGGGCGCGATCGCCTCCCAGCCCGGGCTGAACGACAGCTCGCCGTCGATGATGTACCGCCGGTCATACAGCACCGACGGGTCGGCGCCGACCGGGCCGACGATCAACCACTGAGGGCGCCCGATGAACGAGTTCTGCCCGAGGTCGTTGCTGAGGAACTTCACGTGGTTGGCGGGAACGATTTGGAAGCCGCCGCGGAGGTTCTGGTCCCAGGTGAAGCCCACGTAGGGAGACGTGGAGAAGGTCAGCGCGCCCGGGTGGTTGGTGTCCATCTGCCCGACCTGAGCGAACTCGGTCCCGCCGAATCGGCCGGCGCCCGCCACCCGCTGTACGACGTCCGCGACGTGGCGGGGGGCGCCGTTCTCGTACCCGACCAGGATGCGCCCGTTGCGGGTGTGGGTACGACCGGCGACCGTGTCCCCCGCGGCCCAGTTCTCGAACTCCAGGTAGCTCGGTGATTCTTCGCCGCGGGACACCGGCCGGTTGGCGGTGAAGCGCAGCCGCTGGGGAGGCGCCTTCGTGGGGTCGTCGCGGAAGTGCTCGGCGATCGGTCGCCAACTGCCCTGCTCCTCGTCGTAATACGAGAGCGGGGAGCCGGTGGGCAGAGCGCTGTCACCACCGAAGATCGCAGAACCGCCGGGGATGTCGGTGTAGATCGTGTCGGCCAGCCAATGGCCGTGATCGGCGCCGAGATACCGGTCGGGGCGGATGTTGAGCAGGCTGGTCGTCCAGTCGCGCTGGTCCTCGGCCGGGTCGAAGTCCTCGTAATACGACGGATCGTAGGACTCTTCGGGCCACACCTTGGAGCGCAGGACGTAGACGGAGGTGGCGAGGAGGTGGCCGGCCGTTCCGTCGACAGCGCGCGAGTACCTCGAGGCCCAGAACCCGTCGTTCGCCGCGACGGTGGACGTCGCCGCCCGCTGGACGTTGCCCAGATGGGTGCGAGTGCCGTCGAGCGCCACGTGCTCGATCGCTCCGCCGGTGACGTTCTCGATCTCCACATGGAACTGTTCGATCAGCCTGGGGTGGTTCTCCGGCCAGGCGTGCGGCGGGATGGGGGAGCCGACGACGTTGCTGATGCCAGCCGAGACCCGGCCGGACTGCGCCGGAGCCGCTTCGTCGGCTGGCGACGCCTGTGCCGCGGCCATCGGCACGAGCAACCCGGCGACGGCCGGTGCGATCCACCACCGCCGCGGCCGCCGATGTAGCAGCTGTCTGCCCATAGGATCCTCCTCGATAATGCGCATTATCGCGCGGGCGAATGTCGCCAGTGTTCCGGGGCGAGCAGAAACCTGTCAATAGGTCGGGCTTGACAAATAATGCGCATGACCACGATGGTGTTGCGCATTATCAGCGCCCAGACCCCTCCCGGCGCCATCGACGAACGGAGAAGAGCATGAGGCGACGCGTCACCCTGTGCGTGATGAGCGGTATCGCCGCAGCCACCATGGTGCTGACCGCCTGTGGGTCCGGCGACGGCGCGGCCGGCGGCAATGCGCCCGGCGGTGAGACACTGCGAGTCTGGTTCCCGGGCAACCTCAGCAACGAGATCGAATGGGTGGAGAACGAGCTCGTGCCCGCCTTCGAGGGCGAGCACGACATCGACGTTCAGGTCGAGTTCGTCGACTGGGGCGACCTGTCCACCCGCCTCTCGACCGCGTTCGCCGGTGGGACCGCTCCCGACGTGTTCGGTCACGGCACCGCCGCCACAGCGGGCTTCGCGGCCAACGGCCGGGTGATCGCGCTCGACGACTACCTCGCCGACCTGCCCGCCGAGGACATCGCCGACATGACCTTCCTCGACCACGGGAAGATCGACGGCCAGCAGTTCATCATGCCGCTGCGCGGGTTCGGGTACCTCCTGGCCTACCGCACCGACCTGTTCGAGGAGGCGGGGCTCGATCCGTTCGCCTCCCCGCAGACATGGGACGACCTGCGAGCCGCCGCCGAGCAGCTGACCGTCCGCGACGGCGACCGCATCGAGCGGGCCGGAGTGATCCTGCCGGCCGACAACCCCACGAGCATGACCCAGGCGTTCGCCACCTTCCTGTTCCAGGCCGGCGGCAGCTTTCTCGACGAGAGCGGCGCGAAGGTCACCTGGAACTCCCCGGAAGGCAAGGAGGCGCTGAACTTCCTCACGGAACTCTATGCGGGACCGGACGCCGTCGCCGACGGGCTCGGCGAGCCGACCAGCGGCGCGGGCGCGCAGCATCCCCTGGTCACCGGCCGCGCGGCGATGTCCCTGATCGACGACGCGACCCTCAAGAGCATCTACGAGCAGGCGCCTGACGTCGCCGAGTCGATCCAGGTGAGCGCACCGCTGGGCGAGGCCGTCACCGCGTCGTTCGGTGGAGCCGGCAACGGACTGTTCATCAGCGCCGACTCCAAGATGCAGGACGAGGCCTGGGCGTTCATCGAGTTCCTGCTCGAGCCGGAGAACGCCAAGGCCTACGTCGAGGTCGTCGGCGGTATTCCGGCGAGGTCGTCTCTCGCCGAAGACCCCGACATCGCCGCCACGCCGTACCTCAAGCCGTACGTCGACGCCGTCGCACAGTTCCGGGGCAACCCCAATGTCGAACTCTGGACGCAACTGCGTGACATCCTGTCCGCGCAGGTCGAGCGCGCACTTCGCGGGGTGACGTCGGCTGACGAGGCCCTCGACGCCTCGGCGGCCGAAGCCACCGCCCTGCTCGAGCAGGGCTGACCGGGCCGACGGGACAGCAGACGCCCATGGTCACGCAGACCCGACAGAGACCGGTGACACGCGCACCCGCGGCGCCCGGCAGGCGACAGAGCTTGCGCTCCGCGCAGCGGACATCGGGGTGGATCCTCGTGCTCCCCGCCGTGGCAGCGCTCGTCGTCGTCACCCTCCTCCCGATCGCGTACGGCTTCTACCTCAGCCTCACCTCGTACAACCCGGTCGAGCGTGGCGGGCCGAGGTTCCACGGCCTGGACGGCTACGTCGCCGTCCTGTCGTCCGGCCAGTTCTGGCAGGCGGTTCTGGTCACCATCCAGTACGCCGCCGGGACGCTCATCCTCACCGTGCCGGCCGCGCTCGGCTTGGCGTTGCTGGTGAACGGCCGGTTTCCGGGCGTCGCCCTGTTCCGGTCGATGCTGTTCCTGCCGCGTGTGGTCTCGCTGGTCGCGGTGAGCATGATCTGGCTGTGGCTGTACTCGCGGGACGGGCTGTTCAACTACGTGCTCGATCTCGTCGGGCTTCCCCCGGTGAGCTTCCTGACCGACGAGGACACCGCGCTGCTTTCGTTGATCCTCATGCGGGCGTGGAAGGCACTCGGCGGGGGGATGATCATCTTCTTGGCCGGCCTGCAGGCGATCCCGAAGGATCTCCTCGAGGCCGCCGCCGTGGACGGCTGCGGGCGGTGGCGGCAGTTCCGGCACGTCACCCTGCCGCTCCTGGTGCCCATCACCATCTACGTCGTCGTCGTGGACGTGATCTACCTGGCCCAGTCGTTCTCCGAGATCTACATCCTGACCTCAGGTGGCCCACTGTCGTCCACGACGGTCGTCAACATGCTCATCTACAAGGAGGCGTTCGAGAACTACCGGCTCGGCCATGCGAGCGCGATGGCGTTCCTGTTGTTCTGCCTCATCTTCGCCCTCGCCTACCTCAACATCCGCGTGCTCTCCCGAGGAGGCCGCCGATGAGTCTCGCAACGGCCGGTCGCGACCGGATGGTCGCCGATCGGGCTAGGCCGCATCGCGGCCCCGCCCGCTGGCGGCGTACCGCGCTCACCGGGATGGCGACACTGCTGGTGGTCACGCCGTTCCTGTGGATGCTGTCGCTGGCGTTCAAGCCGCCGACGGAGGTGTTCACCTATCCGCCCCGGCTGCTTCCGCAGCAGCCGACCCTGGACAACTTCGTGTACGTCTGGGAGACCACCAACATCCCGGTGGCGCTGACGAACAGCCTGGTGGTGTCGTTCCTCACCGTCCTCGTGAACTGCCTCGTCGCGACGGCGGCGGGGTACGCCTTCGCGCGGGTCGACTTCGGCGGATCGAAGCTGCTCTTCATCCTCGTGCTGGGCAGCGCGATGGTACCCGCCGTCGTCCAGCTCATCCCGTTGTTCCTCGTCACCCGGCACTTCCCACTTGCCGGTGGGAACGACATCCTCGGTCAGGGCGGAACGGGTCTGCTCGACACGCATGCCGGGCTGCTCCTGCCTCTGCTGGTGCAACCGCTGAACGTCTTCCTGGCGCGCCAGTACTTCCTCGACATGCCGGATGAGCTGGCCGATGCCGCACGCGTCGACGGTGCCGGGGAGCTTCGGATCTTCTGGCGCATCTACCTGCCATTGGGCAAACCGATCGTGGCGACCATCGCCGTACTGTCGTTCACCGGCGCGTGGGAGGACTTCCTCTGGCCATTGGTGGTCGTGTCCTCACCCGACATGCAGACGTTGCCGCTGGCCCTGAGCTCGTTCGCCGCCAGCGGAGTCGTCCAGTACGGCCCGCTGATGGCGAGCACCGTCATCGCCATCGTGCCGGCCCTGCTGATCTTCCTCGCCGGGCAGCGACACTTCGTGCACGGGCTGGGCTCTGGTGGGGTGAAGGGATGACGCGCAACACGACGTTCACCGTCGCCCTGCTTCCCCTCGACGACCGGCCGGTCAACACGAGTCACGTCGCCGCCCTCGTCCGGGCGGGCGGTGCCCGCCTCCTCCTCCCGCCGGCGGCGTTGCTACCGAGCAAGGGCGTGCCCGGCGACACCGACCGCCTGGCCGGCTGGCTCGTGGACGCCGCGGGTGAGAGCGATGCCCTGGTGGTCAGCGTCAACCAGCTCGCGTACGGCGGCTACGTCGCCTCGCGGCGTACCACGCACCGGGTGGATCACGCTTTCGCCGCACTCGACATCCTCAGGGGCATCCGAGCGGACCATCGACAGCTCCCCATCGCCGCGTACGTCACCGTCATGCGAACCAAGGACGCCGATGACGCCGGGGCGGAGCCGGAGTACTGGGCACGGCACGGACGGCAGTTCTTCACGCTCTCCGGGGAGCTCTGGCGCGCCGAGCACGGCCAGGAGTCAAGGGTCGAGCAGGCCGTGGCGCCGATCCCCCGCGCACATGTCACGGACTTCTTCGCGCGGCGGCTGCGCCAGCACGCTCTCCACCTCGGCTGTCTGGACCTGGTGGTCGACGGCGTCGTGGATCGGATGGCGATCGCCGTGGAGGACAGCGCCGTCGAAGGGGTGTCGACCAGTGAACGGGAATGGCTGCAGGCATGGGTCCGGCGGCTCGGGCTGGGCGACCGGGTCCGGTGCTACCCGGGCGCCGACGAGGTGGCGGCAGTCCTCACCACGCGTGCTCTGCTGGAGCATGCCGGTCGGCAACCCAATGTCGCCGTGGTCTGCGCCGACGAGAGTGGCCTCGACCGCGTGGCCCGGTACGAGGACGTGCCTGTCCGGCAGACGATCGCCGACCAGCTCAGCATGGCGGGCGTGGCGGTGACCGGCGACGTCGCCGCGGCCGACCTGGTCCTCGCCGTGCATCCACCGCACCACGACGCGCGGGACTGGTACCGCTGGCCGCTGCCGGACGGTCAGCCGGAAACTGCCGGTGCCGCTCGGCTCGCGGCACGGGTGCACGAGTTGGTGACGGCCGGCCGCCCGGTGACCGTCGCCGACGTCGCCGACGCGAACGGCGCCGATCCCAGCCTCGTCGCGGCCCTCCGAAGCCGGGGCGTGCTGGACCGGCTGGCCGGCTACGCGGGATGGAACACGGCCGGCAACACGATCGGCAGCGCGATCGCCCAGGGCAGCATGCGGCTGCTCACGACCTGCCCCGAGCAACTGGCCGAGCATTCCAGGACCGTGGCCCATCGCTTCCTGGAGGACTGGGGCTACCAGTCGTCCGCGCGCGGGACGGTCCTTGCCTCCGCCAACGCCGCCGACACGGCCGACCCGCTCCAGGCCGCGATGGTCCCGCTGCAGGCTGCGACCGTCGCCGGACTGCTCGCCGACCGGCTGGCCGACCTCGGCCCGCTGGCCCGCCGTTTCCGTCTCGTGCCGCACAGCGTGCGCTTCCCATGGGATCGTCCCTTCGAGATCGACTTCGAGTTGAAACAGCGGGCAGATTGGGTTGATCCTCAGTGACCGAGCAGTACAGACGGCGGATACGCCAGTCGGACATCGCGAAGCTGGCGGGTGTCTCGCAGACCACCGTCTCCCTGGTCATCAACGGCAGAGAGTCGGAGACTGTCCGCATCCCGGCCGAGACCAGAGAGCGCGTGCTCGAGGTGGCGCGGATGCTCGGCTACGTCGCCGATCCAGTGGCGCGCAGTCTTGCCGGCGGGGTGAACCGGCTGATCGGCGTCTACACGTTCGAGTCGATGTTCCCGATGGACCACCACGACTTCTACCACCCGTTCCTCGTCGGCATCGAGGCACAGGCCGAGACCCGTGGCTACGACCTGGTGCTGTTCACCAGCGCGACGGGTACCGACGGCGGCAGATCCATCTACCGCGACGGCGTCAACCGGCTCCGGCTCGCCGACGGCTGCGTGCTGCTGGGCAAGGAGACCAACCGAGACGACATCGCCCACCTACGCGACGAGGGATTCAGCTTCACGCTCGTCGGACGCCGCGATATCCCCGGTGACGACATCAGCTACGTCACAGCCGACTACGCGGCGGCGACCGAGCAGGTGGTGGACCACCTGGTCGAGCTGGGGCACCGGCGCATCGCCTACCTTCCCGCCGCGGTTCCGAGCGAGCCGGCGGACGACCGCGACCACGGTTTCCACGCCGCTCGCGCCCGCCACGATCTGGAGGTGGCGGACCTCGTCGGGCCGGTGACCAAGGAGGTCGGGATCTCCACCGGCGAGGTGCGGGCACTGCTCGATGCGGGTGCGTCCGCCTTCCTCGCCCACGAGTCGGTGGTCGCGCTGCAGGTGATCCAGATCCTCCAGGAGCTTGGGCTGGACGTGCCGGGCGATCGTTCGGTGGCGGCACTCAACGACCCGCCCGACGGCGTGCCCGGCCCGTCGCTGACCTGCTTTCGCATTCCCCGCCGTGAGCTCGGATCGCTCGCCGTCGATCTGCTGATCAGCCAGATCGAGGCACCGGATGCGGCCGAACCGCGGACCGTGACCTTGCCGTGCACGTTCGTCGCTGGACAGACCAGCGGCCCACATTCAGAGAACAGGAGTCGTCAGTGACGATTGGCCGGGTGGACGTCTTGGTGGCCGGTGGCGGGCTGGGTGGGGTCGCCGCCGCACTCGCAGCCGCACGCAGCGGCGCGAATGTGCTCCTGCTCGAGGAGACACCGTGGTTGGGCGGCCAGCTCACCACGCAGCTCGTGCCGCCGGACGAACACCCGTGGATCGAGTCGTTCGGCTGCACGGCGAGCTACCGGAGTCTGCGCGACGGCATCCGTGACTACTACCGCCGCTGGTATCCGCTCCGGTCGGCGTCGCGAGACGCCCGCCATCTCAACCCCGGCGCTGGGCGCGTGGGCCCGCTGTGCCACGAGCCGCGGGTGGCGCTGGCCGTCATCGACGGTCTCCTCGCGCCGTGGCAGGCCTCTGGGACGGTCACGGTGCTGCGCCGGCACATCGTCGTGGGTGCGCATACCAGCGGGGACCACGTCGACGCCGTCGATGTCCGCGACCTGGAGACCGGACGGGAGTTCAGCGTGACCGCCCGCTTCGTGCTCGACGCCACGGAGACCGGCGACCTGCTGCCGTTGACCGGGACCGAACACGTCATGGGGACGGAGTCGCGGTCCGACACCGGCGAGCCGCACGCCGCCGACGAGGCACGCCCGCTCAACCAGCAGGCGGTATCGGTGTGCTTCGCCGTCTCCCACCACGAGGGCGAGGACCACACCATCGACAAGCCGGACGACTACGCCGCCTGGCGCGACCACGCGCCTCCGTTCTGGCACGGGGCCCAGTTCGGGTGGGTGGCCCCGCACCCGCACACACTGGAGCCACGCCGCTACGCCTTCGCGCCGAACCCCGACGACGAGCCGGCGGCCATCGTCGCCGACCAGAGCAAGGACCCCGGCTCGGACGAGCTGTGGACGTTCCGGCGCATCCTGGCCAGGAACCACTTCCAGCCGGGCGCCTTCGGCAGCGACATCACCGCCGTCAACTGGCCGATGATCGACTACCTCGGTGGTCCGATCATCGGCGGCACGCAGGAGCGGAACGCGGCGCACGTGGCCGCGGCACGCGCCCAGAGCCTGAGCTTCCTGTACTGGCTGCAGGTCGAGGCGCCGCGCCCGGACGGCGGAACGGGATGGCCCGGCCTGAAGCTGCGGCCCGACGTCGCCGGGACCGCCGACGGCCTGGCGATGAAGCCGTACGTGCGCGAGTCCCGGCGCATCCGGGGACAGTACCGAATCGTCGAGCAGGACCTGGCTGTCGCGGTCCGCGACGCAGGACCGGTGAGCTACGCCGACAGCGTGGGCGTCGGCTCCTATCGGATCGACCTGCACCCCTCCACCGGAGGCGACAACTACATCGACATCCCCGCGTGGCCGTTCCAGATACCGCTACGGGCGCTGGTGCCTCAGCGGATTCGCAATCTGCTCGCGGCCGGGAAGAGCGTCAGCACCACCCACATCACCAACGGCTGCTATCGCCTGCACCCGGTGGAATGGACCGTCGGCGAGGCGGCCGGACTGCTCGCCGCGTTCTGTGTCCACCGACGCCTGGAACCGCACCAGGTCACGGGCACCCCCGACCTGGTCGCGCAGCTGCAGGACCGGATGCTCGCCGATGGCATGGAACTGGCCTGGCCGGACGTCGGCTACTACTGACCGCCACGCACGCTGAAATGAGACGCCGCATGAAGCTGCCCGAATCGCGTCCAGCGATCTTCATCAGCCTCCCCCGCAACGAACGCCGGCTGGCCGAACAGGCGCGCCAGGCCGGCGCCGACGGGTTGAAGGTCCACATCAATGTCCGGCACCGTGCTTCCGGGACCACCTTCGGCTCCCTCGCCGACGAGCGGTCGCGGCTCGAGGAGATTCTCGCCGTCGGGCTGCCGACCGGACTGGTCACCGGTGCCGGCGGCACCGTGTCCGCCGACGAGACCGTGGCCGCGACAGCGATGGGGTTCGACTACTTCGACGTGTACGCCGACGACGCCCCACCCGACTATGTGCGTGCATGCGGCGCCGTCACTCCGATGGTCGCCCTGGGGCCGGGCGACGGGAAGGAGCAGGCGCGCGCTCTGGTGGAGCGGGGCGTCCGCGCCCTGGAACTGTCGACGTTGGAACCGGAGCGCTACCGCAGCCGACTGTCGCTGGCGACGCTGGCGCGACTCGAGTCGGTCACGGCAGCCGTGGACGTGCCGGTCGTGGTGCCGAGCCAGCATGCGCTCGTCCCGTCGGACGTGGCGCTACTCGCGGACGCCGGCGCCGCCGCGGTGCTTCTGGGCGCGGTCGTGGTCGGCGACGATCTCGACGACTTCGCTCGGCGTATCGCTCCCTTCGTCGCCTCGGCGCGCGGCCACGGCTGATTACCATCAGCGGTCCGCCCAGACCTGGGTGCCGGATCCCCAGGACGTATACCCGGGCCGCGGGATAGCCTCCGCGGCTGCGGCCAGCGTCCTCGAACGCTGGAAATGAATCATGGTCGTAGGGTGGTTCTTCGACCTCGTTCCGACGATCGGCACGCTGACTGACCTGCTGGTGCCGCGGTGGTGTCCTGGCTCAACACATCGGAACGGGGTGTCTCACGACATCGGAATGGGATGTGTCGGATCATCGGCATGGCGTGATCCCTGCCGGGCCCTCGGGTCGGACTCTGGCCGGTGTCGAAGCGCGGACTGGTCATCACCGCCGTCCTCGCAGGATGCTCACAGAGCGAGGTTGCCCGCACCTACGGCGTCTCCCAGGGCTGGATGAGCAGGCTCATGGCTCCTGGTACCGCGTCACTGAAAGTCCGATCCGCCACGGGCGTGTCTGTGCCGGTAGGACGGGTGGGACTCGAACCCACGACACAGGTGTTGGCCGCCGTTGTCGATGACGATGGGTCGTCGTTGACGTTGACGACCAGGTGTGGACAATCGGTCCGGTGTCGGATGGGTCGCACACTGCGACGACGACCGGCACGCTTGATCATGGAGAAGGTCGCCTTTGGAGTCGCGGGAAGCCCGACCTTCTCCATGATCAACTCGGTGAGGGAGGGTGTGAGCCGGCCATGGGGGGCAGGTCATTCCAGGCGCTGCCCGCCGGGGCGGCTCGCATCCCTGCCGGCGCCGGTGATGGCCGCGGAGGTGTTGACATGAGCGCCAACAGTTGGCGCTGGTGTCAACACGCCCGTTGTGATCGGTGCCCGGCCCGGGCCGGCCCAGCGTCGCGGGGGCGGCCGACGCCGTGACGACGGCGATGTCGCCGCGCCGATCACACGACCGCGCCCGTGACCGCCAGATCCTCGTGATCAGTGACGCCATCATCGGCGTTTTCAATGGCGGCTAACACCCAGGGATTATGAGAAGTCCCGACTGGGGCCCACCTGGCCACTACCAGCAACTATGTCATCGGCTCCCGTTGCCTTGGCAGCTCTGAGCAACACCATCCACACCATTTCGTGTCACGAACCGTGCCACGGCCCCACTGGCCCCTGAACTGGGCACATGCGACCGCGAGCGCTGTCTGCAACAGCACGGCGCGGAGGTCGGCCCGTTCCCTTCAGCCTGGCTGTGTACCGTCCTCCAGGAAGGGCAGGTCAATGTCTCATGGCTCACGCTGCGCCGCAGCGGCAATGGCTGGTCGATCGGCCCGACAGGGCTCGACCTCTATGACGGAGTCGCGGGGATTGCTCTGTTCCTTGCGCACTACGGCCGGCTCACCGGCGACCAATTGGCATTGGAACTGGCCGCGCGAGGCGCCAGCAGCGTGCTGAGCGGCCTCGGTGCCGGCGCCGTCCGTTCGTTAGGCGGGTTCGAGGGTTGGGGCGGAGCTCTCTACGCGCTGTCGAGCATGTCGACCCTGCTCCAGGATCCGAGCATTCTGCAGCGGCTGGACGACCTGGTGCGGGGCACCGAATTCGATGTCGAGAGCGACGTGGCTTACGACATCATCGGTGGTGCAACTGGTCTCATCGCCGGTTTGCTCGCTCGGCACGGCATCGAGCCGTCTGACGAGGCTGTGCGTCTGGCAGTGCGATGCGGCGAGCACCTGGTTCGGAGCGCGACGCGCCAGGCGGTGGGTGCAGGCTGGGTCAACCGCCGGATAGGGACGACACCACTGACCGGGTTCGCGCACGGCGCAGCCGGCGCTTCGTGGGCGCTCTCGCGACTGTCGGCTGTGACGGGCTTGGAGTCGTTCGGCGCCGCAACGCAGGATGCGCTCGCGTTCGAGCGGTCGGTGTTTGCGCCGACCGCCAGCAACTGGCCCGACCTGCGAGATTCCGCGCGAGCGAGCGACGGCAAGACGAGGTTCTCGGTGTCGTGGTGCCACGGCGCGCCCGGCGTCGGCATCGCCCGCCTCGGCATGCGGATGAGCGGCGACCTCGACCCCGTCCTCGATACGGAGATCCGCGCCGCGGTCGCTGCCACCGTCCGTGCCGGCTTGCACGGCAACCACTCGCTGTGCCACGGCGCGCTCGGGAACGCCGAGTTCCTCAGGCTCGCGGCGATGCACCTCAGCGACCCCGCACTCGCGCAGCGCTGCGAGGACGCGGCAACAGTTGTCGCGCGCATGGCGCTCGCCGGCCGGGTGCGAACGGGAGTCTCGCGGGAGGTGGGAGTCCCCGGGCTGATGACCGGTCTAGCGGGCATCGGCCTGGCGCTGCTGCGCCACGCCGAGCCCTTGGCGGTGCCCTGCGTGCTGACGCTCGAGCCGCCGCGACCGCGGGCGTGACCACGTACTCCACCACCGCGTTGACGTCTTTGCTGGTAGGGCGGGCGGGACTCGAACCCACGACCCAGGGATCATGAGAAGTCCGACGCGAGTCCCTGACGCATCTGCCAGCAACTTTGTCCCCATGTCGTCGATCTTGGCGTTTACCGGGCAACAGATGCGCCACCATCCCGCCCACCGATTCGTCGACGAACGGCGCACGAGTGATGATCTCTCGCTTGTGACTCGGGTGCCTTCACCATGGGTCTCTCCTGCTAGGTCAGGTTGGGATCAAGTCCGAGCAACCCGAATCGGCATCGCCGCTGTCGGCCTCCAGCGACACATGATGGGCCGAGGTGTGTTTGCGCCCGGGGTTGGACGTGGCGTCAGTCTCGAGGGCAACTGTCCACGTGCAGGAACTGCCGGCATTCGTCGTCGGTGAGAGTCCGGGTGACCCGACTGCGGGCGAGCTCGACGAACTCGTCGATGGGCAGCAGATGAACGGCCACCGTCCCGTCCGGACTGGCGGACGCTAGCAACCGGCCGTCCGGGCTGAAGTCGACACCGAAGACGAGCCTGTCGTGGCCGTGCAGCGTGAGCAATTCCTGACCCGTCGCCAGGTCCCAGAGCTTCGTCGTGCCGTCGTCGCTGGTCGTGGCGGCCCGGGTCTCGTCCTGGCTGACGGCTATCTGACTCACCACGACGTCGTGGCCGCGCAGGGTGAGCAGTTCCGCGCCTGTTTCGGCGTCCCACACCCTGGCGCTGCCGTCGGTGCCCGCCGTGTACAGCCGGCCGCTCGGGCCGAAGGTGACTCCCTCGATGGGTCCCTGGTCGGTGGTTATCGTCCGGACGTGCCGCAGGGTAGCCGCGTCCCATATGGTGACCGCGCCGTTCTGCTCACCCGCTGCCAGGTAGCGGCCGTCCGCGCTGAAGGCGACGGTCCACGAGGTACCGCCGGCCAGCCGCAGTGTGTCCTGCGGCTCACCGGTGGCGGCGTCCCAGAGCCGGACGGTGCCATCCTCGCTGGCCGTTGCCAGTTGCCGGCCGTCCGGGCTGAAGGTCACCGTGCGAGCCGATCCCTCATGGCCGGCAAGCGTGAAGAGCAACTCACCGGTGCGCAGATCCCACACCGGCTGGGTCAAGGAAGCGTCGGACGCGGCTGCCAGCAGCGTGCCGTCGGGGCTGAAGGCCACCGTCGTCAGGGCGGGCTCGTGGCCAGTCAGCGTGATGATCTTCTCGCCGGTCGCCGCGTCCCAGACGTTCACGCCGGACGGTTCGGCGGGGGCGGCGAAGGTCGTGCCGTCCGGGCTGAATGCCACCCCCGCGAAGATCTCCTCGACGCCGGGAACCGTGAACAGGTCCCGGCCACCACCCACGCTGACGTCCCACACCCGCGTGGTGTCGTCGAAACCCGTCGTCACCAGCTTCGTGCCGTCCGGCGCGAAGGCGAGGTCACGGATACCGACCGAGTGGCCGGCGAGCGCCAGGAGCTGGCGTCCGGTATCGACGTCCCACACGCGGGCGATGGCATCGCTGCCCCCGGTGGCTACTCGCCTGCCGTCCGGACTGAACGCAACGGTCCAGAGCGGTGACGGGGTCGCCAGGATCCCCACCTGTGTGCCGGAGCGCGCATCCCACAGCCGGGCCGTGCCGTCCACGCCGGCGGTGCCGAGGGTGGCGCCGTCCGGGCTGAAGACGACGCGTTCCACGCCCCAGTGGTAGCCCTCGAGGGTTACCTCCACCTCGCCCGAAGCCAGGTCCCAGACCTGCGCCACCCCGGCACTGTTGATGCTCCCGAGCCGGCTTCCATCCGGGCTGAAGGCCGCGCGGAAGACATCCGGCTCGGTGCCGTTCAGCTGACTGAGCTCCTGGCCGGTGGCGGGGTCCCAGATCCGGATGGTCCCGTCCGCGCCGCCTGTCGCAAGCTGCTGGCCGTCCGGACTGAAGGCCGGGTGATTCGCACCGCCGGAGTGGCCGTGGATGGTCCGGAGCTCCGCAGCGGTGATCGCGTCCCAGACCCGCACCGTGCCGTCGTCGTGAGTGGTGGCGACCGTCATGTCGTCCGGGCTGAAGGCGACGCCCGATGCTCCCTGGGTGTCGGGGAAGGAGAGCAACTCCTCGCCGGTCCGGAGATCCCACACCGTGACGGGCTGGTCGAATCCACCGACCACGACTCGGGAGCCGTCACTGCTGACAGCCATGACGAAGCCGCCCTGCGGGACCGTGTGCACGATCCGGGTCGACTTCACGGCCCGGCGCAACGCCTCCTCGGCTTCCCGCAGCACGGTGCCGTCCGCGTCCCGCGTGACGTCGACCGCCTCGAGGGCGAGCAGGATGCTGCGCTCCGGATCCTCCGCGAGGTTGGCCACGGCGGCGGCAGCGAGCTCGCGGGCGCCGGCGACCCGTGCTTCGCGGTCCGAACTTCGCCATTGGACCATCGCGACCGCGGCGGCCACGGCAAACGCGATCAGGCCGGCGACCATCACGAGGCGCAGCCGTCCTCGGCGCCGGCGCGACGCCGCGGCCTGGGCGTCACGCAGGTCCCGGCTGGCGGCCAGGTACTCCTGCTCCTCAGCGGACAGCGCGATGCCGGTACGTCCCTGCCAGGCCAGCGCCTGCTCGAGCCGGGAGCCATGCAGCGCGAAGCTCGAGTCACGATCGGACTCGAGCCAGTCGCGGGTGGCCGTGTTGACCCGCCGGTGGAGCAGAAGGTCCTCTCGCTGCTCGTCGATCCAGTCACGCAGCCGGGGCCACTCCCGGAGCAGGGCCTCGTGGGCCACCTCGACCGTTGGTCCTCGGGTGACCGGGTCGTTGTCGAACGACAGCAGCCGGAACGTGCCGTACTGGTTGACGGCGAGCTCCAGCGCCGGCTGGTCGACGGCGAGGCTGGAGAGCTCCGACTGCCGCACCCTGCGCCGGGTGTCGCCCGCGGCCTCCTCGTCGACCGTGACCAGCCGGAGAAAGAGCTGCCGGGCGACCTCCTGCCCGCTGGGAGCCAGTTCCGAGTAGAGCGCCTCAGCGCGCCGGCCCAGCGCACCGACGACTCCTCCGGTGGCCTCGTACCCAGCGATGGTCAGCTGGTCATCGTCGCGGGCCGAGAACAGTTCGGTCAGGGCGTACTGCAGGAGCGGCAGGCCGCCGGGCTGGTTCTCCACGTCGGCGATGACCCGGCCAACCAGGCCTGGCTCGACCTCGACGCCGACGGCACGTGCGGGCGCCGCGATGGCCTGAGCCAAGCCTTCGGCAGCCATCGGGGCCACCGTGACCAAGCCGTCGGTGAGGACCGAGGCGAACTCGGGGTACTCGAGCGGCCGGTGGAAGTAGTCGGCTCGCATGGTCAGGACGACTCGGATCCGGCTGCGCTGGTCTGCGGCGACCGCCACGAGGTTCTCCAGGAACAGCCGCCGGGTCGACTCCGACGCCACCGCGGAGAACAGTTCCTCGAATTGGTCGATGACCAGAACCAGCCGGCTGTCGTCAGCGGGCAGGATCTGCTTGGTGACTCGAAGCAACCCGTGGTCGTCCGAGCTGAGGTCGTCCACCAGCCCGGGCGGGTGATCGACGGCGACCCGCAGGAGCGCCGCGGCCAGTTCCTCGAACGGGTAGGACCCCGGGAACATGTTGGTCACCAGCCATGCGCGCGAGCCGGGCAGCCCACCGGCTCTCAGCCGCGGGACGAGGCCGGCCCGGACGGCTGACGACTTGCCGCTGCCCGATGGGCCTACGACGGACACGACCGAGCTGGAGCGCACCGCCTTCAGCAGCTCGTCGATCAGGGAGTCACGCCCGTGGAAGTCCAGCGCGTCGGACTCGAGAAAGGCGCGCAGCCCTTTGTACGGGTTACGGATCGGCTCGGCGGAGCGCCGCCGATCCGCTGGCGCGGCGGCCGCGACGATGTCGGCCCCGAGCGCCTGTCGGACCGCACGCAGCAGATCGTCGATCCGCGGATACCGGTTGGCAGGCTGGTCGTCGGTCGCTCGCCTCAGTACGTCGTCCAACTCGTTGGGCAGGCCGGCCCGGACGGATGCGATCGATGGCAGCGGCCGCCTCGCTGGTGGCCGTTCGCCGGTGAGTAGCTCGAAGATCAAGACTCCGAGGCTGAACACATCGGAGACCGGACCGTGCGGCTCGCCTCTGACCTCCTCCGGCGGTACGTAGGACAACGAGGTCGTCATCGGTGCACCCGCGTCGTCGGTCAGCCGGGCGGCGATGCCGAAGTCGGACAGATACGCGTTGCCGTCGTCGTCGAGCAGGATGTTGGCCGGCTTGACGTCGCGGTGGACGACGCCATGCCGGTGGGCATAGGAGAGTGCATCCCCCACCTGGTCCAGAAGCCGTAGCGCGGGTGGCAGGTTCCAGCCTCCTCTGCGCAGTGCCTCGGACAGGCTGCCGCCCCGCATCAGCGGCGTGACGAGGTACGCCCCGCTGGGATCGCGGAAGTAGTCGAACAGCGGGACCACGTGGGGGTGCTCCAGCTGGGCGACGGTGCGCGCCTCGGACTCGAAGCGGCGCACGAAGTCGGGACGGTTGGCGTACTCGGGACGGACCATCTTGACCGCCACCTCGCGCCCCACGGAGGGCTGGTATGCGCGGTGGACGACACCGAAGTCACCTTGTCCCAGCGGTTCGCGAAGCTCGTAGCCACGCACCATCCAAGCACCGGCGTCGCCTGCCGTCCGTTCGGCACCCGGCGCGATTCGAGCCGCCAGCTCGGGATCCTGCTCGAGGATCCGCTGCTGCAGGTCGCGTAGTTCGGACGACGGGTCGATGCCCAGCTCGTCATGGAGAAATGTGCGGGTCTGCTGGTAGACGCCGAGTGCCTCCGCCTGCCGGCCCGAGCGGTAGAGAGCCAGCATCTGCTGGGCCCGGAAGCGCTCGCGCACGGGATTGTCCCTCGCCAGGGTCTCCAGTTCACCGATCACTTGCGCATGGTTGCCCGTGGCCAGATCCGCGTCGATGCGGTACTCGACCGCCGTCAACCGCAGTTCCGTGATGCGCGCCACCTCGGGGACCAGCGCCGGAGTGCTGCCGAGATCTCCGTACGCCGCTCCTCGCCACAACCCGAGCGCCCGTGCGAGCGCTGAGCGGGCGGCGACCGGGTCGGCCGGCAGCAGCCGGCGACCCTCCGCCGTGAAATGCTCGAAGGCCAGGACGTCGAACGACTCCGCTGTGACATCGACGCGATAGCCGTCGCCACGGCGCGTGATCTGCTCGCTCCCGAGTTCCTTACGCAGGGTGGAGATGTACACGTGGAGCGAGCTGCGGGCTCCCTCCGGCGGCGCTCCGGCCCAGACCGCGTCGATCAGGGCATCCTGCGACACGGTCTCGCCCGCGTGGGTCAGGAGCACGGCGAGCACCAGGCGTTGCCGCGGTCCACCAAGGACCAGCTCCGCCCCGTTGCGAAGAGCGGAGAGCGGACCCAACGCCCGGTACTCCACCGGTACCCCCCATTTTGTGGGCGTGCTACCCACCTACTCGAAGGTACCGGTGCCGGCCGGTGAAGTCCCGAGCTGACCGGCGCCAGGTTCCTTCGCTCCGATCACGTCAATGGGAACCGTGGGCTCCTGCTTCGACCTCGCAGTCGGCAGGCGCCGCCACGCCCTCGGTGATGGTCAGCGGTCCCTCCGCCGGGACATCGAAAAAGGTCGCCACGACGACCGTCACGCCCTCCGAGGCGGAGTTGAACGCCGTGTGCACGGTGCCGTTGCCCGGGTCGACGAAGGCGGTGCCGCTCGGATAAGGCCGCTCGACACAGTCAGTTCCCTGCACGTAGGTCAGCTCACCCTCGATGACGTTGACGATCACCGGGCCAGGGTGGGTGTGCCAGGGGAAGCGCGCACCGGGCTGCACCGTGATCTGCGCGGCCGCGGTACGAGACGGGTCGGGCATCTTGAGGACGTTGGTCGCCGTCCCGTCGAGCTTGACCTTGAACTGCCCGGTGACGTCGTCGGTGAACTCACTGCGCGGTGTCAGCATGACCACGTCGATGGACGGCTGAACCTCATGCGCGCCGCCGTGGCCGCCGGCCTTCTGTCCGGCCCGGGCCGTCAAGAATGCCACGTAGGCGTCTTGCTCGGCCGCGCTGGCCGCGCGCTCCTGTGCCGCCGCGGCCGGCGCCGTTTGCGGCTGTGTAGTGCTGGCATCGCCGCACCCGGCCAGTGCGAGTACTGCGATGGCCGCGACGCCGAGGATTGCTCGTCGCATGCTGTCTCCCTTGTCGAATTGGCGCCTCGCGCCGTGGTCTGGATGCGCTCCAGCCTCGGGCGGCGCGCTTGGCATCGAGCAGAAGTGCGCTTGGTGCCCGCTTAAGGCACTGAGTGCGACCGCCTCTTGCAGTCCCATGTGCGAGGCCTGCGTCGGCATTGCTGCACATACATGCGTTAACGCCCGCCCGACCCGCAGGAGGTGATGTTCTCGGCCCAGCTCCGCCGCCGCGAGTCGGCCTGACGACGAGCCGGAGCCGTCACGGCGCGGCGAGGCCGGCGTCGGGCCCGCGCACGCCGGTCAGCTCGGCCTCGGTGAACGACGTGGCCAGCTCGCCGACGGCGAGCGGTACCGGCGCGGGCCGCCCGCACCTCCGGCAGCCGACCGGCCCCACCGGAACCCTCGGACCGCCCGCTCCCGCAGCTCGGACGCACTCGAGGTCAACGCTCGCCCCGTCACTCCTGAGCAGGAAGGAACGCCGCGGTATCGAAGTAGGTGGCGAACCGGCGCACCTTGGCCTCGTCGTCGAATGTCAGCACCGAAACACCGTCGTACTCGATCGACCGGCCAGCATCCAACCGACCACGAGTGCGCCACTCGAGCACTGCGAGGTCGCCGCCTTCCTGGATCGTCGTGAAATCGGTGCGCACCTGCGAGAACTGGTTGCGGTAGCTGCTCCAGAACTCGGTCACGCCCTGCGGAGTGGACCGGTTGCTCTCGGATCGGACCAGCTCGGGCGACTCGGCGAAGCAAGCGACGAGCTCGTCTGGGTCGCCGCTCTCCTCGAACCGTTTCAAAGCATCGGCGAAGGCCTGCGCGCGGCCATCTGTGTTCATGCACGAAACGGTGCCCGAGTCGCCGCTTCCTAAACAGGCCCCGGAGCCCACGCGATGCATCCAGTGCCGATCCGTTGGATCCGCAGCACCGTCGTCGTCCTTCGCCGGCTGGGTCGCGACTGTCGCCGCGTGAAACGGAATGACGCAGGTGTGTCTGTCCGGAAAAGAGTGGGGTATGGGAAGGCCCCTGTCCGCTGGTTCGTCATGGACACCCGCTGACGGCACCAACGAGCAGGCGGAACCTGGGAAGTCGGCCCATCCGAACCCGTCGCGGCACGAGCGCGACCGTGCGAACGGCGAGATGGAGCGAACCGCCGCCGCGTGCTGCCAGTTTCCGCCGGAAGGGACCGCCGGCATGCATCGGCGGCAGGCCACGGAGGTTCACCATGAGAATCGTCATCACTGGCGCGACCGGCAACATCGGCACCGCGCTGCTGCGTCGGCTCATACGGGCCGGCGGTCACCAGATCGTCGGTCTGGCCCGTCGACTGCCGGACGACCCCGAGGTCGTGCCGGGCGGCGGCGCGGTCGAGTGGCGCGCGGTCGACCTCAGCCTCGACGAGGCCGTGCACACACTCGTCGAGGCATGCCGTGGGGCCGACGCAGTCGTCCACCTGGCGTGGGGCTTTCAACCCTCCCATGACCTGAAGTACCTCGAGGAACTCGGGGTCGGCGGCACCCGGCGGGTCCTGGAGGCAGCCACCGCATCCGACGTACCGCACCTCGTGCACATGTCCTCGGTCGCCGCCTACTCCCCCAAGTCCGACGACGTGCACGTCGACGAGTCCTGGCCGACCGGCGGGGTGCCCAGCTCGCGCTACAGCGTCCACAAGGCCGCGGCCGAGCGGCTCCTCGACCGGCACGAGGCGACCGGCCACAGCACTTTGATCAGCCGGATGCGACCCGGCATCGTCGGGCAGAGGACGGCGGGGAGCGCGCTGCTGCGTTACGGCCTACCGGCGATCGTCCCCGCGAAGTTGCTCGACCACATCCCTGTCGTCCCGCTCGACCGAGGCCTTCGTTTCCCGGTGGTTCACGCCGATGACGTGGCCGACGCGATCGCCCAAGAGCTGGACCGGATGGTCGGCGGCGCGTTCAACCTGTCCGCTGAGCCGCCGATCAGGACCGACCGGATCGCCGAGGTGCTCGGAGCCCGCCCGATCCACGTGCCGTCGTTCGTCGTGCGCACGGTGATGTCCGCGGCCTGGCACGCCCGGCTCCAGCCGGTGGACACCGGGTGGTTGGACATGGGGTTCGCGCTGCCGCTGCTCGACTGCTCGCGGGCTTCCCGTGAGCTCGGCTGGTCGCCTAGCGTCGATGCCATGACGGTCTTGCGCGAGATCATCGATGGAATGCGTGAGGCCGCCGCGGCCCCGACCCCCGTGCTGCGGCGCCGCAGCGTCCCGCGTGCCCTGCGCGACTTCGTCCGGCGGGGGTCAGTGGGCCAGCGGAACCAACCCTGACCACCACCACCGGTGCCAGCGTGCGCTCCAGCGGGTCGTACCGCAATCGCTCGCCGGCATCCAGCGTGTTCGGTTGCTGGCGGGCCTGGGTGGTGCCATGAGCCGACTCGAATGGAACGCTCCATTTGGAGGCCTACCAGTGCGAGCGATCGCGTGCACCGCGGCCCAGTTCGCCGCCCACTGCCGATGACGCCCAGAGTGGGGTCACGCGGTCAGCGCCCTGAGCGGATGGCGATTCCCAGGAAGATGCCGACCACGAAACCAACGCCGCCGGCGACCATCGTGGCCATGTTGCCGGCCTGCATGGCCGCCATCGTGGCGCTGGAACCGGCATGCGCGGCGGCCTGAGTGGCCTGAGCACCTGTCAGCGCTGCTGCACCGGCCGCCTGTGCGGTCTCCACGGCACGTAGCCGCTTCTCGATCTCTCGGTCGTCCACGGTCGCTCCCTTGTTGTCATCGTCGATGGACATCAACTGCTGCCTCCCCGTCCTGCCCCGGCTCCTGGAACCGCCGGTCCACATTCGCTGGTGATCGGTCGTACGACTGACGGCGCACCCCGAGAAGCTCTGCCACGGGCGGCTACGCGGACCGCGCAGCGCTCAATACCCTGCGCCGCAACAGCTATGCACATGTGCCGGCCCGTCACACCACCATGAGCGGGCGACCCCGCGGCTGCGCATGAACGCGGCGGGGTTGGGCATTGCTTCGGCACATCCGGATCGACTCTCTGAGAGGGGAACATTGTGCGTGCCCTACGACTGGCCGCAGCCGGCGCCGGGGCGCTCGTGTTGAGCGTCGTCCCGCTGTCCGCGCAGGCACAACAGCAGCTGTCCGAACAGGACCAGGCCTTCCTCGTGCAGGCCCACCAGAACAACCTGGCCGAGATCGCCGCCGGTGAAGCTGCGGTGAACCAGGCGGCGACCGAGCTGGTCCGCGCCCAAGGTCAGATGCTGATCACCGACCACACCACGCTCGACGAGTCCGTGCGCCATGTCGCCGACGCTCACGGCGTCGAGCTGCCAGCCGAGCCGACCGCGGAGCAGCAGGCCCAACTGGCCGAGGTCACCGCCCAGCAGGGCGCCGCGTTCGACCAGGCGTGGACGCAGCTGCAGATCGCCGGCCACCAGGCCGCCCTCGCGTTGGGCGAGCAGGAGATCCAGAACGGCAGCAACGCGGAGGTCATCGCGCTGGCCGAGAACGCCGCCCCGGTCATCCAGAAGCACCTCACGATGCTCGAGTCCGGGGAGGCCCCCGCACCGGACGGCGTCAATGCCGGCACCGGCGGGCAGGCCGCCTGGCAGAACGGCGCCGGGCCGTTGCCGTGGATCGTGGCCGGCTGCGGTCTGGTCGTCATCGCCGTCAGCGTGGCCGCGTTGCGCCGCCGAGCATGACCCGCCACCCCGGCCGGGTCGACGCTCGGCGGGTCGTTGCCGCGGGCGGGCTCGCGCTGGGGACCACGCTGCTGGCCGTCGCGGCGAACCTCGCCGCGACGGCCGATCCGGTTCCTGACGGCGACACGCCGACGGTGGGCGCGGACACGGCAGATCTCGGCACACGTGCGGGCCGCACCGCCGCCGCGGCCGCTGAGGCGGCGTCATCGGGTCCGACGGCGACCCGGCCGGTCGCCTCGCCCACGCCGCGGGCCGCAAGCGCCGCACCCGTGCGACTGTCGCTGCTGGGCCAGGATGTCCCGTTGGAACCGGTCGGCATCCTGGCCGACGGCAGCATGGAGCTCCCGCGGACCCCGGACGCCGGCGGCTGGTGGGCACCCGGACCGGCGCCCGGCAGCCCGTCCGGGACCGTCGTCATCGCCGGTCACGTCGACACCGCCGAACACGGCGCCGGGATCTTCGCCGAACTGGCCTCGATACCGCCGAAGACACCGATCACCGTCACGACCGCGGACGGGCGCGTCCACCACTACGTCGTCATCGGTCTGAGCCGTCATGACAAGGACGGTCTCCCGGCCGGCCTGTTCACCAGCACCGGCCCCCCACGGCTCGCGCTCATCACCTGCACCGGCGCCTTCGACCCCGACGCAGGCGGCTACCAGCAGAATCTCATCGTCATCGCCGAGTCCAGCTGAGCTCAGACCCCACCACTCATCGATGGCGGCGGGTCAGGGGGCCGGAGGACCAGCCGTCGCCTCGGATTCGTGGAGGTGCTGTTGTCGTCGCCGGATGCGGGCAACGGCTAGGTGACGCGATCCGGAGCGACGGAGGAGCCGTCATGAGGCGATCGTGCGGCAACTCGCACCACAAGAGGCACCACGACGCGACATGCTGCACTAGCGTGCGGCAAAGAGCACGCTCTGAGCTGGGCGAACTGTGTAGGGCGGGTGGGACTCGAACCCACGACCCAGGGATTATGAGTCCCCTGCTCTAACCGGCTGAGCTACCGCCCCGGGAGCGGCGAGCGAACTGCTCGCGCCCGAGAACCTTACCTCGACGGCGGCGTGGCACCGGCCACCCGGACCGGCTGACGGGGACAGGCGGACGCCCCGGGGCTGCGGTCCCCGGGGCGTCCGTGGTCATCCTCCTAGTGGTGTCCGGCGTGGTGCGCGGGCGCGTCCTCGGCGGACGGCTCGGCGGCCGCCGACGAGCTGGCCTTCGCCGCGGCCGGCTCGGCGGGCGGCGTCGTGCCGACGTCGGACGCGGCCGCGGTGCGGGTCAGCATGCCCCGCTCCCGGCTGGTGATGACGCCCTCGGCGACCAGCTCGTTCGCGACCTCGGTGACGTGCCGGACGAACGCGCCGTGGTTCGGCCACTCGCCCTCGTCGTCGATGAGGTCGTTGATCGTGCAGCCGTCGCCGCTGTCGACGTTGGCCACGAGCGAGTCGAGGTCGCCGATGACCACCGTCGGGCGGGTGTCGGAGTCGGGGCAGGCGTCGCCGTCGCGCTCGACGACGGTGAACGTCACCGCACCCACCTCCGACGCGTTGCCCGCGTTGTCCGTCGCCCGGTACCGGACGGTGTGCTCGCCGACGGACGAGACGACGACCGGCCCGGTGTACGGCACGAACGCGCCGTCATCGAGCGAGTAGACCACCGACGCCACGCCGGACTGGGTGTCCGTCGCGGTGACGGTCACGGTCGCCGAGTCGACGTACGCACCGTCCGGGTTCTGCTCGCCGGACACCGTCCCGGCCACCGCCGGCGGCGTGGTGTCGTCCGGCTCCGGCGCGACCACGGCGAACGTGACGGACTCGACCGGCGCGACGTTGCCGGCGTTGTCCGTCGCCCGGTACTGCACCGTGTGGGTGCCGACGGCAGAGACGACGACCGGTGCGGTGTAGGCCACGAACCCGGCGCCGTCCAGGTTGTACTCGATCGACGCCACGCCGGACTGGGTGTCCGACGCGGTGACGGTCACCGTCGCCGATCCGATGTAGTCGCCCGCGGGGTTCTGCGATCCCGCGACCGACGCCGACGTGTCCGGCGCGGTGGTGTCGTCGGGCTCCGGCTCGACGACGGCGAAGGCCACCGACTCGACCGGCGAGGTGTTGCCGGCGTTGTCGGTCGCGCGGTACTGGACGACGTGGTCGCCGGTGGCGGTCACGACGACCGGTGCGGTGTACGGCTGGAACGAGCCGCCGTCCAGCGCGTAGGCGATCGAGGCGACGCCTGACCCCGCGTCCGACGCCGTCACCGTGACGGTCGCCGACCCGACGTACTCGCCGTCCTCGTTCTGGTCACCGGCCACGGCCGCGGACACGTCCGGCGGGGTCGTGTCGTCGGGTTCCGGCTCGACGACGGTGAACGACACCGACTCGACCGGTGCGACGTTGCCCGCGTTATCGGTCGCGCGGTACTGCACCGTGTGGTCGCCGAACGCGGTCACCACCAGCGGCGCCGTGTACGCCGTGAAGCCTGCCCCGTCGAGGTTGTACTCCACCGACGCCACGCCCGAGCCCGCATCGGTCGCGGTCACCGTGACGGTCGCGGACCCGACGTAGTCGCCGTCCTCGTTCTGGTCACCTGCCACCGCGGCGGACACGTCCGGCGGGGTGGTGTCGTCGGGTTCCGGCTCGACGACGGTGAACTGCACCGACTCGACCGGCGAGGTGTTGCCGGCGTTGTCCGTGGCGCGGTACTGCACGGTGTGGTCGCCCAGCGCCGTCACGACCACGGGGGCCGTGTACGGCTGGAACGCGCCGCCGTCCAGCGCGTAGGCGATCGAGGCGACGCCCGACTCCGCGTCGGTGGCGGTGATCGTCACGGTCGCCGACGCCACGTAGTCGCCCTCGTCGTTCTGCTCGCCGGTCACGGCCGCCGAGACGTCCGGCGGCGTCGTGTCGTCCGGCTCCGGCTCGACGACGGTGAACTGCACCGACTCCACGGGCGCCAGGTTCCCGGCGTTGTCGGTCGCGCGGAACTGGACGACGTGGTCGCCGACCGACGAGACCACCACCGGCGCGGTGTACGCGGCGAACGCGGCTCCGTTCAGGCTGTACTCGACCGACGCGACACCCGAGCCCGCATCGGACGCGCTGATCGTCACCGTGGCCGACCCGACGTAGTCGCCCTCGGGGTTCTGGTCACCAGAGACCGCGGCGGAGATGTCCGGCGGGGTGGTGTCGTCCGGCTCCGGCTCGACGACGGTGAACGACACCGACTCGACCGGCGCCACGTTCCCGGCGTTGTCCGTCGCCCGGTACTGCACCGTGTGCGTGCCGATCGCCGTCACCTGGACCGGCGCCGTGTAGGGCTGGTACGCGCCGCCGTCCAGCGCGTACTCCACCGACGCGACCCCGGACTCCGCGTCCGTCGCCGTGACGGTCACCGTCGCCGAGCCGACGTAGTTGCCCTCGTCGTCGCGCTCGCCGGCCACCGACGCGGAGATGTCCGGCGGGGTTGTGTCCTCCGGCTCCGGCTCGACGACGGTGAACGACACCGACTCCACCGGCGCCACGTTCCCGGCGTTGTCCGTCGCCCGGTACTGCACCGTGTGCGTGCCGATCGCCGTCACCTGCAGCGGTGCGGCGTACGCCTGCCAGCCGCCGTTGTCCAGGTTGTACTCGACGGTGTCGACGCCCGACCCGCTGTCGGTCGCGCTGACCGTGACGGTGGCCGAGCCGATGTAGTCGCCCTCGGCGTTCTGATCGCCCGCCACGGACGCGGACACGTCCGGCGGGGTGGTGTCCTCGGCGCCGCTGACGACCAGTAGGCCGGTCATCGAGCCGTGGCCGGGGAACGCGCAGAAGTACCGGTAGACACCGGGGGTGAGAGTGACCTCTGCCTGGTGGCGCCCACCGTTCGCGTCGAACGGGTTCGCGGTGATGTCGAGGTTCACGTCCTGGTTGTACTGCGGGTCGCTGGTGTCGAACGTCAGCGTGTGCGGCATGCCGCTGGTGTTGCCGGTGGCCACGCTGTTCTCGAAGACGATCGTCGTCGGCCCGGCGACCGCCGTGGCCGGCGCCGACGCGTATGCCGTCACGCTGTTGTTGGCGGTCCAGGTCAGCGTCTGCGCGGCCGCGGTCTCGGCCGCCTCCGCGCCCGCGTCCGCCGAAGCCGCGGATGAAGCCTGCGACGGCGTCGACGCGGCCGCCGGCGCGCCGCGCAGGGCGGCGGCCGCCGGCACGAGGCCGACCGCCATGAGGGCCACGGTCAGCACCGCGACGACGACGCCCTGGGGCGTCACCCGCCGGCGGCCGGACCGGCCCGTCGAGGGATGGCGGCCGGTGAGGTCCGCCCAGAGTCGTTGAAGCATCAAGTGCCGCACCTCTTTCGTGAATCCGCGAGACGCCGAGCGTCCCGGCGGCCGAGGCCCGCCGGGTCCTACAGCTCCCGGACTCGGATGTTGCGGAACTCGATCAGGTCGTTGTTGCCGTGGTTCTGCAACCCGATGTATCCGCTGAGGAACTGCCGCAGGTCGGTCGGCGGGTCACCCGCACGAGACGACTGCTTGCCGGGCGTGTTGTCGAACTCGTTGATCACCACGCCGTTGCGGATGATCGTGTAGTGCTGACCCTCGACCCGGATCTCGTAGTCGTTCCACTCGCCCTTGGGCGTGGCGCCGGAGCCGGGCAGCGCGATCGGGTCGAAGTTGTAGACCGACCCGGTCTTCTGCGGTTCGCCGGTGGTGCCGTCGTAGATCTGGATCTCCTGGCCGCAGTAGATCGCGACCCAGGCCGGCGACGTCGCCGCGGCGCCGATCCGGCCGCACTCGGGCCGCTCCGCCAGCGGGGTGTTCGGGTTCGGGAACCGGATGAACACACCACTGTTGGCCCGGGTGTTGCCGGCGGAGACGTCGCGGAACTGCAGCCGGACGGAGTAGTCGGCGAACTCCCGTTCGGCGTACCAGAGCATGCCCAGTCCGCCGCGGCTGATGATCGTCCCGTCGTCCTGCAGCTCGAAGAAGCCGCCCGGCGCCTGGGACCACCCCTCGAGGGACTCGGCGGTCCCGTCGAAGATGGCGTCCCAGCCGGTGTCGCCCGGCGTGCCGATCTCGGACGCCGCGGCCAGCCGGGTCAGCGTCGCCTTCTCGCGCGCCGTGATGACACCGTCCGCCGCCAGGCCGTTCGCGGTGTCGGTGACGTGCCGGACGAACTGGCCGTGGTTCGGCCAGCTGCTCTCGTCGTCGATGAGGTCGTTGATGGTGCAGCCCTCGCCGACGACGTCGTTCGCCACGCCGGTGTCGGTGTCGCGCAGCCAGACGGTGTCGCGGTCGTCCGGCACGGCGCACCCGACGGTGACGTCGATCTCGGTGGTCATGGTCTCGCCGTCCGCGTACGTGACGGTGAGCGTCGCGGTGTAGGTGCCCACCGCGCCGTAGGTGTGCCGCGGGTTGGCCTCGTCAGACGTCCCGCCGTCGCCGAAGTCCCACGCGTAGGACACGCCGCCGGAGCGGGCGCCGGTGAAGGCGATGGTCAGCGGCTTGTTCTGCACGGCCGTCGCCGACGCCGTGGCCACGGGGGTGGCCGGGCCGCCGTTGTAGACGACGCGGATCAGCTTCTGGTTGGGCGTGAGGCTGAAGAAGCCGCTGCTGTAGTCGGACATGTACAGCGCGCCGTCCGGACCGAACCGCGAGGTCATCATCCAGCTCTGCAGCCGGTCGTTCGCTCCGCCCTGCGGGATGATCGACAGCAGACTCTCCGCGAACAGCGGCGGGGCCTGTTCCTCTATGCCCTCGGGGTCGACGGTGACGGCGACCCGGTTGTTGGCGCCGCACTCGTCACCGAGGATCCACTTGCCCTCCCAGTAGGACGGCCACGAGATCTCGCTGTCCGGGTCGACCAGCGACTCACGGAACGTCGGCCCCGTCATGATGGCCTGGCAGCCACCACGCAGGTACGGGAACGTGTACTCGGCGGTCGCGTTGGTGTACGTCGGGATGCCGTTGCCACGGTCCGGGAAGACCGGGTTACCGCCGCTCGGCGAGTACCAGATCATGTTGTCGCGGGCGTCCGGGATGTCCACCAGGCCGGTGTTGCGCGGCGAGGTGTTCAGCAGGTTGCCCTTGCAGTCGTACCAGCCGGTGAACACCGACGCGTCGGTGTTGCTGCGATCGCGGTACGGCTGCCGGTTGCCCATGCAGAACGGCCAGCCCTGATTGCCTGCCGACGTGATGATCGTCGCCGTCTCGTACTTCGCCGGGCCCAGGTCCGGGCTCGGGTTGGAGGCGTCCGGGCCGACCCACGCGGCGTGCAGATAGTCCGTCACCGGGTCGACGTAGAGGGTCGAGATGTTGCGCACGCCCATGACGTAGATCTCCGGGCGGGTCTTGCCGCCGCCCTCCTCCTGACCGGTGAACAGGTTGCCCTCGGGAATGGTGTACGTGCCGTCGGGCTCCGGGTGGATCCGCAGGATCTTGCCGTTCAGGTCGTTCGTGTTGCCCGACGTGCGGCGGGCGTCCTGGAACGAGATGCCGGCGAACTCGCGGGTCCAGTCGTTGCCCGAGTAGCCGCGCAGCGGGCTCCCCGAAGGGGCGGTGTTCTCCGACGAGTTGCTGTCGCCGACGCCGATGTACAGGTTGCCCTCGGAGTCGAAGTCCATGCCGCCGCCGGCGTGGCAGCAGCTGTGGATCTGGGTCTCCCAGGACAGCAGGTCCTTGCGGCTGTCGAGGTCGATCTCCGCGGTCTCGTGGTCGTACGTGAACCGCGACACCGTCCGATCGCCGACGCGGCGCACCTTGTCGATCGACTCGTACGGCATCCAGTAGACGTACATCCAGCCGTTGTCCATGAAGGCCGGGTCGAGCGCGATGCCGACCAGACCCTCCTCGGTCTTGATCAGCTCGCCGCCGCTGCCGCGGTTGCCGAAGACGTCGAGCGAGGTCAGCTGCTTCACATCACCCGTCTCCGGGTCCCACTGGTGGATCGTGCCGCAGCCGCGGCCGACGTTCGGGTTCTCCCACGGGACGACGGGACCGGTGGCGCAGGACGCCTTGCCGATGTAGAAGACGGTGCCGTCGGCGGCGACGTCCAGGCCGTGCGGCTCGCCGTTCTGGTCCAGCTGGCCGGGCTGGTTGGGTGCCGACAGGCGCTCGATGTCGTAGTTGGCGCCGATGGTGGCCTGGCAGTCGCCGCGCACGAGGCCGGTGGTCCACTGCAGCGCGCCGGTCAGGTGACTGCGGAACTCCGCCTCGGACCAGCTCTCCGCCGTGCCGCCCATGCCGGTGTAGAAAGAGCGGCCGCCGTCGTAGTCACGGCACCACGACACCGGGTGGAACGCGCCGTTCGCGCCGTCACCGGGGTCGTAGGTGTGCTCCTGCACCTGCGCGACGGTGTGCACCGTGCCGACCGGGTTCGGCGACCAATTGGTCCAGCGGTCGGTGAGGGTCAGCGTCAGCGGCAGGCCGTCGTTGGCCGGGTGCTGGCGGTCGACGATGCTGACCGTCGCCTCCTGCGGCTGCACCGGCTCGGGCTCGACGACCTCGCCGGCGAACAGCTGCCACTCGGCCAGCTGGGTGATGCTGTCGCCGGAGTTGCGGGTGATGTCGAGCCGGAAGTACTCGTAGGCCGTGGTGTTCTCGAACGTGTACGCCTTGGTCTGGAACCGCTCCGGGAAGTCCTCGTTGGTGCGCCGGTCCAGGTCGGTCCAGGTCGTCCCGTCGTTCGAGCCCTGCAGCGTCCAGTCCTGCGGGTCGCGGCCGGCGGCGTCGTTGGCCGACGCCAGCGCGTACTGGTTCACCGCGGCCGGCGCGGTGAGCCGCACGGTGATCTGCGCCGTCCGCACGAAGCCGAGCCACTTGGTGTTGACGTCGCCGTCGACGACCTTGGGCGCGTCCTCGTTCGGCGGGTTGTTCGCGGTGGCGCTGACGGAGGCGACGTCGAGCGGGTCCGGCAGCGCGCCGACCGGCCGGGTGCCGATCAGCCCGGTGAACCACTCCGACCGCTCCTGCGCCCGCGACGCGTCGCCGATGCCGAGGAAGCCGCCGCCGTCCTCGATGTAGGCCTCGAGCGCGTCCTCCTGCGACGGCGTCAGCTCGGTGCCCATCGCGGACAGGAAGACGACGCCCCGGTACGCGCCGAGCGTCTCGGGGGAGAAGCTTGCCGGGTCGGAGGACACGTCGACGCCGATGCCGTTCGCGGCGCCCAGCTCCTGGATCGCCGCGACGGCCGCCGCGACCGGGTCGTCCTGCTCCTCGGCCGGGCCGTGGAAGACCAGCACCTTGACGGCACCGTCGGCGTTGTTCGCCTTCGCCGCGGTCAGGGCCTGACGGGTGGCCGGGCTGGCGCTGTCGGCGGCCTCGGGGGACTTCGCGGCCGGCGCGCTCGAGGCGCTGGCCGAGGGTTCGGGCGGCTCCGGCTGCCCCTGCGCGGGCAGCGCGCTCACGCTGAGCGCCAGGACCGCCGTACTCGCCAGGACGAACGTCCGGCGCCACCGTGCGGATCTCGCCGGTGGTCCTCCCTCCGGACGGACGAGGCTGGTGCGTCTCATCGTTGCTCCTTCGATCGATGTGCGCTCGTGCCTGTGCGTTCTCGGCCCTGATGGGTGTCAGTGGTGGTGCGGGCGCTCGCCGCGGCCTGGGCCTCGCGGTCGGCCTCGGGGGCTAGCCCCCGTGGCCCGAATGTCCTACGTGTCCTCCGTGTCCTGCGTGGTAGCGGTCGATGGCCTCCTGTGCGTGGTCGGGGATGCTGCCGTCCTCGTTGCGGACCAGGAAGACGCCGGACATGCCGCCGTCGGAGTGGAACTGCACGTGGCAGTGGTACATCCACGCGCCAGGGCCGACACCTTCGCCGGCGATCACCTGGAACCCGAACGAGCTGCCGGGGTTGAGGTCCTTGTTGTCGACGGCCAGGGTGGGGTCGTTGGGGCCGTCGAGGTAACCGGTCCGGTTGTCGGCCCACCGATGGGCGTGCAGGTGGAAGGTGTGATCCACGCTGCCGTGGCCGATGCACAGCCACTCGACCCGCTCGCCCAGGACGGCGTCGAACATCGGCGTCTCGGGCGCCATCTTGTTGTTGATCGTCATGTCGTTGAACACGACGACGAACGTCTTGTCCGGCAGCACGTCGCCCTTGCGGCGGACGATGAGACCGCCGTACAGGCCCTTCTGGAGGCCCTGGGTGCCGTGGTCGCCGTAGGCGTGGTCGTGGTAGTGCCAGTAGCCCGCGCTGCCCGGCAGCCACGCCCGCCCGGCGCTCGTGGTGCGCTCGCGGGTGTGCCACACGTACGTGCGCGTCTCGCCCGGCTCGTTGAAGGAGTCGTTGAACGCGGAGCCGTCGGAGAAGACGTCGTAGTCGACGCCGTGCGGGTGGATCGAGAGCCGCTGGTTGGTGGTGTTGACCAGCGTGATCTCCAGCGTGTCGCCCTCGACGATCTCCAGCAGCGGGCCGGGGATGGTCGCCTCGCCCGGCGCCAGTCCGTAGCCGTACAGGCCACCGGGCAGCGCCTCGGCGTACATCGTCACGCGGTGGGTGGTGCCAGTGGCCCGGGCGGTGCGCAGCCCGGGAACGGCGGCGGAGCTCGGTGTCGCGAGAGCAGCGGTGGAGCCGGCGGCAACGGCGGGGAGTGCAGCCGCTCCCGCGACCGCGCCGGCCAGCACCGATCGGCGGGTGAGGTGCCCTAACCAGCCGCGTCGGACGGGGTTGTCAGCCATGGGGTCTCCATTCCGTGAGTCCCGGGGCGCCTGCACCGGAGACCGGGGATCGGGCGGACACCACCGCAGGGCATGGACGACCCCCGACGGTCGCTGATCCGAACCGACCCGTACATGGGACCGCACAGTAAAGGGGCTTTTGCATGCACGTCAACGGAAAGTTTCACGTTCGTCGGCAAATGCTCGCTTGGTAACGCTTCGAGTCGACCGCGTTCCAGATCCGATTCGACCGAAAAGACGCAGGTGCCGCCTCTGGCGGAGTTCCGTGCAGACGTATCCCGCCTCGGGTGGGTGGGCCGCCGTCCCTGGCGCTACTTAGGTCGCCGGACGGAGGACTTTTGCAAGTTACCGCAAGGTAACGGTTGTGTCAGGAGCGAGCGCCTCGATAGCGTCCAGTCGTCAGTGGTGTGGGTCACCGCAGGGCAGGGCCGAGCCTGTGGCACGACAGCACGGACGAGCGCACGCCGGCGGGCCGCCACGGCCGCCGGTCGACGTCGTTCGTCCGAGGTGAGGTGGTCACATGCACCGGTACGCGCATACGTCACCGGGCCCTGCTCCGGCCACCCGCCCGCCACCGACTCGTCCGCCGCCCACCCGTCGATCGCGGGCCCGACGATGGCATCGTCGCCGGTGAGCGCCATGATCCGCGCCAGCCGCGGAGCGCGTCGCCGGCCGTACCGCAGCCGGCCGGCGAGGCGACACCTCGGGGCGACAGCGCCACCGGGTGCTCGTCAGCGGGCGCCGGCGAGGGCGAGCAGGGCCAGCATCGCGACCAGGCCGACGGACAGCCGCAAGCTCAGGTTCGGCTGCTCCGGACCGAGCAGCCAGCGGCGCAGGCGGGCGAGCGAACGCAGTCCGGTGAACGTGGGGATCACGGCACCCCTCCAGTCCGCGACCGGCACGGCCTCGTCCGCGAGGACCGAGCGTCGATGCCGGCCGCAGGTCGACCCAGACCGGGATTTGCTATGCGGCGCCGACGCGAATTGCCGGCCACCCAGCGGCCGGCGGTACTAGCGGCCGGAAGGGAGCCGCTGGGATCGGGGGCCGTACACATGAATTGGGGCAGACCCCCTCAGGATGGCGCACCGCGAAACGGCCGTCAATACCCCCTTTCGCGCGGTGACCAGGCCGGTCACCGCGCGCCGCCGGTGCGGGGTGCGCGGCGCGCGGCGGCCCTCAGACGACCCAGCCCCAGTGGCGCCGCTGGGCGTCGCCGGCTTACGCGGAGATGCGGTCGCGGTCGGCCTCGGGCAGCAGCGGCGAGCGGCCGTCGTACCGCTCGATCAGCTCGGGCCGGTTCGGCACCCGGTTCCCCTTCACCGCCGGCTTCAGGTACTTGCGCAGCGAGTAGAGGACGAGATCGGTGTCGCCGTGGCCGGAGCGCAAACCCTCAAGCTGGGTACGCCAGATGCAGTGCGGTCGTTCGGGTGGTCGCCGCCCCAACACGCGAACGCTTGTTGATCACGGAGAACTCCCCCTTTGGAGGAGCCGGAAAGGGCCTCTTCTCCATGATCAACGTCATGGTGTCTCTGGGTCCATACGGACCGTGACGCAGACTCGGTTCCAGGCGTTGATCGTCGTGATCACCATGACCAGCTGGGCCAGTCGTGCGTCGTCGTAGTGGGCGCTGGCCTGTGCCCAGACGTCGTCCGGCACCCGGGGCGCACCCTCGCTGAGCCGCGTCATCGACTCCGCCAGCGCGAACGCCGCCCGCTCGGCCGGGCTGAAGAACGGGCCCTCGTCCCAGGCCGCGACGGCGTAGACGCGAGCCGGGGTCTCGCCGCCCTTGACGGCGTCGTGGCTGTGCGAATCGACGCAGTAGGCGCAGCCGTTGACCTGGCTGACCCGCAGCTTCACCAGGTCGAGCAGGCCGGCCGGCAGGTCGCCCTTGTGGGCGCGACTGTCGAGGGCGATCAGTGCCTTGTAGGCCGCCGGTGCGAGGGCGGCGATGTCCATGCGCGTCATGTCGTCACCGTACGGCGCTACATTGGTCTCGCAGAAGTGACAATTCGTTTCTGATTGATTGGTCCAATGGAGTTCCACGTCAACCTCGACGGCCCGGGTGACCTCGCCACGCGCATCTACCGGTCCCTGCGCGACGGCGTCCGCGACGGCCGGCTGCGTCCCGGCGACCGGATGCCGCCGACGCGCGAGCTGGCCCGGACGCTGAACGTCTCGCGCGGCACGGTGGCGACGGCGTACGAGCGGCTGACGGCGGAGGGCTTCCTCGTCGGCCGAGTCGGCGCGGGGACATTCGTCGCGGCGACGGCCGTGGGCGCGTCGTCGTCGCCGCCGGCCGCGGGCGCGTTGCGGCCACGGGCCGGGTGGGACCGCGCGCCGTCGTCGCCGTCGGCGTTGCCGGCCGCGCGGTACGACTTCCAAGTCGGCGTCCCGGACGTCCGGCTGTTCCCGTACGACACCTGGCGGCGGCTGGTCGCGGCCGAGTGGCGGCCCCGTCGCGGCGCCGGCCGCGACCGCGAGCCCGCCGGCTACGCCGACCCGGCCGGACATCCCGGCCTGCGGGCGGCCGTCGCCCGGTACGTCGGCTACGCCCGGTCGGTGCGGGCCGGCGCCGAGGACGTCGTCGTCACCAACGGAGCCCAGCAGGCCCTCGATCTCCTCGCGCGCGTGCTGCTCGCGCCGGGCGACGTCGTCGCCGTCGAGGAGCCCGGGTATCCGCCGGCACGGGAGGTGTTCGCGGCGCACGGCGCGCCGGTCGTCGGGGTGCCGGTCGACGGCGACGGGCTGGTGGTGTCGCGGCTGCCGCGGGCGGCGCGGCTGGTGTACGTGACGCCGTCGCACCAGTTCCCGCTCGGCGTAGCGATGTCGCTGCATCGCCGGCTCGAGCTGCTGGCTTGGGCCGACGCGCACGATGCCGCCGTCGTCGAGGACGACTACGACAGCGAGTACCGGTTCGCCGACCGCCCGCTGGAGCCGCTGCACACGCTCGACGACGGCGGGCGGGTCGTCTACGTGGGGACGTTCTCGAAGACGCTGCTGCCCGGGCTGCGGCTCGGCTTCGTCGTCGTGCCGCCGTCATTGCGCGAAGCCGTCCGGGCCGCCCGCCGGGTGGCCGACGTCCACGGTCCCGTGGCGACGGAGGCGGCGCTGGCCCGGTTCATGGACGAGGGCCTGCTGGCGCGGCACATCCGGCGGACGGCGAAGGTGTACGCGCAGCGGCGCTCGGCTGTGCTGGCCGGGCTGGCCGGCGAGCTGGCGCCGTACCTGGAGACGGTGCCGTCGGCGGCCGGGCTGCACGTGTGCGCGCTGCTGCGTCCGGGCGCCGACGGCGGCGCCGGCGGAGCGGCGACGGCACAGGCAGTGGCCGGACGGGCGCGGGCGGCCGGTGTCGCCGTCGAGACCCTCGCCGGCTACCAGACCGAGCCGGGCGGGCCGGCCGGGCTGGTGCTCGGGTACGGCGCGATCGAGGCGGCCGACGTGCCGGCCGGGCTGGCGGCGCTCGCGGCGGCGTTCCGGACGGTCACGCCGCGCTGAACCCGCCGCCGGCCAGCACCGGGACGACGTCGCTACGGTCCCGCTCGGCCGCGATGGCGACGTCGTCGGGGAAGCCGTACGCGATCAGCTCGCGACCCGACGCGCAGTCGCGGAGCGTGGCCGCGAGATCCCCGGCGGCGTCGACGGCCGCGCAGGCGGCGATCGCCTCGGGGGACGGGTGCGCGCCACCGAGGGCCGCGACGATCGCCCCGGCGCCGAGCAGATCCTCCAACGCCGGCCGCAAGCTGCCGTCCGGCCAGCGCTCGCCCGCCGGGACCATCGCGACCGGCCGGTCCGCGGTGCCGCAGCCGGACTCCGTCAGCCACCGCCCGACGGCCGCGGCGTTGCGCAGGCAGCCTGCGACGACGGCGACGGCGGGGTCGTCGCGCGCCGCGGCGGCGATGGCCGACCCGTTCGGCGACGGCAGCACCAGCCGCGGCGTGAACGGAGCTGCCCGCAGCGCCGCCGGCGACAGCGACCACGGCGACTCCGCGCTCGCAGCCGTCCGCCCGACGGCCAGCCGGGCGCCGACGCTGTCGGCATGGGCCGCGGCCGTCTCGTCGCGCCAGGCGTACGGAAACACCGTCGTGCCGGCGTCGGCCGCCACCGACACCGCCGTCGTGAACGACAGCACGTCGACCACGACCAGGCAGGCGACGTGCGGAGCGAGCCGCCGCGCGCCGGCCGGGCCCCACTCGAGCCGCACGCCGTAGCCGTCCTGATCCCATGCGCTCACCCACCCGATTCTCGCCGACGTTGTCGGTGGCGGGTGGTGGGGTTGGTCCATGGCGGACATCAAGGCGGAGCTGCTCCGCAAACTGCAGGAGGCGCGCGACGGGCTGCTGTCCAGGCTCGACGGGCTGGGGGAGTACGACCTGCGCCGGCCGCTGACGCCCACCGGCACCAACCTGCTCGGGCTTGTCAAGCACTTGGCAGGCGGCGAGTACGTGTATCTCGGCACGTCGTTCGGCCGGCCGCCGCCCGAGACGCTGTCCTGGGAGGAGGACGGCTCGGTGTGGGAGGGCGCCGACATGTGGGCGACGCCCGATCAGTCGACTGAGTACATCGTCGGGCTGTACCGGCGGGCGTGCGCGCACGGCGACCGGACCGTGTCGGAGCTCGACCTGGACGCGCCTGGCCGGGTGCCGCACTGGCCGGCCGAGCGGGCCGACACCACACTTGGTGTGCTGCTCATTCGCATGCTCGCCGAGACCGCCCGGCACGCCGGCCACGCCGACATCGTCCGCGAGCTCATCGACGGCCGGGCCGGCCCCGACCACGACGACTTCGGCGACGCGGAGGTGTGGCGCGCCTACCTGGCCCGTATCCAGGCGGCGGCGGACGCGTTCGCACCGACGGCCTGAGCCGGCCCGGTGCGGCCGGTGCCGCTCAGGTCAGCGCGTCGTACGGCGCGACGGCGACCACGTCGCGCACCGCGTCGGCGAGCCCGGCGTCGAGGGTGACGAAGGCGTCGGCCTGCAGCTGCGTGAGAGCGACGTACTCGGCGTCGTACGTGTCGGGCCAGCCGAGCTGGGCGGCGATCCGCCACGCGACGGCCTGGAGCACGCGGTCGCCGAGCAGCCGCATTCGCAGCGAGCGCACATGGTCGAGCCGGCCGTCGGCCTCCTGCTTCGTCAGCTCGCCGCGCCGGACGGCCTGGTAGAGCTGGGTCAGCAGCTGCGAGCGGAGCAGCGTCGGCGCGACGAGCTGGTGCTGGGCGTCGACGACGGTCCGCTCCGCGGCGAGCCGGAACGCCACGTCCGCCCCAATGACGTACCTGGTCACGGCGTCAGAGTACGCGGCCTCACGTAGAGGCGTACGCGGCTGCGCGTAGCGGAGGTCGGTCCGCTGGACGGACGCGTCGCCGGGCGCGGCCGCGAAGACTGCCGCCATGTCGATGCGCACGCTCACCCAGGCCCTCGTCTCCGCCGCCGTCGTGGCCGGCACACTCGTCGCGTCCGCTGCCGCCGCGGCGCCGCCCGACCCGGGCCTCGTCCGGGTCGACTCCGGCTGGCTGCGCGGCAGCGTCGCCGGCGACCACGTCACCTACTCCGGCATCCCGTACGCCGCGCCGCCGGTCGGCAAGCGGCGATGGCGGCCGCCGGCACGGCCGCAGCCCTGGCCGGGCGTCCGCGACGCCACAGCGCCGAGCCCGTTCTGTCCCCAGGGCGGCGGCCCTGGAGTGATCGTCGGCCAGGAGGACTGCCTGTACCTCGACGTCACCGTGCCGCGCGGCGCCGAGCGCGGCGAGCGGCTGCCGGTGCTGGTGTGGCTGCACGGCGGCGGCTTCAGCGTCGGCGGCGCCCGCGAGTACGACGGTGCCCGGCTCGCGACCGCGGGGGACGTCGTCGTCGTGACGGTCAACTACCGGCTCGGCGCGCTCGGCTTCCTGTCCGCGCCGTCGCTCGACGTCGCCGGCGGCAACTACGGACTGATGGACCAGGCGGCCGCGCTGCGGTGGGTCCGCCGCAACGCGGCCCGGTTCGGCGGCGACCCGAGCAACGTCACGCTCGCCGGCCAGTCGGCGGGCGCCCGCTCAGTATGCGCCCAGCTCGCCTCTCCCGAGACACGCGGCCTGTTCCACCGGGCGATCATGCAGAGCGGCGCCTGCGACAACCCCGTGCCGACCCTGGCCGAAGCGCAGGCGTTCGGCGAGCGGGCGACGGCGGAACTCGGTTGCGCCGACGCCGCGGACGTGGCGGGCTGCCTGCGGGACCTCCCCGCGGCCCGGGTGGTCGACGCGCTCGCGGGTGTCGGCCGGGAGGTCACCGCCCGGGTCGCGGACCGGCCGTGGAACCCCGTCGCCGGGACGCCGCCGCTGCCGCGCCAGCCGGGTGGCGCTCTGAGCGACGGGTCGGCCGCTCGGGTCCCGCTGCTGATCGGCACCACTCGCGACGAGATGCGCGCCTTCATCGCCGGCGAGGCGGTGACGGCGGACGGCTACCGCACGGTGCTCGCCGAGACCTTCGGCGCTGACGCTCCGGCGGTGCTGGCTGAATACCCGGCCGGCGCGTACGAGACCCCGGCGGTCGCGCTGGCGACGGTTCTCGGCGACTGGGGCGGCTTCGTCGGCGTCTGCCCCGTTCTGAGCAGCGCCGACGCTGCGGCCGTCCACCAGCCGGTCTACGCCTACGAGTTCGCGGAGGACAGCGGCGTGGTCGAGCAGGATTTCCCGATGGGTGCCTTCCACGGCCTTGACCTGCCCTACCTCTGGGACCTGCACGCGTCGTGGGACCCGTACCCGCCGCTCACCCCGGCGCAGGAGCGATTGTCGGCGACGATGGTGGGCTTCTGGACGGCGTTCGCCCGCACCGGCGACCCGAACGGCCCCGGCCGGCCGCACTGGCCGGAGTTCGGTGCATCCCGGACGGTGCTCGGTCTGTCGGCCGGCGGCATCGGCCCGACGCCGTCCGCCGCGGAGCACCATTGCGACCTGTGGTCGGCACTGCCGCGATGAGTTTGCCGGGCGTCCGAAGTCGGTACCACCCGAGATGACACGCAGAGGAGGCCCACGATGGGCAAGGTCTTCAGTCACATGACGATGTCGCTGGACGGCTACATCGCCGAACCCGACGACGGCATCGGCGAGCTGTTCGAGTGGTACGGCGCCGGCGATGTGTCCCTGCCGAGCGCGAACGAGGGCATCTCGTTCCAGGTCGACGAGGCGAGCGCCGAGATGTTGCGCGAGCTCATCGACGACACCGGCGCACTGATCTCCGGGCGGCACCTGTTCGACATCACCGACGGCTGGGGCGACCGGCACCCGGTCGGCGCGCCCGTCGTGGTGGTGACGCATCGGCCGCCGGAGAACGCGGCCGAGAAGTGGCCCACCACGACCTTCGTCGACGGCGTCGAGGCGGCGGTCGAGCGGGCGAAGCGGATCGCCGGCGACACGAACGTCACGATCGCCAGCGCGAACATCACCCAGCAGGCGCTCGCGCTCGGCCTGCTCGACGAGGTGTGCGTCAGCCTGGTGCCGGTGCTGTTCGGGGAGGGGATCCCGTACTTCTCGACGCTCGAGGGCGGGCACCAGCTACTCGAGGACCCGGTCGTCGTCCAGGGCCGGCGCGCCCTGCACCTGCGCTACCCCGTCCGCCGCTAGCTCCCCGCGCCGGGACGCTGACCAGGAACCGACTGGTTGGGCGGCGTTGGGCCGGGCGCGGAGCTCGTCCGGCCCGGCCCCTTCCGGATCGTCGGCGGCCTGGCTGACCGCCGTGGGCCGATCAGTTGGAGATGGTCACGGGGACCGTGATGTCCCCCTGTTCGATCTCACACACTGTCTCGGTGTCGCCGCTGCGGTCGACTGCTGTTCCGAGGACGGCGACAGGGCCGACACTGACACCACAGACGTTGGCCGCAACCTGTGCGGCGACGCCCACCGCGACATCTTCGAGGATCGTGACATCCCCGATGTTCACGTTCACCAGCCCGTCCTGTCGGACCTGAGCCGAGGCGGGAGCTGCGGCCCCAACCGCCAGCATGGCGCTCGCGATCACCGCGACGCCGACCTTCCGGATCGTGCCAGACATGGTCTCACCTCCGGGCGAGTTGAGGATTCCAATTACCCGCCACTACCCGTGCGATCGCGGCCCATTCGTACTGATTTGGGCGATATATCCCGACGACCTTGCCCACCATCGCCGATGCTCGGTCCCGACCGCGCACGCGAGACGACGACGACCGCGATGGATGACGCCGGGTTCTCGGCGCGGAAGATCGCTGACCAGCTGGCGTTCCGCGATGTGGTGGACGGCGAAACCATAGGCTGCCGGATGGCGTCTGTTGGCGCTCGCCAGGCCGCCGCCGAGCTGCTGCAGCTCGTGAACGTGGCACAACAGGCAATGTGGACACCGGAGCTGCTGGCCGACGTGCGCGAGCGCTACCTACCCGGAGCCACCGATGCCGAGATCATCGAACGGCTGACCCGGCTGGCCGAACGCGACAGCGGCTTGGAACTGCGCACGTCTGGTCGGCTGTTCCCCCAGGACGGCCAGGCGCTCACGGCTGCGGCCCATCGCGAGAAGGTCGAACGCGTCGCCGTCGCGCTGTCGAATGCCCGGGTGTCGATCACCGATCTTGAGTCCGTGGTCGGTGACCTACGCACGATCCACGCCGCGACGGGGACGACTCGTGAGGCTCGTGTCGATGGAGCGGGCTGACGCCAAAGCTCATTCTCGCGGCCCGGCATCGGGAGCTAGAGGGTCTAGCGCTCCGAGACTGCAGCATGGTTGAATTGCGACCATTGTCCCATCTCCGCTGGAGGAGTGTGCAAATGAGGAGCAGGGTCCGCATTTTACTGGCGGCAATTCTGACATCGGTGGTCACATTAGTTGCGTTTGCCGCGACCTCGCAGGCGTCCGGAAGCTGGCAAAGCTTCTCACGGAACAGCGGCTGGTGGTGTTCGGGATGGTCCCAGCACGCCACGTCACCGACTCTCCGATTTGCGGCGTGCCTAGTCTACTCTTCGGGCGGCGGATCGGCCCGCGCCGCGCTCATAGTGGAAAACACTGGACCCACGACTTGGATCACCCGGGGCGATGTGGCCCTTAGATGGGGTTCGCTCGAACACTATCTCGATACCAATACATGTGGCGGGACTTACCTTAGTCGAGGATATTCGACGGCATGCTTCACCGATTGGCACAACATCTGCAGCTTGGCTGACCTTTACAGCCTGGGAACCCTTTCGGCCGGGGCAAGCAGCCAATGGAGGCAAACTCCGGATATAGATCCGGTATTTTGCGTAGATTGATGACGTGTTCGCGCGTGCTGTCTGACCGCAACGGCTGACCCGTCCCCACTCTGGGCCATCCCCCTCATAATTGCCGCCTCAAGGCCGGAGTGGAGCTAGTCAAGGGTCGAGCTTGCTCGATCGCGTAGCGACGGCCGAAGGCCGCCCTTGACTCGCGGAGTGGAGGCCGGACAATCGCGGCATGAGGGGGACGGCCCGACCTCGCAGCTCGCGTGGACGGATCGACCGACGGGCACGCCGCCGCCGACGCCGTCCGATCTGTGCGAGCACGGCGACTCGTCCGGCTGATCCTTCGCCGGTCGTCGGATCACCAGGCCGGTGACAGGTGAGACACGCTCTCACTTCGTCACCGGCCTGGTCGCGTGTGCGCCGCCCGTACGGTGAGCCCGGAACGGCCGCTAGGCCGCACGCCCGGCGCAGCCGGGAGGGCGGCTGCGGCGAGCGCAGCGAGTCGCCATGACGGAGTAAAGAAAGTTCTCACGGGGATGCTGGTAGCGGTGACCCCGGCTGGCGGGTGCTGACTCGAGTTCTCACCGGCTGCGTGCCTTCAAGTTGGATCTGTCGCCCCGCTGGTTCGGGGTCACCGCCGACCTCGTGGCCGGCGGGTGACCTGATTAGGAGCCTGGGCTCGTCCCTCATCCCCGTGCTGTCCATCGCCTCGCTCACGCGGTCGATCCCCTGTCGGTGAGTGGAGAAGGGATGCGCATGGGCGAGGACGTCGTGGTCACGGTTGGGGTGGACACCCATACCGATGTGCACGTGGCTGCTGTGTTGGACCAGACCGGTCGGTTGCTGGGAACCCGAGACTTTTCGGCGACGACCCGCGGCTATGCCCGGCTGGCGACGTGGGTCGAGTCGTACGGGCAGGTGGGGCAGGTGGGCATGGAAGGTACTGGCCATTTCGGAGCCAACCTACTGCGGTTCCTCACCGAGTACGGCCTCACCGTGATCGAGGTCGACCGGCCAGACCGCTCGGCGCGCCGCCGCAACGGCAAATCCGATCCCCTCGACGCCGAGTCCGCTGCCCGTGCCGTGCTGTCAGGACGGGCCAGTGGGACTCCGAAGACTCGCGACGACCAGGTCGAGATGGTCCGAGCCCTTCGGGTGGCTGGCCGAGGTGCCATGAAAGCCCGGGTCCAGGCCGGCAACCCACCGAGGACTACGTCGCCCGCCGCATCGCCGAAGGCAAGACCAAGACCGAGATCCTTCGCTGCCTCAAGCGCTACATCGCCCGCGAGACCTACCCGCACCTACAGTCCCTCGGCGCAGCCAACCTCATCGGAACTCGTGAACGACCTCGATCTCGCCGATGATGTGGTCGTTGAACTCCTCCAACTGCTCAGCCGGCACCCACAGCTCCAGGATCGTCTGGCCGCCCGCCTGCCGAACCGGGTAGCGAGCAGCGAACCCGGCGTCGATAGCGAACCGCGTCACATAACCAGCTCCCGACGCCGGCACGTTCCAGTCCCTGGCAATCTTGATCGCGTACTCCTCGTTGAGCACTGGATAGAAGATCGGCTGATCAGGAAGACGCGGCGGCCACCGCCGCCAACCCGACGCCCTCACCAGCTCCAGCTCCTCCGGACCAGTCGGACGCCACAAGACCATCACCTGCTGCCCACCCACGAGCTCCGTCACCAGGCAAGTCTCGCAGACCCCACTCAACAGGTCTTGCGAAATATAGGAGCGTCCACGCGCCAGCGTCAGCCAGTATCCTGGCGCGGGTGATTCTTGACAGTGGTGTGTCGGCTGATCATTGACGCTAGTCGCCGCGCGCAAAGCGGCAGATGAGTGTGTTCCTATGCATGGACGGTGCCGGGGGCGGTTGCTGTGCCGCACGGGGGCGGGCATCCTTGAGGCCATAGCGGGGAACCCCTGCACGAACTGATCGGGGGCGTGCGACATGAGCGCCATTGCCCGCGGATTCGCAGCCGCCGCGGTCCCTGGGCTTGTCAGCGCTGGGATCACTAGGGCGCTGATGCGAGCGGTTGCGCTCGTCGCGAACACTGGGACGCGCTTCAGCGCCGGGGCGTTGATCCTGATCGCGGTTCTCTACATAGTCGCTCTTCTCCCGGGCTGCCTGGCTCTGGCTGCAAGTCGAGCGCGCTGGCCATGGGTGCTTTTCGGCGCCGGGGTGGCGTTCCTCGGATTCGAAGCGGTCGTCATCGGACTTCAGGAAACGGAGGCTGCTCACGACCTCACGCCAGCTCGGTGGGTCGTGCTCGTGCTGGTGCTCGTGGCCATGCTCCTCACCTATGCGGCCCAAGCAGTTGTCGCGGCCCGGTGGGCGCGCCGTGGACTCCCCGGATCCGCTTATGCCTCCGCCCGGCAGCGGACAAGTCGGTGACTCCCTTCCGTCCCCAACGCGGAGTGGGTGTCGCCCATCGGCACCGCTCTCCGACTTGGCAGGCCCAACGCGCCTGCAGCGTCCTCAATTCGGCAGATCCGTGTAGTGCCAACGGGGAGCGCCGGTACCGGGCGTGAGCGTCAAACATCAGCTGAGACAGATCCGTCAAGCATCAGGTGATTCAAGACAGCCAGCGTCAGCCAGCGTCACCGGGCCGGGCGGGGTGGGGAGACGCCGCGCGCCGTCCGCTGGCCGCTGCGGGAGCTGGCGCGACGCGTCTCGGTTGGCCGATGTGCGGCCCGCCGCGGCCGAGGCATTGGAGCGTGCACTTGGAGAGGCCGCCACGGAGGAAAACTGTGGGTAAAGTGTGGCCTCGCGCCTGGGGCGTGATAGCCATCTGGCCTGTTACCTTGGGGTTTGGCTCCCGCACCTGGACTCGAACCAGGAACCCTCTGATTAACAGTCAGATGCTCTGCCAATTGAGCTATGCGGGATCGGCGAACCGAACGTTCCGGCCGACGCTGAACCTTACCAGGCGAGGCGCCCCGGATCCCAATCGGTTCCGGTGCCCGGCCGCTTGGCACGGTGGGCCACGTCCTTGGCACGGCTAGGCGTCGCTGGCGTGATCGGATTGTCCGGTTCGGAGCGATGCTCAAGCGTGCCGAGGCACGCCACCCCGGCCCCAGCCTGGCTCAACCCAAGACGTGTTCCTCGTAGCGCTTGCGCATCAGCGCGACCACCTCGTCGGGGTCGGCGGCCCAGAGGTCGGCGTTGAAGATCTCGACCTCGATCGGGCCGTCGTAACCGGCCGCCTCGACCAGCCGGCGGAAGTACCGGAAGTCGATGTGGCCGTCGCCCATCATGCCGCGCGACAGCAACGCGTCCGCCGGGAACGGGGTGATCCAGTCGCATACCTGGAAGCTGGCGATCCGGCCCGCCGCCCGCGCGATGGCAGCCTCGACGTTCGGGTCCCACCAGACGTGGAAGGTGTCGACGACGACTCCCACCGACGACGGGGCGAACGGCGCGGCCATGTCGAGCGCCTGGTCGAGCGTCGACAGCACGCCGCGGTCGGCGCAGTACAGCGGGTGCATGGGCTCCAGCGCCAGCCGGACACCTGCGGCCTCGGCGTGCGGCACCAGCGCGCCCACCCCGTCGGCGACACGGGCGCGGGCGCCGCCGAGGTCGCGCGAGCCGTCGGGCAGCCCGCCGACCACCATCACCAGGCAGTCCGCGCCCAGCGCGGCCGCCTCGTCGATCGCCCGCCGGTTGTCGTCCAGGGCGGCATCCCGCGCGGTCCCCGGGAACGCGGTGATGAACCCGCCCCGGCACAGGGACGACACCCGCAGCCCGGCGTCGGCCACCAGCCGCGCCGCCTCTGCGACGCCGCAGTCGTGCACCGGCTCGCGCCATAGCCCGATCGACCCGATCCCGGCCCGGACGCACCCGTCGACGGCCTCGGCGACGGACCAGCGCTCCGTCGTCCGCTGGTTCAGCGACAGCCGGTCCATCACGCCACCCCGTACGTCGCCAGCAGCGAGGACAGCCGCGCCGCCGCCAAGGACGGATCGGGGAACAGCCCGGCCGCGTCGGCCAGCTCGAACGTGCGCACCAGGTGGGGGAGCGACCGCGCGCTCTGCAGCCCGCCGACCATGACGAACCCCGGCTGCAGGCCGGACAGCCAGGCGAGGAACGCGATGCCGGCCTTGTAGTAATAGGTCGGCTCGCCGAACACCTGGCGGGCCAGCGGCACGGTCGGCGCGAACGCCGCCTCGTACGCCTCCGGGTCGCCGCGGTCCAGCGCCTGCAGCGCGGCCGACGCCGCCGGTGCGATGGCGGCGAAGATCCCCAGCAGCGCGTCCGACGAACCGCGGATCAGCGACGGATAGTTGTAGTCGTCGCCGGTGTACAGCCGCACCCCGGCGGGCAGCCGCGACCGCAGCTCCTCCTCGAACCGGGCGTCCAGCAGCGACACCTTGATGCCGTCGACCTTCGCCGCGTGGTCCGCGATCAGCGCCACCACGTGGTCGGCCGCGACGCTCACATCGTCGGCGCCCCAGTAGCCGGCCAACGCGGGGTCGAACATCGGGCCCAGCCAGTGCAGGATCACCGGGGCGGACGACTGCGGGAGCAGCCGGTCGTAGACCTTCCGGTAGTCGTCGGGACCGGTCGCGACGGCGGCCAGCTGCCGGCTGGCCATGAGGATGACCTGGGCGCCGGCGCCCTCGACGACCTCCAGCTGCTCCTCGTAGGCGGCCGTCACCTCGTCGACGCTCCCGGCGGCGCCGGTGAGCTGGTCGGTCCCCGCCCCGGCCGCGATCCGGCCGCCGGCGGCGCGCGCCTCGGCCGCGCTGCGCCGGATCAGCTCCTGCGTCGCCGCCCAGTCCAGGCCCATGCCGCGCTGCGCGGTGTCCATCGCCTCGGCGACGCCCAGCCCGTACGACCACAGGTGCCGCCGGAACGCCAGCGTGTGCTCCCAGTCGACGACGGCGGGCGCGCCGGGCCGGTTCTCGCCCAGCGGGTCGGCGACGACGTGGGCGGCGGCGAACGCCACCCGCGACCTGATCGGCGACGAAGGCCGCTCCCAGGAGCGCGGCTCGCTCAGCGTGTACGGGCGCAGCGCACCGTCCGCGCCCGGCAGCCGCACGACCGCGCCACCGCCGCCGCTCACAGCGTCAGCTCCGGCAGCTCGACCCGGCCGCCGTCGTTCGACGACTGCAGCCCGGCCTGCGCCAGCCGGACGCCGCGGGCGCCGGCGAGGAAGTCGTACGGGTGCGGCGCGTCCTCCTCGACGTGCCGCACGAACTGCTCCCACTGCGCCTTGAAGCCGTTCTGCGGCGGCGTGTTGTCCGGCACCTCCTGCCACTGGTCGCGGTAGCGCTGCTCGTCGGCGAGGTCGGGGTTCCACGTCGGCCGGGGCGTCGCGGTGCGCGGCTGGATGACGCAGTGGTGCAGCCCGGCGACGGCGCTGCCGAGAGTGCCGTCGACCTGCAGCTCCAGCAGCTCGTCGCGGTGCACGCGGACCGCCCACGACGAGTTGAACTGGGCGATCACCCCGCCGGCCAGCTCGAAGATCGCGTACGCGGCGTCGTCGGCCGTGACGTCGTAGCGGCGGCCGCGCTCGTCCCACCGCTCCGGGATGTGCGTGACCGCCTTCGCCGTCACCGCCTCGACCCGGCCGAACAGGTTCGTCAGCACATAGTCCCAGTGGCAGAACATGTCGACGACGATGCCGCCGCCGTCCTCGGCGCGGTAGTTCCAGCTCGGCCGCTGCGCCTCCTGCCAGTCGCCCTCGAACACCCAGTAGCCGAACTCGCCGCGGACGGACAGGATGCGGCCGAAGAACCCGCTGTCGATCAGCCGGCGCAGCTTGAGCAGCCCGGGCAGGAACAGCTTGTCGTGCACGACGCCGTTCTTCACGCCCGCGGTCTTGGCCTGCTTGGCCAGCGTCAGCGCGCCCTCGACGGTCTCGGACACCGGCTTCTCGGTGTAGATGTGCTTGCCGGCGTCGATCGCCTTGACGATCGACTCCTCGCGCACCGAGGTGAGCTGGGCGTCGAAATAGACGACGTTCGCGGCGTCGCCGAGCGCGGCGTCGAGGTCGGTCGTCCACCGTTCCAGGCCGTGCCGGGTCGCGATGTCGCGCAGCTTCTCCTCGTTGCGGCCCACCAGGACCGGATCGAGCGTGACGCGGGAGCCGTCGGACAGCTCGACCCCGCCTTGCTCGTTGATCGCGAGGACCGACCGCACGAGATGCTGCCGGTACCCCATCCGGCCGGTGACGCCGTTCATCACGACACCGAGCGACTTGACTGCCATGCCACCTCCTGTGGAAAGCGCTTGCCCATCACCGTACGGCGTCGCGGCGCGGGCGCGCAAGCTCTCGTCTGACGGGGATGACACCAGGTGGCGGGCGGTTCGAGGTCGATTCGTCGTCCCACCTGGCCAAATCCGGAAGGCGCTTACCCGCCGACCGTTGAACCGCGACACCACGGTCGCCGCGCCCACCGGACCGTTGATCTTGGAGTTCTTCGGGCATCTATCGGACATTCCACCCGCAATTGCCGAACAACTCCAAGATCAACAAGGGTGGCGTCGCCCGGATGAGGCTCGTCGCCCCGAACGATCAGGCCGGCGAGGGGCGGGTGCTCTGCCGGAGGACGACCTCGCCCTTGATGCGCCGCGTGCTCGGCTTGGTCCGCTCGGCGGCGCTGAGCACCAGCTCGAACGCCGTCGCGCCGACCTTCTCCAGCGGCAGCCGGACGGTCGTCAGCGCCGGGTTGACGTCGCGCAGGGTGCTGATGTCGTCGAAGCCGGCGAGGCCGAGGTCGCGAGGGATCTCCAGGCCGTGCTCGCGGGCGGCGGCCATCGCACCGACCGCCATGACGTCGTTGACGGCGAAGACGCAGTCGAGCTCGCCGATGCGGTCGAGCAGCGTGCTCATGGCCTGGTGGCCGCCGTCGCGGGTGAAGGCGCCGTGGACGACGAACGCGGGGTCGAGGTCGACGCCGGAGCGGCCGAGACCCTCGCGGAACCCGTGGACGCGGTCGCGGGCGGTGAGCAAGGCGTCGGGGCCGGCCAGCACGCCGAACCGCCGGTAGCCGAGGCCGACGAGCTCCGTGGCGAGGTCGCGGGCGCCGAGCCGGTTCTCGATGACGACGGTGTCGACCGGCAGCTGCTTCTGCGAGATCGCGACGACGTTGCCGCCGTCGTTCTCGAAGATGTCGATCTCGCGGCGCAGGGCGTCGGCGACCGGGCTGTCGTCCATGCGGCTGCCGGCCAGGATGACGGCGCGGCTGCGCTGGCCGCGCAGCGCGACGAGGTAGTCGACCTCGCGCTCGGGGCGACGCAGCGTGCTGCCGAGCGTCACCAGAACCTGGTGCCCCTCGGCGGCCTCCATGACGCCTGCGGCGATGGAGGAGAAGTACGGGTCGGCGATGTCGTGCACCACCAGCCCGACGACGTTGGTGCGGCCGCGCGCCATGGCCTGGGCCTGCGCGTTGGCGGCGTAGTTGAGGCTGCGGGCGGCGGCGAGCACCCGCTCGCGGAGGTCGTCGCCGACCCTGCGGGTGCTGCCGTTCAGGGCGCGCGACGCCGTGGCCAGCGAGACGCCCGCCCGGGCCGCGACGTCCATCAGCGTGACCGAACCGCGCGGTTGCTCGGCCATGTGTCTCCCGTCTCCGTAGGAATGCGCTTCCACGATAGACCGCCGAGCCCGGTCCGGATCGCAGGACGACGCCGGGCGTGCTTCGTCAGCATGTTAGTTTGTCTAGACAAACTGGAAGGAGCGGGCATGCGCGTGGGGTTCGTCGGGGTCGGCCGCATCGGGGCGGCGCATGCACAGGTGGTGCGCGACCATCCGGCCGTGACGGCTGTCCTGGTGGCCGACGCCGATCCGGTCCGGGCCCGCAAGGTCGCCGACGAGCTCGGCGTCGAGGCCGTGGCCACGACGGCCGACGCGTTCCGCGACGTCGACGCCGTCGTCATCGCGGCCGCCACGTCCGCGCACGCCGAGCTGATGATCGCCGCCGCGGCGGCCGGGCTGCCGGTCTTCTGCGAGAAGCCGGTCGCCGCCGACGTCGCCGGGACGCGCGCCGTCCTGGCCGCCGTCGAATCAGCGGGCGTGCCGACCCAGATCGGCTTCCAGCGCCGGTTCGACGCCGGCTACGTCGCCGCGAGGCGGGCCGTGCGCGACGGCGCCCTCGGCGAGGTCCGCCGCCTCCACCTCATCACCGCCGACGCCGAGCCGCCGCACCCGTCGTACGTCCCGACGTCCGGCGGCATCTTCCGCGACTGCCACATCCACGACTTCGACATCCTGCGCTGGGTGACCGGCCGCGAGGTGTCGACGGTGTACGCGACCGGCGCGAACCGCGGCGCCGAGGTCTTCGAGGCCAGCGGCGACGTCGACGAGTCGGCCGCCGTTCTGACGCTCGACGACGGCACGCTGGCGACCCTGCAGGGCTCGCGCTACAACGGCGCCGGCTACGACGTGCGGATGGAGGTCGCGGGCACGGCCGGCACGCACGTCGTCGGCCTGGACGACCAGGCCGCGCTGACGTCCGCCGAACCCGGCGTCGTCTTCCCCGAAGGCACGCCGTTCCGCGAGTTCTGGTCCCGCTTCCGGCCCGCCTACGAGGCCGAGATCGCCGCGTTCGTCGACGTCGCGCGCGGCGAGCGGGAGAGCCCGTGCACCGCCGCCGACGCGCTGGAGAGCTTCTACGTCGCCGAGGCCGCCACCCTCTCCCGGCAGGAGGGTCGCGCCGTCACCGTCGAGGAGGTGCGGACCCGATGACGGCACACGAGGTGCTCACCATCGGGCGGGTCGGCGTCGACATCTACCCGAATCAGGCCGGCGTCGGACTGGAGGACGTCACCACGTTCACCAAGTACCTCGGCGGCTCGGCCACCAACGTCGCCGTCGCCGCCGCCCGGCACGGACGCCGGTCCGCCGTCATCACCCGCACCGGCGCCGACCCGCTCGGCCGGTTCGTCCACCGGGCGCTGACGGGGTACGGCGTCGACGACCGCTTCGTGACCGCGGTCGACGGCCTGGCGACGCCGGTGACGCTGTGCGAGATCTTCCCGCCGGACGACTTCCCGATCTACTTCTACGGCCGCACGCCGACCGCGCCGGACCTCCAGATCACCACGGACGAGCTGGACCTCGACGCAGTCCGCGGCGCCGGCATCTTCTGGGCGACGGTGACCGGCCTGTGCCAGGAACCCAGCCGCTCGGCCACCCTGGCGGCGCTGGAGGCCCGCGGCCGGACCGGCATCACCGTCCTCGACCTCGACTACCGGCCGATGTTCTGGGAGTCGCGCGAGACGGCCCGGCCGATCGTCCAGGAGGCGCTGCGGCACGTCACGCACGCCGTCGGCAACCTGGACGAATGCGAGACGGCGGTCGGCACCCGCGACCCGCACGCGGCCGCCCGGAGGCTGCGCGAGGAGCACGGCGTCGCCGTCGCCGTCGTCAAGCAGGGCCCGAAGGGCGTGCTCGCCGTCGACGACACCGGCGAGTACGAGGTGCCGCCGATCCCCGTCGACGTGCTCAACGGGCTGGGAGCTGGCGACGCGTTCGGCGGCGCGCTGTGCGACCAGCTGCTGGCCGGCCGCCCGCTGAGCGAGGCCGTCCGGTTCGCCAACGCCGCCGGCGCGATCGTCGCGACCCGGCTGGCCTGCTCCGACGCCATGCCGACGACGGCCGAGGTGGCCGCGTTCCTGGAGGGTGCCGATGTCCGCTGACCAGTTGCGCGCGATCGTCGAGACGCGCATCCACCGGCCGGAGGCGATCGCCGCGGCCGCCGCCGCGCGCAAACGCCCCGACTCGCTGCTCGGACCGACCGGCAAGCTCATGGTCATTGCGGCCGACCACCCGGCGCGCGGAGCGCTGCGGGCCGGTCGCGACGCGCTGGCGATGGCCGACCGCGGCGAGCTGCTGGACCGCCTGGTGGTCGCGCTCGGCCGGCCCGGGGTCAACGGCGTACTCGCCACGGCGGACGTGCTCGAGGACCTGCTGCTGCTCGGCGCGCTGGACGGCAAGGTCGTGGTCGGCTCGATGAACCGTGGCGGCCTGGCCGGCACGGTGTTCGAGGTCGACGACCGGTTCACCGGCTACGACGCCGCGGGCATCGACACCATGGGCTTCGAGATGGGCAAGATGCTGCTGCGCATCGACCCCGACGACCCGGCGACGGCGCCCACACTGGAGGCGTGCGCGCACGCCGTCGACGGGCTGGCCGCCCGCGGGAAGGTGGCGCTGGTCGAGCCGTTCATCTCGCACCGCGTCGACGGCCGGCTGCGCAACGACCTGTCCACCGAGGCGGTGATCCGCTCGGTGACGGTCGCCGCGGGCCTGGGCAACACGTCGGCCTACACCTGGCTGAAGCTGCCGGTGGTCGACGACGACCCGGCCGGCATGGAGCGAGTGCTGGCGGCGTCGACGCTGCCGGCGGTGCTGCTCGGCGGCGAGGTCCCGGACGACCCGGACGCGGCGTTCCGGCAGTGGGAGAAGGTCCTGCGGCTGCCGACGGCGCTCGGCCTGGTGGTCGGGCGGACGCTGCTCTACCCGCCGGACGGCGACGTCGCGGCGGCGGTCGACACGGCGGTGAGCCTGCTATGAGCCAGTGGTACCACCCGGCCGGCAGCGCCGCTCGCGGCCCGTACGCCGTCGAGCTGACCCCGGCCACCGTCGAGGGCTGGCGGTGGACGTCGCTGCGGGTGCTCGAACTGGGACCGGGGGAGACGCACAGCTTCCAGTCCGGCGCCGAGGAGCTGTTCGTGCTGCCGCTCAGTGGCGGCGGCACGGTGGTCGTCGACGGCGAGCGGTTCGAGCTGACCGGCCGGCCGGACGTGTTCAGCGGCCCGTCCGACACCGTCTACGCACCGCGCGACGCGTCCGTGACCGTCACCGCCGCCGGCCACGACGCCGACGGCGCCCGGTTCGCGCTGCCGGCCGCGCCGTGCACGACCCGGCCGGTCGCCCGTTACATCCCCGCCAGCGACGTCGCCGTCGAGATCCGCGGCGCCGGCAACGCCACCCGGCAGGTGCACAACTTCGGGTCGGCGGACACCTTCGACGCTGACCGGCTGATCGCCGTCGAGGTGATCACGCCGGCCGGCAACTGGTCGTCGTACCCGCCGCACAAGCATGACGAGGACCGGCCCGGCGTGGAGTCGGAGCTGGAGGAGATCTACTATTTCGAGGTCGGCGCCGGCCCGGCCGGTCCCGGTTTCGGCTACCACCGCGTCTACGGCACCGACGACCGGCCGATCGACGTGCTGACCGAGGTGCGCACCGGCGACGTCGTCCTGGTGCCGCACGGCTGGCACGGCCCGTCGGTGGCCGCGCCCGGCTACCACCTGTACTACCTGAACGTCATGGCCGGTCCCGGCACCACGCGCGAGTGGCTGATCAGCGACGATCCCGCGCACGCCTGGGTACGCGACGAGTGGGCGGCGCAGGACGCCGACCCCCGTCTCCCGATGGGACGCATCACGGAGGAGCAGCGATGAGGCTGACGGTCGCGCAGGCCACGGTCCGGTTCCTGGCCGCGCAGTTCACCGAGCGCGACGGCGTCGAACACCGGTTGATCGAGGGCTGCTTCGGCATCTTCGGGCACGGCAACGTGGCCGGCCTCGGGCAGGCGCTGCTGGAGGCCGAGCTGGCCGACCCCGACGGGCTGCCATACCACCAGGCCCGCAACGAGCAGGGCATGGTGCACGCGGCGGTCGGCTACGCCCGCATGCGCAACCGGCTGTCGACGCTGGCCTGCACGTCGTCCATCGGGCCGGGCGCGACGAACATGGTCACCGGCGCGGCGCTGGCGACGATCAACCGGCTGCCGGTGCTCCTGCTGCCGGGGGACGTGTTCGCGACCCGCGTCGCCGACCCCGTCCTGCAGCAGCTCGAGATCCCGCACGCGCCGGACGTCACCGTCAACGACGCGTTCCGGCCGGTGTCGCGGTTCTTCGACCGCGTCTGGCGGCCAGAGCAGCTGCCGGCCGCGCTACTCGGCGCGATGCGGGTGCTCATCGACCCGGCCGAGACCGGCGCCGTCACGCTGGCGATGCCGCAGGACGTGCAGGCCGAGGCGTACGACTGGCCGGCCGAGCTGTTCGCTCGCCGCGTCTGGCACGTGCCGCGCGCCGTCCCGGAGCCGGCCGCGCTGGCCCGCGCCGCTGCCCTCATCAAGGGTGCGCGGCGGCCACTCATCGTCGCCGGCGGCGGCGTCATCTACAGCGAGGCCACCGCCGCGCTGCGGGCGTTCGCCGAGGCCACCGGCATCCCGGTCGCCGAGACCCAGGCCGGCAAGGGCAGCCTGCCGTACGACCACCCGCTCGCGCTCGGCGCCGTCGGCGCGACGGGGACGCCGGGCGCCAACCGGTTCGCCCGGTCGGCGGACGTGGTGATCGGGATCGGCACCCGGTACAGCGACTTCACGACGGCGTCTCGGACGGCGTTCCAGGACCCCGGCGTGCGGTTCGTCAACGTCAACGTCGCTGCGTTCGACGGCGCCAAGCACGCCGGCCTGCCGGTCGTTGCGGATGCGCGCGCGGCCCTCGAGGCCCTGACGGACGCGCTGACCGGCTGGTCGGTGCCTGACGAGCACCGCGAGGCCGCGGCCACCGCGAACGCCGAGTGGGACGCCGTCGTCACCGCCGCCTACACCACGGCACACCAGCCGCTGCCCGCGCAGACCGAGGTGATCGGCGCGGTCAACGAGGTCAGCGCGCCGCGCGACGTCGTGCTCAACGCGGCCGGCTCGATGCCTGGCGAGCTGCACAAGCTCTGGCGCACCCGCGACCCGAAGGGCTACCACGTCGAGTACGGCTACTCGACCATGGGCTACGAGATCGCCGCGGGCGTCGGCGTCCGCATGGCAGCACCGGACCGGGACGTGTTCGTGCTCGTCGGCGACGGCTCGTACCTGATGATGGCGCAGGAGCTGGTGACCGCCGTCCAGGAGCGGATCAAGATCGTGGCGGTGCTGGTGCAGAACCACGGGTTCGCCTCGATCGGCTCACTGTCGGAGTCGCTCGGCTCGCAGCGGTTCGGCACCGCCTACCGCTACCGATCCGGGGAGAGCGGCCGGCTGGACGGCGACGTGCTCCCGGTCGACCTCGCCGCCAACGCGGCCAGCCTGGGCGTGCGGGTCGTGCGCGTGACGTCGGTCGACGAGTTGCGCGCGGCGCTGCGCGACGCCAAGGCGGCACCGGCCGACGGCGGCCCGATCCTGATCCACGTCGAGACGGACCCGCTGGCCGGCGCGCCTGACAGCGACTCGTGGTGGGACGTGCCGGTCAGCGAGACGGCGGCGCTGGACACCACCCGCGCGGCGCGCGCGGAGTACGAGCGGCAGAAGAAGGCACAGCGGCCGCTGGTCGGCCCGCCCGGCAGCACAGAGGAGAACGGCGCATGAGAACCATCGAGCACTGGATCGGCGGCGGTACGACGCGGGCCGACTCGACCCGCACCGCGCCGGTGTGGAACCCGGCGACCGGGCAGCAGCAGGCCGAGGTGCTGCTGGCCGAGCCGGTGGACGTCGATCTCGCGGTGTCGACCGCCGCGAAGGCGTTCGAGAGCTGGTCGCAGACGTCGCTCACCAAGCGGACCAAGGTGCTGTTCGCATTCCGGGAGCTGGTCTCCCGGCACGCCCAGGAGCTGGCCGAGATCATCGCCGACGAGCACGGCAAGGTGGTGTCCGACGCGCTCGGCGAAGTGCAGCGCGGCCTCGAGGTGGTCGAGTTCGCCTGCGGCATCCCGCACCTGCTCAAGGGCGACTACTCCGACCAGGTCTCGACCGGCGTCGACGTGTACGGCTTCCGCGAGCCGTTGGGCGTCGTCGCCGGCATCACGCCGTTCAACTTCCCGGTGATGGTGCCGATGTGGATGCACCCGGTCGCCATCGCCTGCGGCAACGCGTTCGTGCTGAAGCCGAGCGAGCGGGACCCGTCGGCGTCGATGCTGGTGGCGAGGTTGTGGGCGGAGGCGGGTCTGCCCGAGGGCGTGTTCACCGTCGTCCACGGCGACAAGACCGCCGTCGACGCGCTGCTGGACCACCCGGAGGTCGCAGCGGTGTCGTTCGTCGGGTCGACCCCGATCGCGCGGTACATCCACCAGCGCGCCAACGCGAACGGCAAGCGGGTGCAGGCGCTCGGCGGGGCGAAGAACCACGCCGTCGTGCTGCCCGACGCCGACCTCGGCTTCGCCTCCGACCACCTGGTCGCGGCGGCGATGGGCTCGGCCGGGGAGCGGTGTATGGCGATCTCGGCGGCTGTCGCCGTCGGGACCGGCGCCGACCAGCTGGTCGATGTCGTCGCGGCGAAGGCGAGGGCGGTCCGCGTCGGCCCCGGGCGCGAGGAGGCCAGCGAGATGGGGCCGGTCGTCACCGCCGCCGCTCGCGACCGGATCACCGGCTACGTCGACTCCGGTGAGCAGCAGGGCGCGACGGTGGCCGTCGACGGGCGCGGGCTGGTGGTGCCCGGCCACGAGGACGGCTTCTTCGTCGGCCCGACCGTGCTCGACCACGTCACGCCGTCGATGGACGTGTACCGCGACGAGATCTTCGGTCCGGTGCTGTCCGTCGTCCGCGCGTCCGACGTCGACGAGGCGATCGCGCTGATCAACGCGAACCCGTACGGCAACGGCACGGCCATCTTCACCAGCTCCGGCGAGGCGGCGCGGCGGTTCCAGCGCGGCGTGCAGGTCGGCATGATCGGCATCAACGTGCCCATCCCGGTGCCGATGGCGTACTACTCCTTCGGCGGCTGGAAGGACTCGCTGTTCGGCCAGTCGCACGTCCACGGCCCGGAGGGGATCGCCTTCTACACCCGGGCCAAGGTCGTGACGGCCCGCTGGCCACACGTCGACCACCCGATCGCCGCCAGCTACCACTTCCCGACCACGTCCTGACGATTTCGCCGCGTTCGGCGGGCCATCAGGAGGCCTTCTGGTGCATCACCACGCATGCAATCGTGTTGAGGCTCGGGTGATCCTGGGTGACGTCGTCACTCTGGATGCCGGTGCCGTGGCCGCGTGGCGTGGTCGCGAAGGTATTGCGCGGACGTGGAACGGGCCCGGTCCCCTCACGCGAGGGCCGGGCCCGAACGGTGGGCGGAGGACTCAGCTGGCCCAGGCCATCAGCGACTCGTTGCGGCGCGGGTCGCGCAGCAGCATGAGCGCGTGCTTCTCGAGCTGGCGCACCCGCTCGCGGGACACGCCGACCTCGTCGGCGACGTCCTGGAGCGTGTGCTCGTGGCCGTCGACCAGGCCGTAACGCATGCCGATGATCTTCGCCTCGCGCGTGGGCAGCGAGTCGAGGACGGTACGCAGCTGCTCGCTGAGCGCCCGCCGCTCGACCAGGTCGGAGGCCTGGACGGCGTCGTCGTCCTCGATCAGCTCGCCGATGCTGGACTCGCCGTCGTCGCCGATGGGGGTGTCGAGGCTGAGTGGGTCGCGGGCGACCCGGCGCAGCTCGACGACCTTCTCGACCGGCAGCCCGGCCTCCTCGGCGACCTCCTCGACCGTCGGGTCGCGGCCGAGCAGCCGCTGCAGGTCGCGGTCGATGCGGTGCAGCTTGGCGACCGTCTCGGACACGTGCACGGGCAGCCGCACGGTGCGGGTCTGCTCGGCCAGGCCGCGCTGGATGGCCTGGCGGATCCACCACGTGGCGTAGGTGGAGAACTTGAAGCCCTTGGCGTAGTCGAACTTCTCGACCGCTCGGATCAGGCCGAGGTTGCCCTCCTGGATGACGTCGAGGAACGGCAGCCCGCGGCCGGACAGCTTGCGCGCCACCGACACGACCAGCCGCAGGTTGGCGCGGATCATGTGGTCGCGCGCGGCCTGGCCGTCGCGGACCAGCGCCTCGAGCTCGGCCTTGTAGGACGGCGTCAGCTTGCGCTTGGTGGGCAGGGCACCGGCCAGCAGCTGCTCGGCGTACACACCGGTCTCGATGCGCTTGGCCAGCTCGACCTCCTCGGCCGCGGTGAGCAGCGGCGTCGAGCCCAGTTGCGCGAGGTAGCGGCCGACGAGGTCGGGCTCGCCCTCGGAACGCGCCTGACGACGCCGCGGCGTCGCGCTGGTGGCCTTGGGTGCAGCTGCCATGGGTCCCCCTCGAGGTCGACTCAGCGTTCGGACCGTACCCGCACGATCAGCGAACATACGTTCACAACGCACCAGGACCCACAAAGATTCCGCGACCCTCTGGGCAGGAGAGAAATCTCATGATAAAGACGCTCCCGCGCAGGCCCGGCCGCCGCGGCGCCCGAATCGCGGACCCTGCGGGACATGGCAGGCTGACCGTACGTACTGTTGTCAGGACAAAGTCAGCGCCGACGATTGGGGAATGGTGGCGATGAAGGGCATTGCCGGTGCGCCGGTGAGCTTCGGCGTCTTCGAGCTGACGGCGGACCAGCCGCTACCGGACCCGAAGGAGATCCTCGGCCCGCTGCACGACCTCGGGTACGACGGCGTCGACCTCGGCCCGGTCGGCTGGCTGGGCCGCGGCGACGAGCTGCGCCGGCGGCTGCGCGACCACGAGCTGGTGCTCGTGGGCGGCTGGGTCGACCTGCCGTTCACCGACGACGACGCGTTCCGGGCGGCGCTGCCGGCGCTCGACGACGCGCTGGAGATCTTCGTGGCGGCCGCGGAACTGGACCCGTCGCGTCCCCCGCTGCCGACGCTCGCCGACTCGGGCAGCGAACTGCGCCGGGCCAACCCGGGCGGCGCCGCGCCGGGACTCGCGCTCGACGACGCCGGCTGGACGCGGCTGGCGCGCAACGTCGAGACCGCGGCCGCTCGCGTGCGCGCAGCCGGCCTCGAGCCCACGTTCCACCACCATGCCTGCACGTACGTCGAAACGCCCGCCGAGATCGACGAGTTCCTGGCCCGCACCGACGTCGGCCTGACCTTCGACACCGGCCACCTGCTCATCGGCGGCGGCGACCCGGTCGAGGGCTGGCGGCGCTGGGGCTCGCGGATCAACCACCTGCACCTCAAGGACGCCAGCACCGCCGTGCTCGACCAGGTCGTCCGGGAGAAGGCCGGCATGCGCGCGGTCTGGGAGCGGCGCGCGTTCGTCGAGCTCCGCGCCGGCGACCTCGACCTCGACGGCTTCATGGACGCCGTCGTCGAGAGCGGCTTCGGCGGCTGGCTGGTGGTCGAGCAGGACGTCGTGCCATCGCCGTCCGACCCGCCGGGACGGGTGATCGACGACCAGCGCGCCAACCGCGAGGCGCTGCGCAGGTGGCTGCCATGAGCGACCGCGTTCGGCTGGCCGTCGCCGGCCTCGGCGCCATCGCGCAATCCGTGCACCTGCCGCTGATCGCCCGCCGCTGGGACCTGTTCGAGCTGGTCGCCGTCTGTGACCTGGCGCCGTCGCTGCGCGCCGACGTAGGCGAGCAGTACGGCGTCCCGGAGGACCGGCGCTACGCCGACGCCGGCCGGATGGTCGAGGAGAGCGGCGCCGACGGCGTCGTCCTGCTGACCTCCGGCTCGCATGGCGACGTCGCGCTGCGCGCGCTGCGGGCCGGTGTCGCCGTCTTCTGCGAGAAGCCGCTGACCTACACCGTCGCCGAGGCCGACGCGCTGGCCGCCGCCGAGGAGGAGCTGGGCCGGCCGGGGCTGCTGCTGGCGTACATGAAGGAGCACGACGAGGCCGTCTGGCAGCTGGGTGAGCGGCTGGCCGGCATCGACGACGTCCGCGCCGTCGAGGTCGAGGTGCTGCACCCGACCGGCCAGTCGCAGCTGGCCTACGCCAACCTGCGGCCGGCGCCGCTCGACGTCGACCCGGACGCCGTCAGCCGGCTGGCGGTGGAGTCCGGCCGGCTGCTCGACGCCGCCATCGGCGCCGGCACGTCCGACCGGCTGCGGCACCTGTACGCGAACGTCGTGCTCGGCAGCATCGTGCACAACACGTCGCTGCTGCGGGCGGTGTTCGGCGGGCTGGTGAGCGTCGACGGCGCACGGCAGTGGCCGGACGGCGCGCAGCCCGGGCGCGGTCCCGGCTCGGTCGAGGTGACCGGCGAGCTGCCCGGCGCCGTCCGGGCCCGGATGAGCTGGCACTACCTGCCCGACTACCCGGCCTACACCGAGACGCTGACGGTGCACCACGGCAGAGGCTCGCTGCGGGTGACCTTCGGAACGCCGTACGTGCTGAACAACCCGACCCGGCTCGAGGTGGTGGAGGCGCCACCGGCCGGTATGGCCGCGGGCGGCGAGGTGCGCTCGGTGTTCACGTCCACCGGCGAGTCGTTCGAGAACGAGCTGGCCGACTTCCACCGCATGGTGACGGCGGGCGAGCCGCCGCGCGCGGGCGTCGCCGAGGGCCGCGCGGACATCCTGACGAGCCAGCGGATCGTCCGGCTGCTGGCCGGCGACGAGCCGGTGAGCGGCGAGGCGGCCCGCGCATGAGCGCCGACCCGAAGATCGTCCTCGTCCCGCACACCCACTGGGACCGCGAATGGTACGAGCCGTTCCAGGTGTTCCGGCTGAAGCTGGCCGACGTGCTCGACGACGTGCTCGCGCGGGCCGAGGCGGACCCGGACTTCCGGTTCACCCTCGACGGCCAGTTCGCCGCCGTCGACGACTACCTGGAGCTGCGCCCGGAGAACCGGCACCGGGTCGCCGAGCTGGTCCGGCAGGGCCGGCTGTCCGTCGGACCCTGGTACATCCTGCTCGACGAGTTCCTGTGCTCCGGCGAGACGATCGTGCGCAACCTCGAGCTGGGCTGGCAGGGCGCTGAGGCGCTCGGTGGCGCGATGCCTGTGGGCTACCTGCCGGACATGTTCGGCCACACCGCGCAGATGCCGCAGATCCTGGCCCGCGCCGGCATCGAGCACGCCAGCCTGTGGCGCGGTGCGCCCGGCGCGTTGAACCGGCACGCCTTCCGCTGGGAAGCGCCCGACGGCAGCGCGGTGCGGGTGGAGTACCTGTTCGACGGATACGGGAACGCGCTTGACCTGTTCGCGATCCCGGCCCGGCTGGGCGAGGCCGTCGCGGCGTACTGCGACGAGACCCGGTCCTGGTACGGCGACGACCCGGTGCTCGGCATGCTCGGCACCGACCACTCCGCGCCGCGGCCGGACCTCATGGAGCTGGTCAGCGGGCCCGGCGGTGCCGGGCTGACCATCGCCGGGCTGGCGGAGTACGTCACCCGGTTCCGGACCGACGACCCGGGCCTGCCGGTTGTGGTCGGCGAGCTGCGCAGCCACGCTCGCGGCAACATCCTGCCCGGCGTCATCTCGATCCGGATCGGGCTCAAGCAGGCGATGGCCCGGGCCGAGCGCGTGGTCGGTGAGGCCGAGGCGCTCGCGGCGCAGTTCCAGCCCGCGGCCGACTACCGCGAGGCGTTCCTGCTGGCCTGGCGGAAGATCGTCGAGTGCACGGCGCACGACTCCGTCACCGGCTGCGGCGTCGACGAGACCGCCGGCCAGGTCGCGGGCCGGCTGGCCGAGGCCGAACAGGCCGGCCGGGCGGTCCGCTCGGCGGTGCTGCGGTCGATCGCGGCCCGGGTGCCTGCCGACGCGCACGCCGTCGTCAACACCGTCCCGTGGCCGCGCACCGTCCTGGCCGAGCTGGACGTCGCCGCGCCCGCCACCGACCGGCCGGTGACCGCCGAGCTGCCGGACGGGACGCCGCTGCCGGTGCAGGAGCTGAGCCGCTCGGAGACGGTGCTGGGCGACGAGAAGCTGGCCGCCGCCGACCTGGAGAAGGTGATCCGCCGCATCCACGGCCGAGAGCTGTTCGGCCAGCAGATCGAGTCCTACGCCGTCGCGCCGGGCACGCTGGACTTCGAGGTGGCCCGGGTGCCGTCGGCGCCGGAGTTCGACCTCGCGGCGCTGCGCGCGGAGCTGGCGACGGTCGTCGCGTCCGCCGAGGCTTCAGGTGAGTGGCGGGTCCGCACGGTCGCGCAGCAGCGGCGGCGGGTGCTGGTCGCCGTCCCGCTGGACGCGTCCGGGCAGGTCGCGGTGCGGGCCGGCCAGGACGGCGCGCCCGTGGACGCGCCCGACGCGGTGGAGGTGGCCGATCGGTCGCTGTCGTCGTCGCACGTGCGGGTGGACGTGGACGGCGACGGCACGCTGACCGTCCAGGGCGCCGACGGGACCGTCCTCACCGGCGTCGGCCGGCTGGTGTCCGGCGGCGACCGCGGCGACAGCTACAACTACGGCCCGCCGGCCGCCGACGTGCCGGTCGACGCGCCGTCGTCGGTGACGGTGACGGTCGACGAGCACGGCCCGCTGCGAGGCGTGCTGCGGGTGGTGCGGACGTACGACTGGCCGGTGGGGCTGTCGGCTGACGTGGACGTGCGGGCCGCCGAGACGGTGCCGGTCGAGGTGACGATGCTGGTCGAGGTCCGGTCCGGCGAGCCGCTCGTGCGGCTGGACGTGTCGTTCGTCAACCCCGCGCGCGACCACCGGGTCCGGCTGCACGTGCCGCTGCCCGCGCCGGTCACGGAGTCGGCGGCCGACGGGCAGTTCGCGGTGACGGCGCGCGGGCTGACATCCGAGGGCGGCTGGGGCGAGTACCCGCTGCCGACGTTCCCGGCGTCGTCGTTCGTGTCCGCCGGTCCGGCGACCGTGCTGCTGGACCACGTCACTGAGTACGAGCTGGTGGATGACGGCGCGGAGCTGGCGCTGACGCTGCTGCGCGCGGTCGGCTGGATGAGCGTCAACCTCCATCCGCTGCGTGACGAGCCGGCCGGGTCGGAGTTCCCGGTGCCCGGCGCTCAGTACGTCGGCGTCCCGGTGCGGGCGCGGCTGGCGGTCGTGCCGCGCGCCGGCGGGTGGGGTGCGGCGGCGGCGCCTCGGCGCGCCGAGGAGTTCCGGCACGATGCGCTGGTGGCGCCGGGCCTGGCCGCCACGGGCGGTGAGCTGCCGCCGTCGTCATCGGGCCTTGGCGTCAGCGGGCCGGGCGTCGTCGCGTCGTCGATCCGGGCACGCGGCGACGAGGTCGAGGTGCGGCTGGTCGCCATGTCCGCCGCCCCGACGACGGGCACCGTCACGGGGGCGTTCGTCACGGCCTGGCGGACCGACCTGCTCGGGCGCGCGCTGGAGCCGCTACCCGTCGACGGCGACCGCGTCGACGTCGAGCTGGGACCGTGGGAGATCGCGACGATCAGGGTGTCGTGACCGGCTGCGGACCGGTGGCGATGCGAAGGGCCGCGACCAGCTCACGGTAGAGCTCGTCGGCCGCGAGCAGCTCCTGGTGGGTGCCGACGGCGCGGACCCGGCCGGCCTCCAGCAGCAGGATCTGGTCCGCGTCGACGACCGTCGACAGCCGGTGCGCGATCGTGACGACGGCGCCGGTGGTGGCCTGGCGGCGGATGCCCTCGGCGACCGCGGCCTCGCTCAGCCCGTCCAGCTGCGCCGTGGCCTCGTCGAGCAGCAGCAGTTCCGCGTCGGCGGCCAGGGCGCGCGCCAGGGCGACTCGCTGCCGCTCGCCGCCGGACATCGTCGTTGGTGAGAGCAGGGTGTCCAGGCCGTGCTCCAGCTCACGGACCCGCTGGTCCAGCCGGACCGTGGCGAGGGCCGCCCACAGCTCGTCCTCGGTGGCGTCCGGCGCGGCGTAGCCGAGGTTCTCGCGCAGCGTGCCGGGGACGAGCGGGGTGTCCTGCTCGACGTAGGCGATGCGGCTGCGCAGGTCGGCCAACGTCCAGTCGGCGAACGGCCGGCCGTCGAGCACGATCTCGCCGCCCTGCGGCTGCAGGAACTTCAGCAGCAGCGAGAAGATCGTGGTTTTGCCGGCGCCGGACGGCCCGATGATCGCGGTGTGCCCGTGCCGCGGGATGGTGAGGCTGACGCCGGCGAGCGCCGGCGCGGCCTCGGGGGAGTAGCGGAACTCGACGTCGCGCAGCTCCAGGGCGGCGTCCGCTCTGAGCTGGGTCGGCGCCGGGGCTGCCGTCGGTGCGTCCGTCTCCGTCGCCATCGCGTCGATCTCGCCGATGCGGGCGGCCGCGGCGAGGCCGGACTGGACCGATGTCAGGCTCATCGTCAGCAGCATGACGGGCATCATCAGCTGGAACGCGTAGAGCAGGAACGCGACCAGCGTGGTCACCGTCATGTGGCCGGCAGCCACCCGGTAGGCGCCGACGCCGAGGATGAGCATGACGGCGAGGTTGATGCCGCCGCCGGTGATGGTCCACGCCCACGCCTCGAGCTTGACCGCGCGGATGCTCTTCTCCGCCGATCGCTCCGCGTGCCGGGCGATGCGACTGGTCTCGCGGGCCTCGGCCCGGGCCGCCTTGACGGTGCGCAGCGCGCGCAGCACGCCCTCGAGCCGGCCACCGAGCGCGCCGATCTCCTCCTGCGCCTCCTGCTGCGCCTTGGCCAGTTTTGGCATCAGCAGGGCGGCGAGGATGGCGACCACGACGATGACGCCCAGGGTGGTTGCGAGCAGCACGAGGTCGAGGTACGCCATCAGCGCCAGCGCGCCGACCAGCCCGACCAGGCCGTTGACGGCGTTGACCATGCTCGACGTGGTCGCCTCGCGGATCAGCATCGTGTCGGACGTGACCCGGGTGACCATCTCGCCGGCGCTGCGCGAGCCAAGCTCAGTCACCTTGGTGCGCAGCAGGTGGCGGACCATGCCGGTACGGGCGGCCAGGATGATGCGCTCGGCCAGCGTCCCCAGCAGGATCGTCTGCACCAGCCCGATCACGGCGCCGGCGACAAGCAGCACCGCCAGCAGCGTGACCGGCCCGCGCAGCGACGCGTCGACCTCGAGGCCGTCGAGGACGCTCTTCGTCACCAGCGGCGTGACCAGCTCAGCCCCGGTTCCGAGCAGGCCGAGCAGCAGGCCGGCGACCAGGACGCGCTGGTGGGGCCGCGCATACGACCAGAGCAGCCGGACCTTCGCCCTCGTCGGCAGCTCGGGGGTGGGTCGCTCCTCGGCGGGCGGACTGTATGGGACGCTCATGGTCGCACAATGACACGTCGGTGTCCCATTTTCAAGTGTTCATGTTCTATTATGGCGAGCACATGTAATGTAACGAGACGTGACGACGACCGACTCCGGCGTGCGCCAGCGCACGCGGCGGGCCATCCTCGAGGCGGCCGCCGCCGTGTGGGCGCGCGACTTCTCCGCGTCCCTCGGCGACATCGCCGACCGCGCCGAGGTCAGCCGCAGCACCCTGCACCGCTACTTCCCGGAGCGCCAGGCCCTCGTCGACGCGTTGCTGATCGACTCGCAGGCGCGGCTGGAAGAAGCCTGGAACGGGGCGCTCGCGGTGTCCAGCACCGCCATCGAGACGGTCGAGAACATCATGGCCGCCATCGTCGACCTCGCCGACCAGATCCTCTTCCTCTTCAGCGACCCCACCCGCTTCGTCGGCAACCCGCACTGGACCTCCGACGAGGACGACGGCCTGCCCGACCTCCTCCGCGCCGCCCAGAGCGACGGCGAGCTGGACCCGGACATCGATCCGCACTTCGTCATGGGCGTCATGTACTCGCTCATCTACGTCACGGCCGAGTCCGTGGCGTCGGGCACGTTGCCGCGCCACAAGGCCGCGGAGACCGCGGTGCGCATCTTCCGCCACGGCCTCTCGCCGCGCAGCTGAGCCCGCCGGCGAGGCGTTCGGCCCTCGACGAGGCATCCATGCCTGGCGAACCGTGAAGACGCCTGGTGAAGTGCACCCGGCAGGGCCATCACCAGGATTTCTCCAGCGTCGACACGATTACACGCGTAGTGCGACACGAGTTTCCGTGCTGAACGTGATCATTTCGGGCCGGAGGGGGTCAGCGGAGCCCGGGTGAGAGACTGCTGGGCATGGTGACCATGGAGGATGTGAGGGAGTCGGCGCTGCGGTTCCCGGAGGCAGAGGAGTCGACTCACTTCGGCATGGCCGCGTTCAAGGTCGACGGACGGACCTTCGTGGGCCCGGAGCGCGATGAGCGGACGCTAGGCGTGGCCGTCGCTCTAAGGACTGCCGTCGGGCTGATCGCCGAGGAACCGGACATGTTCGAGGAGATCTGGCGTCCGGGCCCGCAGCCGAGCTTCGTCGGCGTGCGCGTCGCCCTCGCGGACATCGACCGCGACCGGCTGGACGAACTCGTCGAGGCCGCCTGGCGGCACAAGGCGCCGAAGCAGACCGTCGCCGCCTACGACGAAACCCGCTGACGCGTTCCGGGACGGCTACGGAGCCACGGCGACGACGGCGGCCATCGGGGTCTCGAGCCGGTGCGGGCCGTCGGCGCCGGGGAACCTCGCCAGCTCGCCACGCACTACCTGCCGCCGACCCCACACATCCGCCAGCAGCAGCCCGTCCGCGCCCAGTGCGACCAGCTCGCCGTCCACCCGCAGCAGCACCGGGTCGTCGACCGACCAGGCGAGCGCCGTCCGGCCGGCCCGCAGCGCCTCCATCACGTCCTCGACCGAAGGTGACGCCGCCGCGACCCAGGTGACCGGGCACCCGACCGGAGCGTCGCCCGGCCGGTGGAAGTCCGAGCCGCCGATCGGCACGGTCGCCGACCCCCACGCGTTCCACCAGGCCAGCGGCCCGGTCCATTCCGGCGCGAGCCAGGACGAGTGGAAGATCTCCGCCAGCGGCGGCCTCTGATCCAGCGGATGCTGCCACGAGCAGTCCCCGCCCAGCGGATGGTTGATCGACAGCAGCCCGCCATGCGCCTCGACGAACGAGACCCACGACGATGGCGGCTCGCGGAAGTCGACCCACGGGATGGGGCCGAACGCGTTCGCGTGGCCGCGGTCGGTCGTCACCTCCTGGCCGGGCAGCAGCGTCACCCCGTACCGATCGCCTACGGACGGCAGCAGAGCGTGGTGGCTCACCGTGTTGTGATCGGTGACGGCGAGCACGTCCAGACCTGCCCCCGCAGCCAAGGACGCCAAACCAGCGACAGGCAGTGAGCCGTCGGAGTGCAGCGTGTGGGCATGGAAGTCGCAGGCCAGCCAGGTCAGCCCGGCATCGGCCGGCAACGAACGACGCGGCCTGCCCGCGGACGCCGGCACCGGCGGCCCGTCCGGCTCCGGGTCCAGCGGCGCCGACGCGTCGTCCAACGACACTGTCACCGAGACCGGCACCCCAGCGGCCGGCACCCGGTACAGCCCGAGCACCACCGACCACTCGCCCGGCTCCAGCGGCCCGGCGACGTACCCCGGCGTCGCCGCGTCGGCGGTCAGCGTGAATCGCCGCCGCGCGCCACCGGACCAGCCGCGCCACCCGGCCGCGCCCTCGCAGCCCAGGTCGATCACCGCGCTTTCACCCGAGTACGACAACGACACGTGCACCGACGACGTCCCGTCCGGCACCTCGAACGGCACGGTCAGGTACGGCGACGCCGCACGATCACCAGGCATCAGGCGCCGCGACAGCAGCACTGATTCCCCTTTCCCTTCTTGGACTCGCCGCCGCCGGGGGACCTCGCGGTCGGCCTGACACCGTCATGCCGCGGCCGCCACCGGCTCCAGCAGTTCCTCGCTCTCCGCGTCGAAGAGCAGCGTCCGCTCCGGCCGGACGGCGACCCAGCCGCTCGTGCCCGGCGCGGGCTCCTCGTCCTCGTCGACGACGACCTGCACCAGCACGCCATCACCGGCTTCGACGGTGACCAGCACGGACGCGCCCAGGTTCTCGACGACGGTGACGGTGCCGCCGATCGCACCCGGCGACGACGGAGCCGCCGCCGACCAGCGCAGGTACTCCGGCCGGCCGCCCCAGATCACCTTGGTCCCGTCCGCGACCGACAGCCCGGGCGGCAGCGGCAACGACGCTCCGGCCACCGACACTCGTTCGCCATCGACCACGCCCGGGTGCAGGTTCATCGGCGTAGACCCGACGAACCCGGCCACGAACGTGTTCGCCGGCCGGCGGAACACGTCGCGCGGCGAACCGACCTGCTGGATCCGCCCCAACCGCATGATCGCGATCCGGTCCGCCAGCGCCAGGGCCTCCGCCTGGTCGTGCGTGACGAACACCGTCGTGACGCCGAGGTCGCGCTGCAGCCGCTTGAGGAACGTCCGCGCCTCCAGCCGGAGCCGCGCGTCGAGGTTGGACAGCGGCTCGTCGAACAGGAACACGTCGGGCTTGCTGGCGACGGCACGCGCCAGGGCCACGCGCTGCTGCTGTCCGCCGGACAGCTGACCCGGCCGCCGCGCCGTCAGCCCCGCCAGCGACAACCCGCCGGCGACATCCTCGGCGGTCGCCAGCCGCGACGACTTGTCCACCTTCTGGATCTTCAGCGGGTAGGAGATGTTGTCGGCGACGGTCATGTGCGGGAACAGCGCGTAGTCCTGGAACACCATCGCGACCCTGCGCTCGCCGGGCGACAGCGTCGTCACGTCCCGCGACCCGATCGACAGCCGCCCGTCCGTCGCCGTCTCCAGACCGGCGATCGTGCGCAGCAGCGTCGTCTTGCCGCAGCCGGACGGGCCGAGCAGCGCGAAGAACTCGCCGTCCTCGATGGTGAGGTCGAGCCCGTCGACGGCCCGGACGCCGCCGGGGTACTCCTTGACCAGCTGGTGGGTGGTGATCGCCGCCATCAGCGCTTGATCCCTCCGTGGAAGCGGAAGCCGTAGCGGCGGTTCACGAACAGGTACATGACCACCACCGGTATCGAGAAGAGCAGGGAGAACGTCGAGATCAGGGCGAGGTTGGGCTGCCCGCCCTCGGTGTAGAAGGTGAACATGACGACGGCAGCCGGCTGCCGGTCGGGGGAGCGGAGCAGGATGAACGGCACCAGGAAGTTGCCCCACACCTGCACCACCGCCCAGACGGCGATCGTGGCCAGCCCCGGACGGGCGATGGGGACGACGACGTGCCGCAGGATCTGCAGCGACGACGCGCCGAACACCCGCGCCGACTCCTCGTACGACCGCGGCGTCGAGTCCATGAAGTCCTTCAGGATGAAGATCGCCGTCGGCAGCAGCCCGCCGGTCAGCACCAGCACGACGCCGAGCTGCCGGTCGATCAGCCCCAGCTCCGTCATCAGCAGGAACGTCGGCACCATGGCCGCCGTCCCGGTCACGATCGACGACAGCAGGAGCAGCAGGTAGAGCAGCGTGTCGCGGCCGGGGATGCGGACCCGGGACAGCGCATACGACGCCAGCGCGGCCAGCACCAGCGTGATCGCCATCGTCCCGGCGGCGATCACCACCGAGTTGCCCAGTGACCGCATCGCGTACGGGTTGTCCCACAGGGTGCGGAAGTTCTCCAGCGTGAAGTCCGGCAGCGACACCTGCACCGTCGGCGCGGCGTCGAACGGCGCCGACAGCAGCCACAGCAGCGGCAGCGCGAAGAACACGAACACGAAGCCGGCGAAGACGTACCGGCCGATGACGCCCAACGAGGCGCGGACGGTCATGACCGGCGCTCCCTCAGCAGTCGCAGGTACACCGACGCCACGATCAGGTTGATGATGATCATGATGAGCGAGAGCGCCGCGCCCTGGCCGAGCGAGCCGTCGCGCAGCGCCACTCGGTAGATGTAGACGCCGAGGATCTCGGTGCGTCCCTGCGGCCCGCCGGCGGTGATCAGGTACGGCGCGAACACGTTGAACGTCCACAACGTGATCAGCAGCGTGTTGGTCAGGATGTGGCCGCGGATGTTCGGCAGCACGACGTCGCGCAGGGTGGCGAACGTGCCGGCGCCGGCCATTCGGGCGGTCTCGAACTGCGACGGCGGCACCGACGCCAGTGCCGAGCTGAACAGCAGCATCGAGAAGGCCGTGCCGTTCCAGATGTTGAAGACGATGATCGACTGCATCGGGTACTCGAGCAGCCACGCCGTGCCGTCGGTCCCGAGCAGCGCATTCAGCGTGCCCTCGCGCCGGTCCAGCAGCGCCAGCCACAGGAACGCCACCACCGACGCCGGGATGATCCACGCCAGCAGGACCACCGTCTCCAGCACCGACCGCACCGCCGGCCGCAACCTCCGCGCCGTCCACGCCAGCGCGAACCCCAGCACCGACTGACCGATGATCGCGGAGAAGAACACGAACACCAGTGTCAGCATCAGCGAGTTGCGGAACGCCGGGTCGCTCAGCGCGTCGGTGTAGTTCTCGGTGCCGACGAACTCCGGCTCGGCCGCCGCCAGCCCGGTCAGCCGCCAGTTGGTCAGGCCCAGGTAGAGCGTCCAGACCGCCGGGAAGACCAGGAAGATGGCGATGACCAGCATCGCCGGCGCGACGAACCCGGTCGCCCGCCAGCGCCCGAGCCCGGCGGCGTCGCCGTCGTCGACATGGGCCCGGCGGGCACCGCCCTCCGGTGCGGAGGGGGCACCCGCCGGGTCGACGTCAGTCGGCGATGGAACCGTCGTCACCGACGATGCCCTCCAGTTCGCTCTGGTACGCGTCCGCCGCCTCCTCCGGTGGCGTACCGGCCGCCACCGCCGCGGTCGCGTTCTGCAGCGCCACCGACACCTGCGGGTAGATGGCGAGCGCGGGCCGGTAGGCGGTGATCGGCAGGACCTCTTCGGCGATGAAGCTCATCAGCGGGTCGCCGGCCAAGGCCTGGGCGTTGACGTCGTCGCGCGGGGTGATCCGCGCGCCGCCGCCTGCGATCAGAGCCTCGAACGCCTCGGGGGAGTTCATGAACGTCAGCAGCTCCCAGGCCTGCTGCGGGAACTCGGTGTTCGGGTTGATGACCCGGCCGGTGCCGCCGGACATGCTGACGAAGTCCTGGCCGTTGATGCCTGCGCCGGGCTCGCGGGCCGGGATCTTCGCCCAGCCGACCACCTGGTCGCGGTTCGTCATCGGCGCGATGCCGCCGTCGGGGTTGATGACCGAGCGCCACAGGTAGTCGCCCTCGATCAGCATGCCGAGCTGACCGCTGGCGAACAGCTGGAACGAGGTGTCGCGTCCCTGGGCTTCCTGCTGCAGCAGCGGGTCGCCGAGCTGCTCCTCGCCGTAGACCTGCGCGTAGAAGTCGAGCACCTGGGTGACACCCTCGGTCGCGCCGGTCCAGGTGTCGTCGGCCCAGATCTCTTCGCCGGTGCCGACCAGCAGCGGCAGGAAGCCCTGCATGGTCGTCGCCTCACCCATGGGGACGCCGGCGTTGATCTGCAGCGGGGTGACACCCTCGATCTGCTTGAGCGCCCGCGCGGCCTCGAGGATCTCGTCCCAGCTGGTCGGCTGCCAGTCCTCGGGCAAGCCGGCCTGGGCGAACAGCTCCTTGTTGAAGTAGATGACGCGCCCGTCGGTGCCGACCGGGATGCCGTAAGCCTGGTCGTCGAACGTCATGGACTGCTGGACGGCCTCGGGGATCTGGTCCCAGCCGTCCCATTCCTCGACGGCGTCGCCGGCGACGTCGCTGAGCGGGGCGATGTAGCCCGCCTCGGCGAACTCGCCGGTCCAGATGCCATCGATACTGATGATGTCGCCGCCCGCACCGGACTGCAGGTCCAGGGCGATCTTCGTCTTGTAGTCCTCGTCGTCGACGCCGTTCTCCTCGAACTCGATCGTGACGTCGACGCCCTTCTCCTCCTGCATGGCGATGAACTCTGGGATCACGTAGTCGGTGATCCACGTCGCGCCCTCGGAGTTCTTGCCGCCGACGATGGAGTTGTCGGTGATGGTGAGCGTGACCTCGGTGGCGTCGGCGTTCTGCAAGGGGTCGCCGCCCGCGGTGCCGCCGCCGTCGTCGTCGCTTCCGCACGCCGCAAGGACGAGCGCCGCTGCGAGCAGGCCGGCCGTGCCGCCGAGCCCGGTGTTGATCCTCATCGATCCTCCAGAGCAGCCGAACCTCGATGTCCGGCTGTCAGATTGTCATGACTTTATGACGAGGTCTAGACCTTCCATGAGCTGTGACCTCACTGGAATCTCGGACGCCGTGTCACACGGGTCGCTCGGCAAATGTCATAACATACTGACGTACGCATCAGCCAAGGTGAAGGGGGTTTCGGCGTGGCCGAGGGGATCCCGGAGCTCGTGGTCGATCGCACCAGCCCCGTGCCGCTGTACTTCCAGGTGGCCCAGCACCTCGAGCAGCTGATCGAGTCCGGTACGTACCCACCCGGCACCCGGCTCGACAACGAGATCCAGCTCGCCGACCAGCTCGGCCTGTCCCGCCCGACCATGCGACGCGCCATCGAGTACCTCGTCGACCGAGGCCTGCTGGTGCGCAAGCGCGGCGTCGGCACCCAGGTGGTGCAGCCCAAGGTGCGCCGCCCGGTCGAGCTGTCCAGCCTCTACGACGACCTCACCGCGGCCGGCAAGAAGCCGCGGACGGAGATCCTCTCCTTCGAGGTGCAGGAGCCCGCCGAGGTGGTGGCCGAGGCGCTCGGACTGGACCACGGCGCCCAGGTGTACGCCATCCGCCGGCTGCGGTTCACCGGCGACGAGCCACTGTCGATCATGAGCAACTACGTGCCCGCCGGCCTCGTCCGGCTGGACCCGGACGCCCTGGAGCGGACCGGCCTGTACTCGTTGATCCGCGCGGCCGGCATCAACCTCAAGATCGCGACGCAGACCATCGGCGGCCGCGCCGCCCGGGCGGCCGAGGCCCGGTTGCTCGGCGAGCACCCCGGCGCGCCGCTGCTCACCATGACCCGGGTCGCCTACGACGAGACCGGCCGCGCCGTCGAGTACGGCTCGCACCTCTACCGGGCGTCGATGTACACCTTCGAGCTGACGCTGACGACGACCTAGCCCCGAGCGCGCCCACCCGGTGTTGATCTTGGAGTTCTTCGGCCATCTATCGGACATTTCGGTCCGGGATTGCCGAACAACTCCAAGATCAACACTGCGGACGTGTCAGCGACGGTCCCGGAGGCGGTCGAGCAGGTCCGGGGCGAGTGCGCCGAAGCCCGTCGACGCCCAGGGCTCGACGCCCGCGTCCATGTAGTGCACCACGGTGTCACCGGTCGGCAGGTCGAGCATCTCCGGCTCGCGCCGCTTGCCGATGTCGCGCCGGCACGCCCCGCAGCAGGGCACGTCGCGGGTACCGGCCGAGGTCCGCCACGTCGCCTTCGTGGTCGCCGGGCCGTGCAGCGGGTTGAAGAAGCAGGACACCGCGGGCGTCCACGACCGGCCGTCGGCGGCGTGGCTCAACGCGTCGTCGCCACGGCGGGCCAGGACCAGCGCGCCGATCGCGTCGGCGGCGTCGTCGGAGCGGTCCAGGATCGCCGTCGCCGCCTGGTAGTGGTCGAGCGCGGCGGCCCACGTCGCGCCGTCGTCGCCGTGCTCGATCTCCAGCTCACGGATCCGCTCGCCCAGCGCCGCGGTCTCGGTCTCGGCGCGGCGGCGCCACTCCCGGGTCTGCGCCGACGAGATCCGGCGCAGCGCCCGCCGCTTGAGCGCGACCTCGCCCCGCGGCCGCCGGCGCCGCAGCAGGATGACGGCGGCGACGACGACGGCCAGCGCGACGCCGACGCCGATCGCGACCGGCGGGTCCATCCCCAGGATCTGCGACGACCCGCCGTCGCCGGTGCTCGTCACGGCCTCCTGCCGCTCGGGGAACTGCTCCTCGTACTCCTGCCGCGCGTTGCCTCCGGTGAACACCTCGACCGTCTCGACCAGCTGGAGACCGAGGTCGCTCGGGTAGCGGTCGCCGGCCACGTACGTCGCCAGCGCGTCCTCGTTGTCCGTCGTCACGTTGTAGCTGGTCGCCTCGACGGACCAGCCGAAGTCGACCGATCCGCGGGAGACGAAGTAGACGCCGTCGCGTTCGTTCTCCGGCAGTTCGCGGTACACGAGCGACACCAGTTGATTGGCCGACACGTCCGCGCCGTGGTTCAACGGCACGGCCAGCACGTGCACCGCCGGGTCGGCGCCGTCGACCAGTGCGGTGATCTCGGCCAGCTGCTCAGCGGCGATGGTCTCCGCCACCGCTTGGTCGACGTGGACGCCGTCGTCGGCCAGGTCGGCCGCGATGGCCGCCGGGTCCGGCTGGTAGGTGACCTCGTCGCCGCTCACGCCGCCGCCTTCCTCCGTCGTGCCAGTGCCCAGCCGACCAGCCCCAGCAGCCCGGCGCCGATACCGCTGAAGCCGCCGATGACCAGGCCGGCCGCGATCGTCTCGCCGGCGCCGCCCCAGTAGTCGCTGCCGGTGTCCTCGCCCAGGGTGTACTCCCGCCCGTCGTTCTCCGCGATCTCCTCCAGCAGCCGGGCGGTCTCCGCCGCGCTGGTCCAGGCGCCGTCGAGGGCGCCGTAGACGGAGAAGTACTCGGCGGTGATGCCGACGTCCGTGCTGTACACGTCGTCGTCCGGACTGACCTCGATGTACAGCCCGGGCCGGTCGGTGAGTGCGCCGATCTGGTGCAGTACGTCGGCGGGCGAGTCGTAGCCGGCCTGACGGCTGTTCGGCCAGACGACGAGGAAGACCTGCGGGTCCGACGCGGCCGCCGCGGCGTCGAGCCGGCCCAGCTCCTGCTCGGTGAACAGGTCCTCGACGCTGGGGTCGACGTAGACGTGCGTGTCGGCGAGCACCGCCGCCGCGGCTCGCGCCCGCTCCGCCAGCGGCGGGTCCGGCGTGACGGTGGGAGCGGCGAGCCACCACGCGACGGCGCCGCCCGCTGCCGCGCAGACGAGCGTGATCAGCAGCCCTACCAGGCGGCGCCTCATCGGCGTGCACTCCGATCGTCGAGGACCTGTGCGGCGAGGTCGCCGACCAGCGCGCCGAAGCCCGTCCGCGCCCAGACGGTGGACGTCTCGGCGTACGGCGCCCAGCCACGCCACCGGCGGTTGACGGCGAGGAACCGGCCCTGCGCGCGGGCGCAGTCGCGGCACACCGGCGCGTCGATGGACGAGCCGTCCACTCGGACCGTCCTCTGCGCTTCGCCGTGCAGCGGGTTGACGAAGCACGGACGGTACGGCGGCCGCTTGGGTGAGCCGGCCCGCTCGACCTCCCGGACGGCGACAGCGGCCAGCACGGTCGCGCCGACGGCGTCCAACGGGTCGCCGGTCTCGAGGACTCGGTCGCCGGCCTCGACGGCGTCTGCCGCAGCCGACCCGGCGGGTGACGTCAGCCGTGCGGCCGGCAATCCGGCCAGCCGCCGCCGCGCCTCGTCCAGCCGCCGCCGAGCGATGTCGGCGATATCGCCGGGCACCGGCGTGTACGCAGGCCGCCGGCGCTTCACCACGCCCCGGCCCACCGGTTCCGCCCGGGCCACGACCAGCGTGATGATCGTGCCGGCGACGAGCACACCGAACACCGTCGCGATCAGCGCCACCCGGCGGCCGGCGGCCGCGTCGGCGCGGTCGTGGTCCGACTCCGGCAGGATCGCCCACGGCTGGGCCGCGTACTCGTCGACGACGTCGTCTGGCAGCGCCTCGGCCGGCGCGGCCGCCCAGCGCAGCGTCAGCACCGCCTCGAACAGCGCCGACGCCCGCGGGTACTCGCCCGGCGCGTTCGACTCCGCCCGTTCGATCGCGTGCGTGACCGGCGCCAGGTAGGCGTCGTCGAGCTCGTCGTCGCCCCAGGACTGGGTGTAGGAGATGCCCTCACGGAACTCGACGTGGTAGAGCCCATCGCCCAGCTCGGCCCGGAACAGCGCGGCCGCCTGCTCCGCGACGGAGTCGGTGCCCGCCATGTCGGCAGGGGTGTCGGCCAGCACGACGTAGACGGGCAGGTCGAGGCCGGCGGCGGCTGCGGTGAGCACGTCGTGCGCACGCTCGGAGTCGCCCATGCCCATCGACGGCTGCACCAGGATCGGGTCGGTCCGCAGCTGCTCGACGATCTCCGCGACGGTGTCCGCGTGCTCGTCGTCGGCGGCGGCCGGTGCCCCCAGCAGCAGCGCGGCGGCGGTCAAGGAGGGGAGGAGGGGCACCGGGACAGCCTACTGACCTCGGCACACGCGCGTGTCAGCGGCCGTGTCAGCGCCATGTCAGCGTCGCCTCACGGCCGCGTCAGCCGGCCCGTCGAGAGTGGTCGCATCACCACCGCGACACACGAAACGAGGAGCCATGACACTCGACCGACCGACGGCCATCGCCGCGACCGGCCTGCGCAAGTCGTACGGCGAGCAGACCGTCCTCGACGGCATCGACATCTCCGTCCCTGAAGGCACGGTCTTCTCCTTGCTCGGCCCGAACGGCGCCGGCAAGACCACCACCGTCCAGATCCTCTCCACGCTGATCGAGGCCGACGGCGGCAGCGTCCGCGTCGCGGGCCACGACCTGGCGACCGACGCCGACGGCATCCGCGGCGCGATCGGCGTCACCGGCCAGTTCTCCGCCGTCGACAACCTGCTGACCGGCGAGGAGAACCTGCTCCTCATGGCCGACCTCAACCACCTGGACCGGCGCGAGGGCCGGCGGCGGACGGCGGAGCTGCTGGAGCGGTTCGACCTGGTGGACGCCGCCAAGAAGACACCGGCACTGTACTCCGGCGGCATGCGCCGCAAGCTCGACCTGGCGATGACGCTGGTCGGCGACCCCAAGGTGATCTTCCTGGACGAGCCGACGACGGGCCTGGACCCGCGAACCCGGCGCATCATGTGGGACGCCATCCGCGGGCTCGTCGCCGGCGGCGTCACGATCTTCCTCACCACGCAGTACCTGGAGGAGGCAGACGAGCTGGCCGACCGGATCGCGCTGCTCGACCACGGAAAGATCGTCGCCGAGGGCACGTCCGACGAGCTGAAGCGGCTCATCCCGGGCGGGCACATCCGGCTGCAGTTCACCGACCCGGCCGAGCTGGACCAGGCCGCCCGCACGTTCGCCGGCTCCACCCGCGACGACGCGGCGCTGGCCCTGCAGGTCCCCAGCGACGGCGACGTTGACTCGCTGCGAGCCGTCCTCGACCACCTCGACGTCGCCTCCATCGAGGTCGCGTCGCTCACCGTGCACACCCCCGACCTCGACGACGTCTTCCTCGCACTGACCGGCCGGCCGGCCGAGTCAGCCGCCGACGCCGACGACACCCAGCAGAAGGAGACCGTCCGATGAGTGCCCTCGCCCTCGCTGCCCGCGACTCGCGCACCATGCTGCGCCGCAACATGCGCCGGTGGGCCCGCTACCCGGCGATGACCGTGCAGCTGATCGCCCTCCCGGTGATCATGCTGCTGATGTTCGCCTTCGTCTTCGGCGAGACGCTCGGCGCCGGGCTCGGAGGTGCGGCCGGCGACCGCGGCGACTACATCGAATACCTCGTCCCCGGCATCCTCCTGATGACGGTGGCCGCCGCGATCCAGGGCACGGCGATCTCCGTCGCCATGGACATGCACGAGGGCATCATCGCCCGGTTCCGCACCATGGCGATCTCGCGTGGCGCGGTGCTCACCGGGCACGTGATCGGCAGCTTCCTGCAGACGCTGGTCGGCCTGGCCATCGTGTTCGGGGTGGCGCTGCTGATCGGCTTCCGGCCCGACGCGAACATGGCGGAGTGGGTCGCCGCCGTAGGCCTGCTCTGCTTGTTCGCCATCGCGCTGACCTGGCTCGCCGTCGCGATGGGCCTGCAGGCGAAGAGCGTCGAGACCGCGAGCAACACGCCGACGCTCCTGGTGTTGCTGCCGTTCCTGGGCAGTGGGTTCGTCCCGACCGACTCGATGCCGGCCGGCCTGCGCTGGTTCGCCGAGTACCAGCCGTTCAGCCCGGTGATCGAGACGCTGCGCGGCCTGCTGCTGGGCACCGAGATCGGCAACAACGGCGTCCTCGCCTTGGGCTGGACCGCGGTGATCGGGGTGCTCGGCTACTTCTGGGCGCTCAAGCTGTTCCGCCGCCCGCCGGTCCGCTGATCGGCCGGCCCTCCTGGGCCAGCACCGAAGCGGCCAGCTCGCGCAGCCAGGAGTAGGCCGCGTCGCCGTCCAGGCCGGCAAGCTCCCGCTCCGTCTCGGCGAGCAGTTCCGAGGCCGCCCCGTCGCCCAGTGCGGCGCGGGCGGCCTCGTCGGCGTGTACGCCCCCGGGAGCGGACCGGTCGAGCCCGCCGGCCAGCACCTCGACGGCGGCCAGCAGCCGGACGGCGTCGGCCGGCCGGCCCCGGCGCAGCGCGTGGTCGGCGATCCCGACCAGCACCGTCCCGACCGTCTCCTCGTCGCTGTCGTCGCTGCCCAGGACGGCCGCCAGCGCTTCCGCTCGGGCTGCGGCCGCGGCGTCCCACCTCCCCTCCTCGGCGTCCAGCCAGGCCTGGAGCTCCAGCATGATGGCCCGGAACACCGGGTGGACCGGGACGTCCCGCAGCAGCGCGCGCGCACGGGCCAGCTGCTGCCGCGCGGTGACGGTATCGCTCGCCCAGATGGCGAGGCCGGCGCGGTGGAGCGCCATGATGGCCAGGCCGTCGGGCCAGGCGACCTGCTCGGCGTCGCGCTCGGCCCGCGCGACCTCGGCGGCGCTGCCGGCCCGGTCGCCGGCCAGCCACCGCAGCTGGGCGAGCCGGCTGCGCATCATGACGATGTCGTCGACGGTGCCGATCTCGCTGATGGCGACGATGGCCTGCTCGTACTGCTCGATGGCCCGCTTCAGCTCGCCGCGCCGGGCGTACAGGTCCGCGAGCGTGGTGAGCGCGTACGAGATGCCCCACCGCTCGCCGACGGCGCGGAACTCGGCGAGCGCCTGGGTGAGGTCGGCCTCCCGCTCCTGGGCCGGCAGCATCTGTGCCCGCGTCAGCCGCGCCTGGGCACGGAACCACGGGTCGGGGTCCTCCAGCAGCGGCGCCAGTGCGTCGGCGAGGCTCGTGAGCGGATCATGCTCGGGGTCGAGGATCACGCTCAACGGGTCCATGAACCGCAGGAACGGCCCGGGCTTCTCGACGCCGGCGGCCAGCTCGCGGGCCTGGCGTACCCAGTCTGCGGCCTCCCTGAGGTCGCCCACCCCGCTGGTGATCAGAAAGGTGACGACGGCGCACGCGGTGGCCCGTGCCTCGAGGTCGGTGGGGCCGGGCACGGCCAGCGCCTGGATCGCCAGCTCGATCCCGTCGTTCTTGTGGCCGCTGAGCCACCAGTACCAGCCGCAGGCCGCCACCAGCCGTACCGCGTTCTCGGCGTCGCCGGCGGCGCTCGCACGGCGCAGTGCCACCGTGATGTCGTCGTGCACCGCGCGCATCCGGCGCAGCCACTCCAGCTGCTCGGCACGATGCAGGTGCGGTTCGGCGGTCTCGGCCAGCTCGATCAGCCAGCCGATGTGCGCCCGCCGGACGGTGTCGAGCTCGCCCACCTCGTCCAGTCGCTCCAGGCCGTACGCCTTGATGGTCTCGAGCAGCCGGTACCGGGGCGCGTCGCCGTCGTCGTCGACCACCACCAGCGACTTGTCGCTGAGGGAGCTCAGCTCGGCGAGGACGTCGGCGCCGTCGCCGCACACCTGCGCCGCGGCCTCCGCCGTCGCGCCGCCGGCGAACACCGCGAGCCGGCGCAGCGCGACGCGTTCGGGCTCGGGCAGCAGGCCCCAGCTCCAGTCGACGACGGCGCGCAGCGTCTGGTGGCGGGGTAGCGCGGTACGGCTGCCGCCGGTGAGCAGCCGGAATCGGTCGTCCAGCCGGGCGGCCAGCTGCTCGGCGGTCATGGTGCGCAGCCGGGCCGCGGCCAGCTCGATGGCCAGCGGCATGCCGTCGAGCGCGCGGCCGATGCGGGCGACGGCGTGCGCGTCGGCGTCGGTGACGGCGAAGCCCGGGCGGACGGCGCGGGCGCGGTCGACGAGCAGCCGGACGGCGTCGAAGCCCAGCAGGTCACCGGCGTCGCCGTCGCGCTCGGGCGGCAGCGCCAGCGGCTCGACCGGCCAGACCGCCTCGCCGGTGATGCCGAGCGGCTCGCGGCTGGTCGCGAGGATGCGCAGGTCAGGGCATTCGCCGAGGAGCCGGTCGGCCAGCGCCGCGGCGGCGTCGATGACGTGCTCGCAGTTGTCCAGCAGCAGCAGGGCGGTCCGGGTCCGCAGCGCCGCGACCAGGCGGCCGGTGGCGTCGTCGGTGCTGACGCCGAACGTCTGGTCGCGCAGGTCGAGGGCGCCGAGCACCGCGGCGGGCAGGTCGGCGTCATTGGCCACCGGGGCCAGCTCGATCAGCCAGACGCCGTCGGGCATCCGGTCCACCAGTCCTCGCGACGCCTCGCCGGCCAGCCGGGTCTTGCCCGACCCGCCCGGCCCGGTGAGCGTCGTCAGCCGGTACTCGCCGATTAGGTCGCGCACCCGGGCGACGTCGGCGTCGCGGCCGATGAAGCTGGTCAGCGCGGTACGCAGGTTGGTCCGCGGCGGGGCCGGGGACGCAGCCGCCGGTGGCGCGGGCCGTGCCGGTTCGGGGGCGTTCTCGTGCAGCTCACCGCGCAGGATGGCCGTGTGCAGGGCGGCGAGCTCGGCGGACGGGTCGGTGCCCAGTTCGTCGGCGAGCGCCTCACGGATCCGCTCGTAGGCCGCGAGCGCCTCCGCCGGGCGGCCGGCCGCGACCAGCGCCCGCATCAGTTGCCCGGCCAGCCGCTCTCGCAGCGGGTACTCGGCGACCAGCGTGGTCAGTTCGGTGGTCAGCCCGGCGCCGCGGCCCAGGCGCATTGCCGCGTCGGCGCGGTCCTCCGTCGCCGTCAGGCGCAGCTCCTCCAGCCGCGCCCGCGGCGCCTCGAAGAACTCCGACTCCGCGACGTCCAGCAGCGCCGGGCCGCGCCACAGCGCCAGCGCTGCCAGCAGCCTGTCCTCCACCGCGGCGTCGCCGGACGCGGACCGGGCGGCCGCGACCTGCCGCTCGAACCGCGCGGCGTCGACGGCGTCGGGGTCCAGCGCCAGCCGGTAGCCGGCCGGATGCGACTCGATCGCCAGTCCCGGCAGCGCCCGCCGCAGCCGCGACACCAGCGCCTGCAGCGCGTTCGCCGCGCCGGCCGGCGGCTCGTCGCCCCAGATGCCGTCGACCAGCTGGGCCGCCGGGACCAGCCGGCCCGGCTCGAGCGCCAGGATGATCAGCAGCGTGCGCAGCCGCGCGCCGGCCACGTAGATCGACGAGCCGGCGTCGTCGAGGACCTCCAGCGGTCCCAGGATCCCGATGCGCACCGGACGCATTCTGCCGCAGCGGCCCCGCGTCTCCGTCTAAGCGCGCAGCTCGGCGATGACGGCGTCGCTGTACGGCGGCCAGGCCTCGGCCGCCCACCGGCCGAAGTCGCGGCCGGCGAGTGCGATGCAGGCGGCGCCCAGGTCGGGGTCGACCCACAGGAACGTGCCGGCCTGGCCGAAGTGGCCGAACGTGCGCGGCGAGTTGGTGGTCCCCGTCCAGTGCGGCGACTTGCCGTCGCGGATCTCGAAGCCGAGGCCCCAGTCGTTGGGACTTTGCATGCCGAACCCGGGCAGGACGCCGACCAGGCCGGGAAACCGCACCGTCGTCGCCTGCTGGACGGTCGACGGGTCCAGCAGCGTCGGCGCCTGCAGTTCGGCGGCGAAGCGGACGAGGTCGGCGACGGTCGAGCTGGCGCCGGCGGCCGGCGACCCCTCGTAGACCGTCTCCGTCATGCCGAGCGGTTCGAGCAGGCCGTCGCGGACGTACTCGGCGAACGGGATGCCGGAGCGCTTCGCGACGTGGTCGGCCAGCTGCTCGAAGCCGGCGTTGGAGTACAGCCGCCGCCTGCCGGGCGCCCAGGCCGCCTTGTGCTCGTCGAAGGCCAGGCCGGACGTGTGCGCCAGCAGGTGCGCGACGGTGGAGCCCTCGGGCCCGGCGGGGTCGTCGAGGTGGACGGCGCCCTCCTCGACGGCGATGAGCGCGGCGTACGCGGTGATCGGCTTGGTCACCGAGGCCAGCCGGAAGAGCCGGTGCTGGTCGCCGTAGGCCCCGGCCACCGTGCCGTCGGCTCGTACCACCGCCGTCGCCGCGTGGTCGACCGGCCACTGCTCCACGATCCGCACGCTCTCCATGCGCCCGACCTTACGCGTCGCACGCACCGCGATCATTGCGCGCGTGGGCGGCCGTCGGCCTAGGCGTGTTCCCGCTTGACCAGGCATGCATGCCTGGTGAAGCGGTATCAACCCTGCTCAACGTGGTCATTTACTGGGTGAGGCCGCGGCGGACGAGCAGGGGCTCGATCTGCGGGTCGCGGCCGCGGAAGGTGCGGAACGCCTCCATCGCGTCCACGCTGCCACCGCGCGACAGCAGCTCGCGCCGGAAGTGGTCGCCGTTCGGGCGGACCAGGCCGCCGTTCTCCTTGAACCACTCGACGGTGTCGGCGTCGAGGACCTCGCTCCAGATGTAGGAGTAGTAGCCCGCGCTGTAGCCGCCGGCGAAGATGTGCGCGAAGTACGACGTGCGGTAACGCGGCGGCACCGACTCCAGCGCCACCCCGGCCTGCGACAACGCCTCGGCCTCGAACGCCAGCGGATCGTCGACGACGGTGCCGGGCGCTATCTCGTGCCAGGCGAGGTCGAGCAGCGTCGCCGCCAGGTACTCCGTCGTCGCGAAGCCCTCGCCCCAGATCTGCGAGTCGAGCAGCCGCTGGACCAGCTCCTGGGGGAGCGGCTCGCCGGTCTCGTGGTGGACGGCGTAGTTGGCCAGCACCTCGGGCCAGACCGCCCACATCTCGTTGACCTGCGACGGGAACTCGACGAAGTCGCGCAGCACGCTGGTGCCGGAGAACGTCGGGTACGTGACGTCGGAGAACAGGCCGTGCAGGGCGTGGCCGAACTCGTGGAACATGGTGTTGACCTCGTCGAACGTCAGCAGCGCGGGCTCGCCGGCCGGCGGCTTGACGATGTTGAGGTTGTTGACGACGACCGGCTTGGTGCCCAGCAGCTTGGACTGGTCGACGAACGAGTTCATCCAGGCCCCGCCGCGTTTGGAGTCGCGGGTGAAGAAGTCGCCGATGAACAGGCCGAGCCCGCTGCCGTCCTCGTCGAACACCTCGAAGACACGGGCGTCGGGATGGTACGCGACGAGGTCGGGCCGCTCGGTGAACGACAGCCCGTACAGCTTCCCGGCCGCGTAGAACACGCCGTCGCGCAGCACGCGGTCCAGCTCGAAGTACGGCCGCAGCTGCGCGGCGTCGATGTCGTAGGTCTGCCGACGCACCTTGTCGGAGTAGTGCGCCCAGTCCCACGCCCGCAGCTCGAACTCGTCGCCGATGGCCTCCTGCAGCTTCGCCGCCTCGGCGTGCGCGTTGGCGACGGCGGCCGGCGTGAGCTTGCCGAGCATGTCGTGGACGGCTGCGGGCGTCTTCGCCGTCCGGTCCTCCAGCACGTAGGTCGCGTGGTCGGGGTGGCCGAACAGCGCCGCCCGCTCGGCCCGCAGCGTCGCGAGGCGCACGGCGGTCGCGCGGGTGTCGTGTTCGTTGCCGTTGGCGCCGCGGCTCACCGACGCGCGGTGGATGCGCTCGCGCAGCGTCCGGTCGGTGAGTGACGTCAGCACCGGCTGGCCGCTGGGCAGCACGAGCGTGATGACGTACTTCCCCTCCAGGCCGCGCTCGCGGGCCGCCTCGGCCGCGGCCGTGACGGCGTCGGCGGACAGCCCGGCGAGCTGGGCGGCGTCGTCGACGACGACGGCGGAGGCGTTGGTGTCGGCGAGCAGGTCGTTCTGGAACTTCGTCTCCAGCGCGGACAGCTCCTCGTTGATCTCCCGCAGCCGCGCCTGCTGTTCCGCGGTCAGCCCGGCGCCGGCCCGGACGAAGTCGAGGTGGTAGCGCTCGAGCAGCCGCCGCGACTCCGGGTCGAGCTCGTCGGCCGACGGCAGCACCGCCTCGATCCGCGCGAACAGCCGGTCGTCGAGGTGGATGGCGTCGGAGTGCGCGGCCAGCTTGGGCGACACCTCGGCCTGGATGGCCTGGATCTCCTCGTCCGCGTCGGACGACGCCTGGTTGAAGAACACCGCCGCCACCCGCTGCAGGAGCTGCCCGGACCGCTCGAGCGCCACGACGGTGTTCTCGAACGTCGGCGGCTCAGGGTTGGTGGCGATCGCCTCGACCTCGGCCAGCTGCTCGGACATGCCGCGCTCGAACGCCGGCCGGTAGTGGGCGGTCTCGATGCGCTCGAACGGCGGCAGCCGGTAAGGCAGCTCGCTGATCGCGAAGAACGGATTCTGGGCTTCCGCGCCGGGGATGTGCATGGACGCACGCTACCCGAGCAGCGGCGACGGTTCGCGGCCCGGCTCGTCGGCCAGCGGGACCGCCGCCGGCCGCGCGGCCGTCTCGGTGACGCCGACGGCGTGGCCCTCGCGCGCCGATGCGAGCACCGACTCCATGACGTCGAGGACGTGCAGGGCGAGAGCGCCGCTCGTCCGGACGTCGGCCGCCGACGGCGCCGTCATGAGCTCGGCGACGCCGAGGCCGCGCCCGCCCGTCGTGTACCCGGCCGCGACCGGCAGTACCTCCCAGTCCGGCCCGCCGAGCCGGTGCAGCAGCACGTCGCCGTCGAAGTGGTTGGGATCGGGGACGACCAGCGAGCCGTCGGAGCCGTGCACCTCGATCCGCTCCGCCCGCGTAGCGACGGCGTCGAAGCTCATCGTGATGGTCGACAGCGCGCCGGACGCGTGCGTGAGCACGCCTGTGACGTGCGTGGCGACGTCGACGGGGATCCGCTCGCCGGCCCGCGGCCCCCGCCCGATCGTCCGGGTGTCGCGCGGCATGTTGCCGGCGCCCAGCACCGACGCGACCGGCCCGAGCAGCGTGACCAGCGCCGTCACGTAGTACGGGCCCATGTCCAGCAGCGGCCCGCCGCCGGCGGTGTAGTAGAAGTCCGGGTTCGGGTGCCAGCGCTCGTGACCCGGGCAGGCGAAGGTCGCCGTCGCCGCCGTCGGCAGTCCGATCAGCCCGGCATCGATCGCGTGCCGCGCCGTCTGGACACCGGTGCCCAGGACGGTGTCGGGCGCGGCGCCGACGCGCACCCCGGCCCGGTCGGCGGCCGCGAGGATGCGCCGTCCCTCGTCCACCGTCACCGCGAGCGGCTTCTCGTTGTAGACGGCCTTGCCGGCTGCGATCGCCGCCAGCGCGACGGGCGTGTGCCCGGCCGGGGGAGTGAGGTTGAGGACGACGTCGACGGCGGGGTCGGCGACCAGCTCGGCCAGGGACGTCGCCGGCACTCCGTCGAGGTCCGCGACCGCCGCCCGAGCCCGCTCCCCGTCCAGGTCGGCGACCGCGGCCACGCGCACGGCCCTGAGCCTGCGCAGCGTGTCGAGGTACTGCCCGAAGATCGCCCCGGCCCCGACGATCCCGACGCCTATCGACTCGCCCACAGAAGCCCCCTCTCGACGATGGTCCGCACGTTCGCGTCGGCCAGGACGTCCGGCTGGTGGCCGGGAGTCGCGACGAACACCCGGCCCGCGCCCCATTCGCGGGTCCAGACCGCCGGGCAGCGGACCGGGCGGTGCCACGGCTGGTCCGGCCGGGCCGGGTGCGTGGTGGTCGCGAGCACGTCGCTGTACCCGTCGGTGAGCACCCAGTACTGCTCGGTCTCCAGCTCGAAGTCGGCGAGGCCGGCGACGATCGGGTGGCCGGCCCGCTCCGGCACGATCTCGATGCGGTGCCGCAGGTAGTGGTTCTCCTGGGCGCCCGGCACGCACTCGCCGGCCGGCCGGCTCGGATGGGTCGCGAACTGGCCGCCGACCAGGTGCAGGTAGTCGGAACTGGCGCGGAACGCGTCGACGATGCCGCCGTGCCAGCCGGCGAACCCGGTGCCGGCCCGCACCGCCGCCGCCAGCCCGGCCAGCTGCTCGGCGCCGATCTCGCCCATGGTCCAGCACTGCACGACGAGGTCGGTGCCGGCCATGGCCGCTGCGTCGGTGTAGGCGTCCAGCGAGTCGGAGACTCGCACGTCGAACCCGGCCTCGCGCAGGAACGGAATGAACAGCTCGGTCGACTCCACCGGCGCGTGTCCGTCCCAGCCGCCTCGGACGACCAGCGCGTTCCTCATCGTGCTCCTCTCTCCTCGATCGTGAGGCGGTAGAACCGCCGCGCCGTGGCCGACCGCAGCTGCTCGGCGACCTCCGGCCCGTAACCGTCGACGACCTCGACCAGGGCCGACCACACCGGGTCGAACCCGCCGGCCAGCTCCGCGATCGGCCAGTCGCTGCCCAGCATCAGCCGCTCCGGCCCGAACGCCTCGACGGCGTGGTCGACCCAGGGCCGCAGGTCGGTGCCCGGCTCGGGGTAGAGGCCGGACACCTTCGCGTACACCCGCGGGTTCGCCGCGACGGCCGCCAGCAGCTCGCGCCACGGTCCGGCGTCGCCGCCGAACGGCGGCTTGGCCAGGTGGTCGACGACGACGCGCAGCTCCGGCAGCCGCTCGCTCAGCTCCAGCAGCACCTCCAGATGCCGGGGCAGCACGGCGACCAGGTCGAACGGTACGTCCGCACGCTCGAGCACCCGCAGCCCGTCGATGACGGCGGGCTGCAGCAGCCAGTCCGGGTCGGGCCGGTCGTGGATGAGGTTGCGGATGCCGACGAAGCCGGGCCGGGCCGCCAGCTCGGCGAGCCGGTCCTCGGCCCGGGCCGGGTCGTCCAGCGGCACGTAGCCGACGATGCCGAGCACGGCGGGGAACTCCGCGGCGACGGCGAACATCGCGTCGGTGTCCTCGTCGCTGTCGGCCGACTGCACCAGCACCGTCCCGTCGATGCCGTGCCGCTCAAGGTGCGGCGCCAGGTGCTCCGGGCCGTAGTGCCGGTGGATGACGGCGTCGGCCGGATCCATCCACGGATAGGCGACCGCTGCCGGGTCCCAGAAGTGCTGGTGCGCGTCGATCAGCGGCATGCGGCTCCTCCATGGCGTCGATGGCGTCGCGGGCAGGCTACCCGCCGCGGGCCCCGCTACAGTGACCACCGCCGGCCGACGGATCGCCGGCGCGAGGAGAGCCTGTGGACCCCACATCCGGCACGGCCCAGCGAGCCACGCACGTGCTCGAGCTCGGCACCACGCGCGCGGTCGTCTCCGAGTACGCCGCCGCGCTGCGGTCGCTGACGGTCGGCGGGACGGAGCTGATCGAGCCGCACGTCACCGACGGGCCGCCGCCGCTGGCCGCCGGCGCCGTCCTCGTGCCCTGGCCCAACCGCGTCGACGGCGGGCGCTGGCCGCTCAACGGCGTCGAGCAGCAGTTGGAGGTCACCGAGCCGGCGGCCGGGCACGCGGTCCACGGCCTGCTCACGCGCACCCGGTACGGCCGCGATTCGCACACCGCGGCGTCGGTCACGCTGGCCGCTCCCATCGCCCCGCAGCCGGGCTACCCGTTCACGCTCGACACCTCGGTCGAGTACGAGCTCACGCCCGACGGCGTCGTCGTGCGGCACCGGCTGCGCAACGCCGGCACCGACCCCGCACCTGGAGCGCTGGGCATCCACCCGTACCTGCGCATCGGCGACGTCCCGGTCCGTGACCTCACGCTCACCATCCCGGGCGGTCGCGCGTTCCGCCTCGACGACCGCAACATCCCCACCGGCACGTTCGACGTCACCGGCACCCACCACGACCTGCGCGGCGGCGTCCGCGTCGGCGACGGCCCCGAACACAGCTGCTTCACCGACCTCGCCGTCAGCGGTGGCGTCGTGACCAGCTCGCTGCGCGCGCCCGACGGCCGCACGCTCGAGCTGTGGCAGGAGCCAGCGTTCGGCTATGTGCAGCTGTGGGTCACCGACTACTTCCCCGGCCCGGACGGCCCCGCCGACGCCGTCGCCGTCGAGCCGATGACGGCACCACCCAACGCGCTGCGCACCGGCGAGGCGCTGCGCTGGCTGCTGCCCGACGAGTCGTGGACGCTGACCTGGGGGTTGCGGCTGCTGCCCTGACGCTCCGCGAGCCCGTAGGGTGGCGGGATGAGCGCTGACGAGGAACGCGACGGCGTCCCGCTGACCCACCTCGACCAGCCGCTGTCCGACGGTGAGGACGCCACCAAGCGCGACCTCGTCGACTACCTCGACGCCGTGCACGAGCGGATCCTGCCCGAGCTGGCGGACCGGCCGCTGTCGGTGGTCCGGGTCCGGCCCGGCCAGCCCGGCTTCATGCAGAAGAACGTGCCCAAGTACGCGCCGTCGTGGATCCCGACGGTCCAGGTGTGGGCGCAGGCGTCCAAGCGCGAGGTGTCGTACGCGCTGTGCAACGACCGCCGCACGCTGCTGTGGTTCGCCAACCAGCGGGCCGTCGAATACCACCCGACGCTGGTGCGGGCCGAGCAGTGGGAGGTGCCGACGCACCTCATCCTCGACATCGACCCGCCCGAGGGCGAGCCGTTCGCCGTCGCCGCGGCCGCCGCGCACCTCGTCCGCCGGGCGCTGGAGAACGACGGCCTCGCCGGCGCGGTGAAGACCAGCGGCTCGAAGGGCATGCACATCTTCGTGCCGCTGGAGCCGCAGACGCACGAGGACGTCGCCGCCGCCACCCGCGCGCTGGCCGCTCGCGCCGAGCGGCTGGACCCGTCGCTGGCCACCACCGCGTACATCAAGGAGGACCGCGGGGGGAAGGTGTTCCTCGACTCCACCCGGTCCGGCGGCGCCACCGTCGTCGCCGCGTACAGCCCGCGGCTGCGGCCGGGCCTGCCGGTGTCGTTCCCGGTCGCCTGGGACGCTCTCGACTCCGTCACGCCGCGGGACTTCACCATCCACACCGTCCCCGGCCTCCTCGGCGACGCCGACCCGTGGGCGGCGGCCATGCCGGAGCCGCAGCGGCTGCCCGCCGACCTCGTCGAGGAAGGCCACACCATTCCCGTCGCCAGGGTCGCCGCCATGCACGAGGGCAAGCGACGCGCCCGGGAGCGGCAGGAGCGGTAGCGGCCGGCCGCGAGCTCTGACGTCAGTCCCTCATGAAAGCGGTAGCGGCCGGCCGCGAGGTCTGACGTCAGTCCCTCATCAAAATTGCGGCCGCTCAGCGGCGTGCTAAGGTCTGCGGCGGCTGTAGACCACCCAGGAAGAGGAGCAACACAGCATGGCGCAGGGCACTGTGAAGTGGTTCAACGGCGAGAAGGGCTTCGGCTTCATCGAGCAGGACGGCGGCGGCGCGGACGTCTTCGTCCACTACAGCGCGATCGCCTCGAGCGGTTTCCGCACGCTCGAGGACAACGCGCGGGTCGAGTTCGACATCACGCAGGGTCAGAAGGGCCCGCAGGCGGAGAACGTCCGCCCCATCTGAGCCTTCAGCAGCGGCGCCGCGCCCGGTCTGGGACCTCAGGCCGGGACGGTGCCGCCCATGATCTCCGCGCGCAGTGGCCAGTGTGACCAGTAGGCGCCCGTGTAACCCAGCTCGGTGAGCCGCAGCAGGAACGGGTTGTCCGCGTAGTTGTTGTCCTCCGGCGACAGGCCGGGTGCCGTCGGCAGCATCACCCGCGGGCGGTCGTGCAGCGGCACCCATTCCCACAGCAGCTCGAGGCTGGTCAGCCAGCGGTCGCCCGGATGGGTGTTCCGGGCGCCCTCGGGCAGCGCGGGGGAGAAGTAGTACACCGGCCGGAACCCGCCCATCGGGTCGAACATGAACTGCCGCTCGTACTCCACCCGGCTGTGGCACTGGCCCAGCGTCGACAGCAGGATCGGCGCCGTCGCCGTGTTCGACTGCACGCCGGGGACGGCGCGCGTGCCGCCGCTGCGGGCGGCGAGGTCGCGGCCGAGCGGGGAGTACGGGAACGCGCGGATGCCCAGTGTGAACCCGACCACGGTGGCGTCCAGAGAGAGCAGCCCGTCGACGCAGTCGCGCATCGTCTCGGCCGTCTCACCGGGCATGCCGAGCAGCGCCTCGACCATCGTCAGCATCCCGTACTGCTTCGCCAGCTCGCACAGGCGCTCGAGGTCGGCGTAGCCGTAGAAGCGGGTGCCGCGCCCGGTCACCTTCCAGCCGTCCAGGACGTCGTCGCGGACGTGGTCCGGCGCGACGTTGATGCCCGCGCAGCCCGCTTCGGCCAGCAGTTGCGCGTACTCCTCGTCGAACGGCGCCGGCTGCACGTAGATCCACAGCCGCAGGTCGTGCAGCGGCGAGTACCGGTCGGCCCGCTTTCGGCGGACGATCTCGCGCAGCACCGCCTTGCTGTGCGCGATGTTGAGGTTGAACTCGCTGTCGGTGGTGTGCAGGTCGTGCACGCCCTGCGCCGTCAGCAGCTCCATCTCGTCGACGACGGCGGTCTCGGCGCGGCGGGCGAACCGGTTGCCCTTGGCATCGGGCTCGACACAGTGGGCGCAGGCGAACGTGCAGCCGTTCTTCGTCAGGATGTTGCCCAGCCCGCCGCGTTGGTAGTAGGCGAGGTTGTCGACCTTGCGCGGCACGCCGGAGCGGCGCGTGTACGGCGTCGCCCGGTTCACCAGGTCGACCCGGCCGTCGGCCGTCAACGGCGTGCGGTGCGGTATCTGCCGGACGTCGCCCTTGCCGAGGTTGATGATGAGCCCCGGCACCTTCGCCGGCGAGTCGCCGTTCGCCAGCATCGTCGCCAGCTCGACCAGCGTCACCTCGCCCGGCCCCTTGACGCCGTAGTCGATGCCGAACCAGTCCACCAGCGCGAACGGCATCGACGAGAACCCCACCCCGCCGCCCACGATCGGCGCCGTCGTCCAGCGCTGGACCTCGCGCACGATGTCTCGGTGCGAGTCGAGGAAGACCCGCTGCTCCTGCGGGTAGATGGTGTCCGTGTTCCGGAACGTCATGCCCACCAGCAGCGGCCGGCGCTCGGCGAAGTAGGTCGCGACGGTGTGCCGCCACCGGTCGCGCAGCAGCGTCAGGTCGACGACGTCCACCTCGAACCCGGCCGCCTCCAGCGACGTGGTGAGGATGTCGAGCGCGTACGGCGTGATGGGCGGGTGCACAAGGTTCGGGTTCACCAACGTGACGAGCGGGCCGTTCACTTACGCCTCCCCGGGGATGGAGTCGATCAACCAGCCTGACACCCGGGCCGGGCCGTGGGGAGGGGGCCGATTTCCGGCCTCCATGAGACGCAGCTCTGACCTGCACGTTTTCGCAAACTGGACAGGACGCTTCGCGTTCCGTCCTGGCATTTGCATGCGCAACTGATCAGGCTCGATGTGTGAAGATGATCGTCCGCACCGCAGGCGTGACGTCCCCCGAACAGACCGTCGGCTCGGTCATCCGGCAGGCCCGCTGCCGGCTCGGCTACAGCCAGTACGGCATCGCCGACGAACTCGCCCGGATCTCCGGCAATGGCTCGCTCACCCGCGACGAGGTCGCCCGCTGGGAACGGGGCAAACGCATCCCCGGCCCGTACTGGCGGCAGTGGATCAGCCAGGTCCTGGACGTGGGCTCGACGGACCTGGAGCGGGCCGCCCGGGCGGCGCGGCAGGCTCGCCGGGCGCGAGTACCGCAGTGAAGTGCCGCAGCGGCCCGGTCTGCTCGACGATCCGGTAATCCGGGATCTCCGCCGCCTTCGCCACCACGGTGCCCGCCGTCTCGGCGACGTACTCGAGATGGCTCTTGGTGTAGACCCTCCTGGGGAGGGCGAACCGGACCAGCTCGCGCGGCGCCGGCAGGTCGTCGCCGCCGTCCGGATGGGGCCGGCCGAACACCAGGGTCCCCAGCTCGGACACCCGCACGGCACCGGCCAGGTACAGCTCGTTGGCCAGCGCCGTCGCCGGAAGCCGGTGCGGCGGCACGTGTGGCAGCAGCGCCGCGGCGTCGACGTACACGGCGTGGCAGCCGGTCGGCTGCAGGACCGGCAGTCCGGCCTCGGCCAGCCGGTCGCCGAACCAGCGCGCGGTCTGCGCGCGGTAGCGCAGGTAGTCCGGGTCGGTCACCTCGAGCAGGCCCTGGGCCAGCACGTCCAGGTCGCGGCCGGCCAGCCCGCCGTACGTCGGGAATCCCTCGACCTCGATCAGCTGGTCGCGGCAGCGGCGCGCCAGCTCGGCGTCGCGCAGCGCTATCAGGCCGCCGATGTTCGCCACGCCGTCCTTCTTCAGACTCGCCCAGCAGCCGTCGGCCAGCGCGAACACCTCGCGCGCGACGTCGCGGGGCGGCCGGCCGGCGTGCGCGGGGTCACGCTCGGTGATGAGGTAGGCGTTCTCCGCGAACCGCGACGCGTCCAGCAGCAGCGTCACGCCGTGCCGGTCGCACAGCCGGCGGACCGCGGTCACGTTGTCCATCGACACCGGCTGCCCGCCACCGGCGTTGTTCGTGACCGTCAATACCACGCAGCGCACGCGGGCGCCGTCGGGACCTGACAGCAGCTCCCGCAGCGCGGGGACGGAGATATCGCCGCCGAACGGCGCGGGGGCGTCGTGCTCCGCCGGGAGGTCGACGGCGACCGCGCCGGCCGCCTCCACGCTGGCCCGCGTCGTGTCGAAGTGGGTGTTGGCGACGGAGACGTCGCCGGGCCGCAGCAGCCGGCCGAGCAGGATCCGCTCGGCCGCCCGGCCCTGGTGCGCCGGGATCACCTCGGGGTACCCGGTGAGCTCGCGCACCACCGTCTCGAACCGCTCGTACGAGCGCGCACCCGCATACGACTCGTCGCCGGTCATCAGGGCCGCCCACTGCGCCGCTGACATCGCGCTCGTCCCGGAGTCGGTGAGCAGGTCGATCGTGATCGCCCGGGCCGGCACCCGGAACAGGTTGAAACCGGCGTCGCTGAGCATGCGGCGGCGTTCGAGCAGGCTGGGGAACGGGATCGGCTCGACGGCCTTGATGCGGAACGGCTCCATGAACGCGGGCACCGGCGCACTCCCTCCGCCGTCCGGACTGTCACGTCCGAGTGTGGGCGTCCGGGGACACGCCTGGCAGGGGCCAGTTTCGCAGATGACCGACACTGTGACACTTTCGGCGCTATTGTGACACTCCATGGGGGTGACGGGTGGAGGAGCAGGGACTAGCCTGCGAATCGATCTTGTCTGATTTTTGCGGATCCACGGTGCGGTGCCGTACGGGGGGAGCGCCCGCGGGGGAGACCACCATGACGACTGTGCCGCTCGACCGATATCCGTTGTTCACGTCACACGATCTGGACCATGCGCGCGACGTGGTCGGGCGGATCTTCACGCCGCACCGGCTCGACCTGCTCGGCCGGTCCACCGAGCTGAGCGCCCAGATGAACACGCGCCGCATCGAGCGCGTCGCCGCGAACTACATCACCTACGGCGGCGACGTCCTCATCCAGCCCGGCGAGCTGGGCTCGTTCTTCGTCGTTCAAGTGCCGCTGTCCGGCCGTAGCCTGGTCCGGTACGGCGGCGAGGAGCTGCTGTCCACCCCGGACGTCGCCTCCGTGATCTCGCCGACGGTGCCGCTGACGCAGCGCTGGTCGGCCGACTGCGCGCAGCTCATCCTGCGAGTGGAGCGGTCGGCGCTCGAGGCACACCTGCGCACCATCATCGAGGCGCCCCTGCCGGAGCCGATCCGGTTCGAGCCGAGCATGGACGTGCGCTCCGGGTCGGGGCGGCGCTGGCTGTCGGTGTTCCGGCTGCTGGTCGATGAGCTGGACCGGCCCGACGACAGCCTGATCAACTGGCAGGTCGTAGCGGCGGAGTACGAGGACTGGCTGATGACCGGCCTGCTGAGGGCCCAGCCGAACAACTACTCCGAACTGCTCGACGCACCGACGCGCTCGCCCGTCCCGCACCGTGCGGTGTCGATCGCGCGCGACTACATCGAGAGCCACCCGGAGTGGCGGCACACCGTGACGAGCCTGGCCAAAGAGGCGCGGGTCGGCGTGCGGGCGCTCCAGATCGCGTTCCGCCAGCACATGGGCACGACGCCGCGGGCCTACCTGACCCAGGTCCGCATGCAGCGCGCCCACGAGGAGCTGCTCGCCGCCCAGCGCGACATGACCACGGTGAACAGCGTGGTCGCGAGGTGGGGCCTGGGCCATCCCGGCCGCTTCGCCAGGGCGTACTACGCCCTCTTCGGTGAGTTGCCGTCAGAGACACTCGCGCGGTGAATGGGCGGCGCCATGACCCGGACACGGACATGAGCGCCGCGCCACTGGACCGCTTCCCGGTCCTGCGCTCGGCCGACGTCGAGCACACCCGGGAGGTCATCTACCACTTCGTCCACCGCCACCCGATCGAGCTGGTGCGGCCCGACGACGGCCTCGACGCGTGCATCAACGGCCGGCGGCTCGACCGCATCGGGGCCGCCTACCTGGCGTTCGGCGCCGAGACCCGCACCGATCCCGGCCGGCTGGACTTCTACCTGCTCCAGCTCGTGCTCTCCGGGTCGTACACGGTGTGGCTGGGCGACCGCGAGATCCGGGCGGAGCCGGGCGCGGCGGTCGTGCTGTCGCCCGGCGACGACGTCCGCACCTGGTGGTCCGCCGACTGCGGGCTGCTGTGCTTCCGGATAGGCGCGGCGGACTACCGCGACCACCTCGCCGGGCTGCTGGCCCGTCCACTGGATGAGGAGCTGCGGTTCGAGCCCGAGATGGACCTGCTCCACGGGCGCGGCCGCGATCTCAACGTCGGCATCATCCGGCCGCTCACCCAGCGGCTCAACCAGGTGTTCGGGCTGATCGCCCACTCCGTCCTGGCCCGGCAGCTGGAGGACACGCTGCTCACCGGGCTGCTGCGGGCTCAGCCGCACACGTACTCGGGCTCGCTCGGCTGAGGCGGCTCCGGCCGCCCGGGCGTCGGCGTCAGCCGAACAGGTCGAGCTGCGGGGCGAGGATGCGGGCCTCGTCCACCAGCGACCGGACGGCGGGCAATGCCGCTCCGACGTCGGCGACGGTGACCCGGTTGTCGCGGCCGACCGGGCGGCCCAGGCTCAGCTGCCGCTGGCGCAGCAGCTCGAGGTGCCCGAACCGGTCGCCGAACTGCGCGATGACGCACCGCCCGACGACGTCGCCGTCGGCGCCCGGTGCGGGGCGGAGTCCCTGTGCGGCCAGCAGTCCGCAGCCCACCAGCTGTGCCGCCTGGCAGACCAGCACGAACGCCGAGCCGGCCGACGCCGCCATGACGTCCTCCGCTGCCGTCAGGTGGTGTGCGGCCAGGTCGAGGTAGGGCCGGGCGTCGGCGGCCGGCCCGCTGAACAGCTCCAGCCGGTTGCCGGCCAGCAGCTCGGCGACGACGTCGGCGCCGGCCGGCCATGTGCCGGTCCCGGCCGACACGCAGTCGGCGGCCGCCGGCGGCGCGACGTGGACGACCGGCAGACTGCCGCGCTGGCGCGGGATCCGGACCCGCTCCAGCTGGTGCGTCCGCGGCGCGGTCCGCAGCGCCAGGTGCGGGCCGCGGCCGGCCGGTGCGCGGTGAGCGCCGTTCTCCGGCCGTCCGATCAGGGCGAACGCGACGCGCCGGCGCAGCCGGCGCTCGGCCCGCCGGGCCGCCGCGACCAGCTCCGGCCGGCCGGGCGTGTGGTGCTCGTCGGGGGTGAGCCGCACCTGGATGACGTCCGGCTCCGGCCCGACGACGCCGGTGAACCGCTCCGCCCAGGTGCCGGTCAGCGCGATCCGTGCGACGCCGGCGACCCGCCCGAACTCCTCGCCGACGATCTGCGGCACGCCGTACGTGCCGCGGATCAGCTCGGTGAGCGGGGCGATCGTGGCGCGGTCTGTGGCCGCCCGCATCAGCCGGATGGCGCCGTCGTTGCGCCGGACCAGGATGCCGGCGTCCTCGAGCAGCTTGGCCTCCTTCGACACCGAGGCGAGCGAGCCGCCTGCGTGTTCGGCGAGCTCCGTCAGGCTGAAGGCGCGATCGGGGTTCAACAGCGTGGCCGCGAGGATTCCGGCTTGGACGCGCGACCGGAACACCGGCAGCAGTGCCGGGGTGCCCTGCGGCCGGCGTGCCGTTCCGTTCTGCGGCGGCGGGGTGACCGCCGCCGCGTGTCCCAGCCGGCTCTGCCGCCGGGCCACCGCCGCGCCGGCGTCGAGGCGGTCGGCCGGGACCTCCAGGACCACGGCGAGCCACTGCCGCCACTCGCGTCGCGGCACCTGCCTGCCGCGCTCCCAGCGGGCGACGCGATCGCGGCCCATCGTGGGTTTGCCGGAGACCGCCGCGAGACGGTCCGCCAGCGTGTACTGGCTCATGCGCAGGCGTTGCCGGGCTGAGCGGATCATCTGTCCGATGGGCAGATCCGGGTCGCCGTGAGATTCCGCGTTCATGTCTGCACACACCTCTTCCGGAAGCCCTGCTCCGGGGTATTGCGCTGGGCTTCTGCTCGGAGATTACGGCGATCTTCGCCGCCTCGCCGGTGCAGTTCGCGACGAAGGCTGTCCACTTTGCGAAAAGGGTCGGTTCATCCGATGAGGCCGACGTTTCACCTGGTCAGAGGCGTGTCTGTGGTCAGAAACTCGTCCCCTGCACGCACCGGCGCGGTGCCGTCACGCTGACCTCAGCAATGCCACTGGGAGTGTGCGAAATGAGCCGACGAGGAATGCGACTCGACGACATGCTGGCCGGCGACGGCGCGTCGATTCGCGAATGCCTGACCATCATCGACACGCACGACGTGGGGACTGTTTTCGTCGTGGACCATGCCGGGCGGTTGTCCGGCGTCGTGGGGGAGCGGGAGATCCGGCGGGCGCTGATCTCCGGCGCGCAGCCCGACGACCCCGTCGCGGGCCTCGTCGGCTCGCCGTCGGCGACCGCCCGGCCGGAGGAGGGCCGGGCCGAGGTCCTCGACGTCATGCGCGCCCTCGGCGTCGGCGAGATCCCCATCGTCGACGGCGACGGCCGCGTGGTCGGCGTTCACGTCGACACCGACGTCGTCGGGGCCGAGCCGCTGCCGCACTGGGCGGTCGTCATGGCCGGCGGGCGCGGCACCCGCCTGGCGCCGCTCACCGACGCCGTCCCGAAACCGATGCTGCCGGTCGCGGGCCGGCCGATCCTGGAGCGCATCGTGCTGCACCTGGTCGGGTCGGGGATCCGGCGGATCTTCCTGTCGGTGAACTACCTCGGCGACATCGTCGAGCAGTACTTCGGCGACGGGACCGCCTACGGGTGCACGATCGACTACCTGCGGGAGGAGCCGGACCGGCCGCTCGGCACCGGCGGCGCGCTGGGCCTGCTGGACGACCTCGGCGAGCGCCCGGACGCCCCGGTCCTGCTGATGAACGGCGACCTCGTCACCGGCTTCTCCGTCGCCGACCTGCTGGCGGCGCACGAGGCACTCGGCGGCGTGGCCACCATCGCCACCGCCGAGTACGAGCACCAGATCCCGTTCGGCGTCCTCGAGTCCGACGCCGGCCGGCTGATCCGGATCGTCGAGAAGCCGCGCCGCTCCTGGGCCGTCAACGCCGGCATCTACGTCCTCTCGCCGTCCCTGATGGCCCGCGTCCCGCGCGGCAAGCTGTTCCCGATCACCCGCTTGTTCGACGACTGCCTGGCCAGTGGCGAGCGGATCGGCCTCTGGCCGCTGCGCGACTCCTGGCAGGACATCGGCCGCCCCGACGAGCTCGCCCACGCCCGCGGTCAGCGCTGAGCAATGCCGTGAGGGCACCGGCGCCCGGACCAACTCGATTGTGCGAATGCCTATTATAGTCTGCTGACCTAGGGGCGGACTCCCGTCACGCTAGTCAGCGTGGCGAACGGCGGCCGACCCGAAGACTCACTCGGCTTCCTGGCCCGTCCTCCAGGGGCGATCTCGGATTGCTGGCGGGAGCAGTTCATCAGGTAGCAGGTCAAGTAATTCGATCTCGAGTGCACGGGAGATGGCCAGTAGCGTAGCGAGCCCGGGGTTGCCAGGCCCCGGTTGCGGGTTGCCTGACCCGTCGCGAGCGTTGTTTCGCGCGTTCTCGATGTTCTGGATGTGGTTCCGACTGATCTTGGCCAGGTGTGCTAGTTGTTCCTGGCTGAGCTTTCGGCCGTCATCGGTCTTGAACAAGCCGCGCGCAGCGCGGAGCCTGTCTCCGAGCTTCACGGCAAGCGCCGGCCAATCTGCCGGGAGCGCGCGCCGTTCCGTCACGCCATCGAGCCTGGCTGAGCCGGAGAGCAAAGGCAGCCCACAATAGTAGGCATTTGCCCACTATGATGGGCGCGGCCTGTATCGAGCTGAGCGAGGTGGCAAGTGGGTCAGTCTGCTGGCGTGTCGGCTGAAGCCCGGGGGTGATGTGCGAGCTTGTGGCGCGGGGGCGTCCCCTTGCTGTGCATCCTGTAGTAGGCATACGCTACCTGAAATATCAAGTTCACCCCTTGATACGTGATGTTAAGGCGGGGTTCAACTATGAGCCTGAGCGTGAACATGCAGCGTCGGCCCGGGTCTCGTCCAGATTCTGACCACGGGGTCCCCATTCTCGGCATCTCGAATCTGACCGTACGGTTCCCGAGGCGCTATGGTGACGTCGCTGTCCTCGACCGGGTTGGGCTCAGCATCGGCCCCGGCGAGTCGCTGGCCATCGTCGGCGAGTCTGGCTGCGGCAAATCCCTTCTCGGCCTGGCCGCCGCGAACATGTTGCCACCGACGGCCGAGGTCGCCGGGGAGGTGCTCTTCCGTGGCCGCGACCTCTACGGCATGCGCGGACGCGAGCGCCGTGCCGTCCGGGGTGCCGGCATCGGCATCGTCTACCAGGACGCGTTGACCAGCCTCAACCCCGGCATGAGCATCGGTGCGCAGTTGCGCCAGGTGTGTCGGCTGGGGTCTCCCTACACGCCGGCCGACCTCCTCGACGCGGTCGGACTGCCTGACGCGCGTGTCCTCAAGGCGAAGCCGTACCAGCTGTCCGGCGGGCAGCGGCAGCGGGTCCTGATCGCGCTCGCGCTGGCCCGCGAGCCCGACCTGCTCATCGCCGACGAGCCCACGACAGCGCTCGACGTCACGGTCGAGTCGAAGATCATCGAGCTGCTCCAGCGGCTGCAGGCCGAACACGACTTCGCGCTGTTGTTCATCAGCCACGACCTCGCCATTGTCGCCCGGCTGTGCCAGCGGGTCGCCGTCATGTATGGCGGCCAGCTGGTCGAGACCGGCCCTACGGCGGAGGTCCTGGCGAATCCGCGGCACCCGTACACCGCTGGGCTGCTCGCCGCGAGCACCAGCCTCGACGAGGGCCACGGCACGCTGGCGACCATCCCCGGCTTCGTCCACCCGCCGACCGGGTTCCCCAGCGGCTGCCGGTTCCGCGACCGCTGCTCGCACGCCCAGGACGATTGCGCTGTCCGCCCGGCGCTGTCCGCGGGCACGAGACGCCTTGCTTGCCATCACCCCGTCGGCCTGGTGGACGGTGACCGATGACGGCCGTCGACGCGCCGCGCGCCGCGGACGACGTCGCGGCGGTGCCGATCTTCGAGGGCCGCGACCTCGTCGTCGACTACCACTCCCGCGGGCAGGTGCATCGAGCGCTGAACCGGGTTTCCCTCAGCATCGCCGAAGGCGAGGCCGTCGGGCTCATCGGCGAGTCCGGATCCGGCAAGACCACGCTGGCGCGGACGCTGCTGGGGCTGATCCGGCCCGTGCACGGCCAGGTGACGTTCCGCGGCCAGGACGTCTACGCCCTGAAGAGCGTTCCGCGCTACCGCATGCTGGGCCGCGACGCCTCCCTGGTGTTCCAGGATCCGCGTAGCTCGCTCAATCCGCGGCTGACCGTGGGTGCGGTGGTACGTGACCCGCTCACCGTCCAGCGCATCGGCACGCGGGCGCAGCGCGCTGCCCGGGTCGCCGAGCTGCTCGAGAGCGTTGGGCTCCCGGCCCAGCTGATGAGCCGGCCCGTACGCGCTCTCTCCGGCGGCCAGCTGCAGCGCGTGGCGCTGGCCCGCGCCCTCGCCGTCGAACCCGGCATCATCGTCGCCGACGAACCCACGTCGGCCCTCGACGTGTCCGTCCAGGCGCAAATCCTCAACCTCATCCAGCAGGTCCGGGCCACGCGCCGGCTCGCTCTGCTCGTCGTGTCACACGACATCCGCGTCATCCGCTACCTGACAGACCGGACCGCCGTCATGTACAAGGGCGAGATCGTCGAGCTCGGCCCCACGGCGGAGGTCCACGACCACCCGCAACACGAGTACACCCAGACGCTCCTGACCTCCGTGCCCAGCCTCAGCCGCTGGCCGGCGTGAACTCGTCCCCTGGCTGATCACCCGTGCGCTCACGACCCTGGGTGGTGACGAACCAGCCCGAGCAAGGGGGCAACAGTGACGCGCACGGATAGCGACAGCGTTCGGGTCGAGCTGGTGGGCTGCGCCGGCCTCGGCTCCCACATCTCGGTCGATCGATCGGCCGTGGCCGAAGGCCGCCTGAAGATCCAGTTTGGTGCCGGCTACGAGCACTTCGACCTCGACCACTTCACCGACACCAACGACGACGGCGAACCTGTGGCGGTGTTCGTCTGGACCGACCGCACCTGGATCGCCGAGTGAGCGGCGACTGGTCGGGCCTGGCCACGGCGCGGTCACTGCTCTTCGTGCCCGGCAACCGCCCCGAGCGGTTCGCCAAGGCGGCCGAGAGCGGCGCCGACGACATCGTCCTGGACATCGAGGACGCGGTCGCGCCGGACGCCAAACCGGAGGCGCGGAAGAACATCGGCACCTGGCTGGCGAACGGCGGTTCTGGCGTCGTGCGGATCAACGACCAGGGCACGCCCTGGTACGAGGACGACCTCGCGATGCTCGCGGACTGGCCGTGCGCCGTCATGGTGCCGAAAGTGACGGCACCGGACCAGGTATGGGAGGTCCTCGACCGGCTGCCGCGCGGATCATGCGTGCTGCCGCTCATCGAGACCGCGGCGGCGGTTCTCGGCGCTCGCACTATCTGCTCGGTGCCGGGGACTCTTCGCGCCGTCTTCGGCAATGCCGACCTCGGCCGCGAACTCGGCGTCGACCACGCCGACCCCTCAGCCATGGCCGCGGCCCGGTCGATGGTCGTGCTCGCCTCCGCCGCCGCGCACCTCCCGCCGCCGGTCGACGGCGTCACGACCGCCTTGACCGATGAGAAGAAGGTCACGATCGACTCCGAGCACGCGGTTGGGCTCGGATTCGGTGGCAAGCTCTGCCTGCATCCCCGGCAGGTGCCGGTCGTGAACGCCGCCTTCAGCCCCTCCACTGAAGACGTCCGCTGGGCCGAAGAGGTCGTCGCCGCTGCCGGCGACGGCTCGGTCGCCGCTCTCGACGGCAACGTGGTCGGCAAACCGATCGTCGATCGGGCACGCCGGATCCTGCTGCAGGTGCGGGCGTGACGGATGGCACGGTCCAACGACGTCGATCGTCGTCGCCGCGCACGCTAGAATCCTGAATCAGGCGGTTCATTAAATGAAACAGTCGTGTGTGGAGTCTGACGTGTTGTGGCCTGGAGGCGAGATGGCGATCAAGCCCGGCTGGCAGGGGCGTTTCTACGAAGACTTCGAGATCGATGACGTGTACCAGCATCCGCTCGGCCGGACGGTGACGGAAGCGGACAACACGTGGTTCTCGCTGCTCACGATGAATACGAATCAGGCGCATTTCAATCACGAGGTCGGCGCGGCTTCTGAGTTCGGCCGCCAGCTGGTCGTGTCCACGCTCACCATCGCTATCGCGGTCGGGCAGAGCGTGATCGACACGACACAGAATGCGTTCGCCAACCTCGGGTTGGACGAGGTGCGACTCTCCGCGCCGGTCTACGCGGGTGACACGCTCTGGTCCGAGTCTCTGGTGCTGGAGAAGCGCGATTCGAAGAGCCGCCCACAAGCGGGAATCGTCGCGGTCAAAACCCGAGCGTTGAACCAGCATGGTCACGAGGTGCTGTCATTCGTCAGGACGTTCTACGTGCACAAGCGCGGCTCGGACCGAGCTCGCTCGCTCTTCCCCACGGCGATGGAGCCGCTCGCTCGCCGCGGAACGGCGGAAGCCTCGTGAAGCCGCTTGAGGACGTCCGGATCATCGCGCTCGAACAGTACGGTGCCGGACCGTTCGGTTCCCTGCACCTTGCGCATCTCGGAGCTGACATTATCAAGATCGAGGACCCGTCTGTTGGCGGCGATGTCGGCCGCTACGTGCCTCCGTTCGCCGAGGGTCGCGACTCGCTCTTCTTCGAGTCGTTCAATCGCAACAAGCGCAGCATCACCCTTGACATACGTCGGCCCGAGGGGCGGGCCGTGTTCGAGGATCTGGTCCGATACTCGGACGCGGTGTACTCGAACCTGCGCGGGGATGTTCCAGCGAAGCTGCGGATCAGGTACGCGGACCTCGCCCATCTGAACCCAAGGATCGTCTGCTGCTCGCTCAGCGGCTTCGGGATGACGGGGCCGCGAGCGGCCGAGCCAGGTTATGACTACATCCTGCAGGGTCTGGCCGGCTGGATGTCGTTGACCGGCGATCCAGACGGCCCGCCCGAGAAGACCGGACTGTCGCTCGTCGATTACAGCGGGGGACTGGTGGCAGCGATCGCTCTGCTCGGCGGACTTCACGCGGCTCGCCGCGATGGCCTCGGCATGGACTGCGACGTGAGCCTCTTCGACACCGCGATCGCGATGCTGACCTACCCGGCGACGTGGTATTTGACGGCTGCGCACCGGCCGGCCCGCCTGCGGCGTTCCGCGCACCCGTCGCTGGTACCGTTCCAGATTTTTCCCGCGAAGGACGGCTGGCTCGTCATCGGCTGCGCCAAAGAGAAGTTCTGGCGCCGGCTGGCCACCGCACTTAGGCGGCCAGACCTCCTTACCGATCCTCGTTTCGGGACATTCGCGCGCCGGCTGGAGCACCGCGAGGAGCTCCAGGCGATTCTCGATGCCGAGTTCAGGGTGCGGGCCGTGCCTGAATGGCTGGAACTCCTCACGGCCGCGGCGGTCCCGTGCGGACCCGTCAACGACGTCGATCAGGCTTTGCGGGACGAGCAGGCTGCTGCGCGCGAGTTGATCGTCACGACGGAACACCCGCGCTTCGGTACTGTCCGCCAGGTCGCTTCGCCAGTGCGGGTAGGCGACAAGCAGTTCGAGCAGCGACGAGCCCCGCTGCTCGGTGAGGACACCGATTCAGTTCTTCGCGACGTGCTGGGCTACGACGACTCGGCCATCACCGCGCTGGCCGAGGCCGGAGCGTTTGGGTCGCGGTCCTGGCCGGCGGTGGTGACGGATTGACTGGTCAAGTGCCGGATGCGATGGCGGACGGGTCCCTCGTGTCGGCCAGCGGAGCTTCCCAGGACCGGGCGAAGGTCTCGAGCCCGTCGATCAGCACGGAACCGTCCGCACGGAGGACGTCCCGGCTGCATCGAACGGTGACCGCGACCTCGACGATCTCCCCACTCGTGTAGCGCACAGTGGCTCGGTAGGTTCCTTCGACCTGCGCCTGTTCTGGGTGCAGCTTCGCGACCCCGGCGTGGAAGAGTGAATCGATCTGGAAGGAATGTCCCTCGTTCGTTCGCAACGGAGGGCTTACTGTCCCCACCTCGACTTCGATGGAATCGGCGACCAGGTCACGAGAGATCCGCCGGCGATGGCCCGGGGCGCGTGCGCCGCCAGAATCTGGCGGCTCGGCGGTGTCGCTGGTCGGAGCAGGGGTGATGTCGACTTCACGACCCACCTCATCGGCCACCACCGGCAGTGAGACGGTCAGTCCTGCGATCTCGAGAGGACGTGCCTGGAGGAGGGGCGTGAGCCGAGGGAAATCCGCGTCCGAGATGGTGATTCGGATCCGGTCGCCTCGAGGAATCCTGCGCGCGGTCGGACGCAGCGTGACCCGGTATTCGTCTGCGACGGAGTCAGGGCAGAGGACGCCTGCAGTAACGAAGGTCGAGCGGCCGAGCGAGTCGACGTGTGCCAAGCGCACGACAAGACGACCCGGGGGTGTCGGCGAGAGATCCGCTGGTGCCGGTGCCGTTCGTACACGAACCTCCGGGCGGCCGATGAGCACTGTGTCCTGCGCCACTGGATCCGTAGTCACGGCCAGCGAGCGCATGTCGTCGTCGTGGTGATCGTGCGGTGGGAGAGCGCCGCTGAACGTCGTGCCCCAGAGCCCGCCCAGAATACCGACGGTGGGGTCGGGGCGATACACGCCGACAGGTTCCTGAGCACCGCCGGGAGCGGCCATCCGCAGCGTCCCGTCCATGCCGGACATGAATTCTCGGTCGGTCTTCGCGGGTGGCCAGGTGTCGAATGCGCGCCAGGGCTTCGGTGCTCCTGGGATTCGGACGACGACGGCGGGATCATCGGGTACGCCGTTGGCGACGCCGCGAAGCCAGTGGTCCCACCAGCGCAGGGCGAGAGGGAGAAAATCGATTGGCTCGAGCGGTGAAACCTGGGGAAGGAAATGGGCCCAGGGGCCCATGAGCAACTTCTTCGGCCCGGTGAGTTGCTCGAAGGCGCTCACGATGCCTTCACAGTGCAGGTCGAGCCAACCGCCGACGCAAAAGGCCGGAACATCGATGGACGCCATGTCCACGACCCGGTCGTGCCAGGCTGGGTCACGGGACGCGTGCCGCGCGTAGTCCATGAAGACGGGTTCGGTGCCGTTCAGGCGCCGGTGCCATCGACCGCGTTCGGCTGGCGATCGATGGTTCAGCAGCGAGGGAAGCAGTTGTAGCGCCAGCATGTAGCCGCCCCGGAACACCATCGAGTGCAGGTCTCCGCGGCTCCCGTCGGGATGTACGACTTGGCGACTGGGATCGATAGGGCCCTGGATCGGCAGAATCGCCTTGAGCGGCGTCGGCCGTCGGCTCGCAGCGCGAAACGCCATGTACGCGCCATAGGAGTGTCCCCACATTCCGACGTCGCCGGTGCACCATGGCTGCCGCGCCGCCCACTCGATGGCCGCGACGGCGTCGTCGCCCTCATCGGGGTGGAACTCCGGTCGGTGAACGCCGTCTGATGAGCCCGTTCCGGCGATGTCGATGAGAACACCGGCGTAGCCGCGTACGGCGAACCAGGCGAAGCTGTCTCCGACGAGCTGTGCGGCCAGGAGGTCCTTCCGGTATGGATATGCGGAGACCAGGGCAGGGACCTCGGCGGCGCCGACTGGGAGGTAGAGGTCGGCGGAGAGACTGACGGATGGATCTGTTGTGGGGATCCGCACGTCGTAGTGGATTTCTACGTCGTACTTCGCGCGGTGATCGGCGGTCGCAGGTTCCACTAAGCCTCCTGCCAACGGATGTCGGCGCCTCGGGACGGGCGCACGGACAGCGGCGGGCCCACCGACAGATGTTTCGGACAACGATATCACAGCTTCATTGAGAGAAACTGCTCTAGGAGTAAATCGGCCCGTGGTCGCCAGCGTCGATCAAGGGGTCTACTGGCCATTGCGTTACAGCATGTCAGCGGTGTGCCGATCGACCGGAGGCGGAGAACATTGGAACTCGAACGGTACTTGGATGGCACCGAACGGCAGATGGTGAACAAGCCGATCGTGCAGATCGCGGAGTACAGGGGCGACCTCGACGCAGGCGCACTCGCACGTGCCTTCGATCTGCTGTCCTTCGACTTTCCGGTCATCCGTGCGCGGGTCACGCCCGACGATGACCGCCTGCTGTTGCAGGTCCCTCCGGGTGCTGGTGTGACCACCGGGTTCCTTGCAGGCGGGCTGGACGAGCTGCGGGCCGAGTTGCGCCAGTCATGGAAGCCTGGCGATGGAGTGGCGCGGCTTCTGGTCGTCACCGGCGATCGTCATGGATACGTGGCGTTGCGGATGGACCATTCCGTCATCACCGGACCGAGCTGGACGGCGATCTTCGCTCGGCTCTGGACCCTGTACACACATCTCGTCACAGGTCGCGACGTGACCGTGAGCGCTATCCGATCCGGCACACTGCCGATGCCTCCGTCCGCAGTGTTCCGTAGCGTTCTTGGGGACCGATACACGCGCACGGAGCAGTACACCGAAGCGGCCGTCTCCGCCCGGCAGTTCGTCGTACGACTGGAGGAGCAATCGACGCGCGACTTCCTGGCGGCAGCGCGTGAACTGGGGACGACTGTGCATGCGTTGACCTGTGGAGTCGTGCTCAGGGCGTTGAGGGATCGTGCCGACACGGATCAGCCTGCGAGGATGACCTGCTTCACTGTGGCCAATCTGCAGAAGAGGTCGCCGCTTGGCCTTGGCGTCACAGACACCACGACGCCGCTCGTCTGGCACAGAGCCGACGTGACGGTCGATCACGCTGCAGATCCCGCGGTCATTGGCAGGGCGGTGAAGTGGCAGCTCGATCGCGCGCTCCAAACTCGTGACCTGCCCGACGTCGATGCGTCCGCGCTGGTCGACTCGACCATCGACCAGCGACTCGCCAAGGTGATGGTCACGAACATCGGGATTGTCGAGCGGTTCGAGCAGCCGCCGGCTCTGGAGATCGTCGATTGGTTCAGGCTCTACGAGGTGACGAGCCCGTTCCCGTGGTACGCCGGCTACACCTACGACGGCAGATACCACCTGATCTGTGTCTACCCGGCGACGACCTATACACAGGTTGAGGTCGAGTCGCTTGGAGCGGAGGTGGGGAGTCTGCTGGGGCGGCTCGCCAGCACGAGCGGAAGACGGCCGGTTCGGCCGGCGGTCGGTTCGGCCGAGTTCATGGGAGAATCCGCGTCAGCTCCTTCCGAATCGCCTCGGTCAGCGCCGTGACCTGCTGAGCGTCGAACGCATCGCTGGGATAGAGGTGCCTGATCGTGAGGCGGCCGCCGTACGTATATACCTGGTATGCGGGAAAGATCGATGCCGATTCTGGGAGCAGTCCCTTCTCGTAGTCGACGATCCGCGCGTTCCTCGGGTGACGAGCGGTCGGCAGCACACCGGTGTTCGTCACGTAGGCAACACGAAGGCGGTCCTCGACCCTGCCGGAGTCCAAGGATGCGAGATAGCTGGTGGCACTGAACGCCAGCAACTCGCGCGGTGCCCCAATCGATCTGACGAGCTGAGTCTTGATGTTTTGGCCGAGTTCGAATGCGTCGGAGTCGGGTGCGACATCGATGTCCGCCTTGCTGGTGTGTACGAAGCACGTAGTGTCGGTCGGCTTGATGGGTGGATCGATGAGCTGGCGAAAGTCGACGACGGTGAGGCACGCCATCGGGAGCGATTCCGGGTCCGGATCGGCGAAGGCTCGCTGCGCGATCATGATGGCGCCGCAGATCATCGCGTGGACGGTGGTGTCGCGAGCGCGTGCAGCGGCCCGAACTGCCCGGGTCTCGTCGGGGCCGAAGTCGATGCGGCCCTGATGGATGCGCGTGCGCACCGTAGAGCCCTTGATCGCTCGCACGTCGTTCAGGGCATCGGCCCCGAAAGCACGTTCGATGAAGTGGGTAGGCGGAAGGGGCAGCTGCCCGCGCGGCTCCTCAGGTAGAGCCTCGTCCTCGGTGATGCGCGCATAGATGTCCCAGAAATCGTCGAACATGACGTCCCAACTCCGGCCGTCGATGATCGAGTGGTCCGCACGGAGCGCGACGTATCCACCGTCGTCGTCCGCGATCAAAGTGACCTTCGCCACGCCGTTCGCGGGATCCCAGGGTTCTCCCACGTAATCCCACAACTGTTCACTCCCGCCCGTGATGACACGGATCGACGCCACGTGTCCCGCTGGAACCTCGAGGATCTGCTGATCGCCGACATGAAGTACCCGAGCGGCGAGGAGTGGATAGCGCCACTGAAGGAGCTGAAATGCAGACTCCAGTGCTTCAGGGTCTATGTGTCCTGAGAAGCGAGCCGCCTTGGTCGGGGCGTAGCCCAAGCCGCGGGATTCGATGTGGTCGAGGTTGCGACGCAGCGGAGAGGTGCCGGCGAGTTCAGACTTCATGATCACCTATGCCCAGTGGTAGTGGCGTGTGCTTGTGTTCAGCGTGACCGCGCCAGGCGCGGACGGCGAGGATGCGGCTTCCGGCGCGCAAGAACGAAACTGTTGTTTCAATACTGTGATGGTTGGCTTGCGCGCTGTCAATCGAGGGCAGCGCGCCTGAAGTCGTCCTCTGCTGGGTCACGGGGCGGGCCGACAGCCTGGAGTCGTTAGCAAACGGCTCGACGGCTGGAGGACGGGTGGCCGCGACACGACAGCCCGTGGGGATGCTCGGAACCGGGTCCTATCTGCCCGATCGGGTGGTCACGAACGCCGAAGTGGCGCCGGCCGCCGGGGTCACGCCGGAGTGGATCGTGCGGAAAACGCAGATCCGCACCCGCCGGTTCGCGGCACCCCATGAGGCCACCTCCGACCTGGCGATCGCCGCCGGGGTACGGGCGCTCGAAGACGCCGGCGTCGGCCCCGATCAGCTCGACTACCTGCTGGTCGCGACGTCGACGCCGGATTCGCCACAGCCGCCCACGGCGGCGCTGGTCCAGAAGGGCCTGGCCGCGAGCCGGGCCGCCTGCGTCGACCTCAATGCGGTGTGCAGCGGCTTCGTGTACGCGCTCGCGGTGGCGCGCGGCCTGCTTGCCGCTGACCCAGGCGCCCGGGCGCTGGTCATCGCCGCCGACGTGTACTCGCGGATCATCGACGTCGCGGACCGGAGGACCGCGGTGCTGTTCGCCGACGGGTCCGGCGCGGCCGTGCTGGGGCCGGCCCCGGAGGGCTACGGCGTGCTTGAGGTCGGCCTGCACACTCGCGGCGACGCGCACGAGCTGATCCGAGTGCCGGCCGGCGGAAGCCGCCGGCCCGCGTCGCCGGAGACGGTGGCGGCCGGTGAGCACTGGTTCACGATGGATGGCCACGCGGTGCGCGACTTCGTGCTCGAGGAGGTCCCGCCGGCGATCGACGCGCTCCTGGCCGGCGCCGGCATCCCGCCGGGGCTCGTCGACCACTTCGTGCCGCACCAGCCGAACGGGAACCTGCTCGACGACCTGGTGGCCAAGTCCGGCCTGGACGGCGCCCGCACCCACCGCACGCTCGAGCGGTACGGCAACGTCGGCAGCGCCTGCATCCCGGTCGCGCTCGACGAAGCCGCCCGGGCGGGTGCGATCGGCGACGGCGACCTGGTGCTGCTGGCCGGCTTCGGCGGCGGGATGTCGATCGGCACCTGCCTGCTGCGGTGGTCGGCATGAGCGGCGACGTCACCCGGATCGGCGTCGTGGGGTGCGGGGTGATGGGGCGTGGGATCGCGGAGACCTGTGCCACCGCCGGGCTGGACGTGGTCGTGGCGGTGAGTCAGCCGGAGTCGGTCGCGTCGCGCCGCCGGAGCCTCGACGACGCGTTCAGGCGGGCCGTGCGGCGCGGGACGACGACCGCGGACGAGGCCGAGGGCGCCAGGAACCGGGTCGTGTTGACCGCGGACCTGAGCGATCTCGCGGACCGGGATCTGGTGTTCGAGGCGGCACCGGAGGACGAGGAGACGAAGACGCAGATCTTCGCGACCCTCGACAAGGTCGTCGAGAACCCGGACGCGGTGCTGGCGTCGAACACGTCGTCGATCCCGGTGATGAAGCTCGGTTGCGTGACGCGCCGGCCGGACCGGGTGCTTGGCGCGCACTTCTTCAATCCGGCGACGCGGATGCCGTTGGTCGAGGTGGTCGAGTCGCTGCTGACCGACCGCGGCTGCACCGAGCGGGTGGAGGCGTTCCTGACCGGCGTGCTGGACAAGCAGGTGGTCCGGGTGCGGGACCGGTCGGGGTTCATCGTCAACGCGCTGCTGTTCCCGTACCTGATGTCGTCGATCCGGATGCTGGAGTCGGGCTTCGCGTCCGCGGCCGACATCGACACCGCGATGGTGCTCGGCTGCAACCACCCGATGGGCCCGCTGGCGCTGGCCGACTTCGTCGGGCTGGACGTGGTGAGCGCGATCGGGGAGTCGCTGCACCAGGAGTTCCGCGAGCCGCACTACTCGCCGCCGCCGCTGCTGCGCCGCATGGTCGACGCCGGCCTGCTGGGCCGCAAGACCGGACGCGGCTTCCACGACTACGGCGCGAGGAGCGCGTGATGCCGAAGGACCTGTTCGTCGCGATCGTCAGCACCAGCCCGTCCTTCCACGCCATCGCCGCTGCGGCGCTCGGCCAACTGGCCGCGGGCAACCGCTGGTTCGCCGGCGCGCTGGACAAGGACGTGTTCCCGACCGCATGGCCGCCACCGGCCCAGACGCTGACCGAGCGGGCCAACGCCTACCTGGACGACGTGCTGCCCGAGGCCCGGGTCGAGTTGGTCGAGGTCGCCCGGCTCGGGTTGGTCGAGGAGCGGCTGCGCCAGGTCCTGCCGGCCCCGGCGACTGGGCCGGCGGAAGGCGCGCGCCCGTGGACCGCCGCGCCGACCGTGCTGCTGCTGATCGACGCCACGACGGCGGTGACCGGCAGCGACGTCGGCGCTCGCCTGGACACCGTCGTCGAGACGCTGGCGAAGCTGCGCCAGCATCTCGGCATCGGCGTCTCGCCGTACTCCGTCGTCGTCTACGACGAGCTCGACGAGGACCAGGTCTACTCGCGGACGGTGTGCACGTCGCGGCGGCTGCCCGACGACGACTGGGTGCTGGCCGCGGAGGTGCTCACGGCGTTCACCGACCTCGTCCAGGCCCGCCATGCCAACGCGCGGGCGCTGCTGCCGGACACCGAACCGACGGGGACCCTCGCGCTGGCGCTGACGAGCTTCCTCACCGAACAGGCGGGGTCGCGCTGGGCGCTGCACTTCTTCACCGGGACACTGCCGGCCAAGCTGATCCAGGACGCCACCACCATCGCCCGGCAGGCCGGCAACCCGGTCCTGCGCGGCCCCAACGAACACAGCCTGGCCTGCGGCGCGCTGGCTCGCTGGCAGCTGGACCAGGCGCCGTTCCTGCTGGTCGCGACCGCCGGCATGGTCGACGAGCTCAAGGGCACTTTGGCGAATCTCCGGGACTCGCAAGCTCGCGGCTTCATCGTGTTCGGCGAGACGGCGCCGGGCGGCTGGCAGCCGTTCCAGGGCACGGTCCACGACGACGAGGACGCCCGCGCCGTCTTCGCCGCCCGCGGCCTGCCGTGCTTCTACCTGACCGAGCCGGAGCGGCTGGCCGAGGACCTCGCCGCCGCGTTCCGCGCCTACCACCGGCGCGGCGGCCCGGTCGTGCTGCTGGTGGCGCCGTCCATCCTGCGCCTGACCGGCCCGCTCGACGTCCAGAAGGTCACGGTCGCGGCCGGGCACCCCCAGGCCGGCGACGACGCCGTCGACGCCGTCGCGCGCATCCTGAACGAGGAGCCCGGACCGGTCGTCTGGCAGTGCGGCAACCTGACGGAGGAGGAGCGGGAGCGCGTCTACGACCTGGCGCACCGGACCGGCGCCGCGCTGGTCGACTCGCTGGGCCGGCCGGGGACCGTCGCGCGCTACCACCGGGGCCGCGAGGTCGAGGAGTTCCTCGGCACGATGAGCATCTACGGCTGCTCGCCGCCGGTCTGGAGCCTGCTGCATCCCGACGGCCGGCGGCTGGGTCACGGCGACCACGCGCTGTTCTTCCTCAAGAGCCGCATCACCGACCTCGCCACCCCGTTTCCGGAGAAGGTGCTCTACCAGGACTGCCGGATCGTGCAGGTCACGGACACGCCAGCACACGTCGCGCCGTTCACCGACCTGCCGGTGATCGAGGAGCTGTCGTCGTTCCTGCGCCGCCTGGCACCGCGGGTGGCGCCCGGCGAGTGGGTGGTGCAGGCCCGGCGCGACGCGATCGCACGGGCACGGCGGGCGACGGGCGACCCGCTGGCCGCCGTTCCGTCGGTCCCGATGAGCCACGAGCACTTCTTCACCGCGCTCGACGGGGTCCTGCGGGGCCTGATCACCGGCCACGACTACGAGTACACCGGCTTCTACGACGTGGGCCGCGGCGGCATCTCGGCCATTCGCAACCTGGCCCGCACCGGGCCGGGGTTCTCCGGCTGGTACGGGCGGGCGCTGATGGGCGACGCGCTGCAGGCGATCCCCGCGGTCGCGCTGACCCGGCCGGGCAACGTGCTGGGGTTCATCGGTGACGGCGCCGCCCGGCTGGTGCCGTCGAGCCTGCCCAGCTTGGCCCAGCAGCTGCGCTACGAGCAGGGCCGAGTCGACGGCAACGTCAGCATCTTCTTCCTGCTCAACGGCGGGTTCTCCATCATCCGCTCGAACCGCGAGCTGCAACACGCGGCCACCGCGGACGCCCAGATGTCGCTGCTGACGCCGGTGGAGCCGCCGTGGCGGGAGACCTGGGCCGGCACGACGGTGACACACGAGCGGCTGGTCACCGTCGACCCGGACCGGCTCGCCGAGCGGCTGCTGGCACCGTCGGCGATCAACCTGTTCTCCGTCTACCTCGCCCACGACAACGAGGGCGACGACATCATGCCCACCTCGCGCAAGAGCTGGCGGCTGCGGGTGACGCGGCCGGACGGGAGCTGACCGCCTCATGGACTTCACCATCCCCGACGACCTGCGCGACTTCGTCGGCGTCGTCCGCCGGTTCCGCGAACGCGAGCTGATGCCGCTGGAACGCGACTTCCTGCTCGAGGGCCGGTTCTCCGCGGACCTGCGCACAGAGCTGGAGCACCGCGCCCGCCGGCAGGGGCTGTGGGCGCTGGACGTGCCGGAGGAGTACGGCGGCCAGGGCCTGGGCACGCTCGGCGCCTGCCTGGTGGGAGAGGAGCTGTTCCAGCACCCCGCGATGTTCGAGTTCGGCGGCAGCCCTGAGCCGACCCTGTACGCCTGCAGCGAGGAGCAGCGGCACCGGTACCTCTACCCGATCATCAAGGAGGACCTGCGCTGCTGCTACGCCTTCACCGAGCCCGGTGGCGGGTCGGACGTCGCGGCGATCCGCACCCGCGCGATGCGTGACGGCGACCACTGGGTGATCAACGGCACCAAGACGTTCATCTCCTACGCCGAGCGGGCGGACTTCGTGATCCTGTTCGCCACCGTCGACCCGGACCTGGGGTCGCGCGGCGTCACCTGCTTCCTCGTCGACATGGACAACCCTGGCCTGACCAGGTCGCGGTCGATCCCGACCATGGGCGACGACTGGGATCCGCACGAGCTCTCGTTCGAGAACTGCGTGGTGCCGGACGCCAACCGGGTCGGCGAGGTCGGTGGCGGCTGGCGGCTGGCCACCGAGCAGCTCACCCACGGCCGGCTCAAGATCGCCGCGTTCCAGCTCGGCATCGCTCAGCGCTGCGTCGACATCGCCGTCGAGTGGGCGAAGGAGCGCACCACCTGGGGCAGGCCGATCGCGTCGCGGCAGGCCGTGCAGTGGATGCTGGCCGACTCCGTCACCGAGCTGGAGGCGGCCCGGCTGCTGACCTACCGCGCCGCCTGGCTGGCCGACGAGGGCCGCACGGTCACCAGCGAGGCCTATATGGCCAAGCTGTACGCGACCGAGATGGCGCAGCGGGTCACCGACCGCTGCCTGCAGATCCTCGGTGGCCTCGGGTACACGCGCGAACTGCCGATCCAGAGCTTCTACCGGCAGGTCCGGGTCTGGCGGATCGGCCACGGGACCAGCGAGATCCAGCGCTGGATGATCGCGCGCGAGCTGCTGGGACCGGCCGCCCGTGACTGACGACGTCATCGGCGCGGCCGCCGCCCGGCTGGCCGCCGAGGCCGGCGTGACGCGGCGCCGCGACCTCGGCGCGCTCCCGGCCCGCGACCTGGAGCGGTTCGCCGTCGCCGCCGGAGGCCCGCCGCCCGTGGACGGAGCCGTGCCGCCGCTGTACTTGAGCTCGGTCATGGGCTGGTCGGCCGGGCCGCCGGAGGCGGAGCTGCGGCCGGACGGGTCCGGCGCCGACGAGACCCGCGGGCTGCCACTGGACGGGCTGCGGCTGATGGGTGCCGGCCAGGAGCTGGAGTTCCACGGTACGGTCCGGGCCGGCGACCGGGTCGTCGAGCACACGACGCTCCTCGACGTCCGGCGCAAGGCCGGCCGCTCCGGCGACCTGCTGCTGCTCACGGTCGAGCGCCGGTTCACAGACGAGGCGGACCGGCCGCTGGTCACGTGCCGCGAGACGTTCGTGGCGAGGTGACGGACATGTCGACGCGGTCGCGGACGCGGCCGGCCGGGGTCACCGCCGGGGACGCGCTGCCGCCGTACCGGCAGCGGACCAGCACGGTCCAGCTGTTCCGGTTCAGCGCCGTCACCTGGAACGCGCACCGGATCCACTACGACGCCGCGTACGCCCGCTCCGAGGGCTACCCGGACGTACTCGTGCAGTCGCACCTGCACGGCTGCGTCCTGCTGAACGCCGTCCTGGCCTGGGCCGGGCCGGACGCGTCGCTGCGCGCCTTCGGCTGGCAGAACCGCGGCATCGCCGTCGCCGGCGACGAGCTGATCGTGACGGGGGCGGTCGTCGCCGTGCGGGACGCGCCAGCGGAGCGCGTCGCCGACCTGCGGCTGGAGGAACACAACCAGCGCGGCGAGCCGTGCGCGCCGGGCCACGCGACGGTGGCCTGGCCGGCCGGGCCGTAACGCGCCCCCTGCCCCGGGCGGTCGCATCGCACAAGAATCGACAGCGCTGGTCAGAGTGCATTCCTCGGCGGAAGGACGATCGCGTGCGCCCACTGGTGATACTCGGATCCGGCGGCCTCGGCCGCCAGATCATCGGCCTCGCGCAGGACGTTGAGCGGGAGAGCTCCGCGGTCAAGCTGCTCGGGTTCCTCGACGGCGGCGTGGACGAGCCGGACGTGTGGGGCGTCCCGGTGCTCGGTGGCGACGACCAGCTGGGGGAGCTCGACGCCGACTACGTCATCGGGGTCGGCCTGCCGTCCGCCCGACGCCGGCTGGACATGATGGCGACGGAGCTCGGCCGCGAGCCCGCGACGCTGGTGCACTCGGCGGCGTGGCTCGGGCTGCACACCAGCGTCGGCGCCGGGTCACTGATCTTCGAGACGGCGCACGTGGTGGCCGGCGCCGAGGTCGGCCGGCACGTGATGATGGAGGTCAACACGTTCGCCGGGCACGACTCCCGGATCAGTGACTACGTGCTCATGGCCGGCGGCGCCTCCGTCGGCGCCCGGGCGGTCATCGGCGCCGAGGTGATGCTGGGCATCGGCTCGATCGTCCTCGGCGATGTGGTGGTCGGGGACCGCGCGGTCGTGGGCGCCGGCGCGGTCGTCACCAAGGACGTTCCGCCGGATGCCGTCGTCGTCGGGATCCCGGCGAAGCCCACGCGGCTGCGGCGCGGCCGGATCACCGCATGAGCGGCGGGCTGGCCGGCCGGCGGGTTCTGGTGACGGGCGCCGACGGGTTCATCGGCAGCCACCTGACCGAGCGGCTGCTGCGCGAGGCGGCGTCGGTCAGCGCGTTCTGCGTCTACAACTCCAACGGGTCCTACGGCTGGCTCGACGAACTCGGCGCGGACCAGCTGGCGGCGACGGACCTGCAGCTGGGCGACATCCGCGACGCCCGCTCGGTGCGACGCGCCGTCCACGACGTCGACATCGTGTTCCACCTGGCCGCACTGGTGGCGATCCCGTACAGCTACCAGGCGCCGGAGTCGTTCGTCGACACGAACATCACCGGGACGCTCAACGTCCTGGAAGCGGTGCGCGACGCCGGAGACGTCCGGATGGTCAGCACGTCGACCAGCGAGGTGTACGGCACGCCGGAGTCGGTGCCGATCACCGAGACGCACCCGCTGTGCGGCCAGTCGCCGTACGCCGCCTCGAAGATCGCCGCCGACCAGCTCTGCCAGGCCTATGCCCGGTCCTTCGGTGTCGACGTGCTGACGCTGCGGCCGTTCAACACCTACGGGCCGCGGCAGTCCGCGCGCGCCGTCATCCCGACGATCCTCGGTCAGCTGCTCGCCGGCGCGACGACGGTGCGACTGGGCAGCCTCGAGCCGCGGCGCGACCTCACCTTCGTCACCGACACCGTCGACGGGTTCGTCCGGATGGCGACGTCCAACCTGCCGCCGGGGTCGCTCGTGCAGCTGGGCACCGGGGAGTCGGTGTCGATCGGCGAGCTGTTCGAGCTGTGCTGCGCGGTCACCGGCGTCGACGCCGTGGCCGTCACCGACCCGGAGCGGGTGCGTCCGGCGGCCAGCGAGGTGCAGCTGCTGCTGTCCGAGCCGAGCCGGGCCAAGGAGCAGCTGGGCTGGCAGGCCGGCTGGTCGTTGCGGGACGGGCTGGCCGCCACGGCGGCATGGCTGGCGCCGCGCGTGGACGCGGAGCGAGCGGCGAGGTACCAGCGGTGATCCCCCTGTCCGAGCCGTCGCTGGGCGGCAACGAGGCGCGGTACCTGCGTGAGTGCATCGACACCGGCTACGTCTCCTCGGCCGGTCCGTTCGTCGGGCGGTTCGAGCGCGAGTTCGCCGCCGCGGTCGGCGCCCCGCGCGCGGTGGCCTGTGCCAGCGGGACCGCCGCCCTGCACGTCGCGCTGCTGGCCGCCGGCGCCGGGCCGGGCAGCGTCGTGGCGGTCTCGGACTTCACCTTCATCGCCTCCGCCAACGCCGCCCACTACACCGGCGCCGCGCTGCTGCTCGTCGACAGCGAACCGGAGACCTGGAACATGAACACTGAGCTGCTGCACGACGAGGTGGTTCGGCGGGCCCGCCTCGGCCGGCCGATCCCCGACATCGTCGAGGTCGTGCACGTGCTCGGTCACCCGGCTCGGATGGAGCCGCTGTTCGAACTCCGCGACCGCTTCTGGATCGACATCGTCGAGGACGCTGCGGAGTCGCTCGGCGCCTCCTGGACGGAGGGGACGCTCGCCGGCCGCCAGGTCGGCACGGCCGGCGGCGCCGGCTGCTTCTCGTTCAACGGCAACAAGATCATCACCGCGGGCGGCGGCGGCGCGATCGTCACCGCCGACCACGAGCTGGCCGACGTCGCCGCCCGGCTCTCCGATCAGGCGAAGGCCCCGGGCGAGCACTACCGCCACGACGACGTCGGGTTCAACTACCGGCTCACGAACATCGCCGCAGCCGTCGCGAGCGCGCAGCTGGAGCAGCTGCCGGACAAGGTCGCCGCGAAGCGCGCCCTGGCCGCGCGCTACCGCGAGTCGCTGCGCCCGTTGCCGGTGACGCCGCCGCCGTCGGCCGACTGGGCCGACCCCACCTTCTGGCTCTACTCCATCCTCCTCGACGATCCCGGCCTCGACCCCGCCAAGCTGGTCGCCGCCCTCGCCGCCGACGGCATCCAGACCCGGCGGCTGTGGCCGCCCCTGCACGACCAGCGCCCGTACCGCTCCGCGGACCGGATCGGGGGTGCGGTCGCGGACGACCTATACCGCCGCGGCCTCTCGCTGCCCAGCTCGGCGCACCTGTCCGAGCACGACCAGCGCACCGTCGTCGCGGCCCTCGCCTCGATCTTGGCGGCGTCATGAGGGTGGAACGGACCGAACCCAGCGGCTCGCCCAGGGTCGCGATCATCACGGGCGGAGGCCGGGGGATCGGCCGCGCGATCACGCTGCGGCTCGCCCGGAACGGCTGGCGCTGCCTGATCGCCGGGCTGGACGAGGACGACCTGAAACAGACGGCCGTCCTCGCCGGCCCGCCGTCGGAGTCGGTCCACACTCTCTGCTGCGACCTGGCGACTGTCGACGGGCGTGAGGCGCTGATCCGTTCTTGGTCCGCCTCGGCGTCACGGCTCGACCTTCTGGTCAACTGTGCGGCGCGGTCGACCGCGATGCCGCTGTTCGAGCAGTCGCCGCAGATCTGGCGGGCGGAGCTGGAGACCAACCTCGTGGCGGTGGCGTTGCTGTCGTCCTGGGCGATCGGTTGCATGCGGGAGCGGGGCCGCGGCTCCGTCGTCACCATCGGCTCGATCTACGGCTCGCTCGGCCTGAACAGCGCCTTCTACGAGGGCGTGTATCCGCAGGACGCGGAGGGCGGGCCGCTGCGGTCGCCGGCCTACCACGCGTCCAAGGGCGCCGTCGCGGCTTTGACCAGGGAGCTCGCGGTCGTGGCCGCGCAGTGGAACATCCGGGTCAACACGGTGTCGCCGGGGATGATCCGGACGCCGGAGCGCTCTGTCAGCGCGGACAACGCCGCCCGTTTCGCGCGTGCGACCCCTCTGGGCCGTCTCGGCCGACCCGAGGAGATCGCCGCCGTCGTCGAGTTTCTGGCATCCGATGACGCCTCGTTCGTGACCGGCGCCGACTGGGTGGTCGACGGCGGCTGGTCGGTCTGGTGACGCCAGCACTCCCAGCAAGGTTCGGCAGAGAGGACAGGCAGGCGATGAGGATCCTGATCACAGGCGTGGCGGGCCGCGTGGGCACGGAGCTCGCGACACGGTCGCTGGCGTCCGGACATGCCGTGCGCGGCACCGTACGCCCCGGCGGCCGGGTGCTGACGCCGGCACTGGCGCGCGACGTCGAGGTCGTCGAGGTTTCGCTGGCCGACGCCGGCTCGCTCGCGCGGGCCGTTGACGGGGTGGACGTCGTGGTGCATCTGGCAGCCCGGATGGTGCCTGGCGATCGGCCGATCGACGAGCTTTTCGACGGCAACGTGCTGGGCACCCTGCGGTTGCTGGAGGCGGCGGCGTCGGCTCGGACGCCGGTCCGCCGGCTCGTCCTGGCCAGCACCGACAACACGTATGGGCCGGCCAGGCCACGGTTCACCCCGATCACCGAGGACCACCCGCAGGTTCCGGGTGACTATTACGGGACGTCGAAGCTGCTGGCCGAGCAGCTGGTACAGAACCTCGCCGAGCTGCACGGCCTGGAGTACACGATCGTGCGGCTGGGCTCGGTCGTGGAGCCGCACGAGGTGCTGCCCTTGTTCCGGCTGGACTGGACCCAGGCGTTCCTGACTGCCCAGCACGAGGCCGGACGCCGCGGCAACCTCTGGGCGCTGTTCGCCGACCGGCCCGATCTGGCCCTGGCAGTCAACGAGGTCGCGGGCGCCCGCGACGACAACCCGGCGGTGGCGCTCGCCGGACCGGCTGGTGAACCGTGGGCAATACACCTGACGCACGTCCGCGACGCGGCGGACGGTCTCCTGCTCGCCGTCGAGCGCGCGGAGGCGGCGGGGGAGGACTTCAACATGGTCGGCCCGCGGACGACCACGTTCAGCGAGGGTGCGGCGGTCATGGCCCGCCAGTTCGGCCTCGACACCGTCACCGTCGAGCTCCCCGTCACGCTAGCCTTCGAGCTCTCCAACCAGAAGGCGGCACAGCGGCTCGGGTACGCACCGAGCCGCGACTTCGCCGCGATAGTCCGCGCCGCGGTCAGTGGTCCGGATCTGGCCGGAACGCGGGTGAGCTGACCCGTGCGCCGGATCTGCGTGTTCACGGGCTCCAGGGCCGACTACGGGCCGCTGCTGCCCCTCATCCGGGCGCTCGACCGCGACCCCGAGGTCGACCTGCGACTGCTCGCCTCCGGGGGCCATCTCCTGCGTGCCCAAGGGTCCACCGTCGAGCAGATCGAGGCCGACGGCTTCCGGGTCGACGAGCGAGTCGACATCGTGCTGGCGTCGGACACGCCGACCGCCGTGGCGAAGTCGCTCGGCCTCGGCCTGATCGGTTACGCCGACGCCCTGGACCGGCTGCGGCCGGACCTCCTCGTCGTCCTCGGTGACCGCTACGAGGCGCTGGCCGTCACCGTCGCCGCTGCATTGCGGCTGCTGCCGGTCGCCCACATCGGTGGCGGGGAGCTCTCCTACGGCTCGACCGACGACTCCGTCCGGCACGCGATCACGAAGTTCGCGCAGCTCCACTTCACGTCGAACGAGGAGTTCCGGCAGCGCGTCATCCAGATGGGTGAGGACCCGAGCCAGGTGCATGCCTTCGGTGCCCCTGGTCTGGACACCGTGCGGACGATGTCATTCCTGTCCCGGGTCGAACTCGCCGACGTCTTGCGGGTCAAGCTGAGCGACCCGTTGTTCGTCGTCACGTACCACCCCGCCACCGCCGATCCTCGTGGCAGCCGTGACGGCATCGTCGGGTTGCTGGAAGCACTCGACGAGTTCCCCGAAGCGACGGTCGTCTTCACTGGGACGAACGTGGACCAGGGCGGTTCGGGGGTTTATGCGCCGATCGAGCGCTACGTGGTGGACAACCCGCACCGATCCACGACCATGCCGTCGCTCGGGCAGGCCGTGTATCTGAGCCTCGTGAAGCAGGCGTCAGTGGTCGTCGGGAACTCGTCCAGCGCGCTGGTGGAGGCGCCGGCGCTGCACACGCCGACGGTCAACATCGGCAGCCGCCAAGACGGCCGCCCCCGCGCGGCGTCAGTCATCGACTGCGGTGAGTCAAGTCGTGACATCGCGGCAGCGATCCGCCAGGCCCTCGGCCCGGCGCACCTTGCGCGCACCGCGCGGAGCCAGTCGCCCTTCGGGGACGGACGTGCGGCGGACAGAATCTCGGCCTTCTTACGAGAGACTGCGATCGGCGAGCCTCTGATCGGTGCAGGTGCGCCGCGATGAGGGTCGTCGGGTACACCAACACGCCTTGCGTGGCGCCGGGTGAGCTCCTAGAGGTGATGGTGAGCACGACAACCGGTCGTGTGAACGCCCAACTCGTTCGTCTGGCACACGCCGACTCGCATGCGGAAAGCCCAGGACACCAGGAAGTCCCGGTGGATTGCTCACTCAACGCGTCCTACAAGGCGGAGCCTCAAGCCCTGGTCCGGGGTTCATACGTCGTGCTGCCCGCTAAACGACGGCCGTGGACGTCGAACTCCTTGACGGTTCATCTCTTCATGTACCCGACGACTTGCGACGGGCGCTCGCGGACCATTGTCAGCTGTGGCGCAGGCACGCCGGGTGGCTGGGCCCTGGAACTGGATGCCGACGCTCGACTGCAGTTGGAGCTTCACGAGCCGGGCGGCGCAGTGCGCCGTATGCGATCCAGCGGGGCAATCGAAGCAGAGATGTGGTTCGCTGTGTCGTTCACTGCCGAATCCTCCTCTGGGGTGTTCGCCGCGGGTGCTCGGCATCTGCGGCGAACAGGGCGCCGTACGAGCGTGGTGCATCGCGCTGACCTGAACATCAGCGGTACCGCGGATCTGACAGGTATCCCGGGAACGGTTGCTGATCTGCTCATTGGCGCTCGGGACTCTGGCGGGAGCCACATGGCGCATGGCTTCGATGGAAAGGTCGGGAACCCGTCGATCCATGACGTGGTCCTACGAGCCGAGGAACTGACCGAGCTCGATCTCGGGAGAGTGCCGTCCACCGTCACCAACCCCGTCGCTGCCTGGGACTTCGGCAGCGAGCCGCAAGCGCGCCGCGTTCTTGACACCGGCCCCGGTGGTCGGCACGGCCACACGATCAATCTGCCCGCCAGGGGGGTGCCGGGGCCGTTCTGGGACCATGAGGTCGCCGATCACCGAGTCGCTCCAGATCAGTTCGGTGCCATACACCTGCACTCCGACGACCTCGATGACGCTCGTTGGCAGCCGGTCATCGAGTGGACGGTGCCCGACCTGCCCAGCGGCGCCTACGCGCTCAGGTTGACCGACGAAGCGATCGGAGAGGATCGCATCCCCTTATTCATTCGGCCGCGGCACGGCAGACCCACCTCGGACGTGCTCTTCATCGCTCCGGTGTTCAGCTACCTGGCCTACGCCAACGAGCATTGCCTGGAGGATGAGGACCTCCGGGCCTCATTCGTGGAGTCCGTCGGTTCGATCGACTATCCGAAGCAACCTGAGGACGAATACATCATCGACAACCGGCTGCACAGTCTCTACGATCGGCACGCAGATGGCAGCGGTGTCTGCTATTCATCATGGCGCCGACCCCTGCTGAGCTTGCGTCCGGGTTATCGGTGGACGCCCCTTGCGCTCGGGCGTGGTGGCGCGCACCAGCTCAACGCGGATCTTTACATCCTCGATTGGTTGCGGGCACGCGGGTTCTCCTATGACGTGGTGACGGACGTCGAGCTACATCGCGAAGGGCTCGAGCTCCTCGAGCCATACAGGGTGGTGTTGACCGGGAGCCATCCGGAATACGTCAGCATGGCGATGCTCGATGCACTGCTCGGCTTCCGCGATGGCGGCGGCAGGATCATGTACCTCGGTGGAAACGGGTTCTACTGGGTCACCGCTCTGGAGGAGATCGAGGGCCACACCATCGAAGTTCGTCGGTGGGGGCCCGCCACCAGGGCATGGGAGGTCGAGCCAGGGGCATGGCACCTGTCCACCACTGGTGAGCTGGGCGGGATCTGGCGTATGAGAGGTCTGGCTCCGCAGGAGCTGACGGGCGTCGGTTTCACGGCACAGGGCTACGGCCTCGGCCGGCCGTACCGGCGCACCGACGCCAGTCATGATCCGCGAGTTGATTTTGTCTTTGCCGGTCTCGAGGGCACGACGATCGGTGATCACCCGAACCTAGTCTGCGGCCACGGCGCGGCCGGCGTCGAGATCGACCGGGCCGATACGTCGCTGGGAACCCCGGAGCACGCGCTTGTGCTTGCCTCGGCGGCCGGTTTCACCGACCACTTTCAGCATGCGATCGAGGAGGTCATGGTTGCCGATTCGGCGCAGGGTGGCAGCCAGAACGACAAAGTACGGGCGGACATGGTCTTCTTCGAGTCTGACAACGGTGGAGCTGTGTTCTCGGTGGGGTCGATAGCGTGGTCCGGAAGCCTTGCCCACAACGGCTATGTCAACGACGTCTCTCGGATCACAGAGAACGTGCTCAGACGATTTCTCGATCCCCGGCCGTTCAGCGTGCCGTCAGACTCCTGAGGGGCTTCCCGGACGCAGCCACGACGCCCAACGCGTGATGGCAAGGTACCCCATACCTTCGTAAATCGGTCGCCCGGCATCGCTTGCACCCAATACCGCCGGCATGTCCGGTTCGCCCCGGGTCGCGGCCCAGGACACCGCTGTGCCAGCCCCATGTCCGCGTGCCTCGGGCAGGGTGGCGACGTCCAGGACGAGTTGGACTCCCGCAGCGATGTGGGCGGCGGCCACCGCTACGGGCTCGTCATCCAGATAGGCGAGCCAGACCCGGAGTGGCTCCTTCATGACCGTGGTTCGCGAATCAGCGTCGTGCAACGTCGGGAGCAGGTCTGGTTCAGGGTAAGCGGTGGCGAACAGTCGTTCTGCGGCCAGAAGTTGGTCGGTGCCGGTCACCTCGCGGACAATCACGCCTGTCTGCCTGCCTTCCCGCTCCGGCGCCGGGAAACGCGCCATAAGTGGAAAGTGGCCCAGCAGACTGAGCCCGAAAGGCGCGAGATCGGTGGTCGGCCACGGGCTCACCACGACGAACGGCACGCCTGCCGGAAAGAACCGATCCAGCTCCTCTATCAGCTTCGCCGGCTCCTCGAGGGGACGCACCAGCACAATGGGGTTGGTCAAGGTCCCGTGATCACCCAGCCAGGCGCCGGCCCACTGCTCACCATCGTGCCACGGACGGCCAGCCCGCTTCGCGATCTCCACCGGCCACGACGCGGTAGCGAGATAAGCCTGCCGGACGATGGTGTCGTCCGCCGGACGTCGAGGATCCCAATCGGTCACCGATCTCTCCTTCTTGACGAACGCGAGCAGGACTCAGAGAATGAAAACAGTATTTCGTTAGTAGAAACCAGCGTCAAGAGGGATAAAGCTGCCCCCTTGGAGGTTGGCGTCCTCACCGGCCAGGATCGTGGCCGGCAACCTCAGCATTGGGTTATCCGGACTTGTGGAGGGTCGACGTGATGTCGAAGGAAGAACGCAACATCGAATTGGCGCGGCAAGCGTGCTCGCACCTGGAGGCTCGGTTCGTCGAATCCCAGTCTCAACGGGATGGGTTCGGCCCGCTCGACTACAGCCACTTCCTCGGCCTGTTGGCCGACGACGTCGTCTTCCATGTTCCTTGTCCGGCGAACACGCCGTATTACGGGGGCGAGTTCACGGGAAAGAGCGCCGTCACGAAGCTCTTCCTTGAGGACGACGCAGAGATCGTCGCTGATCTCAGAGTGGAACGCCGCCCAGAATACGTGGCGACCGGCGACCGCGTCGTCGTTCTCACGGCATACAGCTACACGATCACGAAGACAAACACGCTCGCTGAGAACAAGGAGATCGCCTTGGTGCTCGACTTCCGCGATGGCCTCATCCAGCGCGCGATCGAGATTCAGGACATGTCCGAGTGGTCTCTCGCCTACAGCCGGTGAGCTGAGTGGCCCGGCGTCGGTTCGGGTCAGGTACTTCTGAGCCGACGCCCGAGGGCCTCGGAGAACCGGTTCAGGGTCAGGACCGCCCCCATGATGGCGAGTCCTGGGAAGAGCGCCACCCACCAGGCGCCGGCCTGGCTCAATGCTTGACCGTCGCGGATAATGTTGCCCCAGGATGGTGCCGGCGGCGGCACGCCCGCACCCAGGAACGACAATCCTGCCTCTGCGGCGATCGCGACGGCTGCGATCACGGTCGTGTAAACGGCGATGGGCGTTGCGGCAACCGGAGCGATATGGCGGAGCAGAATACGAGGCGAACGCGTGCCGATCAGGCGTGCGGCGGTCACATAGTCTTCGCCCAGCTCGTTGAGGATCGCTGAACGTGCGACGCGGGCCATTGGAGGAGTCATCAGAATACTGATGACTAGAATCGTAGTTCCGAGGCTGGGCCCGATTGACGCGGCGATCACAATTGCAAGGAGCATGCCCGGGAAAGCCAGGCCGATATCGGACACCCGCATGACGACCTCGTCGAGCCAGCGCGGCCCGAGTGCTGCCGCTGCGCCCAGTAGTCCGCCTACCAGAAGCGCGAGGGTGGCCGTCACGGACGAGACCAGGATGCTGATTCGCGCACCGTGGAGCACCCGGCTTGCGATGTCGCGTCCTACTTGGTCGGTTCCGAATGGATGAGCCACCGAAGGGGGTTGCAAGGATGCCGTGGGGTCGATCGCGGTCGGAGACGTGGGCAGCAAAGCTGGGAGAACGACTAGGATGAGGACCAGCCCCATGGCGATGAATCCAACCCAGGTCGCGATCATTCTGTCGGAGCCGCGGCGGGAGCTTGCCGGGACGTTGTCGGCAAGGCTGAGGGAGGACGTCATTTCGACACTCCGTTCACGCTCCGCGGGTTGAGGACTAGGTAGATGAGATCGACCAAAAGGTTGACCGCGATGAAGCCGATGGCACCCACGAGAGCAACCCCGCGTACCACGCCGAGGTCCCCTTGGTTCACGCCGGCGACGAGGAGCGTGCCCATCCCGGGGAGGTTGAAGACGACCTCGACCAGGATGGCTCCGGCAATGAGGTCGCCGATCACGAGGCCAAGCACGGTGACCGGTGCGATGAGGGCGTTACGGAGAACGTTGCGGGAGAGGACCATCACCCAGCCGACGCCGTTGCCTATCGCCGTGCGGACGTAGTCCTTCGCTAGCTCGTCGGCGATCGAGGCACGGAGGACCCGGGTGAGTGCGGCGGTGATCGGGATGGCGAGGACGATCGCAGGGCCGATCATCGAGCCGTACCAGCTCTGGATGCCGCTGCTCAGAGGCGTGTAGCCGCTGGCGGGCAACAGGCCGAGTGAGACGGCAAACAACTGGACGAATAGGAGGCCGATCCAAAAGCTCGGAGAGGCCTGGAGGATGGCGATGACCGCGCTGATGACCTGGTCGATCGTCTTGCCTTCCTTCCACGCCGCCAAGATGCCCAATGCCAGCGAGAACACGACGGACATGAAAACGGCAGTAGTCATCAGCTGAAGACTGACCGGCAGCGCCCGGGCGATCAGCTCGTTGACGGATTCCGGACGTGTGACGGACTCGCCGAGCTCCAAGTGGACGAGGTTGACCAGGAAGTGGCCGAAGCGCACGAGGAGCGGTTCGTCGAGTCCGTGCTCGTCGATGAATCTCTGCCGTGCCTCGTCGTCGGCCATCACGCCGAGCTCGGCCGTGGCCGGGTCGTTCGGTGAGAGGTCGACCACGATGAAGACGACCAGAGTCACGCCCAGCAGGATGATCGGTGCCAGGAGCGCGCGATGGAGTCCGAGCGCGCGGAACTGGGACGGATTTCGGCCGACCTGCGGTGTCACCGTGATGGCGGCGTCGACGATGTCGCCCGGAGCGCTGTGTCGCATGCGTGTCCTCTCAGACGTCAGCAGTTGACCGTGTCGAGTCCGAACCCGCTCTTCGGCAGCGGTTGGTAGCCATCGAGGGCGCTGTCCCATGCAGTCACTTTGTCGACGAAGTGCACCGGGATCAGCGGAGCTTCGGTCTGGAGGAGGTGCTGCGCCTCGGCGAGGGCCTGGTTCCGGGTATCCAGGTCAGGGGCGGCAAGCGCGATGTCGAGCATTTCGATCAGCCCCGCGTTCTCCCAACGCGCCTGACGAGGCACGAAGGCGCCGCCGTAAAGCCAGCGCAGGCCCCATTCGGCGTCCCCGGCGAAGGCGCCGGCGTCGGCACTCGTGAGCCACATGTGATAGTTCCCGTCGATGGCGCGCTGCGCCTGAGCTTGGATGTCTCCCGGTATGACGTTCGCGGTGATCCCGACCTGGCGGAGGTTCTCTTGGATGATCGGAGCCTGCTGTGTGAGGGTCTCGTCGTTGTTGATCAGCATGTCAATCGTGATGCCGCCGCCGAGCCCGGCCTCGGCCAGGAGTTCGGAGGCACGGTCGACGTCATAGCTGTAGACGGTTGACGTCTCCACCGCACCCGCGATCTGAGGTGAGGTCATGTGTGACCACGCAGGTTCGGCATGCCCGGCGAAGGCGATCTGCGTGATGCTGTCCCGGTCGATCGCGTAGAGCACGGCGCGCCGGACGCGGGGGTCGTCGAACGGCGGCTGAGCGGTGTGGAACATCAGGTACGTCGCGAGCGAGCTGGGCACCGCCTCGATGCTGATGCCGTCGAGGTTCGAGAGCGTCTCGTAGGTGTTCGCCGGAGCGTTCTCGATGACGCTGAACTGGCCGGTCCGCAGGCCAGAGACGCGTGCGTTGTCGTCCGGGACCACGCTGATCTCGAGCTCCACGAACCCCAGCCGCCGGTCTCCCTGATAGTCGGAGAAGGATTCGAGGCTGATGCTCTGCTCGGAGACGGCCGACTGGACTCGGTACGGCCCGGTGCCGATCGGCTCCAACTTGAGTGCATCGGGGGAGTTCGACGTGGCGTTGCGTGAGAGGACCCAGATCAACGCGAGGCGTTCCGCCAACAGCGTCGTCGGGTGCTTGAGCGTCAGTTCGATCTCGGTATCGCTCACAGCGGTGACCGCGTCGATCACCGTGAAGGACGTGAGATATGGAGAATTCGTCTCCGGGTTGCGGATCCTGTCCAGGGTGAAGACGACGTCGTCGGCCGTCAGAGGGCTGCCGTCGTGGAACGTCGTGCCCTCCCGGAGGTGGATTCGGTACGTCGTGGGGTTGATCTCTCGCGGCAACTCGGTTGCCAGCACAGGTGTCAGCTCCCTGGGCGGGAACGGATCAACCCGGTAGAGGGGCTCGTAGACGAGATCCACGATGGCGAACGTGGAGACCAGCGGTGACGTTGTTGGATCGAGGTCGCGGAAGGGGGTTGCCATGGCCGCAGCGAGCCTTTGGCAGTCCAGTTGTGGAGCCGCCTCTTGCCCGGACGTGTCCGAGGAGCACCCTGAGAGGGTGCCTTTGAGCGCGATGAGTGAGCCGCCGATGCCAACCAGTGCGAGCAAGTTGCGTCGCGTGAGCCCGCCAGACTGAAGAGCGTCTCGTGGAGTTTCGTTCGTCTCGATGGCCATGTCAGCCTCCGACGTTCAATAATGAAACGCTCGTTTCAAGGAAAATAGGGTTGTGGGGCCGCATTGTCAATCGCTCCTATGGGTAATCGCTCGCGGGGCAATGTGGCCGGTTGGGCGCGCCTCGACGATCTTGTGATCAGCTCACACCGTCACCATGGACCGAACTCGGAGATCGCGTCTCGGAATTCGCATCGGGGCTCGAAGCCGAGCATGGTGCGGGCGCGGCGGATGTCGAGCTCGAGGTGGTGGGCCATCGGCATCTCGATCATGAGTTTCGGCACGCCGTAGGCGTCGGCTATGACGGCCGCACCTTCGTCGTGGGAGGTGGGGCGGGAGGCGGCGAGGTTGAAGGCGTGGCCGACCGCCTCGGGCTCGGTGAGGGCCAGATAGAGCCCGTCGACGGCGTCGCGGACGTCGAGCAGCGACAGGGTCCAGGGTGCGCCGTCGGGGCCGGTCAGTCCCACCGCGGTGTCGCCCGCGGCCTCGCCGGCCTGGGCGTCGAGGATCTTCAGCAGGTTCGGCTGACCGTCGAAGAGCTGCCAGATGTGGCAGTCCTTGCCCAGCGCCTGCCAGCTCAGCACTCGCCGCCAGAAGCCGAGCCGGAACATGTCGCCGGCCTCCTCTGGGCTGACGACGGTGGCGAAGCGGGTGATCGAGAACGGGATGTCGTACTGCGCGGCGTGATTGCGCAGGATGAGCTCGCCCAGCAGTTTGCCGGTGCCGTAATAGTCGGCCGGCTCCTGCGGTGCGTCCTCGGTGAGCGGCACGGCGGGCGGCGCGCCGGGCCGGTAGGTCCCGTCGGAACTGGCCAGGACGAACCGCTCGATCGGGCCGCCGGCGTGCACGACGCCCTCCAGGAGGCGCAGCGTGCCGAACGCGTTGACGTCGTAGAAGCGGTCGACCGGCGTGTCGCCGCGGATCAGCTGCGCCGCGAGGTGCACGACGTGCGTGACGTTCTTGCAGGCGGCGTCGATGGCGGGCTGGTCGCCGAGGTCTGCCTCGACGATCTCGATGTCGGGAAAAGGCGACAGCTTGCTGCGTAGGGGGTCGCCCGGCAGGACCATGGCCTTGACGTCGGCACCGGCGGTCACCAGCCGCCGGACCATGTTCGCGCCGACTCTGCCTGTTGCGCCGGTCACCAGTACTCGCATGTCGCGCCCACTTCCCGTCGTGTCCGAGCCGTGACGGCGACGCTGCGGTGGGCGACCGCCGTCCGCTATGGTGGCGAGAATGGAACCTGAGTTTCAATAATCGTAGCCGTCGGCCTCCGCGGACTCAACGCCGGTTCGATGCCCACGATCTGGATGGAGTGGCGATGGAACGAACTCAACCGACGTTCAGCGCCGAGAGGGTTCTGGCCGGCGGCGCGGTTCTCACCACGATCAGGGGCGGCCCAGGGCCGACCGTGGCGCTCCTCGGCGGCGTGCACGGCGACGAGGACGAGGGGGTCCTCGCGGTCCTGCGGGTCCTGCACCACCTGGCCGGCGCTTCGCTGGCGGGGACGGTGCGGGCGGTACCACGGGCACATGTAGCCGCGTGGGCGGCCGGCAGCCGGACCGGGCCGCTCGACGACGGGAACCTGGCCCGGTGCTTCCCCGGCGACCCCAAGGTGGGCCCGACGGCGGAGGTGGCGGCGTCGATCACCGCGTCAGTCATCGAGGGCGCCGACGTGCTGATCGACCTGCACTCGGCCGGTCAGGCGTACCGCATGCCGCTGTTCTGCGGATTCATCCGTGACGCCGGCGACGCGGACGGGTCGCGGCGTGCGGCGGCCGCGTTCGGGGCGCCGCTGATCTGGGCGCATTCCGGCGCGCCGCCGGGCCGCAGCCTGTCCGTCGCGGCCGAGCTTGGCATCCCCGCGATCTACGCCGAGTGCGGCGGCGGTGGCGGCATCCGGGGCGATCATCTCGAGGCCTACACCCGCGGCGTGCTGGCCGTCCTGGCCGAGTTCGGGCTGCTGCCGGCGACGGAAACCGCCCAGCCCGCATCGGCGAGCTGGGTCTACGACGGTGGCGGCGACCTGGACGCGGGGGTGATTGCGGCGCACGACGGGTTCTTCGTCAGCTCGGTCGACGCCGGCGACCGGGTGGCACCGGGAACGGAGATCGGCCGCCTGCACGGCTACGACGGCGCGCTGCTGGAGACCGTGACTGCGCCGTCGGCGGGCATGGTGATGTTCCTGCGCCGCCGAGCCCGCACCCGCGCCGGCGAGGTGCTGTTCTCCCTGGCCGGACTGGACGAGGGAGCGGGCACGTGAGCGCGCGGGGGCTGCGCCGGTTCGCCTCCGACCTGCCCGAGGCCGGTGAGTTCGTGACCCTCGGCGAGGGCGACACCCCGCTCGTCGGCCTGCCGGTGCTGGCCCGCCGGCTCGGCGTGGGCCGGCTGTCGGCGAAGCTGGAGTCGCTCAACCCGACCGGGTCGTACAAGGACCGCATCGCGGCGATGTCGCTCTCGCTGGCCAGGCATCAGGGCCGACGCGGATGGATCGCGTCGTCGTCGGGGAACGCCGGCGTGGCGATGGCCGCGTACGGTGCGCGGGCCGGGCTGCCCGGATTCCTCTGCCTGGTCGCGTCAGCGCCGCTGGAGAAGCGGGTCCCGCTGCTACCGTACGCGGCCGGCGTGGTGGCCGTCGACGGCGTGGGCGACGGCGCGACCTCGCAGCGCATCACCGGGCTGGTCGACCAGGTGCTGGCGGCGGCCGAGCGGCACGACCTCTACCTCGGCATCACCGCGCACGCGTTCAACCACGACGGCATGCGGGGCGCGGACACCATCGGCTACGAGCTGGCCGAGCAGGCGGGCTCGGCCACGCACGTCTACGTCCCCGTGGGCGGCGGCGGGCTGCTGGTCGCGGTCGCCCGCGGGCTGGCGCACCGGGGGATGCCGGCGGCGGTCGTCGCCTGTCAGCCCGCCGGCTGCGCGCCCGTCGTCGATGTGTTGCAGGGCGTGCGGGCCGAACCCGTGGTGGCCCGCGTCGAGACGACGGTCTCCGGGCTGCAGGTGCCGAACCCGCCGGACGGCGTCGCGGCCGTCGACGCGGTCACGGCGTCCGGCGGCTGGGGCACGGCGCCGGCCGACGGCGAGATCCTGGCGGCCCAGCGGCTGCTCGCGGCGGCCGCGGGCGTCTTCGTCGAACCGGCCGCCGCGACGACGCTGGCAGCGTTGATCGCCGACGTCGAGGCCCGCCGGGTCGGCTCCGACGACGACGTCGTGCTGGTGCTGTCCGGCGCCGGCTGGAAGGATCTCGGCCGGTTCGTCCCTGACGCCGGGGAACTGCCCGTGGTGTCCGTGGACGACATCACCGCGCGAGTGGACGACTGGGCCGCGCGGGTGGGACCCGCCCGGGCCGCGACGACGAGGAGGACCGGATGACGAAGGTGATCGTCGTGGGCGCCGGGTTCATGGGCAGCCTGCACGCGCGGACGGTGCACGATTCGCGGCTGGCTGAGCTGGCCGCCGTCGTGGACCGCGACGAGGCCGTGGCGGCCGCCGCCGGCGCCGCCCTGGGCGTGCCGGCCTACACCGAGACCGAGCGGGCGCTGGCCGAGACCGGCGCCGACGTGGCCATCGTCGCCACGCCCGACTCCGTGCACCGGCCCGCGGCCGAGGCCGCCATCGCCGCCGGCGCGGCCGTACTGGTGGAGAAGCCGCTGGCCACCACCGTCGCCGACGCCGAGGCCGTGGTGGCGCTGGCCGCCGAGCGCGGCGTCCGGCTGATGACCGGGCACATCACCCGGTTCTACCCGCGCTACGTCCAGGTGGCCGAGACGGTGCACTCGGGCCGCCTCGGCCGGCCGGTGCTGGTGACGACATCGACCTGGGGGCAGCGCTCGCTCGGCGAACGGGTCGCGGCGACGACGAATCCGCTCTGGCACTTCGCCATCCACGACATCGAACTGATCCAGTGGCTCACCGGCGGCGTCGTGGCCGATGTCGACGGCGCGCAGCTAATGGAGTCGGCGTCGGGTGTCGCCAGTTTCACCGCGACCGGCACGGTGACGTCCGGCGCCGCGTTCCACCTGGCCACCGGCTGGACGCTGCCGGACAGCGCCGGGCCGCGCTGGGACCTCAAGGTGCACTGCGAACGCGGCATGGTGCAGGCCGCGTGGAGCTCCGACGGCGTGACCAGCTTCGGCGCGGACTCCGCCGAGGAGCTGGACTGCCTCTCGTGGCCAACCGTTCACGGCCGCATCGAGGGCGCGCTGCGCCTGGAGGTGGAGCACTTCCTGACCGCGGTGGCCGACGGCACGCCGTTCCTGGTGCCGCCGGCGGCCGCGGTCGACGCCGTCCGCAGCGCCGCGCTGTTGGAGAAGGCGAGCACCGTGCGGAGGCTCCCATGACGGCCGCGGGGCTGGCGATCGTCACCGGCGCCGGCAGCGGCATCGGCCGGGCGACCGCCGTCCGGCTGGCCGAGTCCGGCCACGCCTGCGTGCTGGCCGGGCGCCGCGAGACGCCGCTCAAAGAGACCGGCGAGCTGATCGGCGTTCGTGGCGGGACGACCGTCGCGGTGTCCGCCGACGTCACGACGGACGAGGGCCGGGCGGCCATCCTCAGGGCGGCCGACGACGCGGCGGACGACCTCGGCGTCCCGCTGCGGGCGCTGGTCAACAACGCCGGCGATTCCAACCTGGCGCCGCTGTTCGCGCCGGACCTCGGCCGGTGGCGGGAGAACTTCGCGCTCAACGTCGAGGCGGCGGCGTTCCTGGCGATGGAGGCGATGCGCCGCATGCGCGACGCCGGCGGCGGAGCGGTGGTGAACATCGCCTCCGTCTACGGGAAGGTCGCGCTCAACAACGCGTTCTACGAGCCCAGGCTGCCCGCGAACACCCCCGACGGCCCGGTCCGCGATCTCTCGTACGCCGCGGCCAAGGGCGCGATCCGGATGATGTCGCGGGAGCTCGCGGTGGCGGGCGCGCCGATGGGCGTCCGGGTCAACACCGTCTCGCCGGGCATGGTCGACGTCGGCAAGGTGCCGCTGGATCCCGAGGTAGTTCGCACGTTCAGCGCGGCGACACCGATGGGCCGGCTCGGTCGCGCCGAGGAGATCGCCGGCGTGGTGAATTTCCTGCTCTCGCCGGAGGCCAGCTTCGTCACCGGCGCCGAGATCGTCGTCGACGGCGGCTGGACCAGCTGGTAGCGCGGCCGGCGAAGACCGGCACCTGACCCGTCGCCGCCCGTTGCGCTGCAATGGCGGCAGGGTCCCGGGCCGGCCGGGCCATGGGTCGTCACGGAGGACGCCGATGCGGTACCGGCAGCTGGGACGGTGGGGGATCGAGGTCTCGGAGATCACCCTCGGCACCTGGCTCACGCACGGCGGGACGGCGGGGGAGACAGCGACCGCCTGCACCCGGCGCGCCTACGAGCTCGGAGTGAACCTGTTCGACACCGCCAACGTGTACCCGGAGGGTCACGAGGGGGAGGCCGAGCGTGTCCTCGGCGAGGCGCTCGCGGTGTTCCCGCGCGACAGCTACCTGGTGGCGACCAAGGTCTTCTCGCCGATGGGCGACGGACCGCTGCTGCGCGGACTGTCGCGCAAGCACGTGCTGGCTCAGGCCGACGCCTCGCTGCGCCGCCTCGGACTGGACCACATCGACCTCTACCAGTGCCACCGCTACGACCCGAAGACGCCGCTGGAGGAGACCGCCGGCGCGATGGACCACCTGGTCCGGCAGGGCAAGATCCTCTACTGGGGCGTGTCCGAGTGGTCGGCGGCGCAGCTGGACGAGGTGGTCGCGCTCTGCCGCGACCAGCGGTGGGCGGTCCCGGTGTCCGACCAGCCGCACTACTCGGCGCTGTGGCGCGAGCCGGAGGCGAGCGTGCTGCCGGCCTGCGCCCGGCTGGGGCTCGGCGTCATGGCCTTCGCCCCGCTGGCACACGGCGTGCTGACCGGCAAGTATCGCGACGGCGAGACGGCGCCGGCGGGCAGCCGGGCAGCCCGGCCCGCGGACCGCTGGATGTTCGACCGGTACCTGACTCCGGCGGTACTCGCCGCTGTCGCGGACTTCCAGAAGCTGGCCGCCGACGCGGGCTACCGTCCGGCACAGCTGGCGCTGGCCTGGTGCCTGCGCGGCGCGGCCGTCTCCACCGTCGTGGTCGGAGTGTCGAGCATCGCGCAGCTGGAGGCGAACGCCGCGGTGCCGGAGCTGGGGATCGGCGCGGACGTCGTCGAGCGGGCGGGCGAGATCCTCGGCCCGGCCCGGCTCGCGTGACGGCGTCAGTCCAGCTCGTACGGGCGAGGCTCGAGCAGCTCCGACGGGATGCCGTGCCGCGGGAACGGGGTGCGGCGCTGGCCGCGGATAGGCGTGGTGACGACGAAGACGTCACCGGCGAGGCGGCCCTGGCGGCCGTGCTGCGGCGCCGCCTGGGCCGCCGTCGTGATGTAGAGCTCGTTGCGGTGGGGACCGCCGAACGTGCAGCTGGACACGTTCGGGGTCGGGACCGCGACGGCGCCCAGCAGGCGGCCGTCGGGGGTGTAGCGGCGGACCTCGCCGGCGCCCCAGACAGCCAGCCAGAGACAGCCCTCACTGTCGACGGTGAGGCCGTCGGGCAGGCCGTCGCCCGGCGGGATCTCGATGAACGGCTCGGGGTCGGACGGCACGCCCGCGGCCGCGTCCCACCGGTAGCGGTGGACCGTCTGCGCGATCGTGTCGACGTGGTAGAACCAGCTGCCGTCGGGGCTCCAGTCGAGGCCGTTGGACATGCCGATGCCGTCGAACAGCGCCGCGGTGCTGCCGTCGGCGTCGACGCGGTAGAGGGCGCCGGTGAAGCGCGGGTCGTGGGCGGCGGTCCCGGCGACGAAACGGCCGCCGGGGTCGCACTTGCCGTCGTTGAACTGAGTGGCGCGGTCCGGCTCGACCGGCTGCCAGAGAACCGGGAGGTGGTCCCAGCCGGCCAGCACCAGGACGCCGCGCCGGGCGGCGAGGAGGAACCCGCCACCGTCGATGAGCGCCATGCTGCCCAGCGGCTCACCGATCTGGCGGTACGCGACGTCGCGGCTGGCGCGGCGCCAGCGCCACAGGTGACCGGCCGGGATGTCGACCCAGTAGAGCGTGTCGGACGCAGGGTCGTAGACCGGGCCCTCGCCGACGTCCGCGCGGCAGTGAACCAGCAGGCGCGGCTGAATCGTGTTCACCATCGTCCGTCGGCTCGTCCTCTCGTCGCGGCGGTCACCCGGCCGCCGGCCCACGCCGCCCGGCTTGCACCAGGGCGGAGCGGGTCAGCCTCCCGCCCGGTCGGTTCGGTGGCCGCTGGGCTCACCGGCCAGGTGGCCGGCGATCTCGCCCAGCCGGGCGGCGACCGCCGGGATGTCGTCCATCGTGAACCGGCTGGACGGCGCGCTGACACTCAGCGCGGCGGGCAGCCGGGTGCCGAGAATGGCGACGGCGACGCAGCGGCCGTCCTCCTCGTTCTCGCCGTCGTCGACGGCGTAGCCCTGGCGCCGCACGGCGTCGAGCTCGGCGAGGAACCGGTCGGTGGAGGTGATGGTGTTGCCGGTACGTGGCTTGAGGTCGACCTGCTCGAGCAGCTCGGCGACCTGGCCCGCAGGCAGCTGCGCCGCGATCGCCTTGCCCAGCGCCGTGCAGTAGAGCGGGTCGCGGCTGCCACGGACGCTCACCATGCGCACGGTGCGCGGGCTCTCGGCCACCTCCACGTAGCGGACGGCGGTGCCGTCGAGCACACCGAGGTTGGTGGTCTCGCCGGTCTCGTCGCGCACCCGCTCGAGCCACGGCCGGGCGCGGTCCTGCAGGACCTCGAGGTCGCGCGACTGCATGCCGACGAACCCGAGGCCGAGGCGGTAGCGCCCGTCGCCGTCGCGCTCGACGTAGCGGTGCTTCTCCAGCGTCCACAGGTAGCGGAACGCGGTGGCCTTGGCCATGCGGATGGAGCGGTGGATCTCGACGAGCGACATCGGCTCAGGCGACTCCTGGAGCACGTTGAGCATCGAGACGACGCGTTCGACGGATCGGTTGTTGTACTTGCGGGCTTGTTCCGGGGTCGCGGTGGCCGGGTCGGGTGCGTCGTGGATGTCGATCTGCTCGTCGGCGGATTCGTGGTCGAGTTCGTCGGGGTTACGGCCTGCGGGCCGTCTGCGTGGCATGACGCCGCCTCCATGGTTTTGGGATCTGAACCTGCAGTTTCAGAAGAATATCGGAATCAAGATCATCTGCCAGGGGCCAGTTTCGCGGGACCTCCCGCGCCGGCAACCACTGACCATCGCCTCGACCTCCGGTCGCAGGCTGTGCTGCGAACTGGCCCCCTTGACGCATGGTTTCCGTCAATCGTAGCGTGATTTGCCAAGTGGAGCATCTGTTTCGATAAACAAAACGCCCTGGTACCGGTGCCACTGTTCAGCCCGCCCGGCAGGAGACCCCGCTCATGAGCACAGATGCTCGACGTCATCCCCGTTCCCGCGAGCTCCACCGGCGCGCCAGCCGCCACACCCCCGGGGGCGTCCACTCCAACGTCCGGCTGGCCGGGCCGCGGATCTTCTTCGAGAGCGGCAACGGGCCGTGGCTGCGCAGCGTCGACGGCGACGACTACGTCGACTACCTGCTCGGACAGGGCCCGAACTTCCTCGGCCACGCGCCGCAGGCGGTGGTGCAGGCCGTCCACGAGGCCAGCCGCACCGGGGTGATCTTCGGCGGCCAGCACGAGCTGGAGATCGAGGCCGCCGAACTGGTGTGCTCGACGCTGCGCTGGCCCGACATGGTGCGCTTCTGTGTCTCCGGCACCGAAGCGGTGCAAGCAGCGTTCCGGCTGGCCAGGGCGGTCACCGGCCGCACGAGGATCGTGCGCTTCGAGGGCCACTACCACGGCTGGCTCGACAACGTGCTGATGGCGCTCGGCGACGACGGCTGGGGCGTCGCCAGCGCGGGGCAGCTGGCCGGCCATCTCGACGACTTCGTGGTCCTGCCGTGGAACGACGCGGACCGGCTCGCGACGGTGCTCGCCGAGGAGGGCGAGCGGATCGCCGCCGTCGTCATGGAGCCGGTCATGATCAACGCCGGGGTCATCGAGCCGCTGCCGGGCTACCTCCAGCGCGTGCGCGAGCTGTGTACGTCGCACGGTGTCGTGCTGATCTTCGACGAGGTGCTCTCCGGGTTCCGGCTCGGACTCGACGGCGCCGCCGGACGCTACGGCGTCACGCCCGACCTCGCCACGTACGCGAAGGCGCTGGCCGCCGGCTGGCCGGTGGCGGCGCTGGCCGGCCGGGCGGAGCTGATGGAGCGCTTCGGCACCGGCGAGGTCAACCACTCCGGCACGTTCAACGGATCCGTGGTCGCGACGGCCGCGGTCAAGGCCAGCCTGGAACTGCTGCGCGACAACCCGCCGTACGCCGGCATCGAGGAGCACGGCACCGCGCTGATGGCCGGCATCCGCGAGCTGGGCCAGTCCTACGGCGTCCCGCTGCGGGCGGCCGGGCTGCCGGCCGCCTTCCACGTCTCCTTCGGAGACGCCGAGGTCGTCGACTACCGCTCGTTGCAGCAGCTGGACCTGGCCCGGTACGAGGACCTCGCCGAGGCGCTGGTCGACCACGGCGTGTGGGTGGCGTCGCGCGGGGTCTGGTACGTCTCCGCCACCCACGGACCCGGCGAACTGGACGCCGCGCTGACCCGGTTCGCCAAGACGCTGACGGAGTGGCTGTGATGGCCGCGCCCGAGTCCGCGGCGGCCGGGCAGGCGCCGGCCGAGCCGGCGCCGGCGCCGCCGTTCCGGCGGTTCGTGCGGGCCGGCGACTTCGTCTTCGTGTCCGGCCAGGCGTCGGTCGACGAGGCGGGCCGGCTGGTACCGGGCACGTTCGAGGAGCAGTTGCGCCTCTCCATGGAGAACGTCCGCCGCGTCCTGGCGCAGGCTGGCCTCGATCTCGACCACGTGGTGCGCACCGGCTGCTACGTGCACGACCCCGCCGACGCGCTGGAGTTCAACCGGCTCTATCGCGAGTACTTCCAGGCGCCGCTACCGGCCCGGACCACGCTCACCGGCTGCCTCACCGACGACGTGCGGTTCGAGATCGACGTCGTCGCGTACGCCGGCGGGGAGGGCTGACCGGTGCGCCTGGCCCTGCTCGGCCTGTTCCACGAGGCCAACACGTTCTCGCCGCTGAAGGCCGACCGCGCGCTGTTCGCGTCCGGCGGCGTGTTCCGCGGCAAGGAGATCGTCGACGAGTACGGGGGCTCGTCGACGACCATCGGCGGTCACCTCGCCGCGGGTGAACGGCTCGGCGTCGACGTCGTCCCGCTCACCTTCGCGTTCGTCAACCCCGTCGGCGCCGTCACCGAGGATGCGTTCGAGTGGCTGGCGGGCGAGATGCTCGGCGAGCTGGCGAACGGTGGACCCTGGGACGGCGTGCTGCTGAACCTGCACGGTGCCGCCGTCGCCGAGCACCTGGCCGACGCCGACGCCGAGCTGGCCCGGCGGGTGCGGGCCGTCGTCGGCCCGGGCGTGCCGGTCGGCACGGTCCTCGACCTGCACGGCAACGCGTCGCCGGCACTGGTCGACGCGCTCACCGTCACCCTCGCTTACCAGACCAACCCGCACGTCGACGCCGCCGTCCAGGGGGCGCGGTGCGTCGAACTCGTGGTCCGGGCCGCGCGCGGCGAGATCGCGCCGGTGCAGGTGCTGGTGCCGCTGCCGGTGGTAGTGAACATCGCCCGCCAGGACACCGGTGAGGAGCCGATGGCGTCGCTGGTCGCGGCCGCCGAGCGGGTCGCGGCGCGGCCGGGCATGCTGTGGGCCGGCGTGATCGAGGGGTTCCCCTACGCCGACGTGCCGCACGTGGGCATGTCGTGCCTCACCGTGCACGACGGCGACCGGCTGGCCGCCGAGTGGGCGGCGTGGGAGCTGGCCGACGCCGTCTGGTCACGCCGCGACGACCTGCAGGCAAGCGGGCACACCGTCGAGGAGGCGCTGGACGTCGCCGAGCGCGAGCACGGGCCGGTCGTGCTGCTCGACGTCGGCGACAACATCGGTGCCGGCGCGCCGGGCGACTCCACCGTGCTCCTCGCCGCCGCGGTGCGCCGCGGGCTGCGCTCGCTGGTGCAGACGCTGTGGGACCCCGACGCCGCCGCGGCCTGCGTCGCCGCCGGCGCCGGCGCCGAGGTGACTCTCTCCGTCGGCGCACGGCACGGCCACTCGGCCGGAGCGCCGGTGCCGGTGAAGGGCCGGGTCCGGCTGATCTCCGACGGCCGCTTCGAGGAGCCCGCGCCGACGCATGGCGGGTTCCGCTGGTTCGACATGGGTTCGACCGCCGTCCTCGAGACCGCCGACGGGCCGACGCTTGTGCTGATGTCGCGGCAGACCATGAACACCAGCCGGCGCCAGCTGACGGCGCTCGGCCTGGACCCGGCGGCGTTCCAGGTGATCGTCGCGAAGGGGGTCAACGGCCCGCGGGCGGCGTACGCGCCGATCGCGTCGCGGCTGGTCGTCGTCGACACCGACGGCATCACCGCGATGGGCCTGGACCGCTTCACCTACCGCAACCGGCGGCGCCCGCTGTACCCGTTCGAGCCGGCCGAGTTCCCTGCGGGAGCGGCCCGATGACGCGCACGTTCGACCACCTCACGTTCGGCGACGTCCTGGCGCACCGGGCCGCGGCCGACGGCGACCGGCCGTTCCTCACCTACGCCGATCCGCTGGAGCCGCACGCCATCCGCACCTGGACGTACGCCGGGTGCGCCGCCGACGTCGCCGTGCTCCGGGCGCTGCTGGAGGAGCTGGGGGTCGGGCCGGGCGACCGCGTCGTGCTGCACATGGAGAACGCGCCGGCGTTCGTCATCGCGCTGCTGGCGATCACCTCGACCGGCGCGATCGCCGTCCCTACCATCGCCCAGTACACCGCCGAGGAGCTCGGCTACGTCGTCGAGCACAGCGAGGCCGCCGCCGTGGTCACCAATCTGCGGCACCAGTCGATGGCCGAGCGGGTGGCCGCGGGCGCGTCGGTCCCGCCGCCGGTCGTCTGCGGCACGACGGTGACCAACGGCCGCCGGCGGGCGCGGCGGGCCGCCACCGCGCTGCCCGACGACGGCCCGCCGGGGCAGCGCACCGCGCTGATGATGTACACGTCGGGAACCACTGGCCGGCCCAAGGGCGTCATGCTCTCGCACGCCGCCTGCCTGTCCGCCGGCGCCACGACCCGCGCCGAGACCGCGCTGACGCCGTCCGACCGGTCCTACTGCGTGCTGCCGCTGTTCCACGTCAACGCGATGTGCTTCCAGCTGATGCCGGCGCTGCTGACCGGCTCGCAGCTGGTGATCGGCCCCGTGTTCAGCGCGCGGGGGTACTGGCCGGTGGTGGCCGAGTACGGGATCACGGTGGGCAACCTCACCGCCGGGCCGTTGCGGATCCTGCTGGGCGCGCCGCCGGGCCCCGACGAGGCCGCGGCGGCGTCGTCGATGCGGCTGATGATGTACGCGCTGCCGCTGGATCGCGACGAGATCCGGGCCATCGAGACCCGGTTCGGCGTTGCGGTGTCGATGGCGTGGGGGCTGACGGAGTCCGCGGCCTGCGGCACCCGGACCCCCGTCCATCTCGATCCGCGACACGACTGGCAGTCGATCGGGACGGTGAGCCCGGGGTGGGAGCTGCGGGTCGTCGGCGACGACGGCGCCGAGGTGGCCCCGGGCGGAGTGGGCGAGCTGGTCATCCGGGGCCCGTCGACGATGACCGGCTACTTCAAGGACCCGCCGGCGACGGCCGAGGTGCTCGACGGCGACGGCTGGCTGCGCACGGGCGACCTCGGCCGCGTCGACGGCGGCTACGTCTACTTCCTCGACCGGCGCAAGGACGTCATCAAGGTCAAGGGCGAGAACGTCGGGGCCGGCGAGGTGGAGCGGGTGCTGCTGGAGCACCCGCTGGTCGAGGAGTGCGCGGCGGTCGGCGTCCCCGATCCGATCCTGGGCGAGCGGCTGCTCGCCTTCGTCGTGCTGTCCGCGGGCGCGGCCCCCGGCCCGGCCGCCGAGGACGACGCGCTGCGCGAGCACTGTGCCCGGCGGCTGGCGCCGTTCAAGGTGCCGTCGCGGATCGTCCCGGTGCCGGAGCTGCCGCGCACGTCGATCGGGAAGATCCGCAAGGCCGGGCTGCGCGACCTCGCCCGGGCGCTCGCGTGACTGCGGGGCTCCTGGAGCTGTACCGGCGCATGCGCCGGATCCGGCGGTTCGAGGAACGGGCCGGGCAGCTCTACCGCGACACCGAGGTGCCCGGCTTCCTGCACCTGTCCATCGGCCAGGAGGCGACGGCGGTCGGCGCGTGCTGGCCGCTGCGGGCCAGCGACGCGATCACGTCGACGCACCGCGGGCACGGGCACTGCCTGGCCAAGGGCCTGCCTCCGGCGCCGATGTTCGCCGAGCTGATGGGCCGCGACGCCGGGACCTGTCACGGCCGCGGTGGGTCGATGCACATCGCCGACCCCTCGCTGGGCGTGTACGGCGCTAACGGCATCGTCGGCGCCGGGTTGCCGATCGCGGGCGGCGTCGCGACGGCGTTCCGGCTGCTCGGCGGCGACGGTGTCGTCGTGGCGTTCTTCGGCGACGGCGCCGTGGCGCAGGGGATGTTCCACGAGGCGGTCAACCTGGCCGCCGTCTGGGACCTGCCAGTGATCTTCTGCTGCGAGAACAACCACTACGCCGAGTTCTCCCGGGCCGCCGACCAGCACCGTGCCGGGCTGGCCGAGCGCGCCGCCGGCTACGGCATCGACTACGCGCACGTCGACGGCAACGACGTGGTGGCCGTCGCCGACCTCATGACCAAGCTGGTCGACCAGCGGCGGCGCGGCACCGGCCCGGTGCTGGTCGAAGCCGACACGTATCGGTGGCACGGCCACTACGAGGGTGATCCGGAGCGCTACCGCGACGCTGCCGAGGTGGCCGAATGGCGCCGTCGTGACCCGATCGTCCGCGCCCGCGACCGGCTGCTGGCGGCCGGCGTGGCGGCCGAGGCGATCGAGGCGGTCGACGCCGATGTGGAGGCGGAGATCGAGGCGGCCCTCGCGTTCGCCCGCTCGGCGCCGGAGCCGTCGCCGTCGTCGCTGGGGGAGTACGTGGTGGCGCCGCGGGCTGATTCGCCGGACGCGGACGCCGGCGAGGTCGCGGCGGTGCACGCGGCCGTGGTCGCGCCGGCCGCCGCAGACCGGTACCGGGTGATGGACGCCGTCCGCGACGCGCTCGACCACGAGCTGGCCGCCGACCCGTCCGTCTTCCTGGCCGGCATCGACGTCGGCGCGGGCGGCAACGTCTTCGGCCTCACGCGCGGGCTCGCGGCGGCGTACCCCGACCGCGTCCGCGACACCCCGATCAGCGAGACCGCGATCGCCGGTGTCGCCGTCGGCGCCGCGATGGCCGGGCTGCGGCCGGTCGTCGAGATCATGTACATGGACTTCCTCGGCGCCTGCTTCGACCAGCTGCTCAACCAGGCGGCGAAGCTGCGGTACATGACCGGTGGCCGGGCGGCGATGTCGCTGGTCGTGCGGACCCAGTTCGGCGCCGGCCGGTCGTCGGGCAGCCAGCACTCGCAGAGCCTCGAGGCGCTGCTCGCGCACATCCCCGGCCTCACCGTCGTCATGCCGTCGACACCGGAGGACACCTACGGGCTGCTCCGCGCCGCGATCCGCGACCCCGACCCCGTCGTCTTCGTGGAGAACCGGCACCTCTACGGGTTCCGCGGCGTGAAACCGCCGCCCGGCCACCTCGTCCCCCTCGGCCGCGCCGTCGTGCGCCGTCCGGGCACGGACGTCACCGTCGTGTCGTGGTCGCGGATGGTGCACGAAGCGCTCGCGGCCGCCGCGGCGCTCGCCGACGAGGGGATCTCGGCCGAGGTTGTCGACCTGCGCACCATCGTGCCGCTGGACCGCGCGACCGTCCTGGAGTCGCTGGCGCGGACGAACCGCCTGCTCATCGCGCACGAAGCGGTCCGCGACTTCGGCGTCGGCGCCGAGCTCGCCGCCCTCGCCGTCGACGAGGGTTTCTGGCACCTGGACGCTCCCGTGGTCCGCGTCGCGCCGCCGCCGACCCCCGTGCCCTACGCCCCGTCCCTCGAACGGGCGTGGCTGCCCGGCCGCGACGCCATCGCCGACACCATCCGGCGCCTCGTCCGCGTCTGATCGCGAGCGTCGCCCCGATGGGTGAGCGTCTGATGCTGCTCTGACCACACCAGACGTTCACCCATGCGCACAGAGCCTTGACGTGTGCACGGCGTTTGCCGTATCAAAACAGTAGTATCAGTCACCGAAACAGCGATGTTGGAGGGCCGCCTCGTGTCCGTGGGTTTCCGATCGTTCCTCCACGTGGTCTCCGGACCGATCGTCGAGGCCGTCGTCGATCATGTGGGCCGGTGGTCGGCCGCGAAGGAGATCGACGTCGACGCTGGGCGGCCGGGACGGGCCGAGCTCGACGCCGACGACGTCGTGACGGTGCTGGTCGCCGATGACGACACCGGCCGCCGGCTGTACCGCTGGCGCCGGCTGCACCCGCTGGCCCGCGGCGCCGACGAGATCTGGCGCACCACGATCACCGCGGTCGAGGACGGCGCCTCGGGCCGCGGCTGGCTGTGGGTCGAGATCGAGGTCGCCGACGAGCCGGGCGACCGCGCGCCGCGCGTGCCCTTCATGTCGGTCCCGGCCGTGTTGCGGGGGCTGCTGCCCGACCTGGCGTGCGCCGACGGCCTCGTGCCGGTGAGCACCGAGCCGCGCTGGGCCGGTCCGTCCGACCTGCCCGATCTCATGGACTACCTCGCCGACGAGTCCAGGCTCGGCCCGGTCTACGTCGCGCGGCAGGGCGCCCGCGACGCCGACGAATTCCAGTCATGGGCCACGAACGTCGCCTGGGAGGTGGTCGGGCTCGGGCACATGTTCCTGCTCCCAGCGGCGGCCGAGGACGAGTTCAACGAGATGGTCGGCCCGAACCACGCCATCCCGGAGGCCGCCATCCGCACCTACCTGCCCGGCGTGAACCTCGACGACCCGTTCGACCCGCGCCGGCACCAGATCCTCGGCAGCGTCCGCATCGACCGCACCGGCCCGCGGCGGCTGTCGTACATCCTCGGCCTCTCGCAGCGCGACCGCACCCTCAGCATCCCGCTCCCCGACGACGTCCAGGTCGTCGACGCCGCGCTGACGATGCTGGAGGACCGCATCGGCGACGAGGACGTGCTGGCCCGGCTGCCGGTGGTGGCGACGCCGCCTGTGGGCGTGGCGGCGCCGGCCGTGGCGGCCGAGCCGATCCAGGTGCTGACCCGGCGCGGCCAGCATCGCCGACTGGTCGAGTTGCTGTCCGAGAACGACCGGCTCCGCGCGGAGAACGACGAGCTGCGCGGCGCGCTCAACGGTCAGAGCCATACCGGTGCCGCTGTCGCCGCGGCACTCGATGCCCTCGAGCAGCAGGTGCAGTCGTTGCGGCAGCGGCTGGGCGTCGACGCGGCGGACTGGCGGCGGCTCAGCGCGTCGTAGTCGGCAGTCCGCGATCGCGGCTCAGGCGAAGATTGGCTGTCCGGCCGTCTATTCGGCTCTGGATGTGGCAGACTTTGGGTCGACAGACTATGAGTATCAATCTCCGGCTGAGTTCGCACGATGCAGCAGTTGTGCAGTCCGGCCTCACCCGGTTCGGCAGCTTGTGCCAATCCTCGGGTTGCACATAGTCCGCACCGTAGGACAATGGTCGCTCAAGAGCAGGAGCCCGCCCGGCCATCTCGAAAGAGGTGGTGATGGTGTTCGACGCCGCTCGTGATCGCCCTGACGGCTGTGACCCCGGCCAGCCGGACAACCCGCCTGCCAACCATGTCGTGCGAGCGAGGTGACCGGACACATGGCCGACCTGCCTGCGAACCCGATGTCGATCGAATTGAGTGTCACCCACCGGATGCTGTGGTGGCAGACGGTCGATGAGGACGACCTTCCCGAGCACTGGCACGTCTCCGCCGACGTGTGGAACCTCGACGTGTGCCGCCCCGAACACCGTCACGTCGGCGACTTCTCCCTCGCCGTCGCCGACCTCAACAGCGACCGCAACCTGCTCGACAGCATCGAGCTGGGGGAGTGGGCCCTGGAGTTCATCGCCGAGACCGTCATCGACCTCGCCGAGGGCACCCTCGTCCCCGAGCTGGACGAGCAGATCAGCGAGGGCCTGCCGCGCATGGTGATCCTGCGCCGGTTCGAGCTGGCCGCGGCATGGCGGGGGTACGGCCTGGCCGCCCCGCTGACGGCGGCGGCGCTGGGCCGGTTCTCCACCACGGCCCGGCTCGCGGTGTGCCGGCTCTCGCCCGCCGACTTCCTCGACGGCTGCGCTGACCGGGTGTCCGCGGAGCTCACCTGCCTGCGGCTGGGTGCCCTGCTGGAACGCATCGGCTTCTACCTGTGGCGCGGGGTGTACGTGGTCGACCTGCGCGATCCCGCGCTCACCGACGCCAGCTTCGAGCCACTCGAGCGCTGGGGTCCCTACAACGACCCGGGCCAGTGAGGACGGGTCCACGATCGTGCTGAGCGCCCCGCCGGCCAACCCGATGTCCGTCGAGCTGACCGTGCAGCACCGCCGCGCGTGGTGGCAGGCCGACGACGAACTGCAGCCCGAGGCGTGGGAGGTCACCGCCGACGTCTCCGAGCTGGACGTCTGCCCGCCCAGCCTCCGCCACGTCGCCGAGCTGTCCGTCACCGTCGCCGACCTGCGCCGTGGTCGGGTTCCCCTGGACGCCGTCGTGCTGGGCGAGTGGGCGCCTGGCTTCCTCGCCGCGGCGGCCGGCGAGGGCGGTGCGCTCCAGCCCGGCTTGGAGGAGCTGGTGAGCGACGGCCCGCCGCGGGTGGTCGTCGTGCGCCGGTACGAGCTGATGCCCGAGTGGCGCGGCCACGGGCTCGGCCCGGTGCTGCTGGCCGGTGCGCTTGCGGCGTTCCTGCCGCTGGCCCGGCTCGCCGCGTTCAGGGTGACGGCGCCGCCGGCCGCCGTTCCCGGCCCGCCTGGCGTCACCGGTCTCGGCCGCGCCGCCCGCGAGCGGGTGGCCGAGCGGTTGCAGGCCCGGCGGACCGCTGTGCTGGAGCGGCTCGGGTTCCGGCTCTGGGACGGCGTGCACGTCGCCGACCTGCGCGGGGTCGAGCTCGCAGACGCCCGGCACGGCCCGCTCGATCGCTGGCGGCGGCTGGACTGGCGCTGACGCGTCAGGCGGGCTTGGTCCGGGTTGACGGCGTAGTCCCCGACGCCGGCCCGTCGCGCGTCACGTCATCCGCGAGCAGGTCGCGCGGGTCGGTCTCCAGGGCCGCCGCCAGCAGGTAGAGGTTGTCCAGTGTGAGGTTGCGGGTGCCGCGCTCGACGCCGCCGGAGAACTTGCCGCGGTAACCCATGCGGGCGTCCAGCTGCCGCTGGGTCAGTCCGAGCTCGCCGCGGCGGGCGCGCGCCGTCTCGCCGAAGGCCATGAGGAAGTCGGCCTTCCGGGTCTTGACGTCGTCGTGTGCGGGCATCCAATCACCGTCGGGGCATGATGATCGTTTCGTCGACAGACTATGGAGAGCACCCTCGCGTCAGAGCAGATCGCGGGCGGTGACGCCCAGTGCCCGGGCGAGGCGATGGATGTTGAGCAGGGCCACGTTGCGCTCGCCGCGCTCGATCGAGCCGACGTAGGTGCGGTGGAGGTTGGCGCGATCGGCGAGGTCTTCCTGGCTGAGGCCCAGCTCACGACGGAGCTCCCGGACGCGGGTGCCGAACGCGCTGAGGGCGCGGCGCTCGTCGTCGGGAGGCTGGGGCACCCGTCTACGCTGCGGGTCGCCCCGTTCAAGATCTACAGACTATGAGTAGCATGCCCGGGTTCGGCCACCCCGGGCGAGGGCACTATTCGGGTACAGCGGGCAGAACGGGTAGTGGGTGATCGGGCAGTAGATCGCTGGCCGGGCGGCCCAACGCGGCTGCCAGCAGATGCACGACGAAGATCGACGGGGTGCGCTCGGCCCGCTCGAGCATCCCGACGTACGAGCGATCCAGCCCGGCGGCGATGGCCAGCGCCTCCTGGCTCAGCTCCGGCTCGGCGGCGTCGCGCAGCTCCTGCAGCCGGGCGGCGAACGCCTCGCGCAGGCCGCGGGCGTACTCCTCGGTCGTGGACACTCGTCCACGGTCCGGGCCTGGGCACTATGGGTCGACAGACTATGGATGGCATTCTTGTTATTCGAGCGCTGACCGCGAGGTCCCAGGCAGCGGCGAGCCCCACGAGGGACAAGGGACGAATGTCGGTGGTCGGTGGCAGGGTTGACTCGTGATCACGCGCGCGCAGGTGCTCGCCTACCGGGCCGCGGTCAGTGGGCTGTCCGGGCCGGGCGCGGTGCTGCTCACAGGCGTCCAGGACCATCCGGCGGGCATGACGGCGCGGCTCGCCGTGGCGCTCCGCGGGGGTGGGGACGGTGACGACGACGGCGTGCTGGTGCACTCGATGCGAGCCGCGATGCACCTGCACCGGTCGTCCGATCTCGGGCTGCTGGCCGCGGCGCTGCGCGTCGACGATGGCGCCGAGCTGGCCAAGCCGTCGATCGGCCCGTTCGGCACCGAGATCGGCGCCGGCTTCGGCGCGGGCATCGACCAGGTGGCGGCCGTCATGCGCGACGTCATGGCCGATGGGATGGCGCGCACCAAGGGCGAGCTGTCCGGCGCCGTCTCGCCCCGGATCGACCGCTGGCTGGCGCCGTGGTGCGAAGGCTGCGGCGTCCACCACGTGCAGGACGCGCTGTTCCGGTTCGCCACGCTGCAGGCGCGGCTCGTCATCGACGTCGAGTCGCCGTCGGTGTTCCGGTTCCGCACTGCGTCGCTCGATGGCGGTCCTGCGGCCGGTGCCGCCGGTGAGGCTGCGGAGGCCCGGGTCTCCGCGGCGCGGGCCGAGCTCGTCCGCCGGTTCGTCCACGCCGCCGGGCCGGCGCGGCCGGCGCATCTGGCCGCCTGGCTCTCGCTCTCGCCGGCCGCGGCGAAGCGCTGGTGGTCGCTGGCCGAGGCCGACCTCACCGACGTCGAGGTCGACGGTCGGCGCGGCTCGATCCTCGCGGCCGACGCGCCGTTGTTCGAGGCGGTGCCTGAGCCGGGCGAGCTGCGGGTGCTCGGTCCGTACGATCCGCTCACCGAACTGGCCGACCGCGAGTTCCTGGTGCCCGACGCCGCCGCGCGGCGACAGGTCTGGGCCGCCGCGGCGAACCCCGGCATCGTTCTGCGGGACGGCGAGATCGCCGGCACCTGGCGGCGCCGGACCGACCGGCGCCGGCTCACCCTGACGGCGACCGCGTTCGGCGCGCTGCCGCCCGGCTGGACCGACCACGAGTCCGTCCGCGCCGACGCCGACGTCATCGGGCGGTTCGTCGACGCCAAGGAGGTGAGGATCGAGACGGCAGGCTGAGTCGGCCGGCCGGCTGCGCCGGGACACGCCGGAGCGATCTGCCACCGGGAACGTGGCGGCCGGGTGCATCGTCGTGCACAATGGAGCCGTCGCAGGTTCACCTGGACGGAACGAGGTCGCAGGGGAAGGCGTCCCTCGAACCGCAGGAGGATCCGGTGACGACTCGTGGCGTTCTGTACGTCCACGCCGCTACGTCGGCCTTGTGCCCACACATCGAGTGGGCAGTGGCCGGCGCTCTTGGTGTGCGCGTGAAGCTGGAGTGGAGCGCGCAGCCGGCCGCACCAGGGATGTACCGTGCCGAGCTGTCGTGGCAGGGTGCCGCCGGCACCGGGGCCAAGATCGCGTCGGCGCTGCGCGGCTGGATGCACCTGCGCTTCGAGGTGACCGAGGAGCCCAGTCCCGGCTGCGAGGGCGCGCGCTACTCCTACACTCCGGAGCTCGGCGTCTTCCACGCGGTGACGGGCGTCCACGGCGACATCATGATCCCCGAGGACCGCATCAAGGCCGCCGTCGTGAAGGCGGCGATGGGCGAGGTCGACCTCGAGGAAGAGCTGCGTCGGCTGCTCGGCGCGCCGTGGGACGAGGAGCTCGAACCGTTCCGCTACGCGGGCGACGGCGCCCCGGTCCGGTGGCTCCACCAGGTCGTCTGAACGGTTGAGTGGCGGGTCGGAAATTCATCCGCGACAGGGCCTTCACAAGACGCCAAGTCCTCGGTATGGTCACGGACAGGTAACACACCTCAAGACGTGGCCGCTCCGGCATCGGTGGTTGTCCCCGGCCCGGTGACCGGGAAATACAGCGGCCTCACCACGTAGCAGCGCCCCGGACCAACGGTCCGGGGCGCTCCGTTTTGTCGGAGCGCACAGCGAGCTCCCGCCCCAGCCAGATGGCCCTGGCGAGGCGGGAGCTCGGGTCTGGTGGGACGGCCGGCCCTACAGCGGGATGTTGCCGTGCGAGCCGCGCCGGTCGGGAGCCTCGGCGATCGCGCGGGCCAGCGCCGAGCGGGTCTGCTCGGGGGTGACGACCTCGTCGACGACGCCGATCTCCATGGCGCGGTCGAGGCCGCCGGCGATGCGGGCGTGCTCCTCGGCCAGCTCGGCCTCGACCTGCGGGCGGAGCTCGGGGGCCACCTCGGCCAGCTTGCGGCGGTGCAGGACGCGGACGGCGGCGACGGCACCCATGACGGCGACCTCAGCGGTCGGCCAGGCAAGAACGCGAGTCGCGCCCAGGGCCCGCGAGTTCATCGCGATGTATGCGCCGCCGTAGACCTTGCGGGTCACCAGCGTCACCCGCGGCACGGTCGCCTCGGCGAACGCGTGCAGCAGCTTCGCGCCACGCCGGACGACGCCGTCCCACTCCTGGCCGACGCCGGGGAGGTAGCCGGGGACGTCGACGACGACCAGCAGCGGGACGCCGAACGCGTCGCACATGCGGACGAACCGGGCTGCCTTCTCGGCCGAGATCGAGTCGAGGCAGCCGCCGAGGCGCAGCGGGTTGTTCGCGATGATCCCGACGGTGCGGCCGCCGAACCGGCCCAGCGTGGTGGTGATGTTCGGCGCCCATCGCGGGTGCAGCTCGACTCCGGTGCCTTCGTCGAGGAGGTCCTCGACGATCGGGTGGACGTCGTAGGCGCGCTTCGCCGACTCCGGGAAGTGCACGCCGAGGTCACGGTCCTCGACCGAAGCAACGTCCAGCAACCCCTGCGAGCCGAGCAGCGCACCGAGCGCCCGCGCCCGGTCCAGCGCCTCCCGCTCCGTGCTCGCGACGACGTGGACGACGCCGGAGCGGCGGCCGTGCGGCTCCGGGCCGCCCAGCCGCAGCATGTCGACGTCCTCGCCGGTGACCGAGCGGACCACCTCGGGGCCGGTCACGAAGACCCGGCCCTCGGGGCCCATGATCACGATGTCGGTGAGCGCCGGGCCGTACGCGCCGCCGCCGGCGGCCGGGCCGAGCACGACCGACAGCTGCGGGATCCTGCCCGACGCGCGGGTCATGGCCGCGAAGATCTGGCCGACGGCGTGCAACGACAGCACGCCCTCGGGCAGCCGGGCACCGCCGGAGTGCCACAGGCCGATGATCGGGACGCCGTCGGCCAGCGCCCGCTCGTACGCCTCGACGACCACCTGGCAGCCGTCCGCACCCATCGCGCCACCCATGACGGTGGCGTCGGAGCAGAACGCGACGACCGGCGTCCCGTGCACCGTGCCGACGGCGGCGAGCATGCCGCTGAGGTCGTCGGCGCTGATCAGCTCGAGCGAGCCCTCGTCGAACAGGGCGGCGAGCCGGCGCTTGGGATGGCGCGGGTCCTCGTCCCGCGGCGGCCTGGAAGACGCAGTCGGCTCTCTCGATGTTTGCGATGCCGGACGATCTGCCAGAGCGGTCATCAGGCCCTCCTGAAGGCGAGGACGACGTTGTGCCCGCCGAACCCGAACGAGTCGTTCAGGGCTGCCAGCGGACCGTCGTCGAGTTTCCGCGGGGTGGTGCGGACGATGTCGAGGTTGATGTCGTCGTCGACGTCATCGACGTTCGCCGTGGGTGGAACCAGGCCGTGGTGCAGGGTGAGCACCGTGGCCAGCGACTCGACGGCTCCGGCGCCACCGAGCAGGTGCCCGATCATGGACTTCGGCGCGGTGACCGGGATGGACGGCGTCCGGTCGCCGAACACCGCGTTCAGGGCCACCGACTCGGCGACGTCGCCGGCCGGGGTGGACGTGGCGTGGCAGTTGACGTGACCGATGTCCTCAGGGGACAGGCCGGCGTCGGCGAGCGCCTTGCGGATGGCGGTGATGACGCCGCGGCCGGTGGGCTCGGGCTGCGCGATGTGGTGGGCGTCGGCGCTCATGCCGGCACCGGCGACCTCGGCGTAGACCCTTGCGCCGCGAGCCTCGGCGTGCTCGGCCGACTCCAGCACCATGAGCGCGCCGCCTTCGCCGAGCACGAACCCGTCGCGGTTCTTGTCGAACGGGCGGCTGACGACCGTCGGGTCGTCGCTGCGCTTGGACAGCGCCATCATGTTGGCGAACGCGGCGATCGGCAGCGGCGAGATGACCGCCTCGGTGCCGCCGGCCACGACGACGTCGGCCCGACCCAGCCGGATCATGTCGACGGCGAGTGCGATCGCCTCGGCACTCGACGAGCAGGCGCTCACCGGGGTGTGCGCGCCGGCCTGCGCCTGCAGGTCGATGCTCACGTTGGCGGACGGGCTGTTCGGCATCAGCATGGGGATCGCCAGCGGCGACACCCGGCGCGGGCCGGAGTCGCGGAGCTGGTCGTAGTTGGACAGCAGCGTCGTGAGCCCGCCGATGCCGGAGGCGCACACGACCCCGACGCGGTCGGGGTCCAGCCCGGCCTCGCTCGCCTTGCCGGAGAATCCGGCGTCGGCCCACGCCTCCCGGGCGCAGATGATCGCGAATTGGGCCGAGCGGTCCAGGCGCCGGGCCTCGACGCGGGGGAGGACCTCGGAGGGGTCGACGGCGGCCGGTGCACCGATCTGCACCGGCAGGTCGGCGACCCACTCCTGGGTCAGCTTGCGCACGCCGGAACGCCCGGCGAGCAGGGACTCCCAGGTCGACGCTACGTCGCCCCCGACGGGCGTGGTGGCGCCGAGCCCGGTGACGACGACTCGTGCCTGGGAACGTGCCATGAGGTCAGGACCCTGCCTTCTCGATAAACGTGACGGCGTCGCCGACGGTGGCCAGGTTCTTGACCTCCTCGTCGGGGATCTTCACGCCGAACTTCTCCTCAGCGGCCACGACCACCTCGACCATCGACAGCGAGTCGATGTCGAGGTCGTCGGTGAAGGACTTGTCGAGCTGCACGTCCTCGGCGGGAACGCCGGTGATCTCGTTGACGATCTCGGCAAGACCCTCGCGGATCTCCTCGGTGCTGGCCATGTCTGTCGTTCTCCTCGTTGGGTTGGGTGATGCTCGTGACCGACCGTGGTCGGTGACGATCGTAGGTGTCCGCACGTCGTCGGGCGGGCACGGTGGCGCAACGTCAGGGGATCCGGATCACCTGGCCGGCGTAGACCAGCCCGGCGCCGAATCCGATGATCAGAGCGAGGTCGCCGCTCTGGGCCTCGCCCGTTTCGAGCATCCGCTCGATGGCCAGCGGGATCGATGCGGCCGACGTGTTGCCCTGGGTGGAGATGTCGCGGGCGATGGCGACCCGCTCCGGCAGTTTCAGCGTGCGGGCCATCGCATCGGTGATGCGCATGTTGGCCTGGTGCGGCACGAAGACGTCGAGGTCGTCGACGGTGACGCCGGCGGCGTCGAGCGCCTCCTGAGCCACCTTCGCCATCTCGTACGACGCCCACCGGAAGACCGGGTTGCCCTGCATGACCAGGTGCGGCATGTCCGGGCCGTTCTCGTTGAACAGGGCGTCGCGCCAGTCCTCGCGCTGCTTGATGAGGTCCAGATGCTGCCCGTCGGAGCCCCACACGACCGGGCCGATGCCCGCCTCGGCGGGGCCGGCGGCCGGGCCCACGACGGCCGCGCCGGCGCCGTCGGCGAACAGGAACGCCGTCGACCGGTCGGTCTTGTCGGTGAGGTCGGACAGCCGCTCGACGCCGATGACGACGACGTGGCCGGCGGTGCCGGCGCGCACCATGTCCGAGGCCAGCGACAGGCCGTAGCAGAACCCGGCGCACGCGGCGGAGATGTCGAACGCGGCGGCCTTGTTGGTGCCCAGCTTGTGCGCGATCTCGGCCGCCGCGGACGGCGTCTGGTACAGGTGCGTGACGGTCGAGACGATGACGCAGTCGACCTGCTCGGGCTGGATGCCGGCGTCGGCCAGCGACTTCTGGGCCGCGGCGAGGCTCATCGAGACGACGGTCTCGTCGTCGGTGGCCCAGCGGCGGCTCTCGATGCCGGAGCGGGTGCGGATCCACTCGTCAGAGGAGTCGATGTTCTCGATGATCTCGGCGTTGGTGATCACCCGGCTGGGCCGGTAGCCGCCGATGCCGAGGATCCGCGACGCCCGCGGCTGACGCTCGGCCTGGATCGTGACACCGCTCATGCTCACGCCACCGCCTCGGGGTGCAGCCGGACCAGCGGCTGGCCCGGGGCGACGGGGTCGCCGTCCTCGACCAGCCACTCGATGATGGTGCCGCCGTGCCCCGCGGTGACCTGGACGGTGTCGCGCAGCGAGCTGACCGTCCCGACGGTGTCGCCGGCTGCCAGCCGGTCGCCGGACTTGGCGCCGCTGGACGCGAACGTGCCCTTGAGCGGTGCGACGAGCAGGCGCCACGTCGGGTTGGTGATGAGCTGGCTGGGCTGGCCGTGCTTCTCGACGAAAGCGCGGGCGTCGTCGAGTTGGTCCGGCGTCTTCAGCGCGAACGTCTCCACTCCGGGCAGCGCCCGCTTGGCCAGGCCGGTCAGCGTGCCGGCAGGCGGCACCTCCAGCAGGCCGGTGACGCCGAGGTCGGCCATCGTCTGCATGCACAGGTCCCAGCGGACCGGGTTGGACACCTGGGCGACCAGCCGGTCCAGCACCTGGCGGCCGTCGTGCACGATCTGGCCGTCGCGGTTGGACAGCAGCAGCGTGCGCGGGTCGTGCGTGCTGATCGACTGCGCGTAATGCCGCAGCCGCTTGACCGCCGTCGCCATGTGCGTCGTGTGGAACGCCCCGGCGACGGACAGCGGGCGCAGCCGAGCGCCCTGTGGCGGGTCGCCGGCCAGCGCCTCGAGTTGGGCGACGGTGCCGGCGGCGACCACCTGGCCGGCGCCGTTGACGTTGGCGGGGGTGAGGCCGTGCCGCTCCAGCGTCGCGAGAACATCGTCCGGGTCGCCGCCGAGAACGGCGGTCATGCCGGTGGACTCCTTCGCGGCGGCCTCGGCCATGCCGTTGCCGCGCTCGCGGACGAACACCATGGCCTGCTCGGCGGTGATGACGCGGGCGCCGGCCGCGGCGGTGATCTCACCGACGCTGTGCCCGGCCACCGCGCCCACCGTCGTGAACGCGTCGGCGGGGTGCGGGAACAGCGAGAGCGCGGCGACCAGGCCCGACGCCACCAGCAGCGGCTGGGCGATCGCGGTGTCGCGGATGGTGTCGGCGTCGGCCTCGGTGCCGTAGTGGGCGAGATCGAGCCCGGCGACGGCGGAGAGCCAGTCGATACGGGCGGCGAACGAGGGCTCCTCCAGCCACGGCGCGAGGAAGCCGGGCGTCTGGGATCCCTGACCGGGAGCGACGATCACAAGCACCCTTCAAGCCTCGCGGCTACCGGGCCGTAGAAGGGGTCGGCCGCAGTCACAAGGTCGTCCCACTAACTTTGGGGGTTTCCCACAATGTCCTTGGAGACTGGCGTCAGACCTCGCCGCCGGCCACAGGAAACCATCACTCGATGACCGGCGGGTTCATCCGTCCCAGTGACAACGCGAGCCGCAGCGTGTACGAGTCTCGAGGGTCGGTCGGCGTCAGCCCGACCACGTCGGACACCCGGCGCAGCCGGTAGCGGACGGTGTTCGGGTGAACGAACAACAGCCGGGCCGCCGCCTCGACGGACGCGCCGGTCTCGAGGTAGGCGGCCAGCGTCTCGAGGATGACCGGACCGGCCTCGGCGATCGGCACGTAGAGCTCTGTGACCAGGTCGTTCAGCGCGTCCTGGTCGCCGGCGAGCGCCCGCTCGGGCAGCAGCGAGCCGGCCGCGACGGGACGGGGCGCGTCGGGCCAGCCGGCCGCCGCCAGCAGCCCGGTGACCGCGGGCCGGGCCGACGTCGCCGCCGACACCAGGTCCGGGACCAGCGGGCCGACGACCACTGGGCCGGGGCCGAAGTGGGTGACGATCGCCGTCGCCGCCTGCAGCGGGTCCTCGACCCGGCCGAGCACCGCGACCAGCCGGTCGCCCTGCCCGCCGGTGAGCACGTCGTACCCGGCGTGCCGGGCCGAGCGCCGGATCTCGTCGGCCGAGGTGCCGTCGTCGGGCCGCGGCCGGCCGATGATGACGGCGACGCCGCTGGCCGCGGTCCAGCCCAGCGCGGACGCCCGCGACCGGACGTCCTCGTCGACCTCGCCGCGCAGCAGCGAGTCGACGACGGTCGCCTCCAGCCGGGCGTCCCACGAGCCGCGCGCCTCGGCGTAGCGGGCGTAGACGTGCGCGGCGGAGAACGCGACCTCGCGGGAGTAGCGCAGCACACCCTCGCGGACGTTGCGGGCGTCGTCCGGCCCGACGACGTCCTCGACGCTGTCCTCCACCACCTCGATCGCGACCCGGACGACCTCGACCGTCTGCTGCAGGCTGATCGAGCGGATGAGGTCGCGCGGCGCGGTGCCGAACACGTCGGCCGTCGGGGTGGGCCGGGATTCGTCGGCGTTGCGGTACCAGTCGACGAACGCCGCGATGCCGGCCTGGATCACCAGACCGACCCACGACCGCTGCTCGGCGGGCATCGCGCGGTACCAGCTGAGCGTCTCCTCCATGCGGGCGATCGCGGCAGTCGCGAGCCGTCCGGTCGCGCGCTCCAGGAGATGCACGGTGCGCTCGTGCCGGCTGGTGCCGTGGGCGCCGGGCAGCTCGGCGTCGGGGGTTGGCCGCATGCTCGGCAGCGTACGCGGCCGGGCCCCCGCCGCGGTGGACCAGGGCCGTGGTCGTTGTGGTGACTGGACAATCCAGGCCGCCGCCGGGCGGTCCTGCGTCGTGGGCCGATCGGCCTGGCGTTAGGCTCCGGGCCATGTCGACACCCACATCGCCCGGTGAGGGCGCTCCTACCGACGCTCTGGGCCGCGCGCTGCGGTTGGTGAGTTTCGCCATGCTCGGCGGTGTCGTGGCCATCGCGGCGGTGGCGGTGTTCACCGTCGGCGACGAGGCCGGATCGGGCGTCGACGCGTTCGGCGCGATCCTGGTGAGCGTGGTCTTCGTGGCCGCCGCGCTGTTCGTCCCGCGCCGCCTCGTCCGGCCCTGGCCGGCCACGGCCGCTCCTAACGAGGTCAAGGCGGCCGGCCAGTTGCGCAGTGCGGCGTTCCTCAGCCTGGTGTTCGCCGAGCTGCCGACACTGATCGGGCTGGTCAACTCGTTCGCCCGCGGGGTGTGGCTGCCGGTGGCGATCGGCGCGCTGTTCAGCGTCGCCGGGCTGCTGCTGACGGCGCCGACGGCGGACCGGCTGCGCGAGTGGCTGGCCCGGATGGAGTCGGCGGGCGCCCGCACCGGGCTCTGAGCCGGGTCTCCCGATGGGTCCGGCGGTGGACGTGCGGCGGGCGGGCGACCGGTCCGCCACGCCCGGCGACGGCGTGGTGTCGCGGCACTCGTTCTCGTTCGGGCCGCATTACGACCCGGGCAACGTGGGCTTCGGGCTGCTGGTCGTGGCCAACGACGACGTCGCCGCGCCGGGTGGTGGGTACCCGGTGCACCCGCACCGCGACGTCGAGATCGTGACGTGGGTGCTCTCCGGTGCGCTGGTGCACGAGGACACCACGGGACACGGCGGCGAGCTGGTGCCGGGGGTCGTGCAGCGGATGAGTGCCGGTCGCGGCGTCCGTCACTCCGAGCTGGCGGCCGGCGCAGGGGCGCGGTTCGTGCAGATGTGGGTGCCGCCGGGCGTGCCCGGGGCGGATCCGTCGTACGGCCAGGCCGACGTGACCGCCGACCTCGCCGGCGGCGGGCTGGTGCCGATGGTCAGCGGGCTGCGGCGGCACGCCGGCGACGTCGCGGTCGGGCTCGGGCAGCCGGCCGCCGCCCTGCACGTCGCCCGGCTGCGCGCCGGCGACAGGGTGACGTTGCCGTCGGCGCCGTTCGTGCACGTCTACGTCGCGCGCGGGACGGCCGACGTCGAGACCGCCGGCCGCCTGGACGAGGGCGACGCCGTCCGGTTCACCGACGAGGGCGGCCGGACGGTGACCGCCCACGCCGCCGCCGAGCTGCTCGTGTGGGAGATGCACGCCGCCGGCTGACGTCCCGCGCCGGGCGGTCCCGCGCCGCCGCCGGTCAGGACTCGCCGCCGGCCTCCTCGGCGGTCGTGGCCTTGACGTCGTCGAGCTTGTAACGCTCGTGGGCCTGCTTGACGGTCTCCCACGGGATCTCGCCGCGCCGGGCCAGCAGCGTCAGCACGCTGATGACGATCGACTGGGCGTCGACCTTGAAGTGCCGCCGCAGCGCCGCCCGGGTATCGGACAGGCCGAAGCCGTCGGTGCCCAGCGAGGAGTAGTCGGTGGGCACGTACGGCGCGATCTGGTCCTGCACCGCGCGCAGGTAGTCGCTGACGCCGACGACCGGGCCACGGGCCTCGCGCAGCCGCGCGGTGACGTGCGGGACGCGGGCCTCCTCGCCGGGGTGCATGAGGTTCCACTCGTCGGCGGCGAGGGCCTCGCGGCGCAGCTCGTTCCACGACGTGACCGACCAGACGTCGGCCGCGACCTCCCACTCGTCGGCCAGCCGCTGCTGGGCCTCGAGCGCCCAGTTCATGCCGACGCCGGAGGCGAGGATCTGCGCGTGCGGGACGTTGTCGCCGGGCGCGGTCTGCATGGGCTGGTAGAGGTACATGCCCTTGAGCAGGCCCTCGACGTCGAGGTCGTCGGGCTCCGCGGGCTGCACGTACGGCTCGTTGTAGATGGTGAGGTAGTAGAAGACGTTCTTGGAGTCCTCGCCGTACATGCGGCGCAGGCCGTCCTTGACGATGTGCCCGATCTCGAACGCGAACGCGGGGTCGTAGTGCACGACCGCCGGATTGGTCGACGCGAGCAGCACGGAGTGGCCGTCCTCGTGCTGCAGGCCCTCGCCGTTCAGCGTGGTGCGCCCGGCGGTGGCGCCGAGGACGAAGCCGCGGGCCAGCTGGTCGGCCGCGGCCCAGAAGCCGTCGCCGGTGCGCTGGAACCCGAACATCGAGTAGAAGATGTACAGCGGGATCATCGGCTCGCCGTGGGTGGCGTACGACGTGGCCGCCGCCGTCCACGAGGCCACCGAGCCGGCCTCGTTGATGCCCTCGTGCAGGATCTGCCCGTCCTTGGCCTCCTTGTAGGACAGGAACAGCTCACGGTCGACGGGCGTGTAGTTCTGCCCGTGCGGCGAGTAGATCTTCAGCGTCGGGAACAGGGAGTCCATGCCGAACGTGCGGGCTTCGTCGGGGATGACGGGGACCAGCCGCTTGCCGATCTCGGGGTCCTTGAGCAGGTCCTTCACCAGCCGGACCAGCGCCATCGTCGTGGCCACCGGCTGCTTGCCGGAGCCCCGCTTGGCTACCTCGTAGGCCTTGTCGCCGGGCAGCGCCAGCGGATTGGCCGGCGTGCGGCGGTCGGGCAGGAAGCCGCCGAGCTTCTGCCGCCGCTCCATCATGTAGGCGTACTCGTCGGAGTCCTTGCCCGGGTGGAAGTACGGCGGGTCGTAGACGTCCTCGAGCGCGGAGTCGGGGATCTCCATGAACAGGCGGTCGCGGAAGAGCTTGAGGTCGTCGCCGGTCAGCTTCTTCATCTGGTGGGTGGCGTTGCGGGCCTCGAAGTGCGAGCCCAGCGTCCAGCCCTTGATCGTCTTGGCGAGGATGACGGTGGGCTGGCCGGTGTGCTCGGTGGCCGCCTTGTACGCCGCGTACAGCTTGCGGTAGTCGTGCCCGCCGCGCTTGAGCCCCCAGATCTCGTCGTCGGACATGTCCTCGACCATCTTGCGGGTGCGCGGGTCGCGGCCGAAGAAGTGCTCGCGGACGTACGCGCCGGACTCGGCCTTGTACGTCTGGTAGTCGCCGTCGGGTGTGACGTTCATGAGGTTGACCAGCGCGCCGTCGGTATCGGCGGCCAGCAGCGGGTCCCACTCGCGGCCCCAGATGACCTTGATGACGTTCCAGCCGGCGCCGCGGAACAGCGCCTCCATCTCCTGGATGATCTTGCCGTTGCCGCGCACCGGGCCGTCGAGGCGCTGCAAGTTGCAGTTGACGACGAAGGTGAGGTTGTCGAGCTCCTCGCGGGCGGCCACGCCGATGGCGCCGATGGTCTCGGGCTCGTCCATCTCGCCGTCGCCGAGGAACGCCCACACGTGCTGCTGGCTGGTGTCCTTGATGCCGCGGTGGTGCAGGTAGCGGTTGAACCGGGCCTGGTAGATGGCGTTCAGCGGGCCCAGGCCCATGGACACCGTCGGGAACTCCCAGAAGTCGGGCATCAGCCGCGGGTGCGGGTACGACGGCAGCCCGCCGCCCAGGCCCGCGTGCGAGAGCTCCTGCCGGAACCCGTCGAGCTGGCTCTCCGTCAGCCGGCCCTCGAGGTAGGCCCGGGCGTACATGCCGGGCGAGGCGTGTCCCTGGAAGTAGATCTGGTCGCCGCCACCGGCGTGGTCCTTGCCGCGGAAGAAGTGGTTGAACCCGACCTCGTAGAGCGCCGCTGACGAGGCGTACGTGGAGATGTGCCCGCCGACGCCGACCCCCGGCCGCTGGGCGCGCTGCACCATCATCGCCGCGTTCCACCGGATGTACGCCCGGATGCGCCGTTCGACGTACTCGTCGCCCGGGAACCACGGCTCGGCCTCCGGCGGGATGGTGTTGATGTAGTCGGTGTTGCGCAGGCTGGGGACGCCCACCTGCCGCTCCTGGGCGCGCTGCAGCAGCGCCAGCATGAGATAGCGCGCGCGATGGCGTCCGCGCTGGTCGATGGCGGCATCGAACGACTCGAGCCACTCCCTGGTCTCGTCGGCGTCGATGTCGGGGAGCTGGCTCGGAAGGCCGTTGATGATGATCGGCGAGCGGTCGGCAGCCACGACTGTCCCTTCGTGGTCTTCTAGGACGCCGATGTGAGCGTCGCGATGAGTTCGGGTTGTGTCTTCCTATCCTGCTCGCTCGGCGGCCGTACGTCACATTCGGGCCCGCGGACGTCTTTCCAAGCGCGCTGAGCAGGGGCACCATAGGCGCGTTCGAGTGAGCGTGTCAGGCTTGGTCTGGCGGGTTCACTTGCGCAAGGGCGCGTCCTTGGGTGGACTACAGCAAACGCGGTACGCAGGGGGCGTGCCGCGACGACTGCGAGGAGGACGATCGGTGGGCCAGATCGCGGGCCACTCGGACCAGCACGACGGACCGGCCGCCAAGCTCGGCTTCCGTCCGAACCAGGTGGTCTTGGAGCTCGGCTGGGACGAGGACTGCGATGACGATCTGCGTATCGACATCGAGGAAGTCACCGGCACCGAGCTGCTCGACGGCGAGTCCGGCGAGGTCGCCGACGTGATACTGCAGTGGTGGCGCGAGGACGACGGCGACCTCGCCGACGCCCTGGTCGACGCGACCACCGATCTCGCTCCCGGCGGCGTGGTGTGGCTGCTGACGCCGAAGGTGGGCCGCGACGGCGCCGTCGAGGCCAGCGACATCGCCGACGCCGCACTGACCGCCGGCCTGTCCACCACGTCCACCGTGTCGGCGGCCGAGGACTGGTCCGGCACCAAGCTGGTCGCCCCCAAGGGGTCGGCTCGCAAGTGAGCCTGGTCGGTGCGCCGGCACCGGACTTCGAACTGCCGGACCAGCACGGTTCGGCAGTCCGGCTCTCCTCGTTGCGCGGCCGGCCCGTCGTACTGGCGTTCTTCCCGTTCGCGTTCACGGGTGTGTGCACCGGCGAACTGACCGCGATCCGCGACTCCCTGATCCCCGCCGTCGGCGACGCCGCGCACGTCCTGGCCGTCTCGTGCGACTCGATGTTCGCGCTGCGGGTGTTCGCCGACACCGCCGGCCTGGATTTCCCGCTGTTGTCCGACTTCTGGCCACATGGGGCGGTTGCGACGGCGTACGGTGTCTTCGATCACGACCGCGGCTGCGCCGTTCGGGGTACCTTCGTAGTGGACGCAGGGGGGATCGTCCGCTGGGACGTCGTCAACGCACTTCCCGATGCCAGGGACGTCGACGACTACCGGCGCGTGCTGAGCTCGCTCGGCGCGGCCTGACGGTCCGGGCACCTTCGGCGTTCGCCGGTCCAGAACGACGACAGCAGGAAGGGAGCTCGCCCGTGCCGTGCTACCGCTGTGGCGCCCGCCAGTCCGACCCTGCCCGGGGGACGAACCTGTGGGTGCGCGGGGTCCGGGCCGATGAGCAGGTGCTGATCTGCCCCGACTGCCAGCAGACGAAGGGCTGGTCCGCCGACCTCGATCACTGCTCGGTCTGCGGCGCCACCACGCTTGTACGCCGGCTCGGCCACACCGTGTGCCGCTCCTGCGAGGCGTCGGCCACGGCCGAGTTCCTCGCCGTCGAGACGACGATGGACCGCGGGTTCGCCATCCGGATGCCCGGCCCCGGCCGGCACCGCCGCACCGACAGCCGCGACCTCTCCGCCGACGTCGCCAGCGCCATCGACCGCGTCCTTGGTCGCGCGCCGGCCCGGCCCACCCAGTCGGCCATCGCCGACGCCCTCGCCGCCACGGGTCCGACGACCCAGGAACAGGAGAAGGTCCCGCCCGAAGGCGCCGCCTGACGTCAGGGGCCGGACCAGCCGGCGCCCGCCCGCGGAAACCGCTGGCTCGGCATCCGCCTCGCCGGCCGCGCCTGACGCGGGGGCGTCGCGGCGCGCCGGACGTCCTGGGCGGCGGCGCACAGCGGCCCGATCAGCCCGGCCGACAGCTCCTCCACCCAGAGCAGCACGTCGATGTCGGCCGGCCGGCCGCGATCGTCGAGGTCGAGCGACTGCTGGTACCAGCGCACCACCGACGGCATGAGCGCCCGCAGCGCCGCACGCCGATCGGCCGCCGGTAAACCACCGAGTGCTTGATCGAGCTCGGCGACGAGATCCCTCATGTCGTGCCCCCTTGTGCGGCGCCGGCACCGGCGCACCGTTGCGCCGGGCCGTCGCCTCACCGCTTGGATACCCCACGACGGCGGCCGCCGTCGCTCCGGACCGGACCAGTCCGGAGGCGCGGACGGCTGGCGCACCTGCTTCGATGGGGGCATGGCCGTGCCGATCGCCGACTTCCTCGCCATCATCGACCGGCTGCCCGGGGCCACCGGGACCGACTCCGACCGGTGGACGACGTTCCGGGTGCACGGCCGGACGTTCGGGTACCTGTGGCCGGCCACGTCGACCGTCGGGCTGAAGCAGACCATCGCCGAGCAGCTCGCCCTGGTGGCCGAGCGGCCGCACGTGTTCGAGATCCAGTTCACCGCGGGCGCCTTCGGCTGGGTGGTCGTCCACCTCGACGGCATCGAACGGGACGAGCTGGTGGAGCTGACGTTCGAGGCCTGGCGGCTGACCGCGCCCGAGGTCCTCGTCGAGCAGCAGGGCGACCGCCTGCCGCTTCAGGGGTTGTCACGGATCGGCGAGCCGTCCGGTCGTCCTGGTGTAGGGCGGTCACCCCGGCCGCCACAGACCCTCCGGAAAGGCAGCACCATGAAGATCGTCGTCATCGGCGGCACCGGGCTGATCGGCTCGAAGGTGGTCGCGTTCCTCGGCGACCACGGTCACGAGGCCGTGGCAGCCGCTCCCAACACCGGCGTCAACACGATCACCGGCGAGGGGTTGGCCGAGGCGCTCGACGGTGCCGACGTCGTCGTCGACGTGTCGAACTCGCCGTCGTTCGAGGCCGCGCCCGCGATGGAGTTCTTCCAGACGTCCACCGGCAACCTCCTCGCCGCGGAGGAGAAGGCCGGCGTCGGCCACCACGTCGCGCTGTCCGTCGTCGGCACCGACCGGCTGGCCGAGAACGGCTACTTCCGCGCGAAGCTCACCCAGGAGAAGCTCATCGCCGATTCCTCCGTGCCCTACTCGATCGTCCACGCGACGCAGTTCTTCGAGTTCCTCAAGGGCATCACCGACGATGCCACCCACGACGGCGTCGTCAGCCTCGCGCCGGTGTACATCCAGCCCATCGCCGCGCAGGACGTCGCCGCAACCGTCGCCGAGGTCGCGGCCGGCAGCCCGCTGAACGCGATCGTCGAGGTCGGCGGCCCGGAGCGGTTCCGGCTCGACGAGCTCGTTCGCACCACCCTCGCCGCCCGCCAGGACCCGCGGGAGGTCCGCACCGACCCGGCGGCGCGCTACTTCGGCGGCGTCCTCGAGGAGTACACGCTCGTCCCCGCCGACGACGCCCGCCGCGGCGCCACCCGGCTGGAGGACTGGCGCGCGGCCCAGGCCCAGGCCGTGAAGTAGGGCCCGGCCGTCGGCGACGGGGTCTGCCGCGGGCCGCCCGTGGCGGACCCCTCGCCGTATAGGTTTGGTCCCGTGACGACGGACGGGCTCGCGGAACGGGACGGCCACCTGCGCGAGGACGGCGTCGCCGCGTTCCTCGACGTACGCCCGCAGCTGTTCGGCATCGCCTATCGCATGCTGGGCAGTGTCGCCGAGGCCGAGGACATCGTCCAGGACGCCTGGATCCGCTGGCAGCGCACCGACCGCAGCGAGGTCGAGAACCCGGCCGCCTTCCTCACCACCACGGCGACCCGGCTGGCCCTGACGGCGGCGACGTCGGCCCGCGCCCGCCGCGAGACCTACCCCGGCCCGTGGCTGCCCGAACCGGTCGACACCAGCGACGACCCCGCGCTGGGCGCGGAGCGCGCCGAGGCGCTCGACCTCGCCGTCCTGCTGCTGCTCGAGAAGCTCAATCCGGCCGAGCGGGCGGTGTACGTCCTGCACGAGGCGTTCGACTACCCCTACCGGCGCATCGGCGAAATCCTCGAGATCTCCGAGGCGAACGCCCGGCAGCTGGCCCGTCGCGCCCGCCTGGCCCTGGAGTCAGACCGGTCCGCGCCGGCCCCGCCCCCGGTCCGCCGCCGGCTCCTCGAGACGTTCGTCGCCGCGGCCCGCGACGGCGACCTCGAGGCGCTCGAGCGGCTGTTCACCCAGGACGTCGTCGCGCGGGCGGACGGCGGCGGCAAGGTGCACGCGTCGCGGGTCGAGCTGCGCGGCGTCGCGCGGGTGGTGCTGTTCATCGACAACATCCTGCGCAAGTACTGGCACGAGGCCACGTTCACCGTCGTCGACGTCAACGGCGGGGCCGGCGTTCTGGTGGCCGACGACGCCGGCATGCCGCTGGCGATCCTCGCCCTCGACGCCACCGAACGCGGCGTCGAGCGGGTCTTCTTCGTCGTCAACCCGGACAAGATGCGGCAGTTCGAGCCGGCGCCCGAGGCCGGCACCGACGCGGAGTGGGCGCATTAGGGTTCGAACCGCCGGGACCGGGCTGCGGACCGCAAGACATCGCCGATGTGGTGGGTGCAGCCATCGCTCGGTTGACAAGGATCGAGGAGACATCATGAACACGATCGTGACCGACGAGCAGATTCGGGATCTGGCGGAAAGGGCGAAGCCTTACAGCCTGGCGGTCCTTCGGTGGGGTCCGGAGAGGAACATGGACGGTGCTGAAGCAACGGAACTGGAGCACCAACGACGAATGGTGTCGCTGCGCGCTGACGGCGTGATTGCGATCCTGTGTCCGATCGCCTCCGACGCACTGGCCGGCGTGGCCATCATGAACGTGCCGACCGAGGAAGCCGAGGAGATCATGGACGCGGACCCCTGCGTCCGGGCCAGGATGATCCTCTGCGAGGTCTACTCGTGCCATGGCTTTCCAGGAGACGCTCTGCCCGCGTGAACGAGCCCGCCGACGCGATCCTTGATCATGAGCTGTGAATCTTCCCTCTAAGGTGGCCACCCGCAGATCGGAGTTCATGAGGTGAACCCCTTGGCCACCAGCGCGTTCGACCTTCACGACCACCTCGCCCCCAAGGCCGACCCGGCACTGATCGCCGGCGACGAGCGGCACTTCGCGGCCATCGCGGAGAGCCTCGAGCAGACGATCGCCGAGCTGTCCGACCGCCTCGCCGCCGCGCGCAAGGCGCCCGGGGGCACCGGCCAGGAGGCCATGGACCGTGACCTGGAGATCCACCGGCTGACCGCCCGGCTGCGCACCCTGCGCCGCTTCGGCCTGGACCTGTGCCTGGGGCACATCGTCCGCGCGGACGACCCCGAGCCCATGTACATCGGACGGCTCGGCCTCACCGACCGATCCGGCCGCCGGCTGCTGCACGACTGGCGCTCGCCGGCTGCCGAGCCCTTCTTCGGCGCGACGCACGCCAACCCGATGGGCCTGACGAGCCGCCGCCGGTACCGCTGGACGCGCGGCCGGATCGGCGACTACTGGGACGAGGTGTTCACCCCGGACGGCCTTGCCAACGACGCCGCGCGCGTCGCCTTCGATGACCAGTCCGCCTTCATCGCCAGCCTGGGCAGCAGCCGGTCGGACCGGATGCGCGACGTGCTCGGCACCATCGCGGCGGACCAGGACGCCATCATCCGCGCGGGCTCGCGGGGCGCGCTCGTCGTCGACGGCGGTCCCGGCACGGGGAAGACGGTCGTCGCGCTGCACCGCTCCGCGTACCTCCTCTACTCCGATCCTCGCCTCGGGCGCCGCCGGGGCGGTGTGCTGGTCGTGGGTCCGCACCAGCCGTACCTCGCCTACGTCGCCGACGTCCTCCCCAGCCTCGGCGAGGAGGGCGTGCGGACGTGCACTCTGCTCGACCTGGTCGCCGAGGGAGCCACGGCGGCCGTCGAGACCGACCCGGAGGTGGCCCGGCTGAAGTCGTCCGCAGGCCTGGTGAAGGCGATCGAGAAGGCGGTCCGGTTCTACGAGGAGCCGCCCGCCGAAGGCATGACGGTCACCACCCACTGGGACGACGTCCGGCTCACCGCCGAGGACTGGGCCGAGGCGTTCGACGCACCGGATCCGGGCACGCCGCACAACGAGGCGCGCGACCTGATCTGGGACGAGCTGGTCACGATGCTGCTGGACCGGCAGGACGGCGACGTCCCGGCCGAGCTGTTCGCGAAATCGCTGCTGCAGAACCGGCAGTTGGTCACGACGTTCAACCGGGCGTGGCCGGTGCTCGACGCGGCCGACGTCGTCGGGGACCTGTGGTCGGTGCTGGCCTACCTGCGGCTGTGCGCGCCCTGGCTCAGCGCCGACGAGGTCCGGGCGCTGCAGCGACGGGACGCCCAGGCCTGGACGGTGTCCGACCTGCCCCTGCTCGACGCCGCCCGGCAGCGGCTCGGCGATCCCGAGACGTCGCGACGCCGGCGCCGGCAGGAAGCGGCCCGCGCCGCCGAGCGGCAGGAGCGGGCCCGGGTGGTCGGTCACCTGATCGAGACCGACGACTCCGAGATGCAGCTGATGTCCATGCTGCGCGGGGAGGATCTGACGACCGCCCTGGACGACGCGGACGCCCTGCCCGCCGCCGACCCGGACCAGCTGGCCGGCCCGTTCGCGCACATCGTCGTCGACGAGGCGCAGGAGCTGACCGACGCGGAGTGGCAGATGCTGCTCGCGCGCTGCCCGTCCCGCAGCTTCACCATCGTCGGCGACCGCGCCCAAGCCAGGCACGGGTTCACCGAGTCGTGGGAGCAGCGGCTCGAGCGGATCGGGCTGAACCGGATCACCGTGGCCTCGCTGAGCATCAACTACCGCACGCCGGAGGAGGTCATGGCGGAGGCCGAGCCGGTCATCCGGGCGGCGCTCCCGGACGCGAACGTGCCGGTCTCCATCCGCCGCGGCGGCGTCACCGTCCATCACGGGTCCGTGTCGGAACGAGACGCGGTCCTGGACGCGTGGCTGGCCGAACACGCCGAAGGCATCGCGTGCGTCATCGGCGATCCCACGTTCCGTGCGACGTCCCGCGTCCGGTCGCTGACCCCCGAGCTGGCGAAGGGGCTCGAGTTCGACCTGGTCGTGCTCGTCGATCCGCGGACGTTCGGCGAGGGCATCGAGGGCGCGGTCGACCGCTACGTCGCGATGACCCGGGCCACCCAGCGACTCGTGATTCTCACCAGTTCCTGATGTCGGGTGCAGCCGCGCCGGCCGCTGCGCTCACGGGCCATCGCAGCGCACGCTGACCATGGCTGTGCGGGTCATCGGATGTGGGCGCAGTAGGGTTCGAACCTACGACCCCTGGTTTGTAAGACCAGTGCTCTACCGCTGAGCTATGCGCCCCGTCGACGTGCGAAGGCTCAGGGTATCGGGAGACCGGCGGGACCTCGAAATCGACGCCGGACCTGCTGTCGTCGGTGCGCCGGCAGCCGTAACGCGGTGGAAAATCGGGCGGTTCCTCCCTGTAACGGATCATTGATGCTTTATGGGGCGTCCCTGGTCCTGTGAGCCGGAGGTGCCCTTCAGATGTCGTTCCACCGGAACGTCGCGGCGTTGCGTGGCCGTGTCCCGCTGGCGGTCGCGGCCGCCGTCGCCCTGATGCTCGTGTTCCTGCCCGGCGCCGACGGTGCGCCGGCACAGCCCCCGCAGACCGTCCCGAAGTCGGTCGTCCGCGCCGCGGACGACGCTCTGCCCACTGTCACGGTCGTCGCCACGGGCGGCACGATGGCGGGTCGGTCGGACACGCCGACCAGCTTCCAGCGCTATCGCGCCGGCACGCTGCTGATGGAGGACATGCTCGCCGAAGTACCCAACCTCGACGAGGTGGCGAACGTGAACAGCCTGCAGTTCGGCAACAAGGGCTCCGGCGGCTACACGATCGCCGAGCTGTACGACCTGTCGCTGGCCGTCGACAACGCGCTGAAGACGTCCGACGGGGTCGTGGTCACGACCGGTACGGACACGATGGAGGAGATCGGCTACTTCCTCGACCTGACGGTGCAGAGCCCGAAGCCGGTCGTCATCACCGGCGCGATGCGGCCGTGGACGGTCATCGGGTCCGACGCGCAGGCCAACCTGTTCAACGCGATCGTGACGGCGGCCAGCGGCAAGACCGCGTGGTTCGGCACCGTCCTCATGCTCAACGACGAGATCCACGCCGTGCGCGACGTCACGAAGACGTCGTCGTATCGGATGGACACCTTCCAGACGCCGGAGTTCGGCATCCTCGGCTACGTCGACGACCTCAAGGTGCGGATCATGCGGATGCCGGCCCGGGCGCTGCGGGTGTTCGAGACGCGGGGGAGGGTGGTGACGACGGCGAACGCGCTGCGCAACTGGCGCACGCCGTTCGATCTGACCACGATCGAGAAGGCGGAGCTGCCGCGGGTCGAGATCTTCTACAACGCCCAGGAGGCCGGCGGCGAGGCGATCGACGCCTGGGCGGCGGCCGGCGTCGAGGGCATCGTCACCGCCGGGACCGGCGCCGGCGGCATCTCCGGCGCGGCGAGCCAGGCCCGTAACCGGGCGGTCCAGGCCGGCGTGATGTTCGCGTCGACGACCCGGACCGGGTCGGGCAGCGTGTACGGCGGCAGCGGCGCGGTCTTCCCGGCCGACTCGCTCAACGCGCCGCATGCCCGGCTGCTGCTCATGATGGCGCTGGCCTTCAACGACGGCGTCGACGAGGTGCGCGCCGACTTCGTGGAGTGGGCGAGCTTGCAGGCCGACATCACCTCGGCGCTGCCGTCGCTGCAGACCTCGTAGCGGCGAGTCGCGCCGGCGGCCGGTCTCCCCGGCAAGGGAGGCCGGCCGCCGGCGGGTCGACGCCTCAGCGGGTGGGCAGCACCCAGATGGGGTTGGTGTAGAACCAGAGGTCCAGCCACGGGTCGGCGTTGCCGACGACGTCGAGGGCGGGACCCTCGGGGTCGATGGCGGCGCCGAGGAAACCGGGCTGCGAGCGGTTGCCGTCGGTGCCGCGCAGCCGGACGTAGAACGCGTCCTCGGCCCGGCCGAGGTCGTGGACGATCTCATAGCTGCCGGTGCGGCCCGAGGTGTCCCACTGCTGGACGACCCGGGTGTCGGGCGCGACGAACGTGTCGCGCTCCTCGGCATGGCCCGGTTCGACCGCGCCGCGGATGAGGTCGACGCGGTTGAGCCGTGGCACGAACTGCGACCAGTTGGGGACGTCCTGCGCGGTGATGCGGACGACGAGCTCGACCCGCGTGCCGCGGCGGACCCGCAGCGTGGAGCCGAGCGGGACGGCCGAGCCGCGGTCGCCGCGAACGCGGACGGTGACGTCGACCGACTTGACCAGCCGGCCGTGGTCGACCCAGACGCGGCCGTCGCGCAGGCCGCGCATCACGGCGAGGTAGTCGCGCTTCGAGGCGCCCACGTGGGTGCGGGAGTACAGACCGGGCCAGTAGTCGGCGGCGGTGAGGTTGACGCCGCCGCTGTACACGGGGTCGCCGTACTTGCCGTCACGGTTGAACTGCTCGCTGCTGGAGCCGTCGGGACGGCGGCTGGTGTCCCCCCAGTTGGTGTGGGAGTCGGAGTTCGCGCTGATGGACCACGGCTTACCCTCGGCCAGCAGACTGTCCCACAGCCCGCCGACGGTCGCCGTCATCCAGTCGAAGCCGCCCCAGGTGCGGTAGCTCTCGAGCGGGTAGCCGGGGAACGAGTTCGAGCTCGGGCCGCCGCCGTAGCCGCCGCGCGCCGACCCGGCGCCGACGCCCGCGGGCAGGCCGCCCGCCTGGTGGCCGGGCGCGCCCTCGAAGCCGATGGCGATGCGCGGGTCGGCGTCGCGCCAGGCACGGATCTCGTGCGGGCTGTCGACGCCCCGCCGGGCCGGGTGGTTGGCCAGGAACAGCGCGTCGTCGACCCGGCGCCGGTCGACCTGACGGCCGAGCCAGGTGATGCCGGCCAGCGCGAGCGCCTCGTTGGCCGGGCTGCTGTCGGACGTGCCGGTGACCGAGCCGTCGTAGTCGGTCTCGAACTGCTTGAGGACGGCGACCTCGTGACGGCCCGGCGCGACGAACACCGTGCCGTGCTCGGCGGCCGGGATGTTCCACTCCAGGCCCTGGAAGATCAGGGTGTGGGGAAGAACCTCACGAGCTGCCCGGATGTCGGGGTTGACCAGCTCGACGCCGATGCGGGAGTGCGTGGCGTTGCCGTGGTCGGTGATGACCATCCAGTCCAGGCCGTACGCGGCGCCGTGCTGCACCTGGTCGATGACCCGGTACATGGCGTCGGAGCTGTACTGGGTGTGGATGTGGTGGTCGCCGGCCAGCCAGTGCCGTACGCTGCCGCCGCTCGAGCCGTGGCGGTCGTCGTCGCGGCCCTCGGCCATGGCGGGGGTGACACCGGCCATCCCCAGCGCGGTGGCGCCGCCGAGAATGCCGGCCGAGCGGAACAGCCCGCGGCGCGAGAGCTGGGTGGGGGAGAGGTCGCCGTCGTCGATGGACAGGTCAAGGGCGGCGGAAGTGTCGGCGTCCACCGGGTCGCTCAGGTCGTGTGGGTGGTGGTGGAACGCGTCGTGCTCGTGTGCGTGGTCAGCGGTGTGACACATGGGTCACCTCTCCATGCCCGGGTCGACTGATGGCGGGACTATCGCGCCGGCAGGTGACGGTCAGGCGACGGCTCGGGGCGAATCGTGCGAACTGTCGGCGGCCTGCGGCCGCCGCCCCGGACGTCGGAGCGGCGGCCACGGGCGGCTCAGCGGACGCTGCGGGCGGCGGCCTCGATGAGGGCCTGCCCGACCGCCTCGGCCTCGTCGGGTCGCAGCGTCACCGTGGCCGGCGGGGAGAACCGGGTGGTGGCGGTGAGCTCGACGTAGAGGGGTTCGCCGCCGGACTGGACGACGTTGACCCCGACCAGCCAGGTCTGGTGCCAGGCGACCAGGGACGTGAGGTACTGGCGGTGCTCGGTGTGCTCACCGGCCTCGTTGCACCACTTGAGCGCGCATTCGTCGTTAGAGGCGGTGGCGGTCATCGGTCGAGCTCGCTCTCGTGCTCGAAGAACCGGCGGACGTGGTCGAGCTCGGCCTTGACGGTGGTGAGCTGGTCGACCGCCTGCTGGTAGCCGGCCAGGTACTGCTCGGCGGCGTCGACCGCGGTGGCCGCGCGGCCGAGCAGCTCGTTGCCGGTCTCGGCGACGAGGATGCGCCCGGCCCGCCAGTCGACCTTGCCGCGGAAGCCCAGCACGAGCCCGCCGAGCCGGGCGGTGAGGGCGTCGAGCCGGGCGATGATCTGCTCGTCGGACAGGCCGGGCAGGTACCGCTCCCGGGCGTCGGCGAGCACGGCCGGGGTCCAGCCGGCCCGCTGCGCGGTGTCGGCGATCTCGGTCAGCTGCCGGGCCAGGGTGCGGACCTCGGACGGCGTGACGGAGACGTCGGCCCGCTGGCCGGACTCGGCGGGTGCGAGACGGATGTCGATGGCGGGTCCCTCGGTGTCGTGCCAGGCGATGATCTCGCCGACATCGTCGCTGAGGAACGCGGACCGGGCGATGACGTCACGACGGTCCGCGGCTGGTGTGGTGGCCACGGGTTCCTCCAATGGAGTCGCTCATGAGCTGACTGGGGGCCGGGGGAGCCGTCGTGGCCATGCGGATGGGGACGGCGCCGCCCAGCAGCCGAACCCCTGAACGGGGACGGCATGAAGATGCGCGTCGGGTCGCCGTGCCGTCCCACCTTGAGCGGCCGGTACGAGACTGTCCGGCCGGATGCCGCGCCTCGTGCTCGATAGCATCGCCAGCGCCCTCCGGGGAGGGGTGGGTGCTATGGGGTCATGGTAGGG
>NZ_SMLB01000090.1 GCF_004349105.1 Jiangella aurantiaca
AAGTGTCCGGCGGTGTCCTACTCTCCCACCCCCGCTGGGGGGCAGTACCATCGGCGCTGGTGGGCTTAGCTTCCGGGTTCGGAATGGGTCCGGGCGTTTCCCCGCCGCTATGACCGCCGGCACGTTCTGTGTGGAGTTGTCACTCCGGGGCGCCACCGTGGTGGTGCCTGTTCGTTGGTTTCAGAACCGTATAGTGGACGCGTTGTGTTCATCGCAGCCCCACGCCCCGGGTGTGGGGGTGGGTGTGTGTGGTCAAGTCCTCGGCCTATTAGTACCGGTCAGCTTCACCCATTGCTGGGCTTCCACGTCCGGCCTATCAACCCAGTCGTCTAGCTGGGGGCCTTACCACGTTGACCGTGTGGGAGACCTCATCTTGAAGCAGGCTTCCCGCTTAGATGCTTTCAGCGGTTATCCCTTCCGAACGTAGCCAACCAGCGGTGCTCCTGGCGGAACAACTGGCACACCAGAGGTTCGTCCGTCCCGGTCCTCTCGTACTAGGGACAGCCCTTCTCAAGTCTCCTGCGCCCGCAGCGGATAGGGACCGAACTGTCTCACGACGTTCTAAACCCAGCTCGCGTACCGCTTTAATGGGCGAACAGCCCAACCCTTGGGACCTGCTACGGCCCCAGGATGCGACGAGCCGACATCGAGGTGCCAAACCATGCCGTCGATATGGACTCTTGGGCAGGATCAGCCTGTTATCCCCGGGGTACCTTTTATCCGTTGAGCGACAGCGCTTCCACAAGCCACTGCCGGATCACTAGTCCCTGCTTTCGCACCTGCTCGACCCGTCGGTCTCACAGTCAAGCTCCCTTGTGCACTTGCACTCGACACCTGATTGCCAACCAGGCTGAGGGAACCTTTGGGCGCCTCCGTTACCTTTTGGGAGGCAACCGCCCCAGTTAAACTACCCACCAGGCACTGTCCCTGATCCGGATCACGGACCGAGGTTAGATATCCAGTACGACCAGAGTGGTATTTCAACGTTGACTCCACCGACACTGGCGTGCCGGCTTCACCGTCTCCCACCTATCCTACACAAGCCGAACCGAACACCAATACCAAGCTATAGTAAAGGTCCCGGGGTCTTTCCGTCCTGCTGCGGGTAACGAGCATCTTTACTCGTAGTGCAATTTCGCCGAGTCCGTGGTTGAGACAGTGGGAAAGTCGTTACGCCATTCGTGCAGGTCGGAACTTACCCGACAAGGAATTTCGCTACCTTAGGATGGTTATAGTTACCACCGCCGTTTACTGGCGCTTAAGTTCTGAGCTTCGCCGTGAGGCTAACTCGTCCCCTTAACGTTCCAGCACCGGGCAGGCGTCAGTCCGTATACATCGTCTTGCGACTTCGCACGGACCTGTGTTTTTAATAAACAGTCGCTTTCCCCTGGTCTCTGCGGCCATCAACGCTCCCGGAGCAAGTCCGTTCACGTATCCGGCCCCCCTTCTCCCGAAGTTACGGGGGCATTTTGCCGAGTTCCTTAACCACGGTTCACTCGATCGCCTTGGTATTCTCTACCTGACCACCTGTGTCGGTTTGGGGTACGGGCGGCTATGGAGCTCGCTAGAGGCTTTTCTCGACAGCATAGGATCACCCACTTCGCCGCAATCGGCTCGGCATCCAGCCTCGGGCGCTACTGTGGCGGATTTACCTACCACGGCCCTGCACTGTTACCCCGGGACAACCATCGCCCGGGATGGGCTACCTTCCTGCGTCACCCCATCGCTTGCCTACTACCGGTTCGGGTCCCACGCTCCCCCACCAACCCTCCCGAAGGAGAGAAGACGGGTTCGGGTGGTTAGCATCACCGGGCTCGGCATGGTCGCGCCACAACCGGTACGGGAATATCAACCCGTTGTCCATCGACTACGCCTGTCGGCCTCGCCTTAGGTCCCGACTTACCCAGGGCGGATTAGCCTGGCCCTGGAACCCTTGGTCATTCGGCGGACGGGTTTCTCACCCGTCTTTCGCTACTCATGCCTGCATTCTCACTCGTGTGGCGTCCACGGCTGGGTCACCCCGCCGCTTCAACCGCCACACGACGCTCCCCTACCCAACCACACACCTGAACACCCCCAAAGGGGTGCTGGGTCAAAGTGTGATTGCCACAGCTTCGGCGGTGTGCTTGAGCCCCGCTACATTGTCGGCGCAGAATCACTTGACCAGTGAGCTATTACGCACTCTTTCAAGGGTGGCTGCTTCTAAGCCAACCTCCTGGTTGTCTTCGCAACTCCACATCCTTTTCCACTTAGCACACGCTTAGGGGCCTTAGCTGGTGATCTGGGCTGTTTCCCTCTCGACTACGAACCTTATCGCCCGCAGTCTCACTGCCGCGCTCTCACTTACCGGCATTCGGAGTTTGGCTGACGTCAGTAACCTTGTAGGGCCCATCAGCCATCCAGTGCTCTACCTCCGGCAAGAAACACGCGACGCTGCACCTAAATGCATTTCGGGGAGAACCAGCTATCACGGAGTTTGATTGGCCTTTCACCCCTACCCACAGGTCATCCGCCCACTTTTCAACGTAGGTCGGTTCGGGCCTCCACGAAGTCTTACCTCCGCTTCACCCTGCCCATGGGTAGATCACTCCGCTTCGGGTCTAGAGCATGCGACTCAATCGCCCTGTTCGGACTCGCTTTCGCTACGGCTCCCCCACACGGGTTAACCTCGCCACATACCACTAACTCGCAGGCTCATTCTTCAAAAGGCACGCCATCACAACCCCGAAGGGCAGCTCTGACGGCTTGTAGGCACATGGTTTCAGGTACTATTTCACTCCCCTCCCGGGGTACTTTTCACCATTCCCTCACGGTACTTGTCCGCTATCGGTCACCAGGGAGTATTTAGGCTTAACGGGTGGTCCCGCCAGATTCACACGGGATTTCTCGGGCCCCGTGCTACTCGGGTATCACGCCACTGGAGTCACAAGCTTACGTCTACGGGGGTAACACCCTCTACGCCGGACCTCTCAAGTCCTTCGACTTCACCAGTGATTGATCACTCCAGACCGGCCACGGCAGTGACCGGTCAACGCAACCCCACGACCCCGCACACGCAACTCCTGCCGGATATCACACGCGCACGGTTTAGCCTCATCCGCTTTCGCTCGCCACTACTCACGGAATCACATGTTGTTTTCTCTTCCTGTGGGTACTGAGATGTTTCACTTCCCCACGTTCCCTCCGACCACCCTATGTGTTCAGGTGACGGTGACGGCACATGACTGCCGCCGGGTTTCCCCATTCGGACACCCCCGGGTCATAGCTCGGTTGCCAGCTCGCCAGGGATTATCGCAGGCTCCCACGTCCTTCATCGGCTCCTGGTGCCAAGGCATCCACCATGTGCCCTTACTAACTTGACCACAAAGATGAAGATGCTCGCGTCCACTATACAGTTCTCAAACAACGACCAGACAACCAACCCCCACCCCCACCAGCATCGTTCAAAGAACGACCGGTATGGGGAAGGCCGGCCCCGGCAAGAAACCGTGAGACCACAAACCCCGAAGAACCCCAGCAATCCGAAGACTCCTGAAACCCCACGGGGTAAGCGTGGCCCGATTCCTCAGGACCCAACAGTGTGCCCGACTCTCACCCACCAACCCCACCCCAGAAACGGGACGAAGGTCATCGCGGGTAGCGCGTGATTGATGTTCCACCCATGAGCAAACCACCCACCAGACACTCGCCGGCGGCATGGCCAACCCCACCCAAGCCCCTCACGGGACCCGCGCGGGTGCTGGTAGCTCCTTAGAAAGGAGGTGATCCAGCCGCACCTTCCGGTACGGCTACCTTGTTACGACTTCGTCCTAATCGCCAGTCCCACCTTCGACAGCTCCCTCCCACAAGGGGTTAGGCCACCGGCTTCGGGTGTTACCGACTTTCATGACGTGACGGGCGGTGTGTACAAGGCCCGGGAACGTATTCACCGCAGCGTTGCTGATCTGCGATTACTAGCGACTCCAACTTCACGGGGTCGAGTTGCAGACCCCGATCCGAACTGAGACCGGCTTTTTGGGATTCGCTCCACCTCACGGTATCGCAGCCCTTTGTACCGGCCATTGTAGCATGCGTGAAGCCCTGGACATAAGGGGCATGATGACTTGACGTCATCCCCACCTTCCTCCGAGTTGACCCCGGCAGTCTCCCATGAGTCCCCACCATTACGTGCTGGCAACATGGGACGAGGGTTGCGCTCGTTGCGGGACTTAACCCAACATCTCACGACACGAGCTGACGACAGCCATGCACCACCTGTACACGACCCTAAAAGGACCCGACATCTCTGCCGGATTTCCGTGTATGTCAAACCCAGGTAAGGTTCTTCGCGTTGCATCGAATTAATCCGCATGCTCCGCCGCTTGTGCGGGCCCCCGTCAATTCCTTTGAGTTTTAGCCTTGCGGCCGTACTCCCCAGGCGGGGCGCTTAATGCGTTAGCTACGGCACGGATCCCGTGGAAGGGAACCCACACCTAGCGCCCAACGTTTACGGCGTGGACTACCAGGGTATCTAATCCTGTTCGCTCCCCACGCTTTCGCTCCTCAGCGTCAGTACCGGCCCAGAGACCCGCCTTCGCCACCGGTGTTCCTCCTGATATCTGCGCATTCCACCGCTACACCAGGAATTCCAGTCTCCCCTGCCGGACTCTAGCCTGCCCGTATCCACTGCAGACCCGGGGTTAAGCCCCGGGCTTTCACAGCAGACGCGACAAACCGCCTACGAGCCCTTTACGCCCAATAATTCCGGACAACGCTCGCACCCTACGTATTACCGCGGCTGCTGGCACGTAGTTAGCCGGTGCTTCTTCTGCGCCTACCGTCACCCGAAGGCTTCGTCAGCGCTGAAAGAGGTTTACAACCCGAAGGCCGTCATCCCTCACGCGGCGTTGCTGCGTCAGGCTTTCGCCCATTGCGCAATATTCCCCACTGCTGCCTCCCGTAGGAGTCTGGGCCGTGTCTCAGTCCCAGTGTGGCCGGTCGCCCTCTCAGGCCGGCTACCCGTCATCGCCTTGGTAGGCCACTACCCCACCAACAAGCTGATAGGCCGCGAGTCCATCTCCAGCCGAAAAACTTTCCACACACAACCATGCGGTCACATGTCATATCCGGTATTAGACCCAGTTTCCCAGGCTTATCCCAGAGCTGAAGGCAGGTTACCCACGTGTTACTCACCCGTTCGCCGCTCGAGTACCCCGAAGGGCCTTTCCGCTCGACTTGCATGTGTTAAGCACGCCGCCAGCGTTCGTCCTGAGCCAGGATCAAACTCTCCATCAATGAATATTCCGACCACCCCACCCAAAAGGCAGGGCCATCAACCATCATCAGAAGAAACTCAACCCCAGCAACACAACAACCCCCGGTAAGAAGCTGTCGCGTCACCAAAGGAACCCCAAAACCAACCCCC
>NZ_SMLB01000091.1 GCF_004349105.1 Jiangella aurantiaca
TATAAGAGACAGCGGGGTGGTCGCGGGCGCGGCGACGGCGGGTCCGCCGGCGGCGGCCAGCGCGAGCCCGGCCGTGGCAGCGATGGCTGCCACGTGGCGCCGTCTGAGGAACCGCATGCGCGTCGTGTCCCCTCCCGTGCCCGACGCGCGAGGCCCGAATGGGCCGAACGGTCCCGGCGACGAAGACATTTGTCTGAGAACTTGATAACCCATTTCGAGGGCGCGCGCGAGCTTATGGGCAGATGTTCATCCGATCGGTACGCCTCGTAGGCTTCCCCACATGCCCACAGTCGTCCTGGTACGCCACGGCCGGACCACCGCCAACGTCGCCGGCGTACTGGCCGGCCGCACGCCCGGCGTCGGCCTGGACGACACCGGCCGAACGGGCGCGGCGGCCCTCGCGCGGCGGCTGGAACCCGTCCGCCCGGCGGTGGTCGTCAGCAGCCCGTTGGAGCGGTGCGTGCAGACGGCGACGGCGATCGCCGGCGACCACGACGTCGTCACCGACGACGGCCTCACCGAGTGCGACTACGGCGACTGGACCGGGCGGCCGCTGGCCGAGGTGCGCCGCGAGAAGCTCTGGAAGGTCGTCCAGGAGCACCCGTCCGGCGTCGTGTTCCCCGGCGGCGAGTCGCTGCGGGCCGCCCAGGAGCGTGCTGTCGACGCCGTCCGGACCCGCGACGCCGAGTTGGCCGAGCGGCACGGCCCGGGCGCGGTCTGGTTCGCGGTCTCGCACGCCGACGTCATCAAGGCGGTCCTCGCCGACGCGCTGGGCATGCACCTCGACCACTTCCAGCGGCTGGTCGTCGACCCGTGCTCGGTCTCCGTCGTCTCGTTCACCGAGCGCCGGCCATTCGTGCTGCGCGTCAACGACGTCGGCGGCGATCTCGGCTTCCTGACGTCGCCGGCGCGGCGGCGACGCCGCGCCACCCGCACCGACGCCGTCGTCGGCGGGGGAGCGGGCGACGCGGCGCAGTAGATCATGGTCCGAGAACGGCCGCGAGATAGGCTTTCTGACGTGGCCGCGCAGGTGTACCGATTCGACCAGCCCGAACGCTTCATCGCCGGAACCGTCGGGCGCCCCGGCGAGCGCTCGTTCTTCCTCCAGGCCCGCGACGGCACCAAGCTGATCAGCGTGCTGCTCGAGAAGGAGCAGGTGTCGGTGCTCGCGGAACGGGTCGACGACATGCTCGACGAGATCCTGCGCCGGGCCGGCGGGCTGACGTCCGTCCCCGCCGTCGCGCCGCCGGAGCTCGACGACCTCGACCCGCTGGAGCAGCCGATCGTCGAGGAGTTCCGGGTCGGCGCCATGACGCTGCGCTGGGACACCGAGGACGAGCAGGTCGTGGTCGCCGCGTACGCCGTCGTCGAGGACGACACCGAGCCGCCGGACGACCCCGACGAGTCCGACCGCGACGTCATGGTCGTGCGGCTGTCCGGCGCCGAGGCGCGCGCATTCGTCAAGCGCGCCCAGGCCGTCGTCGCGGCCGGCCGTCCGCCGTGCCCGCTGTGCAGCCTGCCGCTGGACCCGTCCGGGCACGTCTGCCCCCGGCAGAACGGCTACCGGCGGCGGGGCTGACCGCCGTGGACCTGCTGAGCCTGCTCCGCGAGGGCGAGCTGACCGTCGAGGGCAGGCTCGTGGTCGCATCCAACCTCACCCTGCTCGGCCGCGTCACGCATGGCGACACCTCGGTGCGGTGCGTGTACAAGCCGGTCAGCGGCGAGCAGCCGCTGTGGGACTTCCCCGACGGCACGCTGGCCGCGCGCGAGGCCGCCGCCTACGAGGTGTCCGCGGCGGCCGGCTGGGAGCTCGTGCCGCCGACGGTGCTGCGCCCCGACGGGCCGTTCGGGGCGGGCATGTGCCAGGCGTGGATGGACCAGGGGTCGGCCGAGGTCGGGGCCGGGCGGGTGGACGTCGTCCCGGCGTCGTCGTCCGTCGACGGGTGGCTGCCGATCCTCCAGGCGGTCGACGGCGACGGCTCGCCCGTCCTGCTGGTGCATGCCGACGACCCCGGGCTGCGCCGGCTGGCCGTCTTCGACGCCGTCGTCAACAACGCCGACCGCAAGGGCGGGCACGTGCTGACCGGCGACCGGTCCGTCGCGCCGTCGGTGGCCGAGGTCGTCGGCGTCGACCACGGCGTCTGCTTCAACGTCGACCCGAAGCTGCGCACCGTCCTGTGGGGGTGGGCCGGATCCGCCCTCACGCCGGCCGAGCGGTCGGACCTGGAGCGGTTGCGGGCGCTGGTCGACGGCCCGCTCGGCGCGACGCTGGGTGCGCTGCTGGCCGACGAGGAGGTCGCGGCGACGGCGGAGCGGATCGACGCGCTGTTGGCCCGGGGGGCGATGCCCAGTCCCGCGGGCCGGATGCCGGTTCCGTGGCCGGTCTTCTGAGCACTGTCCCCTCTCCCTCGTGGGCGTTCGCCGCCGGCTGGGACCTCGCGGGCGGCGCCGGGTTGGACCGCCGTGATCATCAAGGATCGCCTGCATCACCCGGATTTCTGGAGCCTCACCACGATTGCAATCGTGTTGAGGCTCCAGAAAACGTGGTGACGTGCCCCGGATCGCGGCGAAATCTCACCACGTGGACGCTACGCGGCACCTGACGACGAGCCCGACCGTCGTCATCCACCGCGGCGGCCCACAGGTGAGCAGGACCCACGGATCGGGTCGGAGAGCCCCCTTTCCCTCGTGGGGCTCGCCGCCGGCCGGGACTTCGCGGTCGGCGCCCGGTTAGGCTGAGCGCATCATGCGAGCCTGGTCTGCCCCCGACGTGCCCGCCCTGCCCGGGCACGGCCTGCCCGTCCGACTGTTCGACACCGCGACGGGGTCGGCCCGGCCGCTCGAACCGGGGCCGGTGGCGACGATGTACGTCTGCGGCATCACGCCGTACGACGCCACGCACCTGGGGCACGCCGCCACCTACCTCGCGTTCGACCTGCTCAACCGCGTCTGGCGCGACGCCGGCCACGACGTCCGCTACGTGCAGAACGTCACCGACATCGACGACCCGCTGCTGGAGCGGGCCGCCGAGACCGCGCAGGACTGGCGCGAGCTGGCCGACGCCGAGACGCGGCTGTTCACCGAGGACATGGCCTGGCTGCGGGTGCTGCCGCCGTCGTCGTACGTCGGCGCCGTCGAGTCGATCCCGCTGATCACCCGGCTGATCCAGCGGATGGAGCCGTCGGTCTACGAACTGGACGGCGACCTGTACTTCTCGGTGCGCTCGGACCCGGCGTTCGGCTCGGTGTCACGGCTGCCCGAGGCGGAGCTGCGGGCGCTGTTCGCCGAGCGCGGCGGCGACCCCGACCGTCCCGGCAAGAAGGACCCGCTGGACCCGCTGGTCTGGCTGAAGGCGCGCCCGGGGGAGCCGTCGTGGGACAGCCCGTTCGGCCCCGGCCGGCCCGGCTGGCACGTCGAGTGCGCCGCGATCGCCATGGAGTACCTCGGCGTCCCGTTCGACGTGCAGGGCGGCGGCAACGACCTCATCTTCCCGCACCACGAGATGTCCGCGTCGCACGCCCACGTCGTGGCCGGCGCCTTCGCGACGTTGTACTCGCACGCCGGCATGGTCGGGTTCGACGGCGAGAAGATGTCGAAGTCGCTCGGCAACCTCGTCTTCGTCCACCGGCTGCGCGCCGACGGCGTCGAGGCGGCCGCCGTGCGCCTGGCGTTGCTGGACGCCCACTACCGCGCCGACCGCGAGTGGTCGGCGTCCGTGCTGACGGACGCGACGCGGCGGCTGGAGCGCTGGCGGACGGCCGTCGCGGCCGGGATGGGCGCACCCGCGGAGCCGGTGCTGGCCGAGATCCGCGAGCGGCTCGCCGACGACCTCGACTCGCCGGGTGCGCTCGCCGCGATCGACCGCTGGGCCGCCAGCCCCGGCACTGACTCCTCGGCCCCCGCCCTCATCGCCGCCACCGCCGACGCCCTCCTCGGCCTTCCCCTCTGAATGATCACGTTCAGCACGAAATCTCGTGTCGCACTACGCCTGTATTCGTGTTGACGCTCGGGCAATCCTGGTGACGTACCGCTGTCCACCGGGCAGACCGATGGCCGCAGTTGTCCACAATCCGGCGCGACGTTGTGGCGCGACGGTCGTTCGTCGGCAAATGTCTCGTCCATGGACGAAGCACTGCGAGCGCTGGCCGCGCGTCAGCATGGCGTCGTCGTCCGCGCCCAGGCTTTGGCGGCCGGATACGACGACAGCGAGATCGCCCGCCGCCGCGCGGTCGGCGCATGGACGGCGATCCGACGTGGCGCCTACGTCGAGACAACGCTTTGGAACACGCTCGACGATCGGGAGCGTCACCTCGCGCTCTGTCAGGCAGCGACGCTGCAGCTCAAGGTGCCGGCCGTGCTCAGCCACGTGTCCGCTGCGGTGTGGCGTGGCTGGCCCACCTGGGGTGCCGACCTGACGACAGTGCATGTCTCGCGCCGCGACCGGTATGCGCCACGTCTCGAAGCCGGGGTCCACCATCACGCCGGGCGGCTCACTGACGAGGAACTGACCACGGTCGACGGGGTCCTCGTCACGGCGCCGGCGCGTACCGTCGTCGACGTTGCCCGGACGGTGTCGTTCGAATCGGCCGTGGTGACCGCTGACGGTGCTCTGGCCGGCGGGGTCGTGATCAAGACCGAGCTCCGCGACGTGCTCGACACGATGCGGGACTGGCGGGGCGCCCGTTCGGCGGGCCGAGTCGTGGAGTTCGCCGACGGCCGCTCGGAGAGCGTCGGTGAATCGCGACACCGTGTGCAGCTTGAGCGCGTGGGTCTGCCGCGTCCTGAGCTGCAGGTCGTCATCGGTGGCGGTGACGGTCCCGAGGACCGGGTCGACTTCTACTTCGAGGATCACGCGACGGCAGCCGAGTTCGACGGCCGCGTGAAGTACGGCCGGCTCCTCAAGCCCGGCGAGGCGCCCGGCGACGCCGTCTGGCGGGAGAAGCGTCGCGAGGACCGGCTGCGTGAGCAGGGCTTGGAGGTCGTCCGCTCGGTATGGGCCGACCTGTACCGCGACGACGTCGTAGCGGCCCGGTATCGTGCCGCGCTTGCCCGCGGCCGGCGGGTCGTCTGACGGCGGCCATCACCAGGATTTCCCGAGCGTCAACACGATTACATGCGTAGTGCGACACGAGATTTCGTGCTGAACGTGATCATTTCCGGGCGGG
>NZ_SMLB01000092.1 GCF_004349105.1 Jiangella aurantiaca
GGACCGGGGGATGCCTGTGGCCATGGCGCCAGTATCGGTCACGGCGCCGTGGCGGCGAGCGTCAGTGTCACCGTCGCGGTCCGCGACTCGCCCGGCGCGATGGCCAGCTGCGTCCCCGTCGTCGATCGCACGCCCGCCACCCCGGCGTCGGGCCAGCTGGTCGCGGGCTCCAGCGCGAGCACATACGCCGCCGAGTACCACGGGAATCCGGCCCGCCCACCCGCCTCCAGCCAGTACCACGCGTGCGGCATCAGCGACGTGTCCCAGGTGAGGTCGGCCCGCAGCCCCAGCTCGTCGTTGACGATGCCGGCCCGGCCCTCCGCGAAGTCGGCCAGGAACGCCAGCCGGCTGACCCCGGACCCTGGCGCCGGGACGCGGTCGAACCCGTCGTTGGGCCAGGCCGCCGGCGTCGCCGGGTCCAGCCAGATCGTCCGCGCCGCGGTCTCGATCCGCGTCGCCGGGCCGACCAGCGGCGCGCCGAACGCCGGGTGCTGGCTCCACATCACCTCGACCGGCTCGGCGCCGTCGTTCGTCACCGTTTCCGTGACCGTCACCGACGGGCCGGCCACCTCGACGCGCTTCACGATCGAGAACGGGCTGCGGACGAGGTCGGTGCGCAGCTCGACGGCGGCCGAGCCGGCGCTGGCGCCGTCGACGGCGGACCAGTCGTAGGAGGCCAGCCAGGCCTCGCCGTGCATGCCCCACTCGACGCCGTGCTCGTGGCTCGGGGCGCCGGCGTTAGGGAACACCGTCTGCCAGCCGCCCGGGTAGGCCTGCATGAGCAGTGCCTCGCTGCTGCCGGCGGTGATGTGCTCGCCGCGCGGGCGCAGCCCCCAGCGGGTGCGCCACATGACGTCGACGTCGAGCGGTCGCCAGCGCACCGCTGTGACGTCGCCACCCTTGCCGGGGACGACGTCGACCTCGAGATCATCGGACGTGAGGTGGAGGAGCTCCCAGCCGTGGTGGGTGGAGACGCGGGGTTCGGTCACGCGCCCACCTTAGGGCTCCGGGTGGCGGGCGTCGTACCGGACGAACCGGCGCTGGGCCACCGCGAGCGCGCTCACGATGACGATGCAGGCCAGGCCGCCGAGTACCGCCGCCCACGCCTCGCCGCTGAACTCGGCCAGCGAGCCGAGCACGAGGTCGCCCAGCCGCGGCCCGCCCGCCACCACGACGATGAACACGCCCTGCAGCCGGCCGCGCATCTCGTCCGGCGTGGCGGCCTGCAGGATCGTCATCCGGAACACGGCGCTGACGGTGTCGGCGGCGCCGGCCAGCGCGATGCAGGCCACCGCCGGCCACAGCGCCCAGTGCGCGCCGCCGTCCTCCGGTCCCGGCACTACCACCAGCACCAGCCCGAACGCGACCACCGCCAGGCCCCACGCGATGACCGCGACCACGACCGCCAGTCCCTGCCGCCGCACGTGCCCCAGCGGCCCGGAGAACAGGCCGGCCAGGAACGACCCGGCCGCCATGCCGGCCACCAGGATGCCCACCGTCGTCGGCCCGCCGCCGAGCACGGCCGCCGCGACCGCCGGGAACAGCACTCGCGGCATCGCCAGCACCATCGCGCACAGGTCGACGATGAACGTCATGCGCACGTTCGGCCGCGTGCGCAGGTAGGACAGGCCCTCGAGCACCGAGCGGAGCCCGGCCCGGCGCACCGTCCCCTGCGGCGGCATGGGCGGCAGCGCCAGCAGCGTCGTCAACGCGAGCGTCAGCAGCACCGCCTCGATGCTGTACGTCCAGCCGTAGCCGACCGAGTCGATCAGGACGCCGGCCAGCAGCGGGCCGATCGTCAGGCCGAGGCTCATCGACATGCTGCCCAGCGCGTTCGCCGCCGGCAGCAGCGGGCCGGGCAACAGCCGCGGGATGATCGCCGTCCGCGCGGGCGAGTTCACCGCGAAGAACCCGTTCTGCACCGCGACCAGCGTGTACAGCAGCCACACCTGGCCGAGGCCAAGCCACGCCTGCGCCGCGAACCCGGTCGCGACCAGCAGCAGGCCGGTCGAGCTGACGATGACGACCCGTCGCCGGTCGTACGCGTCGACGATCGCCCCGCCGTACAGGCCGAGCGCGACCAGCGGCGCCAGCGCGAACAGCCCGACCAATCCCACGTTGAACGTCGAGCCGGTCAGGTCGTACACCTGCAACCCGACGGCGACGGTGGTGAGGTGGGTGCCGATGCCGGAGAGGGAGATGCCGATCCAGAGCCGGCGGTACGGAACGCTGACCTTGAGCGGCGTAAGGTCCAACAGCAGCCGGCGCACCTGGACATCCTCCCAGTGGGCGCGCCGCCCGCGGCCGCCAGGTCACCGGTCGCCTGCGAACGGTCTCGTCGAGCGGCTCCCTCGGAGCGGCCGCCGGAAATGGTAGATCTCTGCCATGAGGACCGCCATCGACTCTGCCGGTCGAGTCGTCATCCCCAAGGCACTGCGCGATTCGTTGGGCCTCACCGCCGGTCAGTCGTTGGACGTGGTGGAGCGTGACGGCGGACTGGAGATCGTTCCTACGCCGACGCCGATGCGGCTCGTCGACGAGGGCAACGGGCCGGTGGCCGTGGCAGTCGTCGAGGTGCCAGAGCTGACCACCGAAATGGTCCATGACGTGCTGGATCAGACTCGCAGATGATCGCGCCGACGGTCAGATGACGCCCCGCTGGATGCCTGTCTCGATGAGGTCGAGCATCTCCTCCACGCCGCGCCGGGACGTGTCCGGATCGCTGGGGCCGGGCCAGCTGACGAACTCGTAGGTGAGGTTCGCCGTCCCGTCGGGGCCGTCGGTCAGTGCCACGGTGACCAGCTCCTGCGGCTCCTCGAATCGCAGGACCACCCGGCGCGGCGGGTCGACCTCGGCGTACTCGAAGCCGAAGGGGATCTCCGAACCGTCCACGTCGGAGATCATGACCGCGTCCAGTCGTCCACCCGGCCGGGCGTCGACTCGCATCCGGTCGGCGGGCGTGTGATAGCCGGCCACGACGAACCACTGTTCGAGCTTGCTCGGCTCGACGAACGCCGCGAAGACCCGCTCCGCGGTGGCAGGCAGGCGGCGCTGCACAGTGAATCCGCCGCTGCTCTGGGTTGGGGGCGTCTCAGACATGTCGTGCTCCTGGCGGCCTCGCGTCGGCGTTGCCGTGCATCAGGATCGACGTGCCGTCCTCAGCGGTGGGTCTCACGGCCATCCTCCCAGGGGGCAGAGCTGTTGAACCCATCCTCCGCACGCGCCTGTGACGGCCGGAAGGACCAATCGGCGACCGGGAGGCCGGACCAATCGGGGCGGCGGTCAGGCGGGGTCGAGGTCGGTGCTGCGCGCCACCGGCTCCCAGGCCAGGAACTCCGCCCGCAGCCGGTCCAGGCTTTCCGCGACCGCGTCGGCGGCGTCGTTGCCCAGCGGCAGCCGCAGCGGCGGCTCGTCGGCGTCGAGGGCGGCGCGGATGGCGGCGGCCGCCTTGGCCGGGTCGCCGGGCTGGGTGCCGTCGAAGCCGGCCTGCATGGCGCGGATCGGGCCGACGACGGCGTCGTAGGCGGCGATCGGTGTGGTGATCCGCATCGCCGCGCCGTGCAGGCCGGTCCGGAACGCGCCCGGTTCGACGACGAGCACCCGGATCCCGAACGGCGCCACCTCGGCCGCCAGCGCCTCCGAGTAGCCCTCCAGCGCGAACTTCGTCGCCGAGTACGCCGACACCGCGGCGAACGACAGGCGACCGCCCATGCTGCTGATCTGCACGATCGCGCCCGATCCGCGCGCCCGCATGCCCGGCAGGACAGCGCGGCTCAGCGCCGCCGGGCCGAAGAAGTGCACGTCCATCAGGTCGCGCAGTTCCTCGTCGGTGGTCTCCTCGGCGGCGCCGATCAACGCCCGGCCGGCGCTGTTCACGAGAACGTCGACGCGGCCGAAGGCCTCGGTCGCCGCGGCGACGGCGCCGGGGACGCGGGCGGTATCGGTGACGTCCAGCTCCACGGCGGCGACGCGGTCCGGGTACCGTTCGACGAGGTCGTCCAGCCCGCCGGCCTTGCGGGCGGTCGCGACGACGGAGTCGCCGGCGTCGAGGGCGGCCTGCGCGATGGCCCGGCCGAGTCCGGACGACGCTCCGGTGACCATCCAGACGGCGGGCGTGCGGTCGGTGCTCATGCTGCGGTGGCTCCAAGAGGGTCGAGGGGTCCTGCCGACGACCCTACGGAGCACTCCCGGCCGGGGAATGTACGTTCTTGCGGGCGTACGTGCCGGGCGGGACGCCGACGAACCGCTTGAAGTGCCGGGTGAAGTGGCTGAGGTCGAAGAACCCCGCCTCGTGGCCGGCGTCGCTCACCGGGCGGCCGGACAGCAGCAGCCGCTTGGCGTGCTCGACGCGCAACTGGAGCTGGTAGGCGTGCGGTGGCATGCCGACGTCGGCGGTGAACAGCCGGGTCAGGTGGTACGGGCTCAGCTCACTGACGCGGGCGAGGTCGGCCAGTGTGACGGCGGCGGCGTGGTGCTCGTGGAGGTAGTCGCGGGCCCGGCGGACGGCGCGGTGGGCGGGTG
>NZ_SMLB01000093.1 GCF_004349105.1 Jiangella aurantiaca
TCGCCCGCCCCCGTCGCGCCCCCCGTTCCGTTGATCATGGAGAAATCGGGGTTCCGAGCGTCGGGGAAGCCCGATTTCTCCGTGATCAACTCGGATGGGGCGGGGGCTGTGGATAACTTTCCGCAAGATCATCCGATTCGGGTCATCATCAGGCGGTGCCACGCCGACCCACCGTTCCAGAGCCGTTCTCCTCGCGGCCGTTCCGTGTCCGCGACGCGACGTCGGCGGGCGTGCCTGTCGACGTGCTGGACGGGCCGCGGTTCCGGCGGCCGTTCCAGGGCGTACGAATCCCCTCGTCGGTCCCCGACTCTCTGGTGACGACGTGTCAGGCGGCCCGGCTCGTGCTTCCCCGCGAGGTCGCCTTCAGCCACGAGACCGCGGTGCTGCTGTGCGAACTTCCGGTGCCGGCGTTCGACGGCGACGTCGACGTCATCGTGCCGCCGGGCGCCGTGGTGCCCCGTCTGGCCGGAACGGACGGCCACGTCGGCCTGGACCCGGCCACGGTCATCGAGTTCCACGGGCTTCCCGTCGTCCGGCCGGAGCGCACGTTCGTCCACCTCGCGGCCACCTGGCGACTGGACGATCTGGTCGTGCTCGGCGACGCGATGCTGCGGCGCTGGACCACGCCGGACCGCCTGCACGACGAGGTCGCCGCGCTCACCCGCCGGCGCGGCATCGTCCGCGCCCGTGAAGCGCTGCGGCTGATCCGGCCGGAGGTCGACTCGCCCATGGAGACACGCCTCCGGCTGCTCATCGTCGACGCCGGGCTGCCGTGTCCCGAGGTCGGTGTGAACGTCGTCGACGAGACCGGCGCCTGGCTCGCCCGGCCCGACCTGTCCTACCCGCACCTGAAGATCGCCATCGAGTACGACGGCGACCACCACCGCACCGACCAGCGACAGTGGCGCCGCGATCGGTACCGCGACGAACAGCTGCGTGACGCCGGCTGGATCGTCATCCCCCTCACCGCCGACGACGTCCTCCGTCATCCCCGGCGCACCATCGACCGCATCCGCCGTTACGTCCAGCTCCGCACCGGCGCCCCCGTTGATCATGGAGAGATCGGAGTTCCGAGTATGCGGGAACTCCGATCTCCATGATCAACGGGCCTCGTGGGGGCCGACGAGCGGTGGGCGGCCGACGGGCGGAACGGCCGCCGCGGACGGCGGCGTCAGCCGTAGGTGACCGGGCCCTCGGGGAGACCGGGTAGCAGCTCCTGGACCTCGTCGCGGCTCAGGCCGGTCGACAGCAGGACGTCGACCGCGAGCGACCGCACCTGGGCGATCACCACCTGTCCGGCGAAGCCGCCGGTGTGATCCAGCGCCTCGGTCGCCATGCGGGCGGCCTCAACGGCGGACACGCGGGCCTCGCGGGGCTCGTCGCCGCGTTCGAGGTCGATGCGGAGCAGGCGTACGGCGCCGGCCAGCGCCCGCAGCGACTGCGGCAGCACCCTCGGCACCGGCTCGTCGCGCTGCAGCAGGCTGATGACGTGCCGGCACAGGACACGGGTGTTGCGGGTCATGTAGTCCAGTGGCGTGGCGACGTCGAGGTAGGCGGCCAGGTGGCCGCGCTTCTGCCACCGAACGGGGGCGATCCGAGCGACCTCGTTGGCGCCCTCCAGCGCGGAGTGCATCGCGTCGACGTCGGTCTGGGTCTCGCGAGCGCGCTCCAGCGCCTCGGTGGCGGCGGCCCGGTCGCGCTCGGCCAGCGCGTGGGCGGCGGACTCCAGCACCTCGGCGACCGTGGTGAGCAGCGGGTCGATCTGCCGCCGGGCCGCGGAGACCGGGTTCAGCGGCAGCAGCAGGATGCTGATCACCAGCCCGACGCCGCAGCCGATGAGGGCGTCGACGAAGCGGTCGAGGTTGAGGCCCGTCGGGTCGGCCGGCGCCAGCGCGACGACGAGGACGGCCGACGCGCCGGCCTGGGTGACGATGAGCGGGCCGCCGTCGATCAGCAGCGCCGCGATCATCGCCAGCGCGACGACGAGTGCCAGCTGGACGACGCCGCCGCCGATCCACGACACCAGCAGGTCGCCGACGAGCACGCCGACCGCCACGCCGCCGACCAGCTCCAGCACCCGCGGCAGCCGCTGCCCGAGCCCGCCGCCGAGGACGATCAGGGCGGAGATCGGCGCGAAGAACGGCTGCGCGTGGTCGATCGGCGGGATGGTCGCCAGCCACCACGCCAGCGCCGCGCCGAGCGCCGACTGGACGATCGGCAGCGCCGTGAGCCGGACGCGTCGCAGCCGCGTGCCGGCGCTCTCCTTGGACCGCTGCGCCAGCACTTCGAGCGCCTCTTCACGCCGCTGCGACGACGGGTTCTCTGGCGCTCCGGGCACAGCTCCGATCGTAGAGCGCCCGGCGCCCCGTAGGGCGGTCGCGGACCGTCCGGCTACAGGTAGAGGCCGGTCTGGCCGTCGGTGAGCCGCTCGGACGCGACGGCGTGCAGGTCGCGCTCGCGCAGCAGCACGTAGGTCTCGCTGCGCACCTCGACCTCGGCCTTGTCCTCAGGGTCGAAGAGCACGCGGTCACCGACCTCGACGGTGCGCACGTTCGCCCCGACCGCCACGACCCGGGCCCATGCCAGTCGCCGGCCCATGGCGGCCGTGGCGGGGATGACGATGCCGGCGGACGAACGCCGTTCGCCCTCCTCTCCGTCCTGCGAGACCAGCACGCGGTCGTGCAGCATCCGGATGGGCAGCTTCTCGGGGTCCTGGGGTGTCACAACAGTAGAGGGTACGTCCGGATCGCAGCGGTCAGCGCCGCCGTGCCCGCCAGAGCAGCAGCCCGACCACCAGGGCCGCGCCGGCGACGGCGCCGAGCACGTCCAGCCGCGGGTTGCCGTCGGGCGTCGTGATCCGCGCCCGCAGGCCCGCCGTCCCGTCCTTGACCAGCCGGGACGGCGACAGCCGCGCGGTCAGCTCGTCGATGTTGGCCGCCAGCCGCTCGGTGCGGGCGGTGATGTCGCTCTCGATCTGGCGCGCGCTGCGGCCGCGCTTGGCCAGCTCTGCCTGCACCTCTGGCGCCATCGGCACCGGCTGTCGCGACGCCGGGAGCACGGGCTGGGTCGGGTTCTGATCCGCGGCGGACACGGGATCTACCGTACCGATGCGACCGTCCTGCCGTATGGATACGGTGTGAACGTGACTGACTCGCGACTCTCCCCGGGCGACGCCGCGCCCGAGTTCACGCTCCCCGACGCCGACGGCAGGCCCGTCTCCCTCACCGACTACCGGGGGCAGCGGGTCGTCGTCTACTTCTACCCCGCCGCGATGACTCCGGGCTGCACCACGCAGGCCTGCGACTTCCGCGACAACCTCGCCTCCCTACAGGGCGCCGGGTACGTCGTGCTAGGCGTCTCACCCGACGCGCCGGGCAAGCTGGCCGAGTTCCGCGAGCGCGACCACCTCACCTTCCCGCTGCTGTCCGACGAGAGCCGCTCGACGCTCGAGGCGTACGGCGCTTACGGCGAGAAGAAGCTGTACGGCAAGGTCGTGCAGGGCGTCATCCGGTCGACGTTCGTCATCGACCCCGACGGCAAGGTCGAGAAGGCCATGTACAACGTCAAGGCGACCGGGCACGTCGCCAAGCTCCGGCGCGACCTGGGGCTCGACGCGGCGTGACACGTGCTCGCCTGCGCACCGTACTCGCCGTGGCGCTGATCGTCCTCGGCACGCCGCTGTTCCTCGCCGGGGCCGCGACGGCCGTCTACATCGGCCCCGACGACACCGTCGAGTACGCGCGCGCCGACGTCGGCGGCGACGGTTCCGTCGCGGCGACCGCGGTCGACATCGCGACGGTGACCGGTCCGGTCCTGCATGTCACCGCGCGGATGGCCGACGACGGCGAGGTGTTCGTCGGCGTCGCGCACCGCATCCACGTCGACTCCTATCTCGACGGTGTCGGGCAGCAGACGGTGACGGCGGCGGACCTGCGCGGCGAGGTCACGTCGTCATCCGAATCCGGCGGCCCTGCGCCGGCCGCCCCGCCCGGCGACCTGGACTGGTGGGAGTCCAGCGCCTCTGGGTCCGGCTGGCGCGGCGTCTCGTACGAGCTGACCGACGAGCCGGTCCGGGTCGTCGTCATGTCGCCGTCGGCGTCCGGCGAGCCGCTGGACGTCGAGCTGAGCTTCGGCGTCGAGGTCGACGGCATCTTCCTGACCGGTGTGCTGGTGGGGGTCGGAGGGCTGCTGCTGATCGGCGGCGGCGTGCTGCTGCTCTGGCTGCGGCGGCGACGGCGGAAGCGCGAGCTGCGCTCCGTCCCCGATAAGAAGGACGACGAGACCCCGAAGCCGCCGGACCGGCCCGACGACAAGGAGGACGAGCCGGCCGGCGAGCCCGCCGAGAAGCCGGCGAAGGAGAAGGTCGCGACCGTCACCCCGCTGCCAAAGCGGCCGTTGCCCAAGCGCACGCCGCCGCCCCCGGCGCCCGCGCCGCCCCCCGCCCCGGAGCCACCGCC
>NZ_SMLB01000094.1 GCF_004349105.1 Jiangella aurantiaca
TTCGACGCGATGTGGGCGGACCTGGAGCCGGTCGGGCGCGATCCACGTGGCGGCTACCGGCGGTTCGCGTGGACCGACACCGACGAGCAGCTGCGGGAGTGGTTCGCCGCCGAGGCGGCCCGCCGCGGGCTGGCCATCACCGTCGACCGGGCCGGGAACCAGTGGGCGTGGTGGGGTGAGCCATCCGCCACCACGAAGGCGGTGGTCGCCGGCAGCCATCTGGACTCCGTGCCCGGCGGCGGCGCGTTCGACGGCCCGCTGGGGGTGGTGTCGGCGTTCGCCGCCGTCGACCTGCTCCGCGACCGCGGGCACGCGCCGTCGAGGCCGATCGGGATCGTGCACTTCGGCGACGAGGAGGGCGCCCGGTTCGGGGTGGCGTGCGCGGGGTCGCGGCTGCTCACCGGAGTGTTGCCGGTCGAGCGGGCGCTGGCGCTGACCGACGCCGACGGGGTCAGCCTCGCCCAGGCGCTGGGGCGCCAAGGCCGGCCCGAGCCGGCCGCCGACCCCGACACGCTGAACCGGGTCGGAGTGTTCGTCGAGCTGCACGTGGAGCAGGGCCGCGGCCTGGCCGACCTGGACCGTCCCGTCGGCGTCGCCACCCAGATCTGGCCGCACGGACGCTGGCGGGTCACGCTGACCGGGCAGGCCAACCACGCCGGCACCACCCCGCTGGCCGACCGCCGCGATCCGATGCTCGACCTGGCCGCCCTGGTCACCGACGCCCGCGCCGCGGCCGAGCGGCACGGCGTGCTGGCCACCGTCGGCAAGGTCGAGGTCGACCCGAACGGCGTCAACGCCATCGCGTCGCAGGTCCGGGCCTGGCTGGACTGCCGCGGCGCCGACCCCGACGCCGTCGCCGCCGTCCTCGCCGACCTCGCCCGGTTCGCGCCACGGCAGGAGTCGTGGACACCGGCGACCGTGTTCGACCCGGCGCTGGCCGCGCGGCTCAGCGGCCTGCTCGGCGACGCGCCGCTGCTGCCCACCGGCGCCGGGCACGACGCCGGCATCCTCGCCGCCGCGGGCATCCGCACCGCCATGCTGTTCGTCCGCAACCCCACCGGCGTCTCGCACTCCCCGGCCGAGCACGCCGAGCGCGCCGACTGCCACGCCGGCGTCGTCGCGCTGACCGACGCCCTGGCGGAGCTGACCCGGTGACGACGTTCTGGGCCGCGCACGCCTGGCTCCCCGCCGGCCTGAGCGGCGACGTGCGGATCGAGGTCACCGACGGCGTCATCGTCGCCGCCACGGCCGGGACGCCCCCGCAGCCGGGCGACACCCGGCTGCCCGGCGTGGTGTTCCCGGGGTTCGCCGACGCCCACTCCCACGCGTTCCACCGGGCGCTGCGCGGCCGCACCCACGACGGGCGCGGCTCGTTCTGGACCTGGCGCGAGGCGATGTACTCCCTCGCCGGCCGGCTCACCCCGGACACCTACTACCACCTCGCGCTGGCCACCTACGCCGAGCTCGCGCTGGCCGGCGTCACCATCGTCGGCGAATTCCACTACCTGCACCACGGCCCCGGCGGCACCCCGTACGCCGACCCCAACGCCATGGCCGCGGCGCTGCGCCAGGCCGCCCACGACGCCGGGATCCGGCTCACCCTGCTCGACACCTGCTACCTGCAGGGCGGCATCGACCAGCCGCTCCACGGCGCCCAGCTGCGCTTCGGCGACCAGACCGCCCACGCCTGGGCCGCACGGGTCGACCAGCTCACCGACGACGACGGGTTCCGGCTCGGCGCCGCGATCCACTCCGTCCGCGCCGTCCCGCCCGCCGCCATCGACACCGTCGCCGCCTGGGCCGCACAGCGCGACCGGCCACTGCACATCCACCTGTCCGAGCAGCCGGCCGAGAACCAGGCCTGCCTCGAGCACTACGGGCGCACCCCAGCCGCGCTGCTGGCCGACCACGGCGCCCTCACCCCGCGGACCACCGCGGTACACGCCAACCACGTCACCGACGACGACATCGCACTGCTCGGCGCCGCCGGCACCACCATCTGCGCCTGCCCCACCACCGAACAGGACCTCGCCGACGGCCTCGCCCCCACCGGGCCCCTCGCCGCCGCCGGGTCACCGCTGTGCCTCGGCAGCGACCAGCACGCCGTCGCCGACCCGCTGCTCGAGGCCCGGCTGATCGAGCACCACGAGCGGCTGCGCACCGGCCAGCGCGGCACCTTCGACACCGCCGCCCTGGTCACCGCACTCACCGCGAACGGCCACACCGCGCTCGGCTGGCCCGGCAACGGCCGCCTCGCCCCGGGCGCGGCGGCCGACCTCGTCGCCGTCCGCACCGACACCGTCCACACCACCGGCGCCGACCCCGCCCACCTGATCTTCGCCGCCGGCGCCCAAGAC
>NZ_SMLB01000095.1 GCF_004349105.1 Jiangella aurantiaca
GAGACAGGTCGGGGAGGGGGTGGGCCTCGTCGAGCATCGGCTCGAGGAGATCGCCGTCCTCGCCGATGCGTGCCAGCACGTCGTCGATGTCGAACTGCAGGGGCAGCCGCTTCTTCGCCGCCGACCGCGCGCCGTGCTCGACCTCGTCCCAGGTGACCGGCGTCGACACCGTCGGGCGCGCCCGGCCGCGGACGGAGTACGGCGCGACCGTCGTCTTGGCGGCGTTGTTCTGCGACCAGTCGATGAAGACCTTGCCGCCGCGTGCGGCCCGTTCCATCCGCGAGATGATCAGCTTCGGGTGCTCGCGCTCCAGCCGCTGCGCCAGCCCGCGGGCGTACGCGCTGACCTCGTCGTCGGTCGCCGAGCCGTCGAGCGGCACGTACATCTGCATCCCCTTCGATCCGCTGGTCTTGGGGTACGACGGCAGGCCGGCCTCGTCGAACAGCTCGCCGAGGAGCAGCGCGACCTGGCAGCACTGGATGACGTTGGCCGGCTCGCCGGGGTCGAGGTCGACGACCAGCCGGTCCGGGTTGGTCGCCGCTCCGTCGGCGTCGACGGTCCACTGCGGCACGTGCAGCTCGAGCACGGCGAGGTTGGCCAGCCACACGATCGTCGGGAGGTCGTCGGCCATGACGTAGACGACGGTCTCGCGGTCCTTCGTGCTCCCGGGCGACGGCAGTTCGGCGGTCCGCACCCAGTCGGGCGTGCCGCGCGGCGCGTTCTTCTCGAAGAAGTTCGCCTCGTCGACGCCGTTGGGCCAGCGCTTGCGGGTGACCGGGCGGTCGCGCAGGTGCGGTAGCAGCACGGACGCCGCATGCGTGTAGTACTGGATGATCTCGCCCTTGGTCGTGCCGGTCTCCGGGTAGAGCACCTTCTCGAGGTTGCTCAGGCCCAGGGTCCGGCCCTCGACGTCGACGTTGACCTTGCTCGGCATGCCTTGCAGTCTTGCCGACGCGGGGTACGTTCGCCAGCATGCTCGACGACATCCGCGCGGCGCTCGGCCGCCACCAGCCCGGACACGCCGGCGCGGCAGTCGTGCCGCTCGGTGCCGGTCTGGACAACGTCGCCTACGAGATCGGTGGCGAGCTGGTGCTGCGCCGGTCCCGCGCCGGCGACCCGGGCGAGCGGCTCGCGGCGGCCCGGCGCGAGGCGGCGCTGCTGACGGCGGTCGCCGCGGTGTCCAGCCTGCCGGTGCCGGAGCCGGTGTTCGTCGACGAGCCGACCGCGATCCTCGCGTACCACCGGCTGCCCGGCGCGCCGCTGCATCTGAACCCCATCGCGGAGCCGGTTGCGCTGGCCGCGCCGCTGGCGGAGTTCCTGTCCGGTCTCCATACGGCGCTCGACGACGGCGACAGCCCACTGTCCGCGCTGGTCGAGGTCGACGACACCCCGGGCGACGAGTGGCTGGCCGACGCGAAGGCGTCGTACGAGACCGCGGCCGCGGTCATCGCGCCGGCGGACCGACGCCGGGTCGAGGCGTTCCTCGCCGCGCCGCCGCCGCGACCGCCGCGACGGCTGGCGTTCTGCCACAACGACCTCGGCGCGGAGCACGTGCTGGTCGACGGCGCCTCGATCAGCGGCATCATCGACTGGACCGACGCGGCGATCGCCGATCCCGCCGTCGACCTCGCCCGCCTGTACCGCGACCTCGGCCCGGACGTCGCCGAGCGGATCGTCGCGCAGTACGGCGGCGACCCGGACGCCGTCGGTCGCGAGCGGATCGCGTTCTACGCGCGGTGCGCGCTGCTGGACGACATCGCCTACGGCGTCGAGTCCGGCGCCGACGAGTACGCGCGGCTGGGGCTGGCCCACCTGGACCGGACGTTCGGCTGACCCTCAGGGAGCTGGCGTCTCCTCCGGCGTGGGGGTGGGCGTGGGGG
>NZ_SMLB01000096.1 GCF_004349105.1 Jiangella aurantiaca
ACTTCGGATCAGCCACTTCCCGGACCCGCGAAACCGACGCTACAACCGAGCCCACCCTCCCGGAAGCCCGCAGCCAAGCAATCCCTCAAACGAGCCGGTTGACAACAGAGGGGAGCCGAAATGTCCGGTAGATACCCGCACAACTCCAAGATCAACGTGCGCCAGGAGTGGGAGCGGGCTGCGAGGCGGCGGCGCGCGACCGGCCGGCGGAAATACACTCGCGCCGTGGATGCCGATGCGATCGACCTCGACGAGTTCGAGGGCATGGTCACGCAGGCCCTGGAGGACTTGCCCGACTGGGTGCAGGAGGCCGTCGCGGGCATCGCGATCATGGTCGACGACGAGCCGCCGGCCGACTGGCACGGCCGCGGCCTGCTACTCGGCCAGTTCCACGGGGTGGCGCGGACGCGGATCGGCAGCCGGGTGCCGGGCAGCCTGCCCGACCGCATCGAGCTGTACCGCGTCCCGATCCTGAAGGTCAGCCGGACGGCGGACGACGTCGCCGCGCGGGTACGGAAAGTGCTGGGGCACGAGATCGGGCACGCGTTCGGCATCGCCGAGACGCGACTGCGGGAGCTCGGATGGTACTGACCGGTACTCTTCTGCAATTCACCCGAATCGGGACGTTCCACCCCGCTCGGCGGCTGCGGCCGGCCGCCGCGACGACGGCACAGCCGACCGAGTTTTCCCAGGCCAGACGCCTTGTGCCGCAACTTCTCGATGCTGTCTACCGTCCGAACGGACCACCTTCGTGGACTGAACTGACGAAATATGCCGAACTGCCTTTGCCGCCTCCACGCGCCTGAGTAGGGTTACGCAACTGGGGGGCGATCTGTAGCGGCTTCGTGCGAATTTCGCCAGATCTCCCTCCAGGGAACCAGAAGGGATCTCGGTCGATCAGCAGGGCTCGGCAAGAGAAGTCGACGGGACGCCGGCGTGGCCACGGAGCCAGGTCCAGCGGCCCCCGTTTCGGCGTGTCCCGGCCCTCCCGCGCCGCCTGGCTGTTCGACAAGGTCCGCCGCTACCCCGTCGTCATCGTCTGCGCGTTCGCGGCCACTCTCGGCATAACGCTCGGCAACATGCTCGTGCCGAGCATCGACAGCGCACTCGGCATCAGCCCGTTCCCGTCCACCGACCAGGTCATCGCCTCCCCCGGCGATGAGCCCGACCAGTCGTCCGGCAGCGCCGATCCCGGCGACGCGCCCACCGACGGCGACGGCGGCGACTCCGCCTCCCCGGACCCCGACGACGAGGGTGACGGCGGCAGCGGCGGCTCCGGCGGCGGCCAGTCCGAGGACGACGAGGACGGAGACGGCCGCGACCCGTCCGACGAGCCCGGCGCCGAGCCGGGCGACGGCGACGGCACCGGGTCCGGAGGGGGCTCCGGCGACCCGTCCGAGAACCCCGGCGCGACCGAGACCGACGGTCCCGGCGACACCCCGCAGGGCGGCGGCGACCCGTCCGACGAGCCCAGCGGCGACGCCACCGAGGTGCCCGGCACCGACTTCCCCACCGACGAGCCGTCCGGCCCGCCGTCCGACGACGATCCGACGGCCACCGACCAGCCGACCGTCGACAAGCCGACCGAGCAGCCGGCGACCGACGACGAGGAGCCGTCGGAGGACGAGGACGAGAACGACGGCATCTGCCTCGAGATCGACCTCTCGCCGCTGGAGCTGGCGCTCTGCCTGCTCGGCGGCGGCCAGGCCAGCCCGGCGCCGGTTCCGTACCTGCCGATGCCGACGCCGACGCCCACCCCCACGCCC
>NZ_SMLB01000097.1 GCF_004349105.1 Jiangella aurantiaca
CGGGGACGAGACCATGCTGGTGCAGTCCGGCCGTCCGGTCGGGGTGCTGCGGACCCACGAGTGGGCGCCGCGGGTGTTGATCGCCAACTCCAACCTGGTCGGCGACTGGGCCACATGGGAGGAGTTCCGGCGGCTCGAGGCGCTCGGGCTGACGATGTACGGGCAGATGACCGCCGGCTCGTGGATCTACATCGGCACCCAGGGGATCCTGCAGGGCACCTATGAGACGTTCGCCGCGGTCGCGGCGAAGCGGTTCGGCGGGTCGCTGGCCGGCACGGTCACGCTGACCGCCGGGCTCGGCGGCATGGGTGGGGCGCAGCCGCTGGCGGTGACGATGAACGGCGGCGTGGCGATCGTGGTCGAGTGCGACCCGACCCGGATCACCCGGCGCATCGAGCACGGCTACCTCGACGTCCAGGCGGCCAGTGTGGACGACGCGCTGCGGCTGGCCGACGACGCCCGCCGGGGACGCCGGGCGCTGTCGATCGGGGTGCTGGGCAACGCCGCCGACGTCGTCCCGGGCCTGCTGCGCCACGGCGCGGAGATCGACGTCGTCACCGACCAGACCTCCGCGCACGACCCGCTGGCCTACCTGCCGATCGGGGTGGCGTTCGAGGACTGGGCCGGCGAGCGGGCCAAGGACCCGGCCGGGTTCACCACCCGGGCGCGCGAGTCGATGGCCACGCACGTGCAGGCGATGGTCGGGTTCCTCGACGCCGGTGCGGAGGTGTTCGACTACGGCAACTCCATCCGCGCCGAGGCGGAAAAGGTGCGCGCGTGCCGTGCTTTCGACATCCCCGGGTTCGTGCCCGCCTACATCCGGCCGCTGTTCTGCGAGGGCAAGGGGCCGTTCCGGTGGGCCGCGCTGTCCGGCGACCCCGCCGACATCGCCGCCACCGACCAAGCGATCCTCGAGCTGTTCGGTGACAACGAGCCGCTGGCCCGGTGGATCCGCCTGGCCGGTGAGAAGGTGCAGTTCCAGGGCCTGCCGGCGCGCATCTGCTGGCTCGGCCACGGCGAGCGGGACGTGGCCGGGCTGCGGTTCAACGACATGGTCGCCTCCGGGCAGCTGTCCGCGCCGGTCGTCATCGGCCGCGACCACCTCGACGCCGGCTCCGTCGCCTCCCCGTACCGCGAGACCGAGGCCATGGCCGACGGATCCGACGCCATCGCCGACTGGCCGCTGCTCAACGCGCTGGTCAACACCGCGTCCGGGGCCAGCTGGGTGTCCATCCACCACGGCGGCGGCGTCGGCATGGGCCGGTCCATCCACGCCGGCCAGGTCACCGTCGCCGACGGCACCCCACTGGCCGGCGAGAAGATCGCCCGGGTGCTCTCCAACGACCCCGCCATGGGCGTCATCCGCCACGCCGACGCCGGCTACGACCACGCCGCCGACATCGCCGCCGACCGCGGCGTGCGGATCCCCATGCGCGAGGGC
>NZ_SMLB01000098.1 GCF_004349105.1 Jiangella aurantiaca
GGCGGTGGCGCGCAGCCGCGAGGTGATCGAGAAGCTCGCCGTCGCGGACCTGCCGTACTACGGGGTGTCGACGGGGTTCGGGGCGCTGGCGACCAGGCACATCCCGGCGGAGCGGCGCGCGGGACTGCAGCGCAGCCTGATCCGCAGCCACGCCGCCGGGTCCGGCCCGGAGGTCGAGCGCGAGGTGGTCCGCGCGCTGATGCTGCTGCGGCTGTCGACGCTGGCGACCGGGCGCACCGGGGTCCGGCTGACGACGGCGGCGGCGTACGCGCGCCTGCTCGACGCCGGCATCACGCCGGTCGTGTACGAGTACGGCAGCCTGGGCTGTTCCGGCGATCTGGCGCCGCTGGCGCACTGCGCGCTGGCGCTCATGGGTGAGGGGCCGGTGCGCGACGCGTCCGGCGCTCTGGTCGACGCCGGTGTGGCGCTGGCCGCGGCCGGGATCGAGCCGGTCGAGCTGGCCGAGAAGGAGGGGCTGGCGCTGATCAACGGCACCGACGGCATGCTCGGCATGCTGGTGCTGGCGCTGCACGACCTGAATGGGCTGCTGCGCGTGGCCGACGTCGCCGCCGCGATGAGCGTCGAGGCGCTGCTGGGCACCGACCGGGTGTTCGCCGAGGACCTGCAGGCGCTGCGGCCGCATCCGGGCCAGCGCGAGTCCGCGGCGAACCTGCGGGCGCTGCTGGCCGGGTCGGAGGTGGTCGCGAGTCATCGCGGGCCGGACTGCACCCGCGTCCAGGACGCGTACTCGCTGCGGTGTGCGCCGCAGGTCCACGGCGCGGTGCGCGACACCCTCGACCACGCGTCGCTGGTGGCCGGCCGGGAGCTGGCGGCGGCCGTGGACAATCCGGTCGTCACGCTCGATGGGCGGGTGGAGTCCAACGGCAACTTCCACGGCGCGCCGGTCGGGTACGTGCTGGACTTCCTCGCCATCGCCGCGGCCGATCTGGCGTCGATCAGCGAGCGGCGCACCGACCGCTTCCTCGACGTCGCCCGCAACTCCGGGCTGCCGCCGTTCCTGGCCGACGACCCCGGTGTCGATTCCGGGCACATGATCGCCCAGTACACCCAGGCCGGCATCGTGTCGGAGCTGAAGCGGCTGGCCGTGCCCGCGTCGGTCGACTCGATCCCGTCCAGCGCCATGCAGGAGGACCACGTCTCGATGGGCTGGGCGGCCGGGCGCAAGCTGCGCCGCGCGCTCGACGGCGTCGCCCGGGTGCTCGCGGTCGAGCTGCTGACGGCGGCCCGGGCGCTGGACCTGCGCGCGCCGCTCG
>NZ_SMLB01000099.1 GCF_004349105.1 Jiangella aurantiaca
AACTTCGTGACCCTCAAGCTGACCACCGACGACGGCTTGACCGGGCTCGGCGACGCGACGCTGAACGGCCGCGAGCTGGCGGTGGTGTCCTACCTGCGCGACCACGTGGTGCCGCTGCTGATCGGCCGCGACCCGCATCGCATCGAGGACACCTGGCAGTTCCTGTACCGCAGCGCGTACTGGCGGCGCGGCCCGGTCACGATGGCCGCGATCGCGGCGGTGGACGTCGCGTTGTGGGACCTCAAGGCCAAGGCCGCCGGGATGCCGCTGTACCAGCTGCTGGGCGGGGCGTCGCGGACCGGGCTGCTGGCCTACGGGCACGCCTCCGGCCGGGACCTGCCGGAGCTGTTCGACAGCATCCGTGACCACCTCGAGCAGGGCTACCGGGCGATCCGGGTGCAGACCGGCGTGCCGGGCCTGACGACGATCTACGGTGTCGCCACGGCGCCGCGCGCCGACATCGCGACGGGCTCGGCCGGTGCGCCCGGCGGCGGCCGGTACGACTACGAGCCGGCCAGCCGCGGCGCGTACCCGCAGGAGGAGGACTGGGACACCCGCTCCTACCTGCGGCACGTCCCCACGGTGTTCGAGGCGGTCCGCAACGAGTTCGGGCCGGAGCTGCCGCTGCTGCACGACGGCCACCACCGGATGACGCCGATCCAGGCCGCGAAGCTGGGCAAGGCGCTGGAGCCGTACGACCTGTTCTGGCTGGAGGACTGCACCCCGGCGGAGAACCAGCAAGCGCTGCGGCTGGTCCGCCGGCACACCACGACGCCGCTGGCCATCGGAGAGATCTTCAACACCGTCTTCGACTACCAGACGCTGGTCACCGAGCAGCTGATCGACTACGTCCGCTCCGCGGTCACGCACACCGGCGGCATCACCCACCTCAAGAAGATCCTCGACTTCGCCGCGCAGTACCAGATCAAGTCCGGCATGCACGGCCCCACCGACATCTCACCGGTCGGCATGGCCGCCGCCCTGCACCTGGGCCTGGCCATCCACAACTTCGGCATCCAGGAGTACATGAAGCACGGCGCGAAGACCGACCAGGTCTTCCAGCAGACCTTCACCTGGACCGACGGCTTCCTCCACCCCGGCGACCAGCCCGGCCTCGGCGTCACCCTCGACGTCGACGAGGC
>NZ_SMLB01000009.1 GCF_004349105.1 Jiangella aurantiaca
CCTCCCGCCGTTGTGGAGCCACCGGCCGACGAGCTGCCGGCGCCCGTACCCGAGCCCGAGCCGGAAGCGCCGCCGACCCCGTCGGCGCCCCCGGTCCGCGAGGCGGCGCCCCCGCCCGCACAGACGGGCCCGGCTGCCGGACCGGCGCAGCCCGCCGGCCCGCCGGCCACGACGCCGCAGCCGATCCCCGCGGCCGGAGCGTCAGGCGGGGTCGCCGATCTCCGCCGCATGTGGCCCGAGGTGCTCGTCCGCCTCAAGGAGATCAAGCGCACCCCATGGAGCCTGATCTCGCAGGAGTCCGTCGTCTCCGACGTCTCCGAGGGCGTGCTGACGCTCGCCTTCCGGCAGCCGACGCTGCGCGACACGTTCGCCCGGCGCCCGGACTTCCAGGAGTGCCTGCAGCAGGCCATCAAGGACGTCTTGCTGCTCGACCTGCGCATCGAGGCCATCGTCGACCCGTCCGCCGACCCGTCGGCGCAGAACCGCGGCGGGGCCGCACCCTCGGCGCCGGCCCGGCCCGCGCCGCCCGCGGCGGCACCGGCGCCATCCGAGGCGACCAGCGCGCCGGCCGATCCCGCACCCGCCGAGCCTGCACGCGCCGAACCGCCTGCCGGCCCCGGCGCACCATCCTCCGGCCGGGCCGCCGCGGCCAAGGAGGCCGCCCGCCGGGTCCAGGAGCAAAGCGCAGCCGCGGCCGCCGGAGCCGCCGCCGCGCAGGCGCACAGGGCCACCGATGACGACGCCGATCCCGACGACGACGCCGATCTGGCCGACGACGGCGTGTCCGAGCGCGAGCTGCTCGAGCGGACCCTCGGCGCCACCGTCATCGCGGAGATCGAGCACGAGTGATCACTTCGTCAACGCACCTGGTCAGATCGGGCCGGGTCGGTGACGTAGGCTCGCTGTGACCATGTGCCTAGACAAGACCCCGCGTGGGTGAGGAGGCAGCCGTGTTCCCGCCTGGTTCCGAAGGCTTCGACATGAGCCAGCTGCTGCAACAGGCCCAGCGCATGCAGGAGCAGCTCCTCTCCGCCCAGCAGGACCTCACCGAGGCCGAGGCCACCGGCAGTGCGGGCGGCGGGCTGGTCCGGGCCACCGTCACCGGGGCCGGCGAGCTCACCGACCTGCAGCTCGACCCGTCCGTCGTCGACCCGGAGGATGTCGAGACGCTGGCCGACCTCATCATCGCCGCGGTCCGCGACGCGCACGCCGAGATCCAGCGCCAGGCCAACGAGCAGCTGGGCTCCATCAACGCCGACGTCGCGGGCCTGCTCGGCGGCGCCGGCGGCGCGGGCAACCCGCTGGCCGGCCTGTTCGGCGGCGCCCCCGGCGGCGCGCCCGGCTCCCAGGACACCATCCGTGGCGAGATCGAGGGCGACGACCGCAGCGACGACCGCCCGTCCGGCCAGGGCAGCTGAGCCGAGGCGAGCACCATGTACGAAGGCGTCGTCCAGGATCTGATCGACGAGCTGGGGCGGTTACCCGGTGTCGGGCCCAAGAGTGCCCAGCGCATCGCGTTCCACCTGCTCGCCGCCGACGCCGACGACGTCCGCCGGCTGGTCGCCGCGCTCACCGAGGTCAAGGAGAAGGTCCGGTTCTGCACGGTGTGCGGCAACGTCGCGCAGCAGGAGCAGTGCCGCATCTGCCTCGACCCGCGCCGCGACCCGTCGGTCCTCTGCGTCGTCGAGGAGCCGAAGGACGTCGTCGCCATCGAGCGGACCCGCGAGTTCCGCGGCCGCTATCACGTGCTCGGCGGCGCGATCAGCCCCATCGAGGGTGTGGGTCCCGACGATCTGCGGGTACGGGAACTGATGACCAGACTGGCCGACGACACCGTGCAGGAGATCATCCTGGCCACCGACCCGAACCTCGAAGGTGAGGCGACGGCGACGTACTTGGCCCGGTTGATCAAGCCGATGGGGTTGCGCGTGACGCGCCTGGCCAGTGGACTGCCAGTGGGCGGTGATCTCGAGTACGCCGACGAGGTCACTTTGGGCCGCGCATTCGAGGGACGGAGACTGCTGGATGTCTAGCGCTGTTGCACGACCTGCCGACGACCCTGCCGCCGAGTACGGCGACTTCGCCGCGGAGATCGCCGACCAGATCGAGAGCTTCCTGCTGGCCGTCCGCGAGATCGCCCGTGGCGCCGACCCGGGCAGCACGCTGTCGCTGCTGCTCCTCGAGGTCAGCCAGCTGTGCCTGGCCGGCGGCCGTCTCGGCGCCATCAGCGACGTCGTGCCCGACGAGCGGTTCGAGCCCGACGCCGGCCCGGACGCCGACGTCGACGAATTGCGGCTGCGCATCGCCGCGCTGCTCGAGCCGGTCGACGGCTACGTCGAGGTCGTCGACCCCGTCGACCCGGAGCGCGGCGCCACCGGGTTCCGGCTTTCCGACGACCTCGCCAGCATCGCCCAGGACCTGCTGCACGGGCTGTCGCACTACAAGGACGGCCGGGTCATCGAGGCGCTGTGGTGGTGGCAGTTCTCCTACCTGTCCTCGTGGGGTTCGACGGCGGGCTCCGCGCTGCGTGCGCTGCACTCGCTGATCGCCCACACCCGTCTCGACCACCACGACGAACGGATCGAGGTCGCGCAGGAGGCGCTGCTCCCCGTCGAAGCCGAACTCTAGGCCGAAATCTGAACAACCTGTCCCGCGATCCGGACGTCTCGGGGCACAGCCAGCAGGTCGCCTAGACTGCCAGAGGCACTGATGGCTGTGGGAGGAGTGTGCCGTGGGGCTGGTTGTGCAGAAGTACGGGGGTTCCTCCGTCGCTGACGCCGCGGCCATCAAGCGGGTGGCGCAGCGCATCGTCGCCACCAAGAAGGAGGGCCACGAGGTCGTCGTGGTCGTCTCCGCCATGGGCGACACCACCGACGAACTGCTCGATCTCGCCCAGCAGGTTTCGCCGCTGCCGCCGGCCCGAGAACTCGACATGCTGCTCACGTCCGGTGAGCGCATGTCGATGGCGCTGCTGGCCATGGCCATCGGCGACCTCGGCCACGAGGCCCGGTCGTTCACCGGCAGCCAGGCCGGCGTCATCACCGACTCCGCGCACGGCCGCGCCCGCATCATCGACGTCACGCCGGGCCGCATCCGCCAGGCGCTCGACGGCGGCGGCATCGCCATCGTGGCCGGCTTCCAGGGCGTCAGCCAGGACAGCAAGGACATCACGACGCTCGGCCGCGGCGGCTCGGACACCACGGCCGTCGCGCTGGCGGCGGCACTGAACGCCGATGTGTGCGAGATCTACACCGACGTCGACGGCGTCTTCACCGCCGACCCGCGCATCGTGCCGACGGCGCGGCGCATCCCGCACATCACGTACGAAGAGATGCTCGAGATGGCCGCATGTGGGGCGAAGATCCTGCACCTGCGCTGCGTGGAGTACGCGCGCCGCTATGGCATCCCGATTCACGTGCGATCCAGTTTCTCGACGCTCACCGGTACGTGGGTGTCCGATTCCGAGGGAAGTGAGCAGGCCGACATGGAGCAGCCGATCATCTCCGGCGTCGCGCACGACCGCAGCGAAGCGAAGATCACCGTCGTGGGCGTTCCCGACAAGGTCGGCGAGGCGGCCACGATCTTCAGCTCGGTCGCCGCGGCCGACGTCAACATCGACATGATCGTGCAGAACGTCTCGGCCGTCGACACCAACCGCACGGACATCTCGTTCACGCTGCCGGCCAGCGACGGGCGCAAGGGCGTCGAGGCGCTGACGGCCGTCCAGGCCACCGTCGGCTTCGAGTCGCTGCGCTACGACGACGGCATCGGCAAGGTGTCGCTCATCGGCGCCGGCATGCGCAGCCACCCCGGCGTGAGCGCCAAGTTCTTCAGCGCGCTGGCCGACGCCGGCGTGAACATCGAGATGATCTCGACGTCTGAGATCCGTATCTCGGTGGTGGTCCGCGCCGACGACGTCGACGCCGCGGTCACCGCCATCCACCGGGCCTTCGACCTCGACTCCACCCAGGTCGAGGCGGTCGTCTACGGAGGTACCGGGCGATGAGCGACAACCGTCCCACCCTCGCCGTCGTCGGGGCCACCGGCGCCGTCGGCACCGTCATGCGCGACATCCTCTCGACCCGCCAGAACGTCTGGGGCGAGATCCGGCTCATCGCCTCGGCGCGTTCGGCCGGCCGCCGGCTCACCGTCCGAGGCGAGGAGGTCGTGGTCCACGAGCTGACCGCCGACGTCTTCGACGGCGTCGACGTCGCGATGTTCGACGTGCCCGACGAGGTGTCCGCCGAGTGGGCGCCGGTCGCCGCCGAGCGCGGCGTCGTCGTGGTCGACAACTCCGGCGCGTTCCGCATGGATCCCGACGTCCCGCTGGTGGTGCCCGAGGTCAACGCGCGGACGGTCCGCAACCGGCCGCGCGGCATCATCGCGAACCCCAACTGCACCACGTTGACGATGGTCGTCGTGCTCGGCGCGTTGCACGCCGAGCTGGGGCTGACGGCGCTGACGGCTTCGTCCTACCAGGCTGCGTCGGGTGCCGGTCAGGCCGGCATCGACACGTTGCACGACCAGCTCAACAAGGTCGCCGGCAACCGCGAGCTGGGCACTCACCCGGGCGACATCCGCCGGGTCGTCGGCTCTGACCTCGGCCCGTTCCCGGCGCCGCTCGCTCTGAACGTCGTCCCGTGGGCCGGTTCGCTGAAGAACGACGGCTGGAGCTCCGAGGAGCTGAAAATCCGCAACGAGTCGCGGAAGATCCTCGACCTCCCCGACCTCAAGGTGTCGGCCACCTGCGTCCGGGTGCCGGTCGTGACCACCCACTCGGTGGCCATGCACGCGACGTTCGAGAACGAGGTCACCACCGAGCGGGCCTGGGAGATCCTGCGCGACGCGCCCGGCGTGGTCTTGTACGACGACCCAGCGCGTGGCGAGTTCCCGACCCCGGCCGACGTCGTGGGCACCGACCCGACGTGGGTCGGCCGCATCCGCCGCTCGCTCGACGATCCGTACTCGCTCGAGCTGTTCGTCTGCGGCGACAACCTCCGCAAGGGCGCGGCGCTCAACACCGCGCAGATCGCCGAGCTGCTGGCCGCCGAGCTCACTGCCGCCTGACGCCGCCGCCGGCCCGGCGTCGTCAGGGCGCCGGCCGCACCGCGGCGAGCGTGGCCGGTCCGCCCGTAGCCCATCTACCGGTCAGGACGTGGTCGCCGGCCTGCCCCGTGCCGACGACGCGGACGACGACCAGCTCCAGACCGCCTGCCCGCACGACCGTCGTCGGACCGTCGTCGTGCGGGGTCAGCGGAGTGTCCACGGGCAGCGACGGGTCGTCCTCGCGGCCACTGCCGGTCACTTCGGCCGTCGGCTCGCGCGGAACGAGCTCGCCGTCGACGTCGATCAGTTCCTCGGCCTGCGGGGCACCGGTCAGGACGGCGCGGGCCAGCGCGGCGACCCAGACCGGGTCGGCGCAACCGTCGTAGACCCAGCGGGTGCCGAGGACCGAGTGCTCGGTGGTGCCGACGAGCGCGTGCTCGGCGCCGGCGAGCGGGGCGCCGCGGTAGGTCAGCGGCACATGCAGCACTGTGCCGTCGGAGCCCTGGACGAGGTGCGCCTCGAGGCCGACCTCGCCGGCGGGGTCGTCGAACCGGTAGGCGCCGGCCTGCTGCAGCGCACCGGCGCCGGCGGCCCATGGCCGGTCCGGCAGCCAGGTCGCCAGCAGCTCCAACTTGGTCGGCCGCAGTGTGGCGCGGTGGATGAGGGCCACGGTCAGGCGAGCTTGGCCTTGACGGCGGCCGCGACCTTGCTGCCCTCGACCCGGCCGAGGACCCGCGGCTGCACCAGCTTCATGACCTTGCCCATGTCGCGCGGCGACTCCGCGCCGGCCTCGGCGATGGCGGCTGTGACGATGGCGTCCAGTTCGTCGTCGGTGAGGGGCTGCGGCAGGTACTCCGCGATGACGGCGGCCTCGGCCTCCTCGTTCGCGGCGCTGTCGGTGCGGCCGCCGGTGCGGAACGCCTCGGCCGCCTCGCGGCGTCGCTTGACCTCGCGGGTCAGCAGGGCGGTGACCTCGTCGTCGGTGAGCTCACGTGCGGCGGAGCCGGCCACCTCCTCGTTCCCGATGGAGGTGAGCACCATGCGAAGGGTGGCCTTGCGCACGTCGTCCTTGGCGCGCATGGCCGCGGTGAGGTCGGCGCGGAGTCGTTCCTTGAGGGCTGCCATGCGCTGATTTCCTTTCCCTTGTGGTACTCGCCGCCGCTCGGGACCCTCGCGGTCGGCCTTGGGCTAGTCTGCCTCAGCAGCCATGCGCCGGTGGCAGCCCCGGCGCCGAGCACGGTGCGGGCACGGCCGCCGGCGGCCGGATCGCCTGGGCGGACACCGGCGCCAGCCCCGGTTCCGGTTCCGGCTGCGCGGCGGCCGGAGCGGTCGCCGTCGGCTCGGTGAGGACGCGCGGCCGCAGCGTCATCGCCGCGACGGCGCCGGCGGCGAGCAGCCCCGCGCAGACGCCCACCGCGATGCGGTAGGCGTCGGTGAGCAGCTCAGGGTCCTCGTACGCCGCGCCGGACAGCCCTGCGATGGCGGGCAGGGCGGCGACGGCCAGCAGCCCGGCCGCGCGGGCGACGCCGTTGTTGACGCCGCTCGCGACGCCGGCGAGGTGCTGCGGCGCCGACGCCATCACCGTCGCCGTCAGCGTCGGGACCAGCGTCGTCAGGCCGATGCCGAGCAGCGTCACGCCCGGCAGGACGTCGACCAGATAGCTGTCGCCGTCGCCGACCGCCGCCAGGAGCACCACGCCGACGGCACCGATGAGCGAGCCGGTGACCAGCGGCGGGCGGACGCCGAACCGCTTGGCGAGATCGGCGGACCGGCCCGAGAACAGCAGCATGAGGATCGTCGTCGGGATGGTCGCGATGCCCGCTTCGAGCGGAGTCCAGCCGAGTGAGAGCTGGAGCTGCAGCACGAGGAAGAACATGACGCCGGACAGCCCGGCGTACACGGCGAGCGTCATGAGGTTGATGCCGCTGAACGTGCGGTCGGAGAACAGTGACAGCGGGACCATCGGATGCTCGGCCGCCCGCTCCCGGTGGAGGAACGCGACCGCCGCCGCCACTGACAGCACTGCCATGGTGACGTTCAGCACGGACGCGCCGGAGTCGGGCCAGCTGATCAGCGCGTACGTGCTGGCCCCGAGCGCCGCAGCGCCGAGCACCGCCCCCGCGACGTCGAACCGGCCGCCGGCCTCCTCGTCGCGGCTCTCCGGAGCGGTGACGACGATCAGCCAAACGGTCACCGCGGCCAGCGGGACGTTGATGGCGAAGACCCAGCGCCAGTCGAACTCCAGCAGCCAGCCGCCCAGGAGCGGCCCGATGACGCCGGCGACCCCGGTCAGGCCGGCCCACACGCCGATGGCCCGCGGGCGGTCGTCGGGATGCATGGTGGTCTGCAGGATCGCCAGCGCGCCGGGCGTCAGCAGCGCGCCGCCGATGCCCTGCAGCGCCCGCGCGGCGATCAGCACCTCCGCCGTCGGCGCCACCGCGCACAGCACCGACGCCACCGTGAACCAGACGACGCCGAGCAGGTAGATGCGCCGCCGGCCCAGACGATCGCCGAGAGAGCCGCCGAGCAGGATCAGCGCGGCCAGCGTGAGTGTGTAGGCGTTGACGGTCCACTGCAGCGCGGCAAGGCTCGCGTCCAGCTCACGCCCGATGGTCGGCAGAGCGACGTTGACCACGGTGCTGTCGAGGAACGCCATGCCGGAACCGAGCGCCGTGGCCGCGAGCAGTGCGCGGCCGCGCGGAGTGGCGAGTCGTACACCGTCGGTCATGGGCAAGGAGAGTACCCGTGGGGTCCGACTGTGGGAGTCTGGAGACATGGTCGTGAAGCGGGTTGCGCTCGGTCTGGCGGCGTCGGCCGCCGCCGGGCTCGTCTACTCGGCCGGTTACGAGGTGCGGTCCTACCGGCTGCGACGCTTCGACGTCCCGGTGCTCGGGCCGGGCAGCCGGCCGCTGCGGGTGTTGCACCTGTCCGACCTGCACCTCACCCCCGGTCACCGCGGCCGGGCGGCCTGGGTGCGCCGGCTCGCGGCGCTGGAGCCCGACCTCGTCGTCAACACCGGTGACAACCTCGCGCACCCCGAGGCGATCCCGACGGTGCTCGACGCGCTCGGGCCGCTGCTGCGTGTGCCCGGGGTGTTCGTCTTCGGCTCCAACGACTACTTCGGCCCGCGGCCGAAGAACCCGGCGCGCTACCTGCTGCCGCTGGAGCGGATCCGCCACCAGAACGCGCGCGACCACGCCGACGCCGTCGACCTGCCGTGGAAGGAACTGCGCGACGAGTTCCGCTCAGCCGGGTGGCTGGACCTCACGAACAACCGCGGTGCGTTGACCGTCGACGGGCGGCGGCTGACCTTCGCCGGCGTGGACGATCCGCACCTAGGCCGGGACCGGCTGGACGAGATCGCCGGACCGGCTCCCGGTGATGCCGATCTGGCCGTCGGGGTGGCGCACGCGCCGTACCTGCGGGTCCTGGACGCCTTCCAGCGCGACGGGTACCGCCTGCTGCTCGCCGGCCACACCCACGGCGGCCAGATCTGCCTCCCCGGGGTCGGCGCGCTGGTCACCAACTGCGACCTCGACGCGGCGCGGGCGAAGGGTGTGTCGCGGCATCCGCGACCCGGCGGTGCTGGGGCAGCATGGATGCACGTCTCGGCCGGCCTCGGCACGTCGCCGTACGCGCGGGTCCGGTTCGCCTGCCCGCCGGAGGCGACCCTGCTGACGCTGACGGGTGAGCGCTGACGCTCGTCGTGCGGGCGGGGGCGACCGAGTGCTGAACCGGATTTCGATCCTGCGCCCGGCTCGGATATGCTGGCTCAGCACTTCGGGGTGTGGCGCAGCTTGGTAGCGCGCTTCGTTCGGGACGAAGAGGTCGCAGGTTCAAATCCTGTCACCCCGACACAGGTCAGAGCCATATCGATCACTCTCTAGCGGTGGTTCGATCATGGACTGTGGGGATCCCGTGGGATGATCTTGCTTACAAGGTCGGCGGTACTGCTCCTGGAGCTGCCTCGTTCGGCGTGTTCATCCGGTGATTCGTCGTCCGCTCGGTGCCGCCCTTCCATGCGCTCAGGTTCGTTGGCCTGATCCGCGCAGGAGACTCGCGACGGCACGGCCGCGGCGGACAGTGGGTGTTGATCATGGAGAAGGTCACCACCCGCCCGATGCCAAAGGCGACCTTCGCCATGATCAACGGAGATCTGGCGCCGCCGTGTGGTCGTTCGACTCGCGTCGTCACGGTGGTGTCGCCGATGACAGGACCCGGCCGGCAGCGCCGGCGACAGTTCGTCGTAGCCCCCATGACGCCGACATCCTCAATCTCAGCGGCGGCCAACACCGCAATTGGCACGGTCTTCGTGCGCGCTGGGATCGTTGCCGACACCGACGCTCCAAGAAGGAAACGCCATCTACTTCTTTGACAGCGGCGAGGCGCCGACCGCGTTCCGCGAACCCGAACTCGCGTGCACGATTCCTGCAGCGTATGACGCGATGGACGAGCGCCGGGAAGCCTATGAGCTGCAGTACTCACTGCAGCCCGACCGTGGGCCATTCGCTGCGGTAGGTCGGGTAACGGACCCGCCATAGCCGCCAGTCGATCCGGCACCGCCAGGCAGAAGCTCACCCAGCGACAGCGGAGGATCGACTTCGCTCCCCAGGCGGCTGTGCCGGCGGTCCCGCGACCAGGCAGGCTTCGGCTATCTGGACGTGCCCGCCGCCCAGAGCGCCTGGTTGCGGGTCCGCACACGACCTTCGGGCGTGACCAGCGGGGCCCATGCCTCGGTGACCTTGCGCCATACCCGCTCGGCCACAGCGTCCGGCTGACCGCGCACGAGATTCGCGATGGGGGCGGACAAGTCCTTCGTCCACTCGGTCATCGCCTCTGGGGACGCGGTTTCGTAGACAGCCTCGACGGAGCCGGTCTCGACGTCGCGGAACCCCGCTTCCGCCAGCAGCGTGGCCAACCGGCCGGCGTCGGCCAGGGCGAAGATGCCGGGCCGGCCAGGCGGCGGTGACGGCAGCCCCAGTTCCGCGAGCACCACCGGGACGGGCCGTGCGAAGTCCACCGTCGCCGGCGGCCCCCAGACCGCCGCCGCCAGCCGTCCGTCCCGCTTGAGAAAGGACAGTAGTCGCCGGAGAGTACCGGGGACGTCGGGCAGGAACTGCAGGCCCTGCCGGGAGAGCACGGCGTCGAACGTCCCTGGGTCGAAGGAGAGGCCCTCGGCGTCGGCCTCCACGAACTCGATGTTGGCGAGCCCGTGAGCGGCCGCCCGCTCCCGACCGAAGGCCAGCATCTCGGCGCTGATGTCGGTGGCCACGACCCAGCCGGCCGGGCCGACCGTGCGCGCGGCCGCAAGCGCGGGCTCCCCGTAGCCGGTTGCCACGTCGAGCACCGCGTCGCCGGGGCCGATGCCGGCCCGCTCCACGAGCGTCCGCGTCACGGCTTGCCCGCCATCCTCCACTACGTCGTACCAGCGGCGCCACCCTGGCGCCACCCCGTTCCAGTCCCGGCGTTGGCTCTGCTTGAACGCAACCGCGTCGAACGTCTCGGTCATCATCGACACCTCCATCAGGTTGAGTCTCTGGACCCGAGTCCACTCCTCGCAGGGGGGAGGCGCATCGCCCGATCGCACCAAACCTGCCCGACCCGGCGGCTGATGTGTACACACCATTCGGGGTCGCTCAAGCGAGGCCGCAGCGGACGGCGTATGCGGCCGCCGCCGCGCGGGTGGAGACGCCGAGCTTGGTGAAGAGGTTCTGCAGGTGACGACCCACCGTGTGCTCGCTGATCGACAGGGTGACCGCGATCTCACGGTCGGTCATGCCGGACGCGATGAGACGCAGCACCTCGGTCTCCCTGGGCGACAACACCGCAGGACGGTCGAAGTGGACGCCCAACAGGGCCAGGAACGTCGGCGGCTCCGGATCCGCGTCGAGACGGCCCAGGGACGAGTGCGCGGCCTCGATGTCGAGGGCGGCGCCCTCCGCATCACCCAGGTGGCGCCGCGCCACGCCGAGGCAGGTGCGGGCGTATGCCTCCTCGTACGGGAGGCTCAGGGACGCCCACCTTGACTGGGCGTCGCGCAGTTCGGAGAGGGCGCGTGGAAAGCTGCCCTCCATGAGGAAGGCCACTCCCCGAGCGTGGGAGGCGCGTGCCTGCGGAACCGGGAGACGCGTGCGCTGGGCGATGGAGGTCAGCTCGGCTGCGGACTCGCGGGCCAGGTCCACGTCACCGGTCACCGGCGCGGCCTCGAGCTGGGCCCACCGGAACGCTGCCCGCTCCTCGTCCGCGCGGCTTTCGTCGACGAGGCCCGTCCGCAGCGCCGCCAGGGCCGCCTCGACCCGGCCCTGCGCCAACCACACCAGCGAGATTCCTGGCTGCGGGTCGCCGCCGAGCTGGTGGGCGCGCAGATACGCCTGCTCGGCGCCGGTCAGATCGCCGCGCCACCGGCGAATCTCTCCAAGGGAGCAGAGCGCACTCGCCGCTGACAGGGGCTTCCCGCTCGCCAGCTCCTCGGCTGCGGCCCGGATCTCCGCCTCGGCCTCGACCCATCGACCCAGCAGCCCCAGGACCTCACCCCGGTGGACGCGACAGATCCCGTGGAAGGGCGTGGTTGCGGGAAGGGTGTCGCACCAGGCGCGCGCTGCCTCCGTCCACTCGGACGCGCGTGGCAGGTCCGCAACCGCTCGGCACTCGGCGATGACGGCGCAGTACACGGCCCCGCAGAAGTAGTCCGTGAGCTGGCCGGTGAGCACGAACGTCATAGCCTCGTCGAGGGCCGAGGACCCCTCGTCGAGTTGACCGAGCGCGTGCTGGATCCGACCCTGCAAGACCAGTCCGAGTGCGATCACTGCGGGACTGCTTGTCTGTTCCCCGAGTGCGACAGCGTCCGCAGCCCGGCGCCGAGCCTCGTCCAGCTGGCCCCGGTTGAGAGCCAACTCGGCGTCGGCCAGCGCCACCAGCCCATGCTCCGGGACCTCGGTCAGGCTCGCCAGGTGGCGTCGCGCCCGACGTAGCCAACCCAGTGCCACCGCCTGGTCGCCTGCAAACAGGTTCTCCCAGAACAGCCGCCACGCCTGCCGAGCTGCGGCGCGGTGGTCGCCAGCGTCGGCGTACGCCGCGAAGGACTGGCGCCGCGCGGTCATCGCCTCGTCGACGTGGCACAGCAGCCAGGCTGAGTCCGCGAGTGCTTCGAGCTCCCCAGCGGTCAGGTCATCGACGTCGCGGTCGCTGAGGCGCACGTACTCGGCCACCCACTGCCCGCGGGCAGCCACCGGGCTGTGGTTCCGCGACCCCGCGGAGCCGGTCGGGCGTGTCACACCAGAGCCTCTCGATCCTGGTCCCACTGTGGCAGATTTCGGCCCCACCTGCCCCGGCGTGAACGCGTCCACTTGGCTCGGACGCACGAGGCTGGAGTGCCGGCCGGCGTCGTGCATCGCAACCTCCTTGATGCCATGCGTTCGGCGATCGCGATCACCGATGCGTCGGCAGACCACACCGCCCGCCACCCAGGCCTGACGACGTACGCCGATCGGGGCGGGTGGCCACGATGACCCTGGGTCCAGGCGCCCGACCACTATTGACGCAACCTCACGTGAGCGCCGGGGCCGCGGTGTGGTGTGAGACGAATTCTGCGATCGGCTCGGCTACGGCCGCTGGGTCCGTGGTGACCGAGAAGTGATCTCCAGCCTCGAGGATTACCTCCTCACGCTGCGGGAACAGCTCGTGGAGGAAGGCTCGCGTCGCGGGGTTGACCGGGTTCTCCGAAGCGGAACCCCACGAGAGCACTGGGTTGTCGATCGTTGCCGCCTGCTCGACCCCGTAGTTCCACTGGACCAATGCGGAAGCTTCGCCCTCGACGAATGTTGCCGCGTCCTTGATGCCCTGGTTGACGACGCCGGGCCCCGCGGCTTCCGCCGCCGCGCGCCAATCCAGACCAGTTGGCTCGAAGAGCGCATCGTAGGCGCCTGCGATGTCACCCGCCTGGTAATGACCCACCATCGCCGCGAATGCCGGTTCCAGAATTCTCAGCAGGTCCGCGAAGTCGCTGGCAGCCAGCCAACTGCTCGACGGCAGCGGCTCGAGCAGCGCCAGAGACCGTACTCGGTCGGGGTGGGAGGCTGCGAGTACGAGAGCGATCATCGCACCCTCGGAATGGCCGACAAGGTGTGCCCGGTCCACCTCGAGGTGGTCCAACAGGGCGACGATGTCGGCCGCCTGCATGCCGAAGCCACCGGCCGGTCCGCCGCTCTCGCCGTATCCGCGCCTGTGGTAGCGGATCCTCTGGAACCCGCTGAACGCCGGCTGTTCGGCCAACGGACGAAGGAAGTCGGCCCAGATGGCGCCATGGATGAACAGCACCGGTTCCCCCTCACCCTGGACGTTGTAGGCCAACTCGATGCCGTTCACGTTTGTTGTCTTCATCGGAACCCCTTAGGTCGTAGGTCTCGTTCCTGTGGTGCCCGCCTTGCGAGCTTCTGATTTGAGACTGGCCGGCCGAGCAGCGGGACGGATCGGCATTGGCTGCCACCCTGAGTCCGAGGGCCTGGGTACAACTACCCATCCGCGATCCGGCGGGCCATGCTGGTGGCATGGAGGCCGCCGCCACGGCACACCTGGCCCGCGCACGGGACCTTCACCGTGCCTCCCGGTGGGCGGAGGCGTGCGCGGAGTACGCCGCGGCAGACGCCGAGGAGCCGCTCGCCGTCGAGGATCTGGAGGCGTTCGCCGAGGCGGCCCAGGTCTCTGCCCGGGGTGACGAGGCGGTCGCCCTGCTCCAGCGAGTCTTCGACCTCCAGGTCAGGGCCCACGAGCTCGATGACGCGGCGCAGGTCGCGTTCTGGCTGTGGTGGGTCCTGTTGAACAACAATGAGCTCGTCCACGCAAACGGTTGGCTCAGGCAGGCGCGCCGCACCCTGGGCCCCGACATGGCCACAAGCCTGTGGCTCAAGATCCCCGAAGCGATGTTCCACGCAACGACGGGCGACTACTCTCGCGCCGACGAGCTGCTGAGGGCGATCGTCGACGATGGTGAGGGCGAGGTGGTCCCATGGGCTTTGAGCATGTGGGGTCAGACCCTGATCGACGACGGGCGGCTCCAGGACGGGCTGGATCGCCTGGAGGAGGCGATGGCCATTCTCCTCGACCATGGCCTGTCGCCACGCGTCACCCCATGGATCTACTGCGCCGCCGTCCGCGGGTGCTGTCTGGCGCGCGACTTCGCTCGCGCCCGGGCGTGGAACCGGTCGATGGCCAGGTGGCTCGATTCGCTGAACAATCTGGTAGGCGCATACCTCGGGAACTGCCGCATCTACCGCTCACGGTTGATGCTCCTCAACGGTGCCTGGCCGGACGCCCTCGACGAGATCGCCGCGGTCTGTGCCGACCTCGACGGTTACACCGGCTGGGTCTGCGGCCACGCGTACTACCAGCTCGGGGAGGTACGCCGGCAGCGTGGCGAGTGGGATGCCGCCGAAGACGCCTACCGCCGCGCCGCGGAACATGGCTGCCCTACACAGCCGGGACTCGCCCTCCTCAGACTCGCCGAAGGTGACGCCGACGCCGCGTCGGCCGGCGTCCGGCGCGCGCTGACCGAGGCGACCGCGAAGCCCGACCGCCTCGACCTGTTGAAGGCCGCGGTCGCCATCCACCTCGAGGAGGGGAAGATCGAGGCGGCCCGGGATTTCGTGACCGAGTTCGAGGAGATCACGCAGGAGCTGAGGACGCCTGTTATCGAGGCCGAGAGGTCGGCCGTCAGGGGCGCGCTGGCCTTCTCCGAGGGCGACCCGGCAGGTGCGTTGCCACTCCTTCGGCGGGCCGTCGGCATCTGGCAGTACCAGGATGTGCCGCACGAGGTGGCCAAACTGAACGTCCTGATCGGGCAGGCTTGCCGCGCGCTCGCTGACCACGATGGTGCGCGCCTCCAGTTCGCAGCGGCCCGGGACACATTCGAACGGCTCGGCGCACGTCCGGATCTGGCTCAGCTGGACCGGATCGTCGCGGCCACGGACGCTGGTTCAGAGAAGCACGGGCTCACTCGACGGGAGATCGAGGTCCTCTGCCTCATCGCCCGCGGCAAGGCGAACCGTGCGATCGCCAACGAGTTGCACCTCAGTGAGCGCACGGTCCATCGCCACGTGTCCAACATCTTCACCAAGCTCAACGTCGACTCGCGAACCGCCGCAGTCGCGTACGGAATCAAGCACCGCATCGTCGAGATGGGCACCCTCTGAGGGTCGAGCTCGCGTTCGTGGCGGCGTGCAGCATTCCCGCAGGCGACGCTGACCCGTGACGTTCGCCGTCTGCTGCCCCGTTCTCTTGCCTCGACCACGCGTCTGCGGCCAAGAACGCGCAGCGATCAGGAAAACGGGGCAAGTCTGGGCGCACCTCGGGCCACGTGCCGTTGGCAGTATCAGTTGCCGGAGCTGTTGGTGAGGTGCTCGACCAACCAGGCAGCGTCATACTGCACGAAGCCGAGCAGGGCCGATCCCTGTGTGTGCTGCCAGGTCCGGCCGATCGTGTACAGGCCGGGGACGCGCGTGATTCCCCTGCGCTGTATCAGCTGTCCTTGATCGTCGAGGGCTTCGGGAACTCTGACCCAGGTGTCGTCGACGCGGTAGCCGGTCGCCCAGACCACTGTGTCGGCCTTGCTCTTCGAGCCGTCCGCGAAGCTCACCGTCGAGCCGGCGGCGCTGGTGGTCTGAGGCCGGAAGGTGACCCCGTGCCGCCGCAGGTCCCTCCGGGAGGAGCCGATGACTGGGACGTTCCTGGCTTTCAGTCTCGTGCCGATGCGCGAGTCCGCGGTTGCGCGGACCAGGCCGAGCCGATCGAGCCACCAGAACAGATCACGTCCGAGCGGCCGCTGCGGAACGCTGCGGTTGCGGCGGCGCTCGGACAACTCCACCTTGCGCCCGGAGTTGACGAGTTCGGCAGCGATCTGGAAGCCGGAGTTGCCACCGCCGACGACCACGACCCGACCCGGCGCGATCTGGTCGGGACTGCGGTAATCGGAGGTGTGCATCTGCGTGACGTCGGGCGCCAGACCCGCCGCCACCCTCGGGACGTACGGAACCGAGAACGGACCCGTGGCGACCACGACCTGACGCGCGACGAGGTGCTGTCCGCGCTGTTGTCCGCGCTGCAGGGTCAGGTCGAAGCCGCCGTCGGTGCGGACGAGCCCGGTGACGCGGGCGCCGAGGCGGACAGGAAGTGCGAACCGCTCGGCGTAGGCGACCAGATACTCGCCCACGTCGTCCTTGCCGGGATAGGTGTCGGGGGGAGCCGGGAACGGCATTCCTGGCAGGCCCGCGTACTGCGCGGGTGTGAACAACCGCAGCGAGTCCCACCGCTCCCGCCACACGTGACCGAGTCGCGCGCCCGCTTCGACGATCGTGAAGTCGACACCTGCTCGGCGTAGGTGGTAGCCAACGGCCAATCCGGCCTGACCGCCTCCGACCACGACGACCTCGTGCTCACTCATCTTCGCATCTCCGTTCCGTGGAGTCTCGCAGCTGGGCGCCGGTTACCACCGCGTTGTCGTTGCCTGCCTGTGTCGCCGCCTGATGACGAGGTTGACGCCTAGGGCGAGGGCCAGTCCGGCCAGGCCGAGGAGGAGAGGGCGCATGGCCAGCGTCCATGGCCAGCTGCGACCGGTCAGGCCCAGCTCTGCGGTTGGGTATTCCAAGATCTTGGCGGTCCACAGTGCCGTGCGGATGTCCGTGATGCGTGCCATCTCCCGCAGGGCCGGGTCGAACGCGAAGCCCGGTTGGGCGTGCAGATAGGCCACGGGCACGTCGGCGCGGCGAGCGGCGGCGACGATGTCATCGTCCGGGTTGGCAGCAGTCTCGGTGCCGGGGACCAGGAGGTGATCGACGCGGACTGTCGCGTCCAGGTCGGCTCGGGGAAGGAACGTCAGGCCGTGGCGGGAGCGGATGGGGTCGTCGTCGGTTGCGATCGCGACGGTCCGGGCGGCCTTGACTTCGGCGTAGGGGGCGAACGCCGCGGCGAGCTCGAGCTCCCCGACTCCATCGGTGAGCACCACCCCGATGGTGGTGTTGTCGGCCCGGAAGCCGAGGTTGAGCAGGTGCGTGACGGCGTCGTCGGGAGCCAGCTGTGAACGCGGCAGCGTCGCGGCCTTCCCCGGTGAGTAGTACCGCCAGCCCGCGGTTTCGGCAGCCGCCACCGCGGTGTCGGTGCCCAACAGCCGCTCGATGACACGCAGCGTCCCGTCTACCGAAGAGAGCAGGCCACCGGTGGTGATCACATCACCGTCGTCGACGTATCGCAGCCCGCGCCGCCAGATCACGCCGGGGTTGTCGTTCTGCAGGGTGCGGAGCCGGTACCAGTGCGAGGTCGCCTCCCGGCCGTCGAGCAGTCCAGCCTCGGCGAGCAGCCGTGCACCGGTGCACACGCCGAGCAGCAGCCCGTCGCTGGCGGTGTCTCGCAGCCACGCCGTCACCGCGGCGTCGGAATCGTCGGACTGGGGCATGTCCGGTACCACGGTGACGTCAGGCGCCGACCCAGCCAGCCGCTGCTCCAGCTGCGCGAAGCTGAGGTCGGGCACCAGGTCCAGCCCGCCGAGCAGGGGCAGCGGGCGGCGTTCGGGAGCGACCGTGTAGAGGTTGAACGCTCCGGTCTCGGCCAGGATGTCGTACGGGACCAGTGTGTCGGCGACATTGGCACCGCTGTTGCCGACAACGACGACAGCGGTGGGCTTGCTGGGATCGTGCGCCGGCGGCGTGGCAGCGGTTAAAGCGCTGCCCGCGGTGGGCTCCGGCTGCGCGTACCGGCTCTGCTCGTAGGCCCTGGAGTCGGCGACGAACGCTGCGGACGGAATCGCCAGGAAGGCGAGCAGGACGACCAGGCCGCGGCCGAGCACCGACAGCACGCGCCGCCACCAGCGACGACGCTCTCTGCCGGCGGGCCGTTCGTGACCTGTGGTTCGCTGGTCGGGGACGAGCTGCGCGGCGCTGTGCATGCTGACCTCCGCAAGTTCGGCCGGACCGGACGGGGTCTCGGCTCGGGTGGTGCTACGCGTTGCTCAGTCTCGTCTGACCTCGAAAGACGCAACCAGTGCGCACAGCCATCACCTTGCTGGGGGTTCCGCAGGTACCCGACGTGCAGATTGCACAGTGCCCGCCGCGCACCCCGGAATGAGTGGGACGCCCCGAACGGCCGGTTCGCTGTCAGACTGGTTCCAAGGGCCCGCGCGCGGGTCCGGGGGGCCGAGGTGACCGGATGAGCGTGACACGGGTCGTCATCGCCGACGACGACGTCCTCCTGCGGGAGGGGCTGGCGAGCCTGCTCGACCGCTCAGGGTTCGACGTCGTCGGGCAGGCGGGGGACGCGCCCGAACTCCTCGACCTCGTCGCGCGCAGCGAGCCGGACCTCGTGATCGTCGACATCAGGATGCCGCCGGGGCACTCGACCGAGGGGCTGGAGGCGGCGCACGCGATCCGGCGGGATCATCCGGCGACGGCGATCCTGGTGCTGTCGGCGCACGTCGAGGTCGAGCACGCCATGCAGCTGCTGGCCAGCGGCGAGGGCATCGGCTACCTGCTGAAGAGCCGGGTCACGGACGTGGCGGAGTTCGTCGACACGGTGGAGCGGGTGGCCCGCGGCGCGACTGTCGTCGACCCGGCGTTGGTGCAGGAGCTGGTCGGCGCCCAACGCCGACACGATCCGCTGGCGGTGCTGACGGAGCGCGAGCGGGAGGTGCTGGCGCTGGTCGCCGAGGGACGGTCCAACGCCGGCGTCGCACGGCGGCTGTGGGTCACCGAGGGCACGATCGAGAAGCACGTGCGCAGCATCCTCACCAAGCTCGACCTGCCGGAGACCGACGAGGATCACCGGCGGGTGCTGGCGGTGCTCACGTTTCTCGAGCAACGCTAGTCAGAAGGCCGGCCGCCAGGTGCGTCCTCGGCGGACGGCGCGGTCAGCCGTGCCGCCAGCAGCCGCCCGGTCTCCTGGACGACGGACGGGATGGCCTCGAGCGGCACGTTGAGCATCGCCACGAGGTCGCGGGTCGACAGATCTTCCTGGTGGGCCAGCATGGTTCGGCTCCTTCCACCCCCGTGCTCCCAGCATCGCCGCGGCCGGCGGCCGTGTCGTCAGGGCCAGCGGGTGATTCTTCTACCGGCTAGCTGGAATTCCGGAACTCCTGCTGTCCCCGATGCGCCGCCCGGGCGGCCGGAGGGAAGCTCGAGGGAAGCGTCCGTTCGAGTGTGCGAGGAGGTCCGCAATGAGCCGCATGGTCCACGTCGTCCATGGCCCGACGGCCACTGCCGGGACCCCCGTCCGTCCGGACCATCCCCATGACGTCGTGGTGCCGGGCTGGAAGCCGGACCCCCCCAACGCTGCCCCCTGGCACCACGACTCCTCAGCCGGCACCCCCCGCGCCGGCTTCTCCCAGGCCGGCGATCCCCTCCACGCCGGCCCGCCCGCCGCCGTCCCCGAGGCCGACCCACGCCTGTCGGCGACCGTGCACGGCGAACACCACACCGGTCTGCTGCGGGTTCGGCTGGCCGGGGACGGCGGCGACGCGGCGGAGTACGAACTGGATGTCGAGCAGGCGCTGCAGCTCTCGCAGCGGCTGCGCGACGCCGCCGTGGCTATGCAGGAGTTCCTGTCCGCGCCGAAAACCTTCGGCGCGGGCCGGGATTCCCGTTAGCAGCAATGCCGGGCCGATGCTCTGGTGCAATGCTGGTGCGGTGGTGCGGCGCTGTGTCATCGTTGATGACAACGAGCGATTCCTGGCCGTGGCGCGCTCCAGCCTCGAGCGCGGCGGCCTGGAGGTGGTGGGAACCGCGACCACGACGACACAGGCCCTCGAGCTGATCGGCGCCCTGCGACCGGACGTCGTGCTGGTGGACATCGCTATCGGCACCGAGAGCGGCCTCGACCTCGTCCACCGGATCGCCGCGGCCGAGGCGGGTCCGCAGGTCGTCCTCATCTCCACCCGCCGGGAGGAGGACGTCGCAGAGTTGGTGTCGGCGAGCCCGGCAGCCGGATTCGTCTGGAAGGCCGACCTGTCGGCGAGGGCCGTGCGAGATGTGGTGGCGTCGGGAGAGCAGTGATGCGTCAGGATTCCTGACCGGCTCGCCGCCGCGACGGTGGGCGGGTGGGGTGTTCATCGGCGCCGGCCTCGTGGTTCTGGTGACCGGTCTGGTCGCGATCCTGAATCTGAGCCTGCCGCCCCGCGGGTTGCTCGTGCTGTACCTGCTGGCCGTCCTGCCGGTGGCGATCCACTGGGGAGCCGGGCCCGCGGCGCTGGTGTCGGCGCTGAGCGTGGCCACGTTCGTCCTGGTCATCGCGCCGGCCCACAGCGAGGGCCCGGCCGTGGTGGCGTTCGCCGTGTTCCTGGCGGCCGCGTTCGTGGTGGACGAGCTCGCCGCGGGGCTGCGCCTCAGCGCGGCGCGGTCGCGGGAGCTCGCCGACGAGCAGTCGGCGCTTCGGCGGGTCGCGATGCTGGCGGCCCGGGAGACACCCGCGACGGAGTTGTTCGAGGCCGTGACCCGCGAGGTGGGTCTGCTCTGCGCCGCCGACCTCGCCCGGCTGGGGCGCTACGAGCCCGGTGGGACGGTGGCTGGCATCGCCGCCTGGAGCCGGGCGCCGACGCGGCTGCCGGACGGCGTCCGGATCGCCGTGGGCGAGGTGGGCGTCGCCCGCGAGGTGCAGCGCACCGGCGGCCCGGTCCGGGTCTCCGACGTACCGCTCGGGAACGACGAAATCGCCGCGTCCGTCAGGGAGTTCGGCCTGCGGTCGTTGATCGGCTGCCCGATCGTCGTCCGCGGGGAACCGTGGGGCCTCGTCGTAGTGGCGGCACGGAACCCGCGGGCGTTCCCGCCGGAGACGGAGGAGCGGCTCCTGCGCTTCACCGAACTGGTCGCCACCGCGGTCACTAACGCCGAGGCCCGCGCGGAGCTCCGGCGGAACGCCGACGAGCAGGCCGCGCTGCGCCGGGTGGCGACGCTCGCCGCGCGCGGCGGCGCCGACCCGAGCCCTGTCTTCCGGGCGGTCGCCGACCAGGTGGTCGGGCTGCTCGGCGCGGACTCCACCGCGGTGTTGCGGTTCGAGAGCGACGGGACGGCGACGTACCTCGCGTCGCGCGGCTGGCGCGATGCCGAGCGACGCCGGCCGGGTGCGCGGTGGCGGCCGGAGACGCCGTCGGTCATCGAGCGGGTGCTGCGCACCGGCCGGTCCGCCCGGCTCGACTACACCGGGGTTGCCGAGCCGCTCGAGCCGGCGCCGAGTCTCGGCGGCGAGGAGATCACGTCGGCGGTGGCCAGTCCGATCGTGGTGGAGTCGCGGCTGTGGGGCAGCATCGGCGTGGCGTCGCGGGCCGGGCCGCTCCCGCCCGACACCGAGGACCGGCTGGTCGCGTTCACCGAGATCGTCGCCACGGCCATCGCCAACACCGAGAGCCGGGCGCAGCTCGCCGCGTCGCGCGCCCGCGTCATCGCCGCGGCCGACGCCACCCGCCGCCGGCTCGAGCGCGACCTGCACGACGGCGCACAGCAGCGGCTTGTCTCGCTCGCCCTGGAGCTGCGCAACGTCGAGGCGGAGGTGCCGGACGAGCTGCCCGGTCTGAGCGCCGACCTCAGCCGGCTCGCCGCTGACGTCACCACGGTGCTGGACGAGCTGCGCGAGCTGTCGCGCGGCATCCACCCGGCGATCCTCTCCGAGGGCGGTCTCGGCCCCGCGCTGCGCACCCTGGCGCGTCGCTCGCCGGTCCCGGTCGAGCTGGCTGTCCGCCTCGACCACCGCTACGACGAGGCGGTGGAGGTCGCGGCGTACTACGTGGCCTCGGAGGCGCTCACCAACACCGTCAAGCACGCGCAGGCGACGTACGTGGAGCTTGTCGTCGAGGAGCGTGGCGGCGAGCTGTACCTCCTCGTCCACGACGACGGCGTCGGCGGGGCCGCCCAGGGCCGCGGCACCGGGCTGACGGGCCTGTACGACCGGGTCGAGGCACTCGGCGGCACCATCCGGGTCAGCAGCCCGGCCGACGACGGGACGCGTATCGAGGTCGCGCTGCCGCTGACGCCGCGGTGAGGCCGCGTCGTTACCCTGACACGGTGACGACGCGGGGAGAACGTCCGGCCGTGCGGGGCATCGGGCTGGGTCTGGCGGCCCTGGGCCGGCCCGGCTATCTCACCCTCGGCCACGGCGACGACTTCCGCGACGGTGCGACGGTGGACGACCTGCGGGGGCGTACGCACACGGTGCTCGATGCGGCGTGGGCGGCGGGCGTGCGGTACGTCGACGCGGCGCGGTCGTACGGCCTGGCGGAGCGGTTCCTCGGCGAGTGGCTCGCGGCGCATCCCGGCCGCCGCAACGAGCTGACCGTCGGCTCGAAATGGGGCTACACGTACACCGCCGACTGGCGCGTCGACGCCGAGGTGCACGAGGTGAAGGACCACTCGGCGGCGACGTTCGAGCGGCAGTGGCAGGAGACGCTCACGGCGCTGGGCGGGCCGCCCGACGTGTATCTGGTGCACAGCCTCACGTCGGACAGCTCGGCGCTGGACGACGCCGAACTGCTGGACCGGCTGGCCGCGCTGACGGACGACGGCGTCACCGTCGGGTTCTCGGCCAGCGGCCCTGACCAGGGCGCCGTCATCGAACGCGCGCTGGCCGTGACGGCGGCCGGCCGGGCGCCGTTCCGCGCGGTCCAGGCGACGTGGAACGTGCTGGAGCCGTCCGCCGGCCCGGCGCTGGCCCGGGTCCACGACGCCGGCTGGCTCGTCGTCGTCAAGGAGGGCGTCGCCAACGGGCGGCTCACCGATCGCGGCGACGTGGCGAGGTTCCGCGCAGCGGCGGACGCGGCCGGGGTCGCGCCCGACGCGCTGGCGCTGGGCGCGGTGCTGCGGCAGTCGTTCACCGACGTCGCGCTCAGCGGCGCCACCACCGTCCACCAGCTGCGCAGCAACCTCACCGCCAGCGACGTCGTGCCCGGCGACCTGCCGGACGACCTCGCCGAGGACCCGAAGGCCTACTGGGCGACGCGGTCCGGCCTCACCTGGAGCTGATCCGGCACTCAGCGCCCGCGCAGCTCGTCGTGCAGGCCGCGGGCGACCCGGCCCATGGCGATCTCCGCGGCCGGCTGGGCGGCCGCCGCGACCTGCGACCGGGTCAGCGCGACGACGGCGAACCGGCCGCCGTCGGCGTGCTCGACGACGCCGGCCTCGTGGCGCAGGTTGAGCAGCGTGCCCGTCTTGGACGACCATGTCGAGGCGTCGCTGACGAACTCCGGCGCGAGCCGGTTGCGGTGCACGTTCGCGGCCAGCAGTTGCCGCAGTCGCGCCGCCACCGCCGCGTCGATCGTGCCGCCGGTCCAGATGACGGCGAGCAGCCCGGCCAGCGACCGCGCCGTCGCGGTGTTGGCCCGGGCGACGTCGAGCTCGGCGATCGGGCTGCCGCCGCTGCGCCCGGTGGTCCCGATAGCGAGGTCGTGACGCAGCCCGCCGGCCAGCGCCTCGGCGGGCGTCGCCATGAGGACGTCCATGCGGTGCCGCAGCGTGAACCCGTCGATGCCCAGCTCGCGCAGGACGGCCGCGACCCGCCCCGGCGGGGTGAGGTCGAACAGCGCGTCCGTGGCGGCACTGTCGCTCAGCGACGTGCTCAGGTACACGAGGTCGGCGACGGCGACGCGGGCCGGGTGATGGAACCGGGTGATGCCGGTCGGCCCGGGGGTGTCGACCCGGCCCGGCGCGACCTCGACCGGCTGCGCGCCGTCCAGCTCGCCGCGACTGATCCGGTCCAGCGTCGCGAGCGCCAGCGGCAGCTTGACCAGCGATGCGATCGGCAGCTCGACGTCGGCGTCGAGGGCCAGTTCGGCTCCGTCGTCGAGGTTGCGGACGAGGAACGAGCCGGCCAGTCCGGCGTCGTCGAGGCGCTCGCGCCATTCGCGCAGAGACGTCACGACGGGTCCGCGCCGAGACAGCGGGCCAGCAGTGGCCCGAGCGTCGCCGTCGTGCGGTCGGTGTCGAGGACCGACGCGGCGACGACGGCGTACCCGCGCACCAGCGGCGCGTCGCCGAGCGGCCGCCAGGTCAGCCCGGTGTCGGCCGCCTCGCGCGGCGTGCACAGCAGCGCGTCGTCGGTGCGGATGACCTCGGCGACGGCGCCGGCCAGCGACGACACCCGCAGCTGGGACGGACGGAGCCCAGCGGCGACGGCGAGCCGCGCGAGCGCGTCGCCCACGTGCGGCACATCGTCCTCGGGCCGCAGCCAGAGGCGCCGGTCGGGCGTGCCGGCGTCGCGCCGAGGCCGGAACTCGGCAAGGAACACCCGCCGTCCGGCGGACGGCCGCAGCGTGGCCGGCCCGAGCGGCACCGTCCACCGCGCCTCCGGCTCCGGCACCGGCAGGACGGCGGCCCGGACGGCTCGGTCGCGGACCAGTTCGCGCCGGCGGTCCGGCTCGGCGTGCTCGACCACAAGGGCGACCCCGGCGTCGCGGGCATCGGCGATGAGGTCGACCAGGGCGGCGAGCGGGAGGTCGACGGGCAGCGCGAGACCGACCGGTGCTGAGCCGGCCCGGACCGCTCCGACGCGCAGGTCGTCGGCGGCGTCGAGGACGCGGCGCGCGGCGGGCAGCATCGCACGTCCGAAGTCGGTCAGCGCGGCCCGCCGCGTCGTGCGGTCGAACACGACGCCACCCAGGTGCTCCTCGAGCGCCGCGACCCGGCGGCTCGCGACCGGCTGCGGGATGCCGATGGCGGCCGCGCCCTGGGTGAAGCTTGCGCGCTCGCTCACGGCGACGAACGCGGCGCAGGCGGCGACCAGGTCCATGCCGGCACCGTACTATGCCGGATCGGCATGGAATCTTCGGTATCCGTCTTTGCGTGTATGAGACGGCGCGACGAGGCTGACGGCATGCGACTCACCACCCTTCCGGTCCTCGCGGCCGTCACCGCCGCGGTCCTCGCCGGCTGCGGCTCGGACGACCCGCCGACTCCGGCGGCGACCAACCCGGCCCCGACCAGACCCGTCGAGACGAGCCCGCCGGCCGAGATTGCCGGCCCCCCGGTCGCTGCCGCGTTGGCCGCCCTGGAGACGGACTACGCCGCCCGGCTCGGCGTCTACGCGGTCGACACCGGAACCGGCGAGACGGTGGAGCATCGCGCCGACGAGCGGTTCGCCTTCGCCTCGACCCACAAGATGCTGTCCGCCGCCGCGGTATTGCAGGCCACCGAGCCCGCGGAGCTGGCGCAGGTGATCCCGTTCGACGCCGCCGACGTGGTCGGCTTCTCGCCGGTCACCGAGCCGGCCGTCGGCACGGGGCTGACCCTGCTGGAGGTCATCCAGGCGGCGATCACCGTCAGCGACAACACCGCCGCGAACCTGCTGTTCGAGCAGGTCGGCGGGCCGGACGGGCTGGAGGCCGTCGTGCGCGGCTTCAGCGACGAGACCACGTCGTTCGACCGCATCGAGCCCGACCTCAGTGAGTGGGCGCCCGGCGAGACGCGCGACACGACGACGCCTCGGGCGATGGCGGCGAACCTGCGGGGGCTGCTGCTCGGCGACCTGCTGGCCGAGGAGGACCGGACGCTGCTGCACGACACCATGCGCGCCAACACCACCGGCGACGAGCTGATCCGGGCCGGCGTGCCCGAGGGCTGGGTGGTCGCGGACAAGACCGGCTCGGCGACACACGGCGGTCGCAACGACATCGCCGTCATCGAACCGCCCGGCGCCGCGCCGATCGTGCTCGCCGTCTACAGCAACCGGCTGGATCCCGAGGCCGAGTCCGACCCGGCCCTCATCGCCGCCGCCACCGCGATCGTCCTCGACGCGCTGGCCGGGTGATCACGGCTCGGACGGGCGCAGCCGCGACCCGTAGCGCGCGAACAGCGCCTCGTTGTGCGCGTCGCCCTCGGGCACGTTCGCCGAGACCAGCACCGGCACGTCCTCGCCGGCCGCGAGCAGCAGCCCGCACACCTCCGTCACCAGGAGCTGTGCGATCAGCACGCCGGTCAGCGACGACGTCGGGGTGATCCGGACGCCGGTAGGCAGCTCGAGGGCGGCGTCGCCGCGCGGCGAGCCGTTGTCGATCACCACGTCGGCCAGCTCGAACAGCCGCAGGCCAGACGGGTGCCGCGACGTGATCTGCCCGCTGTGCTCGGCCGACGTGATCGCGATGACGGGGTGCCCGGCGGCCTTGACCAGCCGCGCCATCTCGACCACTGATCCGTTGCCGCCGGAGTTCGACGTGATGACGAAGACGTCGCTGGGGTGGATCTCGGCGAGGTCGAGGATGCGCTGGGCCAGTGAGGGGTCTCGCTCGACGGTGGCGTCGAGGATCTCCCGCGGGTCGGCGCCGCCGTACATGACGAGGTCCTTGATCGACAGCGCGTTCGCCGGGACCAGCCCACCGGCCCGGCCGACGATCTCGGCGGTGATCGAGCGGGAGTGCCCGGTCGCGAACGCCTGGATCAGCCCGCCGGCGCGCAGCCCGTCGACGATCAGCCGCGCGGCCGCGGAGATGGCCTCGGCCTGTGTGGCGATCAGCCGGTCGGCCGCCTCCCGCAGGATCCGAGCGGCGGCCTTCTGGCCGATCGGCTCGACGTCGGTGGTCATGGGTGTCAGCCTCCGTGGGTGGTGCGGTGGACGAGGTCGTGCATGACCCCGGCGACCCGCTCGGCGGCGTCGGGGCGGAACGGTGAGATCAGAACCTCGTAGCTCGGCGTGGCGAAGTCGGCCGCGGCCGGCAGGTAGCCGGCGTAGCCGTTGGCGTAGCCGAGCAGCACGGACGGCGCGGCGGTATCGCGCAGCGCGAGGAACGGCTCGCCACCGATGCCCTGCAACGTCAGCCCGCCGAGCCGGACGGCGGCCAGCTCCAGGGGCACCGTCTCCGGGCCGTCGGCCCGGTCGGCGGCCGCCTCGACGCCCTGGAGCGCGGTGACGACGGCGCGCCCGGCCGGGTCGTCGTCGGCCAGCCCGGCCAGCTGGGCGGCGAACGCCTCGCGCAGGCCGGCGAGCCGCTTCCGGTCGTCGTGGCGGGTCGGCAGCGGCAGCGTCGCGCGGGCCGCGGCGATGCCGTCGTCGGCGGTCCAGGCCCGGCCCGGCGCGGCGGCGAGCGCGGCGAGCTGCTGCGCCGCCAGGCCGGCGAGCCGCCGACCCTCGGCCACGGTCTGCGCGGTGCGGGTCCAGCGGGTGCTGATGTCGCCGGCCGCGCCGGTGGCGACGACGATCCACGGCGACCCGTCGAGCCGCGCCCGCAGCTCCTCCCGGATCCACGCCGTGAGGTCCCCGCTGACCACCGACGACGATGCCGGCAGTACCGTCGGGTGCACCGGTACCACGGCCAGTACCCCGGCGAGCCGGTCGCCGTCGGCGAAACGCAGCAGGTCCACCGGGACCCGCCGTTCGCCGGTGTCGGCGCTGCGGCGAGAGCCGACGCCGTCGAGCCCGCCGTCGTGGTGGCTCGCGACGCACTCGGTCTCGCTCGCCACCGCGAGCCGGGCCGCCTCGGCGGCCGCGTCCGCGACGGCCGTCAGCCACGAGGCCGGCGTCGTGCCGCCGCCGGCTCGCGAGCCGACGTCGGGGCCGGAATGCGTATGGGTCGCGCAGACCCAGACCTCACCCTTGGCCCGCCGGCGGATCTCCGCCACGAGGTCGGCGTTGACCCCGACCAACTCCGCGACGACCAGCAGGAACCGATCCGGGCCGGCTGCGATCGACACGCAGTCGACCCGTAGCGGCGCCAGCGCTCCGGACGAAGGTGACGTGCGCGCGGCGTACCCGCCCAGCGGTGTGCCGTCCGGGATGGTGAGCGTCGCGGACCCGTGCCCGGCCCTCATCGCACGGCCTCGACCAGCCGCCGGGTGATCGCCATCGGGTTCGTGACGGCGGTCCCGACGACGACGGTGTGCGCGCCCGCATCGAAGGCGGCCAGCACGTCGTCGCGGGTCCAGTACCGGCCCTCCGCGACGACCGGGCAGTCCAGCTCGCCCGCCAGCGCCTTGACCAGCGCGAGGTCCGGCCCGTCGTCACCCGGACCACCCGAGGCGGTATAGCCGGACAGCGTGCTGCCGACGAGGTCGGCTCCGGCCGCACGGGCGTACCGGCCGGCGTCGAGCGTGTCGACGTCGGCCATGACGGGCACGCCGAGGCGGTCGTGGATCTCGGCCACGAGGTCCGCCAGCGAGCCACCGTCCGGCCGTGGCCGCGCCGTCCCGTCCAGCGCCACGACCGTCGCGCCGGCCTTGACCACGGCGGCGGCCGTCTCGAACGTCGGTGTGATGTAGACGCCGTCGCGGTCGCTGGTCTTGTTGATGCCGAGCACCGGCACCGAGACCGCGGCGCTGATCGCGGCGACGTCGGCCGGGCCGTTCGCCCGGATGCCGGCTGCGCCGCCGGCCTCCGCGGCCCGTGCCATCAGTGCCATCGGACCGGGGCCGTGCAGCGGGTTGTCCGGCCCGGCCTGGCACGACACGACGATCGAGCGGAGCGGGAACACGGCGTCAGACATGTGCGTCACTCCCGGCGGTCAGCATCAGCGGCGTGTACGGGCCGAGCCCGCCGGCCAGCAGCCGCACGGCGCCCTCCAGCGGGCTGCCCAGCGGCTCGCGCACGCGGATGCCGGGACAGTGCACCTGGACGGCGTCGGCGAACGGCCGCCGCACGAGGTCCTCGATGGCGAACAGCCCGCCGGCATAGGACACCGGGACGTCCTCGGCGCCGGAGAACGCGCGGGCCAGCACGGCCGCCGTCGTCGTCACCAGGTCGTCGACGGCGGCGGCCCAGATGCGGCGCGCCACCGGGTCGCCGGACCGGGCCACCGCGGCCACCCAGGGCGTGCACGTGGCGAGCAGCCGCACCGGCGCGGGCGAGGTGTAGATGCGCTGGGACAGCCCGGCGAGGTCGCCGAAGGCCTCCTGCGCGGCCTCGGTCAGCGTCGTCGCCGGGCCGCGGCCGTCGCGGGCTGCCAACACCGCGCGCAGCGCCGCCCGGCCGATCGCGAACCCGCTACCGTCGTCGCCGAGCAGGTAGCCGTGGCCGTCGGCCTGGTGCGCGGTCCCGTCGGCGGCGATGCCGAGGCAGACGACGCCGGTACCGGCCGCGATCACCACTCCAGGGTCGCCCCCGAGCGCGCCGGCGTGTGCGGTGACCATATCCGCGCCCAGCCACACCTCCGCGCCGCCCAGGCGGTCGCGGATCCGGGTGGCCAGCCGGCGGCGCCGGTCCGGCCGCAACGGCGCCGCCGTCAGCCCGAGGCAGATCCGCCGCACGCCGGCCGGCGACCCGAGCGCGCCGTACGCCTCCATGACCGCGTCGGAGACGCTGTCCAGCAGGTCGGTCTCGGCGCTGTACGCGAACCCGCCGGCGTGCGCGATCTCGACGGCGGCGCCGTCACGGACCAGCGCCATCCGCAGGTTCGTCTGCCCGCCGTCGACGGCCAGCTCCAGACTCACTTGATCCCCGCCGTCATCGTGATCCCTTCGACGAACTTGCGCTGGAGAACCAGGAACAGCAGCAACGTCGGCAGCAGCGCCAGCAGCGCCGCGGCCATCATCATCGGCAGGCCGCCGGAGCCGAGGTTGTTCGCCTGCATCGCCGCCAGCCCGACCGGCAGCGTCCGGTGCTCCTCGTCGTTGCCGACCAGGAGCGGCCACAGGTGGCTGTCCCAGTTGGTCATGAAGATGAACAACGCGAGCGCGGCCATCGGCGAGACCATCATCGGCGTCACGACGTTCCACAGGATCCGCAGCTCGCCCGCGCCGTCGATGCGGGCCGCCTTGAGCAGCTCGTCGGGCAGGCCGTCGATGCTCTGGCGCATCAGGAAGATCCCGAACGCGCTGGTGGCCGACGGGATGATCAGCCCGGCGAAGCTGTTCACCCAGCCCAGGTCGAAGACCAGCGCGTACAGCGGCACGTAGATGACCTCCAGCGGCACCATCAGCGTCGCCAGCACGACCAGGAACAGCACGTTGCGGCCGCGGTAGGCGAACTTGGAGAAGCTGTACCCGGCCAGCGTGCAGGTGACGACGTTGAGCAACGTCACCGAGACTCCGACGACGGTGCTGTTGAGGTAGTACCGCGCGAACGGTGCCTGCTCGAACGGCAGCGTGAAGTTGCCCCAGAGCCACTGCGTCGGCAGCCAGCGCATCGGACTGGTCAGCACCTCGTCGGCCGGCTTCACCGCGGACAACGCCGCGTACACGAACACCGACGCGAACACGAGGCCGCCGGCGAGCAGCAGCACGAACACGACGATCTTCCCCACCGGCCGGCGCCGGCGCGACACGGGCGCCGGGCGCGCCACGATCCCCGCGCTCATGCCGACCTCCGCAGCGCGCGCAGCTGCACGAACGTCACCATGAGCAGCAGGATGAACATGAGAACGGCGACGGCGGAGGCGCGGCCCATGCGGGCGCTGGCGAAGGCCGTCTTGTACACGAACAGGTTGATCACCTCGGTGCCGAAGCTGCCGCCGGTGAGCACCACCTGCGGGCTGAACGACTGGAAGCCGCGGATGACCGCCATCACCAGGACGACGACGGTGATCGGCTTGAGCAGCGGGAGCGTGACGTAGCGCAGCCGGCGCAGCGAGCCGGCGCCGTCCAGCGCCGCGGCCTCCTGCAGGTCCTTCGGGATGTTCTGCAGCCCGGCCAGGAAGATGATCAGGAAGAACCCGACCTCCTTCCAGATCGCGGCGATCGCGATCGCCCACTTGGCCCACGTGCTCGACGTCAGCCACGGGATGTCGGTGTTCAAGGTCTGGTTGAGCAGCCCCTCCGGCTGCAGGACCAGCCGCCAGATCACCGACACCGCCACCCACGACGTCGCGACCGGCGCGAAGTAGAGCAGCCGCACGAACGCGCTGCCGTGCATCCGGGTGTTCAGGCCGAGCGCCAGGATCAGCGCCAGCAGGACTGCCGGGCCGTACGTGACGGCGACGTAGAACAGCGAGGCGCCGAGGGAGGCCAGGAACCGTTCGTCGCCGAAGAGGAAGCGGAAGTTGTCCAGGCCGACCCAGACCGGTGGGCTGGTCAGGTTGTAGTCGTACAGGCTGAGCTGGAATACCCGCAGCATCGGGTAGATCGCGAACGCCGCGAAGAGCACCAGCGCGGGCAGCGCGAACACCAGGCCGACGGCGTCGCGGCGGCGCCGCCAGCCGGCGCGGCCGGCGCCCGGGAGCCTGGCCCGCTCGCCGCCGGCCCGGTCCGGTGCGGTTCGGGTCAACGCCATGCGACTAGCTCGACACGCTCTGGTCGACCGACTCGGACGCCTCTTCGAGGCTCTCCGCCGGTGGCTGGCCGTCGAAGATCGACCGCTCGACCGCGGCCTTGATGGCGTCCTGTACCTCGCTCCAGTGCGGGCCGACCTCGTCGAACGTGCCCTGCTGGTAGGCCTGCGACCAGACGTCGAGGAACGGGATGTTCGCCGCCGCCTCGGACTGCTCCCAGCCCTGCAGCGGCTGGACGAAGTTGACGTCGGTGAGCCAGCGCTCATGCTGCGACGTCATGTACTCGATGAACCTCCACGCCTCCTCCTGCTGCTCGGAGGCCTTGTTCACGGCGAAGTAGTAGCCGTACCAGCGCCCGGACGGATTGGCCGGGTCGACCTGCGGCAGCGGGACGACCGCCAGGTTCTCGAACGTCTCCGGGTTGTCTTGCGCGATCTGCTCGACCGCCCACGGGTAGATCATCGTCATCGACCGGCGGCCGGAGGCGAAGTCCTCGAACGGCGACGTGGCCTCGCGAGAGGCGGTGTCGGCGTTGCCGACCTGGTCCTCGCGGATGAGGTCGTACCAGATCTGCAGTGCCTCGACCGACTCCGGCTCGGTCAGTGCGGACCCGGTGCCGTCCTCGTTGAGGATCGACCCGCCTGTCTCGTTCAGCAGCGTCTGCAGCTGCTGGGTGTGCCAGCCGGAGTGCAGGTAGACGAAGTTGAAGCCCTCGTGTCCCGCCGCGACCAGCTGCTGGCCGTACTCGGACACGTCGTCCCAGGTCTGGGGCGGGCTGGCCGGGTCGAGGCCGGCGTCGGCGAAGTGCTGGGTGTTGATGGCGAACGCGGTCGCGTTGAACTCGCTCGGCACGCCGTAGAGGGTGTCGTCGTCGCCCTTCGCGCCGTCGAGCGTGCCGTCGACGTACAGCGCCTCCAGCTCCTCGACCGACTCGACGCCGAAGGCGGACGGGTCGATCGGCGCCAGCAGCTGCTTCGGGATGTACTCGCCGCGCAGCGCGCTGTCGTCCATGTTGATGATGTCGGGGCCGGAGCCGTTGCTCAGCGACGTCAGCATCTTGGTGCCGAAGTCGTTGTTCGGGATGGTCTCGTAGGTGATGTCGACGTTCGGGTTCGCCTCTTCGTACTCCGCGATGAGCTGCTCGTTCAGCTCGGTCATCGGCGGGTGCGTGTGCGTCCAGTAGGTCAGCTCGATCTGGTCGCCGTCGCCGGTCGAGCCGCCGTCGGAACCGCAGGCGGCGGCGACCGCGAGGACGGCCGCGGCCGGGATCAGGACGGCGCGGGCGCGCGCTCGTGCGCTCATGGGTTGCTCGCTTTCGTCGGTCCGCCCACGATGGGGCGGTGCGGAAGGTCAGGCAGGTCGCCGGACGCGCCGGTGCGGTGCCGCCGCGGGCACGGGCCGCAGTTCGGCCGTGAGCTGGAACCGGTCGCCGCGGAACACGTCGGTGCCGCACTCGACGACCCGTCCGTTCGCGCCGAACGTGACGACGTCGAGCTGGAACGCCGGCCGGCCCGGCTCGGTGTGCAGCAGGGCGGCGTCCTGCCCGTCGAGGAGCGTCGGCTCGATGGTCGTGCGACCGGTGAGGATCGGAATGCCGTAGCGGTCCGCGAGGAGGTCGTACCAGGAGCCGTCCAGGTCCGCCGGCGCCAGGCCCGGCACGACGTCGTCGGCCACCCAGGTTGTCTCCAGGCCGATGGGGTCGCCGTCGGCGGTGCGGAGCCGGGTGAACCGGACGATCGTGGTGTTGACGGGGATGCGCAGCGTCCGGGCCTGGCGCGGCCCGGCCGGCAACCGCCGGAACTCCAGCGTCACACTGCCCGGCACCAGGCCGCGGCTACGCATCTCCTGCGAGAACGAGGTCATCGCGAGGCGGCGGTTCAACTTCGGTCGCGCGACGAAGTTGCCCCGGCCGTGCTCACGTACGACGAACCCGGCCGTCGCCAGGTCGTCGAGGGCCCGCCGCAGCGTCATGCGGGCCACACCCCAGTCGTGCGCCAGCCGGCGTTCCGGCGGGAGCGCGACGCCTTCGTCGCCGTGGTCGATGAGCTCGAGCAGGCGGCCGCGCACTTGTGCGACCTTGCCGGTCGCCGACCCGAATGCGTCGTTCGCCATGTCGTGAGCTCCTCGGCGTGAGAGGTGCGCACCTTTATAGTCCGTCGCGCTGGACCGCACCAGGGCGGCGGCGAACCTGGATTAGACCAGTCGTCGGCGCAACCGGGCGGTGCTGCCGCAGGCCACGGGCTTTTCCGTGCGGCCGGACCGGCACTGGTCCAACGACTCAGCGCAGCAGCGACCGTGCCGTGGGTGCCAGCCGCAGCGCGACGGGTGGGGCGCTGAGCCGCCGGTCCAGCTCGGCGCGGAGTGCGGTCCGGCTTTCCCAGGCGGCCGTGTGCTCGGCCTGCGCGGCGGCGTCGTCGAAGCGGGCGGCCCAGACGAACGCGTTCGCGTCCTCGCGCACCGGCAGCCCCGGAAAAGTGTTCGGCGACCGGTCGGTCTCGAGCCGGGCCAGCGGGGTGACGCCCAGCGCCGGCTCGATCTCGGCGGCGAAGAACCGGCCGAACTCGCGCACGTCGCCGGCCACCGGGTAGACCACCACGCTCACCAGCGACGACGGCGTCAGGGTCGCCCCCGCGGGCGGCCGGGCCGCCGCGACGTCGCCGCCGACGCCGGGGAACGGGAACCCCGACCCGGCATCGACGGGATGCAGTAGGTGCACGTCGTCGACGTCGATCATGGTGGCGTTGGCGGCCGCGCCGTGCCGCTTCCAGACCGGCCCGGAGTAGAACGCCGTCAGCGCCTCGTGCCGCGTCGCCATGTCGGCGAAGCCCCGGATCCAGACGAACCGGTTCGGCGCGTCGAGGTCGCGGAACTGGCCGATCAGCCGCATGCCGAGCACTTCCTGCGACTCGACGAACTCGCGGTCGAAGATCGTGATGAGGTCGTCGCGGCGCTCCGGGTACACGGTGTACTGCCGCAGCTCGACGATGGGGCAGCACAGACTTCCCCTTGCGGGGCTCGCCGCGGCCTGGACCTCGCGGTCGGCCTTGGGACGGTCACTGGTCATGCCGCGCACGGTAGCCGCAGGCACCGACAGGCGGTCAGCGCTCCAGCAGCGTTCGCAGCTCCGCGACGATCACCTCCGGCGCCTCCTCGGCCATGAAGTGACCCGCTGTCGTCGTGGTGTGCCGCAGGTCCGGCACCCACGCCTTCCAGAGGCCGGCCGCGTCGTAGCCGAGCGCCGCGCCCCAGTCCTGCTGGACGACGGTGACCGGCATCGCCAGCCGCCGGCCGGCCGCCCGGTCCGCCGCGTCGTGCTCGACGTCGATGCCGGCGGAGGCGCGGTAGTCGGCCACGATCGACGGGACGGCGGCCGCGCAGGCCCGCAGGTACTCGGCGCGCACGCCGGCCGGGATCGCGTCCGGCCCGGCGCCCCACTGGTCGAGGAAATACCCGAAGAACTCGTCGGCCGACGCGGCGATCAGCCGTTCCGGCAGCCCGGGCGGCTGAGCCATGAGGTACAGGTGGAACGCGACCGCCGCCGACGCTCCGTGCAGCACGTCCCACATGTCCAGTGTCGGCAGCACGTCGAGGACGGCGAGGTGGCTGACGCGGTCGGGGTGGTCCAGGCCGGCGCGGAACGCGACCAGTGCGCCGCGGTCGTGGCCCGCGAGCGCGAACCGCTCGTGGCCCAGCCGCCGCGCCAGCGCGACGACGTCGGCGGCCATGGTGCGCTTGGAGAAGGTGCCGGCGTCCGCCGCCGCGGGCTTGTCGCTGCCGCCATAGCCGCGCAGGTCCGGGACGATGACGGTGTGGTCGCGGGCCAGGTCCGCCGCGACGTGCCGCCACATCAGGTGCGTCTGCGGGAACCCGTGCAGCAGCACGATCGGGCGGCCGGCGCCGCCGACGGCGACGTTCAGCGCGACGTCGCCGTCGACCGGGACGCGCTGGTACTCGAAGTCGGGGATGGTGGGCGGCATGACACTCCTCTGGGTGAAGCTGGGGACGTGACCAGCCTCCGGCCTGCCGATGAGCGTTCGATGAGCACGCGGTTCGGCGTCCTCGGCCCGGTCGTCGCGTGGACCGGTGCCGGTGCGGTCGTCGACCTCAAGGGGCCGCGGCACCGCGAGGTGCTGGCCCGGCTGATCGTGGCGCGCGGCCGCGTCGTCCCGGTGGAGCGGATCGTCGCCGACCTGTGGGAGTCGCCGCCGGACGGTGCCGTCGTCGCCGTCCGCACGTTCGTCGCCGCGCTGCGCCGGGCGCTGGAGCCGGATCGCGCGCCGCGCGAACCGGCCCGGCTGCTGGTCACCGAGGGCCCCGGCTACGCGCTGCGGGCCGGCGCGGACGCCGTCGACGCGTGGCGGTTCGCCGCCGCGGTGGACGCCGCGAGTGACGCGGCGCCGGCCGAGGCGCTGCGGCTGCTCGACGACGCGCTCGCGCTGTGGCGCGGTCCGGCCTACGCCGACTTCGCCGCGGCCGGCTGGGCGTCGGCGGAGCGGTCACGGCTGATGGAGCTGCGGCTGACGGCGGTGGAACGGCGGGCCGAGACGCTTCTGAAGCTGGACCGGTCGGCGGACGCCGTCCCGGACCTCGACGCGCACGTCGCCGAGCACCCGTGGCGGGAGGACGCGTGGCGGCTGCTGGCGCTCGCGCTGTACCGTACCGGGCGGCAGGCCGACGCGCTCGACGTGCTGCGCCGGGCCCGGACGCTGCTCGGCGACCAGCTCGGCGTCGACCCCGGGCCGCGGCTGCGGCAGCTGGAGACCGACATCCTCCGGCAGGACCTCCCGGTGGACGCCGTCGGGCGCGTGTGGGCCGACGCCGCCGCGGCCTACGACCAGACGGTGGCCGCGAGCGCGCCAGGCCGGCTGGAGTCGACCGTCGGCTTGCTGCGGATCCTCGCCCTCACCGGCGGGCGCGGGCTGGCGGCGGCGCAGGAGCAGCGGGTCGCCGCGATCGCGGCGGCCGAGGACCTCGGTGACCCGGAGCTGACGGCGCGGGTCATCGGCAGCTATGACGTGCCGGGCATCTGGACCCGCTCGGACCATCCGGACCGGTCCGCCATCGTGGTCGCGGCGGCCGAGCGTACGCTGGCCGCGTTGCCGCCGTCCGCCTCGCCGGCGACCCGGGCCCGGCTTCTGGCGACAGTCGCGATGGAGTCGCGCGGGACCCTGGAACCGCGGGCCGCGCGGGCCGCCGCCGAGGCGGAGCGGATCGCCCGCCGCCTGCACGACCCCGCGCTGCTGGCGTTCGCGCTGAACGCGAGGTTCCTGCAGACGTTCAAGCGGGCCGGGCTGGCGCCGGAGCGCGACGGCATCGGCGCCGAGCTGGTGTCGCTGTCGCAGACGCACGGGCTGCCGGCGTCCGAGATCCTCGGCCGGCTGGTCCGCATGCAGGCGCACGCCGCCCTGGGCGATTTCGCCACCGCCGACGAGCACGCCGCCGCGGCGGACGAGCTGGGACGACGACACGAGCGGCCGCTGGTCGACGTGTTCACCCGCTGGTACCGGGCGACGCGGCTGGCGGCCGTCGGCGGTGCGGGCGCGTTCGACGAGGCCGAGGCCGCCTACCGCGGCGCGGCCGCCAGGCTGGAGGGCACCGGCATGCCCGGGCTCGAGCGCGGGCTGCTGCCGCTGGCCCTGCTCTGTCTGCGGGTCTGGCACGACCGGCCGGCCGACTTCCCCGACAACACCGACTGGGGCCCGTACGCGCCGTGGGCGCGGCCGCTGGTACTGCTGGCCCGGGATCGTCGCTCCGACGCCGCCGTGGCGTTGCGGGCGGTGCCGGAGCCGCCCCGCGACCTGCTGTTCGAGGCGTCCTGGTGCCTGACGGGACGCGCGGCGCTGGCGGTCGGCGACCACGCACGGGCGGCGCGGGCCCGGGCCGCGCTGGCGCCGGCGGCCGGCGAGCTGGCCGGAGCGGGCAGCGGCGTGCTCACCGCCGGCCCCGTCACGCTGCATCTCGCCGCCCTCGACGCGGCCGGGTGAGGTGTACGGTGCCGAGCAGGGGGTCGTCATGAGTGCTCGTGGCAAGGACTTCGACGCCGCGCTGGACGTCGCCAGCAGCCGGGCTCGCGCCTGGCTGGACGGGCTCGACGAGCGGATCGTGCGTGCGACGGTGAGTGCCGATGACGTCCGTGCGGCGCTCGGAACGGAGCTGCCCGACGGTCCCAGCGACCCGGCGGACGTGGTGCGGCTGCTCGCCGACGCCGCGGAGCCGGGGCTGGTGGCCACGCCGTCGGGGCGGTTCTTCGGATTCGTCATCGGCGGAACGCTGCCGGCCGCGTTGGCCGCGGACTGGCTGGTCAGCGCCTGGGATCAGAACGCCGCGCTGCGCGCCGCCAGTCCGGCCGGCACCGCGGTCGACGACATCGCGGCCGCCTGGTTGCTGGACGTGCTGGGGTTGCCGGCGCAGGCCGGGGTCGGGTTCGTCACCGGCGCGACGATGGCGAACTTCGCCGGGCTGGCGGCCGCCCGCGACGCCGTCCTCGCCCGGGCCGGGTGGGACGTCGGTGCGCGCGGGCTCAGTGGGGCGCCGCGGGTCCGGGTGCTGGCCGGCGCCGAGCGGCACGACTCCGTCGACGTCGCGCTGCGGTACCTCGGCCTCGGCACGCCGGAGTTCGTCGCCGTCGACGATCAGGGGCGGATGCGGGTGGACGCTCTGGCCGCGGCGCTGTCGTCGGATGCGGACGGGCCGGCGGTCGTCTGCCTGCAGGCGGGCAACGTCCATTCCGGCGGCTTCGACCCGTTCACCGAAGCGGTCCCGATCGCGCACGACGCTGGTGCGTGGGTCCATGTCGACGGCGCGTTCGGCCTGTGGGCGGGTGCGTCGCCCCATGCTCGTGGGCTGGTCGCGGGCGCCGACGCCGCCGACTCGTGGGCGACGGACGCGCACAAGACGCTCAACGTGCCGTACGACAGCGGCATCGTCGTGGTCCGCGACCCCGTGGCCATGCGGGCGGCGCTCAGCTACCACGGCGACTACCTGATCACCGACGCCACGTACCTCGAGCCGTACGAGCGCGTGCCTGAGACGTCGCGGCGGGCGCGGTCGGTACCGGTATGGGCGGCGCTGCGCTCGCTCGGCCGGTCCGGCCTGGCCGCCCTCGTCGACCGGCTGTGCCGCCACGCGGCCGCGTTCGCCTCCGGGGCGCGCGCGATCCCCGGCGCCGAGGTCCTCAACGATGTCGTGTTCACGCAGGTCTGTTTGGCTTTCGGCGACGACGACCGCACCCGCGAGGTCGGCCGGCGGCTCATGGCGGACGGCACTGTGTGGATGACCGGCTCGCGGTGGCGGGGTCGCGAGGTGCTGCGCATCTCGGTGAGCAACTGGTCCACCGACGACACCGACGTCGCCCGCGGCCTCGATGCCCTCGCCCGCGCCGTTTCACACACTGCCCGGTGACGACAGCGACCTCACACCGTGAAGTTGATCATGGAGAAAGCGGGGTTCTGCGGCGCTGGGAACCCCGCTTTCTCCATGATCAACGCGGTGCGGCGCGCGCGGTTGCGTTGTCCGTGCCCGGCTCATACGGAGGCTCCGGACCGAAGGAGTCGTGATGGCGCGTCACCGCCGCCTCACCCCGTCCGGACGCCGAGCAGTCCCACGGCGCGCCGAGGAGGAACCAGCTCACCCATCGATCTCAGCGCACCCCGTACAGGTAGTCCAGCGCCAGCTGGTCCAGCCGCTCGAACGCCATGCCGCGCTGGGCCGCCTCCTCGGGGTCGAACTCGTCGTTGCGCAGCGAGTCGACGGTCTCGCCCGGTGCGGCGGTGGGCGTGGCCAGCTGGTCCAGCCGGGCCGCGGCCAGTGCCTCCTGGACCTCCGGGTCGGCGCGGAACGCCGCGGTCTTCTCGCGCAGGATCAGGTAGTTGCGCATGCAGCCCGCGGCCGACGCCCAGACGCCGTCCATGTCCTCGGTGCGCGGCGGCTTGAAGTCGAAGTGGCGTGGGCCGTCGTAGCCGCCGGACTCGATGACGTCGACGGTCCAGAAGGCGCCGCGGGCGTTGCCGGCGCCGAACCGGAAGTCCTGGTCGTAGCGCGGGCCGGTCTGCCCGTTGAGGTCGATGTGGAAGAGCTTGCCGTGCCAGAGCGCCTGGGCGATGCCGTGCGCGTAGTTCATCGACGCCATCTCCTCGTGCCCCACCTCGGGGTTGAGGCCGACCAGCTCGGGGTGTTCGAGCTCGTTGATGAACGCGATGGCGTGGCCGATGGTCGGCAGCAGGATGTCGCCGCGCGGCTCGTTCGGCTTCGGCTCGATGGCCACCTTGAGGTCGTAGCCGCGGTCGAGGATGTACTGGCCGAGGAGGTCGAATGCCTCCTTGTAGCGGTCCAGCGCGGCCCGGATGTCCTTGGCGGCGCCGGACTCCGCGCCCTCGCGGCCGCCCCAGGCGACGAACACCTTGGCGCCCAGCTCCGCGCCGAGGTCGAGCTGGTCGGCGGCCTTGCGGATGGCGAAGCGGCGCACGTCGCGGTCGTTGTTGGTGAACCCGCCGTCGCGGAAGACCGGGTGCGAGAACAGGTTCGTCGTGACCATCGGGACCTGCAGCCCGGTCTCGTCCAGCGCCTGGCGGAACGGCTTGAGCGCGGCGTCGCGCTCGGACAGCGACGCGCCGAACGGGATGACGTCGTTGTCGTGGAACGTGATGCCGTAGGCGCCCAGCTCGGAGAGCTTGTGCACAGCGGCGGCCGGGTCGAGCCGCGGCCGGACGGCACCGCCGAAGACGTCCACCCCCTCCCAGCCGACCGTCCAAAGACCGAAGGAGAACTTGTCCTCACGAGTGGGGGTGTAGTCGTTCATGCGCGCGTCCTCCAGTGGAGCGCTCCGGGGAGCTGTCGAAAGTTTCTGAGAGGCTTTCGCCACCCTAGGCCGTAGTGGCATGGGTCGCAAGGCCCCTACGTGTCCAGATGTCACGCCATTGACATCCGATTGTGACGCTCGTTACGGTGACGGTTCCGAAACTTTCGGACGACGGACGGAGAAACGCGGTGCTGCTGGTCAGGTTCGCCACCCCGTCGTCCCCGGCCGCGAGCGTCGGCGTGCTCGACGGCGACACCGTCACGACGCTCGACGGGGTCGGCTCGCTCGCGGCGCTGTGGCGGCTGCCGATCGCCGACCTGCGTGTGGTCGTCTCAGCGCCGACCGGTCCCGCCTTACCCATCGACCGGGTGACGCTGCTCCCGCCGGTGGACGGCGGCACCGAGGTGTGGGCCTGCGGCGTCACGTACAAGGTGTCCGAGGAGGCGCGGGTCGAGGAGAGCGAGCGCGCCGCGTCCGTCTATGAGCTGGTCTACGACGCCGAGCGGCCGGAGCTGTTCTTCAAGTCCGTCGCCTGGCGGGTGGTCGGTGACGGTGAGCCGATCGCCGTTCGGGCCGACTCCCGCGTCGACGTGCCGGAGCCCGAGGTCGCCGTCGTCGTCACCGCGTACGGCGAGATCGCCGGGTACACCGTCTGCAACGACGTGTCGTCGCGCACCATCGAGGGCGAGAACCCGCTCTACCTGCCGCAGGCCAAGGCCTATCTCGGCGCGTGCGCCGTCGGCCCGGGCATCCGGCCGGCTTGGGAGGTGCCGGACCCCTACGCGCTGCCGGTGTCGATGACGATCGAGCGCAACGGCGGGGTCGACTGGTCGGGGACGGCGAGCACCGGCCAGCTGCGCCGGCGGTTCGACGAGCTGGTGTCGTTCCTGCTGCGGGCCGACATGTTCCCCGACGGCGCCGTGCTGTCGACCGGTACCTGCCTGGTCCCGGCCGCGCCGTGGACGCTGTGCGCCGGCGACGTCGTCCGCATCGAGATCGGCGGCGTGGGCGAGCTGGCCAACCCCGTCGTCGAGGGCGTCGAGGCGATGTCGTGGCTGGCCGACGCGCGCGACGACGTCAGGCTGCGCGCCGCGGGCAGGCCGGCGCCGTGACGACGGAACGCGCGCGGGTGACCATCGCGGAGATCGCCCGCGAGGCCGGCGTCTCCGAGGCGACGGTCAGCAAGGTGCTCAACGGCCGGACGGAGGTCGCGCCGGCCACCCGCGCCCGCGTCCAGGACCTGCTCGACGCCCGCGGCTACGAACGACGCGGCACCCGGGTCGAGGAGCGCAGCGGCCTCATCGACCTCGTCATCTCCGAGCTCAACACGCCGTGGTCGATGGACGTGCTGCGCGGCGCCGAGCAGGAGGCGCGACGTGCCGGTGCCGGCGTCGTCGTCACCTCCACCGAGGGCCGCGACGACGCGAGCTGGCTCGACCGCGTCACGGCCCGCCGCTCCGACGGCGTCCTACTGGCCCTGGCGCCGCTGCCGTCCGGTGGCGCCCGCCGGCTCACCGCGGCCGGCATCCCGTTCGTGCTAATGGATCCGGTTGGCGGGTTCGACCCCGACATCCCCACCGTCGGCGTCACGAACTGGGCCGGCGCGCTTGCCGCCACAGAGCACCTGATCGGGCTCGGACACCGGCGCATCGGCGTCATCACCGGTCCGCCGGAGCTGGTCTGCAGCCAGCAGCGGGTCGAGGGGTACCGCGCCGCGCTCGGCCGGGCCGGGCTGCCGGCCGACGACGCCCTCGTCCGCTACGGCGACTTCCGCCCTGGCGGCGGCGAGGACCAGGCGCGGGCGCTGCTAGACCTGCCGGACCCGCCGACGGCCATCTTCGCCGGCTCGGATCTGCAGGCCACCGGCGTCTACGCCGAGGCGCACCGGCGCGGGCTGCGGCTCCCCGACCAGCTCAGCGTGGTCGGCTTCGACGACGTCGCACTGTGCGAGTGGGTCTCGCCGGCGCTCACCACGGTGCGGCAGCCGCTGCTCGAGATGGCCCGCATCGCGATCCGCACCGTCCTCGACCCGCCCGGCACCGACCAGCCGCTGCGGATCGAGCTCGCCACCAGCCTGATCACCCGGGAGAGCACGGCGCCGCCACGCTGACTCTCCCTTCCCTTGTGGAACTCGCCGCCGCCTGGGACCTCGCGGTCGGCATTTGTGGCGGGCCACAATGGCCGGGTGGTCGCCCCGGAGATCTCGGCGCGCGAGGCCGAGGTGCTCGCGGCGCTCGGTGAGCACCTGACCAACGCCGAGATCGCCGCCAGGTTCGTCATCTCCGTCCGCACCGTCGAGAGTCACGTGTCCGCGTTGCTGCGCAAGTTCGGCGCGAGCGACCGGCGGGCGCTGGCCGCGCTGGCGCCTTCCGTTCTGCCGGCCGGACGGGCGGGTGGTGTGGCGCCGCCGTTGCCCGCCCCGCTGACGTCGTTCGTCGGACGCGAGGCCGAGCGGGCCGCGCTGCTGGAGGCCGTCACGTCGCAGCGGCTGGTGGTCGCGGTCGGCCCGGGCGGGGTGGGGAAGACCCGACTGGCGCTGGCCGTCGCCGCGGGCGTCGCGGACCGATTCGCCGGCGGCGTCTGGTACACCGACCTCGTCCCCGTGCCCGACGGCGACGCCGTGCCGGCCGCGGTGGCGACGGCGCTGGGCCTGGGCGAGCAGCCCGGCCGGACCGCCGCCGAGACCCTGCTCAGCTGGACTGCCGGGCGCACGGCCCTGCTGGTACTGGACAACTGCGAGCACGTGCTCGACGGCGTCGTCGGGTTCGTGGAGCCGCTGCTGGCCGCCGCGCCCGGGCTCACGGTGCTGGCCACCAGCCGGTCGCGGCTGCTGCTGCCGTTCGAGTGGGTGGTGCCGGTCGGCGGGCTGGGCGCCGACGCGGTGACGCTGTTCGAGCAGCGTTCTCGTGCCGGCGGCGTGGTGCTGCCGGCCGAGACGGCCGACCGGGTGGCGACGATCTGCGCCGCGCTCGACGGCAACCCGCTGGCGATCGAGCTGGCCGCCGCACGGTTGCCGGCGGTCGGCCTGGACGGGCTGGAGGGCGGGCTGGCCGACCGGCTCCGGCTGCTCGACGGCGCACGGCGCGGCGGCGGGCGGCACGGGTCGCTGCGCTCGGCGCTGGACTGGAGCCACGATCTCCTCGACGACGTCGGACGGGCGGTACTGCGCCGGGTCTCGGTGTTCGCGGCGCCGTTCCGCGTCGACGCCGCCGAGGCGGTGACCGGTGTGGCGCCCGGGTCGGTGCCGGGGGTGCTGGCCGCGCTGGCGGACGACAGCCTGCTGGTGCCGGTCGCCGGCGGGGACGGGACCCGGTACCAGGCGCTGGAGACGATCCGCCAGTACGGCGCTGAGCTGCTGATTGCGGCCGGCGAGGAGACCGCCGTTTACGCCGCCCACCTGCGCTGGAGCGTACGCGAAGGGACGGCGCTGCTGGCGGCCGACGCAGCGGCACCGGACTGGCGCGGCCGCTTCGACCTCCTCGCCGACGACCTCCGCGCCGCCGTCGCCCGGGCCGCGCCCGCCCCGCCGAGTCCGGCCGTCCACGGGGCGCCGCCGACGTCCAGGGCTGCGGAGGCGGCGTCGCTGCTGGGCCGGCTCTGCCATCGTCGCGGGCTGCCGGCCGAGGCACAGCGCCGGTTCGAGCAGGCCGCCGCCCTCGCGCCGGACGACGCCGGTAAGGCCGCTCAGCTCCGCCTCGCCGCCGGATCGGCGCGCTCCCGGCTGGCCGGCGACGACGCGCTGCGACTGCACCTCGCCGCGGCCGAAGCGGCGGAGCGGGCCCGCGACACCGTCCTGGCCGCCCGGCAGTACGCCCACGCGGCGGAACTGATGCACCGCTCCGCCGGGATCCTGGCCGAGGTGCCGCCCGCCGCGGCCGCGGCCGCCTGGCTGGCGACCGCCGAGCGGCTGGGCGGCGACGACCCCGGCACCCGCGCCCGGTGCGCCGTCGTCGAGGCGTTCGCCGCCGCGGACGACGACCCGGGCACCGTCGCCGTCACCGAGCGGGCGCTCGAGCTGGCCCGTGAGAGCGGCGATCCGATCGCCGAGAGTGCGGCCCTCGACGCGCTCACCGGCGTGCGGCTGGCGCGCGGCGAGGCGCGCGCCGCGCTGGAGAGCGCGCTGCGGCGGACCACGTTGCTGGCCGGGCCGCCGGATCCGGAACGGGGCTTCGAGCTGTCCGACGCCTACGGCATGGCGACGGAGTCGGCGATCGCGGCCGGCGACCTCCGGCAGGCACGGCGGGCCGCCGAGACTCTGCGCGACCTGCCGTCGCAGCGCGAGGTCGCGCACGTCGGCACCGCGCGGCTCATCGTCGTCATGGTGCTGGCCGGCGACTGGGCCGAGGCGATCGCCGTCGGGGAGCTGTTCCGGGAGAGCTGGGAGCGGGCCGGCCGGCCGCGCATCCCGTCGCTGCGCCGGGTGGCGGCCGCGCTCGGCGCTGTGCACGGTGCGCGGGGCCACGCCGCCGCGCGGGCCGTCTGGCGTGACGTCGAGGTAGGCGTGGGCTCGGCCGAGCGGCGGCCGCACGACCAGCGCGCCGTCGAGAGCGTCTTCGCCGCCCTCGAGGCGTTGCACCTCGACCGGCCCGCCGAGGCCGTCGACGTCCTGCACCGGCCGCCGGAGGAGTTCCGCGGTTGGTTCGAGCTCATCTGGCGGCCGTGGTACGCGGCGCTCTGGGCCGAGGCCGCGGTCCTGGCCGAGCTACCCGACGCGGCCGAGCGGATCGGCCGCGCGCGCCCGTTCACCACCGACAACGTCGTGGCCGCCGCCCTTGTCGACCGGGCAACCGCGCTGGCCGGCGGCGACCGCGACGGCGTGCTCGCGGCCGCGGAGACGCTGGACGCGGCCGCCTGCCGGTACCAGTGGGCGCGCAGCCTGCTGCTGGCCGGCGGCGAGTACCGGCCCCGCGGCGCCCGAGCTCTCGCCGAACTGGGCGCGCCTACCACCTACTGACCGTTCCTACGGAGACCTTTCCGTGGTCGATCCGTGCTCAGCACGGATGTCCGGCCGCCCTCGCCCGGCGATCGTGAAGTCATCGCGAAAAAGTTCCGCCGCGGATGTCGAGAACGGGTCCCGCTCTCCGACGTACCGGGTGAGACCGCCCAGAGGAGACGAGATGACGATCACGATCCAGCACCAGCAGACCTCCGCCGCGACCGCACTCCGTGGCGCCATCGCGGGCGCCGTCCACGAGCCGGGCGACGCCGGGTACGACGAGCACCGCAAGCCGCTGCTTCCGACGCTCGACCCGCGGCCCGACGTCGTGGTCGAGGCGCGCTCGACGGCGGACGTGCAGGCCGCGGTGCGGGCGGCTCGCGAGCACGACCTGCCGTTCTCCGTCCAGGCGACCGGCCACGGTACCTACGTCCCCAACGACGGCGGTCTGCTGCTGAAGACGACGGCGATGTCGTCGGTGTTCGTCGACCCGAGCCGGCAGGTCGTCCGCGTCCGGCCCGGCACCGTGTGGGGCGATGTCCTGGCGGCGACCCGGCCGTACGGGCTGGCGCCGCTGTCCGGTTCGTCTCCTACGGTAGGCGTCACGGGCTACACGCTCGGCGGCGGCATGGGCTGGCTGGCCCGCAAGCACGGCTTCGCCGCGGACAGCGTCCTCTCCGCCGACATCGTGACGGCCGACGGCTCGCTGCTGACCGTCAGCCCCGATCGGCACCCGGACCTGTTCTGGGCGATCCGCGGCGGTGGCGGCGGCTTCGGCGTGGTCACGTCGCTGGAGTTCCGCGTCTACCCCGTCGCACAGGTCTACGGCGGCATCTCCTGGTTCGACGTGTCCAACGCGGCGTCCGCGCTGCGGGTCTACCGCGACTGGGCCGCCGCCGCGCCCGACGAGATGAGCACCGCTGTCGTGCTGACGACGATCCCGGACGTCGAGGCGATGCCGGCCGAGCTGCGCGGCCGCCGGGCGCTCGGCATCAAGGCCATGTACACCGGTCGCGCCGACGAAGCCGAGCGGCTGCTCCGGCCGCTGCGACTGGCCGCCGGGCCGGCGCTGGCCGACGGTTACCGGAGCATGGACTACGCCGACGCCGCGATGGGCGGCACCCCGGCCCGGTTCTTCGACTTCTTCCCGGCCCTCGGCGACGAGGTCGTGGACACGGTGGTCGAGGCGGCCGAGGCGGGGTCGACGGTGGAGATCCGGCACTACGACGGCGCGACCGCCCGCCCCGGTCCCGACGCGGGCCCGGTCAGCCACCGCGGCGTGCCGTTCAGCGTCATCCTCGACAAGCCGACCCCGGAGTTCGCGGACCGGCTGCGTCCGCACGGCATCGGCGGCGCGTTCCTCAACTTCCTCGCCGACACCACCCGGACCGCGGCCGCCTACACCCCGGCCGACTACGCCCGGCTGTGCGCGGTCAAGGCGGCCTACGACCCGGACCGCTTCTTCGCCCGGGGCCACGCCGCCCTCGGCGCCTGAGGACGCCAACCGCGACGGGAGAGTCTCAGCTGGGGCCGGCGTGGGCGAGCGCACGGACGCGGGCCAGGCGGTCGCGCCACCACTGTTCACGTTCGGGGTCGGTGAGGCGGAACTCCGCCAGCCGCTCCGGGTCGGGTGGCGGAGGAGCGGCGGGGACGGAGAGCGACCCGCCCACCGGCCGCAGGCTGACGCCGTCGCCGACCACATCGCCGGTGAACAGCGAGAGCGTTCCGAGCCCGCACGCGTACGGCAGCTCCGGCAGCGCCGCCGCGAGCGCCAGCTGACCGGCCAGCCCGACGCTGGTCTCCAGCGCCGACGACACGACGCACGGCAGGCCGGCCGCCTCCGCGACCCGCAGCGCCCGCCGCGCCCCGCCCAGCGGCGTCCCCTTGACGACGGCGATGTCGGCGGCGCCCGCGACGGCGACGCGGAGCGGGTCGTCGGCGCGGCGGATCGACTCGTCGGCCGCGATCGGGACGTCGACCGCTCGCCGCACCGCCGCCAGCTCGTCCAGCGTCCGGCACGGCTGCTCCGCGTACTCCAGCCCGCCCGCCGCCCGGTCCAGCAGCCGCAGCGACCGCACCGCCGTGTCGACGTCCCAGACCGCGTTGGCGTCGACCCGGACTCGTCCCGGCGGGCCGAGCGCCGCCCGGACCGCCTCGACCCGGGCCAGGTCCTCGGCCAGCGCGTCCGGATGGTCGGCGACCTTGACCTTCGCCGTCGTACAGCCCGACGCTGCGACGATCTCGTGCGCCCGCTCCGGCCCGACCGCAGGGACCGTGCAGTTGACGGGGATCCGGTCGCGCACCGGCGGCGGCGGCGGACGCGTCGCCTGCTCGACGGCGGCCAGCAGCCAGAACACGGACTCGGCGTCGTCGTAGTCGGCGAAGGGGCAGAACTCGCCCCAGCCGGCCGGCCCTTCGATCAGCATGCCCTCACGAACGGTGATGCCGCGGAACCGGGTGCGCAGCGGGATCGCGTAGACCAGCGCGCTCGAGAAGTCGACCTCAGCGGGCACCGGTCAGTCGACCGATCCAGCGGGCACGATCCACTCCGTCGGTTGGCCGGTGACTTCGGCGATGACGTCGAAATCGCCGTCGTAGTGGACGACCACGGCGTCGTGTGCCACGGCGCACGCCGCGACGACGAGGTCGGCCAGCGAGAATCCGCGATGCCGGCTGACGGCCGCCATGCGGCGCTGGGTGTCGAGCGCTTGGGCCATGACGTCCGGTGTGATCGGGAGTTCGCTGTACGCATTGATCAACGCGGCCCGGCGTGCTTCGTAGTCGGCAGGAGAGACCGAACTGCGCAGCACCTCGAGGTCGGTGACAGCGCATCGGTACAGCGGCCGTTGCACGCCCAGTGCCTCGACTCGATCGGCAACCCGAGGTGTGGCAAGCCGGTGGATGACCGATGTGTCGAACAGGTAGCCGCTCAGTGCCACGCCTTCTCCGCCTCGCGGTCGAGTTCGGCGGGCGTCAGACCGGACGCCGCGATGAGTTCGCCGAGTCGCCGGCGCGCCTGCCGCGCTGTCGTCGCACGGAGCGCTGCCTCCACCGTCTCGCGCTTCGTCTTGGTGCCGAGGATCTCAGCAGCCTGGGCCAAGAGACTGTCGTCGATGTCGATCTGCGTCTTCGTCATAGATGCCTCCTGAGCCCGGATATCAAGCCAAGGATATCTTGCCGAAGATATCAGCGACGGCGAGCGTTTGTTCGCCCGCAGGCCGGGCACCCTAGGGGCGGAGGCGCGTGCCATGGACTTGTTCTCCGCCGAGGGCTACTGGCTGAGCCGGCTGGTGTTCCAGCGGGCTCTGGCCGTCGTCTACCTCATGGCGTTCGTCGGCGCCGTCCGCCAGTTCCGGGGGCTCATCGGCGAACGCGGCCTGACACCGATCCCGCGGTACGTGGCGCGGGTGCCGTTCCGCCACGCGCCGAGCCTGTTCCAGTGGCATTACTCCGACCGCTTCTTCGCGGCCGTCGCATGGCTGGGCGTGCTGTGGTCGGCGGGCCTGGTGCTCGGCCTGGCCGACGATCTGCCGGTCTGGGCGAACCTGCTCGTCTGGGCGGTGCCGTGGGCGCTTTACCTGTCGATCGTGCAGGTCGGGCAGGTCTGGTACAGCTTCGGCTGGGAGTCGCTGCTGTGCGAGGTGGGATTCCTGGCGATCTTCCTCGGCCCGTCGACGGTGCCGCCGCCGCTGCTGGTGCTGGTCGCTCTGTGGTGGGTGCTGTTCCGGCTGGAGTTCGGTGCCGGGCTGATCAAGCTGCGCGGCGACCGGTGCTGGCGCGACCTGACCTGCCTGTACTACCACCACGAGACCCAGCCGATGCCGAACCCGCTGAGCTGGTGGTTCCACCGGCTGCCGCGGTGGGCGCATCGGGTCGAGGTCGCGGCGAACCACGTGACCCAGCTGGTCGTCCCGTTCCTGCTGTTCCTGCCGCAGCCCGTGCGCACCGTCGCCGCCGTCGTCGTCATCATGACGCAGGGATGGCTGGTGCTCAGCGGCAACTTCGCCTGGCTCAACGTGCTGACCATGGTGGTGGCGACGACGGCGGTGGGCGGCGGCCTGTGGTCCGCGCTGCTGCCGGTGGACCCGCCTGCCGAGCTGTCCGACATGCCGGCCTGGTACGCCGTCGTCACCATCGGGCTCGCCGCCGTGCTGGTGGTGCTGAGCTACTGGCCGGTGCGGAACCTGGTCTCCAGCCAGCAGGTGATGAACACCAGCTTCAACCCGATGTTGCTGGTGAACACGTACGGCGCGTTCGGCAGCATCACGCGGATCCGGCACGAGGTCGTCATCGAGGGGACTGCCGACGCGGTGCCCGGACCGGACACCGTCTGGCTGGAGTACGAGTTCCGCGGAAAGCCGGGCGACGTGCGCCGCCGCCCGCGCCAGTTCGCGCCCTACCACCTGCGGCTGGACTGGCTGATGTGGTTCGCCGCGATCTCACCGGGCTACGCGCAGCCGTGGTTACCGGCACTGCTGGCGAAGCTGCGCGACAACGACCCGCCCGTGCTGGCGCTGCTGCGGCACAACCCGTTCCCACACCTGCCGCCGGCGCACGTCCGGGCGCGGCTGTACCGGTACCGGTTCACCGACAGACGGGAGCGACGCGACACCGGCGCGTGGTGGCACCGGACGCTCGTCGGCGACTACCCGGTCTGACGATGCACGTCCTGTTGGGCTGGCACGCGACGCCAGTGCGGCGTACAACTTCCTGTACGTGAACCAGAGAGGTGCGAGATGCGAACCATGACGTACTCGGAGTCGCGGGCGAAGTACGCAGAGACGCTCAACGCGGTGACCGACGACCGCGAAGAGGTGATCATCACGCGAGCGGGTCACGATCCAGTCGTCATCGTCGCACTCGACGACTACCAGTCCCTGAAGGAGACTGCTTACCTACTCAAGAGTCCTGAGAACGCTCGGCGGCTCCTGGCTTCGATCGATCGTCTGGAGCACGGCGGCGGCACGGAGCGGAACCTGGTGGAATGAAGCTCGTCTGGGACGAGAGCGCCTGGGAAGACCACCTTTGGTGGCAGTCGCAGGACCGAAAGGTCCTCAAGCGCATCAACGCCTTGATCAAGGACGTGCAGCGCAACGGCAACGAGGGCATCGGCAAGCCCGAACCGCTGAAGCACGGGTTCCAGGGCTACTGGTCGCGCAGGGTCACTGACGAGCACCGCCTCGTCTACAAGGTGGCTGATGGGGAGATTCGGATCGCGGCGTGTCGGTATCACTACGGCGCCTGACGCGGACATACGCCGGCCCCGGGCCTGCGCCCGGGGCCTCAGCGTTCTTCTTAGTGGCGTCAGCCGGCCTTGACCATGTACTCGTCGCGTGCGGCTTCGAGCAGCCCGCGCCACGACTGGACCTCGGGACGACGGCGGAGGAGGGCGCGACGCTCCCGCTCCGTCATGCCACCCCAGATACCGAACTCGGTCCGGTTGTCCAGTGCGTCGGCCAGGCACTCGGTGCGCACCGGGCAGCCCAGGCACACGGCCTTGGCCCGGTTCTGCGCCGCACCCTGGACGAACAGCTCGTCTGGCTCAGTGCTGCGGCACGCCGCCAAGCTGGTCCAGTCATCGATCCATGTCATCCGGCTGTCACCCCCGTCAACTCGGTGAACACACCAAACCCTCTCTAGTTCACCCCGATGACGTGACGCTATGCAAACCCGGGGGTCATGACCAGACCCTGATTGACCCAAACCAATATCAGCCGCTTGGACGATGGCGGCCGAGCCGAGCATCTGATAGTTGGCGGCGCGCCGATTCTCGGTTAGAGCCAGTGTGGCATAACGACGTAAGCTTGCCGTCCATGGCGATACGTCCCTCCGCCGTCGTTGCGACGGTACGCCGAGTCCTCCTCGTCGCGGGCGTCGCCGCGCTGTGCGGCGTGCTGCTCGCCGGTCTCGCCCTGCCCGTGGTCGCGGGTCTGGGGCTCACCGCCCGCGAGAGCGCCGACACGTTCGCCGCCATGCCGGCCGACCTCGAGCCCGGCCCCATGGCCCAGACGTCCTACATGTACGACGCCGACGGCCAGCAGCTGGCCTCGTTCTTCGAGGAGAACCGCGTCCCGGTCGGCCTCGACGCGATCGCGCCGGTGATGAAGGACGCCATCCTCGCCATCGAGGACGACCGCTTCTACGAGCGCGGTCCCATCGACATCCAGGGCACGCTGCGCGCGTTCCTGCGCAACGTCGAGGCCGGCGAGACCCAGGGCGGTGGCTCCACGCTCACGCAGCAGTACGTGAAGCAGGTGCGCATCTCGCAGGCCACCACGCCAGAGGAGGTCCAGGAGGTCCAGGCCGCCAGCGGTGTCGAGGGCTATCGCCGCAAGCTCGAGGAGCTGCGCATGGCCGTCCAGGTCGAGCAGGAGCTCAGCAAGGACGAGATCCTCGAGCGCTACCTCAACATCGCCTTCTTCGGCTCCCGCTCGTACGGCATCGAGGCGGCGGCGCGGACGTACTTCTCCACCTCGGCCGCGGAGCTGACGCTGCCGCAGGCGGCGCTGCTCGCCGGCATCGTGCAGCAGCCGGTCGCCTACGACCCCACTCGCGACCCCGAGGCCGCGCTCGGCCGCCGCAACGTCGTGCTCAACCGCATGGCCGCCACCGGCCGCATCAGCGAGCAGGAGGCCGCGGAGGCCCGCCAGACCGACCTCGGCCTGAACCTCAGCTCCACGCCGAACGGCTGCGTTCCCTCGTACGCCGGCTACTTCTGCGACTACGTCGTGCACGAGCTGCTGACGCTGCCGGAGCTCGGCGAGACCCCGGAGGAGCGGCAGGCACTGCTCGAGCGCGGTGGCCTGCGCATCGAGACCACCGTCAGCCCAGCCGCGCAGCAGGCCGCCCAGGCCGCGGTGTCCGACCGCGTCGCACCCACCGACTCCGTCATCAGCTCGCTGGCCACGGTGCAGCCCAACAACGGCTACATCCGGGCGATGGCCAACTCCCGCACCTACGGCGTCGAGGGCAACGGCGTCAGCAGCATCAACTACGCCGCCGACGAGATCATGGGCGGCGGCAACGGCATCCAGTCCGGGTCGACGTTCAAGGCCTTCGTGCTGGCGGCCGCGATCGACCAGGGCATCCCGCTCAACACGTCGATCAACGCGCCGCAGCAGGTCAGCCTGCGGGTGAACTCGTTCACCACTTGCGAGGGCCGCATCCGCAGTAGCGAGACGTGGCGGCCCAAGAATTCCACCGGCAGCGGCACGTTCAACCTGCGCACCGGCACCGAGCGGTCGGTCAACACGTTCTTCGCCCAGCTGGAACAGCGCACCGGTCTGTGCGCGCCGGCCACCATCGCGCAGGGTGCCGGCGTCATGCGCGCCGACCTCGACGAGAACGGCGCGGTGCAGCCGCTGAACCAGGTGCCGTCGTTCACGCTGGGCGCCAACGAGGTATCGCCGCTGTCCATGGCCGCGGGCTACGCGATGTTCGCCAACCGCGGCGTGCACTGCCCGACCACCTCGATCGTGCGGGTCACCGACGCCGCGGGGAACGTCCTCGTCGACCACACGCAGCCCACCTGCGAGCAAGTCCTCGAGCCGGAGGTCGCCGACGCCGTCAACTCCGTCCTGCAGGGCGTGATCCACAACAACGGCGCCACCGGCAACCGCATGCGGCTCGCCGACGGCCGCATCGCGGCCGGTAAGACCGGTACGACGAACGACGCCATCGCGGTCTGGTTCGTCGGCTATACGCCGCAGCTGTCCACCGCCGTGGCCGTCGCCGACGTCGAAGCGCCGCAGGAGTCGCTCGACGGACGCACCTACAACGGCGAGCGCATCAGCGAGGCGTGCGGTGGTTGCATCCCCGGTCCCATCTGGAAGGCGATGATGGACCGCGCGCTCGACGGCGCCGAGGAGATCCCGTTCACCGCTCCCGACCCGGAGACCATCCGCGGCGTCACCGTTCCGGTCCCCGACGTCCGCGGCATGGACGCCGATGCCGCCATCCAGACACTCGAGGGCGAGGGCTTCAGCGCCTCGGTTGCCGGGGAGGTGAATTCGGACTTACAGGAGGGCCTCGTCGTCAGCACCGACCCAGGTGCAGGCGCAGAGGTCGCCTCAGGTTCGAACATCGCCATCACGGTGAGCAACGGCGAGCCGGAAGTGCCCACTGAGGACTTCACCGTCGGCCCGCCCACCGAGCCGCCGGTCTTCGGCGACGAGGACGGTGACGGTGAGGGAGGCGGCGGCGATGGCTGGCGCGACGGTCTGCCCGACGGCTGGCTGGACACGGTCCCGTAGCCGATCGTCGCGCTGACGGAGCGGAGCCGTCACCTGGCCAGCAGAACCCGGAGGATCAGCGGTCCCGTCATCGAGTGAGCCGTCAGCCGGCGTCGAAGAGGGCGCCGATCTGGCGCAGACCGTCGAGGTCGTGGATGTCGCCGGCCAGGGCGGGGATGCGGGTGACCGGGACCTCCGGGTGGGCCGCGCTGAACCGTTCGCCGATCCGCTCGTCGCGGGCGGCCAGCTTGAGCCGGTCGGCGTGCAGGCGCAGCAGGGCCGCCGTCAGCGCGTGCGATCCGGACGACTCCAGCCGCTCGGCCGCTGCGACCGCCTGCTCCGCGCCGATGCCGGCCGCCTCGGAGGCGTGCACGCGGTTGAGCACCAGGCCGGCCAGCGGCATCGCGTCGCGGCCGAGGCGGTCGACGAAGTAGGAGGCCTCGCGCAGGGTGTCGTGCTCGGGGGCCGCGACGACGATGAAGGCGGTCTCCGGGCGCTTGAGCAGGGCGTACGTCTGCTCCGCCCGTTCGCGGAAGCCGCCGAACATGGTGTCGAGGGCGTTGACGAAGGTCGACACGTCGCGCAGCAGCTCGCCGCCGAGGATCTTGGTGAGCGTCGAGGTGATGACGCTGAAGCCGGCGTGCAGCAGCTTGAGGTACGTCCGCCCGCCCGCCCGCGCCGTCCCGCCGAGCAGCCGGATGAGCCGTCCGTCGAGGAACGAGCCGAGCCGCTCCGGGGCGTCGAGGAAGTCCAGCGCCGACCGCGCCGGCGGGGTGTCGACGACGATGAGGTCCCAGTCCGACCGGGCCCGCAGCTGGCCCAGCTTCTCCATCGCCATGTACTCCTGCGTCCCCGCGAACGACGACGACAGCGCCTGGTAGAACGGGTTGGCCAGGATCTGCTTGGCGCGGTCCGGCGTGGTGTGGTCCTCGACCACCTCGTCGAACGTGCGCTTCATGTCGAGCATCATCGCGTCGAGGCTGCCGCCGGCCTCGACGTCGACGCCCTTGACGGCGCGCGGGGTGTTGTCGAGCTCGGACAGCCCCATCGACTGGGCCAGCCGGCGGGCCGGGTCGATCGTCAGCACGACCGCATTGCGGCCCCGCTCGGCCGCCCGCAGCGCGATGGCCGCCGCCGTCGTGGTCTTGCCGACGCCGCCGGAGCCGCAGGTGACGACGATGCGGATGCGGCGGTCGTCGATCAGGCGATCGACGTCGAAGTGTGCGGGCTTCGCGGCCCGTGGTCCGGGATTCACACGGCACCCTGCTCGGCCAGCGAGTCGGCCAGTTCGTAGAGGGCGGTCGGGTCGATGCCGTCGGCGATGCGCGGCAGTTCGTACACCGGCCGGCCGAGGTCGTCGACCAGCGCCCGCTGGGTCTTCTCCAGCGCCGTCCGCTCGGCGTGGTCGGCGGCCTCGCGGGTGAGCAGCTCGACGACGCCGTCGGAGGCGGGCAGCCCGGCGGCCTGCAGCCCGGCCAGCACGTCGTCGTGGTCGAGCCGGCCGCGCCGGGCGGCGGGCAGCGACCGGGTCGCGAGGTGCGGCGGCCGGACCCGGTTGACGACGACGGCGCCCACCGGGATGTGCGCGGCCTGCAGGTCGGCGACCACGTCGGCGGTCTCCTGGACCGGCATGTCCTCGAGCAGTGTCACGACATGCACGGCGGTGCGCGGGCTGTGGATGAGGTCGGTGATGGAGTTGGCCTGCCGGTTGATCGGGCCGACCCGGGCCAGCGACGACACCGACGTGGTGACGTCGAGGAAGCGGACCACGCGGCCGGTCGGCGGCGCGTCGAGCACGACGGCGTCGTAGGCGTAGTGGTCGCCGGTGCGGCGCCGGGTGGCCTCGTACGCCTTGCCGGTGAGCAGGACGTCGCGCAGGCCCGGCGCGATGGTGGTGGCGAAGTCGACGAAGCCGAGCTTGTCCAGCGCCCGCCCGGCCCGGCCGAGCCGGTAGAACATCGCGAGGTACTCGTGCATCGCCTCGCGCGCGTCGATGGCGAGCGCGAACACCTCACCGCCGCCGGGCGCCGACGCGACCCGGTGCTCCTCGTAGGCCAGCGGCGGCACGTCGAACAGCTGGGCCAGCCCCTGCCGCTCCTCGACCTCGGCGATCAGCACCCGGCGGCCGCCGGACGCCAGCGCCATGGCGAGCGCGCCCGCCACGGTCGTCTTGCCAGTGCCACCTTTCCCGGTGACGACGTGCAGCCGCACGCCCTCCCAGTCGCCCATAGGAGAGAGCCTACGGAACCGCCCGCACGTGCTGCTTGAAGGCATGGAAGGAACGGCCGTGCAGCAGCCGCTGGAGGCCGAACCCGGCCGCCAGCGTGACGTAGCCGCCGACGGCGTCGAGCACGTAGTGGTTGCCGGTGGCCGTGATGACCAGCACCGTCGCGAACGGGTACAGAACGCCCAGGACGCGCACCCATCGGCGCCGCGCGAAGATGATGATCGCGATGCCGCACCACAGCGACCAGCCGGCGTGCATCGACGGCATGGCGGCGTACTGGTTCGACAAACTCTGCAGGTCGCCGGACGTCAGCGCTCCCACGGTCTCGTGGATGGCGACGGTGTCGTAGAACCCGCCGGACGGCAGCAGCCGCGGCGGCGCCAGCGGGAACAGGTAGTAGCCGAACAGCGCCAGCCCGGTGGTGAACGCCAGCACCGTGCGGGCCGCCCGGTAGCGGCCGGGATGGCCGACGAACAGCCAGACCAGCACCGCCCCGGTCACCACGAAGTGCAGGAACACGTAGAAGTAGTTGACGGTGACGGTCAGCCACTCGACGGCGTGCACGGTGTGGTTGAGCCAGAGCTCGAAGTCGACGTTCATGCTCTGCTCGGTGGTCCAGATGCGGACGCTGTTGGCGACGGCCTGCGCTTGGTCGTCGGGCACGCTGTTGCGGATGACCGAGTACACGCCATAGACAGCGGCCAGGATGCCGAGCTCGACGATGAGGATGGGGCGACGCGGCGTGCGGAGGTGCCGCAGCGCTCGCCGCAGGAGTTCGGACGGGGTACGTGGAACGGCCGGCGCGGGGGTTTCCCGCGCCGGCTCTTCCACGACTGACGGATGTGCCACCCTGATTTCCCCCAGTAACCGATTCAGGTCGTCGTCAGGTCACGCCGGCGGAAGCCGAGCAGACCGATCCAGAGAAGGGCGACCGCTAGCACACCCATTATGACAACCGCCACCGTGCCGAGGTCACCTCCGGGCAACGTAGAAGCGGCGTCGAACGGGGAGATCTTCGTCACCCAGTCGGGGAACTGGAAGAATCCGCCCAGCACGCCGACGACGACGCCGTAGGTGAGGACCACCCAGGTGAGGTGCACCAACTGCGGCGCCAGGCCGATCAGCGCGGCGGCGACGGCGACCACCAGCCACACGCCGACGGTGTGCGCCAGCGCGGCCACGAACAGCCGGCCGAACACGCTCCCGTCGTCCAGCGCGATGGCGGCGGTGATACCCAGGCCGAGACCACCGACCAGCATGAGCAGCAGGCTGCCGCCCAGCGCGACGACCAGATGGCTGGCGGCGAACCGCGTCCGCGAGACCGCCGTGGCCAGCACCGGCTCGGCCCGGCCCATCGTCTCCTCGCTGCGCAGCCGCAGGACGGCCGTCAGCCCGTACGCCGCCGCGAGCAGCGCCATCATCATGACGACCATGGCCATGAACCCGTCGATGAGGCTGTCGGAGTCGCCCAGGAAGTCCTGGAGGGTCGAGTTCTCCGACACGAACTCCTCGATCGACGAGGCCAGGCTTCCGTAGGCGAGCCCGAAGACGAGCAGGCCGACCGTCCAGCCGATCAGGTTGCCCCGCTGCAGGCGGACGGCCAGTCCCAGCGGCGTCGACAGCCGGGCGCCGGCCCGCGGGCTGCCGGGACGTGGCTGGATCACGCCGGCGCCGACGTCGCGGCGGCTGGTGATGGCGAACGCCAGCGCGACCAGCAGCACCGTCAGGCCCAGCGACAGCAGCAGCGGCCACCAGCGGTCGTCGACGTAGACCCGGGTGCGCTGCGCCCAGCCGATCGGCGACAGCCACGACAGCGCCTCCGTGCCGACGTCGCCGATGGCCCGCAGCGCGAACGCGACGCCCACTGCGGCGGCGCCGAGACCGGTCGCGGCCCGGGCGTGCTCGGTGACCTGCGCGGTCAGCGCGCCGACACCGGTGAAGACGACGCCGACGGACGTGGCCGCGGCACCGAACAGCAGCGAACTGGACATGGACAGCTCGTCGAGCGCGGCCGGCATCAGCGCGCCGAGCAGTAGGCCGATGAGCACGTTCGCCCCGGCCACGACGGTGAACGCGGCGGTGGTGCCGGCGTGCCGGCCGAGGACGGCGGCCCGCAGCAGCTCGGTGCGTCCGGTCTCCTCCTCGGCCCGCGTGTGCCGGACCATCAGCAGGACACTCATCAGCGCCATGGTGATGGCGACCCAGACCAGCAGCTCGTTCGCGGTCATCGCGCCGAACGTGTAGTTGTCCGTGCCGTACGCCGGGCCGGTCAGTGCGATGGTGGCGGGGTTGTCGAGTAGGTCGGCGCGGGCCTGGCGGTCGGCTGCCGTGGGGTAGGTCTCGGGGAATGTCGGCAGACTCCCGACGACGCCGAGGACGATCGCGCCGATCCAGATGGGCAGCCGGACGCGGTCGCGGCGCAAGATGAACCGGATCACCGTCCCGGTGCCGGTGAGCGTGGTACCGCCCTGGCGCCGCTGGGCGGCGCGCTGGCGGGGCCGGGGTTCGGCTGTCGTGACACTCACGACACGGCACCCGCCTCGGTCGTGACGCCCTCGGCGGCGAGCTCGTCGCCGTAGTGGCGCAGGAACAGCTCCTCGAGCGTCGGGGGCTGGCTGGTGAGGCTCTGGAGGCCGAAGCCGGTGACGTGCTTGACGGCGCCGTCGAGCTGAGCGGTGTCGACGTCGAACGTGACCCGGTGGTCCTCGACGACGAGGTCGTGGATGCCCGGCAACTGGTCCAGCCCGGTGACCGCACGGGCGGTCTCGGCGTGGATGGACGTGCGGGTGAGGTGGCGCAGCTCGGCCAGAGTGCCGCTCTCGACGATGGTGCCGGCCCGGATGATGCTGACGCGGTCGCACAGCTTCTCGACCTCGGCCAGGATGTGGCTGGACAGCAGCACGGTCTTGCCGTCGTCCTTCCACTCGTCGATGCACTCGGTGAACACCGCCTCCATCAGCGGGTCGAGGCCCGAGGTGGGCTCGTCGAGGATGAGCAGCTCGACGTCGGAGGCGAGCGCGGCCACCAGCGCCACCTTCTGCCGGTTGCCTTTGGAGTAGGTGCGGCCCTTCTTGGTCGGGTCGAGGTCGAACCGCTCGAGAAGATCCTGACGGCGCTTCTCGTCCAGGCCACCGCGCAGCCGGCCGAGCAGGTCGATGGCCTCGCCGCCGGTGAGGTTGGGCCAGAGGTTGACGTCGCCCGGCACGTAGGCCAGCCGCCGGTGCAGCGCCACGGCATCGTCCCAGGGGTCGCCGCCGAGCAGCCGGACGGTGCCGGAGTCGGCCCGCAGCAGCCCGAGCAGGACGCGGATCGTCGTCGACTTGCCGGCCCCGTTGGGGCCGAGGAACCCGTGGACCTCGCCGGTCGAGACCCGCAGGTCGAGCCCGTCGAGGGCGCGGACCGTCCCGAAGGTCTTCACGACGCCGGCGACGTCGATCGCAGTTGTCATGATGGCGACCCTACACACTCTTCACAGTTTTGTGAATTTATTTAAGTCCGTTATGGTCGGAACACATCGAGGGGGTGGGAATGTGTCCAGCCAGGGCGCCGAGCTGGCGCGCGCCCGGTTCGTCGAGCAGTTCGCAATGGTGCTCAGCGACGCCGGCATGCAGCGGATGCCGGCCCGGGTGTTCGCGTTCGTGCTGGCCTCTGACGCCGAGACGCACACGGCTGCCGAACTGGCCGACGGCCTGCGGGTCAGCGCGGCGGCCATCTCTGGGGCGGTGCGGCCCCTCATCGACATGGGGATCCTCCTGAAGGACCGCGTGCCGGGCGACCGCGTCGATCACTACCGCGTGTACGGCGACGACGTCTGGTCGACCGTCATCGGGCGGCAGGAGCCGCTGTACCGCCATATCGACGTGCTCTTCACCGAGGGCCTGAAGACCCTGCCACCGGGCCCCGGGCAGCGGCGGATCCACGAGACGCGCGAGTTCTATCGCTTCATCTCTACGGAGATCGACACGCTGGCGAGGCGGTGGCGAGAGCGCCGGGCCGGTGTTACGGCGTCACGGGAACCCGCTCGGGCCGCATCGGGCGAGTGACCGGCGCCCGGCTGCCGCGGGCCAGCAGCACCACGCCGGCCGCGGCCGTCAGCGCCGCGGCCACGGACAGCGTCACCTCGACCGGCCCGCCGGTGAACCGCTCGCCCAGCAGGCCGATGCCGATAGCCGACGCGGTGACCGGATTGACGATGGTGGCGGTGGCCAGCGGGGCGCCCAGGCCGACGCGGTACGCCCGCCGCGCCAGCAGCAGGCCGGTGGCCGCGAGCACCAGGACGACGGCGCTGGCCGGCTGGAGCGCCGCGGACACGCCCGAGTCGGCGACGCGGATGGTCACCGTCTGCGTCAGCGCCGACGACACCCCGAAGGTCGTGCCGGCGGCGAGCGCGAACAGCAGACTCCGGCGGACCGGCCGCAGCGTGAGCCGTGACGCTGAGGCAACCGCGACAGCGATGAGCGCAACGACCGCGAGCGTCAGGAGGAGGATCTGCGTGGAGCTCAGCTCGCTGCGCGGCCGGGTCGGCGCGGCCAGCAACAACAGCCCGGCAAGGCCGGCCATGCTCAGCGCCATGCCGCGCCACTCGCGCGGGGTGACCCGGCGCCGCGTCAGCGCCCACGAGAGCACCAGCGCGAACGCGAGGCTGAGCACGCCCAGCGGCTGGACCAGCGTCAGCGGGCCGAAGTGCAGCGCGCAGACGTGCAATCCGGACGCGGCGACGGTGAGCGCCGTGGGGTACCACCAGCGGCGCTGGGCGACCATGCCCAGGGCGGCCAGGGCGTGCAGGCTCGCGGCTCCGACGGCGAACGCCACCGCCAGGCCCGTGCTGCTCACCGCCATCCCCCAATCCGGCGCCGGGTGGGGCGGCGTGACCCGCAGCGCCCACGGCTCTACCGAGAATGTAGTGGCTCGCCGGAGCGTGCGGCCGCAGCACCCCCGCCTGTCGGCCAACCTAGCGTGCATTCACGAAGTTGTGAAATGGGTAAACGTATGATGATGCTCACAGCGAAGGAGGACACCCGATGACCGGTCCGGCAACGGACGACGAGCGGGACGCGTTGCTGCGGTTCGTCGAGCAGTTCGCGCTGGTGCTCACCGAGTCCGGACTGCCCCGGATGCCCGCCCGGGTGTTCGCCTACGTGCTGGCCGAGGACGCCGAGCGCTACACCGCGGCCGAGCTGGCCGAGGGCCTGCGGGTGAGTCCCGCCGCCATCTCCGGCGCCGTGCGCACCCTGGTGCAGGCCGGCCTGCTGGCGCGCGAGCGCGAGCCCGGCTCCCGCGCGGACCACTACCGCATCTACGACGACGACGTCTGGTCGCACATCATCATGCAGCGTGAGCCGCTGCTGCGCCGCTACACCACCGTCCTGTCCGAGGGCCTCGACACCCTCGGCGAGGGCCGCGGCGCCCGGCGGATCGCCGAGACGATCGACTACATGCAGTTCATGCGCGCGGAGCTGCCGCTGATGATCGAGCGCTGGCGCGAGCATCGAGCCAAGCACGCGTTTCATCAGGACTGACGTCAGACCTCGCAGTCGGCGACCAACGCCTCCCCGGCCCGTCAGAGGTCGAGGAGTAGCCCCAGCGGCGACTCGACGCAGTCGGCGACGTAGCGGAGGAAGCCGCCCGCGACGCCGCCGTCGCAGACGCGGTGGTCGAAGGTCAGGGACAGCTGGGTCACCTTCCGGACGGCCAACTGCCCGTCGACGACCCACGGCTTGTCGACGATGCGGCCGACGCCGAGGAGCGCGGCCTCCGGGTGGTTGATGATCGGAGTCGAGCCGTCGACGCCGAAGACGCCGTAGTTGTTCAGGGTGAACGTGCCGCCGGTGACCTCGGCCGGGGTCAGCGTGCCGGCCCGCGCGGCGTCGGTGAGTCGGGCGAGCTCCGCGGCGAGCTCCGCCGTGCTGAGGTCCTGGGCGTCGCGGACGACGGGGACGACAAGGCCACGGTCGGTCTGCGCGGCGAAGCCGAGGCCGACCGAGCCGTGGCGGACGAGTACGAGGTCGTCGCCGTCGGCGTCCACGGACGCGTTGAGCGCGGGGAACCGCACGAGCGCGGCGACCGTGATGCGGCCGAGCAGCGCGAGCAGCCCGACCGGGCGGTCCGGCGCGGCAGTCCGCAGCGCGTCGCGCGCCTCGACCAGCGCCGTGGCGTCGACGTCGACCCAGGTGGTGGCGTCGGGGATCTCGCGCCGGCTGCGTGCCAGCTTGTCCGCGATCGCGCGGCGCACTCCGCTCAGGGGTTCTCTGCCGATTGACGGGGTTGGGTGCGGCCTCCGGTGGGGTACTCCGGAAGACGCCGGGGCGACGTCGTGTGCAGCCGCGCCGTTCGCCACCCCTGCCGCGTGCGCCGCCACGCCGGCCGACTCGACGTCGCGGCGGAGGATCACGCCGCCGGGGCCGGAGCCGCTGAGCACCCGCACGTCGACGCCGCGGTCGCGGGCCAGCCGGCGCACGACCGGCGACAGCACCCGCGGCGCGCCAGCGTGCGCCGTCCGCGACCGGGACCGCCGCCGCAGCGACGCGTTCCCCGTCCCGTAGCCGACGAGCACCGCGCCCGACTCCGCCCCACCGGCGGCAGCACCGGCCGCAATGTCCGGCCCGCCGCCGGCCACGGCCGGCTCCGGCGCGGCCACCGTGATGAGCGGCGCGCCGACCGTGATCGTCGTACCCGGGGCGCCATGCAGCTTCGTCACCCGGCCCGCGTGCGGGCAGGGGACCTCGACCGTCGCCTTGGCGGTCTCGACGTCCACCACGACGTCGTCGACACCCACGAGATCGCCCTCGGCGACCCGCCACGCGACGATCTCCGCCTCCGTCAGGCCCTCGCCGAGGTCGGGCAGCCGGAACGTCCGTTCCTCGCCAGGCATCGGGTAGTCGGTCATCGCGACCCAGCCAGGAACCGCGGGTCGGGCACGTCGTCCCACTGCAGCCGCTCGACAGTGTCGAGGACGCGGTCGACGCCGGGCAGGTGGTACTTCTCCAGCACCGGTGGCGGATACGGCACGTCCCAGCCGGTGACCCGGAGCACCGGCGCCCACAGCGAGTGGAAGCAGCGTTCCTGCACGCGCGCGGCGATCTCCGCGGACACGCTGGCGAACCCGGCCGCCTCGGCGACCACGACGCAGCGGCCGGTCTTGCGTACCGACGCCGCCACCGTCTCGTCGTCGAAGGGGACCAGCGTGCGCAGGTCCACGACCTCGAGCGAGCGCCCGTCCGACTCCGCCGAGGCGGCGGCCTCCAGCGCGACCGGCACCGCCGTCCCGTACGCGACCAGCGTCGCGTCCGACCCGGCGCGCCGCACCACCGCCGTCCCGAACCGCTCCGTCGTCACCGGCAGCGTCGTCTCGTCCTTGGCCCAGTAGAGCTTCTTGGCCTCCATGAACACGACCGGGTCGGGGTCGGCGATCGCCTCGCGCAGCAGCGAGTAGGCGTCGGCGACCGTCGCCGGAGTGACGACCTTGAGGCCGGGCGTGTGCGCGTAGTACGCCTCGGAGGAGTCCGAGTGGTGCTCCACGCCGCCGATGCCGCCCGCGTACGGCACCCGGATCACCATCGGCAGGCCGACGGCGCCGCGGGTGCGGTTGCGCATCTTCGCGACGTGCGAGGCGATCTGCTCGAACGCCGGGTAGGCGAACGCGTCGAACTGCATCTCGACGACGGGGCGGAAGCCGTTCATCGCCATGCCGACCGCCATGCCGACGATGCCGCTCTCGGCCAGTGGGGTGTCGAAGCAGCGGTCCTCGCCGAACTCGGCGGCCAGCCCGTCGGTGACCCGGAAGACGCCGCCCAGAGCGCCGACGTCCTCGCCGAACATCAGGACGGTGTCGTCCTCACGCATCGCGTCGCGCAGCGCGGCGTTGAGCGCCTTGCCCAGGGTCACCGTCATCGGGCGAGCTCCTCGGCCAGCCAGCCGGCCTGCTCGCGCAACTGCGGCGTGGGCTCGGCGTAGACGTGTGCGAACAGGTCGGCGGGGTCGCCGGTCGCCTCCTCCGACAGCCGCTCCCGCACCCGGGAGGCGAACGCCTCGCCCGCCTCCCGCGCCGCCGCGACGTCGTCGTCGGTGAGCTCGTCGCGGGAGCGCAGGTGTGCCTCCAACCGGGCGATCGGGTCGCGCCGCTTCCACGCCTCGACCTCGTCGTGATCGCGGTAGCGGGAATCGTCGTCGGCGTTGGTGTGTGGCTCGACGCGGTACGTGTGCGCCTCGACGAGCACCGGCCCGCCGCCGGCGCGCGCGGACTCGACGGCCTCGGTGAGGACCGCCAGCATGGCGAGCGGATCGTTGCCGTCGACGCGCTCGCTCCGGACTCCGTAGCCGACACCCTTGTGCGCCAGCGACGGCGCCGCCGTCTGCCGCGACAGCGGGACCGAGATCGCGTACCCGTTGTTCTGCACCAGGAACACCACCGGCGCGTGGAACACCGCGGCGAAGTTCAGCGCCTCGTGGAAGTCGCCCTCGCTGGTGCCGCCGTCGCCGACGATCACCAGCGCGACGGTGTCCTCGCCCCGCCGGCGCGCGGCGTAGGCGACGCCGACGGCGTGCGGCGCGTGCGTCGCCAGCGGCGTGCACTGCGGCGCCGTGCGCGTGGCCATGGGGTCGTAGCCGCAGTGCCAGCTGCCGCGCAGCAGCGTCAGCGCCTCGACCGGATCGATGCCGCGGCCGATCAGCGCCATCGTGTCGCGGTAGGTCGGGAACAGCCAGTCGGTCTCGCGCAGCGCCAGGACGGCGCCGATCTCGCCCGCCTCCTGGCCACGACTGGACGGGTAGACGGCCAGCCGGCCCTGCTTGGTCAGTGCCGTCGCCTGGGCGTCGAACCGGCGGCCGAGCACCATGGCGTCGTACGCGCGGCGCAGCAGCTCGGTGGACGGGCGCTCGTAGCGGCCGTGGGCGTCGCCCGGCGCCGGGCCGCCGTCGTCGTCGAGGAACCGGATCGGCTCGGCGGACGGCAGCAAGTGGGCGTCGGCGGGCGCCGCCGCGGCGCTCGTGGCGGCGGGCATCCGGTGCTCGGCCTGCGTGGTCATGGCTCAGTCACCTCTGTCGGCAGGCGGACGCTCTATTCCGAATACTGCGCCTCGTGAGATGGTCATCTCTACAACCGGCCGAAATCGGTGACAACTGGCAGAGCGGAGCGGCCATGAGCGACCAGATGTCTCAAGGTGACCGGGGTCACACCTGGAATACCGGCCGATCGTCTGCCCGTGAACTCGACGACGTCGACCGCCGCATCCTCGCCGAGCTGGTCGAGCAGGGCCGGCTGTCCATCCGCCAGCTGGCCGAACGGGTGCACGTGTCGCGGGCCAACGCCTACGCGCGGGTCGACCGGCTGCTCGCCGACGGCGTCATCACCGGGTTCTCCGCGCAGGTCAACCCCGAGCGGGCCGGACTGGCCACCAGCGCCTACGTCATGCTGTCGATCCAGCAGAACGCCTGGCGCGAGGTGTCCGCCGCGCTCGGGTCGCTGCCCTACGTCGAGCACTTCGCTCTGGTCGGCGGCGACTTCGACGTGCTCGCGCTGGTCCGCGCGCCCAACAACAGCGAGCTGCGCCACGTCGTCCTCGAACACATCCAGGACGTCCCCGGCGTGCAGAGCACCCGCACCTGGCTGGTGTTCGACGAGCACCTCGGCCAGGGGTCGCGCTGGGCCTGACGATCGCCGGCTGCCGTCGGGCGTTGATCATGGAGAAGGTCGCCTTTCCCGCGTCTCCAGAGGCGACCTTCTCCATGATCAATCAAGACCGCGCCTCACACCGTCGGGGTGGTGCGGCCCGGTGCGCGCTAGCCGTGCCGCCCGGACCGTCACCAGGCACCAGTAGGCTCGCGCCCATGGCCAAGTGGGAGTACGCGACGGCACCCGTGCTGGTGCACGCGACCAAGCAGATCCTGGACAACTGGGGCGAGGACGGCTGGGAGCTCGTCCAGATCGTGCCCGGCATGAACCCCGAGAACGTGGTGGCTTACTTCAAGCGGGAGAAGGCCGAATGACTGGAACCCCCGAGGAGCGGCTGGCCGAGCTCGGGCTGAGCCTGCCCGACGTCGTCAAGCCGGTCGCGGCGTACGTGCCGGCCGTGCGCAGCGGCTCGTTCGTGTTCACCTCCGGGCAGGTGCCGGTGCGCGACGGCGAGCTGCTGTACAAGGGCAAGGTCGGCGCCGAGGTCACCCCGGAGCAGGCATACGAGTGCGCCCAGCAGTGCGCCCTCAACGCGCTGGCCGCCATCCGCGCCGAGGTCGGCGACCTCTCCGCCGTCACCCGCGTGGTGAAGGTGCTCGGCTTCGTCGCGTCGACGCCCGACTTCACCGGCCAGCCGCAGGTGGTCAACGGCGCCAGCGAGCTGCTCGGCAAGGTCTTCGGCGATCTCGGCCAGCACGCCCGCAGCGCCGTAGGCCTGACGGTGCTGCCGCTGGACGCGCCGGTCGAGGTCGAGATGACCGTCGAGGTCGGCTGAGACCAGGACCGTGACCGACCGGCCGGCCGAGCTACGGCGCGCGCTGCCCGCTCGCATCGCGGAGCGGGCCAGGGCGTTCGCCGCCGGCGGCCTGCCGATCGTCCCGTCCCGGCCCGCGGCGACGGTCGTCCTGCTGCGCGACGCCGGCTTCGGCGTCGAGGTGTACGTGCACGTCCGGCACACGGCGATGGCGTTCGGCGGCATGCTGGCGTTCCCCGGCGGACGGGTCGACCCGGCCGACGGCGCCGACCCCGCCGAGGCGTTCGTCCGGGCGGCGATCCGCGAGACGCAGGAAGAGACCGGCGTCGTGCTGACGCCCGGCGACCTGGTGCCGTGGGCGCACTGGATCACGCCGCGGTTCGAGGAACGCCGTTACGACACCTGGTTCTACCTGGCGGCGCTGCCGGACGGCCAGGAGACCGCCGACGTCTCCGGCGAGGCGTCGGAGGTGGGGTGGGTGCGGCCGGCGGACGCACTGGCCCGGGCCGACGCCGGCGAGTGGGTCCTGATGCCGCCGACGGCGGTGGTGCTGGCCTCGCTCACCGGTTTCGCGACGGTGGCCGAGGCGCTGGCCGCGGGCACCGGCCGCCGCGTCGAGACCGTCGTTCCCGGCTGGCTCGACGACGGCACGCAGGTGTGGGGGCTGCTGCCCGAGGACCCGGACTATCCCGGCGACGACCCAGGAGACGAGCGGTGAGCGAGGTGACCCAGGCGACGCTGCCGCCGTGGTGCCGGCTGGTGCGGGCGGACAACCCCGGCCCGATGACCCTCGACGGCACCAACACCTACGTGCTGCGCGCCGGCGATGGCAACGTCGTCATCGACCCCGGTCCGTGGCTCGAGCCGCACCTGAACGCCGTCCTGGAGCTGGGGCCGGTCGCCGTCGCGCTGATCACCCACCACCACGCCGACCACTGCGGCGGCGTCGAGCTGTTCCGCGAGCTGACCGGCGGCGCGCCGGTGCTGGCCCGCGACCCGGCCGCCAGCGGCGCCGACGCGGAGCTGCCGGCGCACGGGCAGCGGCTGGACGACCTCGGCATCACCGTCCTGGACACGCCCGGCCACACCGCGGACTCGGTGTCGTTCGTCGCCGACGACGGCGACTCCGTGCTGCTGTTCAGTGGCGACACCGTCCTGGGCCGCGGCACCACGATCGTGTCGCACCCCGACGGCGACCTCGGCGCCTACCTGGCGTCGCTGGAGCTGCTGCGCACGGCTGTGCCCGAGGACGCGGTGCTCGCGCCGGGGCACGGCCCGCTGCGGCCGCGCGCCGTCACCGTCGTCGACGAGTACGTCGCGCACCGGCAGCAGCGGATCGAGCAGGTGCGGGCCGCCCTCGCCGGCGGCGCCCGAACCGCCCGCGACGTGGTCGAGGTCGTCTACGCCGACGTCGACCGCGCGCTCTGGCCCGCCGCCGAGCGCACCGTCGAGGCCACGCTGGCCTACCTGCGCGCGGCCGGCTGAACCCGCCCGTCAGCGGGCGCGGCGGCGCAGGCGGTCGACGTCGAGGACGACGACCGAGCGCTGCTCCAGCCGCAGCCAGCCACGGGACACGAAGTCGGCCAGCGCCTTGTTCACCGTCTCGCGGGACGCGCCGACCAGCTGGGCCAGCTCTTCCTGCGTGAGGTCGTGGACGACCCGCATGCCCTCCTCGGACGGCACGCCGAACCGGGTCGAGAGGTCCAGCAGCTGTTTGGCCACCCGCCCCGGCACGTCGGAGAAGACCAGGTCGGTCTGGATGTCATTGGACCGCCGCAGCCGCGACGCCAGCTGCAGGAGCAGGCCGCGGGCCACCTCGGGCCGCCCCGTCAGCCAGGGCGTGAGGTCGGCGTGGCTCAGGCTCCACAGCGTGGTGTCGGTGACGGCGGTGGCCGTGGCCGAGCGCGGGCCGGGGTCGAACAGCGACAACTCGCCGAACATCTGCCCGGGACCGAGCAGCGCCAGCAGGTTCTCGCGGCCGTCGGGTGCGGTGCGGCCGAGCTTGATCTTGCCCTCGGTGACGACGTAGACGCGATCGCCTTCGTCGCCCTCGCGGAAGAGGGTCTCGCCGCGGCTCAGGTGCACCTCGGTCATCGACGCGCGCAGCGCGCCGGCGGCCTCGTCGTCGAGTTCGCGGAACAGAAGTGCGCTCCGTAGAGCGTCGTCAGCCACTGCCAGGTCCTCCTTGCCGTCGAGCCACGCGCGGTCAACGGTCTCGTGTTTCGCGTCACGTCGGCCGCAACCTATTGTGCCTGGGGGTCATCATGGCCGACCATTCGCCCCTGCGACGTGTCTTTGCTCGCCGAGCAGGGTTCGGATTCGCGCTGACTCCTCGAGCAGCCCCGTTTCGACGTGCCAACGCATGCGGGCGGGTCGGATCTTCCGCACCGGGTCTGTCGGCCCGGGAACGTAGAGTGAAGTGGTGTCGATGGTCGCTACCGAGTCCAAGCTCGCCCTCACGCGCCGGGCCCGCAAGATCAACCGTGAGCTCGACGCGACGTATCCTGACGCGCACTGCGAGCTCGACTTCACCACACCGTTCGAGCTGCTGATCGCGACGGTGCTGTCCGCGCAGACCACCGACGTCCGGGTCAACGGCGTCACGCCCACGCTGTTCGCCCGCTACCCGAACGCGGTCGCGCTGGCGGCCGCGGAGCGCGAGGACGTCGAGAAGATCATCCAGCCCACCGGGTTCTTCCGCGCCAAGACGCAGTCGATCCTGGGGTTGTCGCAGGCGCTGGTCGAGCGGTTCGGCGGCGAGGTCCCCGGAAGGATGAAGGACCTCGTCACGCTGCCCGGCGTCGGCCGTAAGACGGCCAACGTCGTGCTCGGCAACGCGTTCGGCGTCCCCGGCATCACCGTCGACACCCACTTCGGCCGGCTGGTGCGCCGATTCGGCTGGACCAGCGAGACCGACGCCGACAAGGTCGAGCTCGAGGTCGGCTCGCTGTTCCCGAAGAGCGAGTGGACCATGCTGTCGCACCGGGTCATCTGGCACGGACGGCGGCGCTGCCACGCCCGCAAGCCGGCCTGTGGTGCGTGCCCGCTGGCCCGGCTGTGCCCGTCGTACGGTGAGGGCCCCACCGATCCCAAGGTGGCCGCCAAGCTGGTCCGCGAAGGGCCGCGTGCATGACGTCCGCCGACGCCGCCGGTGGTCCGCCCGCGTGGCTGCGGCGTGTCGCCGACACCGCGGCCGGTGCGTGGGCCGAACAGGCCGGCCGGTGGTCACCACCTGACGACACCGCGCGCGAGTCGGCGGTCCTGCTGCTGTTCGGCGAGACCGACGGCCGGCCCGACGTGCTGCTCATCGAGCGGGCGGCCGGGCTGCGCCGCCACGCCGGGCAGGCCGCATTCCCCGGCGGCGGCGCCGACCCCGGCGACGACGGCCCGATCGGCACGGCGCTGCGCGAATGCGCCGAGGAGACCGGCGTCGACCCCGCCGGTGTCGAGGTCATCGCCACGCTGCCGCCGGTGTGGATCTCCGTCTCGAACTACTCCGTCACACCGGTCCTGGCCTGGTGGCGCGAGCCGTGCGAGGTGCGCGTCGCCGATCCCACCGAGGTCGCGTCCGTGCACCGGGTGCCGGTCAGCGAACTCACCGACCCCGCCAACCGGCTGCAGCTGCAGTACCCGTCCGGCCACTCCGGCCCCGCCTTCCGGGCCAGCGGACTGCTCATCTGGGGGTTCACCGCGAAAGTGCTGTCCAGGTTGTTCGATGCGGCCGCAATCGCGCAGCCATGGGATCGTACTCTCGTCGAGCCGCTGCCAACGGGGCCGGCTCTTCGCCGTGAAGGTCGAGGTGGGTCGTGACGCTGGGCTTGAACGCCGTCGACCTGATCATCATCATCCTGGCGGTCGTCGTCGGTTACACCGGCTGGACCCACGGTTTCGTCGTCGGCCTCCTGTCCTTCGTCGGGTTCGTCGGCGGCGCGGTCGCCGGGCTGCTGCTGGTGCCGTTGGTGCTCGGCAGCTTCGACCCCGGGCTCGGGGTGTCCGTGCTGGCCGTCCTGCTGGTACTCGGCGTCGCCTCGATCGGGCAGGGCGTGCTGGCGTGGGCCGGCGGCTGGGTGCGGTCGAAGGTGTCGTCGCAGCCTGCCAAGAACTTCGATGCCGCGGGTGGGGCCATCCTCGGCGTCGCCGGCCTGCTGCTGGCCTCGTGGGCGGTCGGGCTGGCCATCTCCACGGCCGCCGTACCGTACGCGTCGCCCGGCGTCCGCGAGTCGCGGCTGCTCGACCTGGTCGACGACGCCGTGCCGATCTCGCCCGACCGCCTGCGCGACGCCTTCGAGGACGTCGTCGCGGCGGGCGGGTTCCCGCAGGTCGTGGTCCCGTGGGCGTCCGAGCCGATCGTCGACGTCGGCCCGCCCGGCAGCCTGCTGCGCCGCGACCCCGAGGTGCGCACCGCCGCCCAGAGCGTCGTTCAGATCACGGGCCGTGCGGAGGCCTGCGAACGCGTCATCACCGGCAGCGGCTTCGTGGTCGCGGCTGAGCGCATCCTCACCAACGCGCACGTGGTGGCCGGCGTCAGCGAGCCCGTCATCACCTTCCCTGACGGCGACCCGCTGGCCGCGCAGGTGGTCGCGTTCGACCCCGAGACCGACCTCGCCGTGCTCGCCGTCCCCGGACTGCCGCTGGACCAGCTCTCCATGGCCGCCGAAGAGCCCGGCAACGGCGACGAGGCCGCCGTCGTCGGCTACCCGAACAACGGCCCGCTGCGCAGCGAGGAGGTCCGCGTCCGCGACGTCCACGAGCTCATCGGGCACGACATCTACGACGAGAACACCGTCACCCGCGAGGTCGTCTCGCTGCGCGGCAGCATCCGGCCGGGCAACTCCGGCGGGCCGCTCATCTCGCCGGACGGCACCGTACTGGGCGTGGTGTTCGCCGCCTCGCTGACCGACCCGGACACCGGCTACGCACTTGCGCCCAGCGAGTTCACCGACCTCGCGGCCGATGCGGCCGAGGCGACCGAGCCGGTGCCGACCGGCTCCTGCACCTGACGGCCCGCTTGTCGCGTCCTAGGCGCAACGCCTGATGATGGCCGTCCGCCGCGCGAGCGTGCCTGCCACGCCCTCCCCCCCGTTGATCTTGGAGTTGTTCGGCCATTGCGGGGCGATATGCCCGATAGATGGCCGAACAACTCCAAGATCAACGAAAGGGGCGGGGCCGCACGACCTCCAGCGCGCTTGTCACAGCAGGCAACTGTGCAACGACTCTGGGCCGACGCCTGCCTCGCCCATTCCGCGCGAATTCTTAGTCGTGCCGGGCGCGCTGCTTGACCAGCCAGTCCAGCAGTGCGTCGGTGACGGCGTCCGGCGTCTCCTCGTGCGGGAAGTGCCCGGCCGACTCCAGCGACAGCCAGTGGTACTCGCCGGCCACCAGTTCACGCGACGCCGCCGCGAGGTCGATGTCGAGGTTGGAGTCGTGGACGCCGTGCACCTGCAGCACCGGCATGGTGAGCGGATCCTGGACGCGCTTGGCGAAGCGGCGGCCGTCGCCGCGGAAGAGGGAGCGGAACAGCCAGCGCTGGTACTCAAGCGCACAGTGCGGCGCCGGCCACAACTGCATGGCCGCGCGGTAGTGGCGCGACGCCTCGTCGTCGGGGAAGGCCGAACCGGGCGCCGACCAACGGCGCAGCAGCGTCTCGACGTGGGCGCCGTCGTCGGCGATGAGCCGTCGCTCCGGCGCCATCGGCGTCTGCACCCAGGCCAGCGAGCCGCTGCGCCGGAGCCGGCCGCGCAACAGGTGCCGCCGCAGGATCAGCGGGTGCGGCATCGACAGGACGGCGAGGGCGTCGACGTGCGCCGGGCGCATCGCCGCCGCCGTCCACGCGCCGTAGGCACCCCAGCCGTGCCCTACGAGCACCGCGCGCCGCTCGCCGAGCGAGCGGATGGCGCCGGTGATGTCCGCGGCGAAGGTGAACGCGTCGTACCCGCGCGGGGTCTTGTCGCTGCCGCCGGCGCCGCGCAGGTCGAGCGCGACGGCGCGCCAGCCGGCCGCGGCGAGCGCGGGCAGCTGGTGCCGCCAGGCCCACCAGAACTCCGGGAAGCCGTGCAGGAGCAGGACGAGCGGCCCGCGCCCCATCTCCACGGCATGGAACTGCGCCCCGTTGGCGGCGACGGTTCGATGCGTCCAGGGGCCGGGGATCTCGACCGTCTGGCGATGTGCGTCGTTGGTGATCACGTGCTGTTGCTGGACCTCTTCAGAGCGCGGGCGGCGTCGCGAGCGGTGATCTTCGTCCGCTCGGCCTTGGAGATCCTGCCGAATCGGCTCCGGGCCGCCAGCAGCAGGAGGAGTGCGACGAGAACGTAGGCGCCGGCGACCACGAGGAACGACCAGCCGAGGGTCAGTCCGAGCGCGCGGACGGCGTACACGAGCGCGAAGGAGGCGAGGATGAACGCCACCAAGCCGAGGAAGGCGGCCACCGCCGCCATGGCGCTGCCGAGCGCGGCCTCCTTGGCGTCCTCCTTCAGCTCGGCCTTCGCCAGCTCGATCTCGTCCCGGACCAGCCCGGTGAGGTCGTCCTTGATCGAGGCCACGAGCTGGCCGATGGAGGCCGAGCCGTCGGCCTGGCTGGTTGCCCGCGCGGCCATCCGGAACCTCCTCGTCGCAGTAGTCACGAGTGACGTCGGCCGCGGCGGCGGGCTGCCGGCGTGGCCTCGTGTTCGACTCTAGAGCAGGTCGGGGAGCCTGGTCGCGAAGACGGGCCGACCAGTCACGGCCGAGTGCCCGGCTCCTCGGCCTGGTAGGCGTCCGGGATGCCGTCGCGGTCTTCGTCGCGCGCCTCCTCCGCGGCCAGCCGCTTGTAGATGACGTTGCGCCGTATCAGCAGCACCGTGGCGATGATGGCGGCGAGCACCGAACCCACGAGCACAGCGGTCTTGACCAGTTCTTCCATGTGCGCATCGTCGCGGAACGCCAGCTCGCCGATGAGCAGCGAGACCGTGAACCCGATGCCCGCGATGGTCGCCAGTCCGAGGACGTCACTCCAGGCGAGGTCGGGGTTCAGCTCGGCCTTGGTGAACCGCGCCATGAGCCAGGTTCCGCCGAAGACCCCGATCGTCTTGCCCGCCACCAGCCCGAGGACCACGCCCAACGCCACCGGCTCGGTGAACACCTCGCGCAGCGACCCGCCTGACACGGTGACGCCGGCGGCGAACAGCGCGAAGACCGGCACGCACAGGACGGCGGAGAACGGCCGTATACGATGCTCGATCCGCTCCGCGGGCGCCTGGCTCTCGCCCGTGCGACGGTGAGCGCGGGTCAGCAGGCCGAACGCCACGCCGACGACGGTGGCGTGCACACCGCTCTCGTGCATCAGTGCCCACGCCACGACGCCCATCGGCACGTACAGCCACCACGCCCGCACGTCGAACCGCTGCATGACGGCGTACGCCACGAGGATCGCGACCGCGCCGAGCAGCGGCCAGAGCTCGACGTCGGTGGTGAAGAAGATGGCGATGAGCAGGATCGCGAGCAGGTCGTCGACGACGGCGAGCGTCAGCAGGAACGCGCGCAGTGCCGATGGCAGCTGCGACCCGATGACGGCGAGTACGGCGAGGGCAAACGCGATGTCGGTGGCAGTCGGTACCGCCCAGCCGTCCGGGCTGCCTCCGCCGATGCCGTTGACCACCAGGTACACGAGGATCGGACCGAGCATGCCGCAGGCGGCGGCCACGATCGGGAGGACCGCCTCGGCCGGTCGGCGCAGGCTCCCGACGACCAGCTCGCGCTTCAGCTCCAGGCCCGCGACGAGGAAGAAGATCGCCAGCAGGCCGTCGGCCGCCCACGTCGCGAGGTCGAGGTCGAGGTGCAGTCCCGACGGGCCCACCGTCGTGGTGCGCAGCGTCTCGTAGGAGTCGCCGCCGACGTTCGCCCAGACGAGTGCGGTGGCCGCGGCGAGCAACATGAGGAAGCCGCCGGTCGTCTCGCTGCGCAGGACGGAGGCGACGTACTGGGCCTCCGGCCAGGTCGGGCGGGCGAACACACGGCGTCGGGACACGGTCGGGCCACCTTCCGTCGCAGACATGGCTGTGGACGATCGCCGACCAGACTTCCCGGCACACCTGGCGTCGATTCTACGGGACTGGATCGAAAAGGATGGTAAGTAATAACTTACGGTAAGTGGAAACTTACGGATGCTTCGGGGTGCTCGGCGACGCGACCAGGCGGTCGATCGTCGAGCGGCTCCGGCACGCCCCGGCCTCGGTGGGCGAACTCGCCGCGGGGCTGCCGGTGAGCCGCCCGGCGGTCAGTCAGCACCTGAAGGTGCTGGCCGAGGCGGGACTGGTGGTATCGAGCGCCGCCGGCACGCGGCGGATCTACCGGCTCGCACCGGAGGGGTTCGCCGCGCTGCGGTCCGAGCTCGACCAGCTGTGGGGTGACGCGATGGCGGCCTTCGCGGCCGCGGAAGCGGAAGGAGAGGCAGATGGCAACGACGAGCGACACGACCGTCCGGCGTGAGGTTGTGGTGAACCTCACCCACTCGTACCCGGTGCCGTCGGCGGCGGTCGCGGGTGCTGTCCGGTGACGCCGCGGCGGTCAGCGGGTGAACGTCCGGACCGGCAGTCCGGGCCGCCAGAGCCTGATCTCCATGCCGGTGCGCGCGTCGTTCAGGCCGGCCAGCACGACATCGTCGATGCCGAGCCGGAAAAGGTGGAACGGCCCGGGCGGCAGGTCGGTCGTGTGGGCGGCCCGGTAGGCCTCGAACTCGGGCCCGACGACCTCCACGGCGCGGCCGGAGATTTTCACGTCGGGCACCGTCATCGACCCGTCCCCGGGGTTGCTGTGCAGCGCGTACCGCGGGTCGCGCTGCAGGTCGTGGGCCTTGCGTGCCTCGGGCATCGAGCCCAGCGTGAGGTGGTCGCCGCCGAAGTCGACCTCGGTGCCGCTGATCCGTGGCGAGCCGTCCGCGCGCAGCGTCGCTAGGACGTGGTGCTTGGTGGCCGTGAACTGCGCGTGCACGATCGTCGCCAGCTCGGGGGCCTCGTCGTGGAACTGCTTCCAGGTCGCCATGCGCCCATGCTGCCGCGAGATCGCTGACATCTTCTGTCAGCATCCTGGCGTAGGTTCGGCGATGTGAGAGCCAGCCGGTTGATGGCGATGATGCTGCTGATCCAGCAGCGGCGGACGTTGACGGCGGCCGAGGTCGCCGCCGAGCTCGAGGTGTCCGTCCGCACGGTCTACCGCGACATCGCGGCGCTGCAGGCCTCCGGTGTCCCGCTCTGGACGGAGTCGGGGCCGGGCGGCGGCATCCGCCTGGTCGAGGGCTGGCGCACGACGCTCGACGGGCTCACCGGCGACGAGGCGGCCGCGCTGTTCTTCGGCGGCGTCCCGAGCGCGGTCGCGGACCTCGGGCTGGGCACCGTCCTCGTGGCGGCGCAGACGAAGGTCATCGCGATGCTGCCGCCGGAGCTGCGTGGGCGGGCCGCCCGCCTGCGCGAGCGGTTCCACGTCGACGCGCCCGGCTGGTTCAATGACGCGGCGCCGCCGGAGGCGCTGGCGGAGGTGTCCGACGCGGTGTGGTCGGGCCGGCGGCTGGACGTGTCGTACCGGCGGTCCGACCGGGCGGTGTCGCGGCTGCTCGACCCGCTCGGTCTGGTGCTCAAGGCCGGCACCTGGTACCTCGTGGCGGCGCACCGGCAGCAGGTACGGACCTACAAGGTGGGACGCATCCACGCCGCGACGGTGCTGCCGGAGCCGAGCTGGCGGCCCGACGGCTTCGACCTCGCCGAGTGGTGGGCGTCGTCGTCGGCGGAGTTCGATCGGTCGCTGCTGCGCTACCGGTGCCGGATCCGGCTGTCGGCGCCGGCGCTGCGGCGGCTGCACACGGCGGTCGGCGCGCTGGCGGCGGCGCAGGCCCGCGAGACGGCGTCCGCGCCCGACAGCGACGGCTGGAGCGAGGTCGAGCTGTGGACCGAGGGCGAGGACGTCGCCGCGGCGCAGCTGTTCAGCCTGATGAACCACGTCGAGGTGCTGGAGCCCGCCTCGCTACGTGCGACCCTGCGCTCCGTCGCGCTCGAGCTGGCGGCCCGGAACGCTCCGCAGCGCGGGCGTGATGAGTTCTAGCAAACTGGAACTCAAGGCGCTGATATTCTAGTTTTCGGCGAGATACTTGAATTTCATGGCTGTAGTTTCCAGGTTGCGAGGACTTCATGGACCGGGACCGGTTCAGTGACAGCCCCATCGGGTCGATCGTCGTCATCCGTGGGACCGATGGCCGTACCGGGGCCGAGTACGACCACGTCGCATATGTCCCGAACCCGCTCGACGACGAGCCGGCCCTCGACAATGCCACCTGGCGCGCCGTGAGCGCCGCGAACCGTGCGCTCGGCGCGCTGGATCAGGCCGGTCGGCAGGTGCCGGAACCAGCGTTGCTACGTCGTCCGACACTACGGCGTGAGGCACAGAGCACCTCGGCCCTGGAAGGCACGTTTGCCCCTCTCGCCGCTGTTCTCGGGGCCGACGGAGACGCTCAGTTGAGTGCGGAGTTGGTCGAGGTCTTGAACTACGTGCGAGCGGCCGAACTCGCTTACAGTGCCGTAGCCAGTGGACAGCGCCTGTCGATGAGCATGTTGCTGGCGCTGCATCGCACGCTGGTCAGCGGCACAGCTGCAGAGACCAGAGACGCTGGCCGGATCCGTCAGGTGCAGGTGGCCATCGGCAGTCCAGCCACTCGTATCAGTGACGCGCGCTTCGTGCCGCCGCCGCCCGGCCTGCAACTCCAAGCGTCCACACAGGACCTCATCGACTGGATCAACGACTCACCACGCATGGGTCGGGACCCGGTCGTGTCTGCTGCGATGGCGCATTACCAGTTCGAGACGTTGCACCCGTTCAACGACGGCAACGGTCGGTTGGGACGCCTGCTGATCGTGTTGGGCCTCATGCAGGACGGCGCAATCGGCGATGCGCTGCTGAGTGTGTCGCCGTGGTTCGAGGCGAGACGCACTGACTACCAAGATCACCTCGCACAGCTGAGCGCCACCGGTGACTGGAACCGTTGGGTGCGCTTCTTCGCTCATGGCATCAAGGACTCTGCGGAAGACACCGCGGCGATCGTCAAGAACCTGCTCGACCTCGAGGTGAGGCACCGTGAGCAGCTTCGTGCCGTCGGAGTACGAGGGATTGCCGTCGATATCGCCCGATCGTTGATCGCCAAGCCGATCATCACCATCCCCGAGGCTGCCAGGACGGTGGACAAGGGCTACCAGGCCGCGAGTAACGCCGTCCAGCGACTTGTCGATCTCGGCATTCTCCAGCCGTTCGGAGCACAGGAGCACCCACGGCGGTTCCTGGCGCCGGAGGTCCTGGCGGCGATCCAGGGGCGCGGACACAGGTGATCGGCGGGGAGCGGCCCTGGAAGGCGCGGCGCCCCGCCGATCGTGGCGGACGAACGGTCGTAGCGTCAGTCCTCGGACGAGCCGCCCTTGCTCAGGCCCTCGCTGATGAGGTTCATCACCGTCGGGTCGGCCAGCGTCTGGACGTCGCCCAGCTCGCGGTTCTCGGCGACGTCGCGGAGGAGGCGGCGCATGATCTTGCCGGACCGCGTCTTCGGCAGCTCCGGCACGATCATGATCTGCCGCGGCTTGGCGATCGGGCCGATCTCCTTGGCCACGTGGTTGCGCAGCTCCTGAGTGATTTCGGAGCCGCCGGCATCTCCTTCTGGCAACGCACTGGCGCGCAGGATGACGAACGCGACGATGCCCTGGCCGGTGGTCGGGTCGGAGGCGCCGACGACGGCGGACTCGGCCACCTTCGGGTGCGATACCAGCGCCGACTCGACCTCCGTCGTGGAGATGCGGTGGCCGGACACGTTCATGACGTCGTCGACCCGGCCGAGCAGCCAGATGTCGCCGTCGTCGTCCTTCTTGGCGCCGTCGCCGGCGAAGTAGCGGCCCTCGAAGCGTGACCAGTAGGTGTCGATGAAGCGCTGGTCGTCGCCCCAGATGGTGCGCAGCATGGACGGCCACGGCTCGGTGAGCACGAGGTAGCCGCCGTGGCCGTCGGGCACGATGTTGCCGGCGTCGTCGACCACGTCGGCCACGATGCCCGGCAGCGGTGTCTGCGCCGAACCCGGCTTGGCGGCGGTGACGCCGGGCAGCGGGCTGATCATGATGGCGCCGGTCTCGGTCTGCCACCAGGTGTCGACGACGGGGGTGCGGTCGCCGCCGATGACGCGGCGGTACCAGATCCACGCCTCGGGGTTGATCGGCTCGCCGACGCTGCCCAGGACGCGCAGTGACGAGAGGTCGCGGCGGCCGGGGATCTCCTCGCCCTGCTTCATGAACGTGCGGATGGCCGTCGGCGCGGTGTACAGGATGGTGACCTTGTACTTCTCGACGAGGTCCCACCAGCGGCCGGGCTCGGGGAAGTCGGGCGTGCCCTCGTACATCACCTGGGTGGCGCCGTTGGCCAGCGGCCCGTACACGATGTAGCTGTGGCCGGTGACCCAGCCGACGTCGGCCGTGCACCAGTACACGTCGGTGTCTGGCTTGAGGTCGAAGACGTTGCGGTGCGTGTACGCGGCCTGCAGCAGGTAGCCGCCGGACGTGTGCTTGATGCCCTTCGGCTTCCCGGTGGTGCCGGACGTGTAGAGGATGTAGAGCGTGTCCTCAGAATCGTTGGGTCGTGCGTCATGTCGGTCGGACTGCCGGTCGACGATGTCGTGCCACCACACGTCGTGGCTCGCGTCCCAGTCGACCTCCTGCTCGGTGCGCCGCACCACCAGCACCTTCTCGACCGACGGCGACTTCGCGACGGCCTCGTCGACGGCCGGCTTCAGCGCCGACGGCTTGCCCCGCCGGAACCCGCCGTCGGCGGTGATGACGAGCTTGGCCTGCGCGTCCTCGATGCGGCTGCGCAGCGCCTCGGCCGAGAACCCGCCGAACACCACGGAGTGGATGGCGCCGATGCGGGCACACGCCAGCATCGAGATGGCGGCCTCGGGGATCATCGGCAGATAGATGGCGACGCGGTCGCCGTGGCCGACGCCGAGCTCCGTCAGTGCGTTGGCCGCCTTGGACACCTCGCGCTGGAGGTCGGCGTAGGTGAGCGTGCGGCTGTCGCCCGGCTCGCCCTCCCAGTGGAGCGCGACGCGGTCGCCGTTGCCGGCCTCGACGTGCCGGTCGACACAGTTGTACGCCACGTTGAGCCTGCCGCCGACGAACCACTTGGCGAACGGCGGGTTGCTCCAGTCGAGGACCTGCGACCACTCGGTGTCCCACGACAGGAGCTCGCGGGCCTGGCGCTCCCAGAACGCGAGCCGGTCAGTGGCCGCCTCCTCGTACAAGTCGGCCTTGGCATTCGCCTGAGCAGCGAACTCCTCCGACGGTGGGAAGCTGCGGTCCTCGTGCAGCAGATTGGAGAGAGCGTCATTGGTCACGTTCGTCTGCTCCTCGTGTCGGGATGTCCGTGGCAGCGTCGATCGCGCTGCCGTCTACCTCACCATCGCAGATACCTGATCGGCAAGGACGGCGAGGTCGACGGCAGCGCGCGTCGGGGTCGGTCAGTGCGTGGTCGTGGCCTTCTCGGCTCCGGCGCCACTCAGTGAGCGGACCTCCATCTCGGCGTACTTGGCCGCGTTGTACTCCTTCGACAGGCGGGCGCCGATGAAGCCGAACAGGAATCCGGCCGGGATCGAGATGATGCCGGGGTTGTCCAGCGGGAACCAGTGGAAGTCGACGTCCTGCAGCATCGACGGGCTGCGGCCGGTCGCCGGGTTCACCGGCTTGCCCGACACCACCGGGGAGAAGACGATCAGCGTCACCGCGGTGAGCAGACCGCCGTAGATGCTCCATACCGCGCCTTGGGTGTTGAACCGCCTCCAGAACAGCGAGTAGAGGATCACCGGCAGGTTCGCGCTGGCGGCGACGGCGAACGCGAGCGCCACGAGGAACGCGATGTTCTGGCCGTTGGCGAAGATGCCGCCGACGATCGCCACCGCGCCGATGACGACCGCCGTGATGCGGGCGACCCGCACCTCGTCGTTCGCGCCGATCTCACCCTTCTTGATGACGTTGGCGTACACGTCGTGCGCGAATGAGGCCGACGCGGTGATCGTCAGGCCCGCGACGACGGCGAGGATGGTCGCGAAGGCGACGGCCGCGATGATGCCCAGCAGGATCGTGCCGCCCAGCTCGTACGCCAGAAGCGGCGCCGCGGAGTTCACGCCGCCCGGTGCGCCCAGGATCTCCTCCTGCCCGACCAGGGCGCCGGCGCCGTAGCCGAGGACCAGCGTCAGCAGGTAGAACAGGCCGATCAGGGCGATCGCCCAGGTCACGCTGTGCCGGGCGTCGCGCGCCGTCGGCACCGTGTAGAACCGCATCAGCACGTGCGGCAGGCCGGCGGTGCCGAGTACCAGGGCCAGCGCCAGCGAGATGAAGTCCAGCTTCGAGGTGTCCGTCGCGCCGTACTGGTTCATCGGATCCAGCAGGCCGGCGGCACCGCCCGCGCTCTCGACGGCCGCACCGAGCAGCTGCGACAGGTTGAAGTCGTGCTGCGCCAGCACCCAGATGGTCATGACGAACGCGCCGCTGATCAGCAGGATCGCCTTGACGATCTGCACCCAAGTCGTGCCCTTCATGCCGCCGACCAGGACGTAGAACACCATCAGCGCGCCCACGACGGCGATGACGACGCCCTGCCCGCCGCGGTCCGTCACGCCCAGCAGCAGCGCGACCAGGCCACCGGCGCCGGCCATCTGGGCCAGCAGGTAGAAGAACGACACCGCGAGCGTCGACGTCGCGGCCGCCGTCCGCACCGGGCGCTGCCGCATCCGGAACGACAGCACGTCGGCCATGGTGAACCGGCCGGTGTTCCGCAGCAGCTCGGCGACCAGCAGCAGCGCGACCAGCCACGCGACCAGGAAGCCGATGGAGTACAGGAAGCCGTCGTAGCCGTAGATGGCGATCGCGCCGGCGATACCGAGGAACGACGCCGCCGACAGGTAGTCACCGGCGATCGCGATGCCGTTCTGCTGTCCGGTGAAGGCTCGGCCGCCGGCGTAGTAGTCCGCCGCGGTCCGGTTGTTCTTCGATGCGCGCAGGACGATGACCAGCGTGATCGCGACGAAGAGCGCGAAGATCGTGATGTTGACCGCGGGGCTGCCGACATGGGTCTCCATCAGAGCACCTCCTCCAGCTCGTCGCGGATCTGCTTGGCGATCGGGTCGAGCTTGCGGTCGGCGTGCCGGATGTACAGCCACGTGATCAGGAACGTCGACGCGAACTGGCCGAGGCCGAACAGCAGGCCGACGTTGATGTTGCCGACCACTCGCTGCGACATGAAGTCGACCGCGTACGTCGACAGCAGCACGTACAGCAGATACCACGACAGGAAGGCGGCGGTCATGGGAAACGCGAAGCTGCGGAACCGCCGGCGCAGCTCGGCGAACTCCGGGCTGGCCTGCATGCGCTCGTATTCCTCGGCGGTGGGTAGGGCCCGCTCGGGCGGGGGTGTCTCGAGACTGGCCACGCTCCGACCTCCTCGTCGTCATGTGGTCCGGGTCACAGTGATCCCGTTTGGGGCGCCACGGTAGGACGGCCCCTCGGACCCTCGGGAGGGGCCTGGCGGCGGCGTGCGGCGAGTGGCACGAGAGTGCGGTGTGTGGGGCTCGACGCTGCGATGAACGGTCGCTGCTGTGCGACGAGCGGTCGTCGCGAGGGTCGCCTACGCGACGTCCGGCTGAGACGGTCCGCTCCCGCCGACGGTGACCAGGCCGGTCTCGTAGGCGACCACGACGGCCTGGACGCGGTCGCGGACGCCCAGCTTGGCGAGGATGCGCGCCACGTGCGTCTTGACCGTCGCCTCGGACAGGTGGAGCCGCCCGGCCAGCTCGGCGTTGCTCAGCCCGCGGGCGAGGAGCGTCAGGACCTCCAGCTCGCGCGGCGTCAGCTCGGACAGGTCGCGGTGCAGTGTGGCCGTCTCGCCGTCACGCGCGAACCGGGCCACGAGCCGCCGGGTGATGGTCGGTGCCAGCAGGGCGTCGCCGGCACGCACGGTGCGGACGGCGGCCACCAGCTGCTCGGGCGTGACGTCCTTGAGGAGGAAGCCGCTGGCGCCGGCGGACAGTGCCGCGTAGACGTACTGGTCGAGGTCGAACGTGGTCAGGATGATGACCCGCGGCTCGTCGGCGGTGCCGGTCAGGATCCGCCGGGTCGCCTCGAGGCCGTCGAGCTCGGGCATCCGGATGTCCATCAGGACGACGTCGGGACGGGTGCGGCGGACGGCGTCGACGGCTTCCGCGCCGTTGGTCGCCTCCGCGACGACGTCGATGCCGTCGGCCGTCAAAATCATCCGGAACCCGGTGCGGACCAGGGTCTGGTCGTCGGCGACGACCACGCGCAGCGACTCGGTCACGAGGCCTCCACCGGGATCACGGCCTCGACGCGATAGCCGCCGGTGAGGCGCCGACCGAACACCAGCGTCCCGTCGTGGACGGCCAGGCGCTCGCGCAGCCCGATCAGGCCGCGGCCGTCGCCGGACCGGGCCGACGCGACCGGTGTGCCGCCCGTGTCGGCGACCTCGACCCGCAGCCGGTCGTCGCCGTAGTCGACCGTCACCGTGGCGGCCGCGCCCGTCGCGTGCTTCATCGTGTTGGTCAACGCCTCCTGCACCACTCGGTACGCGGCCAGCTCGATCCCGGGCGGCAGCGGCCGGACCCGCCCGGCGACGGTCAGCTCGGCCGGCAGACCGGCCTCGCGGACCCGGTCGACCAGCGACGGCAGCCGGTCGAGGCCGGGCTGCGGAGTCAGGTCGTCCGAGTCGTCCGCGTCAGGATCGCCGCCGTCCCGGCTCAGCAGCCCCATGACCTGGCGCAGATCGGCCATCGCCGCCCGGCCGCCCGACTCAACGGCGAGCAGCGCCTCGCTCGCCTGCTCGGGCGCCGACGCCATCACCTTGCGGGCGGCGCCGGCCTGGATGACCATGACGCTCACGTTGTGGGTGACGACGTCGTGCAGCTCGCGAGCCAGACGGGCGCGCTCGTCCTCCGCGGCGCGGCGCACCGCCTCGGCCTGCTCGCGTTCCAGTTCCTCCATCCGGACGCGGCCCTGCTCGACCCGCAGCTTCCAGCGGCGCAGCCCGTCGGCCGCCACGACGATCGGCACCAGGACCATCAGCGGAACGTACTTGCTCGGCACGACCGGCAGTGCCGCGTCATGAACGATGGTGACCACCACCGCCGTCACGACGACGACCGCGATCGTCGGCACCCGGTACGGGCTGTATGCCGCGGCGCTGTACGCGGCGACGACCAGCGCGTAGAACGTGAGCCGCGGTTCGTCGGAGACGACGGCGGTGGTGATCGCGAACACGATGCACAGGACGGTCAGCGGGAACCGCCGGCGCAGCACGAGCGCCGCCGAGCAGGCGAGCGCGGTGAGCGCACCCTGAATCCGCGTGTCCGTGTCAGGCGCCGGCCCGGGCAGGGGCGGGGGCCGCAGCCCCGGCGCCGGGACGTCCTGCACGACCAGGACGGGGCTGTCGGAGCCGTCGACCGCGTACCAGACCGCGGCGACCGCCAGCACCAGCGCGAGGCCGGCGTCGAAGAGCAGGTTGCGCCGGGTCGGCCGCGGCGGCGGGCCGGACGGCCGCACGACCGGCGGCGCCGCCCAGTCGCGCAGCCGCTGCGCGATCGACAGCCACGTCACCGGTCCATTCTGGCCGACGGCCGGGCCGCGGGCGACGTCATGAAGGAGGAGCCCGGCTACGCCCACGGACTACATCCAGGGGATGACACGGGCGCGCGTCGTCCGATCGCGGTACCCGAGATGGCTCCTGCGGCAGACGCGGCCGGCGCCGCCGCGCTCCTAGCGTCGAGCAGGCCACCCCGCGGACCCGAAGGAGCCGACCATGACCGTACCGATGATCACCGTACGCGCCGCCGCCCGCCAGTACGACGAGGGCCCACCGGCCCTGGACGACGTGTCGCTCACCGTCGTGCCGGGTGAGGCGGTCGCGATCCTGGGGCCGTCCGGCAGCGGTAAGTCCACGCTGCTCAACCTGATCGCCGGGCTGGACCGCCCGGACTCCGGCACCGTGACGGTGAACGGCGTCCGCGTCGACACCCTGAGCGAGACCGCGTCCGCGCGCTACCGGCGCGGCACGCTCGGGATGATCTTCCAGTTCTTCAACCTGCTCGACGACCTCACCGTGACCGAGAACGTCGTGCTGCCGGCGCAGCTCGCGGGCATGCCCCGTCGGGAGGCCCGGCGTCGGGCCGGCGAGCTGCTGGAGACCCTCGGGATCGACCGGCATGCGGGCGCGTATCCGGGCCGGCTGTCCGGCGGCGAGCGGCAGCGCGTCGCGGTCGCCCGGGCGCTGATGAACCGGCCGCCGCTGCTGCTGGCCGACGAGCCGACCGGCGCCCTGGACACCGCGTCGGGCGAGGACGTCATCGGGCTGCTCGCCGCCCTCAACGCCGACGGCCAGACGATCGTCGTCGTCACGCACGATGTCCGGCTGGCGCGGTCGTGCACGACCCGCACGATCGAGTTGGTGGACGGGCGAGTCGCCTCGGACGTCACCACCGGCGTCGCGGCGGAGCCGATCCGATGAGCGCGCTGGGCACGGTCGTGCGATCCGGTGTCGGACAGCGCCGCGTGCAGACCGTCGTCATCGCGCTGTCGACGACGATGGCGGTGACCGCGACGATCCTGGGCGGGTCGCTGCTGGTCGCGTCGGACGATCCGTTCGACGACGCATTCACCCGCTATCACGGCGCGCACCTCTCGGCTCAGTTCGACGGGAGCGCGGTGAGCGCCGCGGAGCTGTCGGCGTCGAGCGGTGCGGTCGACGGTGTGTCCGCCACGGCCGGGCCGTTCCCGATGGTGTCGGTTGTCCCGACCGTCGAGCTGCCGGCGAGCGAGGAGCCGCTCGGCGGACCCAACACCGGCCCGCCCGGGACGACGTCACCGATCACGGTCGTCGGGCGCGGGGATCCCGACGGTGAGGTCGACGACCTCGCGTTGACCGAGGGGGAGTGGGCGACCGAGCCGGACGAGATCGTCGTCGCCGCCGACCGTCCCGAGCCGCTGGGGACGACGTTGACGTTCGCCGATGTTCCCGGCAGCCCGACGCTGACGGTCGTCGGCAAGGCGCGCTCGGCGACCCGGACGGCGGACGCCTGGGCGACCCCGTCGGCGGTCGAGGCCCTGACGACGCCCGAGGCCGACCTCGCCTACCAGATGCTCTACCGGTTCGCCGACGCCGACACCGCGGCGGACGTGGCCGCGGGCCGGGATGCCGTGACCTCCGCCGTCGGCGCCGAGGCGATGACCGGGTCGCAGTCGTGGCTCGCTGTTCGAGAGGACCTCACCCGCGAGACGGCGTTGTTCGTGCCGTTCCTCGGCGCCTTCGGCCTGATCGGCCTGCTCATGTCGGTGCTGATCGTCGGGAACGTGATCGCGAGCGCGGTCGGCTCCGGCGCCCGCCGCATCGGGATTCTGAAGGCCCTGGGGTTCACGCCGTCGCAGGTCGTCCGCGGCTACGTCGTGCAGGCCCTCGTTCCCGCCGTCGTCGGCACGGTGCTCGGCGTCGTCGCCGGCAACCTGCTCGCCGTGCCGATCCTGGACCAGACGGAGACCGCATACGCGGCCTCCGGGCTGACCGTCGCGTGGTGGGTGAACGTCGCCGCGTCGGCCGGGATCCTGGTCGTCGTGGCAGCCACCGCGCTGGCCGCCGCGTGGCGGGCGGGACGGCTGCGCACGGTCGACGCGCTCGCGGTCGGGCGCACGCCGACGGCCGGCCGCGGGCTCGGTGCGTCCCGTCTGGCGGCCCGCCTGCCGGTGCCGCGGCCACTCAGCCTGGGTCTGGTCCGGCCGTTCGCCCGGCCAGCGCGCGCCGTCGCCATGGTGGCGAGCGTCGCGTTCGGTGCCACGGCCATCACCTTCACCGTCGGACTGAGTTCGTCGCTGAGCGAGGTCCTGGCCGCGACGGCCAACGACAGCGCCGACGTACGGATCCAGCCCATGATGATGCCGCAGGGACCCGGTGCGGAGAGCGGCGGCGGACCCCGCGAGACCGCCGACCACGGCGCCGTCGCCGCGGTGATCGAGGACCAGCCGGAAACAGCCGCCTACTACAGCACGGCGCGAACCGAGGTCACCGTGTCCGGGATGACCGGGGCGGTGGCGGTCGAGGCGTTCACCGGGGACGCGTCGTGGGGCGGCTACGAGATGATCTCCGGCCGCTGGATCGAGGGGGCCGGCGAGGTGGTCCTTCCGACGCCATTGCTGGCCGCGAGCGGGTCAGCCGTCGGCGACACCATCACGCTGAACCACGAGGGCGTCGCGATCCCGGTGCGCATCGTCGGCGAGGTGTTCGATACGACCGACGGCGGGAAGACCGTGTTCACCGACGCGGCGACGTTCGCCGACGCGGGCCGGCCGGTCACGCCGTTCGACTACCACGTGGCGCTGACCGGCGGCGCCGACGTCGGCGCGTACATCGACGCCGTCACCGCGGAGGTCGAGCCGCTCGGCTTCGCGGCCCTGCCCGGTAGCGAGGAGCAGGAGAGCAGCGTGACCGCGACGCTCAACGCGCTGGCCGCGATGCTGTCGTTGTTGCTGGTCACGGTCGCGGTGCTGGGTGTGCTGAACGGCGTCCTGCTCGACATCCGGGACCGGGTCCGCGAGCTCGGCATCCACAAGGCGCTCGGCATGGCGCCGCGCCAGACCATCGCCCTGGTGCTCGCGTCGGTCGCGCTGCCTGGCGTCGTGGGCGCCGCGATCGGCGTCCTGCTCGGCTACGTCCTGCACGCCGTCGTCATGCCGGCCATAGGAGACAGCGCCGGACTGCGGCTGCCGCAGGTGGTGACCGACGTGTACGGGCCGGGCCTGCTGGTCCTGCTCGGCGTCGCCGGTGTGCTGGTCGCGATCGCCGGCTCGCTCCCACCGGCCGGCTGGGCCGCCCGTACGCGCACGGCGACCGCGCTGCGGACCGAATAGGTGCCGGAGGGGCTCGGCGGGGCGGCGTTCACGTGCGCCAGCGGTCCTCGGGATCCCAGTCGCCGCGGTGAGGTCTCCGCCATGAGATGCCGAGCAGCAGCAGTGGTACACTTGGTACATGTCTGAAGCTCCCGTCGAATCGATCCGCCAGGTTCGCCAGCACCTGGCCGATGTCGTCGAGCGCGCGGCAAGCGCTACCCCCACCGTCATCACTCGACGTGGTCAGGCCGTGGCTGCGGTCGTATCGCTGGCGGACTATCAGAGACTGCGTGGTAGGGATGGCGGTTCGCACCGAGCCTGGGCGGCCCGTGTGGCGGCGCTGCCGCCGATCTCGGGTGAGGTCGACACGCTCGACGTGCTGCGTCTCGCTCGAGCCGAACGCGATGCCGACCTCGCGCAGTGATCATCGTTGACGCGTCGGTCGTTGCGGAGGCGCTACGAGATCACACGTCTGGATATATGAGCGTGCTGATGACCGGCGAGGCTGCGGCACCGGCACATGTCGACGCCGAGGTCCTGTCGGTCCTCCGCGGTCTTGTACGCGGTGGGCACCTGAAGGGCGAAGACCTACCCGCATACGTCGAGGCTCTGGCGACGGCTCCGATCGATCGGCTGGACGTCCCAGTGTTGTTGAGCACCGCGGTCACGATGTTCGACAACCTCAGCGCCTACGACGCGCTGTATGTGGCTGCTGCGATGCATCACGACGCACGCCTCGCCACCCGGGATCGCGGCATGGCCCAGATCGCCTCTCGGCTCGGTGTGCCACTGGTGGCTGTCACGTGATTCAGGGACTGCGCCAGCGGTCCTCGGGATCCCAGTCGCCGCGGTTGAGGTCGAGGTTCTCGGGAGTGTGCAACCGGACCATGGTGCGGTTCACGCCGGGGGCCGTGTGCTGCCTGGTCCCGAGCGACACCGCGATCATCACGAGGAACGCCAGCGGCATCGTCCAGGCGGCCGGCTGGGCGAGCAGCGCGCCGATCCAGCCGTCCTGGGGGCCGCCGAGGATGGTGACGACGACCGCGAGCGTGGACGTGCCGCCGCCGACCAGCAACCCGGCCACGGCACCCGGCCAGGTGAGCCGCCGCCACCAGATGCCGAGCAGCAGCAGTGGGCAGAACGACGACGCCGCGACGGCGAAGGCGAGCCCGACCACGTCGGCGATGCCGAGGAACGGGCTGGTCAGCGCGAGCCCGATCGGCACGAGCAGGGCCAGGAAGGCGCCCAGCCGGAACCCGGTGACCGGGCTGCGGACCCGGCTGTGCAGCAGGTCCTGTGACAGCACGCCGGCCACCGACACCGTCAGCCCCGACGACGTCGACAGGAACGCCGCGAACGCGCCCGCCGTCACCAGCATCGACAGCGCCTCGCCGGCCACGCCGTCGATCAGCCGGCCGGGGAGCACCAGCACGACGGCGTCGGTGCGGCCGGTGAGCAGCAGCTCCGGTGTGTACAGCCGGCCCAGCGCGCCGTAGACGCCGGGCAGCACGTAGAACACGCCGAGCAGCCCGAGCACCGCCAGCGTCGTGCGCCGCGCGGCCCGCCCGTCGGGGTTCGTGTAGAACCGCACCAGCACGTGCGGCAGCCCCATCGTCCCGAAGAACAACGCGACGATCAGCGAGTACGTCGCGTACAGCGGATGGTCGCCGCCCGCGGTCAGTGGCAGCGCCCACGACTCGCCGGTCATCGGGGTCAGCGACGACGCGTGCGGGATCGGCGCACCGGCCGGGAAGTCGAGCACTGTCCCGGCCTCGATGTCGTGCGACCCGGGCTCCAGCACCAGCTCCTCGCCGTCCGACGTCACCACGACTTGCGACGGCACGTCCACCGTCACGTCGATGGTCACCTCGACCGACGTCGCCTGCTCGAACACCGGCTCGCCGGGTGGCGCGAGCTCCGGCCGGCCGTCGTTCTGCCAGACCAGCAGCAGGAAGATCACCGGGACGGCGAGCGCAGTCAGCTTCAGCCAGTACTGGAACGCCTGGACGAACGTGATGCTGCGCATCCCGCCGGCGAGCACGCTCACCAGGACGACGAGCGCGACGACGACCGGGCCGGCCCACTGCGGCGCACCGGTGACGGTACGCAGCGTCAGCCCCGCCGCCTGGAACTGCGGCAGCAGGTACAGCCAGCCGATCGTGACGACGAGGATGCTCGCCGCCCGCCGAGCGTAGGCCGACTCCAGTCGCGCTTCGGCGAAGTCGGGCAACGTGTACGCCCCCGACCGCCGCAGCGGCGCGGCCACGAGCACCAGCAGCATCAGGTAGCCGGCGGTGTAGCCGACCGGGAACCACAGCATGTCCGTGCCGTACGCCAGCACCAGCCCGGCCACGCCCAGGAACGACGCCGCCGACAGGTACTCCCCGCCGATCGCCGACGCGTTCCACCACGGCGTCACGGTGCGGGAGGCGACGTAGAAGTCGCTGGTCGTGCGGGCGGCGCGGACGCCGTAGATGCCGATGAGCACGGTTGCGACCGACGTCAGGACGACCGCGACGATGCCGGCGGACGTGGTCACCGGCGGTTCACCATGTCGCCGAAGTCGCGCTCGACCCGCTCGGCCGCGCGGACGTAGAACCAGGCCGCCGCGACCAGCGCCGGATAGATCAGCCCGCCGAGCACCAGCCACGGCAGCGGCACCCCGGCCAGCTCGATCTCGCTGACCCGGGGCGCGATGGCGAACAGCAGCGGTAGTGTCGCCAGCAGGCCCAGCACGACGCCGGCGACGGCCAGGCTGAGCCGCAGCTGGGCGCGCAGCAGCGCTCGCATGTACACCTCGCCCAGCTGCGTCTGGGCGTCGATCTCCGCGGTCACCGCCCGTCGCCGGGCCGGTGGGCGGCGCCGTCGCGGTCCGGTGACGGTGACCCGCTCCGTCATGGCGTCACCGCGTCCCGCCGGCTCGCCGGACGAGCCGGTCGCGCAGCTCACGGGTGTGCCGCCGGCTCACCGGCAGCGTGGTGTCGCCGATGACGACGGTGTACCGCCCGCCGTCGGCGCGCAGCTCCTCGATGGACGTCAGCGCCACCAGGTAGCTGCGGTGGATGCGGACGAACCCGGCCGGCGCCCAGCGGTCCTCCAGCGTCGCGAGCGGCACCCGCAGCAGGTGGCTGCCACCGTCGGCGGTGTGCAACCGCGCGTAGTCGCCCTGCGCGCTGACGTAGGCGACCTCGCTGCGCCGGATGAACCGGGTGACGCCGCCCAGCTCGACGGAGATGGTCTCGTCGTCCGCCTCGTCGCCGGCCGACCGCGTGTCGCTGACCGCGTCGGTGGCCCGCCGGATCGCCTCGAACAGCCGCTCGCGCCGGTACGGCTTCATCACGTAGTCGACGGCCTGCAGGTCGAACGCGGTGACGGCGTGGTCGTCGTAGGCCGTGACGAAGACGACGGCGGGCGGGCGGCGGAAGCGAGCCAGCACGCGGGCGAGGTCGAGGCCGGACAGCCCGGGCATCCGGATGTCGAGGAAGACGGTGTCGACGTGCTGCTGCTCGAGCAGCCGCAGCGCCGCGGCGCCGTCGCCGGCGGTCAGCACCTGGCCGACGTGCTCGTTCTGCTCCAGCAGGTAGGCGAGCTCGGCCAACGCCGGTGGCTCGTCGTCGACCGCCAGAACGCTGAGCATGGCGGCGAGGCTAATGCCCGCTGACGGCGTAAGGCCAGAACTGGGCTGGGCCGGCGTCAGTTCGCGTGCACGCCTGGGCGGTACTTCGGGACCCGCAGGCTGACCTTCGTCCCGGCGCCGTGCGCGGTCTCGATGACCAGGCCGTACTCGTCGCCGAAGACGGCGCGCAGCCGTTCGTCGACGTTGCCGAGGCCGACGCGGTCACCGGCGGGGTCGCCGGCCAGCAGGCGCCGGGCCAGCTCGGGATCCATGCCGACGCCGTCGTCGTCGATGCTGATCAGGGCTTCGTTGCCGGCGTCCTCGGCGATGATCGTGATGTTGCCGGGGTCGGAGCGGCCCTCCAGCCCGTGCCGGACGGCGTTCTCGACCAGCGGCTGCAGGCACAGGAACGGCACGGCGACGGCGAGCACCTCGGGCGCGACCCGCAGCGTCACCGACAGCCGGTCGCCGAACCGGGCCTTCTCGAGCGTGAGGTACCGCTCGATCGAGCGCAGCTCCTCGGCCAGCGTCGTGAAGTCGCCGTGCCGCCGGAACGAGTACCGGGTGAAGTCGGCGAACTCCAGCAGCAGCTCGCGCGCGTGCTCGGGGTCGGTGCGCACGTACGACGCGATCGCGCCGAGCGCGTTGTAGATGAAGTGCGGCGAGATCTGCGCCCGCAGCGCCCGGATCTCCGCCTCGGCCAGCTTGGCCCGCTCGCGGTCGAACTCCGCGAGCTCGAGCTGCCCGGACACGAACCGGGCCACCTCCTCGACGGCGCGGACGAGGCCGGCGGACGGGCGCGCCGACGTGTACGCGATCAGCGCGCCCTCCACGCGGTCGTCCGTGGTCAGCGGGGCGGCGACGGCGTGCCGCACGGGGCAGTCCAGCCGGTCGCACTCGACGACGGCCGGGCCGAGCACGTCGGTGTTGCCGTCCAGCGCCCGGGCCGCGTGCCGCCGGACGTCGTGCACGTGCACGTTCGCGCCGGCGCCGTCCCAGGTGACGACGCCCTCGCCGTCGGTCAGCGCGAGCGCGGGTGTGGCCAGCAGTTCCCGCAGGTGCCGGACCGCCTTGTCCGCGCCGGCGGCCAGGCCGGCGCGGAGTTCGGGCGAGGCGAGGCTGGTGGTGTGCAGGATCCGGTACGTCGTCTGGTCCTCGGTGGTGCCCAGGACCAGCCGCGAGCGGACCAGACGGGTCAGCAGGACGGCCGCCAGCGACACCGCGATGACCGCGACGACGATGACGACGACCGGCGACTCCATGCCCGGACCCTACTGAGAACAGAAGTCTTGGAACCATTGTGCGGGTCTCCGACCCGATTCCGTGCGTTCGGGGGCCGGGCCGTGGGGTCGAGGCTCGGGGCCGGTGGCGTGGGTTGGCGAGCGGTTCACCCACGTCCGGCCACGACCCCTTCCCTGACGCTTCTGCCTGCGCACGCCCGCAGACGGTCGCGGTACGGGAACGTGTCGGTGAGCGTCGACTCGCTGTTTCGCCGAGCGGAAGAACGCCCAGCGAGGTGCACGGCGCAGCTCCGCCTCGCCGGCGCCGCTGCCGGTCCAGGCCTTCCTCACCGCGCTGCACGAGCTGGTCGCCCTCGAGCCCGCCTGGCCGGCCGGGGCGGAAGGGGGCCGGCCTACGACTGGAAGAACTCCAGCAGGTCGGCGTTGACCACGTCGGCGTGCGTGGTGGGCAGGCCGTGGGGGAGGTCCTCGTACGTCTTCAGGACCGCGTTCTTCAGCAACTCGGCCGACTTCGGGCCGGAGGCGACGTACGGAACGATCTGGTCGTCCTTGCTGTGGACGACCAGGACCGGGATCGAGATCTTCTTCAGGTCCTCGGTGAAGTCGGTCTGCGAGAACGCGACGATGCCGTCGTAGTGTGCCTTCGCACCGCCCATCATGCCCTGGCGCCACCAGTTCGCGATGATCGCCTCGGACGACTGCATGCCGGGCCGGTTGAAGCCGTAGAACGGACCCTCCGGAAGCGCGCGGTAGAACTGCGAGCGGTTGGCGGCCAGTTGCGCCTGCAGGTCATCGAAGACGTCCTTGGGCAGACCCTCCGGGTTGGCGGCGGTCTTCATCATCAGCGGCGGTACGGCGCAGAGCAGTGCGGCCTTGGCGGCCCGTCCCTCGCCGTGCCGGGCCAGGTAGTGCGTGACCTCACCGCCACCGGTCGAGTGGCCGACGTGAATCGCGTCGTGCAGGTCGAGGTGCTCGACGACCGCGGCCAGGTCGTCGGCGTAGTGGTCCATGTCGTGACCGTCGCCGGTCTGTGTTGACCGGCCGTGACCACGGCGGTCGTGGGCGATGACGCGGTACCCCTTGGACAGGAAGAACAGCATCTGGTTGTCCCAGTCGTCGGCGGACAACGGCCAGCCGTGACTGAAGACGATCGGCTGGCCCTCGCCCCAGTCCTTGTAGAAGATCTCCGTACCGTCGCTGGTGGTGATCGTTCCCACGGTTGCCCCCTCTTCGGAGCAGGTCGTCGAAGGCATGACTCGAACAGACCCAGGCTCCTCAGCACACCTCGGCCTTGGGCGCGGCGCCGCTCGTCCGCGGACCGGAAACCCCTTGTCGGCAACGGGTGCAGTGGACTTGCCACCCCCACGACACACTAACGGCGCTCCCGCCGGTTCCGACAGCCCCAGCGGTCGAGCAGTATCGGGCGGCGCGCGGACCGTGCGCTAGGAGGCGCCGACGGGCTGGCGGGCGGCGGGGATGACCAGCGGCGTGCCGGTCTCGGGGTCGTCGATGATCCGGCAGGCCAGCCCGAACACGTCGCGCACGAGGGTCTCGTCGACGATGGCCGCGGGCGCGCCCTCCGCGACGATCTCGCCGTCGCGCATGGCGATCAGGTGGGTGGCGTAGCGGCAGGCGTGGTTGAGGTCGTGCAGGACGGCGACCAGCGTGCGGCCGTGCGAGACGTGCAGGTCGTGGCAGAGGTCGAGCACCTCGATCTGGTGCGCGATGTCGAGGAACGTCGTCGGCTCGTCGAGCAGCAGGATCGGTGTCTGCTGCGCCAGCACCATCGCCAGCCAGACCCGCTGGCGCTGCCCGCCGGACAGCTCGTCGACCTGGCGGTGCCGCAGGTCGGTGATGCCGGTGTTCGCCATCGCCTCGGCGACCGCCGCGGTGTCGGCCGCGGACCATTGCCGGAACAGCCGCTGGTGCGGGTATCGGCCGCGGGAGACGAGATCCGCGACAGTGATGCCCTCGGGCGCGATGGAGGACTGCGGCAGCAGGCCGAGCCGGCGCGCCGCCTCCTTCGTCGAGTACTGGGTGATCAGCTGCCCGTCCAGGTGTACCGCCCCGGCCGACGGCTTGAGCATGCGGGCCAGCGCGCGCAGCAGCGTCGACTTGCCGCAGGCGTTGGGTCCGACGATCACCGTGAACGACCCGTCGGGGATCGACACGGACAGCTCGCGGGAGATGACCCGCTCGTCGTAGGCGAGCGTGAGGTCGTTCCCGTGCAGCCGGGGTTCAGACATGGTTGCGCCGCCCTTCCCGCGCGAGGAGCCAGACGAGGTAGAGACCGCCGATGCACACCGTCACCACGCCGACCGGCAGCGGCGTCGGCAGCACCCACTGGGCGACGAGGTCGCTGGCGCCCAGCAGCACGGCGCCCATCAGCGCCGCCGCGCCGACCGCTGCGCCGGACGCCCCCGTCAGCCGCCGGGCCAGGTGCGGTGCGGACAGTGCGATGAACGCGATCGGCCCGGCCGCCGCGACGGCGATGGCCGCGAGCACGGTCGCGGCGATGAGCATGCCCAGCCGGGTCCGCTCCGCGTTGCCGCCGAGCCCGGTCGCGGCGTCGTCGCCCATCTCGATCAGCCGCATCGGCCGGGACAGGACGGCGAGCAGCGGCACGACCACGGCGACGCCGATGCCGACGGCGACGACGTGGTCCCATGCGCGGGTGTTCAGCGACCCGGTCAGCCAGACCTGCGCGCTCGCCGCCTGGATCAGCTCGGCCCGCATGAGCATGTAATGAACGGCCGAGGTCAGCATGGCGCCGGCCGCGATACCGACGAGGATCAGCCGGAACCCTTGGACGCCGCGCTTGTAGGCCAGCAGGTAGACGGCGACCGCGGTGGCCAGTCCGCCGGCGACGGCGCCGCCGGCGACCTGCAGCATGCTGCCGCCGGTCACCAGGATCACGAACACGGCACCGGCCGACGCGCCGGACGTGAAGCCGATGACGTCGGGGCTGCCCAGCGGGTTGCGCGACAGGCTCTGGAACACCGCGCCCGACGCGCCGAGCGCGCCGCCGACCAGGAAGGCCACGAGCACCCGGGGGAGCCGGCGGCCGTTGACGATGAAGTCGGCCAGCGGGTCCGTCGGATTCCCGAACAGCGTCCGGATCACGTCGCCCGGCGAGATGGTGAAGTCGCCGACCGCCAGCGAGGTCACGAACACCGCGATCAGCACCGCGACGAGCAGCCCGCACATCAGCACGACCCGGCGGTCGAACCGGACGGACAGCTCGCCGGGCGCGCGCAGCACGTAGCCGGTCGGCGACAGGTCGGTCGGTGCGACGGCGAGCCGCCGGCGAGTGGCGGCGGGCGTGGTCGGGGCCGTCACGACGACACCATCCGGCGGCGGCGGACCAGCACGATGAGGACCGGGCCGCCGATGACCGTCGTGACGATGCCGACCTGCAGCTCGCCGGTCCCGAGCACGACGCGGCCCACGATGTCCGACGCCAGCAGCAGGATCGGCGAGACGACCAGGCAGAACGGCAGGATCCAGCGCTGGTCCGGGCCGGTGAACGCGCGCACGATGTGCGGCACCATCAGCCCGACGAACGCGATCGGCCCGATCGCCGCGGTCGCCGCCCCGCAGAGCAGCGTCACCGCAAGCACGCCGATCACCCGGGACAGCAGCACGTTGACGCCGAGCGCCGCCGCGGTGTCGTCGCCGAGCGCCATCGCGTCCAGCGTCCGGGCCAGTCCCAGCGCGAGCAGCACCCCGACCACGACGAACGGCAGCACCGAGCCGACGGTCCCGGCGTCGCGGCCGGCCAGCGAGCCGACCTGCCAGAACCGGTAGACGTCGAGCACCTCCGGGTCCATGATCACCATGGCCTGGGTGAACCCGAGAAGCACCGCCGCCAGCGCGATGCCGGACAGCGCCAGCCGCACCGGCGACGCCTGCCCCCGTCCGACCGAGGCCAGGGCGTAGACGACGATGCTGGCGAGCGCCGCGCCGGCGAAGGCGAACCAGATGTAGCCGTACAGGCTCATCGACCCGAACAGCGTCACGCCGAGCACGACGGCGAACGTGGCGCCGGCGTTGACGCCGAGGATGCCGGGGTCGGCGAGCGGGTTGCGGGTCAGCGCCTGCATGAGCGCGCCGGCCAGGCCGAGCGCGATGCCGCAGATCACGCCGAGGAGCGTCCGGTTCACCCGCATGTCCCCGACGATGACCTGGTTGTTCGCGTCGCCGGAGTCGAACAGCGCCCGCACGACGTCGTCCAGCGGGATGTACTTCGCGCCGATCGCGATGCTGGCCAGGCAGGTCACCGCCAGCACCGTCGCGCAGACCGCCAGCCACAGCAGCCGGCCGCGGGTCGTGCGGACAAGCCCGGCTGCCGCAGTGGCGGCGTCGGCCGCGGTGCCGCCGGACGGCGGCTCGGGCGGCCGGTCGACGACGGGAGCGGGCATGAGCAGAGGCTAACCTTACTCGCCCCGGCGCGCGAATCCGTCCCGTCCGTCCACGTCCGGAGCAGATTGTCCGCAGCCGCGTCCGGCGCCGCCGCCGTCAGTCGCGGCGGGCGTCAGCCGCGCATTGAGCGGAAGCAGTGCGTCAGGTACGGAAGCACGAGGCCGTCCGGGCCGGCGACGCGGTCGTAGAGCGCGCCGACGCGGGCGAGCACCGCGTCCCGTTGCGGTGCGGCCAGGATGGCGATGTACGAGCGCGACGCGACCAGGCCGAGCAGGCCGTCGCGGTCCAGCCGCTGCTCGTGCCGGAACGTCCGCTGCTCCACCGGCCCGAACGGCGGGATCACCTGCGGGTCGTCGGCTCGGCGGACCTCGTGGTCGCCGAACATCGACCAGAGCTCGTCCACCCACCCGACGGAGTCGTCGCGGAGGTTCCAGACCAGGCCGAGCCGTCCGCCGTGCCGCAACACGCGCGCGATCTCGGGCAGCGCCGACGCCGGGTCGAACCAGTGATACGCCTGACCGGCCGTCACCACGTCGACCGTCGCGTCGTCCAGCGGCAGCCGCTCCGCCGACCCGGCCCGTGCGTCGACGTCGGGCAGCGCGGCTCGCAACCGGGCGAGCATCGGTTCGGACGGGTCGACCGCGACGACGTCGTGCCCCGCGGAGACGAGCGACCTCGTCAGCTTGCCGGTCCCGGCGCCGAGGTCGAGGACGCGCACGGGCCGGTCGCCGGTGAGCCAGCGCACCGCCTCGTCCGGGTAGCCGGGCCGCGTGCGTTCGTACAGGTCGGCGACGCCGCCGAAGGAGGTGGCCCGCAGGTGGAACTCGTCGGTCGTCACCCCGTGACTGTAACTCCGTCGCGGGGGGTTGTCGTCGGAACGGTCGCGATATATCGTCTAAATATCGCGACCGTTTCGATGGGAGAGTGGGTGAACACGATGCACGGACGACGCGGAGGTCACGGCTCCGGGCCGTGGGACATGTTCGGAGGAGGGGGCCGCGGCTCCTGGGGCGGACCGCCGTGGGGCGGTGGCCCGTGGGGCGGGCCGCCGCCCTGGGCGCGACGGGGTCCGAAGGCGCGTCGCGGCGACATCCGCGCGGCGATCCTCGGGGTGCTGGCCGACCGGCCGATGAACGGCTACCAGATGATCCAGGAGATCGCCGAACGCAGCGGCGGCATGTGGAAGCCGAGCCCCGGCTCGATCTACCCGACGCTGCAGCAGCTCGAGGACGAGGGCCTGGTCCGCGCCGAGGAGGAGAACGGACGGCGGACGTTCCGGCTCACGCCGGAGGGCGAGGAGTACGTCCGGGCGCACGCCGCCGAGGTCAACGCGCCGTGGGAGTCGATGTCGGCGAGCGCCGAGGGTGAGGACGCGGCCGGGCTGCGTCCGCTGATCGGCCAGACGGCGTCGGCGCTGTGGCAGATCATGGCGACCGGCAGCGCGGACCAGCAGGCTCGCGCCCGCGACGTGCTGTCCGACACCCGGCGCAAGCTGTACGGCATCCTCGCCGACGGCGACGACGACAACGAAGGCGGTCCCCGATGAGCGGGCCGGCGCTCCGGGTCGGCGACGCCGAGCGCGACGCCGCTGTGGCGGCCCTCGGCGAGCACTTCGCCGCGGGCCGGCTCACCAAGGACGAGTTCGACGAGCGGTCCGGCCGCGCGTGGTCCGCACGCTACGCCGACGATCTGGACGAGCTCTTCACCGACCTGCCGCAGCCGGTCGCCGTCCGGTTCGAGTCCGAGCCACGGCCGCGGGCGCGCGGACCCCGGCCCTTGCCTCGCCTTCTGGTCACGCTGCCGCTGGCGATGATGGCCTTCGGCGGGCTGCTGTTCCTGATCGTCGCGACGGCGCCGTGGCTGCTGTTCGTCTTCGGCATGCTGTTCCTCTTCGGCGGGCCGCCCTGGCGGCGTCGGCACTGGCACTGGCACGACGGCGGCGGCACCCGGTCCGGCTGGGGACCGCCGAGCCGCGAGGACCGGTTCTCCGGTCGCCGTGACTGGCCGCCGGCCCGTCCAGGCTGGGGCCCGCAGCCGCGCAACGGCTGGGCGTCCGGCCGCTAGCCCGATCTGCTGGCCGGGAGGCGCGAGATGACCGGATGGACGGCGGCGGACGTCCCCGACCAGCACGGACGCACGGTGGTCGTCACCGGCGCGACCAGCGGACTAGGCGCCGAGACGACCCGGGTGCTGGCCGGCGCCGGCGCGACGGTGATCATGGCGTGCCGCGACCCGGACAAGGCGCGGGCCGCGGCCAACGGGATCGCGGGCGCCATCGAGGTGCGCCGGCTCGACCTGGCCGATCTGGCATCGGTGCGGGCGTTCGCCGCCGGCCTCGATCGCGACGTCGACGTGCTGATCAACAACGCCGGTGTCATGGCGGTGCCGCGCGGCGCCACGGCCGACGGCTTCGAGCGGCACCTCGGCGTGAACCACCTCGGGCCGTTCGCGCTGACCGGCCTGCTGGCCGACCGGGTGCGCGACCGGGTAGTCACGGTAGCGAGCGGACTGCACGTGCTCGGCCGGGTCCGCGACGACGTGAACTGGGAGCGCCGCCGCTATCAGCGCTGGCTGGCCTACGCACAGTCCAAGCTGGCCAACCTGCTGTTCGCGTTCGAGCTGCAGCGGCGACTCGCCGGGGCGGGCCGGCGGACGGTGTCCGTCGCCGCTCATCCGGGGGTCGCCGCGACCGAGGGACAGCGCCGCGACACCTCGCTGCAGGGAAAGCTGCTGGCCGGCGGGCCGGCGCAGAGCCCGGAGATGGGGGCGCTGCCGATCCTGTACGCGGCGACCGCACCGGATGTCCAGGGTGGTGTGTGCATCGGGCCGGACGGGTTCCTGCAGCGCCGCGGCCATCCGGCGGTGGTCGGCACCAGCCTCCGGTCACGCGACGCCGATCGCGCCGCGTGGCTGTGGAAGCGCTCGGAGCAGCTGACCGGCGTCCGCTACGCCATCCAGCCGCCCGGCGATGTCCGGTGATCGTGGTCTGTGGGCCGGGGCCCTCCGTCAGCCGAGGTCGACCGGCGACTCGGCCAGCACCGCGGCCAGCGACAGCAGCGGCGTCCGCTGGAACGCGCCCGCGTGCTCGAACCCCTCCGCCCGCAGCCACACCACCGACGAGTCGCCTGTCTAGGCTGGCCGCATGGACGATCCGCTCGCGGGGGTGCTCACCCTGACCGGCGTGGGAGCGGCGGCCGCGCAGGCCCGCAGCTCCGTCGACGCGTTGCTGCGGCACCCGGCCCTGCGCCGCGACGCCGGCCGGGTGGCGGCGCTGTCGGCGTTACGCGGTGCGCAGGCGTCGGCCGCGCTCGACGGCGGCGACCCGGACGCCGTCGACGATCCGGTGCTGCAGGGTGCGCTGCGGGTCACGGCGGCGGTGCCCGAGCTCGCCCAGGTGTGGGGACGCTCGCCCCGGCAGGCGCTGGCTCGGCTGCACATGCTGGCCGCACGCGATCTGGTCTCCGATGCCGATCAGTTGGGGCGGCCGCGGGCGTCGGCGGATGCCGTGCGGCTGGACCAGCTGCTGCGCCTGGTGACCGCCCGGACGGCGGCGCCGGGTGTGGTGGTGGCGGCGCTCGTGCACGGAGAGCTGCTGGCACTGCGCACCTTCGGGATCGCGGACGGCGTGGTCGCGCGAGCAGCGGAACGGGTGGTCCTGGTCGCGTCGGGGGTCGACACCAAGGCGGTGAGTGTCCCGGAGGCCGGGCACCTCGCGCTCGAGCGGGCGTATGTGCCGCTGGCGCAGGCGTATGCCGGCGGCGCGCTGGACGGGGTGGGTGCGTGGATCCGTCAGTGCGCCGGCGCGTATGCGCGCGGCGCCGAGGTCGGGCTCACGCTGGCCGAGCAGGTGCGGACGGCAGCCTCCGAGGCCGGCTGATTCCGCTGGTGCGGTGTCTACCGAGGGGCGTCCCGCACGTGCGAGCGGCGCCCCGCGTGAGGTAGGGCGCCGCCGCTGACACGGCTAAGACGGGTTACCAGAGCGTGCATCGCGTCCGTCGCCCCGGCATTCCCGGGGACGACTGCCCGTACATGGGTGGATCGCCGCGTGGGTTCCCCTCCGCCGTGCTGTGGACCTTGCGGTCCGTACTTCGTTTCTAGGTCATCGCGGGGGCTGGGCGAAAGGGCAATGGGCAGATCTTTACGTTTCGCAGACGCGGACCGCCAGGCGGACCAACTCGATCAGCGTTGGGTTACCCAGCGGCTGCGAGACACGAGTGTCCATGCTCTCGTTCCGGATGTTGACCGCCACGGTCGCCTCGGCGAATCGGGCGGCGCCCTCGCAGTCGGTGACTGTCCACAGCGTCTCGACCTGCACCGTCTGGCCGGCCTCGACATCGATGGGCAGCGGGTCGGTGGTCATGGCGAAGCCCGGGGTCGTGGTCTCCATGGCGGTGACGGTGAGCGGCTCGTCGGCGCCGTTGGTCACCGGCAGGACGATGTGCGCGCCGCTGGCGTCGGACGAGACGGTGCGGGTGTCGCCGATGAAGACGCCGGTGCCGCTGTCGGACTCGCAGCCGCCCTGCCAGGCCCAGATCAGCTGGTCGTCGCCCGGCTGGCCGGTCACGACGACCGACTGCCGGCCTGAGCCGGTGCGGACGTGGACCTGCAGCGTTCCCGGCGGACGGGTGGTGCAGTCGGCTTCGACGGTGGTCTCCACGCGGACCCATTCACCCGGTGCCGCCGTGACGGGGTCGTCTCCACCCTCGGCGTCCACCGACCGGAAGCCGTCGACGTCGATGGAGAGGATCTCCAGCTCACGGGGGCCGGTGTTGATCAGGTTGATGTACAGCCGCTGCGCGTCGGAGGACAGCGGCGAGCCGTACTCGACGTCGACCGTGCCGCGGACGAGGTCGACCTCGGCGTACTCCGCGGCGTCGTTGCGGGCGTTGTTGGCGACGATGCCCACGACGGCGCCTACGACCAGCGCCGCGCCGAGTCCGGCCCACAGCCGCCATCGCGGCGTCGGGCCGGCGGACTCGCCGTCGTCATCGGTGGACGCCGGACCGACGGTGCCCAGCTCCAGGGGCACGGTTCGTTCGTCGTCGGCCTCCATGGACCGATTGTGGCCCCGACCTGCTGATCGGGACATCACGCGGCGGTCACGGTTCGTTCCGTTTGCGAGGTCTGCATATCGGGGCCATGATCGGAAACCATGGTGAACCGGGGGAACCGGCTCAGATACGTCATGTGGATCGTTCTGGCCGGCGTCGTGGCGCTGCTTGCAGCGCTGATCGTGGCGATCGCGATGGACATTCAGATCTCCACCGCGACCTCGGCCACGATCCTCGCGGCCTGCGGCGTCATCTCCGCGGCGCTCGTCGTCGGCTCGCGGGCGCTTGCGCAGCAGCCTGTTCGTACCGACCAGGCGGCCGACTCCGGACAGGTCACCGATCCCTCGGCGGGCAACATCTCCAACTGGATGTTCCTCGCCGACGCCTACGTGGAGCGACGGGAGTTCGAGTCGGCGGAACGCTTCTACCGCCGCGCCGCCGACGCCGGCCACGTCCCCGCAATGGCCCGCCTCGGCGAGGTCCTCTACGAACTCGGCCGCGACGACGAGGCGGCGTACTACCGCGACAAGGCACGCGAACTCGGCGGCTGACTCTCATCGGCGACGGGTGGAGCCGTCGGGACGCCGCGGCTGCAGCGGACGGTCGCCCGGCTGTCTTCGAGCTCGAGGGGCAGCACGCCCGCAGCCGATACCGTCGATCCAAAGGTCTCAGGAGCGGCGCCGCCGGACGGCGTACCAGGCCAGCCCCGCGGCGGCCGCCCCCGCACTGATCGCCGCCGCCGCGATGGCCGGCTTCGGCGCGTCGCGGATCGATGCCCTCTGGCGCAACGCGACCGGCTTCGAGAAGACGAGGACGGGCCAGCCGTTGTCGGCGGCGGCGCGGCGCAGCGCGCGGTCGGGGTTGACGGCGTACGAGTGGCCGACCGCCTCGAGCATGGGCAGGTCGGTCGCGGAGTCGGTGTAGGCGTAGCTGCGGCTGAGGTCGTAGCCCTTGTCCTTGGCCAGCTCGCGGATCGCCTCGGCCTTGTTGTCGCCGTAGGCGTAGTAGTCGATCTCGCCGGTGTACTTGCCGTCGTCGCCGACGACCATGCGGGTCGCGATGACGCGGTCGGCGCCGAGCATGTCGCCGATCGGCTCGACGACCTCCGCGCCACTCGACGACACCACGACCACTTCGCGGCCGGCCAGGTGATGTTCCTCGATCAGCGTGACCGCCTCGTCGTACACGATCGGGTCGACGATCGTGTGCAGCGTCTCGGCCACGATGTCCTTGACCACCTGCACGTCCCAGCCTGTGACCAGGCCGGACAGGTACTCGCGCATGCGCTCCATCTGATCGTGGTCGGCGCCGCCCACGAGGTAGACGAACTGGGCGTACGCACTGCGCAGCACAGCTCGACGGTTGATCAGACCGCCCTGGTAGAAGCTCTTGGAGAAGGCCAGCGTGCTCGACTTCGCGATGATCGTCTTATCGAGGTCGAAGAACGCCGCGGTCGCAGTGCGGTCGTCATTGTCCACGAGGAACGAGGATATCGATCTCCTGCCTGGGCGCTGCGCAGGCGGCTCCGTGACGGTGCGGATTAAAAAGTCGTCACGTGTGTTTGGCCCGAGTCGTCGTTGGGGACGATGCGTTTTGGCGGCACCCCCCCGCCGCCTTTTGACCCGGCCCGCCCCCCTGGCCGGGTCCCGCACGGCTCCTGCCTCCCACCCGGCAGGGGCCGTGTCTTTTTGTGGCACCGGTTTCATCCCGCTGTCGTCGCCTGACGGGGACGGTTTCCGGCCCGCTTCGCCAGGCGTTCTACCGCTCTACCAGGCATGCATACCTGCTGCACCGGTCGACGAAGAGGGCGGTTGTCCACAAGCACGTCGAAATTCGCGGAGTTGTCCACATTTCGTGGATCGGCCGGCCAGCGAACGGCTCGCGGAGGCAAGGGTGGAAGGGAGTTCCGCCCCATCCCCGGAGGTCCCCATGTCCCGCACCGCCACCCGCTCTCGCCATCGGCCGGCTCGTCCGATCGACGTCGCGCCGCCACCGCGTCCGCTCGTCGTCACCCGCGACGAATCCCTGCTCGACGACCTGTTACGCCTCGCCGCCGCGGCGTCCGTCGAACTCGAGGTCGCAGGGCGTCCCGATTCGGCGCGCTCGCGCTGGTCGCAGGTGCCGCTGGTGGTCGTCGGCGACGACGAGGCCGACATGCTGACGGCGTTGTCGCTGCCGCGCCGCCCCGGCGTCCTGCTGATCGGCGACAGCGAGGACGATGCCGGCGTCTGGCGCCGCGGAGTCGCGCTCGGAGCGGAACAGGTGCTGTTCTTCCCCGACGACGAACCGTGGCTGGCGGGCCGGTTCGCCGACGCGGCGGAAGGCGGCGACGGCGAGGCGCTCGTGGTCGGCGTCATGGGCGGTCGCGGCGGCGCAGGCGCGTCGGTGCTGGCCACCGGCCTCGCGGTGACGGCGAGCCGGCAGGGGATGGCCGTCATCCTGGCCGACCTCGATCCACTCGGCGGCGGCCTCGATCTCGTCCTCGGCGCCGAGGACGTCACCGGCCTGCGCTGGCCCGACCTCGCCGACAGCAAGGGCCGGCTCGGCGCCCGGGCGCTGCGGTCGGAGCTGCCCGGCCGGCACGGGCTGGCCGTCCTGTCCTGGGACCGCGGTGACCTGCTGACCCTCGCGCCCGACGCCGCAGACGTCGTCCTGGCGGCGGCCCGGCGGGCCTGCGACCTGGTCGTCCTCGATCTGCCGCGCTGGCCGGATCCGGCCGCCGAGTACGCCATCGGGCTGTGCGCCTGCGTGCTGCTGGTCGTGCCGGCCGAGGTCCGGGCGGTCGCGGCGGCCACGCGGGTTGCGGCCGGCCTCACCACGCTCGCGGCCGACGTCCGAGTGGTGACGCGCGGACCGTCGTCGTCCGGCCTGAGCGGCCCGGACGTCGCGATGGCGCTCGGTCTGCCGTTCGCGCTGCACTTCGCGCCGGAGCCTCGCCTCGGCGTGCAACTCGATCGCGGCGAGTCGCCTGGTCTCGACGACAAAGGGCCGCTGGTCCAGGGGTGCGGGCGGCTGATCGAGACGCTGCTTCGCGATCATCGGCCGGTCGGCGCATGAAGCGGGCCTTGGCGTCCTGCGCCCGGGCCGGATCGGTGGTCGAACCGGTGCGGGCGACGTTCGCCCCGTTGCGGCCGGTGGAGGGGCGATGAGGTTCGACGACACGCTGCTCGACCGGATCCGGTCCACTCTGGCCCAGGCCGCGGAAGCGCCGACGCCCGCCCGGGTCGCCGCGCTGCTCCGGGCCGAGGGCGCCGTACTCGGCGACGCCGCGGTGCTCGAGGTCACCGAGGCGCTTCGGGCCGAGATCACCGGCGCCGGTCCGCTCGATCCGCTGCTGCGCCGCCCCGGTGTGACGGACGTGCTGGTCAACGGCCCCGACGAGGTCTGGGTCGATGACGGCGACGGCTTGCGGCGCGAGCCGGTGCGGTTTCGCGACGAGTCCGCGGTCCGGCGGCTCGCGGTCCGGCTCGCCTCATCGACTGGCCGGCGTCTCGACGATGCCGTTCCCTACGTCGACGCTCGGCTGGCCAGTGGCGTGCGGCTCCATGCAGTCGTGCCACCGATCGCTCCCGACGGCACCGTCATCTCGCTGCGGGTTCCATCCGGCCGCGCCCTGAGCCTTGCCGACCTGGTCGCCGCGGGGACCGTGCCCGGCGCACTGGAGCCGTGGCTGACGGCCCTGGTCCGGGCGCGGCTCGCCTTCCTGATCACCGGGCGGACCGGCTGTGGAAAGACCACCGTGCTCGAGGCGCTACTCGGCGTCTGCGATCCGGGTGAGCGGATCGTGCTCGTCGAGGACGCCGGTGAGCTGCGCCCCGACCATCCGCACGTCGTCCGGCTCGAGGCCCGCGCCGCGAACGTCGAGGGCGCCGGTCGCGTCGGGCTCGACGTGCTGGTCCGCCAGGCACTGCGCATGCGGCCCGACCGGATCGTCGTCGGCGAGGTTCGCGGTGCCGAGGTGGTCGACCTGCTCGCCGCCCTGAACACCGGTCACGAGGGCGGCTGCGGAACGCTCCACGCCAACTCGACGGCGGACGTCCCGGCGCGACTGGAGGCGCTCGGGCTGGCCGCTGGGCTGGGCCGGGCGGCCGTGCATGCTCAGGCGCGGGCGGCGCTCGACGCTGTGATCCACCTCGTTCGCGACGACAGCGGCCGGCGACGGGTCGCACAGGTCGACGTTATGGCCGGCGACGGCGCGGGTCGGACGGTGCGCGCGTCCGGCGGCGGACTGGCAACGGCGACGGCCTTCCGGGTCGACGGCGACGGCGCGGTGTCCCGCGGACCGGGGTTCGACGTACTGGCCGAACTGCTCGCGCGGCGGGGGTGGGAGCCGTGACTGGGCTGGTGGCGATCGTGTTGGGTGGGCTGGCGGCGGTGGTCTGGGTGGGGCGGCCGTCGTTGCTGGCGGCCCGGCTCGGCCTGCCCGCCGCTCGTCGTGCGGAGGTGTGGCGGAGGTTGTCGCCGCGCATGGTGCTCCTCGGCAGCACGGTCGCGGCCGGAACGGGTGGTCTCGCCGTGGCGGGACCGGTCGGGCTGGCGGCCGGGCTGTTCGCCGTCCCGTTCGGACAGTCATGGCTGCGCCGCCGTCGGCAGCGACAGGCCCGGCGACGGCGCGACGCCGACGTCGCCGAGGGCTGCGTGGCCCTCGCGGGCGAGCTGGCCTCCGGCGTCCCGCCTGCAGGCGCGCTGAGTGCGGTCGCCGTGGAGTGGCCGGACCTGTTCGGTCCCGCCGCCGGCCGAGCCGCGCTCGGCGGTGATCCTTCGGCAGCCCTGCGAGCAACCGGCGCACGGCCGGGAGCCGGCGCACTACGAGCCGTCGCGGCCGCCTGGGAGCTGTCCGAGCGCACCGGGGCCGCTCTGTCCTCGGTACTGGTCGCGGTGGCCGACTCCGTTCGAGCCGAGGCGACCGTCCGGCGCGAGGCCGAGGCACAGCTCGCCGCCGTCCGGGCGACCGCGCGACTGATGGCTTGCCTGCCGGTCGCGACACTGCTGCTGTTCTCGGCAGGTGACGGCGACGCGCTCGGCTTCCTCACCGGCACGCCGGTAGGCCTGGGCTGCCTGGTCGTCGCCGCCCTGTTCGTCGCAGGCGGCGTGTTCTGGGTCGACCGCGTGTCGCAACAGACGAGGTCATCGTGGGAATCGTGACGTCGTCGGGCGCCGTTTCGGCGGCCGCAGTGAACCGAGCGGTTCGATGCACGCGTCACCCGGCGCGAGGGCGGTGAGCTGATCGTGGCGCTGCTGGCCATGCTGTGTGCCGCCCTCGCCGCCGTCGTGGCGCTCGCTCCCGCGCCGGGAGTGGCCCGGCTACGCGCCGTTCTGCGTCATCCCGAGTCCCGCTGGGTCCGGACTCGGCCGGTTACGGCGGGACGCGCCGAGACCGATGCTCGTGCCGCGGGCGGGCTGGGCAGGCGATCAGGTCGCGGCGTGAAGCAGTTCAGCAGCGCCGGGCTTCCTCGACCCAGCCGACGATCGGTGGGATCGACCCGGCGATTCGACCGTGCTGCGGCTCCCACGACTGGTCGAGGACTGGCCGCGGCGGTCGCCGGTGTGGCCGCCTTCCTCGTGCTCGGCGGCGCGGCGGGAGTCCTCGTCGGTGCCGGTGTCGTAGCAGCCGCCTGGTACGGGTTGGGCCGGCTCGAACCGGCGTCCCGCAAACGCGGCCGCGAACGGGTCGTCGCGATGCTGCCGCTCGCCGCCGACCTCATGACCGCGGCGCTCGCGGCCGGCTGTCCGCCCGCCGTCGCTGCCGAGGCCGTCGGTACGGCGATCGGCGGACCACTCGGCCGGGCCCTCGTCGATTCCGCCGCGGCCGCCGGTGTCGGCGTCGAACCGGGCCGGGCCTGGTCCGATCTGGCCGCCGAACCGGCGGTCCGGCCGCTGGCCAGGGCACTCACCGCGGCGATGACTCGCGGGACGTCGCCGTCGCCGGTCCTGGAGCGCGTGTCCGTCGACGCTCGCGACGCCGCCCGCTGGGCCGGCGAGGCCCGCGCCCGGTCGCTGGGCGCTCGTGCCGCCGCGCCGTTGGGACTCTGCTTCCTGCCGGCGTTCGTGCTGGTCGGCGTCGTGCCGATCATCGCGACCTCGGGTCCGCTCCTGCTCTGACCCCGCCGGTAGCCTCGACGTGGGCGGTGATGCGTCATGCGGCTGACGTCGGAGGTGTGCAGGCAGCGGATGGCGGCTGCCCGGGTCGCGCACCTGGCGACCACTGGCGCCGACGGTCACCCGCACATCGTCCCCGTCACGTTCGCGCTGGTGTCGTCGTCCGGGACCGACCGCATCGCGATCGCCGTCGACCAGAAGCCGAAGACCACCCTCGCGTTGCGGCGGCTGATCAACATCGCCGAGAACCCGCGGGTGGCGATCATGTGCGACCACTACGACGAGGACTGGACTCAGCTCTGGTGGGTCCGCGCCGACGGCCGGGCGGTGGTCCTCGACGACGGCGACGGCCGCGACGGCGCGCTCGTCGCGCTGAGCCTTCGCTACGACCAGTACCGAGCCGATCCTCCGCGCGGGCCGGTCATCCTGATCGAGATCATCGCCTGGTCCGGTTGGTCCTACGCCTGACGTGACCCCGCCTCGGCGGCGTCCTCGCCTGGCCGGATCGCGCGAATGCGCCGCGCCCATCCACAGGCGGATCGGATTCCGCTGGTTGTCCCCAAATCGGCGTTCGGGCCTGGGATCCGCTCGCCCGGCCGAAGAACCTGGTCGCAGGCCTGCAGATCGCGGGCTCCGCGCCGGCCGGTCGCCGGGTTCCAGGGAGGTCCACCATGTCCAAGGTCACCAGCCGACTCGGTCATCTGCGCAGCGAGCGCGGCATGACCACCGCCGAGTACGCCGTCGGGACGGTCGCGGCGTGCGGCTTCGGCGGCGTTCTCTACAAGCTGCTCACGAGCGAGCCGGTTCAGAACCTGCTGAGCACCGTCATCGAGAAGGCGTTCGGGGTGATCGGCGGATGAGCCGCCGGCAACCCGCGGCTCGGGGCGATCCTGGCGTCGTCCCCGATGAGGGCCGTGGCAGCCGACCGCGAGGTCTGACGTCAGTCGCCGATGAACAGCGCGGCATGGTGACTGCCGAGCTCGCGGCCGGGTTTCCGGCCCTGGTGCTGGTGCTGCTCATGGCGGTCTGGGCGGTGACCATCGCCGCAGGGCACCTGCGGTGCACCGACGCCGCTCGCGAGGCGGCCCGGGCAGCGGCACGTGGCGAGGACCCGGCGGTGGTGCGCGACGTCGCGGCGGAAGCGGCGCCGCAGGGCGCGGATGTCACCGTCGACGAGATCGACGGCACGGTCGAGGTCCAGGTGAGTGTGCGGATGAATATGCCGGGTCCGCTGGGCGACACGCTCCCGGCGCCGACGGTGTCGGCTCGCTCGGTCGCGCTGGCCGAGGCCGGATGACGCCGGTCGGGCGCCGCGGCGGCGAGCGCGGCGGCGAGCGCGGCGGCGAGCGCGGCGCGGGGACGGTGCTCATCCTGTCGATCGTGCTGGTGATCATGGTCGCGACGCAGGCCGTGGCTGTCCTGGCGGCGGGCCAGTCGGCTCGTCACCGGGCGGCCGCGGCGGCTGATCTCGCCGCCTTGGCGGCGGCGAACCAGCTGGCGCTCGGCTCGGCGGATCCTTGCGCCGACGCCGGTCGCATCGCCGACGCCAACGGCGCGGTTCTACGCGACTGTGTCCTCGACGGCATGGAGGTCGAGGTCCAGGTGTGGGTGGAGACGACGTCGCTACTCCCGTGGCTGCCTGCCCAGGACCGACGTGCTCGCGCCGGACCACCACGGCCGGGTTCGGCCTGGACGGCCGGGCGTGGGTGAGCTGCTCGTCGTGCCCAAACGGGCCGGACGAGAGGGGCTGGGCGCCGCCGCGACAGCGGCGGGTCAGGTCTCGGCGCGGCTCGGTGGCTGCCGGGTCGCGCCGAGACAGGCCACGACGACGAGTCCGACCGCGACCCATTCCTGGACGTGCAGCACCTCGTTCAACACCACGAGCCCGACCAGCGCGGCGACCGCCGGTTCGAGGCTCATCAGGATCCCGAACACCGTCGCCGGCATGCGACGCAACGCCTCGATTTCCAAGGAGTACGGAATCACCGATGACAGCAGTGCGATCGCTGCGGCCAGCATCAGCACGTGAGGTTGCCAGAGGTCGGAGCCGCCAGTGGTCAGCCCGATCGGCGCCACCGCGACCGCGCCCACGACGCTGGCCATGGTCAGCCCGGACGAGCCCGGGAACCGCTGGCCGAGCTGCTTGCCGAGCAGGATGTACGCCGCCCAGCCGACAGCCGCCACCAGGGCGAACAGCACGCCCACCGGATCGATGCCGCCTGGCCCGCCGCGGGCCAGCAGCACGACGCCGGTGCCGGCCAGCAGCACCCACAGCAGGTCGAGCCGGCGGCGCGACAGCGCGACCGCCACCCCGAGCGGGCCGATGAACTCGATGGTGACGGCGATGCCGAGCGGGATGCGGGAGAACGACTCGTAGATCGCGATGTTCATGGCGGCCAGCGAGAGTCCGAAGGTGACCGCGAACCCCAGGTCGCCGCGCGACGCACGATGCAGCGCCGCACGGACAGCCCGCTGGGTGATGGCCACCAGCGCGACGGCGGCGAACGCCAGCCGCAGGAACACGACGGCGGTCGGCGGCAGCGTGTCGAACAGGCCCTTCGCGAGACCGGCGCCGATCTGCAGTGAGAAGATCCCGCCGAGCACCAGCCCGGGAGCGGGAATCGACCCGAACGGCGACGTCACGCGGCCAGCCTAGGTGCTGGGTCGAGCCGCCTCGACCCGCTGGCGCCGAGTACTCGGCCGGGGTTGCCGCAGCTGGCATGCGCAGTCGAGGCGCTGGTTCGGCGGCACCGTCCGTGGCCTGGCGGCGGACGCCCTCGGCCTGGTCGCGGATGTGGCCGGTCTACCGCTGGGGCGCGAGCGGCGTGCGTCGGTCTGCCGGCGGCCAGCCAGGCGTCAGGAGCCGTCGCGGTCGGGGGCCGGGGATCCGGAGTCGGCGCGGGCCGGCTCCTGGCGGTCGCCGTCACGATCCTTGCCACGGTGCTCGTCGCCGTCGGCGGTATGCCGGCCGTCGTCGGAGGACGGACGGTCGTCCGCCGGCGCACCATGCGGTTGGTCGTCGCGCTCGGCACGTCGCTCGAGATCACGCATCCGCTTGCGCTGCTTGAACTCCTTGCGCAGCCCGATCCGCAGCAACCACAGGGCGGCCAGCGTCGCGAGCCCGGTGATCAGACCGGCGACGTACAGCGCGGACCCGGACGTCGTGACCTCGGAACCGAGCAGGTCAACGGAGAGCGACTCACCTGCGCCGGTGAGTACGCCGATGGTCAGCAGCAGAGCGAGCAGGAGAACGATCAGTGCCACAGCGACCACGACGACCACCCTTCATCGAACCCCCATGTCCCACCGTAGCGACGACTGGGGCCGCCGACATGCGAATCCGGCCGGTGTCAGTCCGCTCCGGACAGCAGCATGTCCAGCAGGCGCACCGCACCGGCCTTGTCGAGCGGTTCGTTGCCGTTGCCGCACTTCGGCGACTGCACGCACGACGGGCATCCGTCGCGGCAGGGGCAGGCGGCGATCGTGTCGCGCGTCGCCGTCAGCCAGGACCGCGCCGCGTGGAACCCGCGCTCGGCGAACCCCGCGCCGCCGGGATGCCCGTCGTGCACGAAGACGGTGAGCGTGCCGGTGTCCGGATGCAGCAGCGTCGACAGCCCGCCGATGTCCCACCGATCGCAGCTCGCCACCAGCGGGAGGATCCCGATCGACGCGTGCTCGGCGGCGTGCGCCGCGCCCGGCGCGTCCGTCATCGAGACGCCGGCGGCGGCGATCGAGTCGTCGGGCAGCGTCCACCAGACGGAGCGGGTGCGCAGCCGGCGTTCGGGCAGGTCGAGCGGCACCTCGCCGAGCACCTCGCCCGAGCGCAGCGCCCGCTTGAGGTACCCGACCACCTGGCTGACCACCTCGACGGTTCCGAACGTGAGGCGCGCCGGCCCCCACTTCTCCGACGCCGACTCGTCCAGCACCCGCAACGTGCTGACCTCGCGCGCCGTCGTCGTGTAGTCGGGAGCGTCGGCCCGCGCCATCGCGACGCCGTCGTCGAGGTCCAGGCTCTCGATGAGGTACGTGTCGCCCTGGTGCACGTAGACGGCGCCCTCGTGCGCCGTCGAGTGCGCCCGGACGCCGTCGACGGTCCCGAGCACGCGGCCGGTGCCCACCTCGACGAGGCTCACCAGGCCGCCGGAACCGCGCAGGTCGGCCAGGTCGGTCGGACGTTCCCGCTTGGTCCAGTGCCAGGTCGTCTCGGCCTTGGCCCGTCGCCGCAGCAGCCGCCGGTGCTCCAGCGTGGGCAGGACGTCCTCGGTCGACGGGCCGAAGATCGCCGCGTCCTCGACGGTCAGTGGACGTTCAGCCGCGGCGGCACACAGGTGGGGGGCCAGCACGTAGGGGTTGTCCGGATCGAGCACGGTCGCCTCGACCGGCTGCTCGAAGATCGCCTCCGGGTGCTGCACCAGATAGGAATCGAGCGGGTTGTCGCTGGCCACCAGGACCGCAAGGCTCTCCTGACCGGCCCGGCCCGCTCGGCCGGCCTGTTGCCACAACGACGCGCGGGTTCCCGGCCAACCGGCGATCAGCACGGCGTCCAGTCCGCTCACGTCGACGCCGAGCTCCAGTGCCGTCGTCGCCGCGAGCCCCATGAGCGACCCGCCGTTGAGCGCCGCCTCCAGCGATCGGCGTTCGTAGGCGAGATAGCCGGCCCGGTACGACGCCACCCGGTCCGGCAACGATGGGTCCACCTCGGACAACGCCGACCGTGCCAGGCCGGCGACGGTTTCGGCGGCCCGCCGCGACCGCACGAACGCGACGGTCCGAGCATCGGCCACGACGAGGTCGGTGAGCAGGTCGGCGGTCTCGGCCAGAACGCCGCGTCGCCGGGCGGTGCCGCCGTCGACGCCCCAGGAAGCCGAACCGCCGGCGCCCTCGCCGAGCAGGGGCGGCTCCCAGAGCAGGAACGTCTTCCCCCCGCTCGGCGACCCGTCATCCGTCACGGCCTCGACCGGCAGCCCGATGAGCAACTCGGCCGTGCGCGCCGGGTCCGCCGTCGTCGCGGAGGCGAGCACGAACGTCGGCGACGACCCGTACATGGCGCAGACGCGCCGCAGCCGCCGCAGGACCTGCGCGACGTGGGAGCCGAAGACGCCGCGGTAGCCGTGACACTCGTCGACCACGACGAACCGCAGCGACCGCAGGAAGCCGGCCCAGCGGTGGTGCGCCGGCAGCATCGCGTGGTGCAGCATGTCCGGGTTCGTCAGCAGGTAGGTCGCGTGGCTGCGGGCCACGTCGCGCAGCTCGACCGGGGTGTCGCCGTCGTAGGTGGTGGCCATGACGCCGGGGACGCCCAGGTCGTCGAGCGAGCGCAGCTGGTCCGCCGCCAGCGCCTTGGTCGGCGAGATGTACAGCGTCGTGCCGCCCAGGCGGCGTCCGGTGCGAGCCGCCGTCAGCGCCGGGAGCTGATAGGCCAGCGACTTGCCCGACGCTGTGCCGGTGGCGACGACGACGTGCCGTCCCGACCAGGCCAGAGACGCGGCCTGTGCCTGGTGGTCCCAGGGCGCTACGATGCCTGCGGTCATGAAGCGATCGCGCACGACGGGGTCCACCCAGAGCGGCCACGCGCCGGGCTTGGCGGCCCGGGCGGGTATCGATTCGATGTGCGTGACACGTCCGGTCCGGTGCGGACCGGTCAGCAGTACATCGAGCAGGTCGTTCGGGCGGGGCACCCCGTGAGTCTCGCATCATGGTTGAATGCGGATGAGCCCGGCACGCGGTGAACGCTGTGTGTTGACCGATGGAGGCATGGAGGATCTGCGTGGACCTGTCGTTGTCGACCCGTACCGAGAGCGGCCGCAGCGTGGTCGCGGTCGGGGGTGAGATCGACGTCTACACGGCGCCGAGACTGCGCGACCAGCTGGTCGAGCTCGTCGACTCGGGTCACTACCACATCGTCGTCGACATGCGTGAGGTCGAGTTCCTCGACTCGACCGGGCTCGGCGTCCTCGTCGGCGGCCTCAAGCGGGTCGGCCAGCACGACGGTTCCCTCCGGCTTGTCTGCAACCAGGAGCGGATCCTGAAGATCTTCCGCATCACCGGTCTCACGAAGGTCTTCCCGATTCACGAGACGCTCGAGGAGGCCGTGGCCGCCACGGAGATGCCCTGAGCGGGTCTGTCGAGGCGGCATCGTGTGGGTACTTTCACACGATCGTAACGATGTCGGTGGGGGACCGACGTGAACTTTGGGTCCAGGTCGCTCTAGACTCCGCAGGTCGGCCGGATCCTACCCACCTCGCGGTCCGGCGACACAGAACGAGCCGATTCCTGTCAGCGGTCGGTCCAGCGGACCGACCGCGGACAGCTGTTTCAACGCCCTGCCCGAGGGCGACGTCAAGGAGGACGAATGACCGGGCTCAACCTCTCCTACGTGGTTGTCGTCGCGTTGATCGCGGTGGCAGCCCTGGCGATGGCGGCGCTGTTTCGCCGAGAGGTTCTCAGTGCCAGTGAGGGCACCGAGAACATGAAGACGATCGCGCGCGCCGTGCAGGAGGGCGCCGCGGCCTATCTCAACCGGCAGTTCCGGACACTCGGCATCTTCGTGGTGCTGGTGTTCGGCCTGCTCTTCCTGCTCCCCGGCGATGCCGGCGTCCGGTTCGGCCGGTCGTTGTTCTTCCTGGTCGGTGCGGCCTTCTCCGCCGCCATCGGCTACCTGGGCATGTGGCTGGCCACGCGGGCGAACGTCCGTGTTGCCGCCGCTGCTCGTGACGAGGGCCGCGACCCGGCGATGAAGGTCGCGTTCCGCACGGGCGGTGTGGTCGGCATGGCCACCGTCGGTCTCGGTCTCCTGGGTGCGGCCGTCGTCGTCCTCACCTACCAGGAGGACGCCCCGACGGTGCTTGAGGGCTTCGGCTTCGGCGCCGCGCTGCTCGCCATGTTCATGCGTGTCGGTGGCGGCATCTTCACCAAGGCCGCCGACGTCGGCGCCGACCTCGTCGGCAAGGTCGAACAGGGCATCCCCGAGGACGACCCCCGCAACGCGGCGACCATCGCGGACAACGTGGGGGACAACGTCGGTGACTGCGCCGGTATGGCGGCCGACCTGTTCGAGTCGTACGCCGTGACGCTGGTCGCCGCGCTGATCCTGGGCCAGGTCGCCTTCGGCCAGGAGGGCCTGGTCTTCCCGCTGATCGTCCCGGCGCTCGGTGCGCTCACCGCGGTGCTCGGCATCTATCTGACCCGGCCGCGCGTCGGCGAGAACGGCCTGACCACGATCAACCGGGCGTTCTACATCTCCGCGGTGTTCTCAGCGGTGCTGTGCGCGATCGCGGCGTTCGCCTACCTGCCGGACAGCTTCGCGCAGCTCGACGGCGGCCTCGGCGACCACGACGGCGACCCGCGTGTGCTGGCGACCGTCGCCGTGTTCCTGGGCATCGTGCTGGCCGGCGTCATCCTGTGGCTGACCGGATACTTCACCGGCACCGACAAGAAGCCGACCGAGGACGTCGCCAAGACCTCGCTCACCGGCCCGGCCACGGTCGTGCTCTCGGGTATCGCGCTCGGCCTCGAGTCCGCCGTGTACACCGCGCTGGTCATCGGTGGTGCCGTCTACGGTGCGTTCCTGCTGGGTGACGGCTCGGTCGAGCTGTCGCTGTTCCTGATCGCGCTGGCCGGCACCGGCCTGCTGACCACGGTCGGCGTCATCGTCGCGATGGACACGTTCGGCCCGGTCAGCGACAACGCCCAGGGCATCGCCGAGATGTCCGGCGACGTCGACGGCGAGGGCGCGCAGATCCTCACCGAGCTGGACGCGGTCGGCAACACGACCAAGGCCATCACCAAGGGCATCGCCATCGCCACCGCGGTCCTGGCGGCGACAGCGCTGTTCGGCTCGTACACGCGGGCGATCAGCGACGAGCTGGCATCGATCGGCGCGGACATCACCGGCGAGACGTCGTTCCTCATCGACATCGTGTCGCCGAACGTCCTCGTCGGCGTGATCATCGGCGCCTCGGTCGTGTTCATGTTCTCGGGCCTGGCCATCAACGCCGTCGGCCGGGCCGCCGGCGCGGTCGTGTTCGAGGTGCGCCGGCAGTTCCGCGACGACCCGGGCATCATGGCCGGCACGTCGACGCCGGCTTACGGCCGCGTCGTCGACATCGTCACCAAGGACTCGTTGCGCGAGCTGGCCACGCCGGGTCTGATGGCGGCCCTGGCGCCCATCGCGGTCGGCTTCGGCCTCGGCGTCGGCCCGCTGGCCGGTTACCTGGCCGGTGCCATCGCGACCGGTGTGCTCATGGCGGTGTTCCTGGCCAACTCCGGTGGAGCCTGGGACAACTCGAAGAAGCTGGTCGAGGACGGCAACCACGGCGGCAAGGGCTCCGATGCCCACGCGGCCACCGTCATCGGCGACACCGTCGGCGACCCGTTCAAGGACACCGCCGGACCGGCCATCAACCCGCTGATCAAGGTGATGAACCTGGTGTCCGTGCTGATCGCGCCGGCCATCGTCTCCATGTCGGTGGGCGCCGACGCCAACGACGGGCTGCGCTACACGATCGCGCTGGTCGCGGTCGCGATCATCATCGGCGCGGTCTGGTTCTCCAAGCGGCGCTCGACGGTCATCGGTGAGGACCAGCCGGCCCGGGAGGGCGCGGCGGTCTGACCGACTGATCCACGGCGCGGCGGCCGCTCCCCTCGTGGGGGCGGCCGCCGTTCCATGTCCGCTGCTGTCTCTCCGCCGTACGACGGCGCCGGCAGCCGCTGGGTTCCTGGTCGCGGTCGACGACAGCCGGCCTCAGCGGACGGCGGCGACCGAGATCACGGCGCCCGGGTGCCCCTCGTCCTCGACGACGGCGGCGGGTATGCCGGCGGCCCGCAACTCGCCCGACAGCGCCGCCGCCTCGTCCGTCGGGGCGAAGGCGTGCACCCCGACCGGCGCGCCGCTCAAGGCGTATCGGGGGGCCAGCCGCTTCGCCAGCAGCGCCCGGCGTCCGTCGTAGACCCGGCGTGCCCGGCGCAGGTGCCGGTCCAGGTCGCCGGACTCGATCAGCGCCGAGACCGTCAGCTGCAGCACCGTCGACACCCCGAGGTCGGAGTCCTCGCGCTGTTCGCGGAGCCGGTCGGCCACGGACGGCGGCGCGACGATCCAGCCCAGCCGCAGTCCCGGCGCCAGCAGCTTGGACAGCGACCCGGTGAACACGACCAGGTCCGGCGCCAGCGCCTGCACCGCCGCAGGCACGACGCCCGGTGCGGCGAGGTGCGAGTCGTAGTCGTCCTCGACGATCCAGCGGCCGCCGGCGCGGCAGGCGTCGACGAGCGCCCGTCGCCGCGGGGCGGACAGCTGCACGCCGGTCGGGTACTGATGGCTCGCCGTGATCATCACCGCCCCGATCCCGCTGCCGCCAGCTGGAGCGCCGGGCAGCAGGGCGGGATCGAGACCGGCGGCATCGATCGGCACCTCCACCACCTCGACCCGGCGGCGCACCAGGTGATGCGTGGTGCCGGGGGAACATGGCCGCTCGACCGCCCAGGTCCCTACGCCGAGCACCGTCGCCAGCATCCACATCGCGTGCGAGACGCCGCCGGTGACGTGGATCTGATCCGGTTCGGCCGACACGCCGCGGGTCCGGGCGAGCCAGTCCGCCAGCGCGGCGCGCAGCCGTGGATGACCGGCCGGATCCGGATAACCGAGGTCCCGCTCGGAGAGCCCGGCGAGCGCGGCGCGGGTCGCGGCGGCCCAGGGCCGATGCGGGAAGAGCGCCGGGTCGGGCACGCCTGGCGACGGCGGCGGCGCGGCCGAGCTCGGTGGGGCCAGCGCCGGTGCTCCGGGACCGGGTCCGCCGGTCACCATCGGCCGTCGCCGCGGTTCGGAGCGGATGAACCCCTCGTCCTGCAGCTGCGCGTACACCGCGTCGGCCGTCCCGCGGGCGATACCGACGGCCTGAGCGAGGTCACGGGCGCCGGGCAACGCCGTCCCTGCCGGCAGCCGGCCTCCGAGGATCGCGTCGATCAGCCGGCCGCGCAGCCACGTGGCCTTCCCGTTCGGCGGCGGCGGACCCCAGGGCGCGGCGAGCTCGGCGGCGGCATCGGACGTCACTGGCCTAGTGGACCATGTCCTGTCTGGCCCTGTCTATCGGGCCAGATGCCGCACAGGATCGTGCCATGACCCGACTCACGTCGCCCACCCTCTCCGGGGCGCTGGCCTGCACCGTCGGCATGACCATCGTGGGGGCCTCGATCGCCTTCGGCCCGCTGCTCGCCGACTACCCGGTGCTCGCGGGACAGACGTGGCGGTATCTGCTGGCCGGGCTCGTGCTGCTCGCCGTCATGCGGGTGCGCCGGGTCCCCGTCCCGCGGCCGCGGCCGCGCCAGCTGGGCCGGCTCCTGCTCCTGGCCGGGACCGGGCTGGCCGCGTTCAACTGGCTGCTCATCGAGGGCACGCAGCAGTCCGACCCGGCGTTCTTCGCGGCCGTGCTCGGTGCGACGCCGCTGGTGCTGGCGCTGGCCGGTCCGCTGTTCGACGGCGGCCGCGTGCGCGCCCGGACCGTCGCCGGCAGCGCGGTCGTCGTGGCCGGGATCCTGGTCGTGCAGGGAGCGACGACCGCCCCGCTCGGCGCGCTGCCGTACGCCGTCGGCTTCCTGCTCTGCGAGGCGGCGTTCACGCTGCTCGCCGTCCCGCTGCTCAAGGAGTTCAGCCCGCTGCAGGTGTCCGGCGCGGTCTGCCTGGTGGCGGTCCCGCTGCTGGCCGTCCTGGCGCAAGTGGAGCCGGGCGCCGACCTCGTCGTCCCGACGGCGTCCGAGGCGGCGACGCTCGCGTTCCTGGCCGTGTGCACGACGGCGATCGCGTTCCTGCTGTGGTACGGCGGCGTGGTCCGGCTCGGCGCGGACCGGGCCGGCCTGTTCGCCGGGGTGATGCCGATTGCCGGCATGGTCGTCGCCGTTGTCGCCGGCACGTCCGTCTGGTCCCCGGTGGGTTCGGCCGGCTCGCTGCTCTGCGGTGCCGGCATCGCCCTCGGGCTGCGCCGTCCGGCGGCTCCGGCCCGGCGTCCCGAGGCCGCGGGCACCAGCGTCCCCGAGACCGTCTGAGCGACCGACCGGCGCCGGGTGTTCGCGGCGGGCGTAGGCGAGCCCGGCCCGCACCGGACGGCCGCGGCCCGAGAATCTACGCATGGTGGACTGGCTCGACGACCAAGGCGTGGTGACCCTGCCCAGCGGCGCGACGGTGCGCGGACGGGCGCTCGGCTTGGAGGCCAGTCCGGCGGACTTCGCGCTGGTCCTGACGGACGGGACCATGCCGGCGTGGCCGCATCGGCGGATCCGCTGGCCGGACTTCTGGATCCCGCTCGACCGCGCCGACGCCCTCGACGCGCTGCACGAGGCGCACAAGCGGGCACGGGACGGCGACCGGGTCGAGGTCGCCTGCCGTGGTGGCCGGGGCCGGACGGGAACGGCGCTGGCCGCGCTAGCGATCCTCGACGGTGTCCCGGCGGCGGAGGCGGTCGGCTGGATCCGTGCGCGCTATCACCCGAAGGCCGTCGAGACTCCCTGGCAGCGCCGGTGGCTCCGTGCCGTGCGCTGACGACCCCGGCGGCCGGCGCCGGTCAGTCGATCGCCAGGTACGCCGTCCGCAGGGCCTGCCGGGCCCGCGACGCCAGGCTGGAGACCGCGTTCGGCGTCAGCGACATGCCGGCCGCCAGCTCAGCCGGCGAGTAGCGGTCGACCTCGACCAGCCACAGGATGCTGCGCCAGCGCGGCGGCAGCGAGGCCCACGCGGCGGTGGCCCGCTCCGCCTGTGCCGGTGGCTGGACGGGGTCGGTGTGCCGCTCCCACATGTCGGGATCGTCGTTGGTGACGATGCGGCTCTCCGACTTGGAGTACCGGTACGCCAGGTGCTTCACGGTCGCCAGGACGTAACCGGTGAAGGAGTCGCGCGGGCCGCGGCCGGACCGGACCGCCCGCAGTACGAGATAGAAGGTCTCTTGGACGAGGTCGTCGGCGGCGTGTGTGTCGCGCACGATGTTGTGCGCGGCGCGCCGGGCCATCGGGGACACTCTGCGGTAGAGAGTGCCGAACGCGACGTCGTCCCCTTGATACGCGCGATCGAGCAAAACGGTCAACTCTTCATGATCCCACCCCTTGATCATGCTGAAACGTTGGCTGTGACCAGGCCGATCCGGCGTCGGGGATGTCCGCACGCGTGCATTCGGTAAACACGTACGTGGTCCGGAAAAGGACCGAAATAGCCGGTTCAAAACCGATGAAATCCGTTCAATATGGACAACCCAAACCAATGACTGTGAGCGAGATCACGTTTATCATTCGTGCTGTGGTGCCGACGTGGCGGCTCTTCAGGGGTGAGGCCGCCAGTTGGAGGGGGCGAGGGATCCATGGCAGAACGCAGGCGCAAGTACCGGGCCGCACATGCCCAACTCGGGACGGGTCCGCGATACCTGACCGCGATGAGCCGCGGCGCCGGGGCACACCGGGCCCGCGCACACAGGACGGGTCTCCGCCAGCGGTTCAGAGCCATGTTCGTGGCCCGGTCCTGGTAACGGGTCGCCGCACCCGACCGGCCCGTTGAGCTCGGCGCCTTTCCCGGCTACGGCCCGTCCGCCCGGAGCCGGGAAAGGCGCCGCGGCCGGCCGCCCGTGCCTGCGCCGCGATGTCAGCGACGCCGCACGTCAGCCGGCCACCGCGGGCGTCGCGGGGTGCGCCGCGCCGAGCTCGGTGAAGATCTCGGTGTTCATCCCGTACGCGGCGATCACCTCGTCGATCACCCGGTCCCGCTCGTCCGGGTTCCACGGCGCGGCGTCGAGCCGCGCGCGGTAGGCGTCCTTGAATGGCCGCGGCTTCGGGATCTGCGCGAAGTGGTAGAACCGCACGCCGTCGCCGCCCGGCTCGAAGCCGTACGTGCGCGACACGATCGTCCCGACGGCCAGCCCGCCGGACAGATCGCCCAGATAGCGGGTGTAGTGGTGGGCGACGAAGCCGCCGGGCCACTGCGCCGTCTCACGGATGCGGTCGGCGTACCGGCGGGTCCCGGTGAGCGGCTCGAGATCGTCGACGGCGTCGGCGCCGCCCAGCAGGAACGCGAGATCGCGGCGCAGCGACGGCGCCCGGGTGAGGTCGTCGGTGACGAACGGCCCGGCGATCGGGTCGTCGCGCATTCCGGCGGCCACCGACTCCAGCGCCTCGTAGACGAACAGGTGCTGGGTGACGAGCGCGGTGTACCCCTCGCGGCTGATCCGGCCCTCCATCAGCGCGTTGATGAAGTCTGCGCCGTTGGCGACGTCGTGCAGAGGCCAGCTGCGCTCGCGCAGGGCCTGGGAGAATGTTCGGGGCTCGGCCTCGGCCGGCGTTCGGGTGGTCGGCACGGATTCTCCTCCGGGTCGGCGCTGCGCTTGGGACAGTATCGCATCTTAGGTTTGCCTACCCAGATATAGGTATGCCTTACCTATACCGATACCGTGGCTCATGACCCACAGAAGCCCGACATCAGGGTGAAGGGCGGGACATGTCGAACGCTTCCGACGGTGCCCGCATCGCCGTCGACCTGTGACGGCGCTGCGGGTGGTCCTGGCGACGGGGCCTCGGTGAGCTCGGCTGAGACCGTGGCGGCCGCATCCGGCACCGGTCCGGAGGCCAGACGATCACCGAGCCCAAGGCCGACGGGCTCGACCCGGCCGGTGAGACGATCACCCGCTCCACAAGTTGATCTTGGAGTTGTTCGGCATTGGTGGGCGGTTTGTCCGATAGATGGCCGAACAATTCCAAGATCAACGTGGGCGGAGTGGAATCGAGGGAGCGGGCGGCGGGTTGGTTCGAGCATGGTGACCACCGGAGCGCTGCTCGGAATCGCGGCCGTCGCGCTGGGCCTCGTGCTCACGCCGGGGCCGAACATGATCTACCTGGTGTCGCGGTCGATCACCCAGGGACGCCGGGCGGGGCTCGTCTCGCTGACCGGTGTCGCGGCCGGTTTCGTCGTCTACGTGCTGGCCGCCGCGGCCGGCATCGCGGCGGTGTTCACGCTGGTGCCGGCGTTGTACACGGCGCTGAAGATCGCCGGCGCGGCCTACCTGCTGTGGCTGGCGTGGAAGGCGATCCGGCCGGGCGGCGAGTCGGTGTTCGCGCCGAAGCCGCTGCCGGCCGACCCGCCGCGCCGGCTCTTCGCCATGGGCCTGGTGACCAACCTGCTCAACCCGAAGATCGCGATCCTCTACGTGTCGCTGCTGCCGCAGTTCGTCGACCCCGCGCGCGGCAGCGTCGCGGGGCAGAGCGTCGTGCTCGGGCTGACGCAGATCGCGGTGGCGCTGACGGTGAACGCGCTGATCGTGCTGACCGCCGGCTCGCTGGCGTCGTTCCTCGGCTCGCGGCCGCTGTGGCTGCGGGCGCAGCGCTGGATGATGGGGTCGGTGCTGGCCGGGCTCGCGGTGCGGATGCTCACCGACCGGTCCAAGCCGGTCGCCGCCGCGACCTAACACACGCCGTAGTTCAGATACATGAGGCCGTTGCCGAACTGGCGCTCGTCCAGCCGAGCCGCCGGTGGACCCCGGCGAACGCGCGCTCGGCCTCCGCGCGGCAGTAGGCGGATAGCGTCGGCAGCCTGGGCGGCGCCGGCCGCGCGCCCCGCCAGGCCTGCGAGCCGGCGAACGCCAGCGCCAGGTCGGTCACCAGGTCGTCGTCGACCGGCCGCTCCGCCATCAGCTCGTCGAACGCCGGAGTGTCGACCCAGGTCAGCGCCAGCATGAACGCATCGGCCCACGACGGACCGAGGCAGGACATCCCCCAGTCGAGGATCACCACGGCGTCGTCCGGCCGGATCAGCAGGTTGTCCTCGCGCACGTCCCAGTGGCACAGCGACTCGACGGCGAGCCGCTCCGGCAGCCGGGCGACGCGTCGGTACAGCGTGGCGATCCGGCCGGCCATCCACGGCGGCAGGGCGTGCTCCGGTGCGCCGGCCAGCTCGGCCCAGCGCTCCCGCCAGCGCTCGGCCACGTCCGGGAGCCGCCGCGTGACCACGCCCGGCGGCGACGGCGTCAGCTCGCGCGCCTGCCGGTCGACCAGGGCACGGACGGCGGTCGCGTCGGCGCCGTACGGATCGGCGAGGTCCGGCGGGCGGCCGTCGACGTCCTCGAGCAGCAGCGCGACCCAATCGCCGTCGTCGTAGCTCCCGAGCAGCGCGGGCCGGTACGGCGCCGGCGGCAGCCACCCGAGCACCGCGATCTCGCGACGGAACAGCAGCGGCGTGTCCGGCTGCAGCGACGCGCCGACCGCCTTGACGAACGCGGTCTGTCCGCCGGCGGTCACCAGCCGGGTTGCGCAGCCGGGCGACATCCCGCCGGTCTGCTCGGTCGTGGTCGTGACGGCGGAGCCGAGCGACGTCTCGACCCAGTCGCGCACCGCCGGCGGAATCCGCTCGTACCGGACTCGGACCCCGGCGGCTCGCGGCATCGCGACAGAATATCGGCGTGACGACACCACACCCCAGCCTGTCCGACGACGACGTCGCCCGCGTGCGCGACGCGCTGGCGGCGGCCGGGTACACCGTCGACGGCGTCCGCCACCTGCTCGGTCCGCGGGCTGCCGCGGCACTGGACCGCAACGAGACCACGCCGGGCCGGCTCGCCGTCGGCGGGCGGGACGACGCGCCGGCGCTGCTGGCGCGGCTGTGGTCGCTGCAGGCGCCGGTCGAGCGGCGGCTGCTCGAGCGGGTGCTGCCGGTCGAGCCGCTGCTGGCCGGCGGCATCCTCGAAGCGAGCGCCGACGGCGACACCGTCCGGGCCGTGGTCGACGTCCGGCCGTACGCCGACGACGCCGGCGACTGGTGGGTGGTCGCCGACCTCACGCCCGGCATGGACGGTCAGCGGGCGCCGATCCCCGACGACCACGTCCTCGGCCTCAACGCCGCATCCAGCACGCTCGCCCAGCTCACCGTCCGCCGGCCGATCGAGCGCGCCCTCGACCTCGGCACCGGCTGCGGCGTCCAGTCGCTGCACCTCGCCCGGCACAGCGTGCACGTGGTCGCGACCGACGTGAACCCCCGGGCCCTGGCGCTGGCGGCGCTGACTGTGCGCCTGAACGGCCTCGACGTCGACCTGCGCCGCGGCAGCCTCTTCGAGCCGGTCGGCGGCGAGACGTTCGACCTGATCGCGACGAACCCGCCGTTCGTCGTCTCACCCGGCGGCACGCACGTGTACCGCGACGGCGGCCTGCCGGGCGACGAGATCTCCCGCCGGGTCGTCGTCGACGGGGCCCGGCACCTTTCCGAAGGCGGGCTGCTGCAGTCGCTGGCGAACTGGACACACGTCCGCGGGGAGGACTGGCGCGACCGGCTCGGCGCCTGGGTCGCGGCGACCGGCTGCGACGCCTGGGTGATCCAGCGCGAGGTCGAGGACCCCGCGGAGTACGTCGAGCTGTGGCTGCGCGACTCGGGCGAGGTCGGCGACGCCGGCTACGCGCAGCGGTACGCGGACTGGCTGCGCTGGTTCGATGAGCAGTCCGTCGAAGGGATCGGGTTCGGCTGGATCGCTCTGCGCCGGTCCGGCGCGGCCGACCCGGTGGTCCGCATCGAGGAGTGGCCGCACGCCGTCGAGCAGCCGCTCGGGCCGGCCGTCGGCGCGTGGTTCGACCGGGTGTCCGAGCTGCGGGTTCGTGACGACGAGCTGCTGGCCACCCGGCTCGTGCAGGCCGCCGACGTCGTGCAGGAGCAGGTCGGCCGCCCCGGCGACGAGGATCCCGAGCACATCGTGCTCCGGCAGCGGCGCGGCCTGCTGCGCGCCGTCACCGCCGGGACCGCCGAGGCCGGGTTCGTCGGCGCCTGTGACGGGACGCTGCCGGCCGGGACGATCGTCGACGCGCTGGCGACGGTGCTGGAGGCCGACGCCGTGGCGCTGCAGGCGGAGCTGCTGCCGCGGGTGCGCACGCTCGTCCAGGACGGCTTCCTGGAGTTCATCGGCCGTTAATACGCGCCGGCGACGGCGGTGACGCCGACCACCAGGTAGACCAGCCCGCCGAGCAGGACGCCGACGGCGGCGAGCAGGGGCACGCCGCGGGTGATCCACGTCAGCCGGGACGAGCGGTGCGCCGAGTCCGCCAGCAGAGAGCTGCCCTTGATCACCAGCAGGCCGACGGCGGTGAGCGTCCCGGCCAGCCCGATCGCGAAGCAGACCACCAGGATCAGCGCGTACGCCGTCCGGCCGGTGAGGATGCCGCTCACCAGGATCAGGAACGCCGACGGCGACGGCAGCAGCCCGCCGGACAGCCCGAGCGCGACCAGACCCCGTCGCGACCACGGCGCCACGCCGGGCGGCGGCTCGTGCCCGTGACCGTGGCCGTGCCCATGGCCGTGCCCATGACCATGACCGTGCCCGTGTCCGTGCCCGTGTCCGTGCCCGTGTCCGTGGCCGGCGGCGGCGAGTGCCGGCGCGGCCCGGACGCTGCGCACGTACCGCCGCAGCAGCCCGACCCCGACGGCGACGACGATCACCGCGGAGATCACCTGCAGCCAGGACGTGAGCACCCGGGTGTCGGTGCCGCCGGACGCCGTCAGGCCGACCCAGCCCAGCGCCAGCACGAGCACCGAGAACGTGTGCATGCCGGCGACGATCGCGCCCAGCACGACCGCGTCGCGGTACCGGGCGTGCGCGCCGATCAGATAGGCGGCCGCGATGGTCTTGCCGTGCCCGGGCGCGACGGCGTGCGCGCAGCCCACCACGACCGCGACGACCAGCCCGGTCCACCAGACGCCCGGGTTGTCGAAGAGCGCGATCAGCCGGGTGTCGAGTTCGTAGAGCCAGTTCACCGGGCCGCCTCGACGGTCTGCGCCATCGCGTCGGCGGCCGGGCGCGCGTCGGGCTGCCGCCGGGTCGTGCCGCGGCGCCACCAGAGCAGGCCGCCGGCGAGGGCGGCGAGAATCAATCCGCCGGCCGTCATCAGCGCGACCCGGGCCGTCCCGCCGGCCGACGCCGCGTCGAAGCTCCACTGCTGCGTGGCGGTGCTGGCCGTGAACAGCGCCTGTGCGGGCTCCGACGCGACGTCCGACGTGACGACGGTGCGGTAGTTCTCGTTGATGTCGGTGAGCGTCGTGACCGTCAGCTCGACGGTGCCGACCGGCCGCGGGCAGGTGTAGACCAGCTGCGCGCCGAGCGTCAGCAGATCCTGCAGCTGCGTGACCTGCCCCTCGCACGGCTGCCCGTCCTGCTCGATCACGAAGTGCGAGAGCAGGTAGCTGGGCAGGTTGTCCGAGCGGGCCAGCAGCTCGGCGCCGGTGAGCTGGGCGCCGTTCTCGTCGGTCTGCGTCGTGAACGCGTCGAGGTGCTCGCCAAGGTTCACCCAGTCGTCCTCGGCCGCGGTCCAGGTGACCGCCACCTCCGCGCCGTCGACGTCCAGCCGTGCCGACAACGGCGGCCCGAACGGGTGCGCGCCGGCCGGCGCCGCCGCCAGTCCGGCGACCCCGGCGGCCGTTATGACGGCTGCGAGCGCTACGGCGACCTGCCGGCGCGGACCGCGGTTCCTGTGGACGATCGGCACCGGCCCTCCTTCGGCGTGACAGGACTGCGCACAGCCAACATCGGCCGGGCGCGCAGCATCCGCCGCCCGGCCGTCGTCCACGTGAACCCCCGATGAACATCCCGTTCGTCCCGGCATGTCCGGTTCCGGTGGGCCAACCCAGTCGGGGGCCATGGAGAGACGTGATCGGCGCGGCGATCTCGTCCGTACGCCGACGCCGCGCCGCCCTGGGCTGGGCTGGGCCGGTCGTGACCCCGGGGACGGGGTGACACCGGTGCCAACAGTTGGCGTCCTTGTCACCACGCTCCTACGTCGACCCTCCCGGCGTCGGTGAGAGCCAGCGGGTCGACGTTCTCGGCGGCACCACCTGACCACGGATCGGGGCGAGGAGCCTCAAGAGTCCGCCGATTCGTCGAACCGAGGGCCGTGGGATCGTGTGTACGGCCATGCGACTCAGGACTGCGCGCCGGCCTCGGCCAGCTGGGCGTCGCTGCGGAGGACGCAGAACTCGTTGCCCTCGGGGTCGGCCAGCGTGACCCAGCCCGTGCCGGCGCCGTATATGCCGCGATGGTCGGCGACCTCGGTGGCGCCGATGCCGCGCAGCCGCTCGATCTCCTCGTCCTGGGTGCGGTCGGTGGGGCGCAGGTCGAAATGCATGCGGTTCTTGACGGTCTTGCCCTCGGGCACCTCGATGAACAGCACCTGGTGGCTGCCGTCCGGCGCCTGGATCATGCACTCGTCGTGGCCGGGCTGGTTGGGGTCGTCGGCGATGTCGACGTAGGCGAGGACCTGCTTCCACCACTCCGACAGCTCGTAGGCGTTGGCGCAGTCGATGGTCGTGTGCGAGATGCGCGACGTCATGGGCCACAGCCTGCCGCACGACGGCGCCGCCGGACGACAGGTTTACGGCAGGCCGTCAAACACTGCACGCAGCTCCGGCCACGCGGACGACCGGCAGTAGACCGGGATCTCGTCGATCGGCACCGGCCGGGTCACCGCCTGCCCACCGGACACCGGCGTGCCCGTCCACACGTCCACCCACGAGCCCGCCGGCAGGTATACGTTCCACGTCGACGCGCCCGGTGACAGGACCGGCGCCACCAGCAGGTCGTCACCCAGCAGGAACTGCCGGTCGGCGACCGACCACGCCGACGCGTCGCCGGGGAAGTCGAAGAACAGCCCGCGCATCAGCGGCGCCGCACCCGACACGGCCGCCGCGGCGGCCGACGACAGGTAGCCGACCAGTCGCTCCCGCAGGTGCGCGAACCGGCGGAACACCGGCAGCACCCGCTCGTCCCCGGTCTGTTCGGCGACGTTCCACGGGGTGCGGTCGCGCAGCGGCAGCCGGTGGTGGTTGAACTCCGAGTGGTACTGCATGATCGGCATGAACGTCGACGCCGCGGCGGCGCGCAGGTACAGCTCGGCATCGGGCACGTCGCCGGAGAAGCCGGCCAGGTCCCAGCCCCAGTAGACGATCCCGCAGGCCCCGGCCGTGACCCCGGCGACGACGGCAGCGCGGAACCCGTCCCACGTCGAGTCCTCGTCGCCGCCCCAGAACGCGCCGTGCGCCTGCGACCCGGTGAAGCCGGCCCGGCTGAACGTCACCGGCGCCTTGCCCGCCGACCGCAACAGGTCGCCGTAGGCCCGCGCGTACTCGACGGGGAACCGGTTGTTGCCGGCCAGCCCGCGCGCCGACCCGCCAGCGTGCACCAGGTCGTGCCCCCACGCGTGCTCGCCGCCGTCGGTCTTGAAGCCGTCGATCCCGACCTCCTCGACCAGGTAGCGGCGCTTCTCCGTCCACCAGGTGCGCGCCTTCTCCGACGCGAGGTCCGGCATCAGCGCCAGCGGGAACCACCAGCCGCGGTTGCGGTACGGCCGCCCGTCCGCCTCGGTGACGAGGAAGCCGCCCGCGATCGCCGCGCGTGCGTCCGCCGCCAGCTGGCCGGTCGGGTGCGGCCGCATCTTCAGCAGTGGGATCTGCCACAACAGGACCCGGACGTCGCGCGCGTGCAGCTCGTCGACCATGCCCTTCGGGTCCGGCCAAGCGCCGTCGGCGGGGAAGGTGAAATCGGCCAGCAGGTGCGGCGAGCCGTCCTCGTTCACGTCGTAAACGGCGTCGCGGAACGCGGTGAACGTCGACTCGTCGCTCCACGCCTCGATGACCAGGGCGCCGACGGGGATGTCGTGGTCCCGGTGGGCGTCCAGCTCCGCCATCACCCGGGCCTGCGTGTTCCACTCGTTGCCGCTGGCCCAGAGCCGGAACACCCAGTCGGGCAGGGCCTCCGGCCGGCCCACCTCGTCGACGAACTGCCGGACGACATCGGCGGGCGCGCCGGCGTAGAGCCGGACGGAAAGCGCGTCGTCGCCGTCCAGCTCGGCCTCGACGACCAGCTGGTCAGGCGTCGTCGCGCCGACGTCGTACCAGGTGCGCCGGGCCGTGCGGACGTGGAACCCCCACGACGAAGACGAACCGACGACCAGCGCGTACGGCATCGGCAGGTACGTCCGCCCGTGCGCGCCCTGCGCCTTGTACTGCTCGAACACGACGGCGTCCAGCGTGCGGCCGCGCTGGTCGACGGCGTCGTAGCGCTCACCGAACCCGACGACGTGCTCGCCCCCGGCAAGCTGGAGCGCGAACCGGACGCGTCGCGGCCCCTCCGGACCGGTCAGCCACTCGACGCTGCTCGGCACCAGCCGGTCGGTGCCGCCCTCGCCGGACAGCGTCAACTCGCCGCCCGACGACGACCACGCGCCGGCCGACACCTCATACCAGCGAGTCCGTCGAGTCGCACCGGAAGCCGTCGTCGCCACGAACCGGTACCGGTACACCGTCCCGGCGGCCAGTGGCGGCGTCCACACCGACCAGTACGACCGGTCCGCCAGCGACCGCGCCTGCGCGGCGGCCAAGTGCCCGCCGTCCGCCGCCTCGTCTGCGGCGGAGTCCCCCGACGACGGCGCCAGCAGCGGCCAGGTCTCCACCCCGCCAGGGCCGGACCACTCGCACACGACGGCGACGACGGCGTCGGACCCGCGAACCCGCAGCTCGCAGGCCTGGCCGTCCACCGGGAGCGCCGGGACCCGCTGGTCGCCGGTGACGGCGTACGGGTGCTCGGAGCCGAACGGACGGTGCCGGATCATCGGGCGCTCCCCACCAGGCCGAGCTCGGCCGCCAGCGTCAGGTACATGCCGTGCGACCAGAGCAGCGGCGTCGCGACCGTGCCCCAGCGGTCGATCCACTCCTGCTCGCGGTCCGGGGCCAGCAGGTGGTGCCCGACCTGCTCGGGCAGCTCGCCGTCCGGCGTGGCCTGCGCCGCGATCCACCGCAGGCTCGCCAGCGCCTTCTCACGACGCCCGGCCGCGGCGTGGTTCCAGCCGAGCAACGCCGTCAGCAGCGGCCACTGCCCGCCGCCGTAGAACGTGTCGGCGGCGTACCGGTGCACGCCACCGTCGACGCACAGCGCGGCCTCGACGGCGTCCACCGTCGCCCTCCCGATCGCGCTCTCGACTCCGACCAGCCCGAACGGCGCGACGCAGGCCAGCAGGCTCGCGTCGACGTCGGCCGCGCCGAGCCATTTCATCAGGTGACCGTCGACAACGCCCTCGGCGAGCACCAGCGAGTCGATCGCCGCGGCGGCCTCGGCCGCGGCCGACCGCAATGCGCCCGGCAGCGCGCCGGCCAGCGCCGGATGGGCCGTCGCCGCCGCCAACCCGGCCCGGATCGCGCCCAGCGTGGACACGTGCCGGTGGTCGACGTGCTCCTCCCACCAGTCGTAGCAGGGCCGGGCCCAGAACGTCGTCAGGTACCGCACCGCCGTGGCCACGCCGCCGTCGACACCGTCGACCGGTCCGTGCCGGTCGGCGTGCGCCGCCAGCGCCCACAACCAGGTGCCGTAGCCGTCGAGCTGGAAGTCCCACCACGGGTCGTTCCCGACGGCGCCGTCGATGGTGTACCGCGTCGGCAGCATGTCGGCGACCGGGATGTGCTCGCCCCTGCCGGCCCGCCCGACCAGCGCGTCGACCTGGTCCGTCCGCTTGGTCAGCACGTCGGCGCACCAGCGGTGGAAGGCCGCCGGGCCGTCGGCGTCGCCGTACCGGCTGGCGCCCTCGGCGATGAACGCGCCGTCACGGAACCAGCTGTAGCCGCGGTAGGCGCTGAACGTCGGGCTGGCCGGGTAGGCGCCGGACGGGGCCTGGTGGGTGGCGATGACCCGGTGGCTGGCCTCGGCGAGCGTGACCAGCTCGCCGAGGTCGGCCGGGGTGGAGGTGTCGGTCACGGATGCTCTCTTCTTCGTCGACCCAAGGGTGGTCAGAGCAGCTCGTCGACGCGGGCGGCGGCGTCGGCGACGGCCTGCTCGACGGTCTTGCGGCCGGCCGCGGCGTTGCCCAGCTCCTCGGTGACGGCGTCCTGCATCTCCTGCTGACGGACGATCACCGGCGGCAGCACGGTCTCGTCCAGCGCGTCGAAGACGGCCTGACGGTTCGCCGGTGGCGTCTGCTCGAGGTACGGCGCCAGCTTGTCCTGGTCGGCGATCGGCGGGAGCTCCCAGCCGGCGTTGAGCCGGGTGTCGACCGTGGTGTCGGACGACGTCAGGAACTCCAGCCAGGCCTGCGCCTCCTCGGGGTGCTCACTGTTCGCGCTGACGACGACGCCGTTGGTGAACATCGCGCTCGCCTTGGTCTGGTCGCCCGGCTCGACGACGACGTCCCACTCGAACGGGACGTCGGCCAGCGGGCCGAACATCCAGATGCCGCTGTGCCACATGGCCAGCTTGCCCTCGCGGAACAGCGTCGAGTCGAAGTCCGGGGTGCCGGCGCCCTCGGCCTCGGTCGGCATGACGGTGCCGGACTTGCCGGTCAGCCAGGTCGCCGCGGCGATGCCCTCGGGGCTGTCAAACGCCGTTGCGCTGCCGTCCTCGGTGAGGAACCGCCCGCCGGCCTGAGCCAGCGCCTTGTAGAACTCGTGGAACGTCGCCGGCTGGTAGTCGCCCCAGACGCCGGCCGCGGTGTCCGTCAGCGCCTCGGCGGCGGCCCGCTCATCCTCCCACGTCCAGTCCGCGGTCGGCTCCGGCACGCCGGCCGCCGCGAACAGGTCCTTGTTGTAGAACAGGACGACGTCGCTGAACGACTCCGGCAGGCCCAGCTGGGTGCCGTCGTGCTGGAACGCCTCGAGCAGCGACGGCGTGTAGGCGTCACCGTCGACGTCGAGCTCCGCGAGCGCGCCGCTCTCGGCGTAAGTCACGAAGTTCTCGTAGTTCAGCTCGAACGCGTCGGCCTCGGTGCCGCCGGCGACCGCCGTCTGCAGCTTGGTGAAGTAGTCGGCGTACGGCGTCGTCTCGACCTGGACGTCGATGTTCGGGTTCTCGTCCTCGAACGCGGCGACGATCGCGTCGAGGTTCTGCTCGTTGCCGCCGTTGGACGAGAACTCCATGTAGCGGACGACGACCTCGCCGTCCTCGCCGCCGTCGGAGCGGGTGGCCGAGCCCTGGGAGCAGGCCGAAAGCGCCAGTAGCGCGGCCGCAGCGGCCACGGCGCCGAGCCGGATCGGGTGAGTCATCGGTAACTCCATTCACTTGAGCCCGGAGCGGGCCACGCCTTGGATGACGTACTTCTGCGCCGCGAGATAGAGCACGGCGATCGGGACGATGCTGATCACGGAGCCGGCCATCACCACGTCCCACTCGGTGGTGAACTGGCCGTGCAGTGTGCTGAGGCCGAGCGGAAGCGTCATCAGCTCCGGCGAGCGGATGACCACCAGCGGCCAGAGAAAGCTGTTCCAGCTGGACATGAACGCCAGGACGGCGAACGTCGCCAGCGCCGGCCGGATCAGCGGCCAGACGATCGAGACGAAGATGCGCAGGTGCCCGGCGCCGTCGATGGTCGCCGCCTCGTCCAGCTCGATCGGCACCTGCGCGACCGCCTGCCGGAGCAGGAACACGCCGAACGCCGACGCGATGCTGGGCGCCAGCAGGGCGGCGTAGGTGTCGACGAGGTTCAGCTCGCGCATCTCGATGAACAGCGGGACGACGAGCACCTGCATCGGCACCATGAGCGTCGCGAGGTACACCAGGAACAGCGCGTTGCGGCCCGGGAAGTCCAGCCGGGCGAACGCGTAGGCGGCCATGGCGCTGGTGATGAGCTGCAGCAGCGTCGACGCGACGGCGATCCAGAGGCTGTTGGCCAGGATCCGCCAGAACGGCATCGCGTCGAGCAGCGTGCGGTACGCGTCCAGCCCGGGCTCGTCGGGGATCAGGTCCGGCGACCCGAGCCCGGCGCCCGGCGTGATCGACGTGATCACCGTCCAGGCGAACGGGAACAGCATGACCAGCGCGCCGGCGATGACGGCGGCGTACAGCGCGGCTCTACGCATAGGTCACCCACCTCCGCTGGCCGCGGACCTGGATGATCGTGACCACGAGCACCACCACGAACAGCAGCCACGACAGCGCCGACGCGTCGCCGGCCCGGCCGTACCGGAACGTGAGGTCGTAGATCTGCTGGACGACGACCTCGGTCGCGCCGGCCGGCCCGCCGCCGGTCATGACGTATACCTGGTCGAACACCTGGAAGCCGTTGATCAGCGAGATGACCACCACGAAGAAGGTCGACGGCGACAGCAGCGGCAGCGTCACGTACCGGAACCGCTGCCACGCGCTGGTGCCGTCGACCCGCGCGGCGTCGTACAGCTCGCCGGGGATCGACTGCAGCCCGGCCAGCAGGATGATCATGACGAAGCCCAGGTCCTTCCACGCCGACGCGAGGATCACCGACGGCATCGCCCACGCCGGGTCGGTCCACCAGCCGGGTCCGTCGACGCCGACGAGCTCGAGCACGTGGTTGACCAGGCCGTTCGCCGGGCTCAGCAGCCAGCGCCACAGGAGCGCGACGACCACCCAGCTGGTGACGACCGGCAGGAAGTACGCCGCCCGGAACACGTTGCGGCCGCGCAGCGCGGTGTTCAGGGCCAGCGCCGCGGCGAGCCCGAGGACGTAGACGAGCGGCAGGTAGCCGGCGATGTAGCCGAGCGTGTGCCCGAACGCCGCCCAGGTGTCGCCGTCGGAGAGCAGCTCGCGGTAGTTGGCCAGGCCGACGAACTCCATCGGGGTGATGAGGTTCCAGTCATGCAGCGACACCCACAGCGAACTGACCATCGGGACCAGCGTGAACAGCGTCAGCGGAACCAGACTCGGGGCCAGGAACAGCGCGACGATGCCGGCGTAGCGCAGCCGGTTGCCGCCGTAGCGCAGGGCGTTGCGGTGACGGTTCTTGGGCTGGCGCGGCCGCTCCGTCGCCGTGTGCGTGGGGTGGCCGGTCGTCGCGGTGCTCATGACAGCTCCCCGGCGAGCGCGCCGCCGAGCCGGGCCCGGACCAGCTCGCCCTGACCACCGGTCGCGCCGGCCGCGTCGTACGGGGTGGCGAGGACCAGCGCGGCCGCACCCAGCGCCCACGACGTGTCGTCCCACGACTCGACGACGACGGGCACGCCGCGGCGCGACGGCATCAGGTGGGCGCGCAGGCTCGGTTCGAACCCCGGCCGCCAGTGCTCCCAGGCGCGGGTGCCCTCGCCGAGCACGATGACGATCTCCGGGTCCATCACGTTGATCAGGCCGGCGACGCCGCGGCCGAACAGCTCGCCGGCCGTCGCGAAGATCGTCGCGTCCGGCGCGTCGAGACCGGCGTCGTGCGCGGCACGCAGCAGCGCCTCCTGGCCGACGGCCGCCTCGAGGCAGCCGGTGTTGCCGCAGGAGCACTGTGGGCCGTCGGGTCGGACCGGGAAGTGGCCGAACTCGCCGGCCCCGCCGCCCGCGCCGCGGTACACGCTCCCGTCGACGACCAGCCCGGCGCCGACGCCGCGGCCGATCGTCACGACGAGGAAGTTCCGGTGCTCGCGGCCCCGGCCGTACAGCCGTTCGGCGACGGCGAGCGCGTTGACGTCGTTCTCGACGAGGACGGGGGCCGGCAGGGCGGCGCGCAGCCGGGCGCCGAGGGCGAGCCGCCGCCACCCCAGCGTCGGCGCGTCGACGGCGCCCGCCTCCTGGTCGTCGACCGCGCCGGGGACGCCGATGCCGATGCCGAGGATCGGCGCGGCCGGGGCGTCGTCGCCGGCGTCGTCCGCCGGCGTCTCGACGAGCGGCCGGAGCAAGTCCACCAGCCGGTCCGGCGCGTCCGCGGCCATCGCGTCGAACGGCCATTCCCACGACTGCCGCACGTGCCCGTCCAGCCGAACGTCGACGACGGCGACATGGTCGGCGGCGACCTTGGCGCCCAGGGCCCGGCCGGCAGAGCCGACCAGCCCCAGCAGCACGGCCGGCCGGCCACCACGGGACGGGCGGTGCTCGACCTCGGCGACCAGGCCGCGGGCCAGCAGGTCCTTGACGATCTGGGTGACGGTGGCCGGGCTCACGCCCAGCGTCCGGGCGATGTCGGTCCTGCTCAGCGGGCCGGACGTGCCCAGCGCGGCCAGCACGGCCGAGCGGGTGAGGTCACCGCGGGGAACGGGCATCCGGCACTTCCTTCGGGACTAAAGTTAGTCATAAAGAAACACCCGCGACACCGGCCTGTCAAGCTCTGCGGATCGGCATTCTTGACAAATATTATTGTCGGTGGAAGCGTGGAGGCATCGATCAGAGCCATGGACGCCGGCCGACCGGCAGAAGCGGAGCACTGCCATGAGCACCAAGACCGTTGCCGAGAAACTGCTGGTGAAGCCTGGTACGTCCGTGTGGATCTCGCATCCCGACCGGCGGCCGCTGCTCGACCCGCTGCCTGACGGCGTGCGCGTGGTCGACGGGCCGGCGGACGCCGGCGTCGCGGTCGTCTTCGGCGACGACGCGGCATCGGTGCGCCAGGTCCTCTCCGCGCATCGCGACGCGGTGACGGCGCCGCAGGTGGTCTGGGTCGCCTACCCGAAGGGCGGGCGGTCGGACGTCAACCGCGACTCGCTCTGGCCGATCGTCGCCGAGTTCGGCCTGCGCCCCAACGGTCAGGTCGCCATCGACGACGTGTGGTCGGCGCTGCGGTTCCGGGCGTCCAGGCCCGGGGAGGCCCCGTTCACCGGCGGTGCGAAGTCGTCGACCGCGCTCCCTTGATCATCAACCTTCTCGGCTGCCGTGACGACACGGAAGGTTGATGATCAAGGGGTGAGTGGGTCAGCGGCGGCGGAGCGAGGCGGAGAAGCTGCCGGCGGTCGCCTTGGCGGCGGCGGATCCGGCGCGGTCCTGGCCGCGGTTGCCCGAGCCGCCGCGGTTGCCGTTCCGCGACCGCCCGCCCGACGTGGTCGACGAGCGTCCGCCGGACGTGTTCGCGGCGTGGTCCTGCCGCTCGCGCCCGGAGCGCCCGGCGGCGGCGTGACCGCCCGACCCGCTCGAGCCACCGGCGGAGCCGCGACCGCGACCGCGGCCGCGACGGCGGCCGGCCGGACGGTCTCCGGCTGCCTCGTCACCGGAGGTGCGGCGCCGGGCCGGCGCCGCCGGCGCCACGATCGGCGTCACGAGAGGGGCCTTCGGGCCGGTGAGCGCCTCGATGGCGGGGTGGCCGGCCGAGACACGGGTGAGGGTCGGCGTGATGCCGGCCTGCCGGGTCAGGGTGCGGACGTCGCCGGCCTGGTCGGGGGTCATGACGGTGACGACGACGCCGCCGGCGCCGGCCCGTGCGGTCCGGCCGGACCGATGCAGGTAGGCCTTGTGCTCAGCCGGCGGATCGACGTGCACCACGAGGCCGACGTCGTCGACGTGGATGCCTCGTGCAGCGATGTCGGTGGCCACGAGCACTCGCGCCGAACCGGCCGAGAACGCGGCGAGGTTGCGCTCGCGGGCGCCCTGGCTGAGGTTGCCGTGCAGGTCGACGGCCGGGATGCCGGCCGCTGTGAGCCCCTTGGCCAGTTTCTTGGCGCCGTGCTTCGTGCGGGCGAACAGCAGCGTGCGGCCCTGACCGGACGCGAGCTCGCGCACAACCTGGCCCTTCATGACGGTCTCGACCGCCATGACGTGGTGCGTCATGGTCGAGACCTGGGCCACGGCGGGCGCCGTCGAGTGCATGACCGGGTTGGCCATGTAGCGGCGCACCAGGGTGTCGACCCCGTTGTCCAGGGTGGCCGAGAACAGCAGCCGCTGGCCGCGGCGCGGCGTGGTGTCGAGCAGGCGCCGGACCGCCGGCAGGAAGCCGAGGTCGGCCATGTGGTCGGCCTCGTCGAGCACCGTGACCTCGACGCCGCCGAGGTCGCAGTAGCCCTGGGCGATCAGGTCCTCGAGCCGGCCCGGGCAGGCGATCAGGATGTCGATGCCGCCGGCCAGCGCCCGCACCTGCGGCCCCTGACCGACGCCGCCGAACACGGTCGTGATCTTCAGGCCGACGGCCGCGGCGAGCGGCCGCGCGGCGGCGGCCACCTGGTTGGCCAGTTCGCGGGTGGGCACGAGGATCAGGGCACGAGGACGGCGCGGCCGTCGAGGTGCGCCGGTGGCGAGCAGCCGCGACACCGTCGGGACGGCGAACGCGATGGTCTTGCCGGAGCCGGTCTGGCCGCGGCCGAGAACGTCACGACCGGCGAGTGTGTCAGGGAGCGTGGCAGCTTGGATCGGGAACGGCGTGGTGACGCCGTCCGCCGCCAGGGCGGCGACGACCGCGGTGGGCACGCCGAGCTCGGCGAACGACCGCCCGTCGACGACGGCGACCGGGGCCGCCTGCACGACCGACGAGTCGGGCGCGACAGCGGAACCGACCGCGACCTCCGATGCTGCGGCGATGGCCTGAGTCGGCCGGCGGCGGTTGCGGGGGCGGCGGCGAGCGCCGTCGCCCCGCGGAGTGCGGGAATCTGTGGGCACGAACGTCCTTCCAGGACGTAGAGGGAGTGGCCGGTCACGATCGGACGCCCGCTCATCTGGAAGGGGGGACCTGCGCCTTCACACGGCGCGTCGCACTCGACCTCGGGGACCTGTACTGAGGTCCCGTCGGTGCCTAGTGTGCCCTATCGGGCGCCCGGCCACCAACCGAGCCCCTCCATGATCATCAAGGATCGACCACGCCATGGTGTGGAGCACCCTTGATGATCATGGGCGCTGGGCCGGCGAGCGCGGCTACGTCCGGTACTGCGCCGTGATGGGGCACTGGAACGGATCACGCGCCCGCAAGCCGACGTCGTTCAGATACCGGACCACGATGCGGTACGACCCCACCAGCGAGGTCTCCGTGTAGGTGATCCCGTGGCGCGCGCAGAACTCGCGCACGATCGGCTGCGCCCGCCGCAGGTTGGGGCGGGGCATGCTCGGGAACAGGTGGTGCTCGACCTGGTAGTTGAGGCCGCCCATGGCGAGGTCGGTGACCGGCCCGCCGGTGATGTTGCGGGACATGAGCACCTGCCGGCGCAGGAAGTCGATCTTCATCGAGGCGGGGACGATCGGCATGCCCTTGTGGTTGGGGGCGAACGCGCCACCAAGGAGCACCCCGAACAGGCCCATCTGCACGCAGAAGAACGCGATGGCCTTGCCCGGGGGCAGGACGATGAACAGGGCCGTCAGGTAGCCGCCGAGCCGGACGGTGACGAAGAGGATCTCGACCCACCGGTGCTCGAGCCGTTCGCGCCGGGCGATGTTCTGGATGCTGTGAACGTGCAGCGCGAGGCCTTCCAGGAGGAGCAGCGGGAAGAAGAACCAGCCCTGCCGCCGCGCGAACCACTGCCCGACCGGGCCGCGCTCGTGCAGCGCCGCGGGCGAGAACGCCAGGACGCCCGGTGCGATGTCGGGATCGGCGCCCTCCTTGTTCGGGTTGAGGTGGTGGCGGGTGTGCTTGCGCATCCACCAGCTGTAGCTGAGCCCGGTGAACAGGCCCGAGATCACCCGGCCGGTCCATTCGTTCCAGCGATGCGAGGCGAAGATCTGCCGGTGCGAGCCCTCGTGGCCGATGAAGCCGAACTGGGCCAGGACGACGGCGAGCGCCGCGGCCAGCAGCAGCTGGTACCAGGAGTCGCCGAGGAGCGCGAAGCCGACCCAGATGGCGGCGAACGCGGCGACCGTGCCGAGCATGAGGGTCCAGTAGAACGCGTATCGGCGTTTGAGCAGGCCGGCCGCCTGGATGACTTTCGAGAGCTCGGCGTACGCGCTGACGTGCCGCTCGCGGGGGGAACCGAGCGCAGGCGAACTCTCCATGGCCGTGGTCATCAAAGGGGCACCCTTCTGGTGATCGCGGCCGTCTCGGCCGAGGCGTCAAAAGATGTGACGTCGTTACTGCGACAACGGCTCCGTCGAGTACGAGGTTCCGGAATCAGGTTCCGGCGGCGACCCGAACCTATCGGTGCCGACCACCCGAGGATACGCACAGGTGGCGCATCGGGCATGACGGCTCATCACGCCGCGGGGAACGTGAGGGTGACGGTGGCGCCCTGACCAGGACGGCCGTCGATCGTCAGTGTGCCGTCGTGGGCGTGCACGATCTCGTCGACCAGCGCCAGCCCGAGGCCGAGCCGCGGGTGGTGGCCGTTGCCGTTGCCGGTGGCGCCGCGGCGGAACCGCTGAGTGAGTTGGGCCGCCACCTCGGGGTCGAGGCCGTCGCCGTCGTCGATGACGCTGATGCGGACGGTGCCGTCGGCCCCGGACAGCCCGAGCGTGATGGTGCCACCGCGGGAGACGTGGTCCATCGCGTTGTCGACGAGGGCGGCGACGGCGCGGCGCAGGGCGCTCGGCACGCCCGTGACGACGTGGTGATCGGTGGGGACGGTGTCGACGACGAGGTCGATGCCGGCCTCGTCGGCGGTGGCCGAGAAGGAGTCCTTGACCTCCTTGGCGACCCGGGCGAGGTCGACCGGCTGCCGTGCCTCCGGGCGGAACTGCATCTCCGCCGACAGCAGCAGGTCGTTGACGATGTCGTTGAGCACCCGGGCGTCGTCGACCAGCTGGTCGATCTCCTGCCGCTGGTCGTCGTCGGTGCTGGGACGGCGCTGCAGCAGCTGGGCGCGGGTGTGCAGGATCGCCAGCGGGGTGCGCAGCTCGTGACTGGCCTCGGCGACGAACCGGCGCTGCGAGGCCAGCGCGTCGCCGAGCGGACGGACGGCGCGCCGCGCCACCAGCCAGCCCAGCCCGGCCGCCGCAAGCACACCGACGGCGCCGACCAGGATGGACAGCCGGGCCAGCCGCTCGGTCTCCTCCTGCTGCTCGACGAAGTTGGTGGCCGCGACCGTCCGGGCGTCGCCGGAGTCGTCGACGTACATCAGGAACGGGGTGTCGCACAGCTCGACCCGGGTGGAGCCCGGACCCAGATCGTCGGCGACCGCCCAAGCGTCCTCGTCGGTGCAGCCGTTCGGCAGCCCGTCTACGACCAGGCGGCTGCCGTCGGGCGCGGCCGGGACGTACTCGGCGGCGTTGGCGGCCTTGTCCTGCAGCTTGTGCTCGGTGGCGGAGACCCGCTCCTGTCCGCTGATCGAGTAGACCAGCGCGATGATGACGCCGATGACCAGCGCGACGGCGATGCCCGTCTGCACGGCGACGACGATCGACGCCCGGCGCAGCAGCCGCCGGTCGGCGGGCGCGGACGGTGGACGGCGGCGCTCGGAGCCGCCTCGGCGCCAGCTCAAGCAGATCCCATCCGGTAGCCGAGGCCGTGGACGGTACGGATGACGTCTCGGCCGAGTTTCCTGCGCAGATAGTAGACGTAGGTGTCCACGGCGCCGGGGCTGTCCGCGTCCTGGAACACCAGTCGGCGCAGCTCGTCGCGGGTGAAGACCTGTGACGGGTGGGCGGCGAACAACTGCAGCAGCTCGTTCTCGCGCCCGGACAGCTCGATCGGCCCGGCCGTGCCGCCGAGCACCCGCCGCGCGGCGACGTCGAGGTACCGTTCGCCGAGGTCGAGCCGGGTCGAGGTGTCGGTGTGCCGGCGCAGCAGAGCGCGCAGCCGGGCCAGCAGCTCGTCGATCTCGAACGGCTTGACGACGTAGTCCTCGGCACCGGCGTCCAGGCCCTCGACGCGGTCCTCGGTGGTGCCGCGGGCGGTCAGGACCAGGATCGGCGTCGCCACGCCCCGAGCGCGCAGCCGGCGCACCAGGTCGACGCCCTCGATGGCGGGCAGCCCGCGGTCGATGACCATGACGGCGTACCGCTGGGTCAGCGCGTGGTGCAGCCCGGACTGGCCGTCGCGGGCCATGTCGACGGTGTAACCCTCGCCGGTGAACAGCCGGTCCAGCAGCGCCGCCAGCTTGGCGTCGTCCTCGACCAGCAGCAACGAGCGGTCGTGGTCGCCTGTCATGTTCTCGATGCTCGCACGGGCGCTCTGAGGTTCCTCTGAGATTCGCGCCGAAGCATGGATCCCACGGTGCAGCGGAGTCCGCGGATGAGAGTTCGGCACCGCGTGCCAACCGATCGTCCACGGACTCCGTTTACCAGCCAAAGGGGGCATGACGTGGGGTCGGTCGCAGAGAGGCTGAAGATGAGCATGGGGCACGAGATCGAGGTCCTGGCCGCGAGCGAGGACGACCTGCGTACGACCGCGGCGCTGCACGTGGCGGAGCTGCCACACGGGCTCTTCCCGCGGCTCGGCGAGGGGTTCGTCCGCCGCTGGCACGGTGCCCACCTGGAGTCGCGGTACGGCGTCGTGCTGGTCGCCAAGCAGGACGGCGAGGTCGTCGGGTTCGCGCTCGGCACCACCGACCGACCCGCCAACGTCGCCTGGATCATCGGCCACCGCCGCCGCGAGCTCGCCCTGGCGGGGCTGCGGGCGCTGCTCACCCGGCCAGTCGTGGCCGCCGGGTTCGTCCGGACACGCGGGTTGCGGTACGCACGGCGGCTGCTCGGACGGGGTGCGGCGCCGGCCCGGGTGGCCGGCCGGGGCGACGTGCCGGAGGCGGGGTTCGGCCCGATCGCCGTGCTCGAGGCGATCGTCGTCGCGCCGGAGCGTCGGGGGCGCTCGGTCGGCACGGCGCTGTCCGAGGCGTTCCTGTCCAGCGTCGCGGCGGCCGGCGGCGACCGCGTCGAGCTGATCACGAAGGCGGGTGCCCGCGGTGCGGCCGGGTTCTACGAGCGGGCCGGCTGGCGCCGCGTCGGCAGCCATGTCGACCGCGACGGCGACGAGGTCCACACGTACCGGATCGACCCGCGGTTCGTGCGGGTTCGATGACCGGTCGCGGCGTCGGCCGCCGCGGCTTCCTCCTCGCGGCGGCGGGTGCGGTGGCGGCGGTCGCGACCGCGTGTGGCGCGGACGAGCCGTCGGAGCCGCGCACCGGCCGCGTACTGCCGCGGCCGACCCCCAAGCAGCCGGCGGGTCCGGCACCGGAGCCCCCGTCATCGGTGCCGGACCTGCCGGTGGTGACACCCTGGCAGCCGGGGGGCAACGAGATCGCACCCGAGGTGAAAGTGGCCGCGGTCCGGGTGCTGGAGGCGCTCGGGACAGTGCCCGACGGCGTCGCTGTCACCCCCGCGGCCGACCGGCTCGCCGCCGCGGGCGCGCCGCCGGCGCTCGAGGGGGCCGCCGGGCCACTGCTCCCGCCCGCCGCGCCCGCCGTCGCGCAGCTCGTGTACCCGCAGTACGGCGGGCTGGAGCGCAGCACCGCGAGCATCATGGCGGTCGTCCGGCAGACCTGGGTCGACGGCGAGACGCTGCGGGACCGGGTCGTGACGGCGGACGTCCGTCTGCGTCGCTCAGGCGGCGGGTGGACGGTCACCGAACTGCACCCCGTCGCGCCGGCGCCCGACGCGGCCGCCGCGCTGACCGGTCCGGCCGCCGAGCTCGCCGCGAGCGGGCGCGTCGAGCTGCCGGAGGCCGCCGTCGCCGACCTCGCCGCCGGCGCCGTCGACGCGCGCGTGGTCGCCGCGCTGTTGCGCCTGGCCGGGACCTACCAGCTGGCGGTGTCGGTGTTCCGGAGCGGCCATCCGGAGAACGTCTTCGGCACCGACCGCACCAGCAACCACACCCGCGGCCGGGCCGTCGACATCTGGGCGGTCGACGGCCGGCCGGTCGTGTCGATGGTCAAGGACGAGCCGTTCCTGCTCGACTTCCTGGCGGCGGTGCGGGCGACCGGCAGCGACGAGATCGGCGGCCCGGTCGACCCGGACGGTCCCGGCGGTAAGCACTTCGCCGACGACCTGCACCGCGACCACGTCCACCTGGGCTTCGAGCGGTAACGTCGGAAGTTGCAGCCGCTACACCGGATGTCAGCGTGAGGCTCGGCACCATGACAGCGAAGGCCACGCGGATCTCGGCCCGCCTCGCGCTTGTATCTTGTACCTAAGTACGGGTTTACGCTCGACGCGTGGACGCTAGATGTCTGTGCGAGAGGAGCGCCTGTGACCGCACCGCTGGCAATCCTCGGTGTTCCCTCGGGGGCCGGCGCCTGTGGTGTCGGCCAGCACCAGACACCGGCTGCGATCCGCGCCGCAGGACTGATCGACTCACTTTCCGACGTCGGCTATGACGTCAGCGATCTCGGGGATTCCCCGGTGATTCCGTGGCGTCCCGACCGGACCAGGCCCCAGGCCCAGAACCTCGAAACCGTCGTGCACGTGGTACAGACCACGGCTACGCGAGTCGCCGATGCCCTCCACGAGCCAGACCGAGCAGTTCTCGTCCTGGGCGGCGACTGCACTGTGGGGATCGGCACGATCGCCGGAACCCAGCAAGTGCTCGGTGACATCGCCGTCGCCTACTTCGACCTGCATTCCGACCTCAACACACCTGCCACCGGGGCCGACGGAGCGTTGGACTGGATGGCACTCGCGCACATGCTGGCAATCCGCGGGACCGAACTCGCCCTGGCAAAGGCCACAGGGCGCGCCCCGCTGCTCCAACCCAGCCAGATCCTGTTGTTCGCGCACGACATGCGACACGCCACACGGTTCGAACGGGCTGAGATCGAACGATTGGGACTTGCCCGAACGGCGGTGGAGGATGTCCGCAGTGATCCCGCGCGCGCAGCGCGTCAAGCCCTGCAGCTGATCACCGCCCGGTCCGGACGCTACGCCATCCACCTCGACGTCGACGTTGTCGACTTCACCGACGCGCCACTCTCGGAGCACCCGTCCCGCAATGCCGGCCTGAAGCTCGACGAGATGCTCACCGCGCTGAAGATCCTCGCCTCCGGCCCCGGCCTGGCCGCGATCACCGTCGCCGAGCTCAACCCCCACAACGCCGCCGCCGACCACGGACTACTCGAGCGCTTCGCCAGCTCCTTCGCCAAGGCGATCAGCCGGTAACCAACGGTGCAAGGCGCCCAGCCAGCCACCACCACGACACCGACCGCCGTCCGGCCACCGACTGACGGGGTCAGGGCCGGCCGGCGCCCGGCGCGGGCGCCGGGTACGCGACCAGCCGCCCGGTGGGCTCGGGCGGCGGCGGGCCGTCCCACTGCTGGCCGACGACGTACAGGCGCGGGTCGTCGCCGCGGCTGAGGGCGCAGGCGAACGCACCGCGGTCGAACTCGACCGTCGCCAGGACCTCACCGCCCTCGCGGACGCGCACGCAGTGCCGGTTGGCGACGTCGGCGTACCAGACCGCGCCCTCGGCGTCGACGCAGATGCCGTCCGGGTGGTCGCCGGGGGTGTCCGCCCACACCCGCCGGTCGCTGAGCCCGCCGTCGGCGCCTATGGAGAACGCGGTGAGCCGGTTCGCGTACGACTCCGCGACGATGAGCGTGCCGCCGTCGGCGGTGATGGCCATCCCGTTCGGGAAGGCGAGGTCGCCGGCGACGTGGTCGACGCGGCCGTCCGGCGTGACCCGGACGACCAGGCCCGGGGCGAACTCGCCGGCGGGGAAGTCGAAGCCGATGCCGTTGACGTAGGCGTCGCCGCCGTCGCTGACCACGATGTCGTTCCACGGGTGCTCCGAGAACGCGGCGAGGTCGGCGTGCGGGACCAGCGACCCGTCCGGCTCGCGGCGCAGCAGCCGGCGCTGCGCGGAGTCGACCACCAGTAGCCGGCCGTCGGGCAGGAAGTCGATGCACATCGGGAACGACTCGACCGTCGCCATCACCTCGTGGCGGCCGTCGTCGTCGACCGCGACGACCTGGTGGGCGCCCCAGTCGGAGAACCACAGCCGTCCGTCGTGCCAGCGCGGCGACTCGCCGAACACGATCCCGTCCATCAGCACGTGCGGTGCGCTCATGTCTGTCCCTCCTCTTCGGTTCGGCGGGTTAGACCACGGAGAGCACGGGAACTCATCGCGGCGTCCGGTTGCGACGGTCGAGGCGGCGTAGACGGCGCGGGCCGTGCACGGCCAGGGCCGGTTCGACCAGGATCCACTCGCCGAAGCGGTAGTCTGCGCCCCAGACCAGCCGGCGGGCCAGTTCCGGATGGTCCCGATGCAGATGGGCGCGGCGGCGGGACGCCCGCCAGTGCTCGTGCTCACCCCGGAGCAGAACCGCGCCGACGGCGCCGGAACACGAGGACGGCGTCGGCGGCAGCGTCATGCCCCGAGCCCATGGACCGAACACGCGACGAAGGGCGGCCGGACCCCGGGCCCGGCCGCCCCTCGTCGGCGACTCACTTGCGCAGGAAGGCGAGCAGCGCCTCGGTCACCTCGTCGGCGTGGGTCCAGAGCAGGCCGTGCGGGGCGCCCTCGACCTCGACGTAGTCGGCGTCCGGGAGCCGCTTGGCGAACTCGCGGGCGGTCGCGTCGATCGGCAGGATGCGGTCGGCGGTCCCGTGCAGGATCAGCGCCGGGACGTCGATCTTCTCGATGTCCGCCCGGAAGTCGGTGTGCCAGCTCGGCACCACGGCAGACGACGCATACCAGGACGCGCCGGCGGCGACGTTCCAGCTGCCCCGGACCGCGGCCTCGCTGATGCGCGTGCCGAGGTTCTCGTCGAGGTTGTAGAAGTTCTTGTAGAACTCGTCGAACCAGGCGTAGCGGTCGGCCTTCGCCGTCTGCTCGATGCCGTCGAACACGTCCTGCGGCAGGCCGGCCGGGTTGTCGTCCGTCTGCAGCAGGAACGGCTCCAGCGACGCGAGGAAGGCGGCCTTGGCGACCCGCTCGCTGCCGTACGTGCCGAGGTAGCGGCCCACCTCGCCGGTGCCCATCGAGAACCCGACGAGCACGACGTCGCGCAGGTCGAGGGTGTCGAGAACGGTCTTGAGGTCGGCGGCGAACGTGTCGTAGTCGTACCCCGTCGTGGGCTGGCTGGACCGGCCGAAGCCGCGGCGGTCGTAGGTGATGACGCGGTAGCCGGCGTCGAGCAATGCCGCCGACTGCTTCTCCCAGGAGTGACCGTCGAGCGGGTAGCCGTGGATCAGCACGACCGGCTGCCCGGTGCCGTGGTCCTCGTAGTAGAGGTCGATGTTCGTGGAGTTCTCGGTTCCGACGGTGATGTACGACATGGCGCTGGGCTCCGTTTCTGCTCGACCGGTCTTCTAACCGGTTCCGTTGTCTGTGGCGGTTACAAGTCAGATGGAACCGTAGCTATTCCAACCCGTCAAGTGTCGCGATGGAGTTAGAATGAGAGGCGACCGGGAAGGAACGACGATGACACCGCTGCTGCTCGATCTGGTGAACTCGCGCATCGTCTACCCCGACGGGCCGCACGACGAGCTCGCCGACGACGCCGCCGCACGGGCGTGGCTGCGCGAGCGCGGCGTCGAGGGGACGCGCGAGGAGATCGCCGACGCCCGCACGGTGCGGCCGGTGCTGGCCGCCGTCATCCGGGGCGAGGAGCCCGCAGACGCGCTGGCGCCATGGGTCGACGTCATGCACCGGCGGGCCCGGCTGACCCGCGACGGGTTGCGGTGGCAGGACGACGTCCCGGCCGGTCGCCGGGTGGGTGTGCGCGCCATCGAGGAGTGGGCCGCACTGCAGGGCCCCGACGGGTCGCGCATCCGGCCCTGCGCCGATCCCGACTGCCAGCACTTCCTCGTCGACCACAGCCGCGCGAACGCCCGCAAGTGGCATTCGATGGAGATCTGCGGCAACCGCGCCAAGGCCCGGCGCCACTACGCGCGGTCGAAGGAGAAGGGCGGCGCCGGCTCGGCGCAGTGACGGTTGCCCGGTGAGATCTCACCGCGATCCGGCGCACGTCACGACGTTTTCTGGAGCATCACTACGCCTGCAATCGTGTCGACGCTCGAGAAATCCTCGTGATGGCCCCGCCCAACGATCACGGGGTGAGCGTCGTCAGTCGCCGAGCTCGGTGAAAAGCGTCAGCTGCAGCCCGCCGGGAGCGTCCAGGCGCGCGTTGAGCGAGTTCCACGGCGTGCGGGTCGGCTCGGCGAGTACCTCGGCGCCGCCGTCGGCCAGTCGCCGGGTCGTCGCCGTGGAGTCGTCGACCTCCAGGGCGACGCGGACGTGACCGGCCACGCGCCGGCCGACCTCGACGCGGTCGATGAACTCGGCCTGGGACTGGTCGACGATCTCGATGGTGGCCCGGCCGGCGCCGAGCAGGATCACGCGGCCGTCGGGCGAGGAGAAGTCGGCCAGCTCGGGCAGGCCCAGTACGTCGCGGTAGAAGCGGACGGCCTCGTCGTGGTCGGGGACGGTCACGACGAGCCGCAGCTCGCGCACCGGCGCGGAGTCGGTCATGCTCCCAGTCTGGACGCCCCCGACGCCGCCGGCCAGGGCGTGTGATGCTGGACCACGTGACCCTCCCGCCCCATATCGTTGTCATGGGCGTGTCCGGCTCCGGCAAGACGACTATCGCCACCCGGCTCGCCGACCAGCTCGGCCGGCCGTTCGCCGAGGCCGACGACATGCACCCGCCGGCCAACGTCGCCAAGATGTCGGCCGGCACGCCGCTCACCGACGAGGATCGGATGCCGTGGCTGGCCACTGTGCGTGACTGGCTCACCGCGCAGGCCGAGCAGGGCCGCAGCGCCGTCGTCACCTGTTCCGCCCTGCGCCGGGTCTACCGCGACGTGCTCCGCGGGGCCGCCGGCGGCGTGACGTTCGTGCATCTCCACGGCGACGCCGCACTCCTCGCCGAGCGCATGAAGCGGCGGAAGGGCCACTTCATGCCGGCCAGCCTGCTGCAGTCGCAGCTCGACACGCTGGAGCCCCTGGAGCCGGACGAGTACGGCGTGCGGGTGCCGATCGACGGCACACCTGACGACATCGTGGCCGAGGCGCTGCGCCGGCTCGGCGCGGAGGTGCACGGTCACGCGGAGTGATGTGACCCCGGCCTCGGTTTCAGCCGTGGGACGAACCGGGTATACCGGGTCGGCGGGCAGGGCGCGGCGGGTCGTGGTCTCCGCTCGCGGGGGTGGCGGAGAAACGTCGCTGCGCCGTGCCCGTCCCCGGGCGGGCCGCAGCGGCGGCGACCCGCCGGGCGGGAGCCGGCGGTGACGGGCCTCCCCGGAACTCCATGGCGGTCCCGGCCGTCTTCCCATTGGCACAAGGGACCCGAACCGCGCAACGTACCATCGAAGACGTCATGAGCACGGAACCCGAACCTGAGAATCCCGACACCACTGACTCCGAGGGCCGCCCCGACCGGGGCGGCGCCCGTTATCGAGCCGGCCGCCAGAAGCGAACCGGCTGGCGACGCGTCGTCAACTGGAAGGTGTTCGGCTTCACCGTGCTCGGCATGTTCCTGCTGGGCGCGGGCGCCATCGGGGTCGCGTTCGCCGTGATCGACGTGCCCGAGCCGAACGACTTCTCCACGTCCGAGACCACCATCGTCTACTGGGACGACGGCGAGACCGAGCTGGGCCGGTTCAGCGCCGAGAACCGCGAGATCGTCGACATCGAGGAGATCCCGCAGACGCTTCAGCAGGCCGTCGTGGCCGCCGAGGACCGCAGCTTCTACGAGAACTCCGGGTTCTCGCTCACCGGCATGGCCCGAGCCGGGTGGGACGCCTTGCGCGGCGAGTCGAGCGCCGGCGGCGGGTCCACGATCACCCAGCAGTACGTCAAGAACTACTACCTCACGCAGGATCGCTCCTACACCCGCAAGCTGCGTGAGCTCGTCATCTCGGTGAAGATCGACCAGGACGTCGACAAGGACCAGATCCTGGCCGACTACCTCAACACCATCTGGTTCGGCCGCGGCACGTACGGCGTGCAGACGGCCTCGCGCTCCTACTTCGGCGTCGACGTCGCCGACCTCGACCTCGCGCAGAGCGCCGCGCTGGCCGCCATCCTGCGCTCGCCGACGAGGTACGACCCCACGCTCGGCCCCGAGAACGCGGAACGGTTCGCGCAACGGTTCCAGTACGTCCTCGACGGTATGGTCGTCACCGGCGCCATCGACCAGGCCACCGCCGACGCCACCGTGCCGCCGGAGATCCTTCCCGAGAAGCAGGTCAACCGCTACGGCGGGCCCAACGGCTACCTGCTGGCGATGGTGCGCGACGAGCTCTTCGCGATGGGCTACGACGAGCAGGAGATCGAGACCGGCGGCCTGCGCGTCACATCGACGTTCAACACCCAGGCGCAGTCGGCCGCCATCCAGGCGATCCAGGACGAGCGGCCCACCGAAGATGCCGACGGCGTGCGCATCGGCCTCGCGGCGGTGCGGCCCGGCGACGGCGCCGTCGTCGCAGTCTACGGCGGGCCCGACGCCGTCGAACAGAGTTACAACGACGCCGTCGACGCCATTCCACAAGCCGGGTCGACGGTGAAGCCGTTCGTGCTCGCCGCGGCGCTGGAGAACGGCTATTCGCTGCGCAGCACGTTCTGGGGCAACTCGCCGTTCGACCCGCCGGAACTCGGTCCGCCGGTCAACAACCAGGGCAACGAGGACTACGGCCGCAACGTCAGCCTGGAACGGGCGATGGAACGCTCCATCAACACCGCGTTCGTCGACGTCGCCATGGAGATGGGGCCCGACAAGGTCGTCGACTCGCTCGTCCGGGCCGGCTTCCCCGACGACGAGCAGCTGCAGGCGAACCTGAACCCCCGTGTCGCCATCGGCATCGGCGGCGTCTCGGCGCTGAACATGGCCAACTCCTACGCCACGCTGGCGTCTCGGGGCACGCACACCGGCACGCACACCGTCCAGCAGATCGTCGATCGCGACGGCGCGGTCGCCTACGAGCACCAGGCGGCCGGAGAGCAGGTGTTCGAGGAGGACGTCATGGACGACGTCACGTACTCGCTCACCGAGACCGTCGACAACGGCACTGCCGAGGCCGCGCAGGACCTCGACCGCCCGGTGGCGGCGAAGACCGGTACGCACGACGACCTCACCGCGTGGTTCAGCGGGTACACCCCGCAGCTGGCCGCCTCGGTCGTCTACTTCCGCGGCGACGGCACCCAGTCGCTGGACGGCGTCGGCGGCATGGACCACTTCAGCGGCGGCGCCTACCCGGGCCGCACCTGGACGGCGTTCATGCAGGGCGCGCTCGAGGGCATGCCCGAGGAGGACTTCCCGGAGGCCGCGAACATCCGCGAAGAGAACGACAACGGCGGTGGCGGCGGCAACGACCGTCCTGACCGCCCCGACCGGCCGGACCGTCCGAACGACGACGACGAGAACGACGACGGCGGCGACGAGGGCGGCCAGGGCGACGAGGGCGAGGAGACGCCGCCGAGCGACGAGAGCGGCGAGCAGCCGGGTGGCGAGGAGACCGGCGGCGACGAGTCCGGTGCCACGGAGTCGGGCGAGGAGACCGGCGGCGACGAAACTGGCGCGACCGAGTCGGGCGAGGAGACCGGCGGCGACGAATCCGGCGCGACCGAGGTCGGCACCGAGTGGGGTGGCACCGACACCGGCGGGACGGAGACCGGTGACACCGGTGACACCTCCGGCGACACCGGGACCGAGACCGGCGACACGTCCGGTACCGAGACCGGGGACACCGGAACCGACTCGGGGACCGACACCGGGACCCCGGCGCCGAACGGACGCGCCGCCCAGGCCGCGGTCCTGGTGCTCGGCGCCGGTGCGCTCGCCTTCGGCAGGGTCAGCCGGCGGCGTCGATGACCTCGAGGGCGGTGGCCAGGTCGTGCACCACGATCGGGTCGCCGCCCGCGGCGTCGCCGGTCGCCTTCTCGTGCGACTCGAGCCGCAGCCAGTCCGCCCAGGTCACCACCCGGACCCCGCGCTCGGCCAGCAGCTTGTCGACGCTGTCCGGGTCGGACGGCGGCTCCGGCAGCGTGTCGAGGTCGGCGAGCACCGACTCCGTGACCTCGTTGGCGTCGCCTCGGTTGGTCGCGATGACGCCGGTCGGACCGCGGCGCAGCCAGCCGGTGACGTAGACCCCGGCGACGACCGCGCCGTGGGCGAGCACCCGTCCGTCCTGCGACGGCACGGTGCCGCCGGCTTCGTCGAACGGCAGTCCGGGGATCGGCCTGCCGTGGTAGCCGATGGCCCGCACGACCAGCTGCGTCGGCAGCGTGAGCACCGGCGCGTCGGCGTCGCGGGTGGGCTCCAGCTCGATGCCGGTGACCGCGGTCTCGCCGAGGATCCGGGCCGGACGGCGCCAGTAGTGCAGGTGGATGCGGCGCGGCGCGCCGGTGGCCGGCCGCTCTGACCACTCACGGCACACATCGACGGTGACCTTGGCGTGCCGGTTCTGTGCGACGGCCTCCTCGTCGGCCGGGCCGAGCACGAGGTCGGCCGGGTCGACGACGAGGTCGACGCCGTCGAGCGCGCCCAGCTCGTGCAGCTCGGGTGAGGTGAATTTCGCCTGCGCCGGCCCGCGCCGGGCGACGAGGTGGACGTCAGTGACGGTGCTCGCCGCCAGCGCGTCGACGACGTGCCGTGGCATCGACGTGGTCCGCAGCGTCGCGGCGTCCTTGGCCAGGATGCGGGCGATGTCGAGGGCGACGTTGCCCGCCCCGATGACCGTCGCGCTGGTGAGGTTCGCCGGCAGTTCGACGGCGCGCGCCTGCGGGTGTCCGGTGTACCAGGCGACCAGCTCGGACGCGCCGTACGAGCCGGGCAGGTCCTCGCCCGGGATGCCCAGCCGCCGGTCGCCGAGCATGCCCGTCGATACCACGACGGCGTCGTAGCCGGCGCGCAGCTCGTCGACGGTGACGTCGCGGCCGACGCTCACGTTGCCCAGGAACCGCACCCGGGTGTGCTCGAACCCGCGGGCCAGCACGCGCGAGATGTTCCGGGTCTTCGGATGGTCCGGCGCGACGCCGTAGCGGACCAGGCCGTACGGCGCGGGCGCGGCCTCGAACACGTCGATGCGTTCGAACCGCTCGCTGCGCACCAGTGCCGCCAGGGCGTACAACCCGGCCGGTCCGGCCCCGACGATGGCGGCAGCGCGGCCGGCCGACCCGGATCGACTCCCGTCGTCCTCCATCCACCCAACGTATGCCGTAATCGCCTCCCCGCACCAGCGCCCCGCTGCGAGGGCAGGGTGGGGGCGCGATCTCACGGACGCGTCGGCGGCGGGGTGAGCAGACGTTGACACGGACGCGCCGCACGGGCGACGTCGCCGTAATGGCGCGTTCCTAGCGTCGGCGGCCAGTGGAGTCAGACCCCGATCCGGAGGACGTCATGACCGACACGCCGACGCTCGCACCCGCCAAGACCACCGCACCGTCCCCGCTCGCGGTACGGCGCCGGGGTTCGCGCTGGATCGATCACTGGGAGCCGGAGGACGAGACGTTCTGGCAGCGCACCGGCCGCAGGATCGCCCGGCGCAACCTGGTCTTCTCGATCTTCGCCGAGAACGTCGCGTTCTCGGTGTGGACGCTGTGGAGCATCTCGTCGGCACTGCTCGTCGCGCACTACGGCTTCGGATTCACCGCCGCGCAGATGTTCTTCCTGGTCGCGGTGCCGAACCTGGTCGGCGCGGTGCTGCGGATCCCGTACACGTTCGCCGTCCCGCGGTTCGGTGGCCGGAACTGGACGGTGGTGAGCGGCCTCCTGCTGATCGTCCCGACGGTGCTGCTGGCCGTGGCGGTCAGCAATCCCGGCACGCCGTACTGGGCGTTCCTGCTGATCGCGGCGACCGCCGGGTTCGGCGGCGGCAACTTCGCGTCCAGCATGACCAACATCAGCTTCTTCTACCCGGACCGTTCCAAGGGACTGGCGCTCGGGCTGAACGCGGCCGGCGGCAACATCGGCGTCGCGCTGATCCAGCTCGGGCTGCCGCTGATCGTCGGCGCCGGCGGGCTGTTCGGGCTGGTCGGCGCGAGTGCCGCCGGGGTGGACCTGGCGCGGGCTGGGTGGGTGTGGGCGGCACTCGGCGTCGTCGCCGCGGCCTGCGCGTGGTTCTTCATGGACAACCTGTCCGTGTCGCTGGCGACGTTCCGCGAGCAGATCACCGTCGTGCGGCACAAGCACACGTGGATCGTGTCATGGCTCTACATCGGCACGTTCGGCTCGTTCATCGGCTACTCGTCGGCATTCCCGCTGCTCATCCAGCTGCAGTTCCCGGAGGTGCCGGCAGCGAACTACGCATTCCTCGGCGCGCTGGTCGGATCGGTGGCCCGGCCGTTCGGCGGCTGGCTGGCCGACCGTGTCGGCGGCGCCCGGGTGACGCTCTGGAACTTCGTGGCGATGGCCGCCGGCACCGTCGTCGTGATCGTCGCGGTCGACGCCGCCCGGTGGCCGCTGTTCCTCGGCGCATTCCTGCTGGTCTTCGTGACGACCGGGATCGGCAACGGGTCGACGTTCCGGATGATCCCGATGATCTTCCAGCAGCAGGCGCTGCGGGAGACGGGGGACGGGGACCGCGCTGCCGCCCTGTCGCGTGGCCGGACCGAGGCGGCCGCCGTCATCGGGCTGTCGTCGGCGGTCGGGGCGTTCGGCGGGTTCGTCATCGTCGCGACGTTCGGCGTGCTCGGGCTGGTGAACGACGGCAGGGTGCCAGCCGGCGCCGTCGCCACCGCGTTCGTGATCTTCCTCGGCTTCTACGTCACCTGCGTGCTGCTGACCTGGTGGAACTACGCCCGACGAGGCTCGGCGCTGGCCGGCGCGGACATCTGATCACGGTTCGCGGAGGATACGAGTGCGAGGCATTTATCGCGGGCGTAACGTGCCGGAGTCGGCCCGGAAACCGCAGCTTCACACCGTAGCGGGCATGGGCACCACGGCTACGCACTGTGCGTACTGCGCCTTGCAGTGCGCGATGACGCTGACGGCGGACGCCGGCGGCCGGGTCACCGTGGGCCCGCGCGACTTCCCGACCAACCGCGGCGGACTGTGCCAGAAGGGCTGGACGGCGGCCGACCTGCTCGGCTCCCCGGAACGGCTGACGACGCCGCTGCTGCGCGACGGCCGGTCGGGGCCGTTCCGGGAGGCGACCTGGGACGAGGCGCTGGAGATCGTCGCCGGGCGCATCCGCGACACCCAGCGCGCGCACGGCCGGGACGCCGTCGCCGTCCTGGGCGGCGGCGGGCTGACCAACGAGAAGGCCTACCAGCTGGGCAAGTTCGCCCGGGTCGCGTTGCGTACGAAGAACATCGACTACAACGGCCGGTACTGCATGTCGTCGGCCGCGGCCGCGTCCAACCGGGCGTTCGGCATCGACCGCGGGCTGCCGTTCCCGCTGCCCGACCTGGCCGAGACCGGCGCCGTCCTGATCGCCGGCGGCAACGTCGCCGAGACGATGCCGCCGTTCGTGCAGCACCTCGCCGCCGTCGTGGACCGGGGCGGGTCGCTGATCATCGCCGACCCGCGCCGCACCGCCACCGTCGAGCGGGCCACGCTGCACCTGCCGGTCATGCCGGGCACCGACCTGGCGCTGGCGCTCGGGCTCCTGCACATCGCCGTCGCCGACGGGCACGCCGACCGCGCCTACATCCAGGACCGGACGACGGGGTTCGAAGAGACCTGGCGGGCGGCCGCGCAGTGGTGGCCGGAACGGGTCGAGCGGGTCACCGGGGTGTCGGTCCTGGCGCAGCGGGCGACTGTCGCCCAGCTCGCCGCCGGGGCGCGCGGCCGGGGCGCCGTCGTCCTCACCGCGCGCGGCGCGGAGCAGCAGAGCAAGGGCACCGACACCGTCACCGCGCTGATCAACCTGACGCTCGCACTCGGCCTGCCGGGAAAGCCCCACAGCGGTTTCGGCTGCATCACCGGCCAGGGCAACGGGCAGGGCGGCCGCGAACACGGGCAGAAGGCGGACCAGCTGCCCGGCTACCGGAAGATCGACGACCCGGCTGCCCGGGCGCACGTCGCCGGGGTCTGGGGCGTGGACCCCGACGAGCTGCCTGGGCCGGGGCCGTCGGCGTACGAGCTGATCGAGAGCCTCGGCGCCGACGGCGGGCCGCGGACGCTGCTCGTCCACGGCACCAACCTCGCGGTGTCGTCGCCACGCGGCCGCCGGGTCGTCGAACGCCTGGCGGCGCTGGACACGCTGGTCGTCTGCGACGTCGTCATGTCCGAGACCGCCGCGCTGGCCGACGTCGTCCTGCCGGTCACCCAGTGGGCCGAGGAGGACGGCACGATGACCAACCTGGAGGGCCGGGTGATCCGCCGGCGCCGCGCCGTCGCCCCGCCGCCCGGCGTGCGCTCAGAGCTGGAGATGCTGACGGCGCTCGCGGACCGACTGGGCCGCGGCGACCGGTTCAGCGCAGACCCGGAGACCGTCTTCGACGAGCTGCGCCGGGCCAGCGCCGGCGGCATCGCCGACTACGCCGGCATCAGCTGGGACCGCATCGACGCCGAGGGCGGCGTGTTCTGGCCGTGCCCGTCGGACACGCATCCGGGGACGCCGCGCCTGTTCGCCGACGGCTTCCCGACGCCCGACGGCCGGGCCCGGTTCGTCGCCGTCGAGCACCGGCCGCCGGCCGAGGACGTCGACGCCGACCACCCCGTCTACCTCACCACCGGCCGGGTGCTGCAGCAGTACCAGAGCGGCGCGCAGACTCGCCGGGTCCCGGCGCTGGCCGCCGCGGTGACCGAGCCGCACGTCGAGATCCACCCCGACCTCGCGGGCCGGTCCGGACTGGCCGACGGCGACCTCGTGCGGGTGGTCAGCCGTCGCGGCGACGCCGTCGGACGGGTCCGGCTGACCACGACGATCCGGCCGGACACCGTGTTCATGCCGTTCCACTGGGGCGGCGAGCAGGCGGTGAACCGGGTGACGAACCCGGCGCTGGACCCGATATCGCGGATGCCGGAGTTCAAGGTGTGTGCGGTCCGGCTGGAGCGGGTGGTGGTCTCCCAGGGAGGCTCATGCGGCACCGACGGCGACACGGGGCCGGAGGTCTCGCCGAGCCGTCGGTCGAGACCGACTGCCGACTGGAGCGAAGGAGGCAGCGCCGCATGAGCCGACCGACTGATGTCGCGCCGCGCATCGTCGTCGTGGGACACGGCATGGCCGGCGCCCGGTTCGTGCAGGAGCTGCGCGCCCGCGACCTGTCCCGGCGATTCGAGGTCACGGTCCTCGGCGCCGAGCCGGAGGCCGCGTACAACCGGGTGCTGCTGTCATCGGTGCTGGCCGGCTCGTTGACCCCAGCGGAGATCGAGACGGTGCCGTCGGCCTGGTACGCCGCCGAGGACGTCGAGCTGCGGACCGGCGTCGAGGTGGCCGCGATCGACCGCCGGCACCGCCGCGTCCTGACGACCGCCGGCGAGCACGTCCCCTACGACCACCTGGTGCTGGCCACCGGCAGCCGGCCGTGGGTGCCGCCGATCGACGGGCTGGTCGCCGACGACGGCGAGCTGGACCGCGACGTCGTCGTCTTCCGCACGCTGGGCGACTGCCGGACGATGCTGGCCCGGCTGGACCGGGTGCGCTACGCGGTCGTGCTGGGCGGCGGGCTCCTCGGACTGGAGGCGGCCCGCGGGCTGGCCGGCCGTGGCGTCGACGTCGAGGTCGTGCACCCGGCGGACCGGCTGATGGAACGACAGCTCGACCTGGACGCCGGGCGGGTGCTGGCCCGGACGCTGCGGTCCCTGGGCGTCCGGACGCGGCTCAACGCGCAGGCGGTCCGGTTCACCGACGGCTGGGGCGGCGGCGGGCGCGGGATGCGGCTGGACGACGGCACCCGGCTGCCGGCCGACCTGGTCGTCGTGGCCTGCGGCGTCCGGCCCAACACCGGTCTGGCCGCGGCCGCCCGGCTTGAGGTGGAGCGGGCGATCGTGGTGGACGACACCATGACGTCGGTGACCGACCCGGCGATCCACGCGATCGGCGAGTGCGCCCAGTACGACGGCCAGGTGTACGGGCTGGTCGCGCCGGCCTGGGAGCAGGCGGCGGTGCTGGCGGACGTGCTCACCGGCGGGCCGGAGCGGTACCGCGGCTCGCCCGTCGTCACCCGGCTCAAGGCGGCCGACGTCGACCTCGCGGCGATGGGCGAGACGGACGTCGACGAGCTCTCCGACGACGAGGAGGGCCTGGAGGTCCTGCGGTTCGCCGACCCGGCCCGCGGGACGTACCAGAAGGTCGTGATCCGCGACGAACGCGTCACCGGCGCGATCATGCTCGGCGGCCCGGAGACCGTCGGCGCCGTCACCCAGCTGTTCGACCGAGCGGCGCCGGTGCCGGCCGACCGGCGGGCGCTGATCTTCCCCGGCGTTGTCGACGCGGGCGCCGCGCTGGACCCCGCCGACCTGCCCGACGACCACACCGTCTGCCGGTGCAACGGCGTCACCGCCGGCCGCGTCCGGGCCGCCTGCGAGGCCGGCGCGGACACCGTCGCCGAGATCGCGGCCACCACCCGCGCCACCACCGGCTGCGGCGGCTGCCGGTCCGACGTCGCGGCGCTGCTCGCGTCCCGATCGACCGTGGAGGTACCCGCATGACCACACAACGTCAGCTCGTCGTCGTCGGCAACGGCATGGTCGGGCAGCGCCTGGTCGAGGCGGTCCGGCAGCGCGACCCCGAGCGGCGGTGGCGGATCACCGTCCTGGGCGAGGAGCCCCGGCCCGCGTACGACCGGGTCGCGCTGACGTCGTACCTCACCGGGACGACCGAGGCGGAGCTCGGGCTGGTGCCGGACGGGTGCTACGACGGCGACAGCGAACTGGTGCTCGGCGAGGCGGTGACGCGGATCGACCGGGACGCTCGCGTCGTCGAGACCTCGGCCGGGCGGGTCGTCCCGTACGACGCGCTGGTCCTGGCCACCGGCTCGCGGCCGTTCGTCCCGCCGGTCCCGGGCGCGGACCTGGACGGCTGCTTCGTCTACCGGACCATCGACGACCTCGACGCGATCCGCGACCGCGCCGGTCACGTGGCGAGCGGCGTGGTGATCGGTGGCGGGCTGCTCGGGCTGGAGGCGGCGAACGCGTTGCTCTCGCTCGGCCTGTCGGCCAGCGTCGTCGAGTTCGCGCCGCGCCTGATGCCGGCCCAGGTCGACCAGGGCGGCGGCGAGGTGCTGCGCCGCAAGGTCGAGGAGCTCGGCCTTGCGGCCCGGCTGGACACCGCGACCGAGCGGATCGCCGCCGTCGACGGTGGCCTGCGGATGTCGTTCGCCGACGGGTCGTCCCTGGACACCGGGCTGGTGGTGTTCTCCGCCGGCATCCGGCCGCGGGACGAGCTGGCGCGTGCGGCGGGGCTGGCGGTAGGGGAGCGCGGCGGCATCGTCGTCGACGAGGCGTGCCGGACGTCGGACCCCTCCATCTGGGCGATCGGCGAATGTGCGCTGGCCGGCGGCCGTGTGTACGGGCTGGTCGCGCCCGGCTACGAGATGGCCGAGGTGGTGGCCGACCGGCTGCTCGGCGGCGACGCGGCGTTCCTCGAGGCCGACATGTCCACGAAGCTCAAGCTGCTCGGCGTGGACGTCGCCAGCTTCGGCGACGCGCACGCGGCGACCGCGGACGCCCTCGAGGTGGTCTACGCCGACCCCGTCGGCGGCGTCTACAAGAAGCTGGTCGTCACCGACGACGCGTCACGGCTGCTCGGCGGCGTGCTGGTCGGCGACGCGTCTGCGTACGCGGCGCTGCGGACGATGGTCGGGCAGCCGCTCACCGACACCCCGGAGAAGCTGCTGCTGGCCGGGCCGTCGACATCGGACCTCGGCGACGACGCGCAGGTGTGCTCGTGCCAGAACGTCAGCGCCGGTGCGATCCGGTCGGCGATCCACGACGAGGGCTGCGCGGACGTCGCGTCGATCAAGGCCTGCACCCGCGCCGGTACCGTCTGCGGCAGCTGCGTCCCGCTGCTGAAGACGCTGCTCACCCAGTCCGGCGTCGAGGCCAACCCGGCGCTGTGCGAGCACTTCGACGTCGGCCGGGCCGAGCTGTTCGACATCGTGCGCGTCACCGGGCTGCGCACGTTCAGTGAGATCATCGCCCGGCACGGCCGCGGCCGCGGCTGCGACATCTGCAAGCCGGCGATCGCGTCGATCCTGGCCAGCCTCGGCTCCGGGCACATCCTGGACGGCGAGCAGGCGGCGCTGCAGGACACCAACGACGCCTTCCTGGCCAACATCCAGCGCAACGGCACGTATTCAGTCGTGCCGCGGGTGCCTGGCGGCGAGCTGACGCCGGAGGGACTGATCGCGATCGGCGAGGTGGCCCGTGACTTCGGCCTCTACTCCAAGATCACCGGCGGGCAGCGGATCGACCTGCTGGGCGCCAGGGTGGAGCAGCTGCCGGCGATCTGGAAGCGGCTGGTCGACGCCGGGTTCGAATCCGGGCACGCGTACGGCAAGGCGCTGCGCACGGTGAAGTCGTGCGTCGGCTCGACCTGGTGCCGATACGGCGTGCAGGACTCCACGTCGCTGGCGATCATGCTGGAGCTGCGCTATCGCGGGCTGCGGGCGCCGCACAAGATCAAGGCCGGCGTCTCCGGGTGCGCCCGCGAGTGTGCCGAGGCCCGCAGCAAGGACGTCGGCGTCATCGCGTCGGAGAACGGCTGGAACCTCTACGTCGGCGGTAACGGCGGATTCCGGCCGCGGCACGCGGAGCTGTTCGCGTCCGACTTGTCCGACGCCGAGCTGGTGCGGCTTGTCGACCGGTTCCTGATGTTCTACGTCCGCACGGCCGACCGGCTGCAGCGGACGGCCGCCTGGATCGAGGCGCTCACCGAGGAGCACGGCGACGGGCTGGCCTACCTGCACCGTGTCCTCGTCGAGGACGAGCTCGGCGTGTGCGCCGACCTGGAGGCGGCGATGGACCGGCACGCCGGCTCCTACACCGACGAGTGGGCGGCGGTCCTCGACGACGAGGAGAAGCTCAGCCGGTTCGTGTCGTTCGTCAACGCTCCCGAAGCCCCCGACCCGAGCATCCGGTTCGTCACCGAGCGGGGGCAGATCCGCCCGGCCGACGGCGCTCCGGTCGTGGCCGGGCCGACCCTGGAGGTGGTGCGCCGATGACCGTTCTCGACGTCCGCGCGTGGACCGTCGTCTGCCGCTTCGACCGGCTGCTGCCCGAACGCGGGGTGGCGGCGCTGGTCGGCGGCGAGCAGGTGGCGATCTTCCGCACGCACGACGGCGCGCTGTTCGCGCTGGCCAACCGCGATCCGTTCAGTGACGCGTACGTGCTGTCGCGCGGCATCGTGGGGTCGCGCGGCGCGGTCCCGACCGTCGCGTCGCCGATGCACAAGCAGGTGTTCTCCCTAGTCACCGGGGAGTGCCTGGATGAGCCCGGCGTCGCCGTGCCGGTGTACGAGGTGCGGGTGCGCGACGGCGACGTCGAGGTGGCGGTGCCGTGACCGTCGCGTCGTCGGCCGCGGCGGGCGTGGGGGCCGGGATGCTGCCGCTGGAGGGCTTCACCGTCGCGGTGACCGCCGCCCGTCGCCGGGAGGAGCTGGGTGCGCTGCTGGAGCGGCGCGGCGCCCGGGTCGTGCAGGCGCCGGCGATCCGGATCGTGCCGCTGGACGACGACGCCGAGCTGCTGGCCGCGACCCGCACCTGCATCGAGCTGCCGATCGACATCGCCGTCGCGACCACGGGTATCGGCTTCCGTGGCTGGATGGAGGCGGCCGACGGCTGGGGCATGGGCGAACGGCTGCTGGAGCGGCTGGGGTCAGCGACGCTGCTGGCGCGCGGGCCCAAGGCGCGCGGCGCTATCCGGGCGGCCGGGCTGTCCGACGACTGGTCGCCGCCGTCGGAGTCGTCGGCGGAGGTACTGGAGCACCTGCTGGCGCAGGATCTCGCCGGCAAGCGGATCGCCGTCCAGCTGCACGGCGAGCCGCTGCCGGACTTCACCGACGCGCTGGAAGCGGCCGGAGCCGTGGTGGTCGCGGTGCCGGTGTACCGGTGGGTGCCGCCGGACGACGTCGCGCCGCTGGGCCGGCTGGTCGAGGCGGTCGCGGCGCGGCAGGTCGACTGCGTCGTGTTCACGAGCGCGCCGGCGGTGGCCAGCCTGCTGTCGCTCGCGGCGTCGATGGGACTCTCGTCCGAGGTCGAGGCAGCGCTGCAATCGTCGGTGGTGCCCGCCTGCGTGGGCCCGGTGACCGGGGCGCGGCTGGAGCGGATGGGGATCGCGACGGTGCAGCCGGCGCGGTCCCGGCTCGGCGCGCTGGTCCGCGAGATCGTCGCCGAGCTGCCGGCCCGCTGCCGCACGCTGCGGGTCGCCGGGCACGCCGTCCAGCTGCGCGGGCACGCCGTCGTCGTCGACGGGGTCGCGCGTGAGCTGCCGCCCGGGCCGATGGCCGTGCTGGCCGAGCTGGCTCGTCGTCCGGGCGTCGTCGTGTCGCGGGCCGAGCTGCTCGCCGTCCTGCCCGGCGGCGGCAGCGACGAGCACGCCGTCGAGATGGCGGTCACGCGGCTGCGCGGCGCCGTCGGGGCGCGGGTCGTGCAGACGGTGGTGAAACGCGGCTACCGGCTGGCCTACGAACCCGAGGCCGCCGGATCGGTGAAGTACGGGGGGTCCTCATGACGGGTCATGTCGCGATCGTCGGCGGGGGACCGGGCGATCCGGGGCTGCTCACACTGCGCGGGTTCGACCTGCTCAAGCAGGCCGACGTCGTGCTCGTGGACCGCCTGGCGCCGCGGTCGCTGCTGGACGCGCTGCGCCCGGACGTCGAGATCGTCGACGTCGGCAAGGAACCGCACAAGCACCGGCGCAGCCAGCGGGAGATCGAGGCGCTCATGCTGGACCGCGCCCGCCGAGGGCTGCGGGTCGTCCGGCTCAAGGGCGGCGACCCGTACGTCTTCGGCCGCGGCGGCGAGGAGGCGCACGCATGCGCCGCGGCCGGCGTCCCGTACGAAGTGGTGCCCGGCGTGACCAGCGCGGTCGCCGTCCCGGCGCTGGCCGGCATCCCGGTAACCCAGCGCGGTGTGACCCAGGAGGTGACGATCGTCAGCGGGCACGCCCACCCGGACTCTCCGGAGTCGACGGTGGACTGGGACCGGCTGGCGGCCGGGACCGGCACGATCGTCGTGCTCATGGGCGTGACGCACCTGGCGGCGATCGCTTCGCGGTTGGTGCGCGGTGGCCGGCGCGGCAGCACGCCGGTCGCCGTCGTCGCGGACAGCGCGGCGCGGGTCGTCGTCGCGACGCTGGACACGGTGGACGGTGCGGCGGACGGGATCGAGCCGCCCGCCGTCGTGGTCGTGGGCGACGTGGTGGCGTTGCGCGACCTGCTCGCGTCATGACCGGCCGGTCAGCCGCGGGTGCCGCGGGCGCGGCCGGCGGACGGTCGACGGGCGTCACGTTGGACCGTACGAACTCCGGCGAGCCGGCGTCGAGCGAGACTAGTTCCGTGACCGATGTACTCGTGGCGGTGGCGCACGGAACCCGCGCCCCCGAAGGCCCCGTCGTCCTGGCGGCGCTGCTCGACCGCGTGCGCGGGCTGCTGCCCGGCGTGGACGTGCGGGTGGCGTATGTGGACGTGATCTCGCCGACCTTGGAGTCGGTGCTGGAGTCGGTGCCGCACGGGGTGCGCCCGGTCGTGGTGCCGATGTTCCTGGCGTCCGGGTACCACGTGCGGGTGGACGTACCGTCGGCCGTGGCGGCCGACGGCGGACGGGCGGTCGTGACGCCGGCGCTCGGTCCGGACGCGGCGGTCGTGGCGGCGGTCGAGGAGCGGCTGCGGTCGTCGTCGCCGGACGGGCTACCTGACGCCGTCGTGCTGGCGGCGGCGGGCTCTTCCGATGCGTCGGCGCTGGCGGAAGTCTCGACGGCTGAGTCCCTGCTCGCGTCGTCGCTCGGCCGGCCGGTCGTGGCCGGCTATGTGACGACGGCCTCGCCGTCCGTGCCCGAGGCGGTGACATCCCTGCGCGCCGCCGGCCACTCGACCGTCGGTGTGGCGTCCTACCTGCTGGCGCCCGGGCTGTTCCAGCAACGCCTCGACTCCGTCGGCGCCGATGTCGTCGCCCCGCCGATCGGGCCGCACCCGCTGGTGGCCGAGCTGATCGCCGACCGCTACCGCTCCTCGCGAAGGCCGGCTTCGGTCAGGCGACGCAGGTGGCCGGCGTAGCCGTCCGGCTCCGGCCGCCGGAGCGTCGCGCTGGAAATGGCGTCGTACACGTCCTCGGCGACGAGACCGCGGGCGGCCAGCCACTCCGGCGCCCCGTCGCTCATAGCCTCTTCCTCGTCGTTCACGGCGTAGATCATGTACGTGGTCACCCGGGTGGATCCCCAGTCCTCGGCCGGGACCGGATACGGATCGCCTGGGGGTGCCTCGGGTCCGAACACGTCGTACCAGATGCTCCGATACCACTCGTCAGTCACCCACTGGGTCGAGCCACGCAGGGGTGGATTCGACGAATCCCGGATGTGCGCGGCGAACTCGTCGCGGATGGCGTGGAAGCTGCCGTCGGCATCCTCGGCGAGCCGCTTCGGGGCCCGCTCACAGGCCTCGATGTACATGTCGGCGGAGTCGGTGGTGTCGAACCAGGTCCCGATGTACCTGGAGAAGGCCTTCGTCCGTGGGATCACGTGGGGTACTCCAGGCGTACGTTGTCGGGTCCAGGTGCTGTTGACGGATAGTACGTGGTCATGACCCAGCCGTTCGTTCCCTCCTTGAAGACCACTCGAACTCCCGGGTCGGAACCGTCGGTGACCGGATCGTAGGTCAGGGCCCGAACTGGCGGTGCACATTCGCCATCCTTGCCCATGGCGGCGGCGCGGACACGGACCCAGTCGCTCGCGGCCTCGGCCGTGCCGGTACCGGCGCCCCGATAGCCGAAGGTGTCGCCCGGGCGTAGGTCGGTGGTGGCCGCCGGTAGGAAGAAGGCGACCGCTCCGTCGTCGGCGTGATCGGCGAGGAGCTGTTCGAGGCCACCTGGGTACTGGTCGGCGTGTGCCAGCAGGAGGCCGAGTGGGCGAGCGAACGCCGCCGGGGAGTTGAATCGGCTCGCCTCCGCGCCTGGCCGGTGTTTCGAGATGACCTTTCCGTCGTCGGGGCGGACGCGCCACTTGTCGGCGCCTTCGGTGCCGTGATCCGGCGGGCGGGTCCAGCCGGCGCGGAACTCGAGGTCGCGGTCACTCACCTGGGGCCCGTGGACCTCGACCGCATGACAGTCGGGATGCGACAACCACTCCCGCACTCGCTCGCGGTGCTCCGGTGCGACCGCGGCGACGATCTGGTCGCGGGCGGCATCGATGGCCGCCTGCTGAGCGCCGGGGTGGGCGGACGCCTCGGCCTTGGACGTGGTGCGGCCGCTGGACAGGTCGCCGAGCACGGTCGCCACGTACGAGCGGGCGAAGCCTTCAGGGAAGGCCGTCAGGAATCCTGTGGCGCCAGGCACCGAGAGCGGCCGGGCGTCCAGGGGCGGCAGCGGCGGCAACTGGTGATGGTTCACGGCGAGGAGGTCGAGCAGGGCGTGCACCTCGGTGGCGATGGCCGTGCGGGTGGCGGTCGACAGCGCGGCCAGCTCGTCGGGGATAGCGCCGGCAAGGGCGGCGGCGTCGTCGCCGGCGCGGCGGGCGAGCGGGTGTCGCCCGGCCCGCGCGGTCTCGGCCGGTCGCACCGCGGCCTTCGCGACCCGGGCGGTCAGCTCGTCGAGGCCGCGCTCGGCGTCGGCGCGGGCGCGCAGCAGCGACTCCACCGCCTGGCGCAGCACGCTCTGGCCCGACCCGCTCACACCACCGAAAGCTGCCGCCGGACCGACCCTGTGACAGCTACGGCCACGGAACCTCGGTGCGGGTGGGCGTGGCCCAGGGGCCGTCCGTGACGGCACCGAGCTCCTCGGGCGACGGGCCGTCGGCGAGCGGCGGGTCGAACGCGGCCAGGCCCGGATAGGCGATCAGCCAGCTCTGCTCGACGGCGTCCTCGATGCCCTCCAGTGGCCGGGCGGCGGCGGTGTCCTCGGAGAGCTGCTGCCACTGCCCGCCGTCGAGCCGCCACAGCCCGCCCGGCTGGAGGGCGGAGCAGTTGCTGGCCGTCTGCGCCAGCGTCGCGTAGAGCGCCTCGCCGTTGAAGAACATCTCCTCGACGATCAGGTCCTCGGGCACCGGGGCCACCGCGAGCTCGGTCAGGCCGGCGGACTCGAGCACTGTGACCTCGGCACTGCACGCGCCGTAGCCGGTCACGACGGCGACCTGCTCGCCCTCGGCGGCGGCGGCGATCGGCGCCTGCGGTGAGCCCATGACGTCGGCGGACAGCTCGGCGGCGCCGGACGCCGGATCGAGCAGCCATACCCGCTCGGACGCCTGCGCGCCGCCGGACTCGTGCACCAACAGCTGCCCGCCCACCGCGCCGAGCAGCGTCTTCGTGCCGACGGCGTCGGCCGGGAAGGCCGGCGTCGTCGCGGCGGCCTCTTCCAGTGTCGCTACGTCATACCAGGTCATCGCGCCCGTGTAGTCCATGCCGACGATGAAGTCGCCGGTCGCGCCGTCGACGTGGACGTCCTCGAGGAACGCACCCCGGCTCTCGGAGCACCAGCCGCACGCCGTCTCGACCAGCTCGGACCCGTCCCAGGCGAACAGCTCACCGCCGACGACGCCCACCAGCAGGGACCCGTCGGCGGCCCAGTCGACCCAGCGCACCTCCGCACCCGGGTCGAGCGTCAGGACCGGTACGAGTTGCGCCCCGTCGAAGGCGACCAGCTCGTCGTCGCGGACGAACACCGCGTGGGTGCGCTCCGCCGGCGTCATCGCGGGCGGCAGGCCGGCCAGGACCTGGTCCAGCGCGCCGGTGATGTCCAGGAAGCCGTGGCCGACGCCGGGTCCCTCGCGGTCGCCCTCGTCCAGCAGATCGAGGTCGGCGGTGTCGAGCAACGCCTGCCCGATGGCGTCGCCGGATGCCTCGGGCGCGGCGCCCCGGATCAGCGCGGCCGCGGCGGCCACATGCGGCGCGGCCTGGGACGTGCCCTGGATCCCCTTGTGCCCACCACCGGGGTACGTGGAGAGCACGGTGGTCATCAGGTCGCCGCCGCCGGGTGCGACGAGGTCGATGTCCTCGTTCCGGGTCGAGTACCCGGCCAGGTCGAAGTCCTCCTGGACCGCGCCGACGGCGATCACGCCGGGCAGCGAGGCCGGGTTCTGCCGCTGGTTGTCATTGTCGCAGTCGGTGAGCGGCGACGGCCCGCAGTTGCCGCCGGACGCGACCACGACCACGTCGTTGCTGACGGCGAAGTACACCGCCGCCGCCGCGACCTCCAGGCCGTGGGCCTGCTCGACGTCCGGTTCCGCCGGGATCGGCCCGCCGAAGGACATGTTGACCGCGTCGGCGCCGTGGTTGACGGCCCAGGCGAGGCCGGTCGGCCAGCTCGGCCCGTTCTCGTTGGCGTCCTTCAGCCGCACCGGCACGTCGAGCACGCTCACCCGCGGCGCGACCCCGATGATGCCGCCGTTGTCGCGCCGGGCGGCCGCGATCCCGGCGACGTGGGTGCCGTGACCGTTCGCGTCGTGCTTGCCCTCACCGGGGTAGTGGCGGCGCTCGACGACGGCGTCGCCGAGGTCCGGGTGCGTCTCGTCGATGCCGCTGTCGAGGACCGCCAGCACGGCGTCGTCGCCGTCCGGCCAGGGCAGGTCCGGCGAGCCCACCTCGGCGCCCAGCCGGTCCAGCGGCCACTGGTCGTCGCGGCGGTCGTCCTCCGCGTCGACGGCGACCTCGCCGACCACGCCGGCGGCGACGATGCCGTCCTCGGCCATCAGTTCCGCGCGCCGCGCCTCGACCTCGTCGGGCGGCAGGTACTCGGTGGACGCCACCAGGCAGTCCTGCTCGTCCACCCGCAGCACGTCCAGCGCAACCAGGGAGTCGTCGTCCGGCGCGGCGGCCGGCTCGTCCGGGCAGTCCGGGCTCGGCACGGCGGAGTCCAGCAGCGCCCGCTGCTCGTCGGCGAGCGCCACGGTGCTGGGAGTGTCACCGTCGTCCCTGGTGATCAGTACGATCGCGACCACGGCGACGATGACGACGCACACACCGGCGACTGTCCAGAGCACCCCGCGCTTCACGGCCGGTCACACTACACAGGCCGGGTCACGCCTGACGGTTGACCCGCTCTCCCGGTGGCAGAGGCTCGTTGTGCACGACGACATCGAACTCGCCGCGGATCTCGATGCGTCGGGCGTCACCGTCGGCCGCTTTCAGGGCCTGCGCCCACACGGCGGGGTTGACGCGGAGAACGGTGACCTCGTCGTCGGGCTTCTTCGGCACCCGGTCACCGTACGCCCGTCAGGTGTCCGGCAGATGACGCGCCACGCGCGGCCGTCACACCCCTCTCGCCGCCAGTACCCGGGACAGCGCGTCGACCGCGAGGTCGATCTCGTCGCGGGTGACCACCAGCGGCGGTGCGAAGCGGATCGTCGAGCCGTGGGTGTCCTTGACCAGGATGCCCTCGCCCAGCAGCGCCTCGCACGCCTCGCGGCCGCTCATCAGCTCCGGGTTGATGTCGACGCCGGCCCACAGCCCGCGGCCGCGGACCTCGACCACACTCCGTCCCATCAGCTCGCCGAGGCGCGCGTGCAGGTGCGCGCCGAGCTCGACCGCGGCCCGCTGCCACTCGCCGGTCGACAGCATCGCGACGACGGCGCGCCCGGCCGCGCAGGCCAGGGGGTTGCCGCCGAACGTGCTGCCGTGCTCGCCGGGGTGGATGACGCCGAGGACGTCGTGGTTGCCGACCACCGCCGACACCGGGACGACGCCGCCGCCCAGCGCCTTGCCGAGCAGGTAGAGGTCGGGCACGACGCCCTCGTGCTCGCAGGCGAACGTGGTGCCGGTGCGGCCGAGTCCGGACTGGATCTCGTCGGCCACGAACAACATCTGGTGCTCGTCGCACAGCCGGCGAACGTCGGCCAGGTAGCCGTTCGGCGGCACGACGACGCCGGCCTCGCCCTGGACCGGCTCGACCAGCACGGCCACCGTCGTATCGTCGATCGCCGCCTCGAGCCCGGCTGGGTCGCCGTACGGCACCACCCGGAAGCCCGGCGTGAACGGGCCGAAGTGGGTCCGTGCGACCGGGTCGGTGGAGAAGCTGACGACGCTGATGGTGCGGCCGTGGAAGTTGCCCTCCGCGACGATGACCGTCGCCTGGTCCTCCGGCACGCCCTTGACCTCGTAGCCCCACTTGCGCGCCACCTTCAGCCCGGTCTCGACCGCCTCGGCGCCGGTGTTCATCGGCAGTACGAGCTCCTTGCCCGCGAGGTCGGCCAGCTCGCGAGCGAACGGCCCGAGCACGTCGTGGTGGAAAGCGCGGCTGGTCAGCGTGACGCGGTCCAGCTGCGCCTTGACGGCGGCGACGATCTCGGGGTTGCGGTGGCCGAAGTTCACCGCCGAGTACGCCGCGAGGAAGTCGAGGTAGCGCCGGCCCTCGACGTCGGTGACCCACGCGCCCTCGGCCTCGGCGACGACCACAGGCAGCGGGTGGTAGTTGTGCGCGGTGCTGCTCTCGACGAGTGCGATCGCGTCCTGGGTGCGGGTGGTCTGCATCGTCTGATCCCCTTTTGCCTTGCGCGACTCGCCGCCGCCAGCGACCTCGCGGTCCACGATCGTCATGAGAGCTCCTCAGCGATGGACGGGGCGTGCAGTTCCAGGGTGGCGCATTTGACGCCGCCACCGGCCTTCAACAGCTCGGACACGTCGACGGGGATCGGCTCGAAGCCGGCCCGGGTGACGGCGTCGGCCAGCTCGCGCGCCTGCGCGGCGAGCACGACGTGCCTGCCGTCGCTGACGGCGTTCAGCCCGAGCACCAGTGCGTCGGCTTCGCTGGCGACGATCGCCTCGGGGAACAGCGTGGCCACGACCTCCTGGCTGCCCGGAGCGAACGCCGGCGGGTAGTACGCGATGGTGTGCCGGTCGAGCACGGCCAGCGCGGTGTCGAGGTGGTAGAAGCGCGGGTCGACCAGCTCCAGCGGCACGACGGGGACGCCGAAGACGGCGGCCAGCTCGGCGTGCGCGGCTGGGTCGGACCGGAACCCGGCGCCGGCGAGGATCCGGCCGCCCGCCCAGGCGAAGTCGCCCTCGCCCTCGTTGACGGCGACCGGCTCGGTGACGGCGACGCCGACGCCTTCGAGCCAGGACCGGTGCGCCGGAGCCTCGTCAGCGCGGACCAGCTCGCGGAACCGGGCGCCCAGCGCGCGGTCGCCGACCACGAACGCCCCGTTCGCCGCGAACACCATGTCCGGCAGCCCGGGCCGCGGGTCGAGCAGGTGCACGTGGTGGCCGAGCCGCTCGTACGTCGCGCGTAGCTCCTCCCACTGGGCCAGCGCGCGGTCGCGGTCCACCGGCCGGGACGGATCCATCCAGACGTTGATCGAGTAGTGCACGGCGAAGTGGTCGGGGCGGCACATCACGAAGTCGCGGGTCGTCGCGACGCGGTGGCCGGGCGGTGGGAGCCGGGTGAGCTCCGTGGCGTCGTTCACGGTCACAGCAGAAAGGTAGAGCGACGCCCTGGCAGCGATCGATATCGTTCCGTTGCGCGTATGGAGGCGAAACGTTGCGTCAGTTCTCGGCCTGACGGCGATTCGTTGCGCCAGGCGGGCGGAACGGGGACGATCCACCCATGACACTCGACGCGCTGGACGAGCGGATCATCCGGGTCCTCATGGCCGACGGCCGGGCGAGCTACGGCGCCATCGGCGCGAAGGTCAGCCTGTCCGCGCCCGCGGTGAAGCGCCGTGTCGACCGGCTGCGCGCCCGCGGCGTCGTCACCGGGTTCACCGTCCGGGTCGAGCCGGCCGAGATCGGCTGGAGCACCGAGGCGTACGTCGAGCTGTTCTGCAACCCGCGCACGACGGGTGAGCAGATCGCCCGGCGCGTGCAGACCTACCCGGAGGTCGTCGAGGCGTTCATGGTCACGGGCGACGCCGACGCTCTGCTGCACGTCTTCGCGGGAAGCATGCAGCACTTCGAGCGGGTGCTGACGGAAATCTCCGCCGAGCCGTTCGTCGCCCGGACTCGCAGCGTGCTGGTGCTGTCGCCGCTGCTCCGCCGCGTGCAGGCCCCGCGGACCGACGTGGAGCCCGCCGGCTGACCCCCTCCACCCAGCAGTTGATCTTGGAGTAACCGGGCAGTTGCGGGGCGAAATGTCCGATTGATACCCCAGTTACTCCAAGATCAACTTCTGGGCGGTGTGGAATTACACGGGTGTGGTTAGTCAAGGCGACACGCCGTGTGACTGCTGAAATTGTTGTGATTCCTGTTCCCTGGGGTGACTTCATTGGTTACTGTGCTTCGTGGGACGCCAGGTACGGGGGAGGTTGTCAGAATGCGCAAGGGGATCGTGGCGGGCATGTGCGCCACCGCGCTGGCAGCCGGCGTAGTCGGGCCGGCCTTCGCCGACCCGGCCGTTCCCAGCGAGTCCGACATCCAGGACGCCCGCGACGCCGAGGCGGCCGCCGCCGGTGACGTCGCCGCGCTCGAGGCTCGGCTGGCCGAACTGACGGCGCAGGTCGACGCACTGTACATCGAGGCGGCCAAGGCGATCGAGGCGTACAACGGCGCCCGGGTGCTGCTCGAGCAGGCCACCGAGGCGGAACGGACGGCCCGCGAGACCGCCCGGCAGCGCGCGGCGGAGGCCGAGCAGGCCCGCATCCAGCTGGGCCGGATGGCCGCGGCGACCTACAGTCAGGGCGGCCAGCTGGCCGGCGTCGGCATGGTGCTCGGCGCCGACGACGGCCAGGCGCTGTACGAGGGCATCGGTGCGCTGCGCGCCGTCACCCGCTCGCAGGCGACCATCGCGCGGCGGGCCCGCGACGCTCGGCAAGACGCCGACGACGCGGCGGCGCAGGCGGAGACCGCGCTGGCGGAGCGGACGGCGGCCGCTGAGCAGGCCGACGCGGCCCGGGCGGCGGCCGAGGCCGCCGTCGCCGGGCAGGAGCAGGCCGTCGCCGCCGTCGAGGAGCAGCGGGCCGCCGCGATCGCCCAGCTCGCCGTCGCCCGCGGCACCACCATCGCGCTGGAGCGGCAGCGCCAGGAGGCCCTGGCGGCCGAGCAGGAGCAGGCCGAGCAGGAGCAGGCGGAGCAGGACCAGACCGAGCCGGAGCCGCCCGCGCCGACCGGCGAGCCGTCCCTCGCCCCGCCCGACGACCCGACCGTTCCGGTCGAGCCGACCGCCCCGCCGCAGCCGACGACCGAGCCGAGCACGCCGCCGGAGCCGACGGCCGAGCCGACGCCACCGCCCGAGCCGCCGCAGCCCACCGTCGAGCCGTCGCCGGAGCCGACCGAGGAGCCGGAGGAGCCCGAGCAGCCCGATCCGCCGTCCGGCGGCGCCCAGGCCGCCGTCGACTACGCGTTCGCCCAGCTCGGCAAGCCGTACGAGTGGGGCGCGGACGGCCCGGACAGCTTCGACTGCTCCGGCCTCACCATGCGGGCGTGGGAGGCCGGCGGCGTCGACCTGCCGCACTGGAGCGTCGCGCAGGCGCAGCGGGTCGACCGCGTCTCGTACTCCGACCTGCGCCCCGGCGACCTCATCTTCTGGTCTGACAACGGCGAGGCCTCCGGCGTGTACCACGTGGGCCTGTACATCGGCGGCGGGCAGATGATCCACGCGCCGCGGCCGGGCAAGGACGTCGAGGTCCAGAACGTTCTCTACTGGGTCGACCCGTCGTTCTACGGCCGCGTCTGACGCGCCGGGCGCCGGCGCGCCGCGTCAGTGGGCGCCGCCGGACTCGATCAGGCGCTGGCGGGAGGCCTTGATCTCGTCCTCGGCGGCGGCGCGGTCGACCCACGTGGCGCCCTCCACCGACTTGCCCGGCTCGAGGTCCTTGTAGACCTCGAAGAAGTGCTGGATCTCCAGGCGGTCGAACTCCGGTACGTCGTCGATGTCCTGGAGGGTGACCTTCCGCGGGTCGGCGGCCGGCACGCAGAGCACCTTGTCGTCGCCGCCGGCCTCGTCCTTCATCCGGAACATGCCGATGGCGCGGCAACGGATGAGGCAGCCCGGGAAGGTCGGCTCCTCGATGAGCACGAGGGCGTCGAGCGGGTCGCCGTCGAGGCCGAGCGTGTCGTCGATGAACCCGTAGTCGTGGGGGTAGCGGGTCGACGTGAAGAGCCGGCGGTCGAGTTTGATGCGGCCGGTCTCGTGGTCCATTTCGTATTTGTTCCGGCTCCCCGCCGGTATCTCGATGGTGACGTCGAACTCCACCTGTAAGTCCTTCTCCCAAGCGTCCCGATGTGCTGGTCGGATCCAGTCTCCCGTACGGTGATGTCGGCCGTGTCAACAGGTGAGGAGGGCGACGATGTGGAGGCGCGCCGGAATCGTGGCCGGCTGCGCCGTCGTGGTCGCCGCCGGCGCCGGGGTCGTGCTCGAGCGCACGGCCGGGCTGCCCTGGATCGACGCCGCGCCGACGGCCGGGACGTCGCTGTTCCGCCCGGAGCCGGCCCCCGCGCCGGACTGGTCGCCCGCGCCGGGCGTGCTGGCCGATCCGGCCGCCGCGGGCACGATGGGTGAGCCCGCCGTCGGCGAGGTGCTCGGGCCCACGCTCGGCGCCGCGGGGCTCGGCGGACGGGTCGGCGTCAGCGTCGTGAACCTCGCCACCGGCGCCTCGTCCTACGAGGTCGCCGGCGACGACCCGCACACCCCGGCCAGCACGCTGAAGATCCTCACCGGCGCCGCCGCCCTCCACGCGCTCGGCCCGGACCACACGTTCACCACCCGGGTGGTCGGCGGGCCGGACCCGTCCGCCATCACGCTCGTGGGTGGCGGCGACCCCACGCTCACGGCGGACGCCGATGGCAGCGGCACCCGGGTCGCCGACCTCGCCGCGGCGACGGCGCAGGCGCTCACCGACGCCGGCATCACGACGGTGACACTGTCCTACGACGCCTCGCTGTTCAGCGGGCCGGCGGTCGACCCGGACTGGAGCCCCGGCTACGTCCCCAACGTCGTCTCGCCGACCTCGGCGCTCGCCGCGGACATCCAGGACCGCCCCGCCGACCCGGCGCTCGACGCGGCCGCGGAGTTCGCCGACCTGCTGAGCGCTCAGGGCATCGCCGTCGACGGTGGCCCGGCCGAGGCCGCCGCACCGGCCGACGGCGCCGAGCTGGCCGCCGTCGCGTCCGCGCCGCTCGCCACCATCGTCGAGGACATCCTCACCACCAGCGACAACGACGGCGCCGAGGTGCTCGCCCGGCACGTGGCCATCGCGTCCGGCGCGGCCGGCACGTCCGCCGACGCCGGTCCGGCGGTCGTGCAGGCGCTCACCGACGTCGGCCTGGACGCGTCCGGCGCGACGCTGCTCGACGGCAGCGGGCTGGCCCGCGGCAGCGCGGTCCCGGCCACGCTGATCACCGAGACGCTGGCCCTGGCCGCAGGTCCGGACCACCCGGAGCTGCGCGCCGTCGTCACCGGGCTGCCGGTCGCCTCGTTCACCGGCACGCTCGCGGACCGGTTCGGCGACTCGTCCGCGGCCGGACTGGTTCGGGCCAAGACCGGCACGCTCACCGGCGTCAGCGCGCTGGCCGGCGTGGTGGTCGCCGCCGACGGGGTCGGCTACGCGTTCGCGGTACTCGCCGACGACGTCGGCAACACGCTGGAGGCGCGGGAGGCGCTGGACGACATCGCGGCGGCGCTGGCCGGCTGTGGCTGTGCCTAGGAGGGCCGGGCAAGACCGGCGGTGAGAGGGGGCCGGAGGCCTCCTCGATATCGTCGGTGCGAGGCGCAGGAAAGGGTGGCCGTACAGGAGCTTGCCCGGCCCGACGACTCCGTGTGCCTGAGGCAGCCCGGCGATCGGTGACGTAGCGTGGACGCGTGTGGAGGGCCCGTGCATACCGGCGACGACCGAGTGAATGAGTCCCACATGCACGGCCCGAGACGTGAGGAGTGTTGATGACGACCGCTGACGCCGTTCCCGACATGGTCGACTGGGACCTCGCGGTCGCGACGGCCCAACGACTGGCCGGTCCCGGGCCGGTGGTCACCAACGCCGAGGCCCGCGACGCCGTGGCCGAACTGCGCCGGCTCGCCGCTGAGGCCGAGGCCCACGTCAAGGGCTTCACCGGCCTCGACGCCTCGCTCGGATACGCACCGCTGGTGGTGGTCGACCGCGGCAACTGGGCCCGGGCCAACGCCCAGAGCATGCGCACGATCATCGCGCCGCTGCAGCGCAAGCTGCAGAAGGGCCGCGACCGCAGCCCGTTCCAGCGGGTCGGCCCGAAGGTCACCGGGCTGCAGACCGGTGCGCTGCTGGCGTTCCTGGCCAGCAAGGTGCTCGGCCAGTTCGACCCGTTCTGGTCCGGCCGGGTCGGGGGCCCCGACGACGGCGCGCAGGGCCGGCTGCTGCTGGTCGCGCCGAACATCGTCCACGTCGAGCGCGAGCTGGGCGTCGACCCGCACGACTTCCGCCTGTGGGTCACGCTGCACGAAGAGACCCACCGGGTGCAGTTCACCGCCGTCCCGTGGCTGCGCGACCACCTGGCCGGCGAGATCGAGGCGTTCGTCGAGGCCACCGACGTCGACCCGGGCGCGTTCCTGACCCGCGCCCGCGACGCCGTCCGCTCGCTCAGCGAGAGCGCCCGGTCCGGCGACCGCACCGGCTCGATCCTCGACCTCGTCCAGACCCCGGCCCAGAAGGCCGTCATCGATCGCGTGACGGCGTTCATGTCGCTGCTCGAAGGGCACGCCGACGTCGTCATGGACGGCGTCGGCCCCGAGGTGATCCCGTCCGTCGAGACCATCCGGCGCCGGTTCCAGCGCCGCCGCTACTCGTCGGTCGGGCTCGACCGCACGATCCGCCGGCTGCTCGGCCTCGACGCCAAGATGCGCCAGTACCGCGACGGCGCCGCGTTCGTGAACGCCGTCGTCGACCGCGTCGGCATGGCGGGGTTCAACCGCATCTGGGAGTCGTCCGCCACGCTGCCGACCAAGGACGAGATCGCCGACCCCGTCGCCTGGGTGCGCCGGGTGCACGGCACTCCCGCGCTCGGCCGCGACGGCGCCTGACCCGCCCGTCCGGCCATGGCCCACCCGCACCTCGACGTCCGGCGGGCCGTCCGCATGGCACTCGCGGACCTGGAGGACGGCGCCACGGTGTTGGTCGCCTGCTCCGGCGGCGCCGACTCGCTGTCCCTCGCGGCGGCGACGGCGTGGGTGGCCGGCCGCAGCGGGTTGCGGGCCGGCGCCGTCTGCGTCGACCACGGCCTCCAGCCGCGCTCGGCGGAGCGCGCCCGATCGACCGCCGCGGCGCTGTGCGGGCTCGGGCTCGACCCCGTCGTGACGGTGCACGTCGACGCGTCGCACGGGCCGGACGGGCCGGAGGGCAACGCGCGGGCGGCCCGGTACACGGCGCTGACCGCGACGGCGACGCGGGTGGGCGCGGCGGCGGTGCTGCTCGGGCACACCCTCGACGACCAGGCCGAGACCGTCCTGCTGGGACTGGCCCGCGGGTCCGGTCCGCGATCCCTGTCCGGCATGGCGGACCGGTCGGGCGTGCTGCGGCGGCCGCTGCTCGGCCTGCGCCGCGGCGTCGTGCGGGCCGCACTGCCGGCCGGGCCGACGCCGTGGGAGGACCCGCACAACGACGACGTCACGTACGCGCGCGCCCGGGTTCGGCACCGGGTGCTGCCTGTGCTTGAGGCTGAGCTCGGGCCTGGGGTCGCCGCGGCGCTGGCCCGCACCGCCGAACTGGCCCGCGCCGACGCCGACGCCCTGGACGCCGAGGCCGAGGCCGTGCTCGCCGCGGTGGGCACGGACGGTCCGCTGCCGGTCGACCACCTGGCGAAGCTGCCGCGGGCGGTCCGCTGGCGGGTGCTGCGCCGGGCCGCGATAGCCGCCGGCAGCCCGGCCACCGACCTCACCGCGGCCCACGTCGCCGCCGTCGACGCGCTCGTCACCGCGTGGCGCGGGCAGGCCGGCATCGACCTCCCCGGCGGCCTGCGCGCCACCCGCCGCGACGGCGTCCTGCGGTTCACGGCGCAGCGCTGACGGGTGCGCCGTACGTGCCGTTCGAAACTCACACCGTCGCGTTGATCATGGCGAACTGGGGGTTCCCAGCACCCGGAACCCCGTCTTCTCCATGATCAACGGCGATCGCTGGCGGCAGGACACCGGCGATCGGCGATGATCACGGCCGTCACCGCACTCGCCGCACCTCGCCTGCCGACCGTGTGAAAGGCTGCGCACGTGGATCCAGAACACGTCGACGCAGACCTCGAGAAGATCCTGCTGACCGAGGAGGAGATCCAGGGCAAGCTGGCCGAGCTGGCGGCGGCCATCGAGCGCGACTACGAGGGCACGGACCTCCTGCTCGTCGGCGTGCTCAAGGGCGCGATCATGGTCATGGCCGACCTCAGCCGGCATCTGTCGCGGCACGTCGAGCAGGACTGGATGGCCATCTCGTCCTACGGCTCGGGCACCCGGTCCAGCGGCGTCGTGCGCATCGTGAAGGACCTCGACACCGACATCACCGACCGGCACGTGCTCGTCGTCGAGGACATCATCGACACCGGGCTGACGCTGTCGTGGCTGGTCTCCAACCTGCGCTCGCGCGGCCCGGCGTCGGTCGAGGTGTGCACGCTGCTGCGCAAGCCCGAGGCCGCGAAGACGTCCGTCGACGTCAGGTACGTCGGCTACGACATCCCCAACGAGTTCGTGGTCGGGTACGGCCTGGACTACGCCGAGCGGTACCGCAACCTGCGGGTCGTCGGTACCCTGGCGCCGCACGTGTACAGCTGACGACCCCGGTGTGACGGAGTCGTGGAGCCCGCCGGGAACACGGCGGCTCACCTGCGACGTTCGTACTATGTAACAGACCTGCCGGAATGGTCGAGTAGGCCCGCGCAAGGTATCGTCGGACGATCCGACACCTTCGGTGGACATGCCGGGCGTTCGCGGCGTGTGCTGAAGCCAGCCGATCACAGGAGGTACGAGGCCGCCAGGTCTCGCATCATGAACGCCAAGCGATTCACGCGACCACTCATCTGGTTGCTCGTCTTCGTGCTCGCCGCCATCGTGCTGAGCAGTGTGCTCGACCGCGCCGGCGGTGCGGAGGAGGTCGACACCTCTCGCATCGTCTCCGAGATCGAGGCGGGCAACGTCAAGTCGGCGAAGATCACCGGCGGTGAGACGCAGGAGATCGAGCTCACCCTGGCCGACGGCGACGACACGAAGATCGTCGCCCAGTACGTCGAGGGCCAGGGCCTGCAGCTGCAGGAGTCGCTGCAGCAGCTGCACGACGCCGACGGCAGCTCCCTCGAGACGTACAACATCGAGGTGCCGCAGCCGAGCATCCTGTGGGGCATCCTCGGCACGCTGCTGCCGTTCCTGATCCTCGGCGCGCTGATCTTCTTCTTCATGACGCAGATGCAGGGCGGCGGTGGCCGGGTCATGCAGTTCGGCCGCTCGCGCGCCAAGCTCGCCAGCAAGGACGCGCCGAAGACGACGTTCGCCGACGTAGCCGGCGCGAACGAGGCGGTCGAGGAACTGCACGAGATCAAGGAGTTCCTGCAGGAGCCGGGCAAGTTCCAGGCGGTCGGCGCCAAGATCCCAAAGGGCGTGCTGCTGTACGGCCCGCCCGGTACCGGTAAGACGCTGCTGGCCCGCGCGGTCGCCGGCGAGGCGGGCGTGCCGTTCTACTCCATCTCCGGTTCCGACTTCGTCGAGATGTTCGTCGGTGTCGGCGCCTCCCGGGTCCGCGACCTGTTCAAGGAGGCCAAGGAGAACGCGCCGGCCATCGTGTTCGTCGACGAGATCGACGCGGTCGGCCGGCACCGTGGCGCCGGCATGGGCGGCGGTCACGACGAGCGCGAGCAGACGCTGAACCAGCTGCTGGTCGAGATGGACGGCTTCGACATCAAGACCAACATCATCCTGATCGCGGCCACCAACCGGCCCGACATCCTCGACCCCGCGTTGCTGCGCCCGGGCCGCTTCGACCGGCAGATCGCCGTCGAGCCGCCCGACCTCGAGGGCCGCGAGAAGATCCTGGGCGTCCACGCCCGGGGCAAGCCGTTGACCGAGGACGCCGACCTCCGCGCGGTGGCGCGCCGCACGCCGGGCTTCACCGGTGCCGACCTCGCCAACGTGCTCAACGAGGCCGCCCTGCTCACGGCGCGCAAGAACGAGAAGATGATCACGCCGCAGGCGCTCGACGAGGCGATCGACCGCGTGGTTGCGGGCCCGCAGAAGAGCTCGCGGCTGATGAAGGACGCGGAGAAGCGGATCACCGCCTACCACGAGGGCGGGCACGCCCTGGTGGCCGCGGCGCTGCACCACACCGACCCTGTGCACAAGGTGACGATCCTGCCGCGCGGCGGCGCCCTCGGCTACACCATGGTGCTGCCCGACGAGGACAAGTACTCCACCACGCGCAACGAGATGCTCGACCAGCTCGCCTACATGATGGGCGGCCGGGCGGCGGAGGAGCTCGTCTTCCACGACCCCACCACGGGCGCGGCCAACGACATCGACAAGGCCACCACGCTGGCCCGCCGCATGGTCACCCAGTACGGCATGACCGAGCGGCTGGGCGCCATCAAGTTCGGCTCCGACCGGACCGAGCCGTTCCTCGGCCGCGACATGGGGCACGAACGCGACTACTCCGAGAACGTCGCGGGTGTCGTCGACGAAGAGGTGCGCAAGCTCATCGAGACCGCGCACCAAGAGGCGTTCGACATCCTGGTCGAGAACCGCGAGGTGCTCGACAACCTGGTCGTCGCGCTGCTCGAACGCGAGACGTTGAACAAGGAAGAGGTCGCCGAGGTCTTCGCGCCCATCCGCAAGCGCGGCCGCCGTCCGGCGTGGACGGGTTCGGCCACGCGGAAGCCGTCCGACCGCGGTCCGGTGGCGTTCCCGATCAAGGTGTCGACGAACGGCCACCACGCCGACGAGCACGCCGCCATCACCGTCGCGCCGGACCCGACGCCCGTGCTCCCGCCGGTGCCGAAGCCCGAGGGCCAGGCCGAGGGCTGAGGTACGTGAACGCGGAACCAGTGCTGCCCGTGCCGCCGGGGCGGTTCGATCATGCCCGGGCGGAGGCCGCTGTCCGCGAGCTGCTGGTCGCGATCGGTGAGGACCCCGACCGCGACGGCCTGCTCGACACCCCGGCGCGGGTCGCCCGGGCCTACGCGGAGATGTTCCGCGGCCTGCACCAGGACCCCGCCGAAGTCCTCACCACGACGTTCGAGCTGGGCCACGACGAGATGGTGCTGGTGAAGGACATCGAGCTGGCCTCGATGTGCGAGCACCACCTGGTTCCGTTCTACGGCTACGCCCACGTCGGCTACATCCCCGGACCCTCGGGGCGCATCGCCGGGCTGTCCAAGCTGGCCCGGCTGGTCGACGTCTACGCCAAGCGGCCGCAGGTGCAGGAGCGGCTCACGTCTCAGGTGGCGAACTCGCTGGTCGAGCTGCTCAAGCCGGCCGGCGTCATCGTCGTCATCGAGGCCGAGCACTTGTGCATGACGATGCGCGGCGTCCGCAAGCCGGGCGCGAAGACGCTCACCAGCGCCGTCCGCGGCCAGCTGCGCGACGCCACCACGCGGGCCGAGGCGATGAGCCTGATCATCGGCCGCTGACGGCCGGCCGTTCTCACCGGCTCAGGCGGTTGCGTTGACTCGGTCGCGCCAGGCGACCCAGTCGGCCAGCGAGCCGAGGTCGTACAGCGGGCCCGATGCGCTGAGCGTGAACAGGCTGATGCCCAGCTCGACCAGTTCCTCGGCGGCCGCGCGGGGCCGCCCCCTGACCGCCGTCGAGCGCTCGATCTCGTTCGGGTCGCGGCCCACGGTCGCGCACCAGCCGTCCAGCACCTCGATCTTGTGGCGCAGCACGGTGGCGTCGCCGAAGGCGTGCCAGATGGTGCCGTGCTCGGCGACGTGGCGCAGCGTCTTCTTCTCGCCGCCGCCGCCGATGAGGATCGGGATGTCGCGGGTCGGCGCCGGGTTCAGCTTCGACCAGCGGCTCTTGATCCGCGGCAGTGCTTCACCGAGGTCGTCCAGCCGGCTGCCCGCGGTACCGAACTCGTAGCCGTACTCGTCGTAGTCGCGCTGGAACCAGCCACCGCCGATGCCGAGGATCAGCCGGCCGTCGCTGATGTGGTCGACGGTGCGGGCCATGTCCGCCAGCAGCTCGGGGTTGCGGTAACCGACACTGCTCACCAGCGCGCCGATCTCCACCCGCGACGTCTGCTCCGCCCAGGCGCCGAGCATCGTCCAGCACTCGAAGTGCTTGCCGTCGGGCTCGCCGCGCAGCGGGAAGAAGTGATCCCAGTTGAAGACGATGTCGACGCCGGCGTCCTCGGCCTCCGCCGCGGCGCGGCGGATCTCCCGGTAGTCGGCGTGCTGCGGCTGGATCTGGACACCGATACGGATCGGTCGGGTCATGAATGCCTCGTTCGTGATTCGGGGGACGGCCGGGGATCCGGCCGTCTGCAACAACCCCACCACCTCTCGACGTCATTCCGGCGGCGACGCCGTCAACGCTCAGATGTCGTCGGGCCGGGCATGGCCGCAGGTATGGTCGCCCTGGCTCGGCGCCTCGCACCGACGATATCGAGGGAGCCTCCGGCCGCATCTCATCGCCGGTCTGCCCGGCCCTCCCGGGTGTCGGCCCGGCGGTATCCGTGCAGGTCGGTCTGGACCTCGTTCACCCAGATGTTGCCCGTGCCGTCGGGGTCGGGCAGCCGGACGGTGAGCCCGTAGTTCTCGTCGACGACGGACGCGGCCAGGCCGTGGGCGGTCAGGCGGGCCGCCAGCGGGCGGACGTCGCCGTCGTACTCGAAGGAGAGCTGGACGCTGGGCCGGTCGGCGGCGTGCGCCGCCACGAATCCGCCGCCGGGTGCGACGAAGTCGACCCAGTCGCCGGAGTGCGACGCGATGCGCACCGCCAGCCCGAGGCGGTCCAGCACTCCGGCCGCGCCCGCGACGTCCGGTGAGTACCAGAGCGGCAGCGTGGACAGCGCCGGGTCGGCGCCGGGCGGCGGCGCGGCCGGCGGGTGCTCGTCGACGTGGACCCGCAAGCCGTCCGGCCCGGTGACCTCCAGCCGCCCGTCGGCCGACACCGTCGCCAGCCCGTTGCGCTCGCACTCCGCGGTGACGGCGAGCAGGTCGGGCGCCTCGAAACCGAGCTCGGCGCCGGGCTCGCTCGCACGGACGACGGCGACCCGGCCGTGCCCCAGCGTGAGGTCGACGCGGTCGCCGTCACGGCCGGTGACGACGCCACCGAGCGCCTCGACGACCCGGACCCACTCGTCGGCGTGTGGCGTGTGCCGGACCGGATGGACGGTGAGCGTCATCGGGGATCCTCCTGCTCGGCGGTGGCGAGGTACTGCCGGAGCACCTTCTCGACGAACGCCGAGAGGCTCAGCTCCTCGTCGATGCTGCGGTGCTTGGTTGCACGGACAACGTCCGGCGGCAGGTAGACGTTGAACTGCACCTTGTCGGCCATGGCTAGGATGCTAGCGCGCCGCCGGCCTCAGCCGAAGAACCGGAACTCGGTGTTCAGCACGTACACCGCGTCGCGGACCAGCAGGACGCCGGCGATGCCCATGATCCAGGCCAGCGTCTCGGCGGAGTTGGCCTGCAGCCAGTCGCGGAACCGCTCGAATCGTGTCCGCACCCGGTCGCCGGCAACCCGCCAGACCACGAAGAGCAGCACGCCGGGCAGCACCATGATCACGTTGTAGCCGGCCAGCAGTGGCGCCCACTGCGCCGGGCTCAGCTCGTTCGACGTCATCAGGCCGATCGCGGCCAGGTACGGCAGCGCGGTCGCGGCCTCCAGCAGGCCGGTGGTGACGCCGAGGCCGACCATCGCCGGGACCGTCGGCGCCCGCCCCACCCCCCGC